>JAOKCF010000002.1 GCA_028245195.1 Vicingaceae bacterium | reverse complement strand
CCTTTTTTGCTAGGTGGGCCCTGCTGGGCTCGAACCAGCGACCACCTGATTATGAGTCAGGTGCTCTAACCAACTGAGCTAAGGGCCCTGCTTTGTAAAGCGTAGGCAAGATTACGAAAAACTTATAATTTAAGACAACAGTACTGGTGAATAAATTACCTTTGATTTCATGTTGCAACCCAAAGCCCTTAAAAAAGGAGATGTAATTACAATTATATCTACTGCTCGTAAAATATCAAAAGAAGAGTTAGCGCCTGCAATACGAGTTTTTGAAAGTTGGGGACTAACGGTGATCTTAGGCAAAAACTTGTTTGCTCAGCACCACCAATTTGCAGGAATAGCGGAACAAAGGATAGAAGATTTACAAGCTGCTTTGGACGACTCGGAATTGAAGGCTGTAGTTTTCGCCCGGGGAGGTTACGGAACCGTGCAGTTGATCGACCATATTGACTTTTCAGCCTTTCAAAAAAACCCAAAGTGGTTAGTAGGTTACAGCGATGTTACCGTGTTGCACAATCATATCAATCAAAATTTTGGTATTGAAACGCTGCATGCCAATATGCCCATAAGCTTCCCGAAAATAGGAGAAAATGAGAGTACAAAAACCATACATGAAGCACTTTTTGGAAATTCTTATAAATTAGATTTTCAGATAGAAGAAGGTTCCCTTTCTGTTGCAAACGAAGAACATTTCGCGCCCATAGTTGGGGGGAATTTATCCATTATTTATTCTTTAACAGGCACCCTAAGCCAGCTTGATACAAAAGGAAAATTTTTGTTTATCGAAGATTTAGATGAATACTTGTACCACATAGATCGAATGATGATGAACCTGAAAAGGGCAGGCTTATTTGATGGGTGTATTGGAGTTTTAGTTGGGGGAATGAGCGATATGAATGACAATACTATTCCGTTTGGGAAAAGCGCTAAAGAAATTATTGCTGATAACTTAAAGGAGTTTAACATTCCAATCATTTTCGGCCTGCCGTCTGGACATATTGAGAGAAATTTGGCATTGATAATGAATCGAGAAACACAGTTAAAAATTGATATAAATAATAATGCAACTTTAATCTTCCATGGTGGATCATAATGAAGTTGGAAAACAAGGAGAAGCGGCAGCGGTAAAGTTTTTAGCGAAAAACGGCTACGACATTATTACACAAAATTGGCGTTTTCAAAAAGCGGAAATTGATATTATTGCAAAATACGAAAGGCAAATTATCATTGTTGAGGTAAAAACAAGAACTTCCTTGGAGTTCGAAAACCCGAAAGAGGCAGTTACCATTCCCAAACAAAAGCGAATAGTAAAGGGAGCAGATGCCTTTATTCAATAACAAAATATTGACTTGAAGTGCCGATTTGATATTGTATCTGTTTTAATTCAAGGGAATAAAACTGACATTGAGCACATTGAGGATGCATTTTTGCCTATGCTCTAAGAAAATAGAATCAGTTGAATTCCGAAACCTAATAAGAATCCACTGATGAGTTCAATACCGGAATGACTTTTTAAAATTATCCTGGCAGAAGCTACAAAACCTGAGACTATAATTACAAGAATCAACCAAGTAAGTGTTTCCGTAAAAGTTATCACCGAAATACTATATAACATTCCACAAATTCCGCCTAAAGCAGCCAAGTGTGCACTTATTTTTTGAGAGAAAAATGTAGCTATTAAAAGTATAACAATGGCAAAGAATGCCCCTAGGAAAAATTTAAGGTAAAGGGCAGGCATTTGAATTTGACGAAACAAGAAAAAAGTTACAGCGTATAGAACGGCGCTTACCAAATAAGGAATAACTCGCTCTTTAGTGGTTTTCATTTCTAAAGATTTAATAAATCCTCTTCTTTTCAAATAAAGTGAAACCAAAATAGGGCTTATCACCAAATTGAGCACAACAACGGAGTAGGTGAAGTTGATAAATTGCTGTGGTAGCTTGTAGTTGAGGTAAATAGGCAAGCTAAAAAGTAGTGCAACACTATAAAGTGGAGCAAAGATAGGGTGAAATAGGTAGGAGAATATTTTTGCGAAAAGAGTCATCTATAGTTCCTTTCTCAATCTAGCAACAGGCAAGTGTAATTGTTCTCGATATTTTGCAACAGTTCTTCTTGCAATGTTGTATTTTTTGTCGCGCAGCAATTGAGAAAGCTTTTCATCGGTTAATGGCTTTTTCTTGTCTTCCTCTCCAATTAAATCTTGCAAAATTTTCTTCACCTCTCTTGTACTCACCTCTTCACCATCTTCAGTAGATAGCGACTCTGAGAAGAAAGATTTTAAAAGAAAGGTGCCATACGGTGTTGAGACATACTTGCTGTTTACCACCCTAGAAACGGTAGAAATGTCCATGTTGATTTTTTCTGCAATGTCCTTCAAGATCATTGGTTTTAGCTTGGTTTCATCGCCTTCTAAAAAGTATCGCTTTTGATATTCAGCAATGGTGCTCATGGTGCTCATAAGGGTATGTTGGCGCTGCTGAATTGCATCAATGAACCATTTAGCAGAATCTAATTTTTGTTTAACAAAAGTCATTGCCTCATTATCTGACTTTGACTTCTCTTTCGATTTCTGGTAGTGCTCAATCATTCCTTTGTACTCATTACTTACTCTAAGTTGAGGTACGTTTCTGCCATTTAAGGAAATTTCCAGCTCTCCGTCGTTAATAGAAAGGGCAAAATCAGGCACCACTACTTGCACTGTTTTGCCTGAAGTATTCATTGAGTTGCCTGGCTTTGGGTTCAACTTCAAAATTTCGTCGATAGCCGCCTTTAAGTCTTCATTTTCGATTTCAAGTTTATCAATAATTTTAGAATAATGCTTTTTGGTAAACTCATCAAAATGGTTTTGAAGAATCTCTATCGCAATTCGTTTTGCATAGGAATTTGATATTCTTTTTTTGATTTGAATCAATAAACACTCTTGTAGATTTCGTGCCCCAACACCAGGCGGGTCCATTTCTTGAACGACGTGCAGTACTTTTTCAATTTCTTCTTTGCTTGTCATGATGTTATTACGAAAAGCTAAGTCGTCTTCTATTGCACTAACATCTCGTCTCAAATATCCGGAATCGTCAAGGCTACCAATAAGGTGGTCAGCAATTTGTCCTTCTTTTTCGGTTAAATTTTGGAGATTGATTTGATCTTTTAAACGTTCATGAAAAGTGGATCCTCCACTAAACGGTATGTCACTATCTTCATCATCTTTGCTATGATTGGATGCTTGATATTTATAATCTGGTGTATCGTCATTGTCCATGTATATGGAAAGATCAATGTCCTCGTGTTCATCTTTAGCATCGTCCCTTTCTTCATATCGTTCTTCCTCTTCTTCTTCGTCCCTATTGTCGGCTCCCTCATCCAAAGCAGGATTTCCTTCTAGCTCTTCCTTCACCCTCTGCTCTAAAGCAACAGTAGGTAGCTGCAACAACTTCATGAGTTGAATTTGCTGGGGCGAAAGCTTTTGCAATAGCTTATGTTGAAGAGATTGTTTTAACATGGCTTAGTATTCGACTTTAAATTTAAACTTTTTGCTTGAGTTTAAACTCCACTATCCATTATTTGTGCCAAGATATTTTAACGGGCTTTATTTTTTCCGAATCCCAACTAATCGGTTCTTTTCTGAAACCGTTTTTGAGATAGAAGTTTAAAGGAGACCTATATTGACCTTCGTCACTTTTATTAAAACTGTTTGAGTCAACAACCCAAGCAGAGAGTTTATCGTTGTTCAGTTTCGTTCGATCAAGTATGGCTTTGCCAAGTCCTCTTTTTTGGTAGTTGGGGGTGAACAATGATTCCAAATTGCCTTTCATTGTCTCTATCAAATTCAAAATACCAAGCACAAAAGTTGTGGTCATCATCTGTCACAACAGTATGCTGCAGATTGATTAAGGATTGAAGGTATTGTTCAAAGGAGTTTGAATGATGCTGTAAAACTGAAGAATATTCGCTATTCCAAGCTTCAAGTAATTCGTTTTGAAGTAATGAAGATAACGTATCAGTTTTTCAAAAATCATTATAACCTAAAATTCAGCATTCTTCGGTGTTCTAGGAAAAGGGATGACATCTCTAATGTTACCCATTCCCGTTACAAACAGCAGGAGTCTTTCGAAACCTAATCCAAATCCAGAGTGCGGAGCTGTCCCAAATTTTCGAAGGTCTAAATACCATGAAAGTTCATAGGTAGGTACGTCCATCTCATTCATTCGTTGTACTAATTTATCCATGCGCTCTTCACGTTGAGAACCACCAACAATTTCGCCTATGCCTGGGAATAAAATGTCCATGGCTCTGACCGTTTTGTCATCGTCATTTTGGCGCATGTAAAATGCTTTAATGTCTTTTGGGTAATCGTAAAGGATAACTGGTTTCTTGAAGTGTTTTTCTACTAAGAAACGTTCATGTTCTGATTGTAAATCTGCACCCCAACCGTCAATAAGATAATTGAATTTTTTCTTTTTGTTCGGTTTTGAGTTTCTTAAAATATTAATAGCATCTGTGTAAGTAACTCTCTCAAAATCATTTTCAGCAACAAACTTTAATTTTTCAATCAACGCCATTTGGGAGCGCTCTTCTGCTTTCTTGTTTTTTTCTTCGTCCACCAATCTAGCATCTAAAAAGGTTAGGTCATCAGCGCAATGCTCAAGTGCGTAGTTGATTATGTATTTTAATAATTCCTCACCCAAGTCCATATTTTCGTCCAAATCTGCAAAGGCAACTTCAGGTTCAATCATCCAAAATTCAGCTAAATGACGCGTGGTATTGGAATTTTCTGCTCTAAAGGTAGGTCCAAAGGTGTACACTTTGCCCAAAGCCATCGCTGCTAGTTCCGCTTCTAATTGGCCGGAAACGGTAAGGTTTGTTTCTTTTCCAAAAAAGTCTTTCTTGAAGTCTACTTCCCCATCTTCAGTTTTTGGAATTTCGTTTAATTCAAAGTTGGTTACTTTAAATGTCTCTCCTGCACCTTCTGCATCAGAACCTGTTATAATAGGAGTGTGAATGTTGTAAAACCCTTTGTTGTTGAAAAATTCGTGAATCCCGAAAATCATAGCATGTCGAATGCGACTGACCGCTGAGAAGGTGCTTGTTCTAAATCGTAAGTGGGAAATTTCTCTCAAAAACTCTAGGCTGTGTTTTTTAGGCTGAAGGGGATATTCATCCGGATTAGCTTCTCCCAATACCTCAACTTCTGTAGCTTCTATTTCAATATTTTGGCCACTTCCTTGAGATTCAACTAATCTACCAATAACGGAAATGCAAGCACCTGTATTAATTCGGTCTAGAACAGCTTCGTCTGCTTTTTCCATATCCACCACCACTTGAATGTTGTTAATGGTACTGCCGTCGTTGAGAGCTATAAAGCTTACGTTCTTACTTCCTCTTTTGGTTCTAACCCAAGCCTTAATTAAAACTTCTATTCCAACTTTACCTTCTGTTAGTAAGTACTTTACTTCTGATCGTTTCATACGAAATTGCTTTTCAAAAATTGAGATTACAAAGGAACGGTTTTCTCTTTTAATAGGGATGAATTAAGCTATGGAAAAGTTAGGTTTCTAAAAAATTCGTTTTACTGGTTGTGGGTGGGATTAAGTTACTTTTGTTGTTGCGGAAACAAAAAGTACAAAAAACGTTTCCAATTTAAAAAAGCTTTTTACTTTTGCGCTCTCAATTATGGAAGAAAAAGAATTATTTGAAAAAGTAACCCACTTGTTTATGCGGTATGGCATAAAAAGTATGACGATGGATGAAGTTGCCAGGCAGCTGGGGATTTCTAAGAAAACCCTCTATCAATATGTGGATAATAAAAAAGATTTAGTCAAGAAAATGATGGAGCTTCACATTAACTGCGAGCAATGTAGTTTGGAAGAAACTCTTAAGAAATGTGATAATGCCATCGATGAAATTATGGCGATGACTAAGGAAGTTAGTTCTCAAATGAAAGAGATGCATCCTTCTATTTTATTTGACATGCGGAAATATCATCCGGAGGCATTTCAAATTTTGGTGAACCACAAAGATAAATTTGTCAGAAAATCAATTCATACCAATCTAGAAAACGGAGTGAAAGAAGGGTTTTACAGAACGAATCTTAATACAGAGATTGTTACCGAGTTGTATCTTTCTATGATGTTGTCTATTATGAATCCAGAAAATACCCCATCTAAGGAAATCAATTTACATGAGGTGCATGGAGAAATGATGCGATACCATATTAGAGGAATTGCTAGTTCAAAAGGAAGAGAATATTTAAAACAAAAATTTAGTCAAGACAATGTATAATATCAAATCAAACCTGATTGCCGTGCTGTTTTTGGTTGTTGGTTACTCCTCAACCGGATTTGCTCAAGCCGAAAGTTTTGAGTTTACCTTACAAGAGGCACAAAACTATGCCATTAAGAATAGCTACATGAGTATAAATGCTGATAAAGACGTTCAAATAGCAGATAATAAAGTATTGGAAACCATAGGAACTGGATTGCCTCAAATTAACGCTAGTGGTAGTTTTCAGAGGTATGTTCAAACACCACTTTCCTTAATTCCAGCGGATGTCTTTGGCGGCCCTGAAGGAGAATTTGCTGAAATATTTTTAGGAACTGAGATGCAAGCAGGAGCAAACTTAAGAGTTGATCAATTGCTTTTTAGCGGTTCTTATATTGTCGGTCTGCAGGCTGCAAAAACATATTTGCAAATTTCTAAAAACGATAAAAAGAAAACAGAAATTGAAGTAAAAAATATCGTAACCGTAGCATATGGCAACGCCTTGGTTGCTCTGCGAAATATTGAAATATTAAAAGGAAATGTAAAAAGTTTAGAGCAAAGCGCTTTTGAAATTGGTGAGTTATATAAAAATGGGTTTGCTGAAGAGCAGGATAAAGACCAAATAGAACTGACTTTAGCAAATGTAAAAAATGCTCAAGAGCAAGCGGTAAGAACTTTAGACGTTGTGAATAATCAGTTGAAGTTTATTTTGGGCATGGACATTAGCTCAACATTAAATTTAACAGATGATCTAAAAACGGTTACAAGTATTTCTACATCACAAGAATACTTGAGCAAAGAGTTTGACGTATCATCTCATATCGATTATCAAATTATTAGCACACAAGAAAAGGCCACTTCTTTACTTTTAAAACAGCAAAAATCAACAGCTCTGCCTAGCCTTTCTGCATTTTATAATTTATCGAGTAATGCTTTTGCTAATGAGTTTGACTTTTTAGATAACAAACGATTTTACAATGGGCAATTAGTGGGTTTGAATTTAAATATTCCACTTTTTTCAGGTTTTGGAAGAATGACTAGAATTCAACAAGCGCGATTGAATGTAGAGAAAATAGAAGTAGCTAAAAAGCAAGTGGAACAACAATTAACAATTGAAGCCGCAAATAGCAAATCACAATACACATTCGCACTTTCTCAGTACAATACAACAGAAGGTAATTTAGACTTGGCTCAACGTATTTACGATAAAACAAAAATTAAATACGAAGAAGGAATCAGTTCCAGTTTAGAACTAACACAGGCGAATAATCAACTTTTACAAAGCCAGTCGAGATATATCTCTTCTGCTTTTCAGTTAATACAAGCTAAGTCCAATTTGGACAAAGCACTAAATCAATAAAAATTACAACCAAGAAAAGAAATAAGATGAAAAATTTAATAGTAGTAATTAGCCTTGCATTTTTAGTTGCCTGCGCTGGTGGTGAAGGAAAGTCGATCGACTCTTTAATTGAAGAAGGCAATTTGGAGGCTTTGCAAGAAAAGAAAGCGGAATTGAATGCTCAATTGAGAGAACAACAAGCGCAGATGAAGCAAATTGAAACTTATATAGCTTCAAAGGACTCTACCAAGAAACTTCCTTTAGTGAGTTTGTATAAGATAGAAAGTCAAAATTTTAGTCATTTTGTAGAATTGCAAGGAAGTGTAGAAACAGATCAGAACATAGTTGTCTATCCGGAGTATTCTGGAACATTGCTAAGTTTTAAAGTCGGGATGGGAGATAAGGTATTGAAAGGCCAGACTGTTGCAGTTATTGACGATGGTGGTTTGAGAAAGCAATTAGCCCAAGTTGAGCAAATGGCAAAATTATCGAAAACGACTTACGAGAAGAGAAAGCGATTATGGGATCAGAAAATTGGTTCAGAGATGGAATATTTGGGCTCTGAAACTCAGTATTTAGCTGATATTGAGATGGTAAATCAAATACAAGAGCAAGTTGCTAAAACAGTGGTTACCGCGCCTTTTACCGGAATTATTGATGAAACAATAGCAGATGAAGGACAAATTGTTTCACCCGGAGCAACCCCATTGTTTAGAATAGTAAACCTTTCTAACATGTTTATAAAAGCAGATGTTCCTGAAAAGTACTTGTCTTCGATTAAGAAAGGAAGAATGGTAAAAGTTGACTTACCAATATTGGATACAATAATTGAAACTTCTATAGAGAAAGTATCAAATTACATTAATCCTGCGAACAGAACATATAGGGTTGAGGTAAGTGTTCCAAATAAAGATGGAATGATCAAACCAAACTTAACAGCGAAGTTGATGATTAACGATTATCGCAACCAGCAAGCAATTTTAATTCCTCAAAGTATTATTTCTGAAAATTCAGAAGGCAAACAATACGTTTATCGAACTGCATCAAATAATGACAACACTGCTGTTGTGCATAAAGCTTTTATTGAGACAGGCGTAAAGCAAGGAGACTTTATTGAGGTTTTAAGTGGCTTAGATATCAACGATGCTGTTGTTCAAGAAGGCGCTAGAACTGTAAAAGACAACCAAGAAGTAGAAATTATCAAATAAGACACACCATGTCAAAAGAGAAAAAATCAATAGAGAAAGAATTTGGATTGTCTTCATGGGCAATAGATAACCCAACGGTTATTTATGTAATGATGGCTATCTTTTTCTTTTTAGGGTTGTCGTCATACTTCAACTTACCTAGGGAAAATTTTCCTGAAATTAAGGAGACCAAGATATATATCAGTACCGGCTATCCCGGAAATACAGCCGAGGATATTGAACGTTTAATAGTTGACCCATTGGAAGATGAGTTGAATAACGTATCTAACGTTGCGGAAATTTTATCTACTTCGCAAGAGGATTACGGAATTATAACTATAGAGTTTGACGAAGATATTAGCGTTGAAGAGGCTAAAGTAAAAGTAAAAGACAAGGTAGACGGAGTGACATCTGGAGCGGATTGGCCAACGTTTAACGGAGCCAAGGTTGAACCAAATGTGTTTGATTTGAACTTATCAGAGGAGATTGCTATTGTAAACTATAATATTACAGGGGACTATCCTGTAGAAAAATTAAAAGAGTTTGCAGAATATTTAGAAGAGGAGATTGAAACGATTGTTGAAATAAAGCAAGTTGATATTCGTGGTGCACAAGAAAAAGAGGTTGAAGTAGCCGTTGATGTGTACAAAATGATGGCAGCTAAGGTTAGCTTTCAAGATATTTCTAATGCAATTTCAGACGGAAACGTTACTATGTCCGCTGGTAATTTAATTAACAGTGGCCAGCGAAGAACAATTCGAATTTTAGGAGAAATCCAAGACCCTGTGGACTTGGAAAATTTTGTGGTAAAGTCTGAAAAAGGATCTGCTATTTACTTGAAAGATATTGCTGAGGTTAAGTTTAAGGACAAAGAGAAAACGACTTTTGCAAGAGAGTGGGGGGATCAGGTTGTTATGCTTGATGTGAAAAAACGTGCAGGGAAAAATATGGTTGACGCAATTGAGCAAGCCAACTTAATTATTCAAGATGCTCGAGATAATTTCTTGCCTCCAGATGTAACAGTTACTTCTGCAAATGATCAGTCTGAACTCACAATCAATCAGGTAGATGATTTGGTGAACAATATCATATTCGGGATTCTTTTAGTAGTTACTGTGTTGATGTTCTTTTTAGGCTTCAAAAATGCCTTATTCGTAGGTTTTGCAATTCCAATGTCAATGGTTATTTCCTTCTTTATCATTGAATTATTGGGTTATACTATGAATACCATGATTCTTTTCGCCATGATTATGGGATTAGGAATGTTGGTTGATAATGGTATTGTAGTGGTTGAAAACGTATACCGTTTAATGAGTCAAGGGATGTCCCGCATTGAAGCAACTAAAAAAGGTATTGGAGAAATAGCCATACCTATTATGGTTTCAACTTTAACAACTGTTGCGGCTTTTGTGCCACTTGGATTATGGCCCGGAATAATGGGTCAGTTCATGAAATACTTCCCAATCACATTATCTATTGTGCTGGGTTCTTCACTTTTTGTGGCATATTTCTTTAACTCCATGTTGGTTTCTAAGTTTATGACCGTTGAGAACATAGAGACTCCTAAAAAGATGCTCATTCGAAATACAATAATCTTAGTCGTGTTTGGCACATTTATTTTATTGGTTGGTGGAGCTTATAGAGGTTTGGGATCTGTTTTGATCTTTACTGCGCTATTATTGTGGCTTCATCGATACGTAGTTGCAGGAATGGCGGACCATTTTCAAAATAAAACATTGGTTGCATTTGAAAATTGGTATGAAGGTTTTTTAAGAATGGCATTGAGAAAAAGGAATGCATATTACTTTTTCTTTGGAACTTTTATTATGCTATTCGTTTCATTGTTTTTGTTTGGAGGGTCGTTAGGCTCAGGTAGAACGAAGGTGGAGTTTTTTCCGGACAACCAACCAAAGCAAATTATTACCTATATAGAATATCCAGAAGGAACAGCAATTGACAGAACAAACAAAATAACCATTGACATTGAAAGTCGAATAAATGCAGTTCTTAACGATGAAGTGTATTTGGATGAAGAAGCTCATAATTTCTTAGTTGAGTCTTCCATCTCAGTTGTAGGTTCAGGTGCTGGAAATCCGCAAACAGATGGAGGTTCTTCAGCTGACATGCCTCACAGAGGGAAGGTAACAGCCTCTATGCGAGAGTTTAAATTTAGAAAAGGAGCTAGTAGTGAAGAATTGCGTTTAAAAGTTCAAGAAGCGTTAAAAGGGATTTATCCTGGGATTAAAATTTCCGTTGAGAAAGATGCTGCCGGACCACCTGCGGGTTATCCGGTGAATATTGAAATTAGCGGGAAGGACTATGCTCAGTTGATTGACGCTGCAGAGCAAATGAGAGATTTTATCAATGCTCAAAATGTTGCGGGAATTGATGAATTGAAGATTGACGTAAACAAAAGCAAACCTTCAATTGAAGTTAATGTAGATCGAAAAAAAGCAGGAGAGCTTGGAATTTCTGCTAGTCAGGTAGGGAACCAGCTGAGAAATTCAATTTTTGGGACGAAGGCTGGAATTTATAAAGAAGACGGTGAAGATTATGATATTTATGTTCGTTTCAACGAAGATATTCGGTACAATACGAATGCCTTGTTTAATCAAAACATTATTTTCAGGGATCCCGCTTCAGGTCAAATCAAAGAAATTCCTGTAAGCGCTGTTGCAAGTCAAAAGAATACATCAGGATACAGTGCCATTAAGCACATTGATTTAGAGCGAGCGGTTTTAGTATACTCAGGAGTTGTACCTGGTGCAAATCCAAATGAGATTGTGGGATTATTGAAAGAGAAATTGAAAGATTTTGAAATGCCAACTGGAACAGAGTATGCTTTTACCGGAGAAATGGAGGAGCAAGAAAAACAAATGATGTTCTTATTAGGTGCGCTAGTAACAGGTTTGTTTTTAATCTTTTTGATTCTAATTTTCCAGTTTAGTTCAGTTATTAAGCCTGCCATTATAATGATAGCTATTTTCTTGAGTTTTATAGGGGTCTTCTTAGGATTAGTTATTACAGGGTGGAACTTTGTAATTATGATGACAATGATGGGAATTATATCACTAGCGGGAATTGTTGTGAATAATGGAGTTGTATTGCTTGATTATACTGATTTATTGATGCAAAAGCGCAAATACGAATTAGGATTCGGCAAAAAACAATTATTAACTCGAGAAGATACGATGGAGGCAATAGTTATTGGCGGAAAGGCTAGACTTAGACCAGTTATTTTAACTGCTATAACCACCGTTTTAGGACTAATTCCTCTTGCTATTGGGTTTAACATTGATTTCTTTTCATTATTCAGTGAGTTTGATCCAAAGATTTTTATTGGAGGAGATAACGTAATTTTTTGGGGACCATTAGCTTGGACCGTAATATTCGGTTTAAGCTTTGCAACATTTCTTACATTAATTATCGTTCCGGTAATGAATTATTTAGTTTATAGGATACAGTTGAGATTTGCGAAATAGGGTTTAGATAAGATTGAAGGATAAAATTTTTTTATTTAATATAGTATTGATTCCAATTGTTAATTGAAGTGAGCCGACAGGAAGGAATAAGGCTCACTTTAGAACTTAGTCGTTATTACAACGGTCACTGAGTGATTGATTTGTGCCATTCGATAAATTCTATGATCTCAAAAAACTTCGGACACAAATCAATAGTATAGAAGTGAGAGTTGTTTTTGAAGAGTTAAGCCTTTTTACTTTAATCTCTTTTATCAAAATCTTAGCTTTTTGATAAAAGCTTATCCACCTCCTGTAGGTGAGCATACCATTCCTCTCCGTACTTGTTAATTAGGGGTTCCTTTAAAAACTGATACACCTTCACTTGGAGTTTAGATCCGCATTCACAAGCGGGTTTGCAAATGTCAATTTGTTCGTAATTCAATGCCTCCATTTCGTGCAACTTTTGAACCCGTATTGGGAATAAATGGCATGAGGTGGGCTTTTTGAAGTTGGTTTTACCAGCTCGGAAAGCGTCTTCAATTCCGCACTTTGCAGTTCCATTGCCATCGTAAGTGGTGAAAGCACACTCTTTGCCGTTGTTAAGAGTTGTTACGTAGTCCCCATCTGTGTCAACCGTGAAAACCCCCAATTCATGAATTGACTTTTTACCTTCCGGAGTTAAAAATGGGAGAATAGCTTCTAAGGACTCTTCTATGAAATCAATTTCTTCCATCGCCAATGGCGCACCTGCATCGCCTTCTATGCAGCACGCACCCTTACAAGCCGATAAATCACACACAAAATGTGCAGTAAATAAGTCTTCTGAAAGTAGCACGTTTTCTACTTGAATCATAGATTAAAGTTACGTTTTTGCATTGAATTCGCCCGTTATGGCTGTAATGATTAAGAATTAATTGCAGTTTTCAACAACTAACTTGTTAATAAAGCTAAAAACATACAACTATCTCTTTTACAGGAACTAAAGTTATTTGAAAAAGTTCATATAAGCGGGTTTTGGTGGGGGTTATGAAATAAACAAAAGTGATAATTTGAGAATAATATTGAACTAACGCGTAAATTTTATTATGTTTGACATCATAAATTCTTTTTATTAACTAAAAAAATCAAAATGAAAAAGAAAGTATTACTTATTGCAGCATTATTCACTGCTGGGCTATCTTTTGCTCAAGACGGATTAACTTCAAAGAAAGGTGTTCCAATTTTACCAGAAGCAGGTGACTGGTCAATCGGTTTTGATGCATCAAGTTTGCTAAAATACGGTGGTAACATGTTAAATGGTAACACTAATAACAGCTTAGCCCCGATGGGAGACGTTAACGCAAATACTGTTTACGGTAAGAAATTTATTGATGCCAACACTGCATACAGAGGTATGTTGAGACTTGGTTTTGGAACTAGTGGCATTGATACCCTTGTGAATAAAACTGGAACTACCACCGATGAAAAAGTAACAGACGAGAAGAATTCAAGCAGCTTTAACATCACAATAGGAGGTGGAAAGGAGTACAGAAGAGGGAAAGGAAGATTGCAAGGAGTTTATGGACCAATGGCAATGATTTCTTTGGGTACATCTAGTACTGAAAATGTTTATGGAAACGATTATTCTGCAGATAATCCTGGAACTGGTAGAGTGACAGAAACTTCAGCAGGATCTACCTTTGGTCTAGCAATTGGTGCTTTTGGTGGTGTTGAATATTTCTTTGCTCCAAAAATGTCTTTAGGTGCTGAGATTCAATGGACTATTGCATTAAATTCTACAGGTACCGGAGAATCAACTTCTGAAGCTTGGACTGGTACTGCTGTTGAATCAACAACTACAGAAATGGCTGGTAGCTCTTCTTTCGGCTTTGATACAAGACCTAATGCAAATATTACTTTGAACTTTCACTTTTAATAAGTGGATAAAAAGTTTTTAAAAACCTCGACTTCGGTCGGGGTTTTTTTATGCTCTAAACTTTCTCAACTAAGCCCTCAATAAATTACTTTTGCGCCATGGCAAATCAAGACGAAAACCTTAAATATATCATCGGTCATGCGAAAGAGTATGGCTTTGTTTTTCCTTCATCAGAAATTTACGACGGCCTAAGTGCAGCGTATGATTATGGCCCATTGGGAAGTGAGCTGAAAAACAACATCAAACAGTATTGGTGGAAAGCCATGGTTCAAATGAATGAAAACATAGTAGGAATTGATGCATCTATTTTTATGCATCCTACTACATGGAAAGCTTCAGGGCATACAGATGCGTTCAACGATCCGTTAATTGACAACAAAGACTCTAAAAAGCGCTACAGAGCGGATGTTTTGGTAGAGGAGTGGGTTGCTAAAATAGAAGCTAAGATTAATAAAGAATTAACGAAGGCCGCAAAACGATTTGGCGATGCCTTTAACGAAGCGGAATTTAGAGCAACGAATCCTAGAGTACTTGCTAACCAGGAAAAGATAAACAACGCTGAAAGCCGTTTCAAAACAGCTATGGACGCTGAAAAATTAGACGATGTAAGACAGTTAATCATTGACTTAGAAATTGCTGATCCGGTTAGTGGCTCTAAAAACTGGACTGATGTCCGACAATTTAACCTAATGTTTAGCACCGAAATGGGTGCCATGACAGATGGAGCTAGCACCATCTATTTACGACCAGAAACTGCTCAAGGTATTTTTGTAAACTTCTTAAACGTTCAAAAAACGTCTCGATTAAAAATTCCATTTGGGATTGCTCAAATTGGGAAAGCTTTTAGAAATGAGATAATTGCTCGTCAGTTTATTTTCAGAATGAGAGAGTTCGAACAAATGGAAATGCAATTTTTTGTACGTCCGGGTGAAGAAATAAAATGGTATGAGTATTGGAAAGAGGAGCGTATGAAATGGCATTGGGCATTAGGGATTCCTCAAGAAAAATACAAATTTCACGATCACTTGAAAATGGCGCATTATGCCAACGCAGCTGCTGATATCGAATTTGATTTCCCATTTGGCTTTAAAGAATTGGAAGGAATTCATTCCAGAACAGATTTCGATTTGAAGCAACATGAAAAACATTCAGGCAAGAAGTTGCAATATTTTGATCCTGAATTGAACGAAAGCTATGTGCCATTTGTAATTGAAACTTCTATTGGTTTAGATCGAATGTTTTTAGCCATTTTATCCAATTCAATTCAAAATGAAGAATTGGAAGATGGAAGTTCTAGAGTGCTCATGCGAATTCCTAACTTTTTGGCTCCATATAAAGCGGCCATTATGCCGTTGACTAAGAAAGACGGACTTCCTGAAAAGGCAAGAGAAATTTTGAAAATCTTGCAGCAAGATTATAATTGTCAGTACGATGAGAAGGATTCCATTGGAAAACGGTATAGAAGACAAGATGCTATTGGCACACCAGTTTCAATAACAGTTGATCACGATAGCTTAGAAGACAACTCTGTGACGGTGAGAGACCGAGATACCATGCAACAAGAAAGGGTTGCAATTGCAGACTTACCATCAATAATTTCAGGGAAGTTGAGGTTGAAAAACTAGACTAGAATTTCTTATTAGATTATTAAATTTAAAAAAGCTTCAAGGTTAATCCTTGGAGCTTTTTTTATGATGCTTTGCAAGGCAAAAGCTTCGATTGTAGCACATGACAAAATAAAAGTGACGCAAATAGAACAGGATTAGTCAATTAATCTGTCGTAGGATATGGATACAAAATCAGTAGATAGCGAGTCTTGAACGATTTTAAATTTTAGGTTCGTAAATTATACTCCTCTTCGACCAACTCCCTTAACTCCCTTTCTCTAACATCTTCGAGCTTAGTCCAATCATTAACTGTTAAATGTATAATTTCACATAAGCTATCACCTTAGATATTAAAGTATAAAGATTCTTTTCCGTTTTGGTCTTCATACTTCTGAAGCCAGTACCTTAATTTAGATTGTTCAATTTTAGTTAGTTGATTAACTAATTCGTCTTTCTAAGTTTTAGAATTAGGTTCGTTGGTTTCAAATATTGGATTTTCATTTTTGCATTCAGGCCGGCCACATGAAATGATACAAATTAATGACAGGAGTAAAAATGTATAGACTATTTTATGTTTATTTTTCAAAAGCGTTTTAACGTATTTGTGTATGAAACGTAGCGTACAAATAATTGTTAATTTTTGGTTTAAAACAGAGCCAAATTTTTATATGTTGCTTTTAAGTCTAAATACCGAATTTAAAAATGTGGCTTATTTGTAAATAAGCCCAAAATATCGGTTTAGCGTTTACTAGCTATGTTTAAAGCACATTATTATATGCTGGCTTTTCACGATGTATAAAATCTACAATAGCATTCCAAAGCTCAATTCGTTTTTCTAATGATTGTTTGGCAACAGTTAATGTTTCGTTCCATTTTTGGTCATCATCTTTACATAATTCCGAAATCATTTTAAGAGATAGTGGACCGTGTTCATCCCCATCAAGTTCAATATGACGGTTGAGATAGTAATTTATTTTGTTGTATAGTTTGTTATCAGAATCGGAATTTTTAAGAATTTCGATAAACATATCAGGAATAACATCTTCTCGCCCAAAAGTAAATGCAGAAGCTACAAGATGTGGTTTATTCATCTCAATAATTGAAAATGAAAATTTAACAAAATCAGCTACTCTTTTATCTATATTAACTTCATTTAAAGAATATTCAACCGTATTACCTAATTCTATAAGTTTTGTAAAATAATTGATTTCATTAGTATTGGCATTTACTTGTAGCATTGCATCCAAATACATTTCGAAATGACTTTTTGGTTCTCCTAATTCATTGATATCACTTTCTTCTCCGTGAACTATTTCATTTATAAACCTTGACAATGTTGGGTTTTTGGATGGTGTCCAAGGCGTTTGAACATTAGTAAGGTTTATTTGAAGATTCTTTAAGAGCGACATAAAATCCCATACTGCGAACACGTGGCTTTCCATAAAAATTTTTATGTCATCAATGTTATTTAAATTTTTATACAGCTTATGGGTTTTCAATTGATTTCTTAATTCGGAAATCTCATTTTCAATATATTCTATTTTATTCATTCTATTCTTTTTACTTGTAATTAACACCCGGACAAACGGAAAGGTTCGTATTTATGCCTTTCGTTCGAATGTTATTTTAATTTTCAAATATATCGAAATAGAGGGTTTAAGTATTCTGCATAAAAAAGGAGCGATAGATGTCGCCCCTTTTTATTTTATGGTTTGGTGTTTTTAATTGCTTTTCAGTAACTTAAATAATTCATCTAATTTAGGAGTTAAAATTATTTCTGTTCTTCTATTTTTCGCTCTACCTTCTTTGGTATCGTTGGTAGCAATAGGAACATAATCAGCTCTTCCAGCAGCGGTTAATCGCTGTGCATCTACCTTGGTTTTCTCTAAAAGAATTTTAACAACTGATGTGGCTCTTTTTACACTTAAATCCCAGTTGTCTTTTAAAACTCCTGTGCCGTTTAGGGGCACATTATCAGTATGTCCTTCCACTAAAACGTTCACGTCTGCATTTTTTTCTAGCACAGCACCCAAGTTGTTTAAGACTTCTTTTCCTTTCTTTTCAATATCGTATTTGCCAGATGCAAACAATAAACTTTCATCTAGGGAAACATAAACTTTACCTTTCTTTTGCTCGATGGTTAAACCGTTGTTTTCAAAACCTAGCAATGCATCTTGAACTTTTGATTTTAACGCTAAAACAGCTGAATCTTTCCGCGCTAAAACGCCCTCTAATTCGCTAACCCGTGCTTCTCGTCTTTCTAGCTCAGTTTTTAATTGTGCGAGATTTCTTTCTTTTGCTTCTAGGTTAATTTTTGCTTCTTCTAAAGCCATCGTGCGCTCTCTTAAACTCTCTTGAGATTGTGTTAGGGTTTTGAACATAGAAGCACTCTCAGATTCGCGTCCTTGAAGTAATTCTCTGTTTTTTGACAGCAATAATTCATACGTCTGGTTTAACTGATCGTAATTTTTTGTCATCAAGCGCAGAGACCTGCCCTGAATAACTGTATCTGTCATCAAAGACTTATGATTCTTTAGAAGATCTTTGTACTTTTCGTTTACTTCGGTGAAGTTTTCGTCTAACTTCCGATTAGCTTCTTCTAGAGCAGCTCTTTGCTCCTCGCAAATCTCTTTTTTACGTTTAATGTCTTCCACTTTTTTAGCAGGCACACAGGCTGTGAACATAGATATGCAAAGGACAGCAATGGCAATTTTTCGATTCATAACGACTTAAGTTTAGTGCAATAGTAAGCAGATTTAATGCCCAAAAGCCAGGGCATCTTGCTACTTTTAAACACTAGAGTTGTGATATTATTGTTTCGTTGAAATTGAGTCCAACAATGAGGTTTCGAAAAGGAATACTATTGTTGGTTTATTTCGCCTCAATTCGTCATATAAAATAAACTAAGGACCTACTCTTCAATTTCTAAAACAATCGGACAATGATCAGAATGTTTTGCTTCAGGCAGAATAGTAGCTCTAGTTAGTCGCTCTCTAAGTGGTTCGCTCGCCATATGATAATCAATTCTCCAGCCTAAATTTTTACCCCTAGCACCTGCGCGGTAGCTCCACCAACTATAATTATCTGGCTCCATGTTAAAGTGCCGAAAAGTATCTACAAACCCTGAATTTATAAATTGGCTTACCCACTCTCGTTCTTCTGGCAGAAATCCTGAGGTTTTTTGCTGCTTAGTGGGGTTGTGAATGTCAATGTCTAAGTGACAAATGTTATAATCTCCGCTAATAATTAGGGTGGGAATTTCTTTTTTTAACTCGTCGATGTAGTTTTTGAAGTCAGCGAGCCACTGCATTTTGAACCCTTGTCTCAACTCGTTTGACCCAGAAGGCATGTAAACTGACATTACAGAAAAGGTTTCAAAATCTGCACGGATAACTCTCCCTTCTGCGTCGTATTTTTCAATTCCGCAGCCATACTCTACGTGTTTTGGTTCCTCTTTAGTCCAAATGGCTGTTCCGCTGTAGCCCTTTTTTTCTGCAGGAAACCAATAGTGATGATAATCTAAACTCTCTAAAAAGTCAGCATCCAATTGCTCGGGCATGGCTTTAATTTCTTGTAAACATAATATATCGGGCTTTGCGGCGCCTAACCAACTCATAAAATCTTTTTTGAGTGCTGCTCGAATGCCATTAACGTTGTAAGAAATTATTCTTTTCATGTAGAAATTATTTATTAATGTTCTATATAACAATATGTTATAAATACAGTTTAGATATATTAACTAGGGGGTTAAATTCCGAAAAATTTTCAAGTATAAAGTTTGAGTCAAAACCTACTAAACATCTCCTTTTTACGTTAGCTTTAACCAACAAAGTTTAATTTTAGTTTCTTGAGAGCGCTATTTCTTTTTCTGTTAACTCTTTCTTGCTATGCAGCATTCGGTCAGGGGGGCTCTAATTGGCGAGAGCAAGTGAGGGTTATTGAAAGAGATACCATTGTTCTGGATACACTTAGTGTTATTCCAAATTCTGAGTTATTAAAACAAAGCGATGGAAGTTATTTGAGTTCGACACAATACAAAATCCTTTACGCTGAAGCAAAATTAATAGTGGATGAAAGTATTGTTGGAAAGGAAGTTACTATCGGGTATAGAGTTTTTCCATATTACTTTGAAAAGAAGTATGCCCACAAAACCTTAGATCAAATAGAGCAATCAGATCCCGGTCAATACAACTACTTCACAATTAAAGAAAATCCAAATCAACGAGACATGTTTTCAGTGAGCGGGTTGAATAAAAATGGAAGTATTTCAAGGGGTGTGAATTTTGGGAACAATCAAGACCTTTCAGTAAATTCAAACCTTGACCTGCAGCTTTCGGGAAAAATTACTGAAGATATTTCTATTCAAGCGGCAATAAGTGACAATACGCTTCCAATTCAGGCAGAAGGGAATACGCAGCAACTACAGGAATTCGATCGAGTATTTATTCGAGTTTATGACGAGAAAAGTAGTTTGATTGCAGGAGATTTTAGGATTAGTAGGCCGAACAGTTACTTTATGAATTTCAATAAAAAAGTACAAGGTTTGGGTTTTTCAACTGAACTAATTGCCAAAAAGGAACTCATGGAAAGTGAGAATGGAATTTTTAAAACGTCGGTTAATGCAGCTATTTCACGTGGTAAATTTTCACGAAACGTAATAGAAGGAGAAGAGGGTAATCAAGGACCATATAAATTACAGGGTTCAGAAAATGAGCGATTTATAATTGTGCTTTCAGGAACGGAGAGAGTTTATGTGAATGGAAGGTTGATGACCAGAGGTCAGGACCGAGATTATGTGATAGACTACAATACTGCGGAGTTAACGTTTACTCCAAATCAAATTATTAATAAAGATTTAAGAATTGTGGTTGAATTTCAATATTCCGATCAGAATTATTCTCGGTCTGTCGTATTTTTTGAAAATCAGTTTAAAAAAGAAAAGTTGACCATTGATTTTAACATTTACTCTGAGCAAGACAATAAAAACCAACCCTTGCAGCAGGATTTAACAGACGATCAAAAGCGTGTATTATTAAATGCTGGAGATGATATTAATGCCGCTATTGCAACTGGCATTGACTCGGCAGGGTATGATGATACTCAAGTAAGGTACAAAATAGTGGACTCCTTAGGACAGCAGATTTTGGTGTATTCAAAAAACATTGACAGTGCCATTTATGCCGCTCGTTTTCGATTTGTAGGTACAGGAAATGGTGACTATGTGCAAATTACCAGTGATGCAAATGGCAGGGTATATGAGTTTGTTGCCCTCAATACTGAAGGGGTTCGTCAAGGGGATCATGACCCTTCTGTTCAGTTGGTTACTCCAAAGCAACGACAAATGGTTACAATTGGAGGAAGTTATGCGTTTTCAAAAAACACCCAGTTGGCTATTGAAGGAGCGTTTACTAATAATGACTTGAATACTTTTTCCACAAGAGACTCGGCGGATGATCGATCGTATGCTTTTTCGTTGGACTTTAGACACCGTCAAAAAATTAATAAGAAGGATTCAGTACGTGCGACATTTTGGAATTCAGAAGTTTTTGTAGAACAGCGAGATCGCAATTTTCAATTTGTTGAACGTTACCGAGATGTTGAGTTTGATCGAGACTGGAATGTTCAAACATTACTGTTAACTGGCAATGAATCGCTCGTTCGAGCAAAAACAGGGATTCAAAGAGGGCGTAATTTTTTGAACTATGAGTTGGGTTCATTTTTAAAAGGCGATAACTACGATGGGATTAAGAACGGGTATTCTGCCAATTATCAGAAGAAGGGATTTCGACTTCAATCTAACGGAAGTTTGTTAAGCACCAAAGCAAGAGATAACTCTAGCTTCACTCGACACTACATAACTGCTATCCAGAAGGTAGGGAAAATTTCAGTAGGTGGATACTTTGAGCAAGAGCAGTTGGAGTTTTATCAAGGAGAAAGTGACACCTTACAAGCAGCAAGCTTAGACCGACGAATTTGGAGAGCTTTTGCTATAATTGGAGATAGTTCTGCAGGTAAAACTGCCAAAATTAGTTACGGAGAGACCTACGATTTACTGCCCGATGTAAACCAATTAAAGCGAGCACAAAAAAGTGAAAACTTTGAATTTGATTTTGCTCTTACTGAGAATCTAAAAAGTCAATTAAGTGGTCGGGTTACCTACCGGAAATTTTTAATCGAAAACGATGAATTGAGCAATCGCCAGAAAGAAAATACACTCTTAGGAAGATTGCAATATGACTTAAAAGCACTAAGGGGATTTATAAATTCTACTACTTTTTATCAGATCGGCAGTGGATTAGAGTTTAAACGGGAATTCTCTTTTTTACAGGTTAGCGATGGTCAAGGAACGCATTTGTGGAACGATTACAATGGAAATGGAGTAAAGGAGTTTAATGAATTTGAGGTAGCTGGTCTAAACAATCAGTTCGAATCCAACTACATTCGAGTATTTACGCCAAGTAATGAAAGGGTAGCGATTTACTCTAATCAATTTAACCAGGTGTTGTTTCTAAAACCAAACGCCATTTTGGACGGAAGTAAAGGCTGGCGTAAAATAGTGGGTAAATTTTCAAATAAAGCGGCATATCGTGCGGAGCGAAAAACTGGAACACAAGAGGCTGTGTACAATCCTTTTGGTATTGACACTGAAGATTCTAATCTTGTATCCGTTAACTCTTCTTTTGCGAATACCTTCTATTTTAATCGAATCAATCCAAAGTTTGGCGCTGAACTCTTCTACTTGAATAATCGAAATAAGAGCCTGTTAACGAATGGTTTTCAAAGTCACTCGCTCTTTGAAAATGAACTTCGACTGAGGTATAATGTAAACAGTAGCTATTCTTTAGAATTAAAATTAACAGAGTCAAAACGACTTAACCGAGCTGAGAACTTTGCCAATCGGAATTACAACATAAACACAAGGCAAGTAGAGCCAAAGCTAATTTTTCAGCCTACCGTTAAATTTAGAATTAGTGTTTCTGGAATTTATGCCGAGAAAAAGAATGATTTTGAAACAGAACTGAATGCAGGCAATTTGGAAGAATCTGTCAATTCAAGCTTTTCAACTGAACTCCAATTTAATCAAGCAGGGAAAGGAACGTATTCGGTTAGCGCAAGTTACATTAATATAAAGTTCAACGCTGCTGAAAACAACTCCCTTGCATTTGAAATGTTAGACGGTTTAACCAAGGGAAATAATGTTACGTGGGATGTGAGGTGGCAGCGGAATTTGGCAAATAATCTACAGCTGAATTTAAATTACGGGGGTAGAAAATCTGGAGAACTAAATATCATTCATACCGGCGGAATGACGGTGAGGGCATTTTTCTAGTTAATACAAAAACTTATGAGGATAAATCTTCAGGTGAAGTGCATGAATTTGCTCGTACAACATCTCTCGTAGTTCTTCATAATTGATTCTTTCTTGAGCGGAAATAAAGATAGCTGGGTAATTCTCCTTCGCCATAAAAGTTCGTTTCAGATCTTCTAAACTCATATTCTCCTTCGTTTCCGGAGTCAAGTCGTCTTCATCTTTTTTTGTATATGTAAATGCGTCAACCTTATTAAAAATCATTATGGTCGGCTTGTCTTTTGCTCCTAAATCTTGTAATGTTTGGTTTACTGTTTCAATTTGGTCTTCAAACTGAGCATGTGAAATATCTACCACGTGCAACAACACATCTGCCTCTCTAACTTCGTCCAAAGTAGATTTAAAAGAATCTACCAAGTGGTGAGGAAGTTTACGAATGAATCCAACAGTATCGGTTAATAGGAAAGGTAAGTTCCCTACAACAATTTTTCGAACCGTTGTATCCAAGGTGGCAAAAAGTTTATTTTCTGCAAACACATCAGACTTAGAAAGTAGGTTCATCAAAGTTGACTTGCCAACGTTGGTATAGCCTACTAATGCTGCTCGGATCATTTGCTCTCTGCCACTTCGTTGCGTTGCTTTTTGCCTGTCAATCTTAACTAATTTGGTTTTCAGCAAGGCAATTTTATCGCGAATAATTCTTCTATCCGTTTCAATTTCCGTTTCCCCGGGTCCTCTCATTCCAATTCCACCTTTTTGTCGAGAAAGGTGCGTCCACATGCGAGTTAATCGAGGTAATAGATATTCATATTGAGCCAATTCAACTTGCGTTTTTGCAGCAGCAGTTCGAGCCCTTTTTGCGAAAATATCTAGGATTAATTTACTTCGATCTAGCACCTTTGTTTCGTTAAAGGCGTTCTCAATATTTCTTGTTTGGGAAGGGGTTAGTTCATCATCGAAAATGACCATCCCAATTTTTTCTTGATTGACATAGTTCACAATTTCTTGCAACTTCCCTGTTCCAACAAACGTTTTTGGATGAGGCTTGCCAAGCTTCTGAGTAAATCGTTTTACTGTCTCTGCTCCGGCGGTTTCTGCTAAAAATGCCAATTCATCTAAGTACTCTTCAACTTGATCTTCCCTTTGTTCCTGAGTGATTACCCCAACAAGAACGGCCTTTTCAATTTCCTGATCTAAAGTTTGATGCATATAAAATTTTTCCTATAAATCTAAAACCAAGCTCTTGCAATACCTTCTGCAGCCCATGGCCATGGAATTGCTGCGAAAATAATTACCATTGCAAGAGTGAAGTATATAGCTTGTCTTCTGAATTTTGCGCTGTCTGATTTAGCTTTCTTTGCCATAATTCTACCTAGGGTAATAATTATGATTCCTACAACCATTGAAAGCATGTGCTCCACTGCCCAAAAACGAAGCACGGTGTCTTTCATAGATTCACCCATATCTGACATTGCAACTTTAACAACTCCACTCACACTATACAGCACAAATCCAACAACTAGCTGTAAATGAGCAGAGATAAAAAGGAATAAACTCAACTTATTGTCACCAGCAGTATATTCTTTATTTCCAAACCAACCTAAAAATGACTTTACAACATTGATTATTAAGAATATAACAATAGCGTATCGAAGTAAGTTGTGCAGATGAGATAATCCTGTTTCCATGGGTATAATTTTTGTAAATGTATCAAACCAAACCTTTATTAGGGCAGCTTGTTTTCTTTATTTTTGGGTTTTCGCCAAAAATATATGCCAAAAATACTTTTCTTTCTCGCATTGCTCTGTTCACTTGGAGCTTTTTCACAAAGCTGGAAACCGGTAAATGGAATCAAGGACTCTAAAAATCACTATACTGCCATCTCAAACGCAACCATTTATGTAAAAAATGGGCAGGTACTTCAAAATGCCACCTTGCTGATACGTAGAGATAAAATTGCAGCAGTAGGAACTGCTTTGAAGTTGCCAGAAAATACGATTGAAATTGATGCAAAAGGAAAATTTATTTACCCCGCTTTTATTGATTTGCACACGCAGTATGGAATAGTGCCGTTGAAGGTTGCTAATCGTAGCAGGTCTCAGCAGCCACAATTAGAGTCTAAGAAAGAATCTATTTTTTACTGGAATGAAGCAGTAAAGCCTGAAATGAAAGCAGCCGATATAGTTAGCCCTAAAAAGAATGATGCGGAAAAGTTTCGAAAAATGGGATTTGGAACGGTTTTAACTCATCAGCATGATGGTATTTTAAGAGGAACTTCTTCATTGGTGGCTTTAAATGAAGGCGATGATTTTAAATTACTTCAAGCGGAAAGTGCAGCGCATTATTCGTTTAATAAAGGCAGTTCAAAGCAAACCTACCCCTCTTCATTAATGGGTGTGATTGCGCTCATTCGGCAAGTGCATTTTGATGAAAAATGGTACGCGGAAAACAAGCAAGTTACGCAGTATAACCGGAGCTTAGAGGCGATAGGGGAAACTCAAAAATTGCCTAAAATTTTTGAAACTTACGGTACGTTATCTCAGCTTAGAGCAGATAAAATAGGAGATGAATTCGGATTTCAATTTATACTGAAAGGTGATGGAACGGAATATGAAAGAATTCAAGACATTAAAACAACAAACGCTGCTTTAATTGTTCCTATTACATTTCCAAAACCATACGACGTAAGCGACCCTTTTACAACTTTACAATTACCGCTTGCATTCATGAAAGCTTGGGAATTAGCACCTCAAAACCTGCGTTATCTGAGTAATGCCGAAATTGAGTTTGCCATTACCTCTGATGGGTTGAAAACAGAAAAGGAGTTCTATACAAACTTACGAACTGCGATTGACCAAGGATTGACTAGAACTGCTGCCATTAAAGGTTTAACGGAAACTCCTGCCAAATTAATTGGCGCTTCCGAGATGATTGGAACCTTAGAAAAAGGAAAGCTGGCCAACTTCGTTATTTACTCGGATACCGTATTCCAAGAAAAAACGAAACTTCATGCTACTTGGGTAAATGGAATTCAGCATGCTTATGAGCCCATGAGTTTTTTCGCCTATGCCGGAAACTACAGTTTGAACATTAATAAAGAGACTCAATTTGATTTAACCTTAATCGGTAAAGGGAGTGCCATGAAAGGTAAAATTGCCAAGAAAAATGACAAAGAAAAGGTAGAGGCCAAAGTTGTTTTGGAAAATAACCGAATCAATTTAAGTTTTACCATGGATGAAAAACTCTTTCGCCTAAGTGGAAGTGTGAGTGATTCAAAAAGTAGAATTTGGAGTGGTAAAATTTTGATAGATGGAGTCTGGAAAGATTGGGCAGCTATTAAAAAGACGTCAGCATCAGATGAGAAGGACTCTTTAAAATCCGACTCTACAAGTACTAAAAAAGATGATGTGAAAGGCAAGGTGTTTTATCCGAACATGGCGTTTGGATGGGAAGACAGTTTGCCAATTCAATACGAAAACTTGCTGTTTAGAAATGCCACCGTATGGACTAATGAGGCTGAAGGTATTTTACGAAATCACGATGTTTTTGTGGTAGATGGCAAAATTAAAATGGTAGGATACAAGATCAATATGGAAGTGATGTTTCCTAAAATGGGAAATAATTTCAGAGAAATTGATGCCACAAGCTTGCATCTTACCTCAGGAATTATCGACGAACATTCTCACATTGCGATTCAACAAGGGGTGAACGAATTTGGGCAAGCAGTAACTGCTGAAGTTAGTATTTCAGACGTGGTAAATTCAGATGATATAAACATTTACCGTCAACTTTCAGGAGGAGTTACTACTTCTCAATTGTTGCATGGTTCAGCAAATCCTATCGGTGGACAATCTGCGTTGATTAAACTACGTTGGGGACAATCGCCTGAGAAAATGAAGGTAGAAGGAGCCGACGGATTTATCAAGTTTGCTTTGGGAGAAAATGTAAAACAATCCAACTGGGGAGATTTTAACACCGTACGTTTTCCGCAATCGAGAATGGGAGTGGAACAAGTATATTATGATGCTTTTGTGAGAGCTAGGGAATATCAAGCAGATTGGACATTGCACAATGCCAAGGGAAAACGGGAAAAAGCCAAAAGTTTTGCTCCTCGTTTTGATTTAGAATTGGATGTTTTGTCGCAAATATTGGATACCCAACGTTTCGTGACCTGTCACTCCTACATTCAATCAGAAATTAATATGCTAATGCACTTAGCAGATTCTATGGATTTTAGAATAAACACGTTTACCCATATTCTAGAAGGATATAAAGTAGCCGATAAGTTGAAAGCGCATGGAGCGGCTGGGTCTACTTTCTCAGATTGGTGGGCCTACAAGTTTGAGGTGAACGATGCCATACCATACAATGGCGCTATGATGCACCAACAAGGTGTTTTAACTGGATTCAACTCAGATGATGCAGAAATGGGAAGAAGGTTGAATCAAGAAGCAGCAAAGGCGGTGAAATACGGAGGAGTTTCGGAAGTGGAAGCTTGGAAATTTGTGACGTTGAATCCGGCAAAAATGCTACACTTAGGTGATCGCATTGGAAGTATTAAAGAAGGAAAAGATGCAGATTTAGTTCTTTGGACGGACAATCCGCTTTCTATTTATGCCAAAGTGGTTACCACTTACATTGATGGGATCGCCTACTACGATGCTGAACGAGATGCAGAGTTGCGCAAAAAGGTGCAAACTGAAAGAGAGCGATTGGTTGTGAAAATGTTAAATGAGAAAAAAGCTGGAAAACCTACGCAGCCTATCAAAAAGGAAAAGAAAGTATTGTACGAATGTGATACCTTAGAATAAGAATGAAGAATTTTATTGTAATAATAGCCTGTTTTTTGAGCATGTCGGTTGGGGCGCAAACTCCTGCAACACCTCAAACAAAATCTATTTTGTTGGTGGGTGCGAAAGCGCATTTAGGAAATGGAAAGGTAATTCCCAACGCTGCCATTGGATTTAGAAATGGAAAAATCGACATGGTGTTGTCATCAATCGATATTCGAATGGATTCTACTAAATACGATGAGGTAATTAATTGCAAGGGAAAGCATATTTATCCTGGATTCATCGCCCCAAATAGCAGACTCGGTTTGGTAGAGATAGGAGCTGTAAGAGCGACAAGCGATCAACGGGAAGTGGGACAATTTAAGCCACATGTAAGAAGTTTAATTGCGTTCAACACCGAATCTAGAATAACATCTACTGTGCGAACGAATGGCGTATTAATGGCAGAGGTGGCTCCTGTTGGAGGAGTGATAACAGGGACTTCTTCTATTTTTAACCTAGATGGATGGAATTGGGAAGATGCTGTATTAAAAGAAGATAACGGAATTCATATCAATTGGCCTCGTATTCGAACGTCAATGGATACGGATAAAAAGAAAGATGTAGAATGGAAAGAAAGGTACAGTAAAAGTGTAGCTGAGATTAAGGAATTTTTTACAGAGGCGAATGCGTATAACAAAGGAGAGTATCATCTAGAAAAGAACATTCGATTCGAAGCAATGAAGCCAGTTTTTTCAAAAAAGAAGAAAGTATTTATTCATGCCGACAGAGTTCAAGAAATAACCGATGCAGTTTACTTTTTTGATGCTTATGATTTTGAGTTGGTATTGGTTGGAGGGTACGATGCTTGGTTATTAGCTGATTTGTTAAAAGACCGTTCAATTCCGGTGATTTTAAGAAGAGTTCACGAATTACCGATGAATCAAGACGACGATGTAGATTTGCCTTACAAGATGCCAAAAATATTAACGGATAAAGGCATTTTAGTGAGCTTAGAAAACTCTGGGAGCATGGAAGCGATGGGAACCCGAAATTTGCCTTTTTATGCAGGTACAGCTGCCGCATACGGGGTAGACAAAGAAGCTGCTTTGGCTATGATTACCTTGAATACGGCTAAAATTTTAGGAATCGATGCTTTGGTTGGAAGCATTGAAGAAGGCAAATACGCTACCTTATTTATTTCAGAAGGGGATGCCTTGGACATGCGAGGAAACCAGGTTTCCTTAGCCTTTATTCAGGGCAAGCAAATTGAATTAACTAACTCGCAAAAGGAACTTTATCAGAAGTACTCTAAGAAATATGAAAGCGAGTAAACTTAAAATTTAACTGCTAAACCTGCTGAAATTTGAGCGCCACTGAATTGTGCTTCCAAGTTGTCTGCTTTAATACTAGTCCCATTAAAAATTACATCGTCTAACTTAAAAGAGTACGTGTTATAATTGGTATTTGCAAAGAAGCCAATATTTTCTGTGAAATAGTATTTTATGCCGAGGCCAATCGTGAAACTGCTGCCTCTCCAATCTGCTTTAAACTTGTCTCCATTTTCGTCTTTTGAGGATTGGTTTAGAGAAGCGAGGCCCACGCCTAATTCTGCGTTTAGATTGAATTTATTCTTATTAACTATATAGTATGTCCCAATAAACCGAAAGGTTGACCCTTTAAATTATTCATTATTAATATTAACAGAATCTTCAATATAGTTTTCAGGTTGAAATACTATACCAATACTAAACTTATTGGAAATTCCATATTGCGCTTTTAGCGGCATAATTACAGAAGCTGTTCCGTCCTTTTCTTCTGTCTTTATTCCTGATTGCTCAGTGGTCATTTTCGTTCAATAAACTCCAAGCCCTATTCCTGCATCAATTAGAATGTCACCTTTTTCAAAAGACTGAGTAAATGCAAAATTTAAGTAAGAAATGAAGCAAATAAAAGAAGTGCTAATTTTTTCATAATTGAGGTATTAATGCTAAGGCTTTATACGAGCCGAGCTATGTATTGTTCCAAAATACAATAAATGGGTGAATTATGAAAAAAATTATTTTATCGCCCTTGCACCAACTTTACCAACTGCCTTACGTTTTCTTCAGGTGTTTTGGGTAGAATACCATGACCTAAATTGAAAATGTAACCCGGTTTATTTGGAATCGAATCCAACAAAGTAGTGGCTCTTTTTTTAATTAAACTCCAATCACCAAAAAGCAAGGTTGGGTCTAAGTTTCCTTGAACGGCCACTTCGTAGTTCATGCTTTTCCAAGCCTCTGCAACATCAGTTTTCCAATCAATTCCTACTACATCTGCGTCGGTAGCTTTCATTTCGAGTAATAGGTGAGACGAGTTAGTTCCGAAAATAACTACTGGGACATCTGTCTTGCTCTTAACATATTGAACCATTTTTTGCATATGAGGGAAAATGAATTCCCTAAAATCAGCTTGACTTAAAATGCCAACCCAACTGTCAAAAATTTGAACCGCCATCGCACCGCTTTCGACTTGGTAAAGGAGATAGTCGGCCATATTGGTGGCTAACTTGTCCATTAACAGGTGCCATGCCTCCGTTTGGCCGTACATGAAGTTTTTTAACTTGATGTAGCTCTTCGATGGACCTCCTTCAATCATATAACTTGCCAAGGTAAATGGTGCGCCTACAAAACCTAAACAGGGTACGTTAAGTTCGTTCTTTAAAATAGTTAATGAAGCACCAGTATATTGTAAATCTTTGCCAAAATCCAAGGGTTTCAAATTTTCAACATCTCTTTTTGAAGTCAACGGATTTGAAATTACTGGACCAACCCCTTCCTTGTAATGAAAGTCGATTCCCATGGGCTCCAGTGGAATCATGATATCAGAAAACACAATAGCAGCATCAAACCCAAATTGCTGAATGGGAGATAGCGTAACCTTTGCACAAAGCTCAGGTATTTTACAAATGTCAACCAGAGTATGCGTTTTACGAATTTCTCTATAATCTGCCTGGTATCTTCCGGCTTGTCGCATAAACCATACTGGTGGTCGATCCGTTTTTTCTCGTCTACAAGCTTTTAAAAATCTATCGTTGAATTGAGTCATTTTCTTGTGTGTTATTATTTAGTCTCATGGAGCAAATTCTGCGGACTGTGCGTTGTTTAAGCTATTGTTCGGAAAGCTTTATTAATTCGTTTTTCTAATACATCCATCTCCGCATCTGTTATGTTAATTGGTAAAAACCAGGTTTCAAATTGTGATGGAGGAATGTATAAACCGGCTTCTGCCATGGCCCAAAAGAAATTTCCAAATAATTTGGTATCACAAGTAGAAGCCGTTTCGAAATCTTTAACTGCTACAGAAGTAAAAAATGGGTTCACCATTAGTCCAAATTGATTTACTTGAATTGTAATTCCATTTTCATTGGCTGCATTCAACAAAGCAGCTTTAACCTGTTTGCCTAATTGATCTGCTCTTTCGTAATCGTAATTTTTGAGCTCTTTTAAAGTAGCTAAACCGCAAGCCATTGCAATTGGACTACCTGATAAAGTTCCTGCTTGGTATACATCGCCTAAAGGAGCAACTCGGTCCATAATTGCAGCTTTAGCCCCATAGGCTCCAACAGGCATTCCACCGCCAATTACTTTCCCCATACAGGTGATGTCAGCAGCAATTCCAAAGTGATCTTGAGCGCCGCCAAACTTCATTCTAAAGCCGGTCATTACTTCATCAATTACCAACAGAATACCGTTTTCTTCTGTCACCTTTCGAAGCTCCTTCATGAATTCCATTTCAGGAACAACAACTCCCATGTTTCCGGCTACCGGTTCAATAAAAATGGCCGCAATCTCATTTTTGTTATTTTCAATTAAACTTTTAACACTTTCAATGTTATTGTATTGTGCAATTAAGGTGTCATTCACTGCTTTTTCAGGAACACCTGCGCTAGAAGGAATTCCCATTGTCATTAACCCAGAGCCCGCAGCTACCAAAAGCGCATCAGTATGACCGTGGTAGCAACCAGCAAATTTTACAATCTTATTTTTTCCGGTATAAGCTCGTGCTAATCGAATGGCACTTAAAACAGCTTCTGTTCCAGAATTGACAAAGCGAACTTTATCCAATTGTGGGTAAGCTTCTTTTACCATTTCTGCCATTTCTATTTCACCAAGAGTTGTTGCACCATATGTGAAACTTTTATCAATGGCTGCTTTAACCGCTGAAGTAACTTTTGGGTTTGCATGACCTAAAATAAGTGGACCATAAGAACCGATAAGATCAATGTATTCGTTTCCATCTACGTCGTAAATGTGAATGCCTTTACCACGTTCAATAAAAAGAGGATTCCCGCCTACAGAATTAAACGCTCGAACAGGGCTATTTACCCCTCCCACCATAGATTTTATTGCTCTCTCGAAAAGGGTTTTTGACTTACTTAATTCCATGTAAAAATATTTTTGCAAAAGTAATGCTTGTAACGAGAATGATTGCGCCAAATTGTTACAAATTTTGTGATGAAAATTCGGGTAATTTGATACGCTAGTAATATTTAACTTTTCAGATGGCGCAAATTTTTTTTATGCGCAAAAAACATCTGTAATATTATAATAACAACAACTTATTGCTAGAGTGGTTTACTCATAAAGCTTACTTTAGAGTTCTCGGTTAAGCTTTTAAAAAACCCCCGCCGCAATGAAAATGAGTACGCAAATTACCACCTTATCCTTTTTTAAATACGATACATTTAAAACTAAACTGTGGGGGTTTAAAACGATGCAATTTGCCCACAAAGACTTGTCTAACGTTAAAGGGCAATCTTTTTATCGACTATTGGGAAGTGGCAAAGGTTTAGGATTTAACCCGTTACCAGATTGGTCCATTTACAGTTTATTACAAGTTTGGGATTCTGAAGATGCAGCAAAGGAGTTTTTTTCTAACTCAGATTTGATGGAACAATACAAAGTGAATAGTGCAGAAAAATGCACGTTATTCATGCGAAATATTTCTGCAGGAGGGACTTGGATAGGGAAAATTCCTTTCGAAAAGGGTGCTGAGTTAAATCCTAATCAACCAATAGCTGTTATTACCAGAGCAACAATAAAGTGGAATTGGCTGCTTCGATTTTGGAAATACGTACCTACATCTCAAAAAGGCCTAGAAGGGAATGATGGATTAATTTATACAAAAGGGGTTGGAGAGGTTCCAATTGTTCAGATGGCTACATTTAGCCTTTGGAAAGATTTTGAGTCCGTTAAAAAGTTTGCATATAACAGTAAAGAGCATCAAGAAGCCATTCGACGAACACGTAAAAATGAATGGTATTCGGAAGAGCTATTTGCTCGATTTCATCCATATAAATCTAAAGGAACCTGGGAAGGGTTAGATCTACTGTCTATCTAGCTTTTAGGCTTAGCAATAACCGTCATAATACCTAATGAGGTATTTTTTTGATTCCATTTTTTTGGCAAAAAGCGGATCATTCCTCTAGTAAATGCCCAAAATTCATCTTCCATGTTTTTGTCCCAAGCCATTCCTTTTTGCTCCATTCTGCTCATCCAATACAAAAGGTATGGGTCCATTGTGCCGTAAGTTAGTATTTTAGAAACTTCCCAGCCAGTATTATTAAGCAGGAGTTCGACATTTCTTGGAGAAAATAAAGAAGTATGCCTTGGTGTATGCCATCCCGCCCAATCTTCTCCAAACTCCTTTCTACTGCTAGAATCAAAGTTGGGAATTTCTATAATGAGGGTAGTGGAAGGCTTAGAGATAGATTTTAGGGATTTGAGATTCTCTTGCGGTGTGTAATCGTGTTCTAAGTAATGCCACATGGTAATTACATCCGGTTGTAAGTCCGACGGTAAGTCTTTTATTTCAGCTACCTGTAAGTTTAACTCTCCGTAATCTTCAGTTGTATTTTTCCAGCCTTCATCACTAAAATCAATGCCTAAGGTATCGCATTTTAGTTCCGTTTTGCACGCTTTTAAGAAACTTGGTTTCCCGCAACCAACATCCAATAGTAAGGTTTCGGGAGTAGTTTTATACCACTCTTTTACTCGATTTACGCGCTCTAAATCAAGCTTTTGCTGACTATCTTTTACAAAGTGCTCATGCTTTCCCCAAGCTTCAGGCCCTCGATAAGGCAAGTAGTGAGAAGTGTAATAGTTTTTTAGTTGCGCTAAAGGAACTCTTGGGTTGAGGAAAACTAATTCACAGCTTTTACACTGGTCAAAGTTAAAGGGCTCTTTGCTAGTGTGCATTTGAGCAGTTGTTGTTATAAAAGAAGCAAATACATTCGAATTACAAACTGGGCAATCTGCTAGTTGATTCATGAGCGGAAAGTTAGAGAAATTGATAGTTCAAACAAGAGAAACAGAAAGAGGAACGAAGATGTTTTGTGCATTAGAAAACTGTTGCAAGCATCAAAGGTCTGGTTTAACCTTAGTATTTATTACTTCGAATGTGCAGAGTTTTACGCGCACGGGTCTAGTTATTGTTCTTTCTTTTTCAGTCGTTCACCAAAATAAACTAATAACACTCCGACTATAATTTTTCCAAAATTTAACGTGTAGGAGAAGTCAGAATCTCTTCCAGATTCATCAAATTTCATGTAAAAATTGATGCCACTAATTAGCTCGTATATAATCAGGATGATCCCTAAAATAGAAAGTGGTTTGCCGATTGTCATGGGTTAAAGATAGTTAGTTTTTTGAGAAATTGAAATCGGGCTTTTGTTACTTAAGATTTCCCACAACGCAAATCCAACCACTATTGAGTACTCTATACTAATCAACCAAAAGTTTTCTTGAAGCGCCGGGTTGGAGTAAGTCCAATAGGACAAAATCACTAAAAATGACCACAGCATAGGGAAACGAAAACGCGTAAAAACACTTAAAAAAACTAAGGTAATGCTGTACCAAGGGTGAACGATTAACGCTAGCAGATAATACCAACTCATAGCGAACAGCAGGGCAATAAAAAATCCATTCCAAGTGAGGATTTTCTTTTTAAGGAGTAAAAATAGGATACCTAAGTAGGCTATTCTTGCTAACCAAGGTCCTGAGGTTTCTATAATGTTCCAACCTACAGTTTCAAAACCAATAGCTCGAATTATATAATGGACACTTGTATTGAATTCGAAAGTTTTGGAGTATAAACTGACGCTTTGCAGAAAATGAGGTAAGAGTGTGGAATTGTAAAACGGAATCCAAAGAGCCATGAATGCAATTCCGAAAATCAAATAAAAAAGTATGGACTTTTTAAAGCTAAGCTTTCGGAGAACTATGGGTAAGAAGAAAATTGGAATCAGCTTGGTTGCAGCGGCAAACGCCCAAGCAACGGCCCCTAACTTTTCTTTGTTAAGTGCTAATAAATAAATTGCCACCAAAAAGAAGAAAAGAACAATTCCTTCGAAGTGCAGGTTTCCGGTAAGTTCAATAATTACCAATGGATTTAAAGCGTACCATAAACTATTGAGTGGGTTCATTTTTAGAAGTCGGAGTAGTTTTGGGAGTAATAAAATGATTCCAATTTCTGCAGCTAGAATGATACTGCGCATAATTACAATACTTCCAAAGATAGAATTAGGCGAAAGCCAAGCACCCAAAAAGTAAACGATTTGAGACATGGGAGGATATACCGTATAGTAATTAGGGCTATTCATGCCTGCTAATAATTCCCCTTGGTTTGGAAAGTCTATGTTAACCTCAGTAGGTAAAAAATCGAAAGGATTGATGCCGTTTAGCATCAATTGTCCGTCCCAAATAAATCGAAAATAGTCGTCAGAAAGTGTTGGGATAGAGAGCAAAAAAAACAATCGGTAAAGAATGGAAATACCCAAAAGTTGATTGAGTGATTCCTTTTTTGCACCTTTTACAAGGAAAACGTATGCTGCAAAAAGAAGAGCAAAGCAACCTAAAAGACCGTAAAAATTCTCTCGATTAAAATCGCAGCCGATATAAAAATAACAAGCAACAGCAACGCTTTGAACGAATAACGATTTACTAAAAAGGCTGCTGTTCAATTGCATTTAAAGGTTATTCCGTTCTAAACGAATGACTAATAGAGTAAAAGGAAACATATCCGAACCCTAAAAACAGCATTATGTGGAATGGCATTAAACCGTAATCTTCGTAATGAATACCCAATAAAATTCCACCAAAGAAATATGCGGCAAGTAAAACTTCTAAAATAGTAATCGGATTGATTTTTCGTTTTAAGTAAACGTTGGTTCCCCACTTTTTGCTTTTGTCGTTGCTCAAGTTAAACTTTGGAGTGCGAATAAATCCAGATTTTTTCCCCATGTAGCCTTCTAAAACGGCCATGGCATTGTGCAGCGAAAGCCCCATGGAGACGGCCAAAAACATTGGAAAAAGAAAAATGAAATGGAAGAATGCTTTTGTTTTAGAAGTGTAGTTTCTAGACATGGAAGTCCAATAGAAGTAAGTCAAAATGGGTAGCGTAATTAAAAAGGAACTGGCGATTAAAAACAACATTTTATATTCTTCAAAGTTGTTTTTAATACTCAAAATTGGTAGGCTTAGAAGTGCCAATATAACAATACAAATAAATACTGCTGAATTCATGAGGTGAAAAATTGCATTCATTTTAGTTCCAAAGTTGATGTCTTTGGAACGTAAAACGCTACCTAAATTCTTTCGAACACATTCCGCTGCTCCTTTATTCCATCTAAACTGTTGCGTTTTAAGTGCATTCATAACGGCGGGTAATTCTGCGGGTGCGCCAACTTCTTCTAAAAATATAAACTCCCAACCTTTCAATTGCGCTCGGTAGCTGAGGTCTAAATCTTCTGTTAGGGTATCGGACTGCCAGCCTCCTGCGTTAGCAATTGCCGTTTTGCGCCAAATACCTGCTGTTCCATTAAAATTGATGAAGTGATGGCCTGCGTTTCTGCCACCTTGCTCTACTGAAAAGTGCGCGTCCAACCCAAAGGCTTGTAATTTAGTGAGCATAGAGTAGCGCTCGTTAATGTGCTCCCACCTGCTTTGAACCATTCCTACTTTTTCATCTCGAAAGGGTTGAACCATTCGTTTTACAAAATCCTTTTTTGGGAGAAAATCAGCATCAAAAATGGCAATAAAATCACCTTTTGCAATTTTCGTTCCTTCAGCTAAAGCTCCGGCTTTGTATCCACTTCGATTTACTCTGTGAATGTAAACGATGTCAATTCCTGCTTTTCGAATTTCTTCAACTTTCGCTTTTGTAATTTCTGTCGTTTCATCTGTAGAATCATCTAAAATCTGAATTTCTAATTTATCTTTTGGGTAATCCAATGCTGCAACACAATCAATCAGTCTTTCAGTAACGTATTTTTCGTTGAAGAGCGGTAGTTGAACGGTAACTTTTGGTTCGAAATCTATGGTAGACTGTTCCGTCAAACGCAGTTTTTGTTGCTTTTGATAACGTTTGTACTTTATTACTAACTGAATTTGAATCAGGCTGTAACAAAAAATAAATAGCAGTGCTATTCCGTAAATTATGATTGGAATCAGTTCCATTGTTAATTAAGAGAGTCAAAGGTATTTAAAAATGGTGGTTACGATTTTGTAACCTGCGAGAATAGTGCCTTTCACAGTTCCGCTGATTTTTGAAAAACCAATTCTATTTCTATAATCAACAGGCACTTCTTGGCAACGTAATTTTTGTTTCAACGCTTTCACCTGCATTTCTCCTGTCCAACCGTAGGTTTTATCTTGCATGTCTAGCGCTATAAGGCTTGAATATCGAATGGCTCGAAATGGGCCTAAGTCGGTGAATTTATGACCGTAAAACAAATGCATTAAACTGGTAGCTAACCAATTTCCAAATACTTGAGGAACTGTCATAGAGCCGTCTTCTCTTTTACCGAGAGCACGAGAACCAATTATCATGTCTGCTTTATTTTCTTGAATTGGTTTCACCATCTCAATCATCTGTTCTGGATAGTCGGAATAATCAGCATCTAAAAAAACTACAATGTCAGTTGCCTCTTTTCTTGTATTTGTAAGGTAATCCATGCCTTTCAAACAAGCTATGCCATATCCTTTGGTCGCTTCAAAAAGCACAGTAGCTCCTTTTGCTAAAGCTGCAGCAGAGGTTTGGTCGGTTGAGTTATTATTGACTACTATTACTTCACTTACCAGGTGTTTTGGTATTTCAGCAACTACTTTTCCAACGGCGTTTTCTTCGTTAAATGCGGGAATAATTACAACTATATTCAAATCTTACATATTCAATTTAATACCGTCATTCCCAAAAGTAATTGGATCAGAATCGTATCGGCTATCGCCGGAATCTTCTCCATTTTCTAACTTCAAAACTCCTCTAGGGCAAACGGCAGAACAAACACCACAACCTACACAAGAGGAACGAACGATGTTTTGACCTTTTTGAGCATAAGCTTTTACATCAATTCCCATTTCGCAATAGGTAGAACAGTTACCGCAAGAAATACATTGACCGCCGTTGGTTGTAATTCTGAACTTAGAGAAGAATCGTTGTTGCATTCCCATAATTGCAGCCATTGGACATCCAAAACGGCACCAAGATCTATTTCCTAAAATAGGGTAGAAACCCGTACCTATTACTCCGCTAAATACCGAGCCAATTAAAAAGCCGTAGGTTGAGCGAAGTGTTTCTGCTTCGAAAATAAATATTCTACTACCTGCCGAATAGTGAATTCCTATCATAGCAACTATTATGACGAAGTAGCCAATGGCTCCAATTTTTGCGTCTTTTTTTAATTCGTCTCTTCTGAAAAAGAAAAGTAAACCAATTAGAATAGTTAAAATAGCAATGACTCCGATCAAGAAAGTTTCTCTGGTGAGCCAATATTTCTGGTCGTCGTAACCCAAATATGTTGAAACAACTGCTGTTGTCATAATAACTACAAATACAACCACTGAGTGAACCATCCAACGTTCCATTTTCCACGCCCAAGTGCTTTTGTCAGAAAGTTGACGAAAAGGATCTCCTGCAGTTTCGGCTAAACCTCCACAACCACAAACCCAAGAACAATACCAACGTTTGCCGTATTTGTAGGTCATTATTGGAGTAATTATTAGAACTGAAGCAACTCCAAAAATGAGTAAACCTAACCCGACGTTTCCTGCGCTAATCATATCATCTACACGGTATTGCTCAAAATTAGAATAGTTTAAAGGCCACACATTTTTTAAGTCGTAATACGGTAAACTGAATTTATCTGAATTTAATCGAGTCATCAGCTCCGGAATAATAAATGCAAAGCCCGTTTGAAAAAACATAACAGAAAAGGTTCTCAATCGCTCATATTTATTGTGGCGGTATTTCCACATGAATTTAATGCCGAATGCGATAATAGCAACTGTGTACATTGTTCCGTAAACAAACCACTGACTGGCCGCATTGCCACTTAACATTCTACTCAACGGGTCGAAAAGTGAAATAATTCCTGTGTTTTCTCCATCGGCATTTAAACCTAATAAGGCAGGGAAAAAGTAGAGTACAATGTAAAACCCAGTCATGGCAATTCCGGCAATCCAGCCCCAAAATCCGCGATTGCTAATTGATTTAAACCAAACACCGTCGTTTTTAATTCCTTCTTGTTTGTTGCCGTAAGCCCCTTTGGAATATAAAATAATTCCTCCGGCAATTGAGGCTAACGCAATGGCCAACCAAATACCTTTGTGAGGAAAGTTGACGTTGAAAGCTGCGAGAACTAAAATGAGCAGTCCACTCATTCCGATAAGCGTGGCAATTTTTTGAACGTTGTTGATGTCTTTTGGCGGTCCTGTAACCAATGCAATGTCTTTGTCTATTTTAGTCATGGCTTAAACGGTTTTAGGAAGTTGTAAAAGAAACATTTTCTTTATTTCTGGGAAACTATTTTCATAAAATTGAGGTTCAAAATTGGCGTCTTCTAGGTTTTGAAGTACTTCTTCAATCTTTGTTTCGTTCTTAATCCAGTAATCCAACACCTTGTGCCGTAGTCGAATTCCAAATACATTGACAGCTAGAAAAGAGCCATTGTTATTGTCGTAAATTAATTTGAGGCATTTTTTGCCATCGTTATGCTCCCAATACAATACAGCTTCGTTTTCTTTTGGCTGCGCCCAAACCCAGCCATAAGTTTGATATTCAATATCGAAAAACTTGGCCGAATTGAACCATATTCCTGGTTTATAAGCCGTTTTTGTTCCACAAATAGTTTGAGCGACAGTTTCGCCCATCATTTTGCCAGTATACCATACTTGCTCCATGTTTCTTCGCCCAGTTGGGTGTTGATGAAACTCGGCACAATCGCCAATGGAATATACATTTGGGATGTTGGTTTCTAAAAATTCATTTACTAAAACACCTCTGTTTAAATCAACAGAACCGCCGTTTAAAAAGTCGACGTTTGGACCAACACCCGCCGTTAATCCAACAAATTGACAAATAATTTCTTCACCGTCATTGGTGCGAATGGCCTTTGCTCTGCCGTTCTCATCAGGTATAATTTCTTCTAATTCTGTTTCGAAGCGAAGGTCAACGTGATGAGAAATGATATGTCGTGAAACTAATTCGCTTTCTTCTTTTGGCAAAACACTTCCCCAAAATCGTTTTTCGCGAACTAGAAAGGTCACTTTTATGCCTCTTGAAAGAAACATTTCTGCCATTTCAACTCCAATCAATCCTCCACCAACTATAACAGCTCTCTCGCAATTGACAGAATTTTTTCCCATCAATTCCAAATCTTGCCATGAGTATAACCCCTGAACACCATCTAAATCTTGACCTTTCCAACCAAACTTATTCGGCTTGGATCCACAAGCAATAATCAAGTCATCAAACTCTAATTCTTCTTGATTGTCAAAAACTAATTTTTTGTTATTGGCATCAACTTTTGAAACATAGCCAAACTTTAAGTCGATTCTGTTTTTACTCCAAAAATGATCTTCGTAAGGCTTCACATGCTCCTGTTTCATGTGTCCCATGTACACATACATTAATGCCGTTCTTGAAAAAAAGTGTTCCGTTTCAGCAGAAATTAGGGTGATTTTATGGTCGGATAGTTTACGGATGTGCCTTGCGGCAGTCACGCCAGAAATTCCGTTTCCAATAATCGCAATGTGTTTCATAGTTCAAGTTGGTCAGGCGAATGTAAAACTTAAGTTAAAGGTAAGATGTCTAAGATAGGACAAATCGAGTTGATGCTATCGGTTTTTAGAACAACTTGTTAATTACCAACTGTTAGTTATTTTTAGAAATGGACAAGAGAATTAATCCTCTTACAAACTAAACGTTGCTGTAAGTTTAAGTGCGATATTATCTATAAACTCGTTATTCGCATATGCCCCGTAACGATAATAAACTCCTACTCCAAAACCCAAATACACGCCCTCATAAAAGTATTTCATTCTGTAGAGGCTATTGAATTGGATTCCGGATTCTAAAAAGCCCTTTTCAGCAACGCTAAAATCAAAATTGATATGTGAATCTCTGTTTTGAAGGCTTCCTAAACCAAAAGAACTAATTAGAAGTAGCTCTGGTTTAAATTTCGGTTGGTTAAAGAGTAAACTACCAAAGTTGTGTCTGAAAAAGAGGCTCATCTGTCGATCTGCAAAAAACTCGTTGGGCGCCATGGTTTCAAAACTGTTGTTCGATGCTACTCGAACATCTTTGTTAAAGATTCCTTTTAGGCTATAAAGAGCGGTTAGGGGAATTGAATTACTCACATACCCAAAGTCCGCTTGTAGTGATGTTGTACCTGCATTTCGTATCGTGAACTTCTTAGAAAAACTGAGGTCTACTTTTTCGTATTCGAAGTCTCCATCTAACTCTGCTAATCCCTTGGAATATTTAAAATGAATTACAGGGCTATTGGTTTCTAATGGAATGGTAACTCCCATTATTTCTCCAAACTTTTCATTGAATGAAAATCTAAAATTAACACCAACTTCAGTAGTTGAAAAAGAAGAGACTAGTTCCCCATTTGAACTTATAAATTGGTAGGTAGAATTAATATCTCTGGTTTGTTGATTGCCGAAGAAGGTAAAATGAAAATCGCGCAATGCTCTAAATGAGACACTTCCTTCCCACTTTTCTTGTGTATCGAACTGGTCATTAATAAAGTTTTGAAATTCCCCTCCTGAGAACAGCATTGAATTCGCTTTAAAAAAATTGGCTCTTCCAACAGCAATCAAGTCATTTGAATAGGCAAACTTAGTTTCAAATTGACGATTGTTTTTTGGAACCCAACGAACGTGTGAGCCATATTTCCACGCTTTGTCTTTAAATCCGTACCCACCAAAAGCAGCTATCCTAACAGGCCCGAATAACCCTTCTCCTGTTTCAATACCCGCGCCTAATCGTACACTTTCGTATTCGTTGAATTTGAGAAATTTATCAATCATCAAGTTGAACTTACCAACAGGAATGTAGCCATTTACAAGTCCTTTTGTCAAGAAAACCAGACGGTCTAAATTTTCTTTTTCCCCAATGCTGTCGATAAATTGATAAGTGAGTAATTCTTTTTTGGACAAGGGAATTTCACGAAGCTCTTTCCATTCAACTTCCGCTTTTGGAACAATTTCGTCGTCCATGCTTAATGCTAAATTTCCGAGTTCCTTTTCTTCGATTTTAGGCTGTAAGCTAATGTCTCTTAGGTACGTCTTACCCTTACCCATAATACTAAAATCATCTTGATCTGCTGAGACAAACACAATGTCGATGTGTAATTGAGTTGGAAACCACTGTGTGTTCTCAATTAATTCGTATCGCTGTTGAACTTTTACCGGAAAACCTGTTGAATCATATTGCTTAGAAACAAAATTTTCAACGGCAAAACCGTTCGTATTAATAGTCATTACACCTTGTAGTGATTTAAAATTTTTGTTCCGTTTCGGACGGAAAGAAATTATAAAACTTGTGTCCGTTTCATGAAAAATAGTGTCTTCTAAAACAAACAAATACTTACTCGTACCTCCATTGCTAATGGGACTCAAGTAATTAATTCCATAAATCATGATGTAGTCTTGATACAGCGAAAATGACTGTAACTGTGTAGCAAGTAAACTAAAAAAGGGAGTTTTTAATCCTGAAATTCTGGATTCGGTGACAACCTCGTATGATTTTGTTGGCGGATAATGGTTACGTTGAGATACCGATTCCATAATAAAACCCACCTTACTATCTGGAAAGCTGTCCACATTATCTTTTTGGATGCTTCGAATTGTAATCGAGTCCAGCGTACTTCTAGAGTTAGTGTCCATTGGAGTAGTGAAAACCATTTTGTTATATGATTCATAAAAGAAAGGAGAGGACAGCTCTGGGTTGTTTTTCTTTCGATTTTCAATGGCTTTATTTATAATGCGATGAGCTGGGTTTTCTCCGGGTAAAATTTCAACTTCGTCAATGTTGTAACTGCTTTTTTTTAAGGAAATGATATAGTTATGTGCTTTTAACTGTTCAAAGCGAACGGGTTTACTTTCATATCCGATGGAGCTAAAACGCAGTTGTTTTGCGTTAAAATTTGCGCTAAATTTATAGAACCCGTCAATGTCGGTAGCAATTCCGGTTTTACTCTCTTTAAATAAAATAGTAGCAAAGGCGATCCCTTCTTTGGTTTCGCTGTCAACTACTTGCCCATTAATGTTCACTTGAGCAGTGGCGATAATAGAAAGCAGGAACAATAATAGTAGAAGGATATTTTTCATAAATGACAAAACTAGAAGTTGGCAAAAATATTGCCTCTGTTTTTTATGTGGCGATTTATTGTGTTGAACGGAAAGTAATGCTAATAAAAAGTGCATTGCAGTAATTTTATAACGATTACTTTTGTCGTGTGAAATCTTATGTAAACGATAGTATTCAAATGCTCAAAAAGGCTTCATTTAGAAGACTTAGCAATGCACTAAAAGTTTACGGAAGTTATTACCAATCCAAATGGAGCGGTAACCCAACTCAGAAAGGTTTCCCAATGGCAATAGCGATTGAGCCAACCACAGCCTGCAATTTGGGTTGCCCAGAATGTCCAAGTGGTCTGAAGCAGTTTACCCGTCCAACAGGAAATTTGAAAGAAGACCTTTACAAAAAGGTAGTTGATCAAGTTTGGAAAGAAACCTTCTACCTCACTTTTTATTTTCAAGGAGAGCCTTATATAAATCCAAAATTTTTGGACATGGTAAAGTATGCTTCTAAACGTAAAATGTATACCACCACGTCTACAAATGCTCACTTTCTAACTCCAGAAAATGCAGTAAAAACTATTGAATCAGGTTTAGATCGGTTGATAATTTCTATTGATGGAACTACACAAGAAACCTACGAAAACTATCGAATAGGAGGAACTTTGGAGAAAGTGTTGGAAGGCACAAAAAATATTGTGGCAGCAAAGAAGAGGTTGAAATCTAAAACACCTCATGTTATTTTTCAGTTCTTAGTGGTAAAACCCAACGAGCACCAAATTGAGGAGGTGTATGAGTTGGCAAAAGAATTTGGGGTAGATGAGGTAAAGTTAAAAACAGCTCAAGTTTACAACTTTGAAAATGGGAATGAATTGATTCCTGAAAGTGACAGGTACTCGAGGTATAAAAAATTGCCCAACGGGAAATATGAAATCAAAAACTCGCTTGAAAACAACTGTTGGAAGCTATGGCACTCGTGCGTGATTACTTGGGATGGGAAAGTGATTCCTTGTTGTTTTGACAAAGATGCAAATCACCGCCTTGGAGAACTAGCAAATGACGATTTTAAGAAGATTTGGTTTAGTGAAAGTTATAATGGCTTTAGAAAACAGCTATTTAAAGGAAGAGAAAATATTGATATTTGCAAAAACTGTTCTGAAGGAACGAAGGTCTGGGCATAGATTGAGCCTTTCTTTATGATAAGAATCTAGGGCAATCCATGTGCCGCGAACTGTTGAGTTTAGTATCGTAGGGCATACAAAATTGAATGATTCGAGGCAATTCTTAACTCAAATACTTCCCAACAATGGGCATTCTTCTTCCCATTCCAAACGCTTTTGAAGAAACCCTAAGAATTGGCGGGGTCTGATGACGTTTGTATTCATTTATGTTAACCAGTTTTAAAATCCGTCTAACAAGTGTTTCATCAAAACCCTTCTCAATTAAGTTAGCAGGACTTTGTCGATTTTCAATGTATTCAAAAAGAATAGTATCTAAACAATCATAATCCGGCAAAGAATCTGAATCAAACTGATCTGGTCTTAATTCTGCGGAAGGAGGTTTTATAATAATATTATTAGGAATAATTTCAGATTCTCGGTTAATATAGCGACACAACTCAAATACTTCGGTTTTATACACATCACCAATGACAGAAAGGCCCCCAGCCATATCACCATAAAGTGTTCCATATCCTACTGCCAATTCACTTTTATTAGAAGTGTTAAGTAAAATAGACCCAAATTTGTTGGTTTGAGCCATTAACAGTGTTCCCCTAACACGAGATTGTATATTTTCTTCTGCAATTCCAAACTCGGTGCCTTTGAATAAATCAGTTAGCTCCTTATCGAATGACTTATAAATTTTTTCAATCTCAATAGTCTGGTAGTTGCAACCTAAGTTTTTACACAAGGCTGTAGAATCAGAAATGCTGTGATCTGAAGAAAATTGAGAAGGCATTAGAATAGGGGATACATTTTTTTTGCCCAAGGCTTTTACCGCAAGAGTAAGTGTTAAGGCAGAGTCTATTCCACCGCTTAAGCCCAATGTAGCAGTTTTGAAGTTTAACTTTTTGAAATAGTCTTTAATTCCTAGAACAATTGCAGCTTCCATCTTTTCGTATTTAGAAAGAGCTGTACGGTTTTCTTTTACTTTTAAATCTTTTGTGTCGAATATTGAAAAATACTCTTCGAAGAAAGGTAGTTGAGAAACAATATTTCCTTGTTTATTGTAAACACATGAGCCTCCGTCAAAAATTAATTCCGTTTGTGCACCAACATGATTGACATAAAAAACAGGTAAATTGTATTTTTTAGTGTTCCATTTCAATACTTCGTCTCGGCTACTAGTTTGGCTCATCGCAAATGGCGATGCTGCAATGTTGATCATAAAATCTGGCGACTCCAAATGCAACTTTTCCATTGGAGAGCTGGGGTAGATTTCTTTCCCTTCAATATTCCACAAGTCTTCACAAATGGTCAAGGCAATTTTTTCACCTAAATATTCAATGCATTGCACCTCATGAGCTGGCTCAAAATAACGGTACTCATCAAACACGTCATAAGTAGGTAGAAGCTGTTTATTGTGCTTTGAAGTAACCTTACCCTCACTTAGAAAAAAGGCAGTATTAAATAACTTTTTGCCGCTTTTTAAAGTATTCCAAGAAGGACCGCCTACAATTGCTGCAATACCGACACACTCTTTTGCAATTCGTTCGATTGAATTAAGGCAGAGTAAAATAAAATTCTCAAACTCCAAAAAATCTCTAGGAGGGTAACCGCAAACCGCTAGTTCAGAAAAGACAACCAAGTCAACATTTTCAGCTTTCGCTTTTTGAAGATTCGTTAAAATCTTTGCTTCGTTGGCTTCAAAGTTTCCAATGTGGTAATTTAGCTGAGCTAGGGCTATTTTCATAAGAAGAGATGCTTAGAAAAGGATTCCAAAGTTTAGAACAATCATATTATTTATTGATTCGGCACTTTTGTTTCTTTTGTCAGCATCTGTGTCTGGTGGTTTTACAGCATTGCCATTAATATCGGCTGCATGCACGTCTTTGCTGAAGATGTTAGTAAAGCCATTGTTGAAAGAAACTCCAGCAATTAACGAAGTGTTTCCAGAAAGGTTGTACTCAACTCCTGCTCCTATGATAAGGGCCGCTCTGAATAAGTTAATTTCATCATTGTAGTCTACTTCTTCGTTAGAAATTGGTTGGGTAGCGCTACCATTTGCAGGCACGTAAGTAAATTGCTCATTAGATAGCGCTCTATAATTGGCACCTAATCCAATACCAACTTGCCCATAGTACTTCATGTATCCTACCTCGTTGGTTCTCAGCTTTAAGGTTAATGGTATCTCTATGTAATTTAACCGTAAGTCAGTAACTGTAGAGCCGTAGCCATTTTCTAATATGCCCTGAGTATTCGTAACTTCTTGAACATCTGGTTTTTTTAACGTAAATCCTGTGTTAACCAATTGAATACCTGTAGAGAAAATATAGTTGTCAGAGATATTAAAGTCTCCAATAATACCAAATGTATATCCTATTTTGGCGCCATCTGCTTCAATATTATTGCCAATTGGTTTCAACCAGCCAATGTTTGGAGAAAATTGCAATCCAAGTTGAAAGTCCTTTTGTGCGAAACTTCCAATTACAAGTGCTAAAAGCACGGCGAGCAACGCAGTCTTTTTCATAATTTTGTTTATGTTATTTATTACAAAGCTAAGTTGTTTTTTCAAATGAAGTTAAATTCCATACTATCAATTTCCTTGCTTCTTGCTATCACCCTGTTTTCATGCGATTCAAATCAGTGGGAAGTAGCAACTGAAAAAATTGTGCTAAAGCAGAACTATAGTCGGTTTGACCTAGACATAAAGAACCTTGTAAATGAAGGGACGAGCCAAGAGGATTGGGAATTGCTGATTGAAAAGTATCCAAACTTCTTTCCTCTATACATTGAAGGAGTGATGGGTTTTGGGAGAGTGGTTGGTCCATTAACCTTAACTGTTTTCAACCAGTACTTAAGCAATGACGACATTTTAGAAGTGTTAAATTATACAGAAAAATCATATCCTGAGGGCTCATTGAAACCTGAATTCACAGATTTGGGGAATGCTTTTAAACGATACCATTATTATTTTCCTGAAAGAATTGTGCCTAATGTTGTTACCATGACCGCTGCTTTTAACTATGCTACAGCAGCAGATGATCAGGTACTAGCCATCGGTTTGGATATGTACTTGGGAGGAGACTTTGAAATTTATCCAAAAATTGGAATTCCTAAATATAAATTTCAAAATTTTGATCGGTCATACATCGTTCCTGATGCCATGAAAGCTTGGCTGTTAACTGAATTTGAAAGTCCAGGCAGCCAAGATTTATTAGAACAAATGGTTTATTATGGCAAGGTTGCGTTTCTATTAGAAGCGTTTTTGCCGAGCCATGAAAAACATTTGTTTTTTAATTATTCACCTGACGATTTAGCGTGGTGCGAAGACAACGAAGGTCCGATTTGGTTTCACTTCATCGACTTGGAATTGCTTTTTTCTAAAGAAAATCATCAAATTAGGAAATACATGGGCGACGCACCATTTGTTGCAGGTTTTCCTGAAGGCTCACCTGGAAGAGTAGGACAATGGGTTGGATACCAATTGGTCAAATCTTTTATGGAGAATAATCAAGATGTTGGCTTGAAAGACTTAATGGAAATTCAAGACGCCAATAGAATTTTAAGAATGTCAAATTATAAACCACAGCGATAATGTCAAGAGAATCAGAAATAAATTTCAAAATAAAATTAGATGAAAACCAAGTTCCAGAATCGATTGAGTGGAAGGCAGAAGGTTCAGAAAAGGATAAATTAAACCTAAGCAAAGCGATTAATTTAGCCATTTGGGATGAAGAGGAAAATAATACCCTTCGCATAGACTTGTGGACCAAGGGAATGATGGTTGATGAGATGAAAAAATTTGCTGCACAAAACATCATTACCATAGCAAATTCTTTTGAGCGATCAACGGGAGAAAAAGCCATTGCAGAGGAGATTCGTGAGTTCGGAAAAAAGATTGCCGTTAAAATGGGTGTTCTGAAATAAATCATACTTGTGTATGATGCGGCTAAATTCTAATTTAGCACAATTGTAAAAGCTATGGCAAAACAGGAAAGTCAGAAATCAGCAATCAAGGTTAGAACCTCATACGTTTCTACCATTATAAGCATCTCGTTGGTTTTGTTTATGTTGGGTATGTTAGGTATTATTTTATTGAATGCTAAACAGATTTCTGATCATGTTAAAGAAAACATAGGATTTTCATTGTACCTAAAAGAAAACCTAACGGAAACAGATATTTCACGCCTGAAGCAAGTGCTAGAGGCAAAAGAATATACAAACAGAATTGAATATATCGATAAAGAACAAGCTGCTGAGATTATGAAAAAGGAATTGGGCGAGGACTTTGTCGAATTTTTAGATTTTAATCCACTTTCCGGTAGTATAGATTTGTACTTAAACGCAAAGTTTGCAGAAGAAGGAAGTGCATCATTGATTGAAAAGGAGCTGAAACGTTTGCCTGCTGTAAAAATGGTAGATTACCAAATGGACTTGATAGCTGCCGTTAATAAAAATGTTCGAAAAATAGGGCTTATTTTACTAGGGGTCAGTTTGTTACTTTTAATTGTTGTGATTGCACTGATAAATAATACCATTCGATTGGCTATTTACTCTAAACGCTTCTTAATTAAAACTATGCAATTGGTGGGAGCTACCGGAGGATTTATTAGAAGACCCTTTGTTGCTCGTGGAGTCCTTAATGGTTTCTTAAGCGCTTTAATTGCCATCATTTTACTGTCAGGTGCAATGTATAGCATCAAGAGTAACTTGCCGGAATTTCTGGAATTACAAAACTTTAACTTTTACGGAATTTTGTTTGGCGTGGTAGTTATATTAGGAATCTTAATTTCGGGGGTGTCAACCTCTCTTGCAGTGCGTAAATTTTTAAGAATGCAAAGCGGAGATTTATATTAAAATTATGAGTGAATCAACAAAAAACGAGTTAGCCTTTGGCAAAGAGAATTACAAATTGTTTATTGCGGCAGTTGTTTTAGTCATAATTGGTTACTTATTAATGGTTGGCGGAGGCTCTGATGACCCAACTGTATTTAATGGGGAAGAGTTGTTTTCTCTTACTCGCATAACTGTTGCTCCAATTATTGTCCTACTAGGATTTGGAATAGGAATGTATGCTATAATGAAGAAATCGAAAGATTAACACAATGACTTTTAATGCCAAATTTTATTGAAGGAGAAGTTCTCCTGATTGATAAGCCGCTCACCTGGACGTCATTTGACGCAGTGAATAAGCTAAAATATGCCTTGCAGAGATCAACCGGCCTAAAGAAAATTAAAGTTGGTCATGCAGGAACATTGGATCCGCTTGCGTCCGGCTTATTGATTGTTTGCACTGGCAAGAAAACAAAAACGATTGAATCTATTCAAGGGCTAAAGAAAGAATATACGGGAATTATTCAGTTTGGCGCGACAACATCGTCTTACGATTTGGAAACCGAGCCCGAAAACTTTCAAGACACAAGTCATTTAACCGAGACACAATTGCATCACGTTGCGAAAAATATGGAAGGGGAGTCGGATCAATTACCGCCTATTTTTTCAGCAAAAAAAATCGATGGAAAAAGAGCTTACGATTTGGCAAGGGCCGGAAAAAATCCTGAGATGAAAACGAAACGAGTGGCAATTTATTCGTTTGAAATTGAAAAGGTTGAAGGGGTAGAATTACACTTTAGAATTATCTGTTCAAAAGGAACTTACATTCGATCTATCGCCCATGATTTCGGAAAAGCGATTGGCGTTGGAGGATACTTAAAAGCCCTTCGTCGAACAAAAATTGGGGACTTTGATGTTATTACAGCAATGACAATTGATGCTGCTTGTTCCTACGTTGAAGAGCATTCGCTAGTTTAGCCCATTTTTCGTAACTTCGCATTTCATTTTTTCGGAACGAATCTAATCACTCAAATATAATGAAATTATCAAAGTTCAAATTTGATTTACCTGAAGACTTAATTGCACAACGACCTGCTCAAAATCGAGACGAATCTCGCATGATGGTTGTGAATAGAAAAGAAGGTACAATCGAGCACAGAGAGTTCAAAGACATCATGGATTATTTGAACGAAGCGGACGTAATGGTAATGAATGATACCAAGGTTTTTCCAGCTAGAATGTATGGGAATAAAGAAAAAACTGGAGCGAAAATTGAAGTATTTCTATTGCGAGAATTGAACGGAGAAAATCTGCTTTGGGATGTTTTAGTTGACCCTGCAAGAAAAATAAGAATTGGGAACAAGTTATTTTTTGGAGACGATGATTTAGTTGCTGAAGTAATTGATAACACAACCTCTAGAGGAAGAACTTTAAGATTCTTGTTTGATGGAACACACGATGAATTTAAGGCAATTATTGAAAGATTGGGAGAAACTCCAATTCCAAAATACATTGACCGACCAGTTGAACCAGAAGATGAAGAGCGTTATCAGACTGTTTATGCTAAGAATGAAGGAGCAGTTGCAGCGCCAACAGCAGGACTTCATTTTAGCAAACATTTGATGAAGAAGTGCGAAATTTTGGGAGTTGAATTCGCTCCGGTTACGTTGCACGTTGGTTTAGGAACATTTAGAAGTGTTGAAGTAGAAGATTTGACAAAGCATAAAATGGACTCTGAAGAAATTGAGATTTTGCAGTCTACCTGCGACATGGTGAATTCTGCAAAAAAGAACAAAAAGAAGATTTTAGCTGTAGGTACAACAAGCATGCGTTGTTTAGAAACGTCGGTTTCTACCAATGGAGACTTGAAACCTTATAAAGGTTGGACAAACAAGTTTATCTTTCCTAAATATAAATTTAGCATTGCAGACATGATGGTGACCAACTTTCATAGTCCTGAATCTACATTATTGATGATGACAGCAGCCTTTGGAGGTTATGATTTGATTATGAAAGCTTACGAAACTGCTATTAAAGAGAAATATAGATTTTCAAGTTATGGCGATGCCATGTTAATCATCTAAATTTGAATCAGTACGTAATTATACTTGCCGGAGGAAAAGGTTTACGAATGGGAGCAACCGTTCCAAAACAGTTTCTTGAAATTAAAGGCAAGGCTATTATCTTACATACATTAGGAAAATTCGAAGAAGCTTTGCCATCGGCAGAGCTTCTTTTGGTTTTGCCAAAACCTGAAATACCTCGATGGCAAGAAATTTCCCATGGCACTGCATTTGAGAATATAAAAACAACAAGTGGAGGTGATACGCGATTTGAATCTGTCAAAGCTGGTCTGCGTTTAATTGAATCTGAGGGGGTTGTTGGGGTGCATGATGCAGTTCGACCTTTTGTATCGATAGAAGCGATACAGACTACCTTTAACAAAGCAAAAAGCACCGGTGCTGCTATTCCTGTGGTGGATTTAAAGGATAGCATTCGAAAAGTTGATTCAGACCAGTCTGTAGCGGTTAATAGGTCTAACTTCAAAATTGTGCAAACACCTCAATGTTTTGATGTTAATGTGCTTAAACAAGCCTACCAACAGGTATTCAACTCAAGCTTCACAGACGATGCTTCGGTAGTAGAAGCTGATGGGAAAAAAGTTAGCTTAGTAAAGGGTAACTATTCTAACATCAAAATTACAACAATCGAAGACCTTAAAATTGCTGAAATTTTGATGTAAGATGATGGCTTATTGACCTCCTCTTACATCTAATCATTCTCTTTTTCCTTTGGCTGGGATGGTGTTTACCGTTTTATTTTCAGATTTCTTAGCACAATCAAATTTTCAGTTGTCAATCTTTCCTTAGAAATTATCAATTAACGTTATATTTGTTATGGTAAATAATAGCATTCATGGCAGAAAGAATTGAAGTATTGAAAACATACAAAATATACATCAACGGGAAATTTCCTAGAACTGAATCGGGTCGTTATTATGTCCCTAAAAATCCAAAAGGAGAAAGCCTAGGGAACATTTGTTTGTCTTCAAGAAAAGACATAAGAAACGCTGTAGTGGCCGCTCGAAAAGCTCAAGAAGCATGGGCAGGTAGGTCTGCTTACAATAACAGTCAAATCTTATATAGAATTGCTGAAAATATAGAAAGCAGAAAATCTGAGTTTGTTGAGTTGGTTATGAAGGAGGAGGCATTGAATGTTACTAAAGCAAAAGCGATTGTAGAGTCTTCGATTGATCGATTTATTTATTTTGCAGGTTGGAGTGATAAGTTTCAGCAATTGTATAGCAGCGTAAACCCCGTAGCAAGCAGCCACTTTAATTTTTCAATGGCAGAAGCTACTGGAGTGGTAACTGCTATCTGTGGAGAAGGAGTCAATTTTAAAGGCCTGATTTCTGCCATTGCCTCAACCATTTGTGGAGGAAATACCATAGTTATTTTAGCAAATGAAAACGCTCCATTATCGGCAGTTAGTTTTGCTGAGGTGCTGCAACATTCAGATGTTCCAGCAGGAGTAGTTAATATTTTAACAGGTAAAAAAGAAGAGTTGGAGAGCCACATGGCTTCGCACATGGATGTTAATGCTTTATTGCTGTTGGGTTTTTCAACAAAAGATGCGATTCAGCTAGAAGAGCTAGCAACTGAAAATTTAAAAAGAGTCCGCTCTTGGTCCTCAGAAAAAGTAAATTCTGATGAGGTAGAAAACCCATATTCCATACAAGACTTTTTAGAAACAAAGACTACTTGGCACCCGGTGGAGCAAATTGGTGGCGCAACCGCAGGATATTAAATGTTAACTACTCCGGTAATACTGCTCATAGCAACCATTGTATTTTTGTTATCCGCCCTCTATTTGGAGTGGTTTAAACCGACTGTTTCTTTTTTCATAGCAATTTTAGTTTTCATATTTGGTGGAATTTTAACCCCCTCTGAGGCGTTAAATGGCTTTGCCAATGAGCAGCTAGCTGTTATTGTATTACTATTAATCATTAGTGATATTTTCAAAAAATCCTCCGTTGTGAATTTTCTATTTCATCGGCTTTTTGGCAGAAGTGAGAGTATAAATTCCTTTAAATTAGGAATGATGACGGTAGTCGCTTCTTTTTCTGCCTTTTTTAATAATACTCCTTTAGTGGCTATGATGACGCCATACACTAATAATTGGGCAATTAAAAATAAAGTGGCACCCTCTAAACTACTCATTCCATTGTCTTACGCAGCCATTTTAGGAGGTTGTGTAACCTTAGTTGGAACGAGTACAAATTTAATTGTAAACGGTTTAGCGATTGACGCTGGTTTCGAATCACTTTCTATTTTTGATTTTGCAACTGTTGGATTACCCATGATGGTAATTGGAATTATATACTTGCTAGCATTTGGGAATAAATTACTGCCCGACACCCGTTCTAATAAAGTGGTCGGGAACAAAGGGAACCGAGAGTTTTTTGTTGAAACGCAAATTAAAGCCAATTCTAAGCTCATTAATCAAACGGTTGAATCTTCTGGTTTTAGAGCGCTTAAAGGTCTTTATTTAGTAGAGGTGGTGAGAAACAACTTAAGCTTTAGTCCTGTAGCTCCCGACTTTGTTTTACGAAAAGACGATGCTTTGTTTTTTGCCGGAGAAACTAAGGCGTTAGAAGAAATAAAAGAAGGTAGTTTAGGTTTAACACTTCCAAAAATTGTGGATCGTTTGTTAGGAGAGAAGTCGAGCACTAATGAAGTTGTGGTTTCGTTTAATTCATTCTTAATAGGGAAGAAAGTAAAGGAATCGGATTTCAGAGCTCGATTTGATGCTGCAATTGTTGCCATACATAGAAATGGAGAAAGGTTGTCTGGTAAGATTGGCGACATGGAGTTAAAAGCTGGTGATGTTTTATTGGTCTTTAGTGGCAGTAACTTTATTTCTAGGGCCAAGAACAACAGATCTTTTTACATTTTGAGTCACACTGAAGAGCCGGATGATATTAATGTCAAAAAAGTATCATTGGTCTTTTCTGCCTTGGTTTTTTCAGTTATACTTTCTGTTAGTAGTTCAGTATCATTGTTGCTTTGCTTGGCGTGCGTATTGCTTTTAGGAATTTTACTTAAAATAATGCCCTTGAATGAGATCCGGAAGGGGCTCGACTTTGATTTAATTATTTTGATTGCATTCGGATTAGCTTTCGGAAAGGCAATGATTAATTCAGGAGCATCCATTTATTTGGCCGGAGGCTTCTTGTTGTTGCAGAACTACTTGAGTCCAACTTTATTTTTAATGCTCATTTTTATTATCACCAATATTCTTGCGGCATACATTACCAATAAAGCTGCAGTTGCTATCCTGTTTCCCATATCAGTTTCAATCGCCATGCAATTGGGTGTAAATCCCATTCCATTTATCTTGATCGTTTCTTTCGGGGCTGCTGCTAACTTTATTACACCAATTGGCTACCAAACCAACTTAATGGTGTACGGCTCTGGAGGGTACAACTTTAAAGATTTTATGAAAATTGGTTGGCCGTTGACTTTAATTTACATGGTAGTTAGCGCTGTTATTTTAGCGGCAGTTTATTTGTAAAAACTCCTATCGTTCATTACAACTTATAGCGTTTGGTATATAGAGATATAAAAACCCATAAAAAAAGGGCTTCAACAATCGTTGAAGCCCTTTTTGTTTTATTTAAAACGCTATTAGAGGGTTTGTTTTACTTCCACTTCTTCATAAGCTTCAATGATGTCACCTTCTTTAATGTCGTTAAACTTATCAATGTTCAATCCGCATTCATAACCTTTAGCAACTTCTTTTACATCGTCTTTGAATCGTTTTAACGTTCCCAGCATTCCTGTGAAAACCACAATTCCATCTCGAATAACTCGAATTTTATTGTTTCGATTAACCTTACCGTCGGTTACCATACAACCTGCAATGGTTCCTACTTTAGATATTTTGAACGTTTCTCTAATCTCAACAGTTGCAGTTACCTGCTCTTCAATTTTAGCCTTTAACATTCCTTCCATCGCCGATTTCAACTCTTCAATTGCATCGTAAATAATAGAGTATAATCTAATATCTATTTCTTCAACTTCAGCAATCTTTCTTGCACTAACTGAAGGTCTAACTTGGAAACCAATAACAATAGCGTCAGAAGCAGCTGCTAACATAATGTCAGACTCTGAAATTGCACCGACAGACTTGTGAATGATGTTCACTTGAATTTGTTCCGTAGAAAGTTTTAACAATGAATCGGACAGTGCTTCAATAGAACCATCAACATCACCTTTTACAATAACGTTCAATTCTTGGAAATCACCGATGGCAATTCTTCTTCCAATTTCATCTAATGTAATATGTTTCTTAACTCTTGTTCCTTGCTCTCTCTGCAATTGAAGACGTTTAGTTGCAATGATTCTTGCTTCTCTTTCGTCACTCATTATGTTGAACGTATCACCTGCACTAGGAGCACCACTCAATCCAAGAACAGAAACAGGAATAGATGGTCCTGCAATCTTAACCTCTTGTCCGCGTTCGTTGAACATTGCTTTTACCTTACCTGAATGAGGACCTGCTAAAATAACATCTCCTACTTTCATGGTGCCGCTTTGAACTAATAGTGTAGAAACATAACCTCTACCTTTGTCTAATTCAGATTCGATAACAGCACCTTTAGCATTTTTGTCTGGATTTGCTTTTAACTCTAAAACCTCAGCTTCAAGTAATACTTTTTCAAGCAACTCTTCAATACCTTGTCCTGTTTTAGCTGAAACTTCTTGTGATTGGAATTTTCCTCCCCACTCTTCAAGCAATATATCCATTTGAGAGAGTTCATTTCTCAAATTGTCTGTATTAGCTGCGTCGCGATCTACTTTGTTGAATGCAAAAATGATTGGCACACCAGCTGCTTGAGCATGGTTAATTGCTTCCTTTGTTTGTGGCATTACGTTATCATCAGCTGCAATAACAACAATAACAATATCAGTTACTTGCGCACCCCTTGCTCTCATTGCAGTAAATGCTTCGTGACCAGGTGTATCTAAAAAGGTAATTCTTTTACCATTTTTAAGACCCACGTTGTAGGCTCCAATGTGCTGTGTAATTCCTCCGGCTTCACCGGCAATAACATTTGCTTCTCGAATGTAATCCAATAATGATGTCTTACCATGGTCAACGTGACCCATTACGGTAACGATTGGATAACGCTCAACTAAATCTTCTGTGCTATCCTCAATCTCTTCTACATCTTCTTGAGAGTCAGCTTTAATAAATTCTAATTCGAAGCCAAATTCTTCGGCAACGATCGTTAATGTTTCAGCATCTAATCGTTGGTTAATCGATACGAAAAGTCCCAATGACATACACGCCGATATAACTTCATTCACGTGAACGTCCATCATAGACGCTAATTCATTGGCAGTAACAAATTCTGTTACCTTAAGAATGCTTTTTTGCAATTCTGCCTCTTCTGCTTCTTGCTGAGCGACATCTGCCGCAGCGTCTCTTTTTTGTCTTCTGTATTTAGAACCTTTCGATTTTCCACCACCACCAGTTAATCTTGCTAGGGTTTCTTTAATCTGTTCTTGAATTTGCTTATCCGTTAACTCAACGTCTGGAGCTTTCTTCTGACCTGGCGCACCTCTGCGGTTGCTTCCACCAGTTCCACCGCCGCCGCCTTTGACAGGTCTTCCGACACCGCCACCACCAGCTGGGGCAATTCTTTTTCTTTTGCGTTTTGGCTTCTGAGTTTCTTTATTCTGAGAAGAAGAAGCCACTGGTTTCTTCTCAACAGGTAGTTCAATTTTTCCAAGAACCTTGATTCCTTCTAATTTCCCTGTGTCTGTTTTAATTTCTTGAGGCTTTGCTGCTTCTATTGCTTCAAGTCTCTTTTTCTCTGTTTCTTCAGCTGTTTGCTTTGCGTCAACTTCTTCTTCTTCCTTTTTCTTTACAGCAGCCTCTTTACTCGCTATCTTATCAGCTTCTTTTTTCTCCTTTTCTTGTGCTGCTTTTGCGGCCTTCTCTGCTTTTGCTTCTGCCTCTTGTTCTTTTTTCGACTTTTTGTCTGGGCGAGTTTTTAGGTTCATTGACGACAAATCAATTTTACCTAAAACTTTAACTTTCCCATCATCTGTATTGTCCGCAGGAAGAATCTCAATTTTGTTTGATTCCTTTTTTCCCTCCGCAGGTGGTGCTTCAGTAACCTCATCGGCGGGAATATTCTTGATCAGAATACTTTCCTCATCATTTTCTGCTGCAGGAGTTCCTTCTACATCAGCTTTACTGCTTTCAATAGAAACACTTTCTCTGTCATTGGATGGCATGCTGACATTTTTAGACTCTTCCTTTGCACCCTTATCGGAGGCAAATTCTTGGCTAACTATGTCATACACCTTAGCATCCAACTTAGTATTTGGTTTAGCGTCAATTGTTACTCCCTTTGTTTCAAGGAATTCAACAAGAGTGCTAATACCAACGTTGAGCTCTCTGGCAACTTTACTCAGTCTTTGTACGGCCATATAATTTTTACTCTAGTTTACTTGTTATTCTTGAGCTTATTCAAACTCAGACTTAAATATATTACGAACTTCCTTAATCGTCTCTTCCTCTAAGTCAGTTCTTTTGAATAGTTCTTCTTCCGACAATTCTAAAACATTTTTAGCAGTGTCGCAACCAATTGCTTTTAATTCATCAATGATCCAAGCTTCAATTTCGTCAGCAAATTCATCTAACAAAACGTCATCATCTGGCTCATTCTCCGCGTTATCACGATAAACATCAATTTCGTAACCAGTTAACTTCCCGGCTAATTTAATGTTATGCCCACCTCTACCAATGGCTAGGGAAACTTGGTCCGGAGAAAGGTATACTTCAGCTTTTCCATTTTCGTCATCCAATTTAATAGAAGTAACTTTTGCAGGACTAAGCGCTCTCGTTATATAAAGTTGGTTGTTTGAAGTAAAATTAATTACATCAATGTTCTCATTTTTCAATTCACGAACAATTCCATGAATTCTAGAACCTTTCATTCCAACACAAGCTCCAACAGGATCGATTCTATCGTCGTATGACTCAACTGATACTTTAGCTCTTTCTCCTGGCTCACGTACAATATTCTTAATGGTAATTAGTCCATCAAAAATTTCAGGAACTTCCATTTCGAATAATCTTTCCAAAAACACCGGTGATGTTCTGGAAAGTGTAATCAACGGTTTGTTGTTGCGCATTTCAACTTGCTTTACAACTGCCCTTATGTTGTCACCTTTTTTGAAATAGTCATTTGGAATTTGTTCCGTTTTTGGTAAAATTAATTCGTTGCTTTCATCATCTAAAATCAACAATTCTCTTTTCCAAACTTGGTAAACCTCTCCTGTAATGATGTCTCCAACTCTATCTTCATATTTCTTGAAAATATTGTCTTTTTCTAATTCTAAAACTTTAGAAATAAGGTTCTGACGCAATGCCAATACTGCTCTTCTTCCAAAGTCATTTAATTTAACTTCTTCAGAAGCTTCTTCTCCAACTTCAAAGTCAGGCTCAATTTTAATTGCTTCAGAAAGTTCAATTTGACTGTTTTCGTCTTCAACTTGCCCGTTTTCAACAATTTCTCTGTTTCTCCAAACTTCTAAATCTCCCTTATCAATGTTCAGGATGATGTCAAAATTTTCGTCTGAACCATATTTTTTGATGATCATATTTCTGAAAACACTTTCCAGAATGTTCATCATAGTTGGTCGGTCAATGTCTTTGAATTCTTTAAATTCAGAAAACGATTCGCTTAAATTTATCTTATCCATAGTTCTTATTTGAAAGATATTACCACTTTAGTTTCTTTTACTTGCTCCATGGGAACGGTTTTATTTTCTATTACTATTTGCTTTTTCTTTTTACCTTCAATTTTCTCTTTGCGAGTAACCTCAAGCACAACGGCCTTGTCATCTGCAGATACTAGTATGCCTTTAATTTTATCGCCTTGAGTAGTTTTCATTTCTACTTCTCTATCAACATATCGTTGATACTGGCGCAAAATCTTAAATGGCTGATCCATTCCCGCAGAGCTCACTGTCAGCTCAAAATCAACTTCCTCTCGGTCGTAATTGCCTTCTATGTGTCGGCTAATTTGCACGCAATCATTAATCTTAACTCCTTTATCTCCATCAATTTCAACGCGAATTTGGTTAGAAGAGCTTACCGAAATATCTACGATGTAATACTCGGTTCCTTCAATCTTTTCTTCAACTAATTTTACAATTTCAGCTTTTGTAATCATCTTCAACAATTGTTTTACAAAAAGAGGGGACATTCGTCCCCTCTTTTTCAATTCCAACTAAATTCTCTGCAAAAGTAATGAATTTTATATAATTATTTATTGAATTTTATGTAATTATTCTTAGTTCGCGGTTAAATCTTAAAGCTGAAACCAATAGTTATTCCAACCATTTCAACATTTTGATCGAATTCGAAAAATTCGGTAGGGCTTGAAACTCCGTTGAGAGAATAGTTTACTGCTATATTACTGAACTCATGCGCGGCACTGAGGTAATCTACACCAATGTTGAAAAAGGTAGTCTGGTTAATTTCTGCTTCAATGGAGGCGCCTACAATAAAATGCAGGGAGTTTCAGGTTGAACTGCTTTGGCTGACTAATTCAGTTGTTCTTACATCTGTCAATGTTACAGTATAACTAGGAGTTGACATGTTTTGAATTCCTAAGCCAAATTTTGTCAGAAAATAGGTCTTCGAATCAATCGCTGTTCTTGTTCCTAACGCAGCATTTACAGTTTTACTATTCCAATTTTGCTGGTTACTGACACTCTAACAAAGTCAGGAACTACATTTCTAACTGGTATTAGTAATTCATCTTCATCTATAGCGTTAGAAGAATAACTTCCTTCAACCATCAGGTAGAAGCTTTTAGTAAATAGATATTGTAAGTTGGCATTTACTTAAATGCCTGTTTTTGCTAGTCCTGCTTTTTCGTTATTAAAGTCAATTTCCGCAAATTCTTCAATAGGAATAGTGGGTCCTATTTTAAAGCCAAATTGAAATCTAAAATCAGATAGAGTTTAATGATTTAGCTTCTTCAAAACCTGTATTTTCTCCTCTTTGGCTCGTTCCCAATTGACATAGTAGAAGAAACAAAAGGACGCCTTCTAGGTTTTTTTCATCCTTTTAGTTAATTTTCATCTGCATTGCTAATCCTTAGACCCTTTTTGTATTTTAAAACCTGCTTTATTTTACCTGCTTGCTTTTTGTAAAACGTGAAGTTTCCATGAGGAATTCCGTTGACGTAATATTTTTCACTTTCCATTGTTCCAATTTCATAGTAACTGGTCACTTTGCCATTAATTCTCCCTTTGTCATAGTTTGTTTCCATCATTTTCTGACCATTATCATGATAATAAGCCCAGGTGCCGTCTTGCTTTCCTTTGGTATAGTTGCCTTCATCTCTCAAATTGCCATTTCCATGCCAGCTCTTTCTCATGCCATGTAGCAATCCATTTTGATAAGACTCTTCGAGTTCTTTCGTTCCGTTGTCATTCCAGTAAGTCCAAGTTCCGTCTTTCTTGTTCGCCAAATAAGCTCCTATGTAACGTTGATTGCCATTGGGAAACCACCCTTTCCAAGATCCAGACATTTCTCCGTTAATATAAAATCCATCATCCTGGGCATTTTTGTCAGAAAAGTAAGTGTTCCATTTTCCTTCTTCCAGGCCATTGTTGTACTTTCCGGTTATAATAAGTGTTCCATTTTCATGAAAGATGTTCCACAATCCATCTTTTTTGTCTTTTAAGAACCTCCCATTTTTCCATTTTTCACCTGTTTCGTAATAATATAGCCACTCTCCATTACGCTTCCCACTTTCAAAATTTCCAGTCGATAATATTTGGTTTTTATTAGCATAATAATATTCCCACTTGCCATCCTGAATATCCTCTTTAAATTCACCTGTCATGTCAACTAATCCATTTTCATGATACCATTTCCATTCTCCAGTTTTCTTGCCATTTATAAATTCGCTCTTTTCAGCGATCAAACCGTCGGAGAACCATGCAATATATCTCCCTGTGAGTTTTCCATCCGAATAAGTCTTTTCAGCTTTTTTAGTTCCATTTTCATAATAATCTTCCCAAACCCCGTGCTTTTGACCCAGTTTGTAATTTCTAACTTGGCTTAATTTTTCATTGTTTTGGTAGTATTTCCAAGTCTTGTCTTCGTCTCCTTTGGTGTAGTTAGTCTCTGATTTCAACTTGCCATTTTCGTAGAACTCCTTCCAAGTGCTATGTTTTCTTCCTCCGGTATAGACTCCTGTTGCTTTTACTTTTTTGTTGTCAAAGTATTCTGTCCAATTCCCTTCGCCTTCTTTAACTAGATTTTTTCCTGCAGCATCAAAGAAATTGAGTGTTCTCTCACCCTCATTATAATTTACCGTTTTTTTCATTTGCCCACTTGAGTACCAATAGTTCCAGTCATTAATTCTGACGTCAGTTTTATAGGTGCCTTCCCATTCTTTGTTCTCATTTTCGTAGTGGCTGGTCCATAAGCTATCTTTGTAGCCATTAGTATAATAACCTATTAGAGAGCATTTTCCATTTTCAAAATAGGTTTGAAAAGTGCCGTCTCTTCTTGCATTTTTAAAACTACCTTTCTCACTTAGTTTACCATTCTCAAAATAGTGCTCGTAATCTCCATCGATAGTACCAAAGTTGTAGTTTACTTTTTGAATTAAGATGCTTGCTTGGTTGTAATATTTCCATTCACCATCTTCAATTCCGCCTTGTACTAGTGGACCTTCGGCTTTTGTTTTGCCATTTTCCCAAGTATAAGTGGTGAACTCTTGGGCATCAAGTATAAGAGGAAAGGAAAGGAGACTTATTATAAAAAGAATTCGTTTCATTTTTTCTTGCTATTTAAGACAAATTTATAGCTAATATTCAGTGATAATTGGATAATAGGAGTTGAATTATAAACATTGAATTTTTACCGCTTTTCCTATGGCAAGAGAATAAAATATATATTTACCGACTGTGAAAAAGAGACCACTCATTATCGCTCATAGAGGAGCTTCCGGCTTAGTGCCTGAGAATACTTTAATTGCTTTTGAAAAAGCGATTGAGATAGGAGCAGACCGAATTGAAATGGATTTACGTCAAACTCTAGATGGAGCAGTTATTGTCTTACACGATAAAACACTAAGAAGAACTACAAATGGTTGGGGGAGTGCACGTAAAATGTCCCTTACAAAAATACAGCGGTATTCTGCTGGTTCTTGGTTTCATTATGACTTTAGTAGAGAAAGGGTTCCAACATTTCGTCAAGTATTAGAGTTGGTAAATGGCAGGACTACACTGTTATTAGAATTAAAAGACGGAAGCCCATACCACCACGGAATAGAGAGGAATGTAATTGATTTGATTAATGATTACAATGCGCAGGATTGGTGTATTGTTCAGTCGTTTAACGACAAGGTTTTGAAAAATTTTAGAGCCTTACCTGGGCTTAATAGTTCCGTGCAAAAGCTCTTTGAAATTGTAATTCCTGTAGCACCATTTATCGGCGGTAGTCAATTTACCTATAAAGCATTGAGGCATTATGATTTTGCACAGGAAGTGAATGTGAATTTTAAAAACGTTACTCCTTTGGTTGTTAAAAAGGTTCATAAAATGGGTAAGAAAATCAATGTGTGGACTGTAAACGACGATTATGATTTGCGCCTGTTTGTTGAAATGGGAGTTGATGGAATCATTACCGATTACCCTGATCGGTTGAAAAGAATTCTTGAAGAGAAGTAAATTTTGACTCTGCAGGCAACGATATAAGGGTAGTAGGTTACTTACGTTTGAAACATAAATCTAATAGAATGAAAAAACGATACCACTTGTTCTACTTGGCATTTTTCTATGTGCTTCTGCCAACCTTATTTCACAGATTACAGCCACTAATAATTTTCAAAATTTAACTTTTGCTGATGGACTGGTAGATGATAATGTTACAGATGTTCTTATTCAAAACGATTCAACTATTTAGATAGTGACTTCAGCAGGTTTGTCGCATTATAATGGTTCGAGCACAAATGCAAGATGAAACGTGGAGAATGAAAAAGGTAATTAAGATGTAATCTTATTCGCAACCAAATTTTTAAAGTTCAAAAGTTGAAAATTCAGCTTTTGGACTTTTTTCTTACAATAATCTTGCGGCTTCCTTTGCATGATAGGTCAATATAATGTCTGCACCAGCTCGTTTCATTGAAATTAGCTTTTCCATCATCACTTTTTCGCCATCAATCCAACCGTTTTGAGCAGCTGCCTTTAGCATGGCATACTCTCCACTTACATTGTATGCAGCTAAAGGTAAATCGTGAGTGTCTTTTAATTCTCTTATTATATCTAAGTAGGACAGAGCTGGCTTTACCATTAAAATATCAGCACCTTCTGCTACATCTAGTGCCGCTTCTTTTAGAGCTTCTATTCTGTTTGCAGGGTCCATTTGGTAGGTTTTTCTGTCGCCTAAGCTTGGTGCAGAATCTGCTGCATCTCTAAAAGGCCCGTAAAATGCTGAGGCATATTTAACGGCGTACGACATAATTGGGATGTCTGAGAAATTTTTTAGATCTAAAGCATCTCTCATGGTTGCAATCATACCATCCATCATCCCTGAAGGAGCTAATAAGTCAGCCCCAGCTCTCGCCATGGATAAGCTTTGTTTTTTGAGGTTATTCAACGTTTGGTCATTATCTACATCCATTCCGTCTTTTGCGCCAACAGAGGGTACTAAAATGCCACAATGCCCGTGGCTGGTGTATTCGCAAAAACACACATCGGCGATAACATAAAGTTGAGGGTAATTTTGTTTGATGTAACGAATAGCCGTTTGAACCACTGCTTCATCGTTCCAAGATTCACTGCCTATTTCATCTTTACGTTTTGGTATTCCAAAAAGCATAATGGAAGGGATTTCCAATTCAACAATTTCTTTTAATTCGGCATCTAATTGATCCAAAGAATATCGAAAAACGCCGGGCATTGTTGCGATTTCTTTTCTTACGTTTTCTCCTTCTTCCACAAAAAGAGGATATATAAAATCTTTCACACTCAAGTGATTTTCCCTCACCATGGAGCGAATCATTTCATTTTTTCTAAGTCTTCTAGGTCTAAACATAATCTTCTAAGTTTTCAATGGCTTTAATCATACCTTCTGTGGTGTGCGGCGCTGCAATTGCTGAAACAGCATTTCCATTCTGTTCTGCAACTTTTGCAGTACTCGGTCCGATACAAATAATCTTTTCAGCCGTTATTTCAACCTTAGCATGCTGCATGTTTTGATAAAATGCTTCAAAAGTAGAACCGCTTGTAAAAGTAAGATAATCGATTTTTTGATGCATCACAGTTTCCAACTCTTCAGTACTATAATAAACAGGAAGGGTTTCGTAAATGGCAACAGGCACAGGAATCGCGCCTCGTTGTTTAAATACCTCAAAGTATTTGTTACTAGCTAAATTTGATTGTGGAATTAAAATTCTTTTTCCTTCAATGTTTTCGTCCATGTTTTCAGCAAGAACCTCCGCAGTGTATTGAATGGGAACGAAGTTGGTTCGATAACCAAGCTGTTCCAACTTTAGCTTTGTTTTTTCTCCAACGGTAGCAATTTTTAAGTTGGGGTAGTAATAGAACTTTATTCCTTTACTATCGGCAATCTGGAAAAAGAATTCTACTGTTTTAGCTGAGGTGAAAACAATCCAATCAATCGTTTCTAATTGCTCAAGCTGTTGATGAATAACGGTTAATTCTTCCGATAATTGGAACTGAATCATAGGTAATTGAATGACTTCTGCTCCTTTTCTTTCCAGTTGTTCTCTAAAACTTTTGTTGTCTTCCTCAGAACGAGTAATCAGTACTTTTTTCCCTTTCATCGTATTATTTAGAGGTTGTTTCTGCTGCTAACCTTCTGTCTCGAACTTTTCGCATTAAATCAACTGCCAGCTGCTCTGCTAGTCGATTTGCACCGTTTTTGTGTCCTTGAATAGAATCAATCTCTACCACAGTGCTATCCCCAGAGGCATAAAGGGCGTTGATGTGAACAGAGTTTCCATTTACTTGAGCAAAAGCAGCAAGCGGGAAATTACAGCCTCCACCGCAAGCCGTTAAGAAACTGCGTTCCGCATCTGTTGCTAAGTGAACGTCTTTGTCGTCAATTTTTTGCACTAAATCTGCAGATATTTCGTCACCTTCTCTTATTTCTAAGGCTAAAGCACCTTGGCAAACTGCGGGAATCATTTCTTCTTCCGTTAAGTACTCAGTTATTTGATCGAGCATTCCCAAACGCTTCAATCCGGCAACAGCCAAAATAATGGCGTCGTACCCTCCATCTTTCATTTTCTTAATTCTGCCATCCAAGTTTCCTTGAATAAACTTAACTTCAATGTCGGGTCTAATTTGTTGAATTTGAATCTGTCTTCTTAAACTTCCAGTTCCAACAATTGAACCTCCAGGTAATTCTCTCAGTGTTTTGCCTGAGTTTGATAATAAAGCATCTCTAACGTCTTCTCTTTTTGAAATAGCAGCTATCATTAAACCAGGAACTTGCTCAATTGGTAAGTCTTTGTAGCTGTGCACGGCTAAGTCTATAGTTTTATTTAGTAGCGCTCGCTGAATCGCTGAAGTAAAAGCACCCATTACTTCAATATTCCCATCGTCTCCAATAGTGCGAATTACCTTTGTTACGTATTCTATCTCTAAGTCTAACTTTTTTAGTTGTTCAATGATGTGGGTCGTTTGCGTTAGTGCAAGCTTACTACCCCTTGTCCCAACAATAACTCTGCGCTTTGGCACAAATAATTCTACTTCATCCAAATTAAATACTTTTTTTACGGTGTTAATCGGATTATCTGTGAAGTGCAGGTTTTGTGCCATTTTGTGCACTTGCTCAATGGGTTTTTTTGAAATTTTTCGAATCATACGATGTGCAAACTTTTCGATAAGCTTTCTTTGCTCCTCGGTAACATCGCCCATTTTTGGCATTAACCACTTCAGTTCTTTTTCTTTTGTGTCATTCAAACCATTCCAAAAAGCTTCAACTACCGGAGCTGCACGTCTTTGGTAATAAGCTTCTGTGAACTTTGTAACCTCGTCTTTTATAATTTCTTTTACCTGTGGAATTTCATTGTGGCGCTTTAATAAACCCTCGAAAGTCATTTTCTTTATATCGTCTAAATCATATAAATGAATATGGTCTAGTTTTTTGAGATTAGGGTTAAAGTTTCTAGGCAATCCAAAATCGATTAACAATTTTGGTTTTTCAAGGGAAGCTGCAAATTGAGCTCGTGTGCATTTAGAGTTCTCAATTTCTTTCTCTGCCAATAAATTTACTTCTCCTTGAGTTCCTCCAATAATAATGTCAACTTCAGCTAACAGTTGAGGTAGTTTGCTTACATGAACTGCCTCTCCTTGCCACTCAGTAGCCATTTCACTGGCTCTTTCTAAATTATGACTTGCAATAAATAGTTTGTTGATTGAAGATCGGTCTAAAACGGTATTGACCAGGTTGGCCATATTTCCCGTTCCCACAACAAGTAGGTTGCATTCTTTTAAATTAAAATTGTGTTTGTTGATTAGCTCAAAACCAACTGTTGCTAATGATACGGAGTGTTTTCCAATGTTTGTTTCTATCCGTGTTCTTTTTCCAACGTGAACAGCTTGTCGAATGAATTCATCTAATATGGGCCCAATGGTTTTGTTTTTTCTAGCAAGGTCAAGTGCATCTCTAATTTGACCTACAATTTGATGTTCTCCAATGGCCTGAGACTCCAAACCTGCCGCTGTAGAGAATAGGTTTTGAACTGCAATTTTGGTATCCGGCAGCACCGTTAAGTACTGACTATATTTTCCAAATCGTTCTAGGTATTCCTCTAAGTGAAGGTAGCTATCTCCAAAAGCATAAAGCGATAATCTATTACAAGTAGAAATAATAAAGACCTCCTGATATATCTTCTTTAATTCTTGCAGAGCCTGTTCCGTTTGCTCAGAATTTAATGCCAGTTGTTCCCGAACTTCTATGGGAGCATAACGATGGCTCAATTCAATACCTACAATTCTATTCATTTAAGCTTTTTAAAAGGAGAAGCAAATTTACCCAATAAAGGGTCGCATATAATGGTAATAGTTATGTTTAACTTTAGGTAACTTGGATTAAAATGTTAGAAATTTAGCTAATATTAGCATTATATACAAAAATGTCTTACCAAAAGTTCAATTGTTGAAAAAAAAAGTAGTATTTGGCTTGAACAAGCGATAAAATCTACTGTGAAAATTTTGTTGGCTTTGTTAATAAAAGTAAATCGAGATTATTGTGAAAAGTCAATCTTGCATCTACTTTAGTAAAAGTTAACAGACACTTAACGCTCTCTAGAATAAGAAACGCTAATTAATTAAAAATGAAAGAAAAAACCGCTAATGTAGCAGCCGACCAAGCGACAACTAATGTTGGAGACAACCAACAAAATGCTCCGAAAAGAGCAACCTATACTTACGACGACGTAATTCAAAGCGCCACCGAATATTTTAGTGGAGATGATTTAGCGGCAAGTGTTTGGTTAAACAAATATGCATTGAAAGATTCAGCAGGGGATTTATATGAAAGGACTCCTGATCATATGCATAAAAGGTTAGCATCAGAAATTGCTAGAGTGGAATCTAAATATTCAAATTCATTATCAGAAAGAGAAGTTTACTATTTACTGAAAGACTTTAAATATATTGTTCCACAAGGTGGTCCAATGACAGGTATTGGAAATCCTTTCCAAGTTGCTTCATTGTCTAATTGTTTCGTAATTGGTAATAAGGGTGTGGCTGACTCTTATGGTGGTGTTATGAAAATAGATGAGGAACAAGTTCAATTAATGAAGAGAAGAGGTGGAGTTGGACATGATTTGTCTCACATCAGACCAAAAGGGAGTCCTGTAATGAACAGTGCTTTAACTTCGACTGGGATTGTTCCATTTATGGAGCGATATTCAAACTCTACTAGAGAGGTTGCTCAGGATGGAAGAAGAGGTGCTTTGATGTTAAGTGTTTCTGTAAAACACCCTGATGCGGAACACTTTGTTGATGCAAAAATGGACGGGACGAAAGTCACAGGAGCTAATGTTTCCGTAAAAATAACAGATGACTTTATGAAAGCTGTTAAGGAAAACAAGAATTTTCCACAGCAATATCCAATTGAAAGTGCAAATCCAACATATTTATCTGAAACAAGTGCAACGAAGTTGTGGGATAAAATTATTCACAATGCATGGAAATCAGCTGAGCCAGGAATTTTATTCTGGGACACGGTAATTAACGAGTCTGTGGCAGACTGTTATGCCGACTTAGGATTTAAGACGGTTTCAACGAACCCATGTGGTGAAATTCCATTATGTCCATATGATTCTTGTCGTTTGTTGGCGATCAATTTATTCAGCTATGTAGAAAACCCTTTTACACCGGACGCTTCTTTCGATATGCAGCTATTCAAAAAGCATGCTGCTTACGCTCAAAGAATAATGGATGATATCGTAGATTTAGAGCTGGAGAAAATCGACGCAATCATTAAAAAGATTGAGGATGATCCAGAAGGATTAGATGTTAAAAGGACAGAATTAACACTTTGGGGAAAAATTAAGCAAAAGTGTACTGAAGGAAGAAGAACAGGAGTAGGTATTACTGCAGAAGGAGACATGTTAGCTGCGTTAGGTAAGAAATACGGAACAGATGAGGCATTGGATTTTTCGGTAAAAGTTCACAAGACATTAGCGCTAGAAGCATACAGATCTTCAGTTGAATTAGCAAAAGATAGAGGTTCTTTCCCAATATACGATTCAATCCGAGAAGAGAAAAACCCAATGGTAAATAGAATTAAAGAAGTCGACCCTGCTTTATACGAAGACATGGTTAAATATGGCAGAAGAAATATCGCCTTATTAACGATTGCTCCAACAGGAACAACTTCTATTATGACACAAACTTCTTCAGGTATCGAGCCGGTATTTATGGTTTCTTACAAAAGAAGAAAGAAAATTAATCCAAACGATCAAAACTCTAGAGTCGATTTTATAGATGAGGTTGGTGATTCATGGGAAGAGTACAATGTATTCCATCACCACTTTAAAACTTGGTTAACTGCTAACGGTTATGATGCTAATGAAGTATCAACATACGGCCAAGAAGAATTGGACAAAATAATAGCAAAAACACCTTATTACGGAGCTACCGCAAATGATGTAAACTGGGTAAATAAGGTGAAGATGCAAGGTGCAATCCAGAAATGGGTAGATCACTCTATTTCAGTAACAGTTAATATTCCAGAAGAAACTACTGAAGAAATGGTTTCAAAAATTTACATGACTGGTTGGGAAAGTGGTTGTAAAGGAATTACAGTGTACCGTGACGGTTCAAGATCAGGAGTTTTAGTAAGTAATGACGATAAGGGAAAAAAAGATGAAGCAGCTGCTGGAGCTTTTATGGAAACTCAAGCGCCACCAAGACCAAAAGTATTGGAATCCGATATTGTTAAATTCAACAACAATCACGAAAAGTGGGTGGCAATTGTAGGTACAATTGATGGAAGACCTTATGAGATTTTTACTGGTAGAGCGGAAGACTCATTCTCAATTTTAGGACATGTAGACAAAGGTTGGGTGATTAGAAATAAATCTCAAGATGGGCGAGCTCGTTATGATTTTCAATACGAAGACAAGGACGGTTACAAAACAACGATAGAAGGTCTATCAAGAACATTTAACCAAGAGTATTGGAACTATGCAAAACTAATTTCTGGTGTTTTAAGACATGGTATGCCAATAGCATTTGTTGTGGAAATGGTAGCAAATCTGCACTTAAGTGACGAGAGTTTAAATACTTGGAAAAATGGAGTTCAAAGAGCATTGAAGAGATATATTCCTGACGGAACTAAGGTTGATGGAAAGGCGTGTCCTGAATGTTCTTCTGAGGAAGGGTTAATGTTTAAGGAAGGATGTTTGACATGTGTTGATTGCGGTTACAGTAAATGTGGCTAATTAAATAGTGCATAATAACCAAGTTAAAAAAGCCTCAACATTGTTGAGGCTTTTTTAGTTTATCAAAGAAGCTCTGTCTAACTTTGAATATGCGAATTCGTCATTTAATAATCTGTATAATTATTTTAACAAGTTTTATGGCTTGTAAAACCAACGGTACAGTATCGCATAAAAAAAGAAAAACGAAAGCTAAAAGTAAAAAGAAATGCGACTGTCCTACTTTTGGTTCCCTCGAGCAAATTACACCAACAAAAAATTCGGAAAAGCATTATTTCTTTAGTTAGGTGAGCGTTTTTAACGTTATCTTTGCTATTTAGATTTAATCTAAATAATCGCCATGAAGAGCAGCTTAGCAGACTATAAGGTTGGGGACAGAGTTATCTTAAAAGAGGTGTTAGACGCGCAGTTAACTATTCAATTGTATAGCATGGGGTGTGTGTTAGGAGAAGAATTGTTAATTGAGCGAAAAGCCCCCTTTGGAGATCCCATTATCATAAGTGTAGAAGATAGTTTTATCAGCTTGCGCAAGGGTGATGCTCAGAAAATGCAAGTAATACTAAGCGACTAGATTTGGATAAGAAATCATTTAAAGTAGAAGATAAACTTAGATTAGTTTTAGTTGGGAATCCAAATTCGGGAAAATCCACGCTTTTCAATTCCCTTACAGGTTTAAACCAACGGATTGGAAACTTTCCCGGGGTTACAGTAGAAAAAAAAATAGGTTCTGTTCGAATTAATGAGAAGGTTGAGGCTGAGGTAATAGACCTTCCGGGAACCTACAGCCTTAGTCCTCGATCTGAAGATGAAAGAGTAACCTTTGATTACTTAAACGACAGTGCAAGAACAGATCTACCTGAATTAATTGTTGTAGTTGCCGATGCTTCTAATTTAAAACGAAATCTTTTACTGGCAACTCAGCTAATTGATTCCGAACAGCCAACAATTCTTGTCTTAAATATGATGGATGTTGTTGAGCGCAACAAACAAAATATCGACATTGAAAAATTACAAAAGAGATTAGGGATTCCCGTCATTCCAATGAATGCTCGATTGGGAAAAGGAACCAAAGAATTAAAATCGGTAATAGGAAATTATCAATATTCAAAAGCAAATAAGTTTATTGAAGATCATGAGTCCAAAGATGCTTTAGAAAATACGATTAATCGGTTCGAAAAGATAAAGGGCATTATTGCTGATACATTGACAAAGAGCGGCGAATCTAGGACAGCCACAGTCACCCGAAAGATAGACAGTGTATTCACTCATCCAATATGGGGCTTTTCAATTTTCTTATTTATTTTATTTCTCATTTTTCAGGCTATTTTTTCTTGGTCTTCCTATCCAATGGAATGGATTGAAGGAGGCTTTTTAGTCTTAGGTAATTGGCTTGCTGAAACTTTACCTCAAGGAGTCTTGAACGACCTGCTAGTAGATGGTGTTTTAGCAGGACTGGGAGGTATTATAATATTCATTCCACAAATTGCTATGTTGTTCATGTTTATAGCAATATTAGAGGATACGGGTTACTTATCTCGAGTTAGTTTTTTAACTGATGTCTTGCTGAAACGATTTGGACTAAATGGCCGTTCAATTATACCACTTCTAGGAGGTGCTGCTTGTGCCGTACCTGCTATAATGAGCGCTCGAACCATAGCCAATAAAAAGGAAAGATTACTTACAATTTTTGTAACACCATTGATTAGTTGCTCTGCACGAATTCCGGTTTACACTTTGTTAATAGCTTTAGTTATTCCTGCTGATAAGCAATTTCTAAGCTTCAACTTACAAGGAATTATAATGATGGGACTTTACCTGTTGGGCTTTGCTGCAGCTATGGTTACTGCATTCGTCATGAAGTACGTGGTAAAATCAGAGGAACGGAGTCACTTTATTATGGAGCTACCCATTTACAGAACGCCACGTTGGAGTAATGTAGCCATGACAATTTTAAATAAAACAAAGTTGTTTCTTTTTGAAGCTGGTAAAATTATTATCGCGGTTTCTATTGTGCTCTGGGTGCTTTCTTCTTATGGGCCTGGTGATGAAATGGCGAATGTGGATGCAAAGTATAAAACTGAACTAGCTGATTCGAATGCCGATTTAACAGCAGTTAATGAGAAAATAGCAACCGATAAATTAGAGGTCTCTTATGCAGGCCACGTTGGGAAATTTATTGAGCCAGCTATTCGTCCTTTAGGATTTGATTGGAAAATAGGGATATCCATAATTACATCTTTTGCAGCACGTGAAGTATTTGTAGGTACCATGGCTACCTTATATACTGTTGGAGATGAAGAGAATACTGAGGGCATAAAAGCAAAAATGCAGCGTGCTACTTTTTCAGATACAGGAGAGAAAGTGTATACCAGAGCAACGGGTTACTCCTTATTGATTTTTTATGCATTTGCCTTGCAATGTATGGCCACAGTGGCTATTGTAGTGAAAGAAACCGGGGGGTGGAAGTGGCCTATTATTCAATTAGTATACATGGGAGCCTTGGCATATTTCTCCAGTTTGTTGATCTACCAAATATTTTCTTAAACCTTGTCGAAGGTTCTTCTAAAATACATTCCTCAGGAAGCAATGCCATTGATTCAACAATGGTATGAAAACTTGCCTTTTCATTTAAGAATAACAAAAGCGAGAAAGACTAAGTTTGGCGATTTTCGACCTGCTTTTCAAGGAAAGCCAAATCGCGTTTCAGTAAACGGAAACTTAAATCAATATCATTTTTTAATCACCTTAACACATGAAATTGCTCACGTGGCTTGTTGGGAGCAGTTTAAAGGTAAAGTTAACCCGCACGGGGCTGAATGGAAGTTAATTTATTCCGACATGCTAAAGCAACTAATGGCTGAAACGGAATTTCCTCAAGATGTTTCAATAGCACTTAGAAAACACTTAAAGCGACCAAAAGCCTCTAGTTGTTCAGACCCTGAGCTTTTTAAAATATTAAAACGATATGACCCTCATTCTCTTGCCGTTTTTTTAGATTCCTTAATCGAAGGAGAAGAATTTATATTTCAAGAGCGGGTTTTTAAGAGAGGAAGTAAAAGAAGAACCAGAATAGAATGCTCAGAGCTTAAAAGCGGAAGAATCTACTTAATCAATGGGCATGCTGAGGTAGAAAAATTTGTGAATTCTTAGGACTATTTTCAGGCATATAGCTCAAATCACAGACCTTGAATTAAGTACATTTGCACAGATATAAGAAAAGAGATGAAAAAAGAGAACAACTATTGCGTGATTATGGCAGGTGGTATCGGAAGCCGATTTTGGCCCATGAGTAGAACTGTCTTTCCAAAGCAATTTATTGATATATTGGGAACCGGACAAACTTTGATTCAACAAACGTTTGAACGGCTTTTGAAATTGGCTCCAAAAGAGAATATTTACATTGTCACGAATGATTTATACAAAGACCTTGTTTTAGAGCAATTAGATGTAACCGAAGACCAAGTTTTGTGTGAACCTAGTAGGAGAAATACTGCCCCCTGTATTGCCTATGCAAATTATAAGATTGGCACTAAAAATCCTAAAGCGAATATTATTGTAGCACCCGCCGATCATTTGATATTGAAAGAAGATAAGTTTGTGGAAGTAATGACGACTGCATTAAATTACACTGCAACAAACAATGCATTAGTTACTTTGGGAATTAAACCAAGAAGGCCTGACACGGGCTACGGGTATATCCAATTCGATGACAGTGGAGATTCGGAATTAAAAAAGGTAAAGACGTTTACTGAAAAACCGGACCTTTTATTGGCTAAACAATTTTTAGATAGTGGAGATTTTAGTTGGAATTCAGGAATGTTTATTTGGAGCTTGTCTTCAATAAATGAGTCTTTTGAGAAGTTATTGCCAGAGATGGATGCGCTCTTTAAAGAGCAAAAAGATGCATTTGCAACAGAGCAAGAGGCTCAAGCTATTGACTCTATTTACTCTGAATGTAAGAGTGTTAGTATTGACTATGGAATCATGGAAAAAGCAAAGAATGTATTTGTTTTATCTGCAGACATAGGATGGTCTGATTTAGGAACTTGGGGTTCTATTTACACTCATTTGAACCACGACGAAAATCATAACGCAATTGTTGGTAAAAACGTAATGTTATATGATTCTGAAGATTGCATTGTTAGTGTTCCTAAAAACAAATTGGTAGTACTCCAAGGGTTGAAAGATTATATTGTAGTTGAATCAAATGATACTTTACTGGTTTGTAAGAAGGAAGATGAGCAGAAAATCAAACAGTTTGTAACAGATATTAAAATTGAAAAAGGGGACAAGTTTGTTTAGAGCATTTCTCAAAACAAATTAAACCTTATTAAAAAGTTGTTCTCGGAGTAGCGGGAATCACTTTTTAATTAGTAATCAGCGGTATCATAGCTTGTGTTACTTTTGACAATTACCGTTATGTCCCGATCAATTGCAGTGTTTTTTCGAAAGTTATCAATGATTTCGTACACATCATAGTCAATTCGCACTGATTTGCGAATATCAATAGTGATTTCTGTGCCGTTTGGGAGATTATTTAATTCTAGTAGAATTGCTCCTTTATTTAAGAAGGTTACTTCTTCAGACAGTGTCATTTTTACTTTATGGCACTCTTCTTCAGTTTCTTGAATGTGCATAAAATGAGAATTGCTATAATTGTTTTTTACGATGAAGAAAATGGCTACCCCAACTCCTAAAGCAATACCCGTCAATAGGTCAGTAAAAACGATTCCAACTAAGGTTATGACAAACGGGAAGAACTGCTTTGGACCGAGGTTATACATGGCTTTAAACAAGCTAGGGTTGGCTAATTTGTAACCTACCACTAATAAAATACTTGCTAATACGGCTAAAGGAATTTGATTCAATATTTTAGGAATAATAATTATGCTGACCAATAACAATATACCGTGTAAAATCCCAGAAAGTTTTGTTTTCCCACCAGATTGGATGTTGGCAGAGCTGCGCACGATAACTTGGGTTATTGGCAAACCACCAATCATTCCGGAAATTACATTTCCCGCACCTTGAGCGATTAGTTCACGATTGGTTGGAGTAACTCGCTTTTTAGGATCTAACTTGTCCGTAGCTTCAACACTGAGTAAAGTTTCTAAACTTGCAACTACCGCCATGGTTAATGCAATAACATAGAGGTTGTAATTTCCAATTTGAGAAAAGTCTGGGATGCTAAATTGACCTATGAAGCTAGAAAAATTATCCGCTACTGGCACAGTCACAAGGTGCTCGCTTGAGATACTCCAATTGGGTAAATAGGCATTTGTGAGCAGCTCAAAAGCGATTCCAAACGCCACCGCTACCAGAGGTCCTGGAACGAGCGAAAAGGCCTTAGATTTTTTTGAGAGGATATTATCCCAAAGCAGTAGAATGATTAACGAAATTATGGCAACCGTTAAAGCGGGAGTAGAAATGTTATCGAATACATTCAGTAATTCCGAAAAAGTATTTTCTCCATCAGCTTGAACGAAGTCCATGTCTCCTTCATAATCCGCATCATATCCAAAGGCATGAGGTATTTGCTTTAAAATTATAATGATTCCGATTCCTGAAAGCATTCCTTTAATAACTGAGGAAGGGAAGTAATAACCAATAAAACCCGCTTTCAAAAAGCCCAGGATCAACTGGAAAATTCCGGTGAAAACTACCGCAAGTAAAAATGCTTCAAATGTACCTAGTTCTTGAATTGAGCTTAATACAATTACAGCTAAACCCGCAGCAGGTCCGCTTACCCCGAGTGCGGATCCGCTTAAGGAGCCCACTACTATGCCACCCACAATACCTGCAATTAATCCTGAAAACAAAGGAGCTCCGGAAGCCAATGCAATTCCTAAGCACAAAGGAAGTGCAACAAAAAATACAATTATACTAGCTGGTATATCTCTTTTCAGCTCCTTTAAAAAACTCATATGAGAAAAATTTAGGTCGTCAGTTAAATGCGAAGTTAACTAAAATCTATCTGTTCTTAAATTGAAAATCCAATAAAAATATTTCTCCATTACTATTAGCTCCAATGGCTTTAGTTGTTTGTGGCAGAAACCTTAAGGTATTGATGTTTTGAAATGAAAAGGTAGTCCAGTTAGCACCATCATTAGAGCTCATTTCTAAGCCATTTGTTCCACCGGTAACCCAAAATTTTCCCTCTTTAGAATAATTAATTATGGAACGATATCCCCCTGTTTTCCCTTTTGTTTTTATCCAGCTCTTTCCATCATTCATAGAAATAATGGGAAAGTGACTGGAATCAACCTGAGTATAATCCCCTCCAACGGCCATAATTTTTCCAAAACCACAGGCATGTATGGAATAGATACCAGACGAAGGTGCGCCATGAACCAATGGTGTAATTTTAGCTTCCCATTTGTAACCATTAATAGAACTAAAAATTCGAGCCTGTTCGCCACCTAATCCGATAAAAAATCTTCCCGATTTACTTACTGCAATGCAAGACCCACTTGCTGCGAATCCATTTTCTATTTTTAAAGGTTGCGGAACATCTACCGAGTCAATTCTTTTCCAAGTAACTCCAGCATTTCCTGTTCTTAAAATTAAGTGTCTGTCGTTAATTTGATCTCCAATAATGATTCCTTCTAGATCATTTTTAAAGGCAATAGAATTCATAAAGGCTAAAGAGTCTTTGTTTTCATATACTAAACTCCAACTTACACCACCGTCGTTGGTTTTATATGCTCTCGCAGGGAAACCGGCACTTACAACAATGGCAGAGCTCTTTGAAAAGGCATGGACAGAACGAAAATCTAAAGAGTCATGGTCGGGTATACTAAGTTGCTGCCACGTTTTTCCTTGATCTATTGTGCGCAAAATGGTTTCGTTTGCACCAGTGAGCCACACTGTGTTAGAGTCTACCACAGATATTCCCCGAATACTAGATTTCGCGGGACTGGGTAAATCGTTGATTTCAATCGTTAGGTTGTCAAACCTAGAATACCCAACTGGTGCTTGATTGCATGCGACAAAGAAAGCAGCAATAATAAATACTAATGTTGGTTGAATGGGCTTCATGGGCTCTGCGGTTACAACTTTAAAAATACACAAAACAAAACCCTCCAAGAATTCAGCCTTTTTGCCAAAACCTTGAAGGGTTCTTCTAACTAATTAGAATCGTATTCTACAAACTCCCAATCATTTTACTCGGATCAACCCAAGCATCAAACTCCTCTGCAGTTAAGTAGCCTAAGTTAATGGACTCTTCTTTTAAAGTGGTGCCATTTTCATGAGCTGTCTTTGCAATTTTAGAAGCTTTGTCGTAACCTATGTGTGTATTTAAAGCAGTAACCAACATTAAGGAATTATTTAAGTTTTGATTGATGTTTGCTTCATTTGGTTCTATGCCAACTGCGCAGTTATCGTTAAAAGAAACACAAGCATCTCCAATTAAGCGAGCGGATTCTAATAAATTTTGGGCCATCATCGGTTTAAAAACGTTCAATTCAAAGTGTCCATTCATGCCACCAGCGGCAACCGCCATGTCGTTCCCAACTACTTGAGCACATACCATTGTTAACGCTTCCGCTTGAGTTGGATTTACTTTTCCCGGCATAATAGAAGAACCTGGTTCGTTAGCCGGAATGTCTAATTCTCCAATTCCACATCGTGGTCCAGAAGCCAATAACCGAATGTCATTTCCAACTTTCATCAAGCTTACCGCCATTTGTTTCAACGCTCCATGCGTTTCCACAATGGCGTCATGGGCTGCCAGCGCCTCAAATTTATTCTCCGCAGTCACAAACGGTAATTCAGTGAACTCGGCAATTTTCTTTGCTACCAACTCAGCATAACCCTTTGGGGTATTAATTCCTGTTCCAACAGCAGTTCCGCCTAAAGCCAATTCAGAAAGGTGGTCGAGCGTATTTCTTAACGCTTTTAAACCATGATCCAATTGAGAAACGTAGCCTGAAAATTCCTGACCAACCGTTAATGGAGTTGCGTCCATTAAATGGGTACGGCCAATTTTTACAACATTCATGTATTTTTCAGCTTTTGTTTTCAACGTATCTCTTAGTTTTTCAACTCCGGGAATGGTAGTTTCTACCACCATTTTATAGCACGCAATGTGCATTCCTGTTGGGAATGTGTCGTTGGAAGATTGAGATTTGTTTACATCATCATTAGGATGAATAGCAGTAGTTCCTTCACCCAATTGATTACCGACAATTACATGTGCTCTATTGGCAATCACTTCATTGGTGTTCATGTTGCTTTGTGTTCCTGATCCTGTTTGCCATATCACTAATGGAAATTGGTCATCTAGTTTTCCTGCTAAAATTTCATCGCAAACAGCAGAAATAACATCTCTCTTTTCAGCGGCTAAAATGCCTAATTCACAATTAGTATGCGCAGCTGCTTTTTTCAAATAGGCAAAACCGTAAATTATTTCAAGTGGCATTTGCTGTTTGCTTCCACCAATTTTAAAATTGTTTCTTGAGCGTTCAGTTTGTGCTCCCCAATACTTTTCAGCAGGCACCTTTACTTCGCCCATGGTGTCTTTTTCAATTCTATAGTCCATGTTTTTTGTTTTATATTTTTCTTAGTCGGCTAAATTTTGCGTAAAATTGCAGAGAATTTTATTTAGAAACTATGTATACAGCGGGTTTTTTATTGTTTGTTGGAATTTTCGGATTGGCTTTTTGGGTATTAATCTTTCTTTCTGCTTTTGCTTTACCTTATGCAATTACAATGTATGTTATTGAAATATTGAAAGGTAAAAAAGCTGATAAGGCGGCTCACTAGAACAATTTCTCTGCATTTTCAGGCGGTCTCCCTAAAACTGCTTTATTCCCTCTTACCACAATTGGTCTTTCAATTAATTTAGGATTTTCAATCATTATTTGAATTAACTCCTCGTCTCCAAAACTTTTGCCTTTTATTATTTCTTTGTAGGCTACTTCTCCTTCTCTCAATATATCAGCTGGCTTCAAGTTTAGCTTCATGAGTAAATCGAGCAGTTCTTCTTTAGAGGGTATATTTTCTAAGTATTTAATGATTTCCGGTTTAATTCCAGCCGCCTCAATTAAGGCTAGGGTTTGTCTGCTTTTCGTGCAGCGAGGATTGTGGTATATTTTCATTTTTCTTCTTTAAACCAACTTGAATATGTTAAGTAATTGTCGGCAATTCGTTCTATTTCTCCTGTCTTTAAATCGTCACTTAATTCTTTGATTTTTTTAGCTGGAGTGCCGGCGTAAATAAACCCTGATTCTAACCGACTATTTTGAGTGACAACCGCTCCTGCTGCGACAATTACGTTGCTTTCAATAATTACATTATCCATCACAATTGAGCCCATACCAATCAGAACATTGTCATTAACTTCGCATCCATGTACAATTGCGTTGTGCCCAACTGAAACATTGTTTCCAATAATTGTTTTTGATTTTTTATAGGTACAATGAATGACTGCTCCATCCTGGATGTTTACCTTGTTCCCCAAGGATATGGTATTTACGTCTCCACGGACAACAGCACTATACCAAATGCTGCAATCATCGCCAGTAGTTACGTCGCCAATAAGGGTTGCATTTTCGGCTAAAAAGCAATTTTTTCCTAATCTCGGAGTAAAACTTCGAACCGTTTTAATCAATGCCATGTTTACAAGGTTAAATATTCAACGAACAAAGCTAACCATCATTTAAGAATGTCGACAAAATAATAAATTATTAGGTATTATTCTCTTTGATAAAGATTCTGATTTGTTGAGTAATTTTGAACCATGGAAAAAACAATTGCCCCACACAATATTTACGCTGAAAGCACTCCAAATCCAGCAACAATGAAGTTTGTTTCGAACCGCTATATGGTTGTTGATGGACAGATTTATGAATATGGATTAAATGATGATGCAGAGAATTCCCCAATGGCAATGAAGCTGTTGAACTTCCCTTTTATCTTAAAAGTTTTCATTACGAGTAATTTTGTTGCCATTACAAAAACGGATATTATTGAATGGGAGGATGTGATTCACCAATTGAGAGACTTTTTAGGTGATTATTTGAATAATGATGGAGTAGTTGTCAAAGTTTCTTCATTGGAAATGGACCAAGTTGAAGAAAAGAAAGAAACGGTAGCAACTCCGAAACGAACAGATTTAGATGGGATAGATGCGAAGATTGCAGATATTTTGGATGAATATATCCGTCCAGCGGTGGAGAGCGATGGAGGAGCCATTGATTTTCATTCTTTCGAAGAAGGTAAGGTGAATGTTGTTCTGAGGGGTGCTTGTAGTGGTTGTCCTTCGTCAACGATGACATTGAAAGCTGGCATCGAAAGCATGCTAAAAGAAATGCTCCCGAATCAAATAACAGAGGTGGTTGCTATTAATGGTTAATTTTCGTTTCTAAAACCACCATAACATGAAACAGTTACTAGTCGCATTTAGTCTATTTCTTGCTATTCATTCGTATTCGCAAATTACTGTTACTAGTGCTAATATGCCTGTTTCAGGTGACACATTAAGGTTTAGTACAGCTCTTCTTGATTCTTCAGTATTGTTAAATTATCAACGGTCAGGAATAGATCAAATTTGGAACTTTGATTCGTTACGAGTGATTAGCCAGACTGTTCAGAATTTTATTAGTTCATCTCAAACATCTTATAATTTAGTTCCAACCAGTCGAATTGGATTGTTGTTTGCAGACACGCTTTCATTGGGAGGAAGCTCTGTGAATGATGTATATAACTTTATTAATTCTTCATCAACAGATTTTTCTATTGACTACAGAGCTGTTTCTGTTCCAACAGGATTTCCACTAATTCCTATATTACGTATCCAAGACCCGTATATTGATAAGGATGAGGTATTTCAATTTCCCTTGAATTTTGGAGATAGAGATAGTTCGACGTTCAATTTTGTGTTTAACAACTCATTGCTAGGAGTATATTATGGTTCTGCTGGTTATAGAATTAATGAGGTAGACGCATGGGGTTCGGTAACCACACCTTACGGAACATTTAATGCATTAAGAGTTCTTACTGACATGGTGTCATTTGATTCAATTAGTTTTTCCGGACAAGATATTGCTATTTCTAGTCATGTAAGAACGTACCAATGGATTGCAAATGGAGAGCGTATTCCCGTTATGACGGTTAATGGATTGGTAATCGCAGGAACATTTGTCCCTAATTCGGTGGAATTTAGAGACAGTGCAAGAATTGTTACTCCTTTAATACCCTCTATCGCAATCTTTACAGCTGATACTACAGTAGTAGATTTGAATGAAACACTTGGTTTTACAAACCTTTCTATTGGAGGTCTTGGGTTGACGCATCAATGGAGTTTTAATCCGAACAATGTAGTATATAAGACAGGTAGCGCTGTTAGCAGAAACATCGAGGTGAGTTTTACAGATACTGGATTTTACGATGTACAATTAATTGTTTCATTAGGATCTTCTAGGGATACCTTGTTAAGAGAAAATTACATTAAGGTATTAGGCCCTAATGGGATACAATCGGTAAACAATGAGTTGATAAATATAGTCTTTCTATCTCCGAACCCTTCTCGATTAGGAGAGAATATGATTTTACGAGTTGAAAACTACATTGACTTGGAAGGTTACGAAGTGCTTGATAGCCAAGGCAAATTATTAGAACGAGCCCAAATAATAAATACTAAAACTATGTATTTGTCTGCTCCTGCTGCAAGAGGTATTTATTTTTACAAGGTTATAACTCGCCAAGGTTCAATTGTGAAAAAGGTAATCGTTGAGTAGAACTAGATACTTACTTTTTCTTTGTACGACTTTTCTTGCTGTAAATTTTTACGCTCAAGACAAAGCTCTTTTTCTTCAAAATAAAACATTTCCCTACAACGAGTTAATTCAAACGTACCAGCATTTATCGACTAATAGTTCTTTTGTTAGTTTGTTAGAGGCGGGGAAGTCTGATGTTGGAAAACCAATCCATTTGGTAGTTATTGCCAAGGACGGAGACTTCACTCGACAAAACGCAAGAGAAAATAGAAAGTCAATTTTGCTAATTAATAACGGCATTCATGCCGGGGAAGCCTGCGGAATAGATGCCTCAGTTGAATTAGCCAAGAAATTAGCTAACCCGAAACACGAATTACACAACATGTTAGATTCTGTAGTAGTGTTGATTATTCCGGTATATAACTTAGGAGGTATGTTAAATCGAGGTTCATTTTCAAGAGCAAATCAGAATGGACCAGAGGAGCACGGTTTTCGAGGGAATGCAAAGAATCTGGATTTAAATCGAGACTTTATAAAGCTAGATTCTCGAAATGCCAAGACTTTTACGAAACTATTTAGGGAATGGGACCCCGATATTTTCATTGACACGCATACAACTAACGGTTCAGACCATCAGTATACGTTAACGTTAATCAACTCTCAAAAAGACAAGTTGAATCCTATTTTGTCTCGATTTGCAGAGCGAAATATGTTGCCGAAATTTTATCAAGTAATGGGGCAGAAGAATATGGATATGATTCCTTATGTCTATAACTATAAGTCTTCGCCTGATCAAGGAATAAAAGCATTTTTAGAAACTCCACGTTACTCTTCCGGTTATGCATCATTATTCGATTGTTTTAGTTTTATTACTGAGGCGCATGTATATAAGCCATTTACCCAAAGGGTGAAACATACACTTGGGTTTTTAGAAACGGTGGTAGCGTATAGTGCTGAAAATGCCAATGCTATACAGCAAAAGAGGAGTGAAGCGAAGGAATATACAATAAGTCAAGCGGAGTATACAGTCGAGTGGGAATTAGACACGATGAAGTATGAGAAAATTTTATTTAATGGGTACCAGACCGTTATTCTAAAAAGCGAGTTGACTGGCCATAAAATGATGTTCTATAATCAGGAGAAGTCTTACAGTAAAGAAATAAGATATTACAATTCTTTTAATCCAAAGGTAGTGGTTGAAAAACCTAAGTTTTATGCTGTACCACAAGCATATGAAGAAGTAATTGAACGAATGCAATTGAATAATGTCAAGATAGCAGTCATTAAAAACGACACCTTGATTGATGCGGGAGTCTATTTTATTGAAGAGTATAAGTCACCAAAAACTCCTTACGAAGGACATTTCTTACATTTCGATATTGAGGTTGAAAAAAGACGAAAACGAGTTCAGTTGTATGAAGGAGATTACTTAATTGAGGTAAACCAAGAAGCCAATCGGTATATTGTTGAAACACTTGAACCTCAATCAGTGGATGGGTTTTTTGCCTGGAACTTTTTCGAAGGTGTTTTACAGCAAAAAGAGTGGTTCTCCGATTATGCTTTTGAACCTAAGTCAATTCAATTTCTTGAAGAGAATCCTCAAATCAAGAAAGATTTTGAAAATAAAAAGGCAACCGATGAGGTATTTGCTGGCAACTCATGGGCTCAATTATATTATATTTATAAAAGATCACCTTACTACGAGAAAACAGTTAACCGCTACCCGGTATATCGAATTGAATGAAAGCACGAAAGGATAAGAAAATAAACGAAAACCTAGTTAATCGCTTTATTACAGAACGTAGTTATCCGATTGATAAATTATTACAGCCGGTAGATAATTTGCTGCGGAATAAGCCAATATCAGGCGTGCTTCTGTTTTTGTCAGTATGAATAGCATTAGTTTGGGCTAATTCTCCTTGGCGAGACTCTTACCATCATCTATGGGAAACTGCATTCTCTGTTGGATTTGGAGAAGGCCATATAATTAGCAAAAACTTGCACCATTGGATCAATGATAGTCTAATGGCAGTTTTTTTCTTTGTAGTTGGGTTAGAAATTAAGCGTGAAGTTATGGCAGGAGATTTATCTACCTTGAAAAAAGCTTCTTTGCCTGCTGCTTCTGCCTTAGGGGGTATGCTTTTTCCAGCGATAATATTTACAGTATTCAATTGGGGAACTCCAACTGAAGGAGGCTGGGGAGTTCCAATGGCAACTGATATTGCGTTTACCTTAGGTGTTTTGTCTCTTTTAGGAAACCGAATACCACTAAGTTTAAAGCTATTTTTAACGGCCCTTGCAATTGTTGATTATTTAGGTGCGGTGTTGGTTATTGCATTTTTTTATACGGACAATTTGTTGCTTTTATATTTAGAATATGGAGCAGGGTTCCTAGCGTTTTTACTTTTGTTAAATTATTTAGGCGTTCGAAAAACAAGAATATATGCTATGTAGGGATTTGTGGGTTATGGCATGCCTTTTTGCTTTCTGGCGTTCACGCGACCATCGCAGGAGTTTTATTGGCATACACTATTCCCGCTAAGACATGAATAAACAAACGAGGGTTTATTAATCATGTACAATCGTTGTTAAATAAACTTCAACGAACTAAATATCTTGATTATAAGTATTTAATCGACGAGTAATATGAAATTACAGAAGATATAAAAGTGGAGCGTGAGAAAGTTGAAACGCCTTTGCAGAAGTTGGAATATAATTTAAATCCGGTTGTTTCATTTTTTATATTACCATTATTTGCTCTAGCAAATGCAGGAATAGAAATACGACCAGAATCATGGAGTGGATCGTTAGAGCCAGTTTCTTTAGGAATTGTAACTGGTTTAATAATCGGGAAATGCTTCGGTATTTTGAGTTTCTCGGAACTTTTTGTCAAGTTAGGATTATCGGAATTACCTAAAAACACCAATTGGGGAACGATGACAGGTGCGTCAATTACGGCTGGTATTGGATTTACCATGTCCATTATTATTTCCGAATTGACCTTTGAAGATCCAACCGTAAAAGCTCAAGCAAAATTGGCAATTCTGATTGCATCTACGTTGGCAGGAATAATAGGTATGCTAGTGATTAAAGCATTTATTGGAAAGGAAGAAGTTAGATAGGTAGTTATGCTATTTAAGAGAGTAAGAACAGAAGATTAACGCTTAGGAAATTAAAGTACTACGCTTAATACACCTTCAAATACGCCTCCAATCCATGCATTCCACCTTCACGTCCAAAACCACTTTCTTTAAAACCACCAAACGGTGAAGTAGGGTCGAATTTGTTAAAGGTATTCGCCCAGATAACGCCTGCTTTCAACTGAGCCGCCATGTTGAATGCCTTTGAACCTTTATCTGTCCAAATTCCTGCAGAAAGACCATAAGGGGTGTTGTTTGCTTTTTCAATTGCTTCATCCACTGTTCTAAATGATTGAATAGCCAACACAGGTCCAAAAATTTCTTCTTGCGCTAACCTGCTGCTTTGCGCAACATCTAAAAATAAAGTTGGAGCGCAATAGTACCCTTTCTTAGGAATTGCAACATTTGCCTGAAATTTTTCGAAACCCTCTTTTTCTCCGATTTTAATATAATCCGTAATGGTTTTTAATTGCTCTTTCGAGTTAATAGCACCAATGTCTGTGTTTTTATCCATCGGGTCTCCAACAATTAGAGTTTCCAATCGAATTTTTAATTTTTGAATCACTTCGTCCTTCACCGATTCTTGAACGAACAACCTAGATCCTGCGCAACAAACGTGACCTTGATTAAAGAAAATTCCATTGATAACTCCTTCTACAGCTTGGTCAATGGGAGCGTCTTCAAAAATAATGTTGGCTGCTTTTCCGCCCAGCTCTAAGGTTGTTTTTTTACCTGTTCCTGCTATCGTCTTTTGAATCATTTTACCAACTTCGGTTGAACCAGTAAAAGCAACCTTATTAACGTCTTTGTGATTTACAATGGCAGCTCCGGTTTTTCCAGCTCCTGTAACAATGTTCACTACGCCATCGGGTAAGCCTGCATCTCGAATTAACTCTGCTAATTTCATTGCGGTAACTGAAGTTGTTTCTGCAGGCTTTAATACCACACAGTTCCCGCAAGCTAAAGCAGGGGCAATCTTCCACGCAGCCATCAATAATGGAAAATTCCATGGAATAATTTGACCTGCAACTCCTAATGGTTCAACCTTTCTGTTTGGAAAAGCATATTCTAATTTATCAGCCCAACCTGCGTAATAAAAGAAGTGAGCAGCGGCTAATGGAATGTCAATGTCTCTAGATTCTCGAATTGGTTTCCCCCCATCAATGGATTCGATAACAGAAAACTCTCGAGCCCTTTCTTGAATTAATCGAGCAATCCGATAAATGTATTTTCCTCTTTCTTTTCCTCCTATTTTACTCCATGCCGGAAAAGCTTTTCGGGCAGCCTTTGCTGCATCATGTACATCTTTTTCATTTGCTTCAGCAATTTCGCAAACTACTTCTTCTGTTGCAGGATTGATGCTTTTGAAATATTTTTTTGAGTTAGGTTTTACAAACTTTCCACCAATAAATAGATCGTATTTTGCTTTGATTTCAACATGATCTGTGCTTTCTGGAGCAGGAGCATACTTCCAATCTGTATCAAACTTTAATGAAAATGCGTTTTCTTTTGCCATGTCTAAATAATGTATAATTGTTAATTATCAATGAATAGTTAAACGAGGGACTTATGTTTATAAAACTCATTATTAATTGGTCATTGAATGATTCGTAGTTATTTTGATTAATCTTTCGAGAAATAATCTCCTGATTGATAAAAACCTGTTTCTTGTTTTTTAAGTTGCAAAAGAATGTCATTTGTTAATCGACTCGCTCCAAAACGGAACCACTCATTAGTCATCCATTCATTGCCTAATGTTTCTCTCAACATCCCCAAAAATTGCAATGCCGTTTTAGAGTCCGAAATTCCCCCTGCAGGTTTCATTCCAACCATTTTACCCGTTTTTAGATAGTGGTCTTTAATGGCCTCTAGCATTAAAAGGGTCACTGGCATTGTAGCTGCCGGTGAAATTTTACCGGTGGATGTTTTAATAAAGTCAGCTCCTGCCCAAATAGCAATGTCACTCGCTCTGCGGACATTGTCAGCAGTTCCTAGTTCACCAGTTTCTAAAATAACCTTCAGTCTAGATTTTCCGCAGGCTTCTTTGATGGTTGCAATTTCATCGAACACAAATTGATATTCTCCTTGGTGAAATTTTCCTCTAGAGATGACCATATCGATTTCATCTGCACCGGCATCAACAGCTATCCGAGTATCTTCTAGTTTTACTTTTAAGTTACTATTACCACTTGGAAATGCGGTTGCAACTGAAGCTACTTTTACGCCAGAAGTTCCGAGTGCTTTTTTTGCAATGGCTACGTAGTTGGGATAAACGCAAATGGCAGCAACCGTTGGAATATCTAAGCTGTCATCTGGGTGCATGCCTTTATAGCACAATTGTTTCACCTTACCTTCAGTATCTTTTCCCTCAAGAGTAGTGAGATCAATCATATTCAAAGCTAGCTTAAGTCCTTGAATTTTAGCTTCTTTTTTAATGCTTCTTGTCTTGAAACGATCAGCTCGTTCAACTAAACCTACTTGATCAATTTTGGGGGTGTTTTTAAAATCCAACTCCATAGTTTTTTGATGCAGAGCCAAAGGTAAGAGATTTGAAAAGAAGTACGGTTGAACAATTTGAAATCAATGGAATTAAAGGCATTCTAAATTTGTAAATTTGGGGATTCAAATGAAAAACGAAGGCAACAATATTTATTCTGTATTTGACGAAATCCTTCCAAAGGAAGAGAAAGAGAAAATGCTGAATCAAAAAGCGAAAGTTCTTTGGTTAACAGGATTAAGTGGCTCCGGGAAAACGGCTATAGCAAAAGTTTTAGAGAAGAAATTACATCATCAAGGGTTTTTTACTCAATTGTTAGATGGTGATAACGTTAGAGCTGGGATAAATAATAATTTAGGGTTTTCAGAACAAGATCGAACAGAGAACATTAGAAGAATTGCAGAAGTCTCCAAGCTGTTTATTAACTGCGGGGTGATAACTATTAATTGTTTTGTGAGCCCAACTGAGAAAATTCGAGGTGTGGCTAAAGCTATAATTGGCCAAGAAAACTTTATTGAAATATTTGTTAATACTCCTTTGGAGGTTTGTGAATCAAGAGATACAAAAGGGCTGTATGCAAAAGCTAGGAAGGGAGAGGTGAAAAACTTTACTGGAATTAGCGCGCCATTCGAAAGTCCTGAGAATCCAATCATTGTAGTAAAAACTGAAAATCAAACAGTAGAAGAGTCGGCTAATTTTGTTTTAGCTCTTGTTTTACCAATTATAAAAGCATAAATGAACAATTATAATTTAAATCACCTAAAGGAATTAGAATCTGAAGCTATTTACATCGTAAGAGAGGTTGTTGCTCAATTTGAAAATCCAGTTTTGCTTTTCTCCGGGGGAAAAGATTCTATTGTTTGTGCGCACATTGCAAAAAAAGCGTTCTATCCAGCAAAAGTCCCTTTTCCATTAATGCACGTTGATACTGGACATAACTTTCCGGAAACTATTGAATTTAGAGATAAATTCGTAAAAGAAATGGGCGCAAACTTAATTGTAGCGTCTGTTCAGGAGGTAATTGATCAAGGTTTGACGGTTGAAGAAAAAGGCTTTAATGCAAGTCGAAATGGCATACAAACTGTTGCGCTTCTAAAGGGAATTGAGGATAACAAATTTGATGCTGCTATGGGTGGTGCTCGAAGAGATGAAGAAAAAGCCAGAGCTAAGGAAAGGTTCTTCTCTCATAGAGATGAATTTGGACAATGGGACCCTAAAAATCAGAGAGCTGAGTTGTGGAATATCTTTAACGGAATGAAACACTTTGGTGAAAATTTTAGGGTGTTTCCAATATCGAACTGGACGGAGATGGATGTTTGGCAATATATTTTAGCAGAGGGAATTGAACTTCCTTCTCTTTATTTTTCTCATCAAAGAGACTGTTTCATTCGTGACGGTGTAGTTATGTTTGCTTCTGATGTGATGGAGAGAAAACCTGAAGAGAAGGTAAAGGAAATGACGGTTCGTTTTAGAACCATTGGCGATATGACTTGCACAGGTGCGGTCTGCTCTGAGGCCGACGATTTAGCAAAAATTATTGAGGAGGTTGCCGCAACTAGAACAACAGAAAGAGGAACTCGGTCAGATGATAAACGATCGGAAGCGGCGATGGAGGATAGAAAAAAGCAAGGATACTTTTAATTGATTGTCGATTGACAATTGGTAAATAACAATTAGAAAAATGAGTGGTAAATCATACTTAGATATGGAACTGTTGAGATTCTCAACGGCAGGCAGCGCAGATGACGGGAAAAGTACATTGATTGGTAGAATGTTATACGATAGCAAATCGATATTCGAGGATCAGTATGAAGCCTTAGAGGCAAGTAGCAAGAAAAAAGGTGAGGCGAATGTTAATTTGGCTCTTTTAACAGATGGACTGCGTTCTGAAAGAGAGCAAGGAATAACAATTGATGTTGCCTACCGATATTTCGCTACTCCTAAAAGAAAATTTATCATAGCAGATACTCCTGGACACATTCAATATACTCGGAATATGGTTACTGGGGCATCAACCTCAAACCTATCTATTATTCTTATTGATGCTCGAAAAGGAATAATTGAGCAAACCTATCGCCACACATTTATTGCGTCACTTCTTGGAATTCCCCACGTTGTATTTTGCATCAACAAAATGGACTTAGTAGATTACAGCGAAGAGGTTTTTGAAAAAATTAAGAAGGAAACAGAAGCATTCATTTCCAAATTAGGTATTAAGGACATAAACTTCATTCCAATTTCGGCTCTAAAAGGAGATAACGTTGTGAATAAGTCTGAAAATATGGATTGGTACCAGGGTGGCACCTTGCTGTATTTGTTAGAAAACATTCACATTGGAAGTGACCATAATCACGTAGACTGTCGTTTTCCTGTGCAATATGTGATACGACCTCAAACAGACGAATTTCACGATTATCGAGGATATGCAGGAAGAGTTGCAGGTGGAGTATTTAGGCCCGGAGATCGAGTAGTTGCATTGCCATCAGGGTTTGGTTCTACCATAAAATCCATTGATACTATGGATGGACCGATAGAGGATGCTTTTGCTCCGATGTCTGTTACTTTAACTTTAGAGGATGAAATTGACATAAGTCGAGGAGACATGATTGTAAGAGAAAACAATCAACCAAATGTTACCCAAGATGTTGATATAATGGTATGCTGGTTAAATGAAAAACCGTTACAAGTAAGAGGTAAATATGCTATTAAGCATACATCAAACGACGTGAGATGTATTGTGAAAGAAGTGAAGTACAAAGTGGATATTAACACACTTCACAGATTGGAAGATGATAAAGTTATTAAAATGAATGACATTGGTAGGATTTCGATTCGAACGACCAAAGTACTCTTTACGGACGAATACAAACGAAATAGAAATACTGGTAGTCTGATCATCATTGATGAAGCAACAAATGAAACAGTAGGGGCGGGAATGATTCTTTAAAAAGTTATTTAGCTTCTTTGATGGCTTTGTTGAGTTTTTTGATCACAAGTTTCAAATCGTATACCTTCATTTCGTCTAGCCGAAACACTTCATATGCAATATTATTTTGCATGTCGAAAATAAAATATTCGAAAACGAGAAGCTCGCCCTCAGGTGGTTGTGTCATCAAGTGATTATACTTGTAAACATTGCTTTGCAATACATACTTATAGCCAGCCTCGGCTAATGAGAAGTAGGTAGATGGAGTTGTAATTGCATATTCAAAAGGGTACTCCATAGCTGCAATCTGTAGCTTTCTGTTTGACTGCTCTAAAATGCGATTGTGGTTCTCCTGTCTTTCTAAAATATACTCAGTAGATTTCGTTCGCTCTTCAAATTCACTCAGCTTGACTGGCTCATGTTCTAGAAATATAATTTTTTCTTTATCCAAGTCTCCTGGAATGCCTTTTTTGAAATCAGGCTCTTGTGAAAATCCAGCGAAAGGAAGAAAAAGCAGCAGGAAGAATAGGTTTTTCGTAGTGTTCTTTAAGCTAATTTACTTCAATTTCTATTTTATTCGTCAGAAAAATCTTGTAAAACTTTTCGATATGCATTGAATAGTTTTGATTTTGAAACAAAACCAATGTACTTGCCTTCATCAATAACAGGTAAATTCCATGCCCCAGTGTTATTGAATTTGTCCATAACCTTGTCCATGTGATCGTTAGAAGAAATCGATGTAGGAAAATCTCGCATAATCTCGTTTACAAAGACTTCATCATACTGTTCAGGTTGGAACATAATTTGACGAATATCATCTAACAATACAACCCCTTCTAACTCAAAATTCTCATTAACTACTGGGAAGATGTTACGTTTAGAATTAGAAACCGTTTTTACCAAACTGCGCAAGCTATCTTTCGGTGAAACAGAGCTAAAGTCTTTCTCAACTTCAGCTTGTAAATTCATTAAGGTAAGTACCGCTTTGTCTTTATCATGTGTAATTAATTCTCCTCTTTTTGCTAGCTGCATGGTATAAAGTGAATGCGGGTTAAAGTACTTAGATGTTAAAAATGAAATAGCCGCCGTCAGCATCAAAGGGATTACGAGGTCGTAACCTCCAGTAATTTCTGCAATTAGAAACAGGCCCGTCAGCGGGGCATGAAGTATCCCGGCAATAACACCTCCCATTCCAACTAAAGCAAAGTTTTTTTCGGAAAGGTTGAACCAACCTAAGCTGTTAATTAGTTTCGAGAACGAGAAGCCAAAAACGGACCCAATAAATAACGACGGTGCGAAAATACCTCCAATGCCCCCGGCACCCAAGGTAACGGCAGTGGCAATTGACTTAAGAAAAACGATGGCAAACAAGAATATTAGAAGTACCCAAAGCTGCGACTTCCATTCATAAAAAAAGCTTCCTTGCATTAAAGCATATTCATCACCATGTAATAAGCTTTTAATGGCTCCAAACCCTTCACCATAGAGCGGTGGAAACAGAAATAGTAAAAGCCCTAAGACAGAAGATCCAATGATGATTTTCTTGGTTTGGGAGGCAAACTTTTCAAAAGCACTCTCAATATACCAATATGCTTTACAGAAGTATATTGATAACAAACCTGTAAAAACTCCAAGTAAACAATAAAATGGCAAGTCTTTAAAGGAGAATATCTCTGTAAGTTCAATGTCGAACAATACCTCGTTTCCTAACATAAAGGTGGAGGTTAAAGTAGCAGAAACGGAAGCAAGTAAAAGGGGAATTAGCGAGCCAGCAGTTAAGTCGAGCATGATCACTTCCAAAGCAAAAACAATTGCAGCAATGGGAGCATGAAAAATTCCTGACATAGCTGAAGCTGCTCCGCAACCCAAAAGTAATGTTGTGGTTTTATAATTCATTCTGCCGAGTCTCGCGTAGTTGGATCCTATCGCGCTACTGGCACCAACAGTTGGACCCTCTAGCCCCACAGAACCACCAAATCCAACGGTAATCATACTGGTTATAATCGAAGCATAAGTGGCGGAAAAAGGCACGTTTGAATTCTTTTTTGAAATGGCATAAAGTGTAGAAGGAATTCCATGACCTATTCTGCGTTTAATAAAAAAACGGACGGTTAAAACGGTAATAATAATTCCAATTGCCGGATAGATTAGGTACAAATAGTTTTCGTAGGTATTCAGTTTGTTGGGCTCAAGCAAAGATTGGATAAAGTGAACTGCGTTTTTTAATACAACTGCAAGTAAGCCAGAGGAAAAACCAATTAGTACGCTTAGAATTAATACAAACTGCCTATTGTTGAGGTGCTTGTGCCGCCAAACTAAAAATTGACGGTGCGCAACTTTCCCCTTAGCAGGCAGAGAGTGATAGAATCGTATGATGGATAGAATCAAACGCTTCATCTTACGAATTACTCTTTAGGTGTAAATGGTACTTGAGAATTTTTAACATGTAAATCTCTTTGAGGGAAAGGAATTGATACGTTATTTTCTCTAAATTTCTTGTCAATTTCAAAACGCATTCTACTTTTTACGAACTCAATTCGCCAAACCTCTTTTGACCAAAAATGTATTTCAAAATCTAGTGAAGAATCCCCAAAGTCAAGAAAACGAACAAATGGTTTAATTTTCATATTAACTGCGTCATCTTCCATCGCTACTTCTAATAGAATCTTCTCTACTAAAGTAGTGTCAGAACCATAAGCAACTCCAACGCTCACATGAAACCTAGTTAGGACATTACTATTTGTCCAATTGATAACGCGATTGTTAGTTAGCTGAGAATTTGGAACAAATATTACTATGCCATCTCTTGTGCGCACTTTTGATGTTCTGAGCTTAATTTCTTTAACTGTGCCTAAAATACCATTCTCGAACTCAATAATATCGCCAATTAGCGTATCGCCTTCAAACAACAATATAAGACCTGAAATAAAATCTTTAAATGCATCCTGTAAACCAAAACCTAACCCAACAAAAAGGGCTGAAGAACCCAAGAGTATTGGAGTTATATCGAATCCAAGACTTCTAATCGACAGTAAAATTGCAAGTAGAAAAATTACATATTTACCAATTTGAATTATTGCCAAGGCCTTGCCGTCGGTAGGATCTTCTTTTTTAGTAATTCTATTTCTTAGATATTTTGCTAGATTCGAAGTAATTAATTTGGCAATAAGTAAGATTACCAGCACCACAATGATATTGTAAATAGAAAGGTGATATTCTCCAAGCTCTAGAATATGAAACTCCAATACTTCTTGAATACTTTTCCAAATACTTTTTGCCTCTTCTTCAATCATTTCCTTAGTGTAAAATAATTCGACCTAATTCGTGGGCAAGTTTCCTTTTAGCTTCTGTCAACTTCATGATGTCTGCCAAGATTAAGTCATAATCTGCATTTTTTCCTTTTAACTGCTGTTGTTTTTCTCCAATTAGCTGTTCAACCCTATTTAGTCTCCAGGAGCAAATGCCTTTGTGAATTTTTTTTGGCAGAATTAAATCTTCTGTCAATGTTAAGATTTTATGTTTTTCTTCCCAATTTAAGCTTAGCGTATATTTCTCCATGAGGCACTCAATGGTGAAACTACTTATTTCATTGTCTTTGTTTGTTACCAAATGGCGCTCTTCGACTTGGGTTTCATTTTCAACGGCAAGTTTGAAAAGGTGATAAACTTTTCGAAAAATTGGATTATTAAAGTGAAGTTCGTCTTTTTCTATTTCGAATACTAAATACTCTGCAACACTTGCCTTTATAGACTCCAAATCTCCCTCGGATTCTTTGTCGGTAGGAATTTCAATTTCGATACTTCCATATTTAATAAAAGTCCTGATAATATCACTTTCTTGTTCTGCGAGGACATCTATCTTAGTGCTTTTTTCTTCACTCTCCGGAGTTCCTATTGTATGAAAAAAGTCAGGAGGAGGGCCTTCATCTCTTTCTTGCTGCTGAATTCTTTTTGTGAGCTTATTGCGTCTTACTTTATTTAATTCACTTAATAAAGCTTGCTCACCAATATCCATTAGGTTGCTGCATTCTTGTAAATAAACAGAACGGGCAATGGGGTCGGGAATGAGGGCAATACTACTTACTATTTCTTTGATTAGTCCCGCCCTTTTAATTGGATCATCACCAGTTTCTTTTAGTAGCAAATTGGTTTTGAATCGAATAAAGTCAAATGACTCTTTGTCTAAGTACTCAGATATTTCAGCTGTGCTGTGACTCTTTGCAAATGAATCTGGGTCTTCTCCATCGGCAAAAGCCAATACCCGAACATTAAGCCCTTCTTCCAGAATCATATCGATTCCTCGAAATGCTGCTTTTATACCTGCAGTATCACCATCGAAAAGAATCGTAATGTTTTGTGTGTAACGTTTAATCAATCGAATTTGATCCGCAGTAAGCGATGTGCCAGAACTTGAAACAACATTCTCAATTCCATTCTGGTGCAAAGAAATAACGTCTGTGTATCCTTCTACTAAGAAACATCTATCTTGAGAAATAATGGACTTTTTTGCCAAATTCAAACCATAGAGAACTCGGCTTTTGTGGTAAATATCAGACTCGGGTGAGTTCAGGTACTTGGCTACTTTCTTATCTGCAGAAAGCGTTCTTCCACCAAAACCAATAACTCTTCCAGAAATATTCTGAATGGGAAACATTACTCGACCTTTAAAGCGATCGAATTTTTTCTGATCTTTGACAATGGTGAGTCCTGTTTTATCTAAAAATTGTAGATTATAACCTTTTGCAAGAGCTGCATCTGTGAAGTTCGTCCACTCATCGTGACTGAATCCTAATTTAAATTTCTCTATCGTCTCTTCCCGAAACCCTCGTTCTTTGAAATAACTCAGTCCAATGGCTCTTCCATTCTCTGAGTTTAACAATTGCTCATTAAAGTAAGTAGCAGCAAAATCATTTACAATAAACAAACTTTCTTTTGCATTTGCTTCTAAAACTTGCTCAGGAGTTTGCTCTTCTTCCTCAATTTCTATATTGTACTTATTGGCCAAAAACTTTAATGCTTCTGGATAAGAATATTGCTCATGAGCCATAACAAAGTTTACAGCACCACCAGCTTCTCCACAACCAAAGCATTTGTAAATTCCTTTAGCAGGAGATACCGTAAATGAGGGAGATTTCTCATTGTGAAAAGGGCACAAGCCAAGCATGTTGGCACCCCTTTTTTTGAGGTTCACCCAATCACCAACTACCTCGTCAATACGAGCAGTTTCAATAATTTGATTTACGGTTTCTTTAGGTATCAATTTCGCTAATTTTTAGCAGGCTTCAATTCTAGTTTTATTGAGTCTGCGGAAGTAAGCATCTGGTCAATATCGATAATTTTATTTAGCGATCCATCTGGGTTCCACAACTTCCACTTTCCAACTTTTAAATCTTTCTCATAAGACCCTTCCATTTGTTTTTTACCAGTATCGTAGTAAATGATAGAATAGCCTTTGCGTTCACCATACCAAAACTCTCCCTCACTCCATAAAAACCCATTTGCATAGTAGTATTTCCACATACCGTGTCGATTACCATTCACTTTCTCTCCCTCCATCTTTTTCACTCCGTTGGAATAGTGTTCAATGACTTGCTCAACTTTTCGTTCCATCACTTCTTGCTCTTTATTCTCTTTTACGGTTTCCTTGCACGCAAAAATTGCAAGAATCATCAATATAAAAACAATTTTTTTCATTTTTTACTTCGTTCGTTCTGTGGTATATAAAACTAAATTTCTTAATGACTCTTTCGCTCCGTTGTTTTCAAATTCAGAAAGAATAGCTAAAGCCTCATCTCTGTATCCTAACATTTTCTTTGTCGCGTAATCTAACCCGCCCGAATCAATGACGAAATCAATAACTTGCTTTATTTTTTTCTCGTTGTTATTATTTTGCTTTACGATATTGATAATTTGTCTCCGCTTTGATTTATCCGCTTTTCGAAGTGCATAAATCAAGGGAAGGGTCATTTTCTTTTCTTTAATGTCAATTCCAGTTGGCTTACCCAAATTTTCACCACTTCCATAATCAAACAAGTCATCCTTGATCTGAAAACTGATACCAACTTTCTCACCGAAGAGTCTCAATTTTTCGACAATTTCATCACTCTGTTTTGCTGACTTTGCTCCTGTAGCGCAACAGGAAGCGATTAAGGTTGCTGTTTTTTTTGTGATAATATCAAAATAAACGTCTTCTTCAATATCCAGTTTACGAGCCTTCTCAATTTGCAGTAACTCCCCTTCGCTCATGAGCTTTACAGAGGTTGAAACTATTTTTAGTAAATCAAATTCTTCATTCTCAACGGAAAGCAATAACCCTCGAGAAAGTAAATAGTCACCAACTAGCACAGCAATTTTATTTTTCCAGAGTGCATTTATGCTAAAAAACCCTCTTCTTTTATACGACTCATCTACTACATCATCGTGCACCAAAGTTGCGGTATGTAATAGCTCAATCAGAGATGCTGCTCTATAGGTAGAGGGGTTAATATTATGGAATAGTTTTGCGCTTAAAAAAACAAAAAGTGGTCGCATTTGCTTGCCTTTTCGTTTTACGATATAGTGTGTAATCTTATCCAATAAAGGAACAGTACTTTTCATACTTTCTTTGAAGTGTAGTTCAAATTCTAGCATTTCTTTAGCTACTGGAGCTTTTATGTCTTTTACGCTAATGTTGCTCATTTACCATTCAAATTTACACTAACTAGACAGCAATTGCACCGTTTTTGTTGGCCAATTGACCACAAGCAGCATCAATATCTTTACCGCGACTTCTTCTAATGTTCACAATTAAGTTTCTGTTCTCTAGAAACGCTGCAAAAGCTTCTACTTTTTTCGTGCTAGCTTGCTGAAATTCTGCATCGTCAATCGGGTTGTATTCAATAATGTTAATCTTACAGGGAATGTGTTTGCAGAACTCCGCTAATTCTTGCGCATCTTGAATTTCATCGTTAAAATCCTTAAATATGATATACTCAAAAGTGACTCTCGTCTCTGTTCTTTCATAAAAGTACTTCAAAGCTTCCGCTAAAATTCCCAAATTATTTTGGTCATTTATGGGCATTATTTTACTTCTCTTTTCGTCATTAGCGGCATGTAACGAAAGGGCTAAATTAAACTTCACTTGGTCATCACCTAAGCGTTTAATCAACTTTGCTATTCCTGCAGTAGAAACAGTAATTCGTTTGGGAGACATGCCAAGCCCATCCTCGGCAGTTATACGTTCAATTGATTTTAAAACTTGACTGTAGTTGAGCAGTGGCTCGCCCATTCCCATATAAACAATATTCGAAAGTGGACGGTTATAATGCTTCTCTGCTTGTTCCTTAATAATGGCTACTTGGTCATAAATTTCGTCGAAATTTATATTTCGCATGAGTTCCAATTTTCCTGTAGCACAAAATTTACAACTCAAGCTGCATCCAACTTGAGAGGAGATACAAGCGGTAACTCTTTTGGGTGTTGGAATTAATACCCCTTCAGTTATTTTCCCATCTGAGAGGCGAAAGGCATTTTTGATGGTCTGGTCTTCGCTAATTTGTTCTTCAGCTACAGTAACTGCAGTAATCTCAAATTCTTCTTGCAATTTGTCACGCAGTTCAATTGAAAGGTTGGTCATTTCATCGAAAGAACGAGCTGACTTTTTCCATAGCCACTGATACAATTGCTTGGCCCTAAATGCTTTTTCGCCTTTTTCTACAAAAAGGGTTTTCATTTCTTCCAAACTTAAATTGCGGATGTTTTGCTTTGTTGACTTCATAGCTGATGCAAAGGTAATACCAAACCCCGAACTCAGCCACCATCTCAATAATCTATATTTTTGCGCTGCACTAAATTCAAAAATGTTGATTCAAAGACTACTAAAAACAGACAATCTATACCTTGGCAATGGTCGAGTTATTCAAAACGGAATGTTGGCCATCGATGATCAGAATAGGATTGCGGAAGTGGGTTTGGATTTGATTGCAGAAGGAGTGAAGGTTGAATATTTTGAAGGAGCACTTTGTCCTGGATTTGTAAACACTCACTGCCATTTGGAGCTTTCTCACTTAAAAGCTAAGGTAAGTCAAAAAACGGGGATTCATAATTTTATTGTGGAGCTTCAGAAAGTAAGAAATGCGAGTGATGAGGAGAAGTTAGTGGCTATTGAAAACGCAAATTATGAAATGAAAGTGGCTGGTATTGTTGCGGTTGGCGATATCTCAAACGGAGATTCAACGCTAAAAATGAAATTGGATTCTAGCATTTATTACCACACTTTCGTGGAGTTGTTTGGGTTCAGAACTCACCTTGCAGATTCCATAATGGAGCAAGGCAGGCAACTAAAGGCTTCTTTTGTCGAAGTAGGACTTAAGAGCACCGTTGTGCCACATAGCCCTTATTCGGTTTCGGAAAAGCTTTTTGAATGGATCGCGCAAGAAAAAGAAAATTCACCAATTTGCATTCATAACCAAGAATCAAAAGCGGAGAACGATATGTTTGAAAGCGGAAATGGGAAGTTGGTAGAAATGATGGAAAACTTTGGCAATGACATGTCAGGGTTTAGGAAAACAGGGAAAACCGCATTGAAAAGTTACTTAGCAAGATTGCCAGAAAAAGGTCCACTATTATTGGTGCACAACACGTTCACATCTAGTCAAGATATTGATAAAGCGCAACTGACTCATTCCAATTTGTATTGGTGTTTTTGTCCCAAGGCGAATTTGTATATAGAAGGTAAATTGCCAAATATTCCTCAATTTATTGAAAAAGGAGTGAAGTGCACCCTTGGAACGGATAGTTTAGCTTCTAACGACACGCTGAGTATTTGGGAAGAAATTCAAACCATTCAGCGAGCGTTTCCAGAAATTTCTATGGAAACACTTATAAAATGGGGTACGTTAAATGGAGCTGAATTTTTAGGAATAGAAAAGGAACTTGGAAGTTTTGAGCATGGGAAAAGAGCAGAAATAAATTGGATTAAGGGCGAGGAACTTATTTCTCTATAATTCTAATTTCTACTCTTCTATTCGCTGTTTTTTCTTCCTCAGTTCTCTCGAGAGGAAATAGGGGATTGTTTCTTGCAAAACCTTCGTAAGATAGATGTTTAGGAGAAATTCCATCTTTGATTAAAATGTCATATATATACTTTGCTCTAGCTTCTGACAAATTGAATTTATTCGTTGCTAAATCAAGTCCGTCCTCATTGTCTATTTTACAACAGATATGCCCCTCAATTTTAATTTTTAGCTCTGGATTTTGCTTTATGGTTTGAAACAGTTCATCGTATGCAGCTAGGCTTGATTTTGTTAAAAAGTGCTGACCAGGTAAGAAAGTCATATTGCTTAATATCAATTGATCACCAATACTAGCGGATTCAATTTGAGACTTTAATTCGACCTCTTCAATTTGTTTAAGATTTTCGGATAGCTCTTTTTTTGCTTCCCGCACACCGGCATTTAGAGTGCTTGTATTTTTGGTAATGATAACATCAGTCCTCCTGTTTTCTTGAATTCCTGCTGAGGTTTGTAATTTTTGCCCTGTAATACCTTTTCCTTTCACAACTCCAAGTATTGCAGTATTTAAGCCATATTGAACCAGTCTTGACCTTATTTCTCTTGAACGATATTTAGATAGTTGTTTATTGAATTTTTCAGAGCCCAAGTAATCGGTGTAAGAAATAAGGTCTACTTTCTGCCAATCTGACTTTTTAACATCCAGTTTCAGTAGCTCTTGAGTGCTTGCCTCAAATGCTCCAATATTAAAGTAAATCTTAATGGTATCGGTCTGAGCAGGTGCTTGAAAATATATAAATGGCAGGAGATAAAACAGTCGTTTCATATAGCAAAAGAAAGCAAACGACATTAAATGTGAAATGGTATAAATTAAAAAAAGCTCACTCCGCAATTACGAAATGAGCTTAGTACCCGGAGCCGGGCTCGAACCGGCACGTCCGAAGACATTGGTGTTTGAGACCAACGCGTCTACCAATTCCGCCATCCGGGCAACTTGAATTGGAAGGTCAAAATTATTGATTTTTTTTAGTCTGAAGAATATAATTTATTTTTATTGCTTCATTAATTCGTTAACTCTTGTGGGCGCTGATAAAAATTGATATTTTTGCACTCCTTTTTACAGCAGGTTATTATGTCAAGCAAAGTAAAAATATTTTCAGGTTCAAGTACCAATGTCTTAGCACTAAATATAGCAAAAAGCTTTGGTGTTGAATTAGGTAAAACATCATTGAATAAATTTTCTGATGGAGAATTTCAGCCGGCTTTTGAAGAGTCTGTAAGGGGTTGCGATGTTTTTATCGTTCAATCAACCAATCCTCCAACAGAGAACATCTTCGAATTGTTGTTAATGATTGATGCAGCGAAAAGGGCTTCAGCAAGGAGAATTATTGCAGTTATTCCTTATTTTGGTTTCGCAAGGCAAGATAGAAAAGATGCGCCTAGAGTGCCAATCGGATCTAAATTAATGGCTAACATGTTAACCGCTGCTGGTGTAAGTCGAGTTATGACTATGGATTTACATGCAGACCAGATCCAAGGGTTTTTCGAAGTTCCTGTTGACCATTTATATGCTTCAGCAATTTTTTCTGAGGCTTTGAAAGAGATCAATTTACCAAATTTGGTAATGGCTTCTCCCGACATGGGCGGTTCTAAAAGAGCTTACGCTTACGCTAAGCATTTTGAGACAGAGGTGGTGGTTTGTTACAAGCAACGTAAGAAAGCCAATAGCATTGATAAAATGTTTTTAATTGGCGAGGTTGAGGGGAAAGATGTTATGTTAGTTGACGACATGATTGACACAGCCGGGACGTTAACCAAGGCTGCTGATATCATGATGGAAAAAGGGGCAAACTCTGTTAGAGCAATTTGTACTCATCCAATATTGTCAGGTGAGGCATACAATAGAATTGAGAATTCAAGATTAACAGAATTGTTGGTAACCGATACTATACCATTAAAGCATCAAAGCGATAAAATCAGAGTGATTTCTGTTGCTGATTTATTTGCTAAAGTGATTTACAAAGTACATTCATATGAGTCTATAAGCTCATACTTTATATTTTAAATAATAATTAAACCTTAAAAGATAGATATTATGAAATCTGTTCAATTAGAAGCTACAAGCCGAAGTGAAGTGCGTAAAAAATCTGCACTTAATGCACTAAGAAAGGAGGGTAGAATTCCAGCCGTTTTATATGGTGGCAAAGACAATTTAAATTTCCACGTAGGAGAAATCGCTTTTTCAAAGCTAATCACTACGCATGAAGTATATTTTATTGAGTTAAACTTTGGTGAAAAAACAATCAAAGCAGTGATAAGTGATGTTCAGTTTCATCCGGTAACGGATAGACCAATTCACATTGACTTTATGGAAGTTTTTGAAGATAAGTTGGTTACTATTGGTGTTCCTGTAGCTTTCAGCGGAGCTTCGAAAGGTGTTTTGAATGGTGGTAAGAGAAGAGAGAAACTAAGAAAGTTGATCTGTAAGGCTTTCCCTAAAGATGTGCCAGAGGTAGTAACAATAGACATCACTGAAGTTAGAATTGGACAATCAATTAAAGTGAAGGATATTTCAATCGAAAATGTAGAGTTGTTAGATAATCCTAACTCTGTAATTATAGCTGTTAAAACTTCTAGAGTTGCCGTTGATCCTGAAGAAGAAGAAGAAGGAGAAGAAGCAGCAGCAGAAGGAGCTACTGAAGAGGCAGCATCTGAATAATTTAGCAAATGAAATATTTGATTGTAGGACTTGGTAATATTGGTGCTGAGTACGAAAATACAAGACACAATATTGGATTTAAAACATTGGATGCCCTAGTTAAGGCATCCAATGTTGTTTTTACCCCCAACCGTTTAGGAGACACGGCTGAGGTGAAACACAAGGGACGCAAGCTTTTGTTGCTAAAGCCATCTACTTACATGAATCTGAGTGGTAAGGCCTTGAAATACTGGATGCAAGCCAAAAAAATTCCTCTAGAACGGGTGTTAATTATTACCGATGATTTAGCTTTGCCTTTTGGAGCGCTGCGGCTTAAAGGAAAAGGCAGTGCTGGAGGACATAATGGCCTTAAGAGTATTGCGGAAGTTCTAGGTAAACAAGACTATGCTAGATTGAGGTTTGGTGTTGGAGATGAGTTTGCGAAGGGCAAGCAAGTGGATTATGTTTTAGGCGAATGGTCGGCTGAAGAAAATGAGCAATTAGAGGAGCGATTAAACAAGTGTTGTCAAATTATAAAAGCCTTTTCTGTAAATACGTTAGCTCGGGTCATGAGCGATTTTAACGGGAAGTAATTTATCGCACCTCAAAATCATCAGCATCCATTCCAACACGGAATTTCTCTCTAAAACTATTTAGTTCATCAAAATTGAGATTAACAGTTTTGGTAGACTCTTTTTGATTCGGAGCCTTCCATATTAACTCTCCTTTCGGGTCAATTAACATTGAATTACCGTTACAATTTACGCCTTCACCATCTATTCCAATTCTATTTACTGCAGCAACATAACATTGGTTTTCAATGGCACGAGCATACAGTAATTTTTCCCAAGCAGCGGTTCTAACTTCGGGCCAATTGGCAACATAAAGCAGCAAATCATATTCTTGTTTTTTGTTTCTACTCCAAACAGGGAAGCGCAAATCGTAACATATTTGAGGGCAAATTTTCCAACCTTTTAATTTCACAATTAGTCGCTTTCGACCCGGTGTAAAGTGATTGTGCTCATCTCCCATTCTAAATAAATGGCGCTTGTCGTATTTTTCGAAAGTACCGTCGGGGCGCATCCAAATAAAGCGGTTAAATATTTTATTTTTTTCTTTTAAAATAGCGCTACTGGCTATTACTGCATTTTTATTTTGTGCCATTTCCGCCATCCAGCTCATGGCTTTTCCATTCATAGGTTCGGCCAAAGCTTCAGAATTCATGCTAAATGAAGTGCTGAATGTTTCAGGTAAAACAATAAGGTCAGTTGATTCTATTGATTGAATTTTATTTGCAAATGCGTTTAGGTTTGCATCTACGTTTTCCCAAACTAAATCTGCTTGAATGATGCTTATGGTTAGTTTTTGCATAAAATAAATTTACAATTAAATGGAATTGAGAATCTCAGCTGCTCGTAATAAGGTTTTATCTTTTTTTGCAAAACAAAACCGAAGCACATGATGATCAACTTTGCTGCCATAAAAAACAGAGGTTGGGATTGAAGCGATTTTGTATTCTTTCGTCAAGCGCTCTGCAAAGGCAATATCATGCTCTTCAGAAATAGTGGAGTAATCCAGTAATTGAAAATAACTTCCGGCTGTTTCACCTAGTATAAAGCGTGAATTTTTAATCGAATTTTTAAATAAATCTCGCTTGTACTGGTAGAATTCTTTTAATTCTATATGGTCGTTTGAAAGGCTGAGATATTCCGCATAAGCTTGTTGAGAGGGGCTATGAACAGAGAAGACATTGTATTGATGCGCTTTTCTAAATTCTTTCATCAACTCTGCAGGAGCAAGGCAATAGCCAATCTTCCAACCTGTGGTGTGATATGTTTTTCCGAAGGAAGAGATAATAAAGCTTCTCTCTGCTAATTTAGGGAATCGAGCAACACTTTGATGGTCATAACCATCGAATGTGATGTGTTCGTATACTTCGTCGCTTAAAACCAATATGTCTGAGCCCTGCAGCAGTTTCTCCAGCTTATGCATGTCTTGCGCGGTCATAATTGTTCCCGTCGGGTTGTGCGGCGTATTGATGATAATCATCCTGGTGCGTTGATTGATTACCTTTTTTACCTGCTCCCAATCAATTCTATACTCAGGTCCTTGTAATTCTATGTGAACTGCTTTTGCACCAACTAAGTCTATTGCAGGTTCGTAACAGTCGTAGGCAGGAGTAAAAATTATTACTTCGTCTTCTTCAGAAACAGTGGCTAAAATTGCCGTAAAAATAGCCTGTGTTGCGCCTGCAGTAACTGTGATTTCAGATTCAGGGTGATAGATTCCTGTATATAAGTCCTCTGTTTTTTTAGCAATCGCTTCTCTCAAACTCAATAAACCCAGTATTGGGGCATATTGATTCATTCCGGAATACATAGCTTTGGTCACAAGTTCTTTTAATAAGGGTGAACAGTCAAAATCAGGATAGCCCTGAGACAAGTTCAGGGCTTTTTCTTGAGCGGCCAAAGCCGACATTTTTGAGAATATAGTAGTTTCTACCTTAGGTAGTTTGGTTTTTATACTTGCACTTAAACTTGGCATGTTGCCTTATTTAGTAATTGATGCAGAGAGGAACTCTCTGTTCATTCTAGCAATGTTTTCAATAGAAATTCCTTTCGGGCATTCTACTTCACAAGCGCCTGTGTTTGAACATGGTCCAAAGCCTTCTTTCTCTGCTTGTTTTACCATATTCAATACTCTGTCTTTCGCTTCAATTTTACCCTGAGGTAACAACGCATATTGAGAAACCTTAGCCGCAACAAATAACGAAGCTGATGCATTTTTACAAGCTGCAACACAAGCTCCACAACCTATACATGCAGCAGAATAAAACGCTTCGTCTGCATCTTCCTTTTCAATTGGAATAGAGTTTGCGTCTTGGGTATTTCCTGAAGTATTCACTGAAATATACCCGCCAGCATGTTGAATTCTATCAAATGCACTTCTATCTACCATCAAATCTTTGATAACAGGGAATGCTTTTGCTCTAAATGGTTCAATGTAAATGGTCTCCCCATCTTTAAATGAACGCATGTGCAATTGACAAGTTGTGACTAATCTAGCTGGGCCATGAGGCTCACCATTAATATACAACGAACAAGACCCACAAATACCTTCTCTGCAATCGTGATCAAATACAACAGGGCTTTCTCCTTTGTCAATAAGGCCGTTATTTAAAATGTCTAACATTTCTAAGAAAGAACTGTCAGGAGAAATATCCGCCAATGGATAAGTCTCTAAATTTCCTTTAGCATTGCCATTTTTTTGACGCCAAACTTTTAGTGTTAAGTTTAATTTTTTAGCTGCTGACATATTCTATTATTTATAAGAACGAGTTTTTAACTCTACGTTTTCAAAATCTAATTTTTCTTTATGAAGGATTGCGTCCGAAGGCTTTCCGGTATATTCCCATGCGGAAACATAGGCAAATTCAGCATCTCTTCTCAATGCCTCACCATCTTCGGTCTTGTATTCTTCTCGAAAATGACCACCACAAGACTCTTCTCTTTCTAAAGCATCGCGTGCAAATAATTCTCCTAATTCTAAGAAATCTGCAACTCTTCCTGCTTTTTCTAATTCTTGGTTCAGTTCGTTTGATTCACCTGGAACTCTCACATCCTTATAGAACTCCTCTCTTAGTGCAGCAATTTCAGAAATTGCTTCGTTCAAACCAACTGTAGTTCTTGCCATCCCAACTTTATTCCACATTATTAAACCTAATTTTTTGTGGAAATAATCTACCGTTTTAGAACCTTTGTTATTAATCAAGTGATTAATCTCGTCTGTTGCTTTTTTCTCTGCTGCTACAAATTCTGGCGAATCGGTTGAAATTTTACCAGTTCGAATATCATTTGCTAAATAATCTCCAATAGTGTATGGTAAAACGAAATATCCGTCTGCTAAACCTTGCATTAGTGCAGAAGCACCCAGTCTGTTCGCTCCATGATCGGAGAAGTTTGCCTCGCCAATGGCGTACATGCCTTCAACGTTTGTCATCAAGTTGTAATCAACCCAAAGACCACCCATTGTGTAATGAACTGCAGGGTAAATTCTCATTGGAGTTTTGTAAGGGTTGTCATCGGTAATTTGCTTGTACATGTCAAACAAGTTCCCATATTTATTCTCAATTACTTTCTCCCCAAGTGAAGTAATCTCTTCTTGTGTGGGATTAGAAATTCCCTTTATTAAAGCTTCTTCAGTTCCATAGCGTTGAATTGCCGCGGCGAAATCTAAGAATACTCCTTCATTCGTATCATTGGCAATAATACCATAGCCTGCATCACATCTCTCCTTTGCTGCTCTTGAAGCAACATCACGTGGCACCAAGTTTCCAAAAGAAGGATATCTTCTTTCTAAATAGTAATCTCTATCTTCTTCTTCAATATTTACAGCCTTTAACGATCCGTTTCGAACTGCCTCTGCGTCTTTTAAATTTTTAGGAACCCAAATTCTACCATCATTTCTCAATGATTCTGACATTAAGGTCAATTTAGATTGCTGCGTTCCGTGAACAGGAATGCAAGTCGGGTGAATTTGCGTGTAGCATGGGTTCGCAAAATAAGCGCCTTTTTTATGTGCTTTCCATGCTGCTGTTACGTTAGAGCCCATTGCATTTGTTGAAAGGAAGAATACGTTACCGTATCCACCAGTTCCTAAAACCACAGCGTGAGCAGAATGTCTTTCAATATTTCCTGTTACTAGGTCTCTTGCAATAATACCTCTTGCTTTACCATCAACTATCACTACGTCCAACATTTCATGTCGGTTGAACATTTGAATTTTACCTTTTGCAATTTGACGGTTCATAGCAGAGTAGGCCCCTAGCAGTAATTGCTGACCGGTTTGTCCCTTTGCGTAAAACGTTCGAGAAACTAATACTCCTCCAAATGATCGGTTGTCAAGTAATCCACCATAATCTCGTGCAAACGGAACACCTTGAGCAACGCATTGATCTATGATGTTTGAGGAAACTTCTGCTAAACGATAAACATTTGCTTCTCTAGATCTGTAATCGCCACCTTTTATAGTGTCGTAAAACAGTCTGTAGGTAGAATCACCATCACCTTGATAGTTTTTTGCTGCATTAATTCCACCTTGAGCTGCAATTGAGTGCGCTCTTCTTGGTGAATCTTGGTAGCAAAAGGCTTTTACATTGTAGCCTAATTCTGCCAAAGTCGCAGCAGCGGAACCACCAGCTAATCCTGTTCCAACTACGATAACATCAATGTTGCGTTTGTTGGCAGGGTTCACCAAGTTAATGTTGTTTTTGTAGTTGGTCCATTTATCTTTTAATGGACCTTTAGGTACTTTAGAATCTAATTTTGACATAACAGAAATAGATTAATGACTAGAGTTAATAAAATGGAAAAGAGCAATAATAATGAACCCTAGAGGTACTGCAACTGCATAAATATTTCCTAATTTTTCTATGGTTGGTGCATATTTTCTATTCTTAAAACCAACAGTTTGGAATGAAGACTGAAAACCATGAAGTAAATGCAAAGAAAGAAATACGAACGATAAGCAGTAAATTCCCATTCTAACCGGGCTAACAAATTTATGCTGCAATTCTTTAAAGTATCGAAAATCTGTTTCTCCTTCTAACATTCCGCTCATATCGCCTTGTATAAATTTGATGTCAATTTCTGGAAACCAGAAGTCGTAAAAATGAAGGCCAAGAAATAGCATTACTGTAATTCCTGAAATAATCATGTTTCTACTCATCCAAGAAGAGTTGGCTCCTGCGTTGCTAAATGCATATTTAATAGGCCTTGCATTTCTATTTTGTTGTTCAATAATAATTCCCATTACCAAGTGAAGAATAACACCAAAAATTAAAATAGGCTGCAATAAAAACTGCACCGCTGGATTCGTTCCCATAAAGTGAGAAACCTCATTGAATGAATCTGGGTTTATAACAGATAATGAATTGATCATTAAGTGTTGCAATAGAAAAATTACGAGAAATAAACCCGAGAGTGCCATTAGAACTTTTCTAATTATGGATGTTTTTGAATTTTCCATGGTTGTTTTGCTAAATAATTAATAGATATTTCAGAATGCAAAGATAACCCTTGAATTGTTTCATTTCCTAGGGTCAGGTCGTATCTAATCTATTTAGATACATTCTTAATAAGAACGCTCTTGGTGAAGTTCAACTGTAACAATATAAAGTCTGATTAGTTTGTAGAAACTAAAAAAATAGCCCCATCAATAAATCGATGGAGCTATTTCCCGCGTAATATAAGAAGTTAGTGTATAACCACTGTCTCAACTATATTCTCTGTTTCGTTTTGCAACGATAAATAGTAGATTCCTTTTTCTAAGGTTGAAAATTAAATTGTTTCGTCTCTGTGCCACTAAGTCGAATTATTTCAGAATAAACTAGTTGACCAATTGCATTAGAAATCTTTTTTGTCTGTTTCGTGAAATTAAGATCAAAATTTCGGGCTTGGTTTTCAAGTATCTCTTCTTCTTAGGGGATGTTTATTTTTTGCCTCACTATGCTCTGTGAAAATCCTAGGACAGAGTAGAGCGATATAATCAAAAGAACAATAATTTTACGATACATAGTTTGATATTATCATGATAGAGAAAGTTAATGAATATTATTTTAGATAATTAGACCCCAAAAGGATTTATAAAAGCAAAAAAGTCCTGAAGTTTTACTTCAGGACTTTTAGTAAGAAGGCAAAATATCAATTATTGCACTACAACCTTCTTTAAAATTTTCTCAGCACCATTTTCAAGGCTTATAAAGTAAACTCCTTTTTCGAATTGTGTTAGATCCATTTGTTCGGTAACTGTTCCATTTACCGCAATGATATCAGTGTAAACTTGCTGTCCTAGCATATTTCTAACATTCACATTGTAGGTTACAGTTTCCTTCGAAGTAACCGTCATGGTAAATAAACCGTTATTTGGGTTTGGAGCAATTGAAAACTCTGTAGAAGAGTTTGTTGCGTCATTAAAACCGACAGTCAGGTTACCAAGGTTTAACCTAATTACTGGGTTAACATCTACCCATCCCCATCCTGGAGAATGCGCTAAATCTATGAAACAAGTAACATTATCTTGGAATTGACCTGAAGATGCATCGGCTTGCACTTCAAAACTATTACCGCCATTAGTGTTTGTTACTTCCCAACCAACCACGTACTGTCCTGAATCTAACCCATTGAATACAGCCGTTCCATTATCTAATGGAATGGTTAATAATGAATTTGTATCAGTAGGTAAGATGGTATAAGGAATAAAAGTAGAAGCAACTTCCCCGCCTGCGAATGCTGAAGCTATGCTTCCTGTGGCAGTAAATAATGAATCTTCGTTATATGACCAAATTTTGGGAATAATCTCCACTCCAATGTTCAATGGGTCATTAGAGACTGCAAAAGTAATAGATGTTGGAATCTTCGTTGATCCTCCATTACCAGATCTAGATTCTACAACGTACATGGTACCAAATCTATCACCTACAACAGTACCACCTGTTTGTCCGGCTCTTACATAAGAACCTGGACCTGTTCCGCCACCATATCCATTATCATCTCTAGCGAAAATTGTATCTGAAGTAGTAAATGTTTGAGAATAATTCTCGTTACCTAAGTTACCGTCAACACTGTCAGAAGTAGCAGTCATATCAACTCTAAACTCGCCTAAAACCGTAGGTACAAATCTTGGATTATTGGTAACTACATAATCAGCAGTATCTCTAGTAACTCCAGATTGTAACGGAAGGGGAGTGGATGAAGTTGAGTAAACAAGCCCAATACCAGGTCCACCTGGAGTGGCTGTGTTAAAAATATCTCCTTCAATTCTTACACCAGTTAAATTATTTGATCCATTGTTGTAAACGAATCCTGAGAGTGGAAGCGGAGTAAATAAATCATATGGAATTTGGCCGTAAAAAGGATTGTATGCGTAGTCAAAGTTAAATTCTAAATAAGGGGATCTTAATTCCATATCATTTTCAACGCCTTCAACTACTGCAAAGTCATCAATCATCCAGAAGTAACGACCAATGCCATTTGCGTAAAATCTCACTTTAAATTGAGGAGAATTAGCTACAGCTGTGCTAATATTAATAATGTTAGTTTGCCCACCAACTGTGTTTGTTGTATTACCAGCATTCACTGGTAAACCGTCTTTGGCATCAAACTCAGTAAAGGTTACAAAATCATCGGTACTTACTTGCAAAACCATTCTGTTTGAAGAATTACAGCAATAACGCATATATTGTTGGTAGCTTACCCAAACACTTGGTTTAGGTGTTATAAAAATTGTATCTGATTCGAAATACGTGTCCATAGCTACTCTTCCAGTCCTAGGTGTTGGTGTATTATAAAAATCAACAGGGAGAGACATAAATCCATTCGCTGCCGTTGTAGATTTAATTTCTGTTCTTGTAGTTGAAAATTGGCCTTGCTTGTAAATTGTATCCCACTCCCAGAGAAAATTATTAGGGTTGTTATTTACAATACTCCAACCAATTGGCAAGCCGCCTGTAAATTGCTGATAGTACAGAGTATCACCAAATGCTTTATTATTGATGGGTTTTTTTGAATAATAATCAGCTTCTAAGTCACTTCTTACGTCCTCTTTCTCAATATTATCTAAAGGTGGAGGAATTTGGGAATTCATTACTTGTTGGGCTGAGATTCCCGCAGTAATTAATGATAATAGGGTAAATAGGTAAATTTTTTTCATGTTAGGTTATTTTAAATTTAGACTAAATGTAATACATTTTGAGTTCAAAATGTATTATATAAAAAAAGCCACGCTGTTTGCGTGGCTTCCTTAATTCTATTTTAAGTTAGATTATTTTACAACAACCTTCTTTAAAATTTTCTCTGCACCGTTTTCAAGGCATACAAAGTAAACACCTTTATCGAATTGTGTTAAATCCATTTGTTGTCTAAGTGTTCCGTTTACATTGATGATATCAGTGTAAACTTCTTGACCTAACATATTTCTAACATTTACGTTATACGTTACAACTTCTGTAGATGAAATAGTCATTGTAAATAAACCGTTGTTAGGGTTGGGAGCGATGTTAAACTCAGTAGATGAATTTGATAGATTTTTAACGCTTGTTGGAATAGGAAGATTTGCCATATTCAATCTAATTACTGGGTTAGCACGCACCCATCCCCATCCTGGAGAGTGAGCTAAATCGATGAAGGCAGTAACATCATCTTGGAACGCACCTGAAGAAGCATCTGCTTGAACTTCGAAGCTATTTCCACCATTTGTGTTCGTTACTTCCCAACCTACAACATACTGTCCTGAATCTAAACCGTTAAATACAGCTGTACCATTATCTAAAGGAATAGTTAATAATGAATTTGTATCAGTGGAAAGGATAGTGTAAGGAATAAAAGTAGAAGCAACTTCTCCGCCTGCAAAAGCTGCAGCAATTGTTCCTGAAGCAGGGGCAAATAGAGAATCTTCAACATAAACCCAGATTTTAGGAACTATTTCTACTCCAATGTTTAATGGGTCGTTAGAAACTGCGAAGGTAATAGAGGTAGGCACTTTTGCAGTACCACCATTACCAGTTCTAGATTCTACAACGTACATTGTTCCAAATCTATCTCCTACAACGGTGCCTCCTGTTTGTCCAGCTCTAACATAAGAACCAGGTCCGGTTCCGCCACCATATCCGTTATCATCTCTAGCAAAGATAGTATCTGAAGTAGTGAATGTTTGAGTATGAGTTTCGTTTCCTAAATTTTGATCAATACTGTCAGAAGTAGCAACCATATCAACTCTAAAATCACCCAAAACAGGTGGTACAAACCTTGGGGAGTTTGTTACAACATAATCAGCAGTATCCCTAGTGCTCCCGGACAGCAAAGGAGCCGAAGTAGAGGATGTAGAATATACGAGACCAATACCTGGTCCACCTGGAGTTGCTGTATTAAAAAAGTCTCCTTCGATTCTTACACCAGTTGCATCATTAGAACCGTTATTGTAAACAAACCCAGATAATGGAAGCGGTGGGAATAAATCGAAAGGAATTTGACTGTAGAAAGGATTATAAACGTAGTCATAATTAAACTCCAGGTAAGGAGTCCTTAATTCAATATCGTTTTGAACACCTTCAATTACAGCGAAATCATCAATCATCCAATAGTAGTGAGAGTTTCCTGAAGATAAAAATCTAATTTTAACTGAAGTAGAGTTGGCTGCAGCCGTACTGATATTAATTACGTTAGTTACTGTACCAGAAGCAGCGTTTACAGCAATTGCATCTGTAGCATCATATTCTTGGAACGTTACGAAGTTATCTGTACTAGCCTGTAGTACTAATCTATTTGATCCTGAACAACAGTATCTTAATGCTTGTTGGTAGGAAACCAAAACACTACCGAAACCGTTTGGATTCAATCCATTATTGGTTAAGTTAATTGTTTCTGACTCAAAGTAAGTATCCATTGCTACAGCTCCGGTAGCTGGAATAGGTGTATTGAAAAAATCACCTGTTAACACCATAAATCCATTTGCTGCAGTAGTTGATGTAATAATGTTAGTTGCCGCAGAGAACCCGCCATTTTGGTATACTGTATTCCAAACCCATTGAAAATTATTTGGGTTGTTATTTACAACTGACCAGTTTGTTGGTAAAGCGCTCGCGAAATCTTGGTAATACAGAGTATCTCCAAAAGCCTTTGCATTCTGCTTTGCTTTCTTAAGAAAATCAGGGTCAGCTGATTTTGCTTCGCTAGACAATGCTGCAGGCACTTCGAAACTAGCCATGTTCGTATTGCTCATTTTATTTTGAGCAAAAGCGAAACATGATGCTAACACCAAGCCTGATAGTAAAATATAATTTTTTTTCATGTTAAAATTTTTTAGTTAAACAATTATTTCGATTCATAAAGATAAACATTTTTTAATAGTGTCTTAATTTTTTTAAACAATTAGGTAAGTATTATACAATTTTTTTAAACGATTTTTCAGGCATACTCTTCAACCGAAGGGCAGCTGCATATTAGGTTTCTATCGCCATAAGCATCATCTACCCTTCTTACACTCGCCCAAAACTTGTTACCTCTTTGACCTTCCATAGGATAGGCTGCTTGAGATCTACTGTACGGTAAATCCCATTCGTCAGCTGTGCACATGTATTCAGGGTGTGGTGCGTTTTTTAAGACATTGTTATCTTTTATCGCCACTCCCTCTTCAATGGATTTTATTTCTGCACGAATAGACTTCATCGCTCCAATAAAACGGTCTAATTCCGTGAGGCCTTCGCTTTCTGTTGGCTCTACCATAAGTGTTCCTCCTACCGGAAAAGAAACTGTCGGAGCGTGAAAACCGTAATCAATTAGTCGTTTTGCGATGTCTACTACTTCGATCCCCGCAGACTGCTTAAATTGTCGGCAATCTAAAATCATTTCATGTGCAACGGTTCTATTTACTCCTTGATATAAAATAGGATAATCCTCTTCTAGTTGCTGTTTAATATAATTGGCACTTAAAATAGCAGCTTCGGTTGACTTTCGCAAACCTTCTTCTCCGAGCATCTTAATATATGCATATGAAATTAGTAATACCAAAGCGCTTCCGTAAGGTGAAGCTGAAATAGCCGAAATTGCTTCCTTATCTCCAATTTTTACAATTGGGTTCGAAGGTAAGAATGGTGCAAGGTGCTCGACAACCCCAATTGGTCCCATACCTGGACCACCACCACCATGAGGAATTGCAAATGTTTTATGTAAGTTCAAGTGACAAACGTCTGCACCTATATTTCCGGGGCTTGTTAAACCAACTTGAGCGTTCATGTTAGCACCATCCATATATACTTGTCCTCCGTGTTCGTGAATTAAATCTGTAATTTCAATCACAGATTCTTCAAAAACACCATGAGTAGAAGGGTAGGTAATCATTAACGCAGCTAAATTGTCTTTGTGCAGTTCAACTTTTTCTTTTAAGTCTTCTAAATCTATGTTTCCCTCTTCATCACATTTAGTAACAACTACTGTCATTCCGGCCATTACAGCACTTGCTGGATTAGTTCCATGTGCAGAAGAAGGAATGATCGCAATATTTCTGTGGTGGTCGCCGCGACTTATATGGTAAGCCCGAATTACCATTAAACCTGAATACTCTCCTTGCGCTCCAGAGTTTGGCTGAAGAGAAGTACGATAAAACCCTGTAATTTCAGATAAATCTCTTTCTAACGTGTGCAACATCTCCAAATAACCTTCCGTTTGGTTTTGCGGCGCAAAAGGGTGAATATTTGCAAACTCATTCCATGTTAGTGGAAGTAATTCCGTTGCAGCATTTAACTTCATAGTGCATGAGCCAAGTGGAATCATGCCGTGTACCAACGAAAAGTCTTTATTTTCTAATCGCTTAATATAGCGCATCATCTCTGTTTCTGAGTGATAGCTATTAAAAATTGGATGTGTTAGGAAACTACTCGTCCTGATTAATTCTTGATTCGATGTAGAGTTTCCTTTGGCGTTTTCAATAGAGTTGAATGACTTTCCTTTGAACTCCGCGAATATCCTAATGAGGGTGTTTAGTTCATACAGTTCGACTGTTTCATTTAAACTAATCGACAACTGCGAAGAGCTAACTTTTCTTAAGTTAATATGATGTTTCGCCGCAAATGAAATAAGCTCATCCACTTTGCTATTAGAGTCTTCAATTAAAAGCGTATCGAAGTAATTCGAATGAACAACGTTGTAGCCAAAGTTTTTAATTTCTTTTGCTAGAGTAGAAGCATAATTGTGAACTCCTTCTGCTATTTTTTTGATTCCGTCTTTTCCATGATAAACTGCATACATACTTGCCATTACTGCCAATAAAACTTGTGCTGTACAAATATTGGAAGTAGCTCGATCACGTTTAATGTGTTGTTCTCTTGTTTGAAGCGCCATTCGCAGAGCAGCGTTGCCATCCATGTCAACAGAAAGACCAATGATTCTTCCGGGAATACTTCGTTTGTAGACATCTCTGGTAGCGAAATAGGCTGCGTGCGGACCTCCAAAACCCATTGGTATTCCAAATCGTTGGGTGGTGCCACAAACAATATCTGCCCCCCATTCACCCGGAGGTGTAAATAACGCCAAACTCAATAAATCGGCAGCAACAGTTAATAGAGCACCTTTTTCATGAACCTTAGCAGCAAATTTTCTGTAGTCTTTAACTTCTCCATTGATAGATGGATATTGAAGCACTGCTCCAAATATTTCATCAGAAAAATCGTAAGTAGAGGCATCTCCGATAACTAGTTCAATTCCAAGAGGCTCGCTTCTTGTTTTTAAAACATCTAGCGTTTGAGGAAAGCAGTCATCAGCAACGAAAATCTTTTTCATGCTGGCTTTCTTTAATTCCTTTTCTCTTACGTTATACATTAATGTCATTGCTTCTGCAACAGCAGTGCCTTCATCCAATAATGATGCGTTTGCTAAATCCATTCCAGTTAAGTCAGTCACCATAGTCTGATAATTTAGGAGTGCTTCTAATCTACCCTGTGCAATTTCTGCTTGATACGGAGTGTATGCAGTGTACCATGCTGGATTTTCTAAGATATTTCGTTGAATTACTGCCGGAACCTTGGTGTTGTAATACCCTAAACCAATGTAGCTTTTAAAAACTTTGTTTTTAGATGCTATTTCCTTTAAATGATTTAAATATTGGTACTCACTCATAGGCTCGCTCAAGCTTAGCGGCTGTGCCAATCGAATTGAATTTGGGATTGTTTTTGCGATTAGGCTTTCAATGCTATCCTCCTTAATTGCTTTTAGCATTTGAGCGATGTCTTGGTCGCTTATTCCAATATGTCGAGAACTGAATGGAGCTGAAGTCATTTTTGAAAATTTTTAAGAGTGCAAATATAATTTAAAGTTTATTTGGTTAACTCAATTTTGACCATGAAACGCATTCGTGTAGATAAAGTTTTTCAGCTAAACTATGTTTTGATAAGTAGTACATAATCAATACTATAAAAATAAAAAGTACGACGATCAACTTTCTTATTAAGTTTAATGGTGTTTGATGACAATCGGCACTGTACATTCTGTTTCTTGAACAGTTACTGCATAGGGGTCTCTGATGATGCTTTGTGGAAATGGGTTCCATTAATCAAAGCGAATGGAGAAATAGTTCAGCGCACCTGTGTAAATGAACATCTTGCAAGTTTTAGATAATTCATTGGTGGAAAAAATTTATTTTTATGGAAGTAATTCGCTTATAATTATACGTGCCAAAGTAACAGTATTTGTCTAATTTTTTCTTTAATTAGCTGTTGCTTTTGCGGGTTATTATGAGGCTGACAGTAGAGAAATGCTATTGGTTAGTCCAAATGTAATCGTAACTTTAGAGATTGAAAAAATAGATTAAATGACCTATAAAAATATCATCGAATTTGCTAAAAATCTTGATAGTCAAGATGCATTAAAGGCCTTCAGAAAGGAGTTTCATTTTCCCCAACACCAGGGTGAGAACAAAGTATACTTTACTGGAAACTCACTAGGGTTGATGCCAAAAAAAGCAAAAGGGGCATTGCAGCAAGAATTGGATGATTGGGCAGAATTTGGAGTTGACGGGCATTTTGAAGCGAAAAATCCTTGGGTTTCATATCATGAAATGTTTAAAAAAGGCTTAGCTGAAGTAGTTGGGGCGAAACCTTTAGAGGTAACTCCAATGGGAGGCTTAACTTCAAACTTACATTTTTTAATGGTGTCTTTTTATCGTCCAAGGGGGAAACGGGTAAAATTATTGTGCGAGGGGAAAGCTTTTCCTTCTGACCAGTATGCTATAGAAACACAAGTAAAGTTTCACGGGTTGAAGCCAGAAGAGACAATTGTGGAGTTGCACCCAAGAGAGGAAGAAGTGGGAATTCGTAAAGAAGATGTTTTAAATAAAATAGAAGAACTAGGCGATGAGTTGGCATTAATCATGATTGGAGGAGTAAATTATTATACCGGGCAAGTTTTTCCGATGGAGGAAATAACAAAAGCAGGTCATTCAGTAGGCTCCATAGTTGGTTTTGACTTGGCTCATGCTGCGGGAAATATAAAACTAGAACTTCATAAATGGGGGGTAGATTTTGCTGCATGGTGTTCTTATAAATATTTAAATTCAGGACCAGGAAGTGTTGCAGGTATATATGTGCACGAAAGACATTCAGAAAGCAATGAACTAGATCGTTTTGCAGGTTGGTGGGGAACGCCTTCTGAGGGAAGATTTCAAATGCCTAAAGGGTTTATTCCTGCTGCCGGAGCAGATGCGTGGCAGTTGAGTAATGCCCCTGTACTAGCAATGGCCGCCCACAAAGTGGCGTTAGATTTACATTTGGAGGCAGGGGTAGATCGTTTAATTGAGAAGCAAATAATGCTCACCTCTTTTTTAGAGTTTGTACTAAAGGACATTTCTGACCGACTACCTTCGGTAAACTTCACGGTAATTACTCCAAAGGAAAGGGGATCGCAACTTTCTATTTTAACAGAAGGTAGTGGCGGGAAGCAATTATTCAACAAAATGACTGAACTAGGTGTTGTTGCAGATTGGAGAGAGCCAAATGTTATCAGGGTCGCACCGGTGCCGATGTATAATTCATTTACCGATGTATTCAACTTTGGTCAAATTATAGAAAAATCGATTGAAGAAATAAATTAATATGGAAAAGGTAATTATCGTTGGTGCAGGATTAGTAGGTTCATTGCAAGCCATACATATGGCAAAGAAAGGGTATAAGGTAGAAGTCTACGAACGAAGACCCGACATGCGAAAGGTAGATTTAATTGCAGGAAGGTCAATTAATTTAGCATTATCTAATAGAGGTTGGAAAGCCATCTCAGAAGCAGGCATCGAATCAGAAATTGAGAAAATTGCAATTCCAATGCGTGGCCGAATGATGCACGATGAAGAAGGGAATACTACATTTCAGCAATATGGTAAAGATGATGAAGCAATCTATTCTGTTAGCAGAGGTTTACTAAACCAAAAGCTTATGACCTGTGCAGGAGAGTTTGAAAATGTAGAATTCTTTTTCAACCACAAGTGTTTAGACGTTAATTTAGTAAGTAATGAATTAACTTTTCTAGATACAATAAGTAACGAAAAGGAAAAGGTAACAAACGGTAAAATTTTTGCAACCGACGGTGCATTTTCTGTAATTCGAAAGCGACTGATGAAAACAGATCGATTTAATTACCAGCAAATGTATTTGGAGCACGGCTACAAAGAGTTAACCATTCCTCCGGATAAAAATGGCGGATTTAAAATTGATAAAAACGCTTTACACATTTGGCCTAGGGGAGAGTATATGATGATTGCTTTACCTAACGAAGACGGCAGTTTTACCTGTACCTTATTTTTCCCTTACGAAGGAGAGAATTCGTTTGAGTCATTAAAAACCAAAGCCGATGTAGAGAAGTTTTTCGGCAATGTCTTTCCTGACGCTGTTGAAGTGATGCCAAACTTGGTGGAAGAATATTTCGAAAATCCTACGGCCTCTCTAGTTACAGTTCGTTGTTCCCCTTGGAATTATAAAGATCAAATTATAATGATTGGTGATTCATCACATGCAATTGTGCCATTTTATGGCCAGGGGATGAATTCGGGATTTGAAGATTGTACTGTTTTCAATCAGATTTTTGAATTAAATAACAGGAACTGGGAAAAAAGTTTCAAGGCATTTTCCGACACTCGGAAAAAAGATGCGGATGCTATTTCAAATTTAGCCTTGCAGAACTTTATTGAAATGAGAGATTTGGTTGCAGATGAAAGCTTCTTGTTGAGAAAAAAGATTGAAAAGAAAATTTACAGCAAGTATCCAGAAAAGTGGGTTCCGTTATATTCTCAAGTTACCTTTAGTCATACACCATATTCAGAAGCGCTCGCCAACGGAAAGCGACAAGAAAAAATAATGGATTGTATTATGGCAAAAGAGAATATAGAACAACTTTGGGACAGTCAAGAGGTGGAACATGAAATTTTGGAAATGATTTAATTCATGAAAAAACTAATACTACTTGGACTTTTTCTATCTCAGTTGGCAGTAAATCAAGCACAAGTCAACCGTAAAACATTTCCACTTTCAAGAGAGTTTAAAAAGTCAGGGTTTAGCATTTCTCCACTAGCAACCGTTTCTTTTGGTAATAAAGGCGATCAAAGCTTATTTACTAATGACACCGGTTTTGAATGGGAGCATGCAGAGGTAGGTAGAGGTACTTGGAATGCAGGAGTTGAATTAGGTTGGTTTAAAACGTTTGAAGATTATCAGGTATGGGACTATGTTGAAGCAGCCATTTCTTACAGACGGTTTAGTGGGGTTCATTATTTAGAAGAGACTAACGTTAGTGTTCCTGCTGGACAGGTCTTATTGCCATACAAAGAGTATGAAAATAGTTGGAGATATGAAACCATCACCGCGGCAGTTAGATTGATTGATATTGCTTTTCAAAAGCCAAATAGTTTTTTAACTTGGGGTGTTGGAGTAAATTATGATTACTTAATTGCCAATCGTTTTGACTCTGAATATCCGCAGAGGTTCCTTACTAACAATGAAACTCCGTTTAATAAAAAACATGCTGTAAGGGCTCATTTTCAGTTAGGTTATGGTTTAAAAATGTCGAAGCATCTGTTTTTGATTCCAACGTTAGAAACTCCGTTGATTACAATTCTGCCAACTTCAACGTTTAACCCAGCTATTCAATTTATGGACGTCAACTATCAACCTTTAATTATAGGGTTAAAGTTCATGATTCTGAGAAAAGATCCAGTAAATTGTAATGCGCCGCAGTTGAAGAATATGCCTTCTATGTAAAGAAAGGATTCGTATTTTTTTCTATTCCAACTGTTGTTTCGGGCCCATGTCCTGAATATACTCTTATAGAGTCCTTTAGCGTAAATATCTTTCTTTCTATGTTATCTATTAAATCATCATGGTTTCCACCTGGCAAATCTGTTCTGCCTATGCTTCCTTTAAAAAGTACATCGCCTCCAATCATAAAGTCTTCCGCGTCACAAACCAAAACGATATGATCCGGAGAATGGCCTGGAACGAATAAAATCTTCAATTGCGAAGAGCCAAAGTCTATTGTGTCATCCTCAACTAAAAAATGAGTCGGTTTAGGAGACGATTTGTAAGGTATACCATATAATTCCGCTGATCGCTCTGCCATAGCCAGCATGTCAATTTCAGAATTGAAAGCAGTTACTGGTAAATTGTATTTTTCGGCAACAAAGCTATTGCCCAAAACATGGTCAATGTGAAAGTGAGTATTGATTAAATAGATAGGAGTCAGGCCTTCAACTTCTATGTAATTGCTTAGCTCACTTTCTTCGTTTGCGTTAAAACAACCTGGATCTACAACAATGCACTCGTTTTTGTCGTTGATCAATACGTAACTGTTTTCTTGAAAAGGATTGAAAGTAAATTTCTTAATTCGAATCATAGCTGTTAAATCTGGTTGCGAAAATACGGCAATTGCTCAAATTGCTTACTTTTATTGTCCTTATAATTTTTCATTGAAAAAGGTATTTTACACACTTCTTTCCACCCTTTTGTTGATCCTTAGTCTGGTAGGGTCCAAGCCAATTTCTGCCCAATTTTACAACGGGACAAAAATTGATTTTGGAAAAAATAGGGTTCAATACGATGAATTTAAATGGCAATTTTATCGGTTTAACAATTATGAAACCTACTTCTACACAGGTGGAAAAGAGCTGGCAGTGCATGCCGCTAAGTATTTGAAAGTAAGAATTTCTGAGCTAGAAAGTTTTTTTGAATTCAAGATTTCTGACCGTATTCAGTTTGTGATTTATAACAAACAATCACATTACAGACAGAGTAACGTCGGCTTAAACACAGAACGGAATCAGAACTTAGGGGGAGTTACAAAAATTGTAGGTAGCAAGGTCTTCGTTTTTTTCGAGGGTGACTACGATTCTTTTGAAAAGCAGCTAGACGCCGGTTTAATTGAAGTTTTAATTAATCAGTTGGTTTATGGTGGCAATTGGCGTCAAGTTATTCGGAACTCTACGTTAGTGAACTTGCCAGAATGGTATACAAAAGGATTGATTTCTTATTTAACTAACAACACAGACCCGTTTATTAAGGCAAAAATAAAGGACGGTATTTTAAATAATAAGTTTAAGCAATTTAATATATTAACAAATGAGCAAGCAGAGTTAGTAGGACATGGATTGTGGGAATACGTTTCTAAATCGTACGGCAACGAAGTGATTCCAAACATCTTATATATGACTCGAATAGCAAGAGAAGTGGATGATGGATTTCTTTATGTTATTGGTTTAACATTAAATCAGTTATATGCTGAGTGGCGAACACAGAGTAAAGCTAAATACGGTCAATCTAATTCCGCCGAAACTCGGAATATGGGAGAAGCGTTGAAGATTAAGATGAAAAAGAATCGTCGCTATCAAAATTTTAAGGTAAGCCCCGATGAACGCTATGTATCATACTCTACCAACCAAGAAGGACAGTATAAAGGCTATGTTCATGACCTTCAGACAAACAAAAAGAAAAAAATATTTAAAGAAGAGCACAAATTAGAACGGCAGCAGGATTACTCTTATCCTATTGTTGAATGGCATCCTTCAGGAGAATTCTTGACTTTCATTACCGAAAAGAAAGGAGAACTACTTTTTTACAATTACAACATAGAGACAGAAGAAACTGCGGTTAAACCAATATTTAAAATGGAGAAAGTGCTTTCTTATCAATTCTTAAAAAGTGGGAGGCAATTTGTTTTTTCAGGTGTAAATGAAGGTCAGTCAGATCTGTACATGTATAATATTTTGGGTAACACGCAAATTAATTTAACAGATGATATATATGATGATCTCATGCCGGTTGTTAATGACGCTGAGTCAAAGGTGTTTTATGTTTCAAATCGAATGAACGATAGTCTAAATATCGACCACAAGGAGGAGGAGTTCTATCATGAAAAAGACATATTTGTTCTTAATCTAAATCAAAACAACTTTATTCAGTCAGTTTCAAATACCCCTGAACTTGAGGAGACTGCTCCAATTATTGTCAATGGAAAATTGAATTACTTAATTCAAGAAGATGGTGAGACAAATCAATACTTAGCCACCTATGATAGTGCTATAAATAAAGTTGATACCATTATTCACTACCGCTATTTTTATCGTGCTGAAAAGTTAACAACTTATCCTTCGCTGGTTTTATCTCAATCGGCAACCCCTGAGGGTTTGATTTATCAAATGGGATTTGACGATGGATCCTATAAATTTTTCAAAAAAACACAGATTTTCGGCAGTCAGGCTTTTAAAACTGCAGGTAATGAGAAGTTTGAAGTTGAACTTCAAAAAGAATTACCTAAGGAATCATTCAAGGTCTTTCATGTTGAAGAACCAACTTTAGAGTTTGACTACATGAATTATGAATTCAACAATACCATTACTAAACCGATTAAAAGTATTGCCAAAACCGGTGCAGAAGAGGAAGTGGATTTTGACGACATACAATTTCCTACACAACGTTTATATCGATTAAATTTTAGAACTGACAACACGATGTTGCAGTTAAATCACACCTTCATCAATGGTCAGTATCAAGCGTATAATGGAGGTCCATACACTAATTCCGGATTAGGGATTAACACAAAAATTGGTATAGTAGACTTAATGGAGGATCACAAGGTTTACGGTGGTTTTCGATATGCCGGGAACTTGATAGAGTATTCTTTGAGTTATCAAAACTTAAAAGACAGATTGGACAAGGAATATGCCATTATGCGGACGAGAGATCGAATTACCTCAGGTCAGCCGTTTGTGAGAGGAAATGTTAGGATTGCTTCACCTTATGATTTAAAAACACTTCGTGGAGTTGCAAGTTATTCATATCCGTTTTCAGAAATTACTAGTTTACGTGGAATAATATCGGTTAGAAACGATAAGATTATTCCGCTCTCGACAGATCAAGGGGCGTTGGAGACAAGTATTTTTGATGAATACTATGGCTCTTTAAAAGCTGCATACGTCTATGACAATACTCGAGAATTAGGGGTAAATATTCTTAGCGGAACGCGATTCCGCATATTTGGGGAGCATTATGAAAGACTGTATTCCGATGCCCGATCTGGATCCGCTAATTTTCAGGTGCTCGGATTTGATTTTAGACACTATCTAAAAATTCATCGAGAGATAATTTTTGTTACCCGTATTACAGGAAGTAAGTCGTTTGGTAAAACTCCTTTAATTTATTACTTAGGTGGGACAGATGAGTGGATCAGCGCTGATTTATTTGATCGAAGTACGCCAATTGACCAAAGTCAGAATTACGGATTTCAAGCACTAGCTGCTAATATGAGAGGGTTCAAACAGAATGTTAGGAATGGAAGTGCTTTTGCATTATTGAATACTGAGCTGCGTTGGCCCATTATTAAGTACTTTATGAGAAAACCTGTCGAGAAGCCATTCCTTAGAGATTTTCAAGTAGTTGGATTTGCAGATATTGGAACAGCTTGGGAAGGAAATTCACCCTTTGATGAAGGTAATTTATTAAACAGTGAAAGACTTTCGACGGGTCCAATTACAATTACGTATGAAAACATTAACGATCCAATTGTTGGTGGAGTTGGTTTCGGTTTACGCTCAACAATTCTTGGTTACTTTGTGAGAGCAGATATGGCATGGGGAATTGAAAACGGAATCATAAGCGATGAAAGAATTATTATGTTTTCACTTACATTAGATATTTAAATGAAAAATATGACTGTATTCACACTTATAATCTTAATTTGTATTGGACTGCTAGCCGGCTTCTTAAGTGGAATGATTGGAATAGGAGGAGGAATAATAATTGTTCCTGCTTTAGTCTATTTACTTGGGGTTTCACAACAATCTGCTCAAGGAACAAGTATTGCATTAATGCTTCCTCCAATAGGGATTTTAGCGGCGATGAATTATTATAAAGCAGGTTCGCTAAACGTTAAGTATGCGCTAATAATAGCCGTAACTTTTATTGTCGGCGGCTATCTAGGCTCAAAAATCTCTTTGGCATATTTTAGCGAAGCTGCCATGAAAAAAGTATTTGGTATAATTCTCATGGTGGTGTCGATTAAGATGGTCTTTTTTTCTAAATAGAATTTATGGAATCTAAAATAAAATCATTTGCGACTGACTATTTTATTGAAATCCAAGAAATAAGAAGGCATCTTCATGAGAACCCTGAATTGTCATTTGAAGAATTTGAAACCTCTAATTATTTAAAAAATAAACTAATCACTTGGGGCTTAGAAATAGATGCGATTTGGGTTAAAACTGGTTTTACGGTTGTTATAGACTCTGGCAAGCCGGGTAAAACAGTCGCGGTAAGAGCAGATTTAGATGCTTTGCCAATACAGGAAAAAGCAAATGTTGAGTATGCCTCTAAAGTTGATGGTAAAATGCATGCTTGTGGGCATGATGTTCATTCTGCATGCCTTATGGGTGTTGCAAAAATTTTACAAGCAACCAAAAATGAGTGGACTGGAAGGGTAGTACTAATTTTTCAACCTGGAGAAGAAAAGCTACCGGGAGGTGCTTCCTTGATGATTGAAGAAGGGATTTTGGATCGATACAAACCAGATTTGATACTTGCGCAACATGTTTACCCAGAATTTGAAGTGGGTCGCGTTGGGTTTAAAAATGGTTTATACATGGCATCGGCAGATGAGATTTATCTAACGGTAAAAGGCATGGGAGGCCACGGAGCTTTACCCCATAGAAATATTGACCCAATTGTGATTTCTGCATCAATTATATTGAATTTACAAACATTGGTCAGTAGGATTTCGCCACCGACCCTGTCAACCGTATTGTCATTTGGAAAAATTATTGGTGAAGGGGCCACAAATGTTATTCCTTCTGAAGTAAAGCTTGAGGGAACCTTGAGAACATTTAATGAAGAATGGCGTGCCATTTTTCGTCAGAAAATTACGGAAATGTGTGAGTCAATAGCTGCCGCGCATGGAGGTGAGTGTTTTGTTGACATTAGAAAAGGCTATCCATTTTTAGTGAATGATAAAGACACTACTGAAAATTCTATCAAATTTGCCCAACAGTACCTCGGTGAGGAGTTCGTTGAGCAATTAGAATTGAGAATGACAGCAGAAGACTTTGCTAACTTTTCCCAGAAGGTTCCAAGTTGCTTTTATAGGTTAGGTGTTGGTAATAGTCGTCTTGGAATAGACAAAAGTGTTCATCATCCAGAATTTCAAATTGACGAGAGTGCTCTGGAAACCGGATTTGGGTTAATGACTTACCTAGTAATTCAACACCTTAGTAACTAAACTCATCTTAAGTTCTAGTCAACTACAATTACCAAATATTTACTTGCATTCCAGAAGGCATCTATGTCCTTTATCACCAAGCTGTCGGCTGCACCTTCTGTACCCATAATTTCGTAAGATTTAGAAGGATGTGTTGTGATTAGTTTCGCTTTTTCAGCGTACAAAAGAAATGATGTTTGAAGTCGCTTATCTACTTTAGAGAAGTATTCTTGATTGAAATTGTTCTTTAGTTCTTTGTTTTGGCCGATACCTAAAAATCCCCCTTCTTTAGTAAGTACGTTTTTTTCTTTCAGTTCTTTAAACGTACCGTACGCGTAAAACACTTCATTCATGATATCAATGGTGTTCTCCAGTTTTCTTTCGGTGAATTCGTTCTCATACACTAAAGAGTCATTTTTAAAATATAGCTGGACAATCAGTATTTTTTTATCCGTTAGTTGTTTGTTTAAAGATTCTATTTCCTGGTTTTTATTCTCAACTTGCCAGTTTAAATTTTTGATCAGTCGCCCAAACTGTGTCATTTTAATGTTAGAATTTCTAAGCTTTCCATTTAGACTGGCAATCATCTCTTCATTCTGCTTCATTAATTCGCTAATGGTTTCAATGTCAGCACTAATGTTGTCTGCTATGTTTCCTGTATTTTCTCCGCTAGCTTCTACTCTAATAATACCTTGACGTTTCTTGATTTCAATTAAATTTTCCTGAATTTGATTGAAGGAGCCTAGCATATCTTCGATCGACTCTCCCTGCGATTGTGTGAGTCCAGAAAGTTCCGAGTTTTCCTTGTTCAGGTTGTCAATTTTATCTTGATTACAAGCAGTTAAAAGCACAATGGTTATTGAAAGAAAATATAAAACGGGTTTTTTCATCGGTTACAAATTTGCATTAAAGTTAATGGATTTATGATTAACTTTTTGTTGCCTTAACATTTAAGTGATTTAGATGAGAATTAAAGGGTTACTTTTGCAAAAAAAATAAAAATCATGAATTATATCAAACTAAAATTTACACTAAGTATTGTTTCAATACTTTTTGGAGCTGCGCTTTCTGCTCAAAGCTTTGAAGAAGCAACTGCAAATAAAAAATCTGAAATGAATGTTTATTATTTCGAAAATGAACCATATGCATACAAAAATGACAAAGGCGTTTTAGAAGGAATCGAAGTGGATATCATGAAATCTTTTGTGAACTGGTTAAGAGAAGAAAAAGGAATTGAGTTAACATTAAAGTTTATGGCATTTAACGAGTTTAACACCTTTTATAGTGAAATGAGAGCTGCTCAAGGCAATACAATTGGATTAGGCTCTGTTACTATAACTGATGCTCGTGCGAAGGAATTGAAATTTTCAGCTCCTTATTTGAAAAATGTTTCTGTACTTATAACCGATGGATCGGTTCCTACCGCTAGGAATGAGGAGGATTTAAAAAATGATGTTTTAAGCTTAGCACCGATGACGATTAAAGGGAGCATTCATCAAACTCATTTAGACGAATTATACAAAAACGATAGTACTTACCACGAGTACGTTTACGTTAGTGATGCTATTCAAATTCCAATGAAAATAAAGGGAAGTGCTAAATATTATGGATACGTAGATGTGATTTCATTTTGGAAGTATTTAAAATCAAATACAGAGCATTACGTTAAAATGCATGCTATTGCAAATAAAACGGATGAAGTATTTGGATTTGTGATGCCGAATTCCACTGACTGGGACGATGCGATCAATGAGTTCTTCGAGAGTGGTTTTGGATTCACAGATACCAAAGAATATCATAATATTTTGGAAAAACACTTGAGCTTTGAAATTATAAAAAAGGTTGAGTTGGATTAACTTATAGAATAGCATAAAAAAATGCCATGCGAACGCATGGCATTTTTTTATGTCTTTACTACTATCCAGTCTCCGTGTTCTTTTATTAAATCAATCAACGCTTCAACTGCTTGTGCTTCGGGCACGTTTTTTTGAACAACTTCTTTCTCTTTGTACAACGTAATCTTTCCTGGCCCCGTGCCAACATATCCGTAGTCTGCATCTGCCATTTCTCCCGGACCATTTACAATACATCCCATTATTCCTATTTTAATTCCTTTTAGGTGAGAAGTTACGGCTCGAATCTTAGCGGTGGTTTCTTGCAAATCAAATAAAGTTCTACCGCAAGAAGGGCAAGAGATGTATTCAGTTTTAGAAATTCTAGTTCTTGTAGCTTGTAAAATGCCGAAAGCAGTAGAAGTAATTAATTTGTTCCCGCCGCAATTTGTTGCCTTTATCCATATACCATCACCAATACCATCGATAAATAAGGCACCAATTTCCGCAGAGCTTTTCAGTTGAAAGCTCTCTGCATCCATGTTTAAATACTCTCTTTGAAAGAGAACTGGAGAATCAACATTAGCTTCCATCAGTTCCATCACAGCTCTTCTTAATTCTATCATTGCATTTTTATTACTGCTAGTTAGCACCAATGCAATTTTTTTTGCTTCAGATATTTGGTTTAACAAGTCGCTGTTACCAATAATCTCAGAGGCATCAATCTTCATGAAGATTAGCTTAGATTTAATTTTCGGTATTGTATCCAATTGGGTTGAATCAATTAAAGGATAGTGTCTTTCTTTACCGTTCCAACTATCTGCATTTTGAATAAGCCCAAGCGTTCCAGGTATTTCAAAATTAGCAGTATTGTTTCCTATGAATAAGTAATCAAGAGCTTGGTCAGAAATATTCCACTTATCTAATGGCGTTGAATAATTGTAACCGAAAGCAAAAAAATGACTTGGTTTTAACTCTTCTAATTGGCTTAAATCTCCAACCACAACAGGAACATGATTTGCTCCAACGTTAACGACTTCCGATGTTTTTCGCTTGTTATAATTATAGAAGTCAATTGGAGAATTACGCATCTCAGGAATTGCTTCATGATTCTTTAGTTCCTTAAACGCCTCCACTAATTTTTCAGCTACCGGAATCTCAAATTCAGGTTCCTCCGTTAGAGAAACACGAATCGTGTCGCCTAATCCGTCTTGTAATAGCGTTCCAATACCAACAGCGGACTTTATTCTACCGTCTTCTCCATCGCCAGCCTCTGTTACGCCAAGATGCAGAGGGTAGTCCATGTTGTTTTCTTTCATTGTTTTTACTAACAATCGATACGCTTGGACCATTACCAAGGTATTACTTGCTTTCATTGAGAGTACAATGTTGTGAAAGTCATTTTTAATGCAAATTCTCAGAAACTCCATTGCAGATTCTACCATTCCTAAAGGGGTATCTCCGTATCTGCTTAGGATTCGATCTGAAAGAGATCCGTGATTGGTGCCAATTCGCATGGCAACATCGTTTTCTTTACAAAGTATTACTAATGGCGTAAACTTTTTCTCAATCCGTTTAAGCTCTTCTTGGTAGCTATCATCCGTGTAATCAATCTCTTCAAATTTCTTTTTATCAGCATAATTCCCTGGATTTACCCTTACTTTTTCAACAATTTTTGCTGCAATTTCAGCTGCATTTGGAGTAAAGTGAATGTCTGCAACTAAAGGCGTGGTGTAGCCTTTGGCTCGAAGTGCATCTTTAATAGCCTGAAGGTTTTCTGCTTCTTTTTTACTTGGTGCCGTGATCCGAACCAGCTCACAGCCCGCTTTAATCATTCTTATTGATTGATCCACTGTGTCCTCTGTATCCATGGTGTCAGTGGTTGTCATCGACTGTATCAATATAGGATGATTGCCCCCAATTGCCTTATTCCCAATGGTTACTTCTCTCGTCGGGTTTCGTTTAAATGAATGAATGGATTCGCAGAAATCAGTCATGGGTTTTTTACAAATTTAACGTTTATCCTCTTTTTTAGTTTAAAAAATAAAATTTCAAAATTTATAGCATGACTTAACGCTTTGAAAAGGATTTTATAGCTCTAAATACTTCTTCCTTTCCCTCGACAAGACTCATGTGGCTGACATCCTCTAACAAAGAATAAGAGCCATGCATGCCTATTTTAGATTCTTTTATTAATTGGTTGCAATCAAGTATGGAGTCATGAACACCTATGATATAATGGTACGGATACGGAGCAAATTTTAAGACAATCTCCCTTTCTTTTCTATTTTTCATTCCTTCTGCAGCAGCAATTATTGATTGTTCGCTGCAATTTAATGCCATTTTTAAGTAGCTCTTAATCTGCCATGTAGTTGTGCGACTTTTTATATTGAAAAAGCTCGGAACCAAAGAAGCTAATAATTTTAAACGATCTTTTTTGACCATTCTAATTAATTGGTTTCGAGATTTTTTTCTACCTTCAGAATCACCTTTTGCAGTTGAATTTACTAACATTAGGCCTAAAACTGAATCTGGAAATTTTTCGCCAAAAGCCAACGAAACGTATCCACCTAAAGAATGACCAACAACAATTGCTTTTCGTATTGACAAATGAGTTAGCAAGCTTTTACAACATTCGGCAAGTAGCTCCATACCATGAACATATCCAATGCATTCAGATTGTCCATGACCAGGTAAATCAATGCTAACCACCTTAAAGTTTTTAGCTAGTCGACATTCCAATTCTTTCCAAACTTCTTTAGCGCCTAAAAGTCCATGTATTAATAAAATCGCGCGCCCTTTACCTTTAACTGAATACGCAATTGTTGCACTGCGAAAAACAAAAGTGCTAAGCATTTTTATGACTTCATTGCAGCTTCAATGTCGTCGGCCTCCAGAGGAATATGAGCCATCAAGTCCACGGTTTCATTTTCTCCAATATAGAAATCATTCTCTAACCGAATTCCTAGGTTTTCTTCTCTGATGTAAATTCCGGGTTCAATCGTAAATACGCTGCCCGCTTCAACTGGAGAATAATAATTTCCCACATCGTGAACATCTAATCCAATGTAGTGAGAAGTTCCGTGCATGAAAAACTTTTTATATGCAGGGCACTCGGGATCTTGATTTTCAATTTCTTCTTTTGTAATCAAACTAAGTTTTAGGAGTTCTTCCGTCATATATTCTCCAACTCTTGCATGGTAGTCCGCAATTATTATACCTGGCCTAAGAATAGCTTTTGCCTTTTTAAATACATTCAATACAGACTCGTAAACCTCTCGCTGCCTCTCAGTAAATTTTCCACTTACAGGTACAGTTCTGGTTAAGTCGGATGCATAGTTTCCGTATTCTGCCCCTATGTCCATTAAAATAACATCCCCCGATTTACACTCTTGGTTATTTTCAATGTAGTGCAAAACACAGGCATTAAACCCTGAAGCTATAATTGGAGTGTATGCAAAACCTCTAGACCTGCTACGTAAGAATTCGTGCATCAACTCTGCTTCAATTTCATACTCCATTACTCCTGGCTTTATGAACTTTAAAGCTCTATTCACCGCTTTTCCAGTTATGTTACACGCCGTTTGCATCATTTCAATTTCCTCAGGTTCTTTTACAGCTCTCAGGTTATGCAAAATTGGAGCTATTCGCTCGTAGTTGTGCAACGGATATTCCTCTTTGCACCATTTCCTAAAACGATCATCCCTAGTTTGCACGGTTGTATCAGCTCGAAGATGTTCGTTATCGTTTAAGTAAATTGTTTCGGCTTCATACATCAATGTCCTAAGGGTTTTTTGAAAATCTTTCAGCCAATAAACAGTTTTAATTCCTGATGTTTTGAATGCAGTTTCTTTTGTAAGTTTTTCTCCTTCCCAAATTGCTATTTCTTCATTTGTATGTTTTAGAAACAACACTTCTCGGTGTTTTTCATTCGGTGCATCTGGGAAAAGCATCAGAATAGACTCTTCTTGGTCAACTCCACTCAAGTAAAATAAATCATTATTTTGCCTAAATGACATTGTGCCGTCGGCATTTGTAGGGGAGATGTCATTTGCATTAAAGATTGCCAATGAGCCAGGCATCATTAGCTCAGTCAACTTTTTTCTATTTTTAACAAATAAGTGAGAATCAATTGGAAGGTACTTCATGCTTTAAATTTTTATTTATATTCAAATATAAGCAGCTCTTCTGGTCTTCTAAAACTTTAGGTTTATTCCTATCATGTAATTTCGTAAAGCTTGAGGGTAAACAAAATTTTCAGTCACCTTTATTCCATAAACGTAAGAGTAAGTGTAACCATTTGACGAATACTGTTCCCTGAGAATATTGTTAATTAACACATTTATTTTCAATTCTTTGAACAACTTTTGAGGTACCACTGCTTGTAATCTTAAGTCATTTATAAAATAGGCATCTAATCGCCGACCTTTAAATTGAGTATTGTCTAAATATTGACTACCAATGTATCTAGATAGTAATGCAATTTCTACACCTTTAGCCGGCTCATAAGATAATTCACTGGTGACAATAACATTTGGAGAAAAAGCTATGTCTGTATCCTCTAATTTAAAGGAGTAGATTGAATCTAAACTAAAATTTTCATCATATGCATAAAGCAGTTCATTGTAGTTCTCAATTTTATTTTCACTCAATGTTGCAGTAACATTCCAAGTAAGATTTTCAACAAGTTTAACCCCTGCTTGCAACTCAATTCCACGTCTAAAGCTGCGGTCTACGTTTTGACGGAGTGGCGAACCTACATCGTTTAGTTGGCCGGTTGCAACAAGCTGGTCAAAATAGTACATGTAGTACAGATTAGCCGACATACTATACTTGTTGGTTTTATACTCAGATCCTAATTCGACATTGTACATTTTTTCGGTCTTATTGGCATCTTTCTTTGGAGTGTTTGGTGCTTGGTCAATAAAATCGGAACGGTTAGGTTCTCGGTTCCCAATTCCGGCGAAAACATAAGTATTCCAATTCGCGTCAATTTTATAATTTGCTCCAACTTTTGGATTGAAAAACGTGTAGTTCTCGTTGATTTTAATTTCTCTTAAATCGTTGTCGTTACCCTTCGCAGTATAATTGATTCTCCTAATTTGAAGGTCAGCCATCAAACTAACCTTTTTATTAATTAGGTAATTAGTTTTAAGATAAAAGTTTCCATCTAGCTTCTGTGATGCACTGGCGTAATAGTTTTCGGTCGGAGAACTATTTGACGCAAACTCTGCCCAAATAACTTCACCAAAGTGATCACCTTCATAATTGTTAATGGCCCCACCAAAGTTAATATTCAGCTTCTTGGTTGCATCATAATTTAGCGAATAGGTCATTCCATAGAAATCATTGTCCAACCACCTTCTCCGAATTAAATCGGTAGACTCCACTGTTCCATTTCCAACAGTTACCTCTTGTAACCCATAGTCGGATAAGTCTTCCCCTTCTTTAAATTCTTCAAAATAGCCATAGCCTTTGGTATAGTGCAAAGCAGCTTTAGCTGTGAGCTTGTCGTTAAATTCATGTGCAACGTGCAACTGATAGTGGTCTTGGTTGTAGTTGTCTACTTGATTTTCATATTCATAAAGGTTGTAGGTTCTTCCGGAATTCAACAAATTCTCGGTTTGCGACGCACTAAGGCCATTGTTAGCTGCGCTTGTCAACATTCCTTCTCTGTTGTTATTTACTCTAGATTCTAGCGTTCCATTCCAAGATTGGTAAGTGACTTCTTTTCCGCCGAAAGTAATGGCTTTGAGAATTGTTTTCTTGCCATAGTAGGTGCCCGATAAAAAGTAAGATTGTAAATCGGCGGTTGCTCTATCAATATAGCCCTCGGATTGAATGTTAGAAAGCCTCCCTTCGAAAGAAAATTTATTGTTAAATAAACCACTTCCAAATTGAACTGTATGTTTTCGATTATTGTACTCTAACTTTCCGAATTCTTCATTAGTCTCTAAAAAACCAACAGAATTAGAAATTTCTCCATATGCTTCGGTGGTGAGTAGTTTTGTTTCCAAGTTAATAGTCGCTCCAAAAGCCCCGGCACCATTGGTTGAAGTACCAACTCCTCTTTGTATTTGAACGGAGTTTAAAGAAGAAGCAAAATCAGGCATATTCACCCAAAAAACACCATGGGATTCTGGGTCATTTAGAGGTACTCCGTTTATGGTAACATTAGTTCTGCTAGCATCGCTGCCTCTTATTCTAATTGCAGTATAACCTAATCCTGTGCCACCGTCCGAAGAGGTAACAACTGATGGAGTTTGCTGCAGCAAATAGGGCAGATCTTGACCTAAATTGTTTTTTGCAATAGCCTCTTTTGATACATTGGTTTTAGTTGCAGGGGCATTGCCTGCGACTCTTGTGCTGCTTACCAAAACTTCGTCCGACTGGTAGCTAAATGGCTCCAAATAAAAGGTGAATGACTCTTTGTTAGAGATATCAACTGCAATGGTATCCTTTTTGTAGCCGATGTAAGAGACGATTAAAGACACTTTTTTGTCTCTAAGTCTCCTCAAACTAAACTCGCCGTCCTTATTTGTAAACGTTGCGTCAAATCCACCTTCTATGTAGATATTTGCTCCAATTAATACGTTGTTTGTGATCTTATCAACTACTTTTCCATTCAGTTCACTTTGCGCTTGAACGAAAAAAGGAATGGTTAAAAAGAGAATTGTAAACAGCTTTTTCATTTTCATATTATTTATTATGAAATGCACAAAAACTGAAAATCCGTTGTGGAAATGATAAATTCACTTACTCCCTTCGCTCGCATTATCGAAATCAGGTTCAACGGGTATAATCTCAGCCTTTCGGCACCCCTGTGTGTAATTAATTACAAAGTTATATTATTTTTTGCTGTTGCAGTGATTTTAGTGCAACATTTAATCTGATTTCATTTAAACCATTTATAACAGAGTGCTTTAGGTTAAACCTATTTAACTCGTTTTTAAAAAGTGCAAACAGTTCTTGTCGATTTTTTAGGGAACTATTCTCTCGTAGAGGGTCTTCTTCATATGGCAAATCTGGTCGAAGGAGTAGGTAATGATCATAGTCCGAACCTAAAATCATTTGGTTAATGTATTCGCTAGTTGAACCAAACTTGTATTGTGACCAAACTTTGAATGAAATAGGGTCGCCATCGCAAATTAAAATGGGATGTTTATTCATGTTTTCAGAACGTAACTGCTGCTCCAACATGAAATCTAAATCATCCTGTATATAATGGCGTGTTGCGTTAAGGTGCTTTCTGGCAAATTCAGGAATCCAGACGCAATTTAGTTTTTCAGACAATTGCTTACACAAAGTAGTCTTTCCTGAAGATTCAGGACCAACAACAGCTATTTTTATTTGGCTAATAGTTTTTTCCATTTTGAATATCCAAAAATCGCAACGATGGTGTATATAATAAACAAGAATGCTGTAAAATAAAGTTCTTTATACAGATACATTCCTGCAGCTACGGCGTCAACTACAATCCAGATTAACCAGTTTTCGATTTGACGTTTAACGACCATATAGGTAGCAATAACAGCAAATACTGTGGTGAAGGCATCGAAGTACACTAACACTGCTGAACTGTGAAAATCTGCAAAAACTGCAGCTGTTAAAAATGTAATAGCGCCCCCAACAATCGTTAGCACCAATTTTTTCGAAGATATTCGTTCAACTGCTAGAGCTGAATATTTGGTTTGACTAGTCCAAGTAAACCAGCCGCAGAATGACATGATTACATAGTAAGCATTAATGCCAAAATCAAAATAGAAGTTAAGCTTTAAGGTAATGTACACGTAAATAGATGAGCTAATTAATCCGAATAAGAAACACCATCGGTTACCTTTTGAAGCTAAATATATGTAGATTAAAGCGGTAGCAACTGCAATAACTTCCAAAGTATTAAATACCTCAAGTTCTGTTAGCAATTTTTGCCAATCGTCTAGCATTTATTAGCTATTAAGTTTTTTCTTTAAGATACCTAGTTCAATCAAAAAGTCTGCGTCCTTTTCGATTCTATTGCCCACTACAATTACATCTGCTCCAGCTGCAAATGCATCTTCAGCCTTTTTTATGGTATTAACGCCGCCGCCAATAAATAATAATTGATCTGTGTAGTCTTTAACTTTTGAAATCATCTCAGGGGGTACCGGGTTTTCTGCTCCACTTCCTCCGTCTAAGTAAATTATGTCCATCCCAAAATAAGCTCCTGCCAAAGCAGTACTTGCCGCAATTTCAGGTTTGTTAGCAGGTATAGGATTTGAATTACTCATGTAAGACGCAGTTGTCTGCTTGCCTGAATCAACTAGAAGGTAGGCTGCAGATATAACCTCCAAGTTTGTTTTTCTCAAATATGGAGCAGCTGTAATTTGCTGTCCTATTATCATTTCTGCATTTCTACTAGACAACAGCGAAAGATAAAAGATTCCGTCAGCTTCGGTAGATATTTGAGAAACGCTTCCCGGAAATAAAATCAACGGTAATGTGCTTTGAGATTTGATCAATTGAATGGTTTTTTCCAAATCTCCATCCGTTAATAAACTTCCTCCAACTAAAATGAGATCAATAGTTGCATCCCTTGCTTTTGCGAGAATGCTTTTTAAATTCACTGCATCTACTTTGTCCGGGTCAATTAATAAGGCAATCATTTTATTGCCTGTACTTTGTTTCCTCTTTAATGATTGGTAGATAGGTTTCTCCACAGTTTTGTTTTCTGCTACAATATTAATAATTCACGCTGTATGCCATTACATAATTTTCCATCTTTCTAAATTCCATTGGCTGAATCTTTTCTTTTCCTGCTGCTCTTGTGACTCCAATTGCAGAACCCTTGGTTCCGTCAAATTTAAATTGTTGCACTTCAAAGTTTTCTTTTAAAAAAGCGTCTTTTTTCCCGTAGATTTTAAATAAAGCTTCTTTAATGCTCCAATAGCAAGTTAATTCAGTCGGGTTTTGACTGGTTAGCGATTGTTCTATACTGTTCAAAAATTTCGATTTAATTCTTACAATTTTATCGGTTATGAATTGCAAATCTATTCCGGTTTCATATTTTTTATCAATAGAAATCGCGACCCTCTCATTTGAATGGGAAATGCTTAAATATGAATCTGAAATTTTAAAAGTCGGCTTTCGATGTTCGTCGTAAACAATATCCTCCTTTGTTGCCATTGCCTTACAAATGATTTCGCGAATGAACAGCCATTCTGCCTTTATTTTATCATTACTGATGTTTTGTAAATGACTCATGTTGACTTCATTTTTGACCAGAAAATGAAACATTTCTTCCATTCTATCGTATTCGACGGCCGCTGTATGAATGGAATTTGAAGGAGATATTTGAAAGGTTTCAAACATATCTTTTGTATAACTGTTTAATACGAAAATAGCACTATTTAATTTGGTAACTTTGCCATTCGAAAATATAAAAAATTAAAGCATGAGTACAGTTGTAGAATACTTACCTTACAAGGTTAAAGATATTTCTTTGGCAGAGTGGGGTCGAAAAGAAATTGAATTAGCTGAATCAGAAATGCCTGGTTTAATGTCGTTAAGAGAAGAATACAAAAACGAGCAGCCTCTAAAAGGGTCAAGAATTGCTGGTTGTCTTCACATGACAATTCAAACAGCAGTTTTAATCGAAACATTAACAGCTCTTGGTGCTGAGGTTACATGGTCTTCCTGTAACATTTTCTCAACGCAAGATCAAGCTGCTGCTGCAATTGCTGCTGCAGGCGTACCTGTATATGCTTGGAAGGGCATGACGGATGAAGAATTTGATTGGTGTATTGAGCAGACAATTTTCTTTGGTGAAGATAAGAAGCCATTAAACATGATTCTAGATGACGGTGGTGATTTAACCAATATGGTGTTCGATAATTATCCTGAATTAGTAGACGGTATCAGAGGGTTGTCTGAAGAAACTACTACTGGTGTTCATAGGTTATATGAAAGAGAGAAAAACGGAACACTAGTAATGCCAGCAATCAATGTAAACGATTCAGTTACTAAGTCAAAATTTGATAACAAATATGGTTGTAAAGAGTCTTTAGTTGATTCTATCAGAAGAGCAACTGACATTATGATGGCAGGTAAAGTTGCTGTTGTAGCTGGTTACGGTGACGTAGGTAAAGGTTCTGCAGCTTCTTTGAAAGGAGCTGGTGCTAGAGTAATCGTTACTGAGGTTGATCCTATTTGTGCTTTACAAGCTGCAATGGATGGTTTCGAAGTAAAGAAAATGATCAATGCTGTTGAAGAGGTTGATATTGTTGTCACAGCTACAGGTAACAAGGACATTATTTCTGAAGCACACTTTAGAAAAATGAAAGACAAAGTTATCGTATGTAACATTGGACACTTCGATAATGAAATAGACGTTGCCTTCTTGGATAATTCAGGAGCTGAGAAAATGGAAATTAAACCACAAGTTGACAAGTATAGATTAGATGGTAAAGATATTCTTCTGTTAGCTCAAGGTAGATTGGTAAATCTAGGTTGTGCTACAGGTCATCCTTCATTTGTAATGTCAAATTCATTTACAAACCAAACGTTGGCGCAAATTGAACTTTGGAAAAATAGTGACAACTATGAAAACAAAGTATACACTTTGCCAAAGCATTTAGATGAAAAAGTTGCGAAACTTCACTTATCTAAAATTGGTGTTGAATTAGAAGAATTAAGACAAGAGCAAGCGGAGTATATTGGAGTTACAGTTGAGGGTCCTTATAAGCCCGATTACTACAGATATTAAGCCAAGCTTAACATGAAAAGAGAAAGGCTATTACAGAAATGTGATAGCCTTTTTTAGTTAGTAACGGTTAGTATGGGGTCGTTGAATATAACGGTATATTCTCTTAAAGGAAGAATTGCAGGAGGTTTGGAAACGTTACCTGTGCTTAATAAAAAACTTGATCTACAACAATTATCTGTTCCAGTAAAACGATTCGGGTCAACTGTTACTAACCCACACGTATTAGAGGGTTCAAATGTGCAATGTCTATCGTAAGCTTTTATTTCATCAGATGATAAGCGGTAAAGAATAATCCCTCTTGAGCCTCCGAAAACTTCTACTGACCCGCCGATTGTTTGAAGTTCAATGTATTCTGGCAAATTAATGTTGTATTGAAAATTTACTTGAACTAAGGGAATGTTAGTGGCTTCGTCGGAGTTACAGGCAGAAAATATTAAAAGAGTAATGAATACGACAAAAAGTAGTTGCTTCTTTAGCACAAGTATGGTTATTTTAGTCATTCTAAATTTTTCAAAACTCAACTACAATATTAGGCTCAAAATAAACGAAAAATGAAAAAAAATATTATACGAGGCATCGTTTTCTTTTTTCTTTGTGTCATAGCTATGAATTCGCAAGCTCAATCTCAAAAAAGAGTTGAAAAAACAGTAGAAAAAAGAAGTGATCAACTAGAAAAAGATAAAGAAGCAAAAAAGAAGGAAGCACGAAAGCAAGAAGAAGCAAAGAGGAAAGCACATATTGAAATGCAAACAAAAGCAGTTCAAAAAAGAATGAAAAAAACGAGGAGAAAATCGAAACGAAACAACGATAATAAAAAAGAATTCTTTGTAAAAAGATGGTTTAAGAGGTGATAAATTGATGAATGATAAAGCATTAAAAAGACAGCATAAAGCTGTTGTTAAAATTTGTTATTCTTTTTATTAAATGTATATCTTTACAGCCCTGTATTCTTTTACAACGAGACGATAACATAAAATTTCTATTATGCTAAGAAAATTAATTTTCACGCTAGCTATAGCGTTGGGATTTGCCACCACAGTAAATGCCCAAGTAGGATCAGGAACCATCAAAGGTACTGTGATTGAAAAAGCCAATGGTGAGCCAGTGCCTTTTGCGAATGTTGTGCTTTTAAGAGGATCTGAGCAAGTGTTGGTAACTACTACTGATTTTGATGGAGTTTATACGTTAAAGCCAATTCCCCCTGGATCTTATGATGTTCAGTTTTCTTATGTAGGTTTTACACCTAGTAGAAAATCTGGCATTACTATAAGTTCAGGAAAATTAAAAAAGTTAGATGCTGAGTTATCTAAAGGTGTAGATATACCAGAAGTTGTAATATATACTGAACCAATTATTGAGGTCGATCAGACTGAAATTTCCCGAAGTGTCGGTAGAAAGGAAATTACTCAGATGGCTGTCCGTAGTGTTGCTGATATTACAAAAGCAGCAGGTAACGGTATTACGGCCAGAGATAATGGCTCAGGTGCTAATAACGTTAGAGGTCAGCGTTCAGGGAGTTCTATAACATTCGTTGATGGTATAAAGATTATCGGTTCAACAAGTTTACCTAAATCCGCTATTGAAGAGGTTTCAGTAAAGACAGGAGGAATATCAGCACAGTATGGTGACGTTACGGGTGCCGTAACAACCGTAACAACTAGAGGTGCTTTTACCGAATATTTTGGCAGTGCAGAGGTATTGTCATCAGGATTTAAGACTGGTGAAACAACATCGTTTGGCCTAGATAAATGGGGTTACAATTTGTTAGGTTTCGCATTGGGTGGTCCAATTATTAAGAAAAAAAATAAGGATGGAGAAGTGACGTCTCCTTTTGGCTTCTTAATAACAGGTGAAATTAGACATGCTTTAAGTGGACAAAGTGTTACTCCGATATACAAGCCAAAGGATAACATTGAGCAGGAAATTAGAAATAACCCTTTCATCTTTCAAGAAGGTAACAATGGAGTAGTTCAGAGAGCGCAGTTTTTAACGAGAGATGATTTTGAAGAAATAGATTTCAGGCTAAATGATGACGGCTTGAGTTTTGCCCTAAATGGAAAATTTGATGTTAAATTGTCTGACTTGAGTTCTCTTTCTTTTGGTGGTACATATAACTATGCTAAAGGGAATAACTATAATAGAGCCTTTTCTTTATTTAATTATGAGAACAATACTCAATCGTTAAGTACCGACTTTAGATTTTACGGAAGATATGTTCAAAGATTCGAAAATGCTAAGGAAGATGCAAATACAAAAGAGGAAGATAAGTCATTAATAAAGAATGCATTTTTCTCTATCCAAGCAGATTTCTCTAGAGCAAACAGATTGACAGAAGATAGAAACCACGGTAGTGATTTCTTCAAGTACGGATATTTAGGAAGGTTCAATGCAAATACCGAATTGTCCTATTCTGACAATAACTTTAATCCTGTAACATTAGATAACGGAACAGAATATCGTGGGAGGTTTTTAACAGCCTTCGATAATCCTATTTCGTATGATTATACTGCTTCAAATGTTAATCCAGTTTTAGCGAATTATACTAGTAATTATTATGACTTCTTTCAACCAGGTGATTCTAGATACTCCACAGCAGTGGCAGTTGAGGGAAATGGTGGAATAATAAATGGAGGAACAGTTATTGGGAACGTTTATAATCTTTGGAGTTCTGCAGGTTCTGTTAGTAATGGCTACAGTAAAGTAGAAAATGATCAAATTAGATTGAGTGGTAGAGGTTCAGCTGATATTGGAGATCACGCAATTGTTTTAGGGTTTGAATACGAGCAAAGAATTCAGCGTTTTTATTCAATGAATCCAAGAGATTTATGGGATTTAGGGCGACTTTCGGTGAATAGTCACATTTTACAAATTGATTCAAATAACTATTCAATTGATTATGTGGCTCCAAGTCCTATTGATCCTACTGTTACTTTTGAAAGAAGGTATGATGGAGCAAATAGAACTTACTTTGCTTACAACATGAGAAATGCGTTGGGCTTAGACCCTAACGGTATTGATTTCATCGATTTTGATTCGTATGATATTGATTTGTATAATATGAGTTATTTTTCTGCAGATCAATTAATTAATCCAGCTAATAATGTTAACTTACTCTATAGAGGATACGATTATAAAGGTAAGAAGTTGAATTCCTCTCCTTCACTTAATGATTTTTTCAATGAAGAGAATGAGTTAGGTTTTAAAACAAGACCAGTACCTGCTTATCAACCGGTATATATTGCTGGTTACATAGAGGATAAATTTGCCTTTGATGATTTAATTTTCAGAATAGGAGTTCGATTAGATAGGTTTGATGCGAATCAACCCGTGTTGAAAGATCCATTCTCACTTTTTCCAACTAGAGATGTAGCTTATGCTAAAAGCCAAGGCTTAGGAGAAACGCCAGGAAACATAGGAGATAATTTTATTGTTTATGTGAATGATATTGAAAATCCTTCTTCAAATGGAGTTGTGGGCTATAGAAATCCTGAAACAAATGAGTTTTTCAATGCTCAAGGTGTTCTTTTGAATGATCCTTCTGTTTTGCAAGCTGGTTCTAGTATCGCACCGTGGTTAGTCGAACCATCTAGTACTTCTACTTCGGCAGATATGAGTACAGAGTCTTTCGAAGATTACGAGCCGCAGTATACTTTAATGCCGAGGATTTCTTTTTCTTTCCCAATTTCTGATGAAGCAACTTTCTTTGCGAATTATGACATCTTAACGAGACGTCCTTCAGGGGAGAATGGTTTAGAGCCATTGGATTTGATTTACATTGCGAATCACAACAGAATTATAAATAATCCAAACTTGAAGCCTTCCAAGACAATTTCTTACGAGATTGGTTTTAAGCAAAAAGTGGGTAGTAGTTCAGCATTAACATTGTCTTCATTCTACAGAGAGCAGAGAGATGAGATTCAAGTAAGAAAATTAGTAGGGGCATTTCCTGAAGATTACTTAACCTACGATAACTTAGATTTTGGAACTGTCAAAGGTTTTACTGTTAATTACGAAATGAGAAGAACAAAGAACTTGTCATTAAGATTGAACTATACGATTCAATTTGCAAATGGAACAGGTTCAGGTTCTACTACAGCACTTAACTTAGTTAACTCGGATCAACCCAACCTAAGAACTATCTTCCCTTATAGTTATGATCAACGTCATCAGATAGTTTCTACGTTAGACTATAGATATGGAAGTGGAACTGGATACAATGGGCCAAGAGTTGGCGGAAAAAATATACTTCAGAACACAGGTCTTAACGTAGTATTTATTGCAGGTTCCGGTCAACCTTACACTCAAAGGTCATTAGCAGGAGCCAGTGAACTACTTTCAGGTTCTAGAACACCGCAGCCGGTTGAGGGAGATATTAATGGATCAAGATTACCATGGACTGTTCGAGTTGATGCTAGATTAGATAAGTCATTTGACATTAATTGGGGTTCAGATACAGAAGCGAATAAAGAAGTATGGAAGCAGGGTAAAAAGCAATCGAACTTGAATATATACCTGCAGGTATTAAATGTGCTCAATGCTCAGAATATACAAAACGTATATGGCTTTACAGGAAATGCTGATGACGATGGATACTTAAATGCTGCCCAATTTCAAAATGAAATTAGACAAGAAGTAAATGAACAGGCATTTAGAGATCAGTATAGCTTGCGATTGCAGAATCCGGGCAATTTTGAATTACCAAGAAGAATTAGAATAGGAGCTCAATTAAGTTTCTAAGGGTTTAAAAGAGATAGATTATGAGAAAGTTAAAAATTTCAATTTTGATGGGTCTTTTGGCACCAATGATCGCTTTTGGAGCGGGTGGTGAGAAAGACAAGATGAAGCCAAGACAGCAAATTAATACAGCAGCTGGTTGCGCACCTGCGAGTCGAATTATTTTTCTTGAATTCAACAATGTCCGTACTCGTGTAGAGGCAGGAGGTATTTGGTGGCAAGATAGAGCGAATGGTGTAGCTGATTACGAGGTGCCTAAAGGTTCTAATAGTTTTTCTATATACGCTGGAGGTCTTTGGTTGGCCGGTACAGATGTTAACGGTCAGTTAAAAGCGGCGGTTAGTAAATTTGGTTCAGGGGTAGATTATTACACAGGGCCACTTGATGTTATTGGAACTGCTGAAATCAATGATGTCACATGTGCTGAATATGACCGATTTTTTGAATTGACTAGAGCAGAAGTTGCTTTGTTTAATGCTTACAATCAGTCGGTTATTAAAGGAACTGCGCTAGAAGACTTTCCTGACTATCAAATTCCTACTGCTATATTAGAATGGCCTGGTAATGGGGATGTTACTCCTGGGGTAGATCAAGATTTTAGACTTGCTCCTTATATGAATGTGGCGGGTGACGAATCTTATGAGCCTGAATTGGGAGATTATCCTTTTTATGATTTAGTAGGTGATGTAGATTGTAGAGAAAATAGAATAGATCGTTCAATTAGTGGAAGACGCCCATTGTTTGGAGATAAGACGTATTGGTGGATTTTTAATGACAAGGGTAACCTTCATACAGAGTCTAATGCCCCATCAATTGGTATGGAAATTCATGGTCAAGCATTTGCTTTTGCGACAAATGATGAAATTAATAACATGACGTTTTATAATTTCGAATTGATTAACCGTTCAACTTTTACGTTAACCAACACATTCTTTGCAAGTTTTGTAGACCCAGATGTTGGCCTATCCTCTGATGATTATGTTGGTTGCGATGTAGCGAGAGGTCTTGGGTATGCTTTTAATGGAGTTGAGGATGATATAGGACAAGGTGGCCAAACTGGTTACGGTGCAAATCCTCCATCAATTGGGATTGATTTTTTTGAAGGACCGTATCAAGATGCAGACGGTCTAAACAATGCAGTAGGTGTTGGTCCAGGAGAAGCACTAAACGGTCTTGGATATTTCGATCCAACAGCCAGAGAGCCAGATTTAGTTCCGGATAACGAAAGATTTGGAATGAGACGATTTGTTTACTACAATATTGGATCAGCTCCTAACGGTGATCCTGAATTGGCTGTCCACTATTACAACTACATGAGAGGTATTTGGAAAAATGGAAGAAGAATGAGACATGGGGGTAATGGTTTTAACACAGTTGGTGTTGAGGAAATTCCAACTGACTTTATGTTTCCGGGAACAAGTGACCCATTACATTGGGGAACAACTGATGAGAACGGTTTTACAACAATACCAACCAATCTTAATTGGACAGAAGATGACCCAGGAGGAGGCGAGGTACAAAATGCACCGGGAGACAGAAGATTTTTACAATCTGCAGGACCTTTTACGCTAAGACCAGGAAACGTAAATGATATTACGGTTGGGGTTGTTTTTGCACAAGCTCAAAGCGGAGGACGAGCAGCTTCAGTTGAAGATATGTTTACCGCTGATGATAAGGCTCAAGCATTGTTTGATAACTGTTTTCAGGTATTGAACGGTCCTGATGCACCTGACGTAATTGTGCAAGAATTGGATAAGGAACTAATCTTTTATCTTTCGAATCCAAGTGTTTCAAATAATGCTGGAGAGGATTATAATGAGAGAGATCCAAATATTGTTACTCCTGAATATTTAGCCAATTTAACAACCCCTGTGTTTTTAGATGATAGATATAGGTTTCAAGGATATCAAGTATTTCAAACAGCAGGACCTGGAATATCTGTAAATGATATTGAAGACCAAAGTAAGGCAAGGTTAGTATTTCAATGTGATATAAAAGATAATGTTACAAGCTTAACAAACTTTACATTCGATAAGGGGTTAAATGCAAATTTACCCATACGTAAGGTTGTTGCCGCTAATGAGGGAATTCAGCGAAGTTTTTCATTGAATCAAGATTTATTCGCTTTTGGCGATGCGGCGTTGATTAATTACAAAACTTACTACTACATTGCAGTTGCATATGGCTACAATGAGTTTAAGCCATACTTGCAGGGAGCTGCGCCTGATTTGAATGATACAATTCTTCCTTTGAAAGGTGCGTTTGATGGACAAACTACTCCTTACTTAAGAAGTAGGAAATCGGCAACGGGAGGAGAAATTGCTGCATTTACAGCTATACCCTCACCACCTAAATTTGAGGAAGGTGGAACAATCGTTAATTCAAGCTTTGGTGATGGAATGGAAATCACAAGACTACAAGGATCAGGGAATGGAGGTAATGCATTGACTATTACTCAAGAATCTATTGAGTCGATCCTTTTAAATAAGGCATGGGATTCTGAAGATAGCACAGTAAATGAGATTGATTATGTAATTGGAGATGGTCCGTTCAGTGTGAATGTTGTTGACCCATTAAATATAGTTGACGGAACCTATTATGTGCAATTCATAGATAGCTTAAATAATCAAGATGTTACTGACAATACATTCTGGAGAATTTGGAGAGAAGGTGGAATAGACACAGTTTATTCTGAGAAATCTATCGGATTTTTAAACCAGCAACTCTTATTGAGCCCAAATTGGGGATTGTCTATCACTATAACTGATGGAGATGAACCTGGTTCAAGAGTTGAAGAGACCAATAACGGCTTTATTTCAGCATCCATTGAATATGGCAATCCTGAACGCCAATGGTTGTCAGGAATTCCAGATAACGATTTGGAAGGGCCGTTCAATTGGATTTTGTCTGGAACAGGCGAGCAATCACCTTCTGGGTTTTTCTTTGATTACAGGGTTTCAGGAACATTTATTGATCCGGATCAAAATTATGAGAGTATCTTGGGGGGCGTAATTGCACCTTATAGGTTGGCAAGGTATGAGTTAGGTTTAGGTGCTGGTGCAGCATTAAATGCTCCAGCCAGAGACAAAGCGGATGTCGAAGGATCTCCATTGAATAAATTAATGTCAATCCAATTGGTGATTACTAATGACAAATCTAAGTGGACAAGATGTCCCGTTATTGAGACCAAAGATGATGGTTTAGCTGACCCTAATAATACGAGTGTAAATCTTCACAATAAGAATCAAGTTAAGGTTACTCGACTATCAGTAGATAAGAATGGAAATTCGACAGATACCACTGGACTAGGAAATCTGACGATTGCTCAACTTACGGATACAATCAGAGCTATGGGAGATACCTTAGAGGGAGATGCTGGGTTTATAAATCCTTTCGGTATGGGCTGGTTTCCTGGTTATGTTATTAATAAGGAAACAGGTGATAGATTAAACATGGCTTTTGGAGAAGACACAAGGTATAGCTTCAATAATGGAGATGATATGTTGTGGAATCCGACTTCTAGCGTTGTTGAAGGGATAAATCCACAGTTCATTAATCAGATATGGGGTGGAAAGCATTTTATCTATATTTTCAGAGAAACGGAAGGCGATGAGAGAGATTCTGTATTGTATTCTAGATTTAACAGCAATATGCCTGTATATGACTATGGTGAGAAAGCTAGAGATTTATTAAGTCTTCAGGGAAGTGGATTGAACGGATTACGAACTAGATTAGGATGGCAAAGTTGTTCGTGGGTTACATTACCGTTGTTGCAATCTGGAGAAACCTTGTTATCAAGTGATGTTCGCATAGACGTTAATGTGAGCAAGCCATTTGTTTCTAAACAGACCAGTATTCGAACAGGAAATACTGCTTCCAATGTGGCGCTTGAAAATCAAGGGGTGCCTGTTTATAAATTCAGAACTACTGGTAAAGGAACATTAAAGGGTCAAACTTCACTACTCAAGAGCGCATTGGAAGAGGTGAATGTTGTTCCTAATCCATATTATTCTCAAAGTGGTTATGAATTTGATCAATTGGATAATACGGTTAAGTTCACGAACCTTCCTGAGAATTGTAGCATAACAATTTATAATGCAAATGGAACTCTAATAAGAAGATATTTTAAGACAAGTCCTGATAAATATTTGGATTGGGATTTAACAAATCAGGTGGGTGTTCCTATTGCGAGTGGCGTATATATCATCCACGTTGAAGTGCCTAATGTTGGAGAGCGAATATTGAAATGGTTCGGTACAATTAGACCAGCTGATTTTAACAATTTCTAAAAAATGAATATGAAAAATATAACTTATACAATAGCCTTGGCATTGGCATTTATTTCATTCGATGCCTTTTCCGGAAATGAGGATAGAGCTGGTGAAGCGGGAGCTTCAGAGTTGTTGATTAATCCGTGGGCCAGAAGCTCAGGTTGGGGTGGAGCAAACACTGCCAGCGCAAGAGGGTTGGAAGCAATGAATCTGAATGTAGCAGGGTTAGCTTTTACGAAAAATACGGAGGTATTATTTTCAAACACGAGTTGGTTGAGTGGAACTGATATTAATCTATTGAGCTTTGGGTTTGCAAAAAAATTAGGAGATGCCGGAGTAATGGGATTAACCGTAACTCGAATGAGTTTTGGTGAAATTCCAATTACTACTGCTGATTTACCTGATGGTGGAATTGGGAACTATGAACCAAATTATTTGAACATCGGATTCGCTTACTCAAAGCAATTTTCTAATAGTATTAGTGGAGGGTTAGTTGTTCGAATTGTAACCGAGTCAACTGCAGATGTTAATGCAAGTGGGGTATCAATTGATGCAGGGGTTAGTTATAAGACAGCAAAGTATGACGCATTTAAATTTGGAATTACGTTAAGAAATGTAGGACCAACTTCAAGATATTCAGGAAATGGGTTGTCCATTCAAGCAGATAAGCAAAATACAGATCAGACGCTTACTTTCCAGAGAAGAACAAATGATTTTGAATTACCTTCTTTAGTGAATATCGGTGCTTCTTATGATTTCTTTTTAACTGAGGTTGAGGAAAGCGAAGACGGTTCATTCTTGGCGGATCATAGAGTAACTGCAAGTGGTACATTCACTTCAAACTCTTTTACAAAGGATCAAATACGTGTAGGTGGAGAATATGCATTTCAAGACAAGTTTATGTTTAGAGCGGGTTATGTTTTCGAAACCGATGCTACTGATGAAGTTGAATTTAGAACAACGTCTGTAGGACCTACAATGGGAGCTACCGTTGAAATTCCAACAAACAAAACAGGTTCTACAATTGGTTTGGATTATTCTTACAGGTTCACAAGAACTTTTGATGGGACCCATGCAATCGGATTGAGGTTGACATTCTAAATTTAAAAAAATCTTACATTTGAAAGGAGAATCTCGAGAGGGGTTCTCTTTTTGAATTTCATACACTTAGTAAATACAAAATGAGTCAAATTAGTTATTTCACAGAAGAAGGCTTAAGAAAAGTGATTGATGAATTGAATCAATTAAGAAAAGTTGAACGCCCATCAATTTCGGCACAAATTGCTGAAGCTAGGGATAAGGGTGACTTGTCTGAAAATGCCGAGTACGACGCCGCGAAAGAGGCCCAAGGCTTGTTGGAATTGAAAATTAGTAAACTGGAGACGCTTGTTGCAAATTCAAGAGTGGTAGATGAATCTGAGTTAGATACAACGAAGGTTTTAATTCTTTCAAAAGTGAAGATTAAGAATCTAGCTAATGGATCAGAAATGCAATACACTATCGTTTCAGAGAAGGAAGCGAATATGGCTGAAAAAAGAATTTCGGTAGAATCTCCAATAGCTAAAGGTTTACTAGGTAAGAAAGTGGGTGATGTTGCAGAAGTCATCGTTCCGTCTGGATCAATGAAATTTGAAGTGGTTGATATTACTAGATAATGGCAACAATATTTTCAAAAATAATAAGTGGAGAAATTTCGAGTTTTAAAATTGTTGAGAATGAATCTTTTTTGGGCTTTTTAGACATTCAACCTCTAGCTTTAGGACATACTTTAATTATTCCCAAAAAGGAGACTGATTATATTTTTGACATGGAAAGCGAAGAATACATAGAAATGTGGAAGTTCGCTCAAGTTGTGGCAAAAAAAATAAAAGCGAAAATAGATTGTAAACGAATTGGTGTTGCTGTAGTAGGTTTAGAAGTAGCTCACGCACACATACACCTCGTGCCAATAAATAACGTTAATGATATTAATTTTGCTTCACCCAAAATGGATGTATCCATGGAAGTACTAAAAGAAACAGCAGACAAAATTAATTCTTAAGCTTTTCGCTCAGGATTGTCTTTTAAGAAGGAACCCCAACCTGAGTAAGATTTTTTATTTCCTACCAAGGCATTCCCCTGAAAATGGTGACAAATCGCGACTGCTAATGCATCAGTAGCATCTAAATAACTAGAATCTTCCTTATACTGTACGATAGATTTCACCATGGCGGCAACCTGTTGCTTGGAAGCAGCTCCTTTTCCTGTAACGGCTTTTTTAACTTTTGTTGGCATGTACTCAGTTGCAGGCACCTCTCTTGTCATAGAGGCAGCCATTGCAACTCCTTGAGCTCTTCCCAACTTTAGCATCGACTGAGCATTCTTACCATAAAATGGCGCCTCAATTGCCATCTCATCCACCTTAAATTGATCAATGAGTGAGACAGTTCGTTCAAAAATTCGTTGAAGCCTTAGTGCATGATCTCCTAATTTAGCCAACTGAATTACGCCCATGGCTAATAATTTTATTTCGCCTTTAAAGACAGAAATAATTCCATAACCCATGATTGAAGTACCAGGATCGATACCCAAAATAATCTTTTCTACTTCTTTAACTTTAGCGCTCATTGGAAAAGACAAAGCTATATAAAATAGGCAATACTTTGGTTACTATAATCATCGTATTCTTGAGCATTTACTACCTCAAGTCAGCGTTCGATTCTAAAGTGAATAATTTGGATTGGGAAAGTCTTTATGACGTAATGGTTTCTAATTTTCTGATTGTTATGGTGGTTGCAGGGCTCGTTCCTATTAATTGGGGAATAGAAACCTTAAAGTGGAAATGGGTACTAAAGGATACACAAAACTTATCTTGGGCAGAAAGTATAAAATCTGTATTAAGCGGAGTAACCTTGTCTATAATAACACCAAACGGAGTAGGAGATTATGGAGGTAGAGTGATAAGTATTCACAAGAATAAGAGAAGTCAAGCACTTTTTTATAGTGGTTTTTTGTCTTTAAGCCAGTTGCTAACAACGACTATCTTTGGCTTATTGAGTTTTTTAGTAATAGGCGAAATGTTGACGTTACCTCTTCAAGGGTTTACGCTATCAATTGCGGTCTTTGCATTGATAATTGCTTGCTGTTGGTTGTATTTCAAATCAAAATTTCGTTTTGGTTTTATCAAGTTATTTTTACAAAAACATATGCAGCAGGTATCATTTGAGATTCCAATAAATAGCAGGTTACAGATTTTAATTTTAAGTATTCTTCGGTACATAATTTTTTGTATTCAATACGTTCTTTTAATTCGGTGCTTTACACCAGACTTAGATGTAGTCATAACATGTAGTTCAATTGCATTTGTGTTTTTGATCACGGCTATCATACCAACCGGGTGGTTGTCAGGATTACTAGTGAGAGGGTCAGTAAGTTTTTTTGTATTTCAAGCTTTTTTAAGTAGTGGAGAATTTGGGGTAATTGCTTCTACCTTACTTTGGTTTATTAATTTGCTTTTGCCGGCCATGGTTGGCTTTTATTTTATAAGTTCATTCAAACTGTTTCCGATCATAAATCCCGAGAAAGTATGATTGGATTTATCTTTTTAATGTATGCAATTATGACGGGGTGGTTGGTTTTAGCGAAGAAATTCGAACAAGAAGATGATCTGAGCGCTGAAATAGAGCCCGTATCATTAATTATCGTTTATCGCAATGAGAAATATAATTTGGAACGATTAATTAAAGGCATAGAAAGTCAATCAGTTGATAAAGCTAAGCTGGAAATTATCCTGGTAAATGATAACTCAACTGATGGAGGTTCTATATTGATTCAGGAGCTCACAAAGTATTCAAGTTTGGCAATTCGGCACGTTAACTTAGAAGGGGAATTTGGTAAAAAAGCTGGAATTTCCCTGGGGGTCCAGCAGGCAAGCTCTGGTTTAGTTCTTTGCACTGATGCAGATTGTGAGCTACCCCCCAATTGGGTAAATACCATGATTCAGCCATTTGGGAAGAAAGAAGTTAAGATGGTTTTAGGCGCGGTGCGGCTAAGCGGTTCTAAAAGCTGCTTTCAGACACTACAAAAGGTCGAGTTCTCCACCCTAATGGCTATTACTCTAGTTACTTGTCGAAGAAAACGGGCAATCCTATCAAATGGTGCGAATTACTCATTCAGAAAAGCTGCTTTTGAAGAAAGTGGAGCATACGCAAACAATTTAATAGTCAACACAGGGGATGATGTTTTTTTTCTTCATGGTTTAAAAAAGAAGTTTGGAAAGAGTTGCATCGTATTTTCTGAGAGAGAAAGTTCAGTAGTTACTACACCTTCTAAAGCGAGTTATGCTTCATTTTTTGAGCAACGAATTAGGTGGGCTTCAAAGTCTAAGAATTACAAAGACATAGACACTCTGAAGATTGGCTCTATAATATTTGCAACAAACCTATCCATTTTATGGGTGTTTGTAGGCACTTTGATGAAGCTGTATTCGTTGAAATTTTTCATTGGTTGTTTTTTATTTAAGTGGGTGCTTGATTTACTCCTTGTGCAGCAGCTGCCTCTATTTCTTCGACCAAAATCGATTGTAAAAGGCACATTCATTTTGTCTATTTTATATCCTTTTTATTCGGTAGGAATTGCTTTGTTATCTTTGTTTTATCGGCCACAATGGAAAGGGCGTAAAATCTAACTAGTTTGAGTAAACAAAACCAGTCCCCACTTCGATTAGCTTGGAAAAAATTATTGCAAAATAAAATTGCAGTCATGGGTCTTTTTGTGATCGCAGTATTTTTGTGTGTTGCAGCGGCAGGGCCAATACTTCGTCCAGATTCTTCTCCTAAGGCAAATGATCAGCACTTGGAGTTAGCTCGAAAGTCACCAGGATTTTCAGTTCAGATGCTTTTACTTCCCAACTCTCAAGGGTCTTTGTCATCCTTCTTTCATGAGTTTATTTATGGTTTTCAGCCTGACTTTATAGAGATTCCGGTGGCTAATTATTCTATTACTGGAAATGAAATTGAAATCGAAAAATTTACCGGGAACGATTTTAATAAAGGCGAATTACTCCGCTTTAATTCATCAGATTTTGAGTCATTTATCGAAGCAGAGATCATCATAAGAAAAACGTATTGGCTTGGAACAGACCGATATGGAAGGGATATGTTGAGTCGATTGATGGGAGGTACTTGGATTTCGTTTACAGTGGGGTTTATTTCTATTCTTATTTCTTTATTTATTGGAATTAGCCTGGGTGCAATAGCAGCCTATTACGGTGGTAAGGTAGATGATTTAATTATGTGGTTCATCAATGTAATTTGGTCAATTCCTACTTTACTGTTGGTTATTGCCATGACTTTGGCCTTAGGGAAAGGATTTTGGCAAGTTTTTGTTGCCGTTGGACTTACCATGTGGGTAGAAGTAGCTAGAGTAGTTAGAGGACAGGTAATGAGTACCAAGCAAATGGAGTTTGTAGAAGCAGGGAAGTCTTTTGGTTTTACAAATGCTAGAATAATTGTTCGGCATATTTTACCTAATGTAACAGGACCCATTATCGTTATTTCAGCTTCAAATTTTGCAGCGGCAATTTTAATTGAAGCTGGCTTAAGTTTTTTGGGTTTGGGAGCTCAACCACCACAGGCAACTTGGGGTAAAATGATTGCAGAGCACAAAGGATATATTATCACAGGAGATGCTTATTTGGCAATCTATCCTGGCATAGCAATCTGTTTGTTGGTGCTCTCATTTGTACTTTTAGGAAATGGCTTACGAGATGCTTTTGATACTAAAAATATAAAGCAAGTAGGGGTTTAAAAGAGCAGAAGTGCACCAATGTAAATAGTCCCAGCTACTGTCATCATTATAAGAGTATAAGGTAAAATTTCTTTCGCACTTAACTTGGTAATTCCTAGCAGAGGCAGTGCCCAAAATGGCTGTAACATGTTGGTTAGTTGGTCACCGTAGGTCAATGCCATAATACTTTTTGGTAATGAAGTTTGTAAACTTTCAACTGCTTGCACAATGATTGGTCCTTGAATTGCCCACTGCCCTCCGCCACTAGGAACAAATACATTTACAAGTCCGGCACTGAATAAAGTAAATATTGGAAAACTTGTTGCTGACGAGTTCGATACAAAAATGTCTGAAAAGTGATGAATCAATCCTGATTCTTTCATGATTCCCATAATGCCAAAATATAATGGGAATTGAATAAGTATTCCTGAAGTCCCGCCTATTGCATGGTCAGTTGCTTTCAAAAATCCTAGAATATTTTTATGGAAGAAAAACCCAAGACCAAGTAGGCTTAAGTTGATAAAATTTGGAGTAATGAAGGTAAAATTTAGTATTTCAGTTGTTTGTGTAATTCTAAAGCCAAGGTAAATTAAAATGATTGACCCAACTATCTTTGTAGTGAAAGTTGAATAATCAATTTTTTCAGCACCTTTAGTTGTTTTTTTCTGATCCACTTCAACTTGTCCTGCGTTCAATCTATCCAAGTTAGTTCCTGAAATGTGCTTTCCAATAAGGTACATCAATAGCGGGATAACAATTAGAACTGCTGCACTTGCAAAAAGATTCATAGGAGAGAAAACAGTTTCAGAAAATGGAATAGTTGCCGGTAAATTCGCCAGCTGTTTTTTTAGATAAAATCCCTTCCATTAACGAAGCTAAATGGCCATTTTCTGCCACTTTCGCTGTAGAAGATCCGGAAATTCCGCCATGCCAGACCATGAGGCCGGAATAGCCTGCAGCACCAATTAACGGGTAGTTTAGTTCAAAGCCTTCTCGTTGTGCTTTTTCTCCAATTTTACGTACAATGATAGCACCAAAAATTAAACCCAAGCCCCAGTTGAAAAGAGCCACTGTTATAGTGGAGAAGCAAACCATGGCGGCCGAATTAGCATTAGTTGTTGCATATACGCTTATTTTATCGATGAACTTACCAACCACTGGAGACATTGCTAGTATATGACCGAGCACCAGCATTAAAATCATTTGCAGAGCAAAAACCATTAAGCCCTCGTTCCACAACCCTCGTTCCCAGAATTCTAAAAGAGTTATTAAATAGTTCTGCTCAGGTGATAACTGGCTAGCTGTGAAAATATAGGCAACTGTAATTGTTATTAAGCTTAATAACAAAGCAATACTTAAAGGAGACGGCAATAATAGTTGAAAAAGGCGGCTGTATCTTTCAGTGAATTTCATGTTGGTATATTATCACTTAAAAATAACATAAATGCGTTTGAATTAATAATTTTAGTCAAAATATAGTAAGTATATGGATCTTTTTCAGGCACAAGAACGAATAGCAGTATTGAGCGAACAAATTCGTGAGCACAACCACGCTTATTATATGAACGATACCTCTGAAATATCAGATTATGAGTTTGATCAGTTATTGGAAGAGTTGCAAAAGTTAGAAAATGAGTTTCCCCAATTTACTGAAGAAAACTCTCCAACAAAAAGAGTTGGAGGGGCAATTACTAAGAAATTTGAAACGGTGGTGCATCAATACCCGATGCTTTCTTTGAGTAACAGTTATAACCGGGAAGAGTTAATAGATTTTGACCAAAGGGTGCAAAAACTTGCAGGTAAAAAAGTAGAATATACCTGCGAGTTGAAGTATGATGGAGTTGCAATTGGCCTTCAATATAAGAATGGTCAGTTGCACAGAGCAGTGACCAGGGGAGATGGTGCTAAGGGAGATGATATAACGGAAAATGTTAAAACCATTCGATCTGTGCCCTTAAAATTAAGAGGAGATTATCCTGATGATTTCGAAATACGGGGTGAAATATTTTATCCGATTTCGGTATTTAAAGCGTTGAATGAAAGCAGAGAAGATATTGGGGAAGATCGATTAGCAAATCCAAGGAATGCAGCTTCTGGAACACTTAAAATGCAAGATTCGAAAGTAGTAGCTTCTCGTAGGTTAGATTGTTATTTGTACTATGTTCTGGGAGAACATCTTCCGTTCAAGAGTCACGAAGAGAATTTGAACGCTGCAGCAAGCTGGGGATTTAAGGTTCCCAAGAAAAGCGAGAAACTATTCGCTACCTATCAATCAATTGAAGGAATATTTGAATTTATCGATTACTGGAGTAACGGGCGAAATCAGCTAAACTTTGAAATTGACGGAATTGTTATTAAAGTAAATGATTATTACTTGCAAGAAGAGTTAGGCTACACAGCAAAAAGTCCACGTTGGGCAATTGCCTATAAATTTAAAGCTGAACAGGTAGAAACTCGGTTAAATGAAATCACGTATCAAGTAGGAAGAACTGGAGCAATCACTCCTGTAGCCAACCTAGAACCAATATTGTTAGCAGGAACGACGGTTAAAAGAGCTTCACTTCACAATGCAGATCAAATTGCAAAGTTAGATATTCGGGAAGGGGATTTAGTGCAAGTGGAGAAGGGTGGGGAGATTATCCCGAAGGTAGTGAGGGTTAATTTGAGCCAACGCCCTGTAAATTCTCAGCCGACAAAATATATAACTCAGTGCCCAGAATGTCAAACAGCTTTGATTAGAGTTGAGGGTGAGGCGAAGCATTATTGTCTTAACGAAACTGGCTGTCCAACTCAGATAAAGGGAAAAATGACCCACTTTATTTCAAGAAAAGCAATGGACATTGATGGACTTGGCGAAGAAACAATTGAGCAACTATTTGCGGGAGGGTTAATTCATAACTATGCGGACCTATTCACGCTTAATGAACAAGATGTGCTGAAGTTAGACCGGATGGCACAGAAGTCTGTTTCTAATTTGTTACAAGGAATTGAGAATTCCAAGCAAGTACCTTTTGAAAGAGTGTTGTTTGCACTCGGAATAAGATATGTTGGTGAGACCGTTTCAAAGAAGTTGGCAAAGCACTTTAAAAATATGAATACAATTTTAAATGCTTCGTTGGAGGAAATGATTGCTGTAGATGAAATTGGGGAGAAGATAGCAGAAAGCCTGTATTTCTTTTTGCAGAAAGAGGAACATTTTGAGTTGATTAATCGGCTGAAATCGTACGGTTTGCAATTTGAAATAATAGAAGAAGAAAGTACTCAAGTATCCATAATTTTTGAAGGAAATACATTTGTGGTTTCTGGAGTTTTTGAGAATTATTCTCGAAATGATTTGAAGAAGACGATTGAAGATTACGGAGGGAAGAACGTTGGTTCTATTTCTAAGAAGACAGACTATTTAGTGGCAGGCGATAAAATGGGGCCGGCTAAAAAGGAGAAAGCGGAGAGTTTGGGTGTAACAATTTTAAGTGAGCAAGAATTTGTAGATATGCTGGATTAGTTCGAGGAGTAAAAAAATCCGTCAAACTTTAGCTTTCCATTCTCTGTCAGAAAATCGAGTAGTTGAGCCAGCTCTTTTTGGTGTTTACTACCATGTAAAAGTTCATCTACTTTTTTAGGTCCTTCCTTTAATTTATTAAGTAACTCAACTTCCAAAAGCTTGGAGTCGCCGGAATTGTTTGAGTCCTTTTTTTTCAGGCATACGTCGCAAACACCGCAACTTGAATCGATTTTTTCACCAAAATATTGGAGTAGTGAATTGCTTCTGCAAAGCAATTCATTTTCTGCATATTGAATTACTGAGTTCATTTTTTCGAACGTTTTTTTTCTTCTTTCTTCATAATGCACTTTACTAATATGAACGTGGTCCACCCTTTGTCTGGTGTACGTGATTTTTGGAAGCGAACCCTTCGGTATGTAATCAATTACATCAAGTTTTTGAAGTCGAAGTAGTGTTTCTATTACTTTTGTTTTGTTGATTTTTAAGTTTCCCGCAAATTCACTTTCATTAATAGAAACATAGCCTTCCATTAAACCACCATAGCTTCTTAGCAGCGTTTTTAAGAAGTAATCATAGGTTTTATGCGCAACTTTAAATTTGTAAAAGTCTTGTTTTGTGAGTATTATATTTACTTTACTTGGCGTAGAAAAGTTTTCTAATAAACTAATTAATCCTTCCTTCTCTATGAAGTGCATTGCTCGATATGTGCTAGGAATGTTAAGTTTATACTTTTTACAAAAATCTCTAATGTCAAAATCATAGCTTTGGTTAAGGCCACCGTGAATTGGAATTTGGAAGTAATTTGATAGGGTTAGGTAACATTTTTTGATGAACTCAATCTCTGGGAACTCCAACTCTGTCTTTTGTTTTAAATCTCCGGTCATAGAAGGGCTTAAAAGCAGAACCGCAAAGGCTTTTCGTTCATCTCTACCAGCTCTCCCAGCCTCTTGGAAATAGGCTTCCAAAGAGCTCGGCAAGTCTGCATGAATAACAAATCGCACATCTGCTTTGTCAATTCCCATTCCAAAAGCGTTGGTGGATACAATAATTTGTGTTTTATTAGAAACCCAATCTTGCTGTTTACTTTGTCGTTCCTCTAAAGATAATCCGGCATGATAGTAGTCTGCTTTTATACCGTGTTGTAGTAATACATTGGCAATTTCTTTAGTCCGTTTTCTAGTAGTAGTATATACAATTCCAGATCCGCCTACCCCATCAATTACGTTAAACATTGTAGCGACGGTATTCTCTGTTTTACGGACGATATAGGACAAGTTTTTCCGTAAGAAGCTTTTTTGAATAACATTTTGCTTAGGAAATAATAGCTTTTCTTGAATGTCCTTAACTACTTTTGGTGTTGCTGTTGCAGTCAATGCAATGAATGGAAGGTTGACTAAATTGTCTTTTAATGCTGCTATATTTAAGTAAGCCGGTCGAAAATCATAGCCCCATTTAGAGATACAATGTGCTTCGTCAATGGCCACCAAATTGATGTTCATTTTTTTTAGTCTAGCCTGAAAAAGCTCAGTTTCCAAGCGTTCAGGCGATACGTATAAAAACTTATAATCACCATAAGCGGCATTGTCAAGAGTAATGTCTATTTCCCTTTTACTCATTGCAGAATGTATCATAAGAGCTTTAATGCCCTTCGCTTTTAAGTTTTGTATCTGATCCTGCATTAAGGCAATGAGTGGAGAAATTACTAAGCATAGTCCATCTTTTACTAGGGACGGAATTTGAAAGCAAACTGACTTACCTCCGCCAGTTGGGAGAAGAGCTAGTGTATCTTTTCCGTCTAGAATAGAAAGAATTATTTCTTCCTGTTTCGGCCGAAATTGGTCAAATCCCCAGTAGGTTTTTAAAATATGTTGAATGGAAGGGTTTGCCGCCATGGTTTTATAAAATTAGGGGTTAATTGTGAACTATTACTTTAAATTCACGGCTGAAAGATTAACTTTGGTTTTCTTTCTTAAATACTATGATAACACAAGATCAATTAAAGTCTATTCAACAAAGAACTGAAGCATTAAAAGGCTATTTAAATATTGATGATTTATTAATTGAGATTGATGAAGAAGAGCAGCGAACTCAGTTGCCGGAGTTTTGGGATGATTCAAAATCTGCTGAGAAATTATTGAAACAAATTCGGAACAAGAAAATTTGGACGAATGGCTACAAAGCAGTAAAAACTGCAGTTGAAGATACTGAAGTCTTATTTGATTTCTATAAAGAAGAAGCGGTGACTGCTAAAGAAGTTGAGGCTTCCTATAACAAGGCTTTGGTTGCCATTGATGACTTAGAGTTTAAAAATATGCTAAGCGCTGAGGAGGATTCGTTGAGTGCTGTTCTTCAAATTACATCTGGTGCAGGTGGTACTGAAAGCTGCGATTGGGCGTCCATGTTAATGCGTATGTACTTAATGTGGGCGGAGAAGAATAACATGAAGGTGAAAGAGCTCGATTTACAATATGGAGATGTTGCTGGAATTAAAACCGTAAGTCTGGAAATTGAAGGGGATTTTGCTTTTGGATATTTAAAGGGAGAGAATGGGGTGCATCGCTTAGTTCGAATTTCACCATTTGATTCGAATGCAAAACGACATACTTCATTTGCTTCAGTTTATGTCTATCCATTAGTAGATGATACCATTGAGATAGATGTCAACCCATCTGATATAACCTGGGATACGTTTCGCTCAGGTGGAGCAGGAGGGCAGAACGTGAATAAGGTAGAAACCGGTGTTCGATTGACGCATAAACCAACCGGAATTATTATTAACAATACTGAAACTCGCTCGCAGTTGGGAAACAAAGACAAGGCGATGCAATTATTGAAGTCGCAACTTTTTGAAATGGAGATGCGTAAAAAATTAGAAAAAAGAGCAGAAATAGAGGCAGATAAGAAGAAGATTGAATGGGGTTCTCAAATTCGAAATTATGTAATGCACCCTTATAAAATGGTAAAAGATGTGCGTACAGGTCATGAAACCTCAAATGTTGATGGTGTAATGAATGGTGGCCTTGATGAATTTATTAAGACCTATTTGATGGAGTTTGGAACAAGCTATTAAAAATCTTTTACTAAAACAGTAAATCTATTTCCGAGAATTAAATTCAATACTTCTGCAGTGCCGTTAGTATAAAACTGGTGTTGGCCTGCATCAGAATTCTTATTAAGTAAATTAAATTGAGTTAACACCGCCTTGGTTTGTATGGCCACAGCATAACCCGAATCGATAATTGTAATACTTTCAGGTAATATTTTTCTCAGGTTAGGAATTAAGTAAGGGTAATGTGAACAGCCTAATACGAGATGATCGATGCCTCTTTCAACCATTGGTAAAACATAGCTTCTTAATAAAAGAGTCATTTCTTCTGAGTCTAACTTTCCATTTTCAATAAGCTCTACAATGCCGGTACCTTCTTGTTCAATTATTTCAATTCCTTGTTTATATAAGTTAGTAGTTTCTTGAAATAACGAGCTGCTTAACGTGCCTTTTGTAGCTAAAATTCCTATTATTTTACTTTCAGTCTTTAGAGATGCGGGTTTTATTGCAGGTTCAATTCCAATAAATGGGACATCGTATTTTTTTCTCAAGTAGCTAATTGCATTTGTTGTAGCTGTATTGCAGGCTATGACAATAATTTTACAGCCTTTATTCAATAATAAGGAGGTGTTTTTATCGCTTAATCTTATGATTTCTTCTTTTGACCTAATACCATAGGGAGCGTGTTTGCTATCAGCCAAGTAAATGCTATTTTCTGAGGGAAGTAACAGGTTAATTTCATTCCAGATGGAAGTCCCTCCAATCCCAGAATCAAATACTCCTATTGGCTCAGAGTTGTCGATATTTTGATTTTCTTTATGCATAAAAAAAGCCACGCTGTAGCGTGGCTTCTAAAATAGATATTTTACGGTTATTAAATTAACCCAAGTTTCTTTTTTACCAGTGGCATGATGTTGTCAGAATCTTTCTGATATAACAACACTCCAACACCAGAGTCAAAGATATACGTGAAGCCATTTTCTTTAGCAACATCTTCAATAGCTTTCTTGGCCTTGTCAATAATTGGTCTTAATAGTTTCTCTTCTTGAGCTTGTAAGTCTTTTTGAGCTGATTGCTGAAACTCTCCAATTCTTTCTTCTAAGTTGGTTATTTCTTTTATTTTATCTTGCTTAATAGCATCTGTCATAGCAGCTTCTTGCGCTTGGTAAGTTTGTACTTGAGATTGGTACTCTTTCGTTAAAGCGGCTAATTTAGATTCTAAATCTTGGGCTGTTTTTTTAATGTTTGCTTCAACAGCAGCTCGTTCAGGCATTGCCAATAATAACTCGTTGGAGTTAATGTGACCTAGTTTTTGACCGAAAACTGCACCACTCAAAAGTGTAGCTGCTACTAAAATTATGTTTTTCATCTTTTTCATAGTTGATTTTTTTTGTTGTTTTAATTTTGATTTATCTTGAATCGCCTTCAGGCTTTATTCCCATTCTTCTTAATATATCGTCACTCTTGTCGTATTTAGGGTTAGAATATACCATAGTCGCATCACTTGCTTTGTCAAATATTACAGAGTACTTTCCGACATTTGCTGTTTCTTGAACTGCTTTGTAAATTTTTTCTTGTATTGGTTTAATTAATTCTTTTCGTTTTTTAAATAACTCTCCATCAATTCCAAATTTCTTTTTTTGGAAGTCTCTCGCTTCTTGTTCTTTTTTTATTATTTCTTCTTGCCGTTTGTTTTTCATACTTTCTGTTAGTAGAATTTCCTCTGCTTGCAGGTCTTTGTACATTTTTTCAATTGCTTCGTATCTTTTTTCTACTTGCTTCTGCCATTGCTCAGACAGCGCATCTAGTTGTTTTTGCGCTTCTTGATATTCGGGTACCTTACTAAGAATATACTCCGTATCGATGTAAGCAAACTTTTGCGCTTGACTAGCTATAGACAAAAAGAATACCAAACTTAAAAAAAAAATCTTTTTCATTGTAATTCAGATTTGTATAGTTACCAACCTCCGATGTTTCCACCAATGGAAAAGTGAAATTCCGTTCTACTATTCGGATCAACTCTTCCCGGAACGTCATCAAATCGATATCCCCAATCTAGTCCAAGTAAACCAAAGAAGGGCATGAAGATTCTAACACCTACACCTGCTGCTCTCTTAACTTCAAAAGGATTGAATTCTTCTAAATTTAACCAAGAGTTTCCTGCTTCTGCGAATACTAATCCGTATATGGTAGCACTCGGATTCAATGTGAATGGATACCGAACTTCCATGGTATATTTAGATATAACGGTAGCTCCTGTTTCTGGAGATAACGTTCTATCATCGTATCCTCTTTGCGCAATTATTTCACTCCCATCCAAGTTGAAACCACTTAATCCATCTCCACCTAAATAAAATCTTTCAAATGGAGATTGACCTAATCTATCATTGTATTCACCTAAGTATCCAAACCCAACTTTTGTATTCAATACTAGTTTCCGCTCATTTCCTGCCAGTGGGGTAAACCAAGAGGAATTAAACTTCCACTTGTGGAATTCAATAAATTTATAACGTTCTTGGTTATCTAATTCATCATAGTTATCCTTACTATCGAAAAGCGAATAAGGAGGTGTTAGTTGAATCGATAACGTAGTTTTCGCTCCTCTTGTAGTGTAGATTGGTGCGTCAATTGAATTTCTCGAGAGATTTGTTTTAAAACTCAAATTATGTGCAAATCCAGAACGAAAAATGAAGTTACCCCAGTTTTGTAAATCATAATATTGATAACTCACTTCATTGTATAAGGTAAAGAAATCATCTGGCCATTGTAATCGTTGTCCCAATCCAACAGAAACTCCCCAAATTCCTAAAGCTTGCCTGTTAGGATTGTCTACTTGTTCTCCACTTGCAGGGCTCGTGATTGTGCTAATTGCTCCGTTTGTTTGTCTTGAGAAGTAACCTGTAACGTTTAGACTATTAGGTTTTTTGCCACCTAACCACGGTTCTGTAAATGAAATGTTGTATGATTGGAAGAACTCGCCATTGGTTTGAGCCCTTACGCTTAGTCGCTGACCATCTCCAGCAGGCAGTGGTCTCCAAGCATCTTTTTTAAACATATTTTTAGCACTGAAATTGTTAAATGTAACACCTAAGCTTCCAACAATTCGACCACCACCCCAGCCGCCGGAAAGTTCAATCTGATCAGATGGCTGCTCTTCAACGGTGTATTCAATATCAACCGTTCCACTTTCTTGGTCAGGTATAGGATTAATTCCCATCCTCTCTTGGTTGAAATAACCCAATTGCATTAACTCTCGTTGAGACCTGATTATATCAACCCTGCTAAACAAGTCTCCCGGATTTGTTCTAAGCTCTCTGCGAATAACATGATCATTGGTCTTGGTATTTCCAATAATTCTAACTTCATTAATTCTTGCTTGCTGACCTTCTCTCAATCGAATTTCAAAATCTATCGTATCTCCTCTGACTTCGGTCTCAACAACATTTGGTTGGAAGAAAAGGTAACCATCATCTAAGTAGAGCGAGCTAATGTCTCTTCCATTGGGGTCTTGATATATTCGTTGATCAAATAAGTCTTGATTAAACAAATCTCCTCTTTCAATACCTAAAATTCGATCTAGCTCAGAGTTAGAGTATTTAGTATTACCAATCCACTTTAAATTTCCAAAATAATACTTCTTTCCTTCGGAGATTTTCATCTCGATCATAATTCTATTTTCCGAAATTTTGTAAAGGGTGTCAAAATAGATTTTAGCGTCTCGATAACCATGGGCATTATATTTAGCTATAATGCTTCGTTTGTCTTTTTTAAAATTACTTTTGATGTATTTCGAGGGTTTGAACAAACCGTATATTCTCGCTTTTTTTGTGTTTTTGAGGTACCTACGGATTTTTTTATCGGTGAAAAGTTCATTTCCTTCAATTTTAATATTTTCAATCTTCACACGCTGGTTTTGGTCGATATTAATGGTCAGCACCTTAGTGTTTCTGAGTGTGGAATCATCTTCTTCAGTTATATCTACTTCAGTATTGAAATAACCTTTGTCAACAAAGTACTCCTTAATTTCTTGCTTCGTGTTATTAATAAGGTTTGCAGTAATTACCTTGCCTCGAGTAAGATTAATCTCATCTCGTAAACTTTCTTGTTTACCTTTTTTTACTCCTTTAAATTTATATTTTGACAACCTTGGTCTTTCTTCAACGTGTAAATTCAGAAAGATTAATTCTCCCTGTACTTTAGTGGCTGAGATTTTTACATCCGTAAAAAGTTGTTGTTTCCACAGATTCGTTACGGCATCTGAAATGATATCGCCAGGCACTTGAATTTCTTGACCGACCTCAAGACCAGCTATGGCGATTAAGGCACTGTGATCTAAGTTTTGAGTTCCAGATACCGTAATCTCTCCAATTTCATAGCTTCTAGGCGAGTTATAATCAAGCAATTCTAAAGAAGGATCGACTGTTATTTGTCCTATAACGTTACTAACGAATAAAATACACAAGAATGGAAGAATTGATTTTAAGTATCTCATTTTAGTTGTTCACTAGTTTTGCCAAATCTTCTTTCTCTATTTTGGAAATCAACAACAGCATTCCAAAGGTCATCTTTTCTGAAATCGGGCCATAAAATATCAGTGAAGTAAAGCTCAGAATATGCAGCCTGCCACAGAAGAAAATTACTTATTCTGTGTTCGCCGCTTGTTCTAATGATTAATTCTGGGTCTGGTATATTTTTGGTGCAAAGGTAATTATTGAAAACAGTCTCGTTCAACATGGTTGCATCTAAATCCCCTGATTTAACATCATTTAACAGCAATTTAACAGCATTTAAAATTTCCCAACGAGAACTGTAACTTAGTGCTAAAACCAACGTCATTCCAGTATTTGAAGAGGTATTTTCAATTGCCTTTTCAAGTTCTGATTGACAATTGCCCGGCAACGAACCTAAGTCGCCAATAGCAGCTAGCCTTATGTTATTTTTATTGAGTGTTTTTGTCTCTCGCGAAATAGTTGACACCAATATTTGCATCAATGCCGTTACCTCAGCTTTTGGACGGTTCCAATTCTCTGTAGAGAAAGCATAAAGTGTCAAATATTTAACTCCGGCTTCTGCGGCTCCTTCTGAAACGCTTCTTACTGACTTTACCCCACTTTTATGACCAAATACTCTTGCCTTTCCATTTTGTTTAGCCCAACGTCCATTTCCATCCATAATTATGGCAATGTGCTGAGGAACGTTTTCGGAATTAAAATGAGATGGGAAAGGCATTTACTAATAGATTTCAGGTCCGCAAATATGCGAATTTTAAAAGGAGTTTAAAAATTATAAACAGGGCATGGACCCTCGTTAGTTATTTTGTATGTTAACATGAATCCGCTCACTACAAACCAATCATTATCATAGGTTTTACCACTTTCAAAAATGTCATTAACTCTATTTTCAAGACCGTCTATGAAGTCGTAACCTGTTTTTCTAAAGCCCCACTCCATAGAAAAAGCCCATTTTTTACCTAAACTTAGTTTTACTCCTGTGCCAAAGGGCAGCGCAATTTTACCTCCACTTTCTTCACTTATTGGGGCCGGCTCAAAACCCTCTATAGTTGTAGAAGCATTATTTAAAAAGTAACTTAATCCAACAAATAAGTAAGGACTAAAAAAATGCCGTTTATCTCCCATTTTATAGGGTAGGAAATTGAATTCAATTTGCCCTGCGAATTCTGTAATGGTATTTTCGAATGATGCTAACCGCTGATTATTAAATTGGAAACTTTCCCATTCATCTTTTGCGCTTAGAGTAGTTCTGATTACTGAACCTTTTAACGTATATCGATCATTTAGATTGTACCGAAATATTCCACCTAGAGTCAAGCTTCCAACTCCATTTCCCCAATGTGTTCTAGGATTAAGTTCACCAAGGTAATACGACCTACCCACAAGTACACCTACTTCAGCTGTTTTCTGAGAATAGCCAATCGCGTTAAAGAATAAGGCAAAAAATAATGAGAAACTTAACCTTCTTATCATTTACGTGTAACGTGAAAAACTAGAGATTAGTATTAAAATTTTGGTCGACTTCTGCGTCACTTAATGAATTTTTCTTGAAACACTTACCATCACAGTCATAAATGCGTCATTGTTTGATGGGTTTCCTCTCAACTCGCCTACCAAATCATTTCTGTCGGTATCGAAAGGATCTCGAAAATCATTCGCAGGATTTCCGCCTTGACCTAAACTAGGATCAGATAATACTGCAATTTTTCTTATTTCAGCGTCAGAAAGTTGGCCTTGGTATGCATCTCTAAAGTTTTTTCTTCCAAAATACTCACCACTTACATCATCGATGTAATCGGAAAATGTTTGCCTGAAGGTCATTTCAAGATTAACTCCCCAATACCGATCAATTGATTTACTAAAACCAACGCCATAAGGGATTGTAAATGTCGTCCGATTGTATTTATCAGGCTGGCCAGGTAGACCTTGGCCTTCAGTTCCTAGAGGTTGCAGTTTGTTCCACGTTCCTTGGTATTCACCTTTTGGATTAAAGTACATGAACCCAACGCCACCAAATACATAAACATCCAATTTTAATGCGTTTCTTCCTCTAACTCCTCTCAATCGGTATAGGTTCCCTTTCGACTTTTGAATGAGATAAAACTCAGCCATTAAGTCTAGTTCGAAAAATCCTGTTCGAAATTTTAAATTTCTATTTTCTCGAAACTCTTCAGTAGTATATTCATCACTACCCTTTAAAACACCCCACTGGATATTTGCTCTACCAAAAATAAAATTATTTAATTGATAGCGATAACCGACCATTAGTGATGGCCGAGTAGCAGCAAAATCTATATCCCAAATAAAATCTCTCCCGATTCCTGAACCTCCTCCTAAATCTCCTAGAAAATTTGTAATCCCGACTCCGCCAATCAATTGCTTACGGAATCTTTTCCATTGCTGAGCATCAGCAAAGTTGGGTAGCAAAACCATCACTAGAAAAGTAATTAGTATATGTTTTCTCATTTTGTTCAAAGTACAATGGACAAATATAATTAGTTTTTTAAAAACTGAGGAAATTGATTTCAACAAACTAGCTATTTCTTTGATCTAGACCCCAGTTTAATTTATTTCTTAAACTATTCACAAAGCTTTGGTTTTGAAGTTGAACAATGGAGATCTTGTAGTCTGCTTTTTGGATGGTTAATACTTCACCATTCTTCATTTCCTCTGACCTAGAGTCCATGGTCACGAGGTTTTTCTCAGCTCGACTTTCCACTACAATTTTTAAAATTGCATCATCATCAATTACAATTGGGCGAACGTTTAAGTTGTGAGGGGCAATTGGAGTGATAACAAAATTACCAGATCCGGGCATCATTATAGGCCCACCACAACTCAACGAATAGGCGGTAGAGCCGGTTGCTGTTGAGATTATAAGCCCATCTGTCCAATAAGAATTTAGGTGTGTTCCGTTTAACTCGGTATGTATTGTAATCATTGAAGAGCTGTCACTTTTTAGAATACTGATTTCATTTAATGCGTGATTATCATTTCCAAAGTGGTTTTTATTACTTTCTAAGCGCAATAACGAACGTTCTTGAGTCGAGTAATTTTCACTAATTACATCGTTTAGTGCAGATTTAATTTCAGAAGTTGGGGTGTTTGACAAAAAGCCTAGCCTTCCAGTATTTATACCTAAAATTGGTATTTTTAAGTCCCTCACCAAAAGAATTGTATTTAAAAAAGTACCATCGCCTCCAATACTGATCATAAAGGATACCCCACTATTTTTTAAATCATCATATGATTCGAAGTAGTTATTCCATCCAAATTTGATCAAGTCATGCTTTTCAACACTTAACTTTAATTGCTTATGAACAACGAATTGAACTTTTTCTTCTTTAAGTAGATCAAACAATTCTTGAATTTTAGAAACATCTTTGGTTTCTATTTTTTTGCCGTAAAGTGCTATTTTCATCACTTGATTAAATTGGTGCTACAAAATGGAGAAATAAACCGCTCGCTCCAAATTTATTAAAAGAATATTCTGCTCGAATTACTATATCATAGTAACTTACAAAGTCAACACCTATGCCATGTCCGAATTGAAGTTCATTGGCCAGGCTGTTCATGGGGTACCCAACTTGATCTTCAACAAACGCAATGTCATTGAAAATTCCGAGATAAAAAGCATAATGAAACTTACCGAATCGTTCTGCAAGTCCTGTTAAGTTCATAGATCTAGGTTTAACAATTTGGTATCGAAGCTGCAATCTTCCCAAACCAATATTTTGCCCATCTATCACGTAATATTCATAAGCTCTAATGCCAAATGAACTATAACCTAAACCGTTTCTTAGTAAATATGGTTGAGTTTTATTAGGTGTTAAAAGTGCTCTTGCACTTCCTGCTAAATATAATCTTGGCTTTATCTCGATAAACTTTTTGGCTTCAATATTTAAGTTTAATAAACTCAAATCAGATAATATTCCCAATCCATATTGAGTAATTGAAGCCTTCAAAAAACTTCCTTTAAGCGGATAGTTTCGAGAATCTCTTTTGTCGCTTGTGAATTGATAGCCTATTCGAAAAAATTCTAATCTGTTCTGTTTATTTAAAAGATAGTTTTCATTTAATGTGACAACAGAATCGGTTACTGTATTTCGACTATAATTACCGGAAAATGCATGCGTATTAAATATCTTATTGCGGTATGTTAAAGTAACGGAGTTGGATAAGTTTCGAAGGGCGTCGCTATCTGCATCTTTGTATTGTAAACGTTTATTATTAAAAGAGTTATATGCAATTTCATCCCTTCTGTTGAAAGATAAATCGATATCTAAACCAAGTTTTTGCGATGCTGTTAAATACGGTATGTTATACTGCAGTCGAAACCTTTCCGTGAATCCATACTTTGCAGTTAAAATCAATTTTTCTTTCCTGCCCCTAAAATTATAATGAGTAAGGTGCATACCATAGTTAATTCTCGAAACGTCTTTGGTGCGCCACCAGGTATTAAAATTGTTATCATCTATTTCAATAATAGGAAGGGGAAAAATGTACCATCTCTCGGTGAGTTGAATAATTATATCAGAATGAACACTGTCAATTAGGGCCACATTTAAATTTGCAAAATTGAATAGTGAGGTGTTTAATAAGTTCTTTTTTGATTGAGAGATTGCTGCTGTTAACTCTTGATTCGAGAGGCTATCACCAATGTTGAATTCTAGCTCACGGAGTATGATTTTATATTTAGTAGTCTTGTTTCCAATAATTGTTATGTTGCTGACCACTTTTAAATTGCTTTTTTGAAACGCAATAGATGGACTAAATTCTTCAATTTGAAAGGCTTGTGAATACAAACTTAAATTTAATACTATAAAAAATAATAATAGGTTAAAGCGAAACATCTGTATACTTAGATGTTCAAAAAGTTGATAAATTCATTGTATCGCTTTTTTAATTCATCTTGCATTTCACTTTTGTGAAAAGATGCAACGATTGTGTAATTATAGCGTTCAAATGTTTGAATAATTGGAGACAAGTCCGTCTTGTTGACCTTTATTGTTACATCCATTTTAGCAGAGTCGTTGTGAGTGTGAATGTAAGAGCTTAAAATTTTTGCACCATTGCTTTCAACAATGGAAGAAATCTCAGAAAGAGAATAGTCATTAACGTTAACCTCTAACTGTAAAATTCCACCCAAATCTTTTATTGCAGCTAAATTGCAAATGCTTTGTATAAGAATAGGAAGTGAAATAACACCTAAAAAGGTATTATCATCATCTAAAATAGGAATCAAACTAAGTTTTAGGGTAGAAATTTTAGCAAGTACTTCATAAATATGCTCATAAGCATTGACGGCTGGTTTCTCTAGCGAAAGGATGTGGTTTCCTATAGGAGCATTTGGATCATCTAAATCTAAAATATCATTCTCCGTAATTAAACCCAAGAAATCGGTGTTGTTTACGATTGGAAGCTCTGTAAGTTTATATTCCTCCATTAGCTCCAACGCCATCTTTCCTGTGTCAGAGGTTTTTAAAGCCGGTATTTCATCACTAATTAATTCTCTTGCCAACATTTTACGTCCTGCTTTGTATGTTATCTATTAAAACTAATTTTGAGCGTCGTTAAACAATATTACTGAATTATTCATGAGTAGATTAAGCGTAAACATCAATAAAATAGCAACACTAAGGAATGCTCGAGGAGGAGATGTTCCAAACTTAGTGCAAGTCGCATTGGATTGCGAAAAATTTGGCGCCCAAGGCATTACTATTCATCCTCGTCCTGACGAACGACACATTCGATATAAAGACGTTTATGACCTTAAAAAGGTTGTTACTACTGAATTTAATATAGAGGGTTATCCCAATCAAAAGTTTATTGATTTAGTAATGGATGTTAAGCCAGAACAAGTCACATTGGTCCCCGACCCTCCGGGAGTATTGACGTCGAATGCTGGATGGAAGGTTACAGAGCAGAAAGATTTTTTGAATAAGGTATTAACTATGTTTAAAGAGGCGGGTATACGCACATCCATATTTATGGAGACTGACTTGGAACAAATTAATTTTTTACCCAATATTCACACTGATAGAATTGAATTTTATACCGGACCTTATGCAGAGAATTTTAAAGTAAATCCGGAAAAAGCAATAAATGAGTATGCTGTTGCTGCAGGAAAAGTTGCAGAATTTGATATTGGGATTAATGCTGGCCATGATTTAGATACTGAAAATTTAGCTTACTTCAAGAGCCAAATTCCGCAATTGATCGAGGTTTCTATCGGGCATGCATTAATTTCTGATGCACTTTATTTGGGGCTAGAAAAAACGATTCAAACCTATTTAAAAGCATTGCTGTAATAAGATGAAACTAAATTATAAGAGATTAGGAACTGGCAAGCCGTTAATTGTTTTACACGGACTCTTCGGCTCATTGGACAATTGGATGACCTTAGCAAAAAAATGGTCGAACGATTTTGAGATTTTTTTAGTCGATCAACGAAATCATGGACAGTCACCACATTCAAATGAGTTTTCGTATCCGCTAATGGCAGATGATTTAAAGGAGCTGATGGATAAACTGGAGTTAGAAAGTGCTATTTTATTAGGCCACTCAATGGGAGGTAAAACAGTGATGGAGTTTTCTATGAAATATCCAGAGATGGTAGAAAAATTAATTGTTGTAGATATTGCACCTGTAAGTTACAATGTTCATCACCATACAATTATTGATGCCTTGAGAAGTGTTCCGCTAGCAGATATTTCTAGCCGAAAAGAAGCAGAAGATATTCTAAGTCAGCATATTAAGGATGTTGGGACGAGACAGTTCTTACTCAAAAACTTGTATTGGCAAGATCAGGGCAAATTGGCTTGGCGCTTCAACTTAGAAGTATTGGCAGGTGAGATTTTGCCGATCAGTGAGTATGCAAATATGAAAGGATCTTTTCAAAAAGAAACACTCTTCATTACAGGATCAAAATCAGATTATATTTTGCCTGAATATGGCTCAAATATTAAATCCAAATTTCCAAAGTATGAATTAGAAAGTATTTCGGGGGCAGGACATTGGGTGCATGCAGAGAAGATGGATGAATTCTCGCAAGTTGTGATGAACTTTTTAAAATTATAAGGTTTCTTTAACATCTTTTCGTAATTCTGTTGGGATATAGATATTGAAATCTATACACCTTTCGCTATTTTTACTTTTTTTATAGTTGCATGCCATCAAAACTAGTCATCATTCCAACCTATAACGAGTTGGAGAACATTCAAAAAATTATTGCTAAAGTGTTTAGCCTCGAAGGAGATTTTCACATTTTGGTAGTCGATGATGGATCCCCCGATGGGACTGCAGATATTGTAAAAAGTTTACAACCGAAATATTCTGGGAAGCTGCACATAGAGGAACGTAGTGGTAAGCTTGGTCTAGGCACAGCCTACATCCATGGATTTAAATGGGGGATGAAGAATAAATATGATTTTCTTTTCGAAATGGATGCGGATTTTAGTCACAATCCAGATGACTTAATTAAACTCTATAATGCTTGTGAAATAGAAGGCGGAGATGTTGCTATAGGTTCTCGCTATAAAACAGGAGTGAATGTTGTTAACTGGCCTATGGGTAGAGTTTTAATGTCATATTATGCTTCTGTCTATGTGCGATTTATTACTGGTATGCCGTTTAGTGATACAACTGCAGGTTTTAAGTGTTATCGGGCTAAAGTTTTAGAAACAATAAACTTAGATAAAATTCGATTTAAAGGATATGCTTTTCAAATTGAGATGAAATTTCGTGCATGGAAATTGGGCTTTAATGTAGTTGAGGTCCCAATTATTTTTACGGACAGGCAAGAAGGAACGAGCAAGATGAGTGGAGGAATTTTTAAGGAAGCTTTTTTTGGTGTGATTTATTTAAGGTTATCAAGTATTTTTCAAAAACAATAGAAATAAGCATGAGTAATTCAACTTATTTAATAAAAGGCGCAACTTTAGTAAACGAGAATAAAATATTCGAGGCAGATGTTCGAATTGTGGGAGAGCGAATTGCAGAAATAAGTCCAACAGGGTTAGAAGCAAGAAAAAATGAGAGAATAATAGATGCACAAGGGTTGCACTTAATTCCTGGAATGATAGATGATCAGGTTCATTTTAGAGAGCCTGGATTGACTCATAAAGCTGAAATTTATAAAGAGGCCAAAGCAGCTGTTGCAGGCGGAATAACCAGTTTTATGGAAATGCCAAATACAGTTCCGAATACCCTTACTCAAGATTTGTTAGAGGATAAGTATCAAATTGCTGCAAGTAAAGCTTTAGCCAATTATTCTTTTTTCATGGGCGCTTCCAATGATAATTTAGAAGAAGTTTTAAAAACGAATCCAAATGAAGTTTGCGGAGTGAAGGTGTTTATGGGTTCTTCCACCGGAAATATGCTGGTAGATTCAGAAGCAGTATTAGATAACTTATTTCGAAATTGTTCTATGCTAATTGCTGCGCATTGTGAAGATGAAGCATCGGTTAGAGCAAATATGGTAAGAGCAGTAAAAGAGTATGGAGAGGATATACCGATTGCACAACATCCAATTATAAGAGACGAATTGGCCTGTTACAGGTCGTCATCAAAAGCAGTAGAGTTGGCAAAAAAGTACAACACTAGGTTGCACGTTTTGCATATTTCTACGGCAAAGGAATTGGAGCTCTTTAGCAATAAAATCGATTTAGAGGAAAAAAGAATAACAGCTGAAGCTTGTATCCACCATCTGTGGTTCACCGATGCGGATTATGAAAAGTTTGGGACTCGAATTAAGTGGAATCCGGCAGTTAAATTTAGATCGGATAGAGATGCAATAAGAAAGGCTGTTAACGATGACATTATCGATGTAATCGCAACAGACCATGCCCCGCATACAATAGAAGAAAAAGCAAATAAATACGCTAAGGCGCCAAGCGGAGGTCCTTTGGTTCAGCATGCTTTGCCAGCCTTATTTGAAATGTATCATCAGGGTGTTTTTAGTTTAGAAAAAATTGTAGAGAAAACGAGTCATTCACTGGCTAAGTTATTTAGAATAAAAGATAGAGGCTTTATTAGAGAGGGTTATTATGCTGATCTTGTATTAGTAGATTTATATAGCCCAAATGTTGTGACCCCTGAAAGTTTACTTTATAAATGTGGATGGTCTCCTTTCGAAGGGCAGCAGTTTAAAGCAAGAATTCAAAAGACTTTTGTAAATGGACACTTGGCCTTTGTTGAAGGAGTTTTTGATGAGTCCAAGAAAGGGCAACGATTAAAATTCAACGTATGAAGCTTTTCATTTTAGCCCTGGTATTTATTTCAGTGATAGCTTGCCAACAAAAGGTTGAGAAGCCCGACTACCTTTTAGAAAAAGATACGTTTGTTGAAGTATTGAAAGATTTTCAAACTGCTGAATCTATTGTCCGTCTAGGTTATAATCGCACGACAGACAGTTTAATCTTTAACGATTCTATTTTTGCTGCTGTATTTAGAAAATACGAAATAACTGAGGCTGTTTTTGACAGTAATTTCAGTTACTATTCAAATAACCCAATTGAGTTTGAAGAATTATTTGAAAAAGTAATTACAAACTTGAGCACTAGATCAGCTAAAATTCAGGAGAAAAGGGTGCCAGAGCCAACCAATAAAAAATAGGCATTGCTATTTAGTCGTTAGTCGTCCAATTTCAATACGGCTAGAAATGCATTTTGTGGTACTTCAACATTTCCGATTTGACGCATCTTCTTCTTGCCCTTCTTTTGTTTTTCTAATAATTTCCGCTTTCTAGAAATATCTCCTCCATAACATTTTGCAGTTACATCTTTTCGAAGTGCCTTCACTGTTTCTCGAGAAATTATTTTTGCTCCAATGGCTGCCTGAATGGCAATGTCAAATTGCTGTCTTGGAAGTAATTCTCTCAGCTTAAGACAAATTCTCTTACCTAAATCATAGGCTTTGTCTTTGTGAATAAGCGCGGAAAGTGCATCAACTTGGTCACCATTTAGAAGTAGGTCCATCTTCACCAACTTCGACTCTTGGTAGCCAATTGGGAAGTAGTCAAAAGAAGCATAACCTCTTGAAATTGTTTTCAATCGGTCATAAAAATCAAAAACAATTTCAGCTAAAGGAATGTGAAAGGTTAACTCTACACGGTCTGTTGTTAAATAAACTTGATTTTGTAGGTCTCCTCGTTTGCTGATGCATAATGTCATAATTGCGCCTACAAAGTCTGATTTTGTTATAATTTGTGCTTTTATGTAAGGCTCTTCTACACGGTTTAGTAAGGGGACCTCAGGCAAGTCTGATGGGTTGTTAATCAGAACTAGCTCGTCTGGATTTTTATTTAGAAACGCGTGGTAAGAAACGTTTGGTACTGTCGTTATAACAGACATGTCAAACTCTCGTTCTAATCTTTCTTGAATGATTTCCATGTGAAGCATTCCTAAGAAACCACAACGGAAACCAAAACCCAATGCCATAGATGATTCTGCTTCAAATGTTAGTGAAGCGTCATTTAGTTGTAATTTCTCCATTGCATCACGCAACTCTTCGTATTCATCGGTATCTACAGGATAAATCCCTGCAAATACCATTGGCTTCACATCTTCAAATCCCTGAATAGCAGATGTACTGGGTTTATCAACTGTAGTAATGGTGTCTCCTACTTTTACTTCACTTGCCGTTTTAATGCCAGACACAATGTATCCCACATCTCCAGTTCTTACAATTTGGCGAGGTTCTTTTTTAAGTTTTAGAACTCCAATCTCATCAGCCCCATACTCGCTTCCGGTATTCACAAATTTAACTTTTGAGCCCTTCTTAAGCTCTCCGTTAATTATTTTAAAGTAAGCTAAAATCCCTCTGTATGAATCATATACTGAGTCAAATATTAATGCTTGAAGTGGAGCGTAAGGGTCTCCAACCGGTGGTGGAACTCGCTTGATAATTGCTTCTAGCATCTCGTCAATTCCTCGTCCAGTTTTACCACTAGCGCTTAAAATATCGTCTCTGTCGCAACCAATCAAATCAACAATTTGGTCTTTCACCTCTTCTGGCATGGCAGAAGGAAGGTCGATTTTATTTAAAATTGGAATAATTTCTAAATCGTGTTCTAAGGCTAGGTATAAATTTGAAATAGTTTGAGCTTGGATTCCCTGGGCAGCATCAACAATTAACAGGGCCCCTTCACAAGCGGCAATGGATCTTGAAACTTCGTAAGAAAAATCAACATGACCAGGTGTGTCAATCAAATTTAGGATGTACGTGGTTCCCTCATACACATAGTTCATTTGTATCGCGTGACTTTTAATGGTAATACCACGCTCTCTTTCCAAGTCCATGTCATCTAGAGTTTGGTTTTGTAACTCTCTTGATGTAATTGTATTGGTAGCTTCTAAAAGTCGATCGGCCAAGGTGCTTTTCCCGTGGTCAATGTGTGCAATGATGCAAAAATTTCTGATCAATTCCATGTCTCAATTTGTGTGTGACAAAATTACTTTATTATATTCCTTTAAAAATTTTAAATTCATGCAACGCTATTCTTTTTATTTCCGTCCATCTACTCTTAGAGAAATGCTATTGTATAGAAGTGGAAATTTCTGTTACTTTACGTTTCGTCTTTTTATTAAGGCATATTTGAATTAAACATTATTTTATGAGAAAGTACATTGTTGGGCTTTTTGTTTTTGGTTGTTGTGTATTAGTTGGGTCAAGTGCTTTTGCTCAAGCTATTTTTGCCGGCGGTGAAATTTATACGAAATATGTAGGAAATGGAAGTGAAACCTGTAATGATGCATTGCCGTATGAAATTACGTTGCGTTTTTTCAGAGATGCCCCTGTGTTCACAGTTGACCCATTGCCACTTCAAACAGATGTTTGGGTTGTAGACATAACTTCAAAGAATCCTAATACGTGGTCTTTTCAAGCAATTACGCTGGATAGTTTACAGGAAATTCCTCAATTAAATAACTTGTGTATCAAAAATAATGAAATTGTCACTGATGGCGGATATTACTCTAATCGTGCGCCTGTTTTATTGGATGCTAATAAAAGGTATAAAATTCTTTACGGAGAGCAAGCTCCCGGGGGATTTAGCTACATTGGGTATGAGTTTCATTCACCTTCGAATTCGAATATAAATGCGGGGCAACGATTTTTCTTAAAAACTGAAATTCACACTTTTTGTGATACTGTTCGAACATTTGGAGATGATACTCCTTTGAATCAAGAGGTAGTGTATAACTTGGGGAAAAATAGAGGAGCACTTTGGAGTGCAAAAACAGAAATTTTAGAAACTATTTGTGAAGGGAATAGCTATCGTTATGATTTAAAAGATTACGTAAGAGATCCGGATCGAACAGTTTATAATATTACTGATCGCACGAACGATACAATTATCCAAGGAAATATTGCTGTTAGAGATTCGCTTTCCTTTCGTCTTAAACCGATTGTGACAGGAGAAAATAGAGCAGCTATTTATGTAAATCCCAGAAACACTTATGATCCTTTTCCAACAGCAGTTTCTGATCCTTTTAGGTTTGATGAAGGGACTGGTGTTATGACATTTACTCCACAGCTTGCTAACGGAGAAAGATTATATACAGCTCCAATTGTTTTTGAAGTAACAGAGTGGAAAAGAGTTTTTGTATTGGAAGATGACGGTAACGGTACTGGCAACTTTATTCGAAGAACACGATGGGATACAGCAGCTGTAGCTACGAGACAAATACGGTTGTTAATCGCTGATCAAAGTTTATGTGATGCCAATTTACCGGTAGTAGAGTCAGAAAAATGGAATTTAACCGAACAAGCTTGGGAGTTTAATTGTGCTTCAGACACATTAGAGTTTAGATTTAATAAGCCAATGCTTTTTAGAAGTTTTGCATTAGAAGCTCCATTTGATTTTAGAGTTTTTAGAGGTACAGATCCTAAGGCACCTATTGATCAAAGCGCCTATAATCCTGATGCTATTTTTGTGAATCCAGATAGTGTAAATGAGTTCGGAGAGTTCAGTACATTTAGATTGTTTTTTCAGGAGGGTTTAGGACCAGGTAGGTATACTCTTTTTACTCGAGTTGGGAATGATACCAATACAATAGAAAATAGATGTGGATTCTTTATGCCGGAATTTCAGTCCACGCCGTTTATCATAAATAGAGATTACGTATACACGTTTAAGGACGATGACGATAAAATACAAGTGCTTAGTCAGAAAAACTTTTGTTTCCCAGGAGATGCTCCATTGTTTAATTTGGACGCGCTCGCTAGGCAAAAAAGGAATATTGTTGCTAAGGCAGATTCTTTTCATTTTTCATATAATGGAATGAGCTCACCTTTCGCACCCCCAAGAATAATAGATTCTGCTCAACTAAATGATAGTAGGTTTAATGTATACAATACCATTACAATACCGGATCCATACGATTACGATACTTCACCTTTAGGTAAGGAAACTGAGGGCTATTGGACAGTTGGTGTTGGATTGAATTTCCCTTGGTATAGTTTTGATGGCACTAAAAATGATGAGCGTTGTTTTGACGACGATTTTACACTCGTTACTTTCTTTACTCACCCTCCAGTTAGTACGGTTGATATAGATTTATGTCGACAAGAGCGCTGGCCTGTGATTCGAGACTTAGTAGACCCAAAGTACAAAATACCAGGGAGCCCTGGTAATCCTGTAAGTTACTCTTGGGTAAAGTATAGTGATAGCGTTAGAACAGTAATTGCTACGAATGCTCAAGGTGATGTAGTCGGATTCCCTGGTGACACGGTAATTTACAACATAATTCCTGTAGGAGGTTCTTCGAATGGAAACTCTCAAGCAGCAGGTAGTGTTAATGATACATTAGACTTAGAACTTGGTGTAGGAACAGGTGTTGGAATTAGTTCATTACAAAAAATTAAAGTGTATGTTACCTTTCCAAATGGTTGTGTAGATTCAAATGCAATACAAATTGTAAAGCAAGATGTAAATGTCAGGTTAAGTCCTGAGAATACGGAAGGTTTAAGGATTATGGATACTACAATTTGTCGTGACGAAGCCTTTACAATGTATAATACGTTATCAGAAGAATATTTAAGACCGGAGTTCATGTCGAAGCAATGGTACTATGGTGAGAATAGTCCAAATATTGCAATTCCAAACGACACCACAGATACCCTTTCGGCGAGTTCGATGCTTCAAAATGGAAGGGGTTGGTACAAATTAGTAGTTACTAAAACTACAGAGAATAGTACTTGTGAAGGAACGGATTCTATCTTTGTTAACATAGCTGACTCTTTGGAAAAAACAGATCCTATATGCTCCATTGTAACTTTTGATAAAAATACTAGGGATATCAGACAACGTTTCTATTGGCCAACCGTTGAAGGAGCTGAACGATATGAGGTTCGAGGGATCGACCAAAATGGTGCTCCTCTGGATAGTTTGGGTTCTAGTCCTACCATAAATGGAGAGGTTCGTTGGTTTCGAGCAAATGATACTTATGGAATTCACCATTGGATTGAAGGGAAGGGAGTTAGATTGTTTGTGCGTGCTGTAAATAATGAAGTTCCTGAGGGTACATCTTGTAAGTATGGTGAAGCTATTTTAGCAGAGGCATGTGAAGTCCTTGTTAAACCGACAAATGTGTTTACGCCGAATGGGGATGGAATTAATGACGTATTGAGATTTGACTTATTGGAGTTGTATGACGGCAATAAGTTACAAGTTTTTAATCGATGGGGTAAACTAGTTTTTGAGGATGATAATTACCAAAATGATTGGGACGGAGGTGACTTGAAAGATGGAACTTATTTCTATATTCTAGATATTGATGACCCAAGTGGAGTTCAAGATATTTTTAAAGGAACCATTACAATTTTAAGATAAATTACTAATTAACTTTTCTACTTATAAAGGCTCTTTTTAAACAAAGGGCCTATATTTGTGTACCTAATTAAAAAACATTATTACTAGTGATAGAGCTTTTAAAATCAACGGACAAGCCACTTTTTTCATTTGAAATTTTACCTCCATTAAAAGGTAAAAGCATACAGTCAATTTACGATGGAATAGATCCGCTTATGGAGTTTAAACCAGCTTTTGTAAATGTTACTTATCATAGAGAAGAATTTATATACAAGAAAAGAGAGAAGGGCTTTTTAGAAAAGATAGCTATCAAGAAAAGACCGGGAACGGTAGGGATTTGTGCTGCTATAATGAATAAGTACGATATTGAAGCGATTCCACATCTTATTTGTGGAGGCTTTAATAAGGAAGAGACAGAAAATGCCTTAATAGATTTAAATTTTCTTGGAATTAATAATGTATTGGCCTTAAGGGGGGACCCTATAAAAACTGAATCTCATTTTGTTCCTGAGCTGGGAGGGAATGAATATGCAGTTGATTTAGTAAAGCAGATAGTTGAGTTAAATAATGGGAATTACATGGACGAAAATATCGAAAATGCAACCCCTACAAATTTCTCGATTGGAGTAGCTGGTTATCCTGAAAAGCATTTTGAGTCGCCGAATTTCAGTAACGATATTAAGAGACTTAAAGAGAAAATTGATGCAGGCGCTGACTATGTGGTAACACAGTTATTTTATGATAACAAAAAGTTTTTCGACTTTGTTGACGCTTGTAGATTGGCAGGAATAGACGTGCCCATTATTCCGGGTATAAAGCCAATTGAATCTATGCGACACATTACCTTTTTGCCGAAGTTTTTTAATATTGATTTGCCTTCGGAACTTACTGATGAGTTAGATAAGTGTAAGTCGGATGTGGCTGTTAAGCAGGTGGGTGCCGAGTGGGCTATTCAACAATCAAAAGAGCTAATTGAGCGAGGTTCTCCGTGTTTACATTTCTACACCATGGGAAAATCCACAACAGTTAAACAAATCGCTCAATCTATTTTTTAGACTTGAACCATTCGTTGAATATACTTACCTACAATATCAAACTCAATGTTTACCAAAGAGCCTTTAGTTAATTTGTGGAAAATAGTGTGATCATAGGTATATGGAATAATGGTTACCTCAAAAGAAAAATCTGTAACATTAAATGCTGTAAGACTAGTTCCGTTGATGCAAATTGATCCTTTCTCAACAATTAGTTTAGAAGGGTTTTGTAATTGAAATTTATAAATCCAACTTCCTTCTTCTTCTACAATAAATTCTACTGTTGCAGTTGAATCTACGTGTCCCTGCACAATATGGCCATCTAATCGCCCATTCATTTGCATGCAGCGTTCTAAATTTACTTTTTGACCGGTTAACCATTCTCCTAGATTGGTTTTGTCAATGGTTTCCTTTACAGCAACTACCTCATAACTTGAGGAGTTAATTTTCTCTACGGTTAAACAAACACCATTATGAGCAATGCTTTGATCAACTTTTAACTCATTTAATAGGGTAGAGTCAATCTCTATCCTAACATTACTTCCTTCATTTTTAAGAGATTTAATTTCCCCTAAACTTTCAATAATTCCTGTAAACATTTATTGTTTTTCTTGTAATACTTTTGAGTCCAATACGGTAATTGTTCCTTTTATAATTCTTGGTTTTTGAGGATCAAGACTTAATTCAAATACTTCGCAAACGTAAAAGTAAACAGCTGAATTGACGTTCGTTTGATCTATGTTCAGAAGTTGTCTTGCTTTCCCTCCTCTAATGTTTTGGTGTTCTCCATTCCACTTAATGTCGATGTTGTTAGTACTAAAGACTATCTCTCCCCATCTATTATAGATTTGAATTTGGATTGAGTCAACATTTTTGTAGGGTTGAATCGGAACAAAGAAATCATTTTTACCATCGCCATTTGGTGTAAAAACATTAGGTAATTCGTATACTGGGCAATAGGTCGCACACAGCAACTCTGTTTCATTACTTTCATTTCCTGCAGAATCTACTGCAGTAACCGTGTAGCACCCTCCCACACTATCCTCATGGGCTAAATAAGTGGTGTTATTTAAGTCGTTAGTTTCAAAAATCAATTTCTTAGGTGTTCTTCTATTTTCTGCAAAATAAACTCTATAACTAGCTAGGTCCGGTGCGCAATTACTTTGAATATCATTCCAGGTGAGTTGTAGAAAGCCATCCTCGCACTCACTTTCTAATGAAAAATTTGGGCTACATGGTGATATATTATCTTCCGGTGTAGCACAGGTTTCTTGAGACAAATTAATGATTGGCTGTACTACACTGTTGAGGTTGTATTCTCCGGCAGATCGAATATAGTAGCAGTACTCATCGCCATTTATCAAATTAATGTCGGTATAATTTGGTTCGCTTACGCTTCCAATAGAGTCAAATTGTGACACCCCGGAAAGGCTTCTAAAAATGTAATACCTTGTATTCTTCCAAGGTGTATCGTCTGTCCAAGTAAGCGTAATTTGTTTATCACTAACTGATGTGCTTAAAAATAGAGACGAAGCTGTTGATGTTTTTCCTACTTCTTGTCTACCATTACCCAAGCTTAATAAAGATATTTTAAACCTTCTATTCTGACTTTCTGTCTCTGTGTTATTCAGACTTAAAATGGTATCATTAATACTGTTTGTCGAATCAACCGGTTGAGTAGAGTTGTCTTCGTCAAAAATATGGTATATGTATGGAGAGGGGAATGCAGTTGCATCAAATTTCTCTGGTGGAGACCAAGCTAAAAATATCTCACCTCTAGTTGACGAAGTGCTTGTTATTGAGACATTAGTAATAACAGGTATTGTTTTTTCAATTTCAGCACAGACCTCGTTCGAAGCATAACTTTCGTCTCCGTCTGGATAATACTTTGTAATTAAATAGCAATATTTCTGACCTGGAACTAAACCCTCCCCATTATTGTCATCATTATACAGGCGAAGACTAACGTCGCTAATTGTTGCAATTCGCTCGTACTGTATGCCGTCAGGAACACCTGGAATACAATTTGAGGAAACGAAACCTGAAGAATCTTTTCTTCTGTAGATATAATAGCCATTGGCATTGGGACAATCTAAGTTATCCCAGTTTAACGAAATTGATTTTCCGGAAGCCTGTACTGTAGCATTTTTTGGCCCCGGTGAAATAACTCTGATATTAAGACTTTTAAAATTCACTAGATTCACTGATCCTCTGGTATCTGCGTTGTCTTCAGCCCTTAGGTTGAGGGAATAATTGTTTTTTCTAACATCATCACAAATCGTGTTCCATTCAAAACTTGTATTTACCGGATTTGAAGCATTCTGTAAAATAAAATTTGTTCTTTGATTTAAAGGGGCCTCTAGTAATTCTCCTGTTGCAGTGAGTGTAATACGATCTGGTGCGTCGGAGTCAGAACTGCGAATTTGAGTAATTAACCGTGTTCCTGCTTCGACACAAATTAGATCACTTGCAAAAATTGCCGGAGCAGTATTGTTGCAATTGCCTTCTACTATAATTTGAATGTCACGAAGTACACTTCCAACTTTAAATCCTCTTCGAAACTCTGTAATTACTATGGCGACATTATAAATCCCTGTCTGAACGGGGGTGTCCCAAGTTAAATCTCCTGTAACAGCATTAATCGAAAAGCTATTTGAAGCTTGGGGAAATGAAAAGTTTGGTGCTATTACATCTCTTGCTGCTTTACTTGATGCAAGAGAATAGGATAAGGAGTCCTGGCCATCGGGATCAAATGCCCCGGGATTATAAATAAATTTAATTCCAGCACAGGCCCGATCAATGGGGTCGTTTCTAAGCTGTACCGAGTTGTTTTCGTCGCCTGTAAAAGCAGGGATTGTCAATTCGGATTGTATCGTGAAAGGAACGTTAATTGAATTACTCATGTTCAAAACATTAGCATTTCTGTTTGGGTCCTCAACTGATATTCGATAAGTGAAAGCAGGTCCAGGGAAGGTGTGGGTTGCTTTCCAAACCCGTTTAAGAATCGGGAAAGGGTTTGAAGTTATTTGTGTCTGATTGTTTAGGTTAATCGAATCTAACTTCGTGTTGTCTCCCCAATTTACATCTATCTTCCTGCGGTCTATTGCAGGACTATTCCCATCAGCGTAAACGGTTATGGTAAACTCGTAAGTTAAACCACTAATATGACGGTACGTAATCTCCCCTGCAAGATTATGCGTGGCATAGCTTGAAATTGCGAAGCCCAACAAAAGAATAAAGCCGAAGATTTTACGAATCATAGATAGTTAGACGTTAATAGTTAATAACTTGTTGCTCGATGTCCTGAGGTAATTCACGAGATTCATATTGCTGAGTTCGCAATTGGGGTTTGAAACCTGCCTCCCGAATTGCTTTTTGTATGCCATCAGCAGTAAAGCGGTGAGGCGCACCTGCAACCGAAACAACATTTTCTTCTATCATAATTGAACCCATATCATTAGCACCTGAATGTAAACAAATTTGTGCTACTTCTTTACCAACTGTCAACCAACTAGCTTGAATGTTTTCCACGTTTGGAAGCATAATTCTAGAAATAGCAATCATTCTAATGTATTCGTCTGCTGAAACATTGTTGCTAACACCTTTTAGCCTTTTCAATAAGGTGCCATCATCTTGGAATGGCCATGGAATAAAAGCTAAAAATCCTTTTGAATGTTCTGGTTTTTCGCTTTGTACCTCTCTTAGACAAACTAAATGCTCAAAGCGTTCTTCTAGTGTTTCAATATGACCAAACATCATAGTGGCTGATGCAGTAATATCTAGTTGATGTGCTGCTCTCATGACATCCAACCACTCTTTCCCTGTGCATTTCCCTTTTGAAATAAGTCTACGAACTCTATCGTTTAAAATTTCTGCACCTGCTCCTGGTAATGAATCTAATCCTGCTTCTTTTAGTTGTCTAAGTACTTCAGTGTGGCTTAAACCCTCTAGCTTACAGATATGTGCAATTTCAGGTGGTCCCAGAGCATGTAGTTTCAACGTAGGGTATAGACTTTTAAGTTCTTTGAATAAACCACAATAGTATTCCAAACCTAAATCAGGATGATGGCCGCCTTGCAGAAGTAATTGCTCACCCCCATATTTAATTAGCTCGTCAATTTTTTCTTTGTACTGCGCTATGGTCGTAACATATGACTCTTTGTGGCCAGGAATTCTAAAAAAGTTACAAAACTTACAGTTTGCTAAACAAACATTGGTCGTGTTCGCGTTTCTATCAATAATCCAAGTGACCTCCTCGTCGCCCTTTTTTTCAATTTTTAATTGATTGGCAACAAAGGCCAAATCAGATGTTGCAGCATTTGTAAATAAAAATTGACCTTCTTCTGCGCTTAAAAATTCTTTTTTTAATGCTTTACTTAATAAATCTTCTGTGTTCAATGCAAATGTATTTGAATGATAACTGAAATTGTACGTGTTAATTGTGTTAGTTTTGTAGCTTTAAAATTACGCATTAAAGTCACTTCTATGCTATTAACAGCGGGACATATGGCTTGTTCAATGGAAATGTAAAATGACAAAGACAAAATCAACAAAAATTAAACTTGGGATTTCTATAGGAGACCCTAACGGAATTGGAATTGAGGTAATTCTGCGAACGCTTGCAGACAATAGATTAATGGAGTTGTTTACGCCAATTATTTTCGGAGGCAAGAATATTATTTTAAGTCAGACGAAAGCATTTCAATTTCAAGACCTTAAATTCAACTTTGTTGCATCTGTTGAAGACGCAAGGAACGGTCAAATTAATGTGATTACTGTTTGCGATGAGTCTTTTGAACAGAACTTTGGAAATGAATCTGAGGAATCTGGGAAGATATCTTTTGAGTCCCTTTCGGCGGCAGTTACCAGTTTAAAATCTAATGAAATTGATGCTCTAGTTACCGCCCCAATTAATAAAAATGCAATTCAATCTGCAGATTTTGAATTTCCAGGGCATACCGAATATCTACAGCAACAAGATAAGGCGAGCGATTCTTTGATGTTAATGTTAAGTGAGAGTGCTCGAATTGGTGTAGTAACTGGACACGTGCCTTTAGCAGAAGTAGGAAAACAACTGACAGATGAACTGATTTTGGCAAAGTTGACCATTCTGAATAAGTGCCTAAAGGAAGATTTTAGCATTCGAAAACCAAAAATTGCAGTAATGGGATTGAATCCTCACGCTGGGGATAATGGGCTATTAGGGAAAGAGGAGCAAGAATTGATTATACCTGCAATTAATCAAGCAAAAAGCATAGGGATTTTAGCTTTTGGACCATATGCCGCTGATGGCTTTTTTGGTTCAAACGCTTACACGAAATTCGATGGTATACTTGCCATGTACCATGACCAAGGTTTAATACCTGCTAAGAGTTTTTCTTTTGGTTCAGGAGTCAACTTTACAGCTGGACTTTCTTTTATTAGAACTTCTCCTGACCACGGCACTGCATTTGAAATAGCAGGGCAAGGTGCAGCAAATGAAGGATCATTTAGAACAGCACTTTATACTGCAATAGAGTTGTGTAAAAACAGAGAATTAAATGCTGAGCTAGCTGAAGGAGCTCTGGTTGTAAATAAAAGTCGGAATTAGTACTCAAGAAGTATTATTTTGTTAAATTTGCAGACTTCTTTTTTGGGAATATAATGATGAAGAAAGAGATTCAAAAATTGGCAATTCCCTTTATAGGTTTAAAACAGGGAATACATCAGTTTGAATTTGAGATAGATTCGACGTTCTTTGAGCAATTTGATTACTCAATAATAGAAGAGGGAGACTTTAGAATTAAAGTTAAATTTGAAAAGAAAAAAAATCTTTTCAATGTAGATTTTAAAATAAAGGGAAAAATTACTTCAAGTTGTGATCGGTGTCTAGAGCCGCTAACATTTAAAGTAAAGGGAGAGGAGAGCTTGATAGTAAAGTTCGGCGAAACAACCTTTAATGAAACAGATGAAATTAAAGTTATTTCACCTGCAGAATATGAGTTGGATTTAACAAATGACATTTATCAATATGTTCACCTGTTAATGCCCACGAAAGTAAAGCACGAGAAGAAAAAGGATTGTAATCCTGAAATTATTGAGCAATTAGAGAAGCTAACAACAAAACAAGAAAGTAAAAAGGTAGATCCACGATGGGCTGCCTTATCAAAATTAAAAGATAAAAGCGAATAAAATAATAAGATTATGGCACATCCTAAACGAAAGATTTCCAAAACGAGAAGAGATAAAAGAAGAACGCACTACAAGGCTGAAGCTCCAACAATTGCGACTTGTCCAACAACTGGCATGCCGCACCTGTATCACAGAGCGTACTGGTATGAAGGGAAACTTTATTACAAAGGGAAAGTGGTGATGGAAAAGGCTGAGGCTTAATTTTCTAAATAAAATTTTTTGAAGGTGGACTACGCAAGTAGTTCACCTTTTGTTTTTAACAGCTTTTATTGAAAAGCTTCTTGCTTTGGGCTTTTATTACTTCTAAGATTGGAGTAAATTAGCCATCTTAAAGTATTTAATATCACAGAATGAGTAAAATCCGAGCAGCAATAACTTCAGTTGGAGGTTACGTCCCAGAGTACCGGTTGACCAACAAAGTGTTGGAAACTATGGTTGACACTAACGACGAGTGGATCCTATCTAGGACCGGAATCAAGGAAAGAAGAATATTAAAAGGAGAAGGTCTTGGGACTTCAGATATGGCTGTAGAAGCTGTAAACGAGCTTTTGAAAAAAAGAGGTATTTCTGCCCATGAGATTGATTTATTGATTTGTTGTACTGTTACTCCAGACTTAGTTTTTCCTGCAACAGCAAATATCATTACTGATAAAATTGGAGCGAAAAATGCATTTGGATTTGATTTAATGGCGGCTTGTTCAGGATTTTTGTACGGAGTCACAACAGCGTCAAAATACATCGAGTCAGGCGCTTGTAAAAAGGTTGTGGTTGTTGGGGCAGATAAAATGTCATCAATCGTAGATTATGAAGACCGTCAGACCTGTATTATTTTTGGAGATGGCTGTGGGGCAGTTTTGTTAGAGCCCACAGAAGAAGATCTTGGCGTGATGGACACAATTATGAAAAGTGATGGTTCAGGTCGAGTCCATTTACATCAAAAAGCTGGTGGGTCTGTTAAACCTGCAAGCCACGCAACTATTGATGCAAAAGAACATTTTGTTTACCAAGAAGGACAAGCTGTTTTCAAATTTGCAGTGACGAACATGGCGGATGTTTCAGCGGAAATTATGGAGCGTAATAACCTAACGAGTGATGATATTCGCTTCTTAGTGCCACACCAAGCAAACAAAAGAATTATTGACGCTACTGCTCGAAGAATGGGTGTAGGAGAGGATAAAGTGATGCTGAATATTGAAAAATATGGCAATACTACAAGTGGCACCATTCCACTCTGTTTGTGGGAATGGGAAAAACAATTAAAAAAAGGGGACAATTTGATTCTTTCTGCTTTTGGTGGAGGATTTACTTGGGGATCTATTTATTTAAAGTGGGCCTACGATAGCAAGTAAAAATTGTACTTTTCAAGATAATTAATAATTTAACGACATAAATAAAGAATTACGACCTATGAAAGTTAATGAAATTCAAGAACTGATTAAGTTCATTTCAAAATCAGGTGTAAGTGAAGTTGAAATTGAGCATAAAGATTTTAAGATCAATATAAAGACTCCACCTTATCGCAAAGGAAGAGGTTTTGAGCCATCGGCTCCTCAGCAGCAAGTAGTGCATCAGATGATGCCTGCTCAGATGCAACAAATGCCTATGGCTGCAGCTCCGGCTCAGGCAGCTGCTCCAGAAGCGCCTGCAACTGAAGCTCCGAAAGCTGATGAAAATGCCAATTACATTGAAATTAAGTCCCCAATGATTGGAACTTTCTATAGAAAACCTTCTCCAGATAAAGAAGAGTTTGCAAAAGTTGGAGATTTTATAAGTGAAGGAGACACAGTTTGTGTTATTGAAGCTATGAAGTTATTCAACGAAATAGAAAGTGAAGTGAGTGGGAAAATAGTTAAAGTATTGGTTGACGATATAACTCCTGTTGAATACGATCAAGTTCTATTTTTAGTTGATCCTGCAGGTTAATTCCTGTTTCTTTTCATTTAATAAGTAGAAATATGTTTAAGAAAATATTAATTGCCAATAGAGGAGAAATTGCTCTACGGGTAATTCGTACTTGTAAAGAAATGGGCATTAAAACGGTAGCTGTTTATTCTACTGCTGATGCTGATAGTTTACATGTGCGATTCGCCGATGAGGCAGTTTGTATAGGACCTTCTTCGAGTGCCGATTCGTATTTGAAGATGACCAATATTATTGCTGCTGCGGAAATTACAAATGCAGATGCGATTCACCCCGGATATGGATTCTTATCTGAGAATGCAAAGTTTTCAAAAATCTGCGCCGAACATGCCATAAAGTTTATTGGTGCTTCTCCTGAAATGATTGACGGAATGGGTGATAAAGCTTCGGCTAAAGCAACCATGATCAAGGCAGGTGTACCAACAGTTCCAGGTGTGGAAGGGCTCATGAAAGATTTGCAACACGCAAAAGATTCTGCAAAGAAAATTGGATACCCTGTAATGATGAAAGCAACTGCAGGCGGCGGTGGAAAAGGAATGAGAATTATCCGTGAGGAAGAAGGCATGGAAGCTGCTTGGGAAAGTGCACGTCAGGAATCCTTAGCAGCTTTTGGCAACAATGGAATGTATATAGAAAAGTACATTGAAGAACCTCGCCACATTGAAATTCAAGTTGCAGGAGATCAGTTTGGCGCTTATTGCCACATGTCAGAAAGAGACTGCTCTATTCAAAGAAGACACCAAAAGCTAGTAGAAGAAACTCCTTCGCCATTTATGACTACAAAGTTAAGAAAGGCAATGGGATCTGCTTCTGTAAAAGCAGCAGCAGCTGTAAAATATGAAGGTGTTGGAACTGTTGAATACTTAGTAGATAAGGATCGAAATTTCTACTTTATGGAAATGAATACTCGAATACAAGTAGAGCACACCATTACGGAAGAAGTGATTGGTTTTGACCTGATCAAGGAGCAAATTAAAATTGCCGCTGGAAAGAAAATATCCGGTAAAAATTATGAGCCTAAGATGCATGCCATTCAGTGTAGAATAAATGCTGAAGATCCTCAAAATGGGTTTAGACCAAGTCCTGGAGCGATCACAACATACCATGCGCCGGGTGGACATGGAATACGAATTGATACTCATGTATACGCAGGATACGCTATTCCTCCATACTATGATTCCATGATTTCTAAGCTAATAACAGTTGCGCAAACGAGAGAAGAAGCAATCTTAAAAATGGAAAGAGCGTTGAGTGAATATGTTATTGAAGGAATTAAAACAACTATTCCTTTCCACAGACAGTTAATGCAAGACCCTTTATTTAGAGAAGGTAATTGTACTACGAAGTTTATGGAGACATTTGAATACAAAGCACCAAAGGATTAACTTAGAAGATAGCATGAATTAAAAAAGCCCCAAGTAAATTTGATTTACTTGGGGCTTTCTTTTGTGATTATACTGAAGAGTGTAAAGATTTGTTTCAGATTCTGTATTTCGTAAATAACTTAACTCGCTGTCCAAACATTATTACCTCTTAATAATTTGTCTAAGTCTCCTTTTCCCATTCTTTCAGTTGCACCTGTAATCTGCTTTTCCATTGCTTCTTCGTAACGATACCTGTCTTCCGCATAAAACACTCCAAATGGTCTGGGTAAATGCCCCTCGTCTTTCGGATTGTCGAAAAAGCTTGTCAATACTTGAGCTTGAAAGTGATTCGTTTCGTCATGAATCATAAGATCTCCTTCATTGGCTTCCGAAATATTTACAATTCTTGGCGTTGAGCTATCTAAAGCAATCGCCTTTTCTCTTTCTGCACCAAAAATCATTGGCTTTCCACTTTCTAGGAAAAGGGTTTCTTGAAGTTTAGATCCTTTATCGGTAAATAACTCGAAAGCTCCGTCGTTAAATACATTGCAGTTTTGGTAAATCTCAATCATAGACGTTCCAACATGCTGGCTTCCTTGTAATAAAATCTCACGTTGGTGTTTTGGGTCACGATCCATTGTTCGAGCTATGAATGTTGAATCAGCTCCTAAGCAGAGTTTTAAAGGATTGAAAGGATGATCTAAAGACCCAATTGGAGTAGATTTAGTCACTTTCCCTTCAGGAGAAGTAGGTGAGTACTGACCTTTTGTAAGTCCATAAATTTCATTGTTAAACAATAAAACGTTGACATTAAAATTTCTACGAATCATGTGAATTAGATGGTTTCCACCAATTGAAAGTGCATCTCCATCTCCTGTGATAATCCAAACGCTTAACTCTGGTCGGCTTATTTTCAAACCACTCGCAACAGCTGTCGCTCGGCCATGAATGCTGTGCATACCATAGGTATTCATGTAATATGGAAAACGAGAAGAGCAGCCAATTCCTGAAATAAAAACAATGTCTTCTTTCTTTCTGCCTAATTCAGGCATAATTGATTGAACTTGTTTTAAAACTGAATAATCTCCACAGCCTGGACACCATCTTATGTCTTGGTCGGTTGCAAAGTCCTTTGCCATCAGCGTATTTTTTAGTGCTTCACTCATGCTACTTCAAATTTTTGTTCAATGACTTCTATGATTTCTTTTGTAGAAAACGGAATTCCTTTTATTTTATTTAGGCCTTTCGCGTCCACTAAAAATTTATCTCTTATAATTTTTACTAGTTGCCCATTGTTTATTTCTGGTACAATAATGTGCTCGTAATTTTTTAGTAAATCACCTAAATTTTTAGGAAATGGGCTGAGGTAAGTTAAATGGATGTGCCCAACTGCCATTCCTTTTGCATTACATTCTTTAACTGCTGTTTTTACCACGCCGTATGTCGAACCCCAAGAAAGCATTAAAACGTCACCTTTTTCTGCACCGTTGTTTACTATTTGCAGAGGAATGTTGTCTGCAATTTTAGCAATTTTTTCTTCTCTTATTTTAACCATTTTATCGTGGTTATCAGGGTCATAAGAGACATTTCCTGTATCAATTTCTTTTTCCAAACCACCAATTCTGTGCTCGTAACCTTTCATTCCAGGTATAGCCCAGTCTCTAACTAAATTTTCATCTCTTTTGTAAGGAAGGTATGTTTCGTCAGTTGTTTTGGCAGGAACAAATTTTGGTGTAATACTCGGCAGTTCATCGGCTGTTGGGAATTTCCATGGTTCAGAGCCATTGGCAATGTAACCGTCAGATAAAAGAAATACTGGAGTCATGTGCTCTAACGCAATTCTACACGCCTCAAAAGCCGCATTAAAGCAATCAGATGGGGTGGACGCGGAAACTATTGGCATTGGTGCTTCTCCATTTCTGCCATAATATGCTTGTAGCAAATCTGCTTGTTCTGTTTTAGTTGGCAAACCTGTTGATGGTCCACCACGTTGAACATTTACGATTACCATTGGTAGTTCTAACATAATTCCAAGTCCAATAGCTTCACCTTTTAAGGCTATTCCTGGTCCTGAAGAAGCTGTAATTCCAAGTTTACCTCCAAATGATGCACCTATAACGGAACACATAGCAGCTATTTCGTCTTCTGCTTGAAACGAGCGAACTCCAAAATTTTTATGCTTCGCCAATTCGTGCAGAATGTCAGAAGCAGGAGTAATAGGATAGGAGCCGTAGAATATATCTAAACCAGATTTTTGTGATGCCGCAACTAATCCTAATGCAGCTGCTTGGTTACCCATAATGTTTCTATAAGAACCTGCAGGTAAACTTGCGGCCTTTACATTGTAACGTGAGGTAAATACTTCACTTGTATCACCAAAATGATAACCGGCTTTAAGCACATTAACGTTTGCATCGATTAACTCCGGTTTTTTAGCAAACTTTTGTTTGATAAACTCGATGGTTCCTTCTATCTTTCTATTATACATGTAATAGAGGAATCCTAAAACAAACATGTTTCTAGACCGATCCATTTCCTTTTTTCCTAAACCGCTATCTATTAAAGCTGTTCGGGTCATTTTGGTTACATCAATTTGAATGGTTCTAAAATCGTTTAAAGACTTGTCTTCTAGTGGGCTTGTGTCGTAGCCGGCCAATTTTAAATCTCGAGCATTAAAACCATCCGAGTTGATGATAATAGTCCCGTGTTTCTTCAATCTTGCAATGTTAACTTTAAAAGCTGCAGCGTTCATCGCCACTAAAACATCGCAATCATCTCCTGGTGTGGCAACTTCAATGCTTCCGAACTTTAGCTGAAATCCTGATACCCCAGCAAGCGTGCCTTGTGGCGCTCTAATTTCTGCAGGATAGTTTGGAAATGTACTTATATCATTACCATACAGTGCATTAGTATTGGTGAATTGAGTTCCAGTTAACTGAATTCCATCACCAGAATCACCAGCAAATACGATGGTTACCTCTTGTTTTTCTTCGACTTTTTTTGTCATTAAGACTTGGTTTTTCTTTTCGTAAACTTAACTAGAATTACAATAAATAACAGATAATGAACTGATGTGTTTAAACGGATTTTTTTATATACTTTTATGACTCATTTTTTAAATTTAACGAATATGAAAAAACTGTTACTGCCTTTATTAGGCATTCTACCCTTGCTTTCCTTTGCTGGAGGATTCCAGGTAAACCTTCAAGGAACAAAGCAAACCGGAATGGGCCACTTGGGAACGAGTTTCCATTTAGGGGCTTCTAGTGCCTTTTTTAATCCGTCTATGATGGGCTTAGATCCAAATAAATTTTCAATTGAGGCAGGAGCTAATTTTATTTCGTCCAGTGTCCAATTTCAAAATGGGCGAACTGGAGTTTCGGAATTTACTGACAATCCATTAGGGACTCCGTTTTATCTGTATGCTACATACAAAATTAACGATAAACTTTCTGCAGGATTAGCTGTTTACACACCATTTGGTAGCACAGTAGTTTGGGGAGACGATTGGTCAGGGAAATATTTGATTCAAGACATTTCGTTAAGTGCCATATTTATTCAGCCTACTTTATCATACAACATTAGTGATAAATTGAGAGTGGGAGCTGGTTTTGCAATTGTTCAAGGTAAGGTAGAGATTAACAAGGCCCTTCCAGTACCTATTGGAAACACTTCTACAGTAAATTTGCAAGGCAGTGCTTCTTCCTTATTACCATCTTACTCAAGTTTTGGCTTTAATGCAGGTATACATTATGATGTGAATGACGAGTTTAGTATTGGGTTAACACATAGATCTAAGGTAGATGTTGAGTTAGATGATGGAGTTGCCGATTATTCTAAGGACCCTGTTTTGGTATCGAGTTTTCCTGATGGAAAATTTTCAGCAGATTTGCCTTTACCTGGGACAACTACATTAGGTATAGCGTACAACGTTTCTGAGAAGCTACTTTTGTCATTGGAAGGCAGTTTTGTCCAGTGGAGTGATTATCAATCCTTGGATTTTGATTTTAGTCCAAACACATCTAGTTTACAGGATTCAGAGAATGAAAGAAACTATGAAGACGCAATGATTTTTAGAATTGGAGCTCAATATTCATATAATGAAATGTTTGATTTCAGAGCAGGATTCTATTACGATCAATCTCCAATTCAAGACGAGTATTTTAATCCTGAAACACCAAATTCTGATAATATTGGTTTGACGCTAGGTTTAAGTGGTCATATTGGTGAGCGATTTGGATTTGACGCTTCCTTTCTATACGTTATTGGTACAGAAAGAGAATCAGAATATCAGCCTGCAAATTTTGGCGGGACATATGCTTCAAGATCATCAATCGTTGGATTAGGAGTTAATTACAATTTTTAAAAATAAATACAGATGAAAAAATATAAATTATTATACCTGCTTCCTGCCGCTCTTTTATTTGGATGCGAGCCTGAAATAGAAGATGTAGCGACTAATGGAGGGAGTGCAGATTTTTCTGTCTACGTTGCCGTTGGTAATTCGTTAACCTCAGGAATACAAGGGGAGTCATTAACACTTAAAGGTCAAGAATACTGTTATCCAAATATTATTGCCACCCAACTAAAATCACTTGGTGGGGGAGAATTTAAGCAGCCCTTGTTAAAAGGAGAATGCGCTACTAAGGGAGTTTTTACTACATTTTATCCTGTCCCAACTAGTAATTTGGTTCTTCCTTCTATTGTATTAAAAGCTACACCGACTGGACTTGCGCCGGTATTTCCAGACCCAACTATGGACTGGTACTCTGCGCCAGAGTTTTTTGAAAATATTAGTGCAGAAGGGCCATACAACAATGTTGGCGCTTCAGGAGCAAAAGTTGGATCTCTGAATGATCCAGCTTTTAGTAGTACTAACAATTGGTTCGAAAGGTTTTCAAGCCCAGGCGAGACTGTTTTAGAGGCAGCGATGAAGAACAACCCAACATTTTTTAGCCTGTGGATAGGAGCAAATGATGTATTGGGTTATTCAACTTCTGGAGGCGACGAAGGTGGAAGGGCAATTACAAGTCCCACTGAATTCGCGCGAGATTTAAATGAAGCATTAGACACATTGACTAGAACAGGAGCTAAAGGTATTATTGCAAACATACCATCTGTTCCTGGTATTGCATATTTTAACACTATTCCATTGGGAACTATCCTTGATGCTGCACAAGCTAGTGCTCTAACTGCGGGTTACGCTGGGTATAATGCTGCATTGAAAAACCCTTTACTCCGCATTCCGGCTGCGGAAGTCGCTCAGAGAACAATTACTTTCACTGCTGGCCAGTTTAATTATTTCGTAGTTACAGATCCCACTTTAAAAACGGATCGCACATCTGCAGGTATACCGAATATTAGGCAAATAACGTCAAGTGAGCATCTAATACTTAGAACACCTCAAGATTCACTACTTTCAGGCTGGGGCACGGCAAAACCAATACCAGGGATTTATCACATAAATCAAGAGGAATTATTTAAAATCAATGCAGCAACTGCTGATTACAATTCAATTATAAAGAATGCTGCTGATTTAAGAGGACTTGCTCATTATGATGCATATGCAGCATTTAATGTTATTTCTACCACAGGAATTATTGAAGACGGGATATCTCTGAATGGAGACTACATTTCTGGAGGTATGTTCTCCTTAGATGGAGTTCATCCTAGTACAAGAGGTCATGCTGTCGCGGCTAATGGTTTCATTGATGCTATTAACGCTAAATATGGGTCAAATATTCAGTCTGTATCAGTTTCTAATTATCCTTCTGTTGAAGTAACACCTTAGAGATAAAATTACAACACACAAAAGGCTCCATTTGAAAGTTTCAAATGGAGCCTTTTAATTTCAATCTGTTTAGTCTCTATTAATAACTTTAGGCACCTTAATAAAATCAGAATCTTTTTCCGGGGCATTTTTCAACGCATCCTGCTGAGTAACGGTTTCAACTACTTCGTCTTTTCGCAGTTCAGCTTCTTCTTCCAACATATAAATAAGTGGTTTTACACCTTCCGTATCAACGGCAGATAGCTGCTCAACAAAGTCTAGCATGCGGTTCATGTCGCCAGTTATTTCCTGCTTCTCTTTATCACTAAATTCTAATTTTGATAAGGTAGCAATTCGTTCAACCGTTTTGATATCTACAGCCATGGGTTTGTATTTTAAATCGAATCTAATTGAGATTCTATTGCTTTTCTAGTTTTGTCTCGCAAAGTTAGTAAATCTACTTCACCATTTTTAGGAAAAACAGGTGAGTGAATGTACACTCTACTTTTACCTGGTTGGATTTTGGCAAAGAAGCCCCAATCATCCTCAAGGAGTTTATAGTTATCTTTAAATGTGACGGGAACAATAGCTTTGTTGGTTTCTGTTGCGGCATAAAAAGCCCCATTTTTAAAAGCTTTCATCTTAGGTGCAGTTGTAGGAATTGTGCCTTCTGGGAAAATAACCAAGTTGGTTCCGTTTTTTAACTTGTCACAAGCATTTAAGATGGCTTTGTGAGCTGCTTTTGGATTAGCTCGATCTACCAATAGGTTCATTTTTTTAAAGTAGATGTTGAAAATAGGAACACTTCCCAATTCTTTTTTTCCAAGAAAAATGAAGTAGGTTGGGAAGGCAGCGTACAGTAATAAAATATCTAAATACGAACTGTGGTTGGGGCAAAGAATGTAGGACGTTTTGTCATCGTTAGGAATCGTACCGTGTACTTCTTTTCGCACACCTATTAAAAATAAGATCGCTTTGGCTTGAAACCGGATGAGCTTAAATCCTTTTTGAAAATACTTTTCATTTGTAAGTAAGACAGCCTGAATGGGGTAGAGGATTAGAATCACCAAAATGGCCACCAGTAGGAAATAAATTTTCCATGTATTAGCAAATATGGCGATGATTAATTTCATGACCTTAAAAATAGGTTTATTTGGTATTTTTGGAGCATGGCTAGAATACTAACGGGAATACAAAGTTCAGGACAAAGTGGAGAAGTTCATTTGGGTAACATTTTAGGTGCAATACAACCTGGAATTGAACTCTCAAAAAAACCTGAGAACGAAGCGTTTTTCTTTATTGCAGATTTACACTCTCTTACAACAGTAAAAGATTCAGAGGTTCGGAAAGCAAACGTATTTGCAGTTGCAGCCGCTTGGTTGGCATTTGGATTTGATACGGATAAGAATGTTTTTTACAGACAATCTGATGTGCCTGAAGTGTGTGAATTGACGTGGTACCTGAACTGTTTTACGCCATTCCCAATGCTGGCGAATGCTCATTCGTTTAAAGATAAAGCTGAAAACTTAGCTGACGTGAATGCAGGTCTATTTGATTATCCTGTTTTGATGGCTTGCGACATATTGCTCTACGATGCAGAATTTGTTCCTGTAGGGAAAGACCAAAAGCAGCACCTGGAAATGACTAGGGATATGGCAAGTTCCTTCAACCATAAGTTTGGAGAAACCTTTGTGGTTCCCGAAGCACTTATTGATGAACGAGTAATGGTTGTTCCGGGCATAGATGGGCAAAAGATGAGCAAGAGTTATAATAACTACATTAATATTTTCTTACCAGACAAGCAGCTGCGAAAAGTGGTGATGAAAGTAGAAACGGATAGTACACCTTTGGAAGAGCCTAAGAATCCTGATACTTGTAATGTTTTTGCCTTGTACTCATTGTTAGCAAATGCTCCTCAGATAGAGGAAATGAGAAAAAAATACGAAGGCGTTAACTATGGCTACGGACATGCGAAACAAGCCTTGTTTGAATTAATTATAGCGCAATATTCAGATCAACGAGAACGATATTTTGAATTAATGGAAGATAAGTCAGCCATTGATGAGTTATTAAAACAAGGTGCAGAAAAGGCTCGAAAGGTTGCACGACCTTTATTAAATAAGGTTAGGGAGAAGTTGGGGTTTAATTGATAAATAGCCACGAAAGTATCACACTATGTTTAAACGAAGGGTATTATTTGGATGCTTTTTAATTGCTTTTTTTTCGGGTGCAATGACCAAAGTAAATCTGTGCTAGGGAATGGGCACTTTTTTATTGATGAGTTTGAAGCTTTGGATGTGGGATATCCTGGAGGAGCAATAATTTATAGGTCCTATGAACAATATTATTTTGAAGAAATTCTAATCCAACAATCGGTATTAGAAGCGAAAAGTGATAATAATTTTATTATCGCTGTTCAAAGACCGCCAAGTAATACAGTTAATGAAGCGTTAAACTATTATATCATTGAAAAAAATCTAGCGAAGTTTCAAAGCTGATGACCTTGGTAGAGTTTAAAAAACGAAGACTAGAAATGGGTATTCCAAGAACCTTAGAGTTTGAAGACTATTAGTATTAAATGTTTAATTCTCACCTTTCTTAATATCCTGTACTATCAATTGTAAGGTAGTTCTGCCTTGCCATTCGTTTTCTTCAATGTGATAAACTACATCAAAGGGTTCTCCGTTTTTTAGAAGATCCATTTTTTTACCCATGTTAAATGCAATACCTGCGATGCCCTTAGTATTATTTTTATGTGCAACTACTTCTAGTTTTAAATGATTGTCGCCTACAATTCTTGCTTGGCCTTTTTCATAAACTCCTTTGCTAACAAACGTAGGTTTCATGTTGAGCGGACCAAATGGAGCAAATTGTTTTAATACGCGATAAAATTTGGTTTCAATGTCTGCTAAATCCAATACTGCATCAATTTCAATTTCCGGAATAAGCAAATCATCATCAATGGTGCTGGCTACTACTTCTTCAAACTTTTTCTGAAAAGCAGGGACATTTTCAAGAGGCATGGTCATTCCTGCAGCGTATTTGTGCCCTCCAAATTGTTCTAATAATTCTGAGCACTCTTCTATAGCGTTATAAACACTAAAACCCTTTACAGAGCGCGCAGAACCGGCAGCCATTCCTTTACTTTCGGTTAAGATAATGGTTGGTCGATAATAGTTTTCAATACAGCGTGAAGCGACAATTCCAATAACCCCTTTGTGCCAATCATTTTTAAATAAAACAGTCGTCTTTCGAGCCTTTAATTTCTCATCCGCTTCAATCATCGCCAAAGCTTCTTTGGTAATGGTTTTGTCCAATTCCTTGCGGTCCGTGTTCTGTATGTCAATGTAATTGCCACCTTCATCTGCTAGTTGAGGGTTTTGAGAAAGCATTACTTCTACCGCTTTGTTTCCGCTTTCAATTCTGCCTGCTGCATTAATTCTAGGAGCAAGCGTAAAGACAATATCCGTAACCGTCAGTTCTTTCTTTTTGTTGTTGGCTATTTCCAACATAGCTTTAAAACCTGGTTGTGGGTTCTTGTTCAGCTTTTGCACTCCATAGTGGCAGAGTACTCTGTTTTCGCCTGTGATCGCAACAATATCTGCACAGATACTCACGGCCAAAATATCAACCAATGAGAATAGTTTATACACTTCGTGCTTTTCCTCTTCGGCCCAAGCTTGCATGAATTTAAAGCCCACACCACAGCCAGAAAGTTCCTTGTAAGGATATTCACAATCTACCTGCTTTGGATCTAGAACTGCAATTGCATCGGGCACCGTGTCACCAGGTAAGTGGTGGTCGCAAATAATAAAATCAATGTTCTTTTTGTTCGCGTAATCAATTTTTTCAACGGCTTTAATTCCGCAATCTAAAGCAATTATTAGACTAACATCGTTTTCTTCTGCAAAAGCAATTCCTTGATAAGAGATACCATACCCTTCTGTATAGCGGTTCGGGATATAGTAACTTAAGTTTTTATAATAGGAAGATATGTAGGAGTAAACTAACGTAACCGAGGTGGTTCCATCAACATCATAATCGCCGTAAATAAGAATGTTTTCATTGTTTTTGATGGCTTTTTGCAGTCGAGCAACTGCCTTATCCATATTCTTCATTAAAAAAGGGGAATGTAATTGATTGGTATGAGGGCGAAAAAATGTTTTAGCCTTTTCAAAATCGTCAATTCCTCTATTGATTAAGATATTGCAAAGCGTTTCGTTGAGGTTGTTCAGCGAAGAAGATAGCTTTTGAATCCTTTCTTTCTCAGCTTGTGGCAATAAGGTCCAACGTTTTTCCATACCTTAAAAGTAGGAATTATAGCAGGGAAATTACAAGGGTTCGCTAAGGATTAATTTGCAAAATGGACACTTTCCCTATGCGATCAAAGAGGTGGTAATTGCTTTGAACCCTTGTATTGCTATCGTAATAACTCTTCGACTTTTGGTAGATAATATATTTTGGATTTTTATCCAAAATTTTATTCATTTCCTCTTCGGTGTCAATCGCGAATGCACGACTGTGATCAAAAATTAAAGTAGGGTGAACATATTTTGTGGGTGGAGATAAATCTAGGAGGTACTGTGTTAGTTGTAATTGTTTATCTGTCAAAATGAAATCATTTTCGCTAATGGTTGAAGCCAATCTTGCGGAAATTTCTTTTACACGATCAGGCTGGGTCCAGAAATAAGATTGATTGATTATGCCAATTACAAATGCAAGTGCTATTGATAAGTAAGCTACCTTGTTTTTTTTATCTGTTGCAACTGCTTTCATGCTTGATAATCGAGTAAATGCTAAAGGAACGATAAGGCTTATTGGAGGTAGTAATTGCAAGTAGTAGTGCTTGAAAGATTTTCCAGGTAGTATGACCATGATCCAAGCAAAAGCGAACCATAAAGCTGCTATTTTCCTTACTTCTAAATTTATGCTTTTGCTGAATATTCCAAAGTAGAACAGAATGACAAAAGGGAGGTATAATAGATGAAAGTTGAGGAAAAATTTTAACGAATTAGTTATAGAAAATTCAGAAGAATAGCGGCTAGTAACATTATATATTATTTCGTAGAAGTCGTCAAACCTGCCGGTTACTTTAAAGTAAATGTGGGTGATTATAAAGGGGAGTAGAACACCGAGAATACCGAGAGTGAATTTTAAAAGTTTTCTAAGAATGGTTTTAAAAATTAACTTTTCCACAAGAAAGAATAAGGCGAATGCTCCAAAGCCTGCAATTACAACATATTTGAATATAAAACCTATTCCAATTAACAATCCTCCCAAAAGCCATAAGCTGGTGATATTTTTATTTTCAGCCTTTAGTAAAACGAATAACCCGACTAAGACAAATAGTGAAAAAAACATTTCTGTATTAACTGCAAGTCCCGTGCGATAGCAAGAGAATGTTATGATGTAGCAAAGACCAGCTAAAAATGAAAGTGATCTATTGGCATTAAACTGACGCGAAATGAGGAATAGAAAAAATGCAGAAAGACTAATGATTAAACTGCCGAATATTCGGATACCGAAAATACTTTTTCCAATGACCTTTTCTACCATGGAAAAGGCGATGAAAATACCCGGTGGCTTCGTATCGATTACATCAGTGTAAAGTTTTGCCCCTTTATTTAATTCGCTAGCAATAAGGAGGTAAGAGGACTCGTCATGATCTATAACAGAGTAGTTGAACGATAAGGCTCTAAATAGAAGGCTAGCAATTAGTAATGTCCAAAAAACTTTCCATTTTGATTGGAGTAGGTTTTGAAAAATAGAAGTTAGCGTTTCAAACATTTTACTATTTTACAGCTAGACCTTCTACCACAAGGACAATCTCTCCTTTTAATGTATGTGTTTCGTAGTATTGAATTAATTCAGAAAAAGTACCTCTTACTGTTTCCTCATGCATCTTGCTTAACTCACGACTAACGCTAGCTCTTCGTTCTGCTTCGAAAAATTCTAGCAATTGTTTAAGCGTTTTGATTAGTCTGTGCGGAGATTCATAGAATACAATGGTTCTTGTTTCATTAGCTAAGAACTTTAATCGAGTTTGCCGACCTTTTTTGTGAGGGAGAAAACCTTCAAAAACGAATTTGTCACAAGGCAATGCAGAGTTGACCAAAGCAGGCACAAAGGCCGTAGCACCGGGAAGAGTATCCACTTCAATGTCATTTTCTGCACAAGCACGAACGAGTAAAAAAGCAGGATCAGAAATTGCTGGAGTTCCGGCATCCGTAATGCAGGCCATAGTTTCACCGGACTGTAAGCGCTCAATTAAAGCTGCTGCTTCTTTGTGTTCATTGTGCTGATGATAGGAGAATAGCGGTTTCTTAATTTCGTAATGCTTTAGCAGTTTTCCGCTTGTTCTAGTGTCCTCGCAGAGAATCGTGTCTACGCTCTTTAATACTTCGACGGAACGAAATGTCATGTCGGCTAAATTGCCAATTGGTGTAGGAACGATAAATAGCTTAGACATTCATTAAAAGTTTAGCCAAAAGTAATTCTTTAAAAGCAAATTGCTTTTCTGAATAGATTGAAATAAATTACCGTTATTTTGCAGCATGCAGGTTCAACTATCAGCTGTTATTATTACGTTCAATGAAGAAAAAAACATTGAGCGCTGTTTGCTTTCTGCTCAAAAAGTGGCGGACGAAGTATTGGTAGTGGATTCATTCTCAAAAGATGAAACAAAGAGAATTTGCGAGAAGTTAGGTGTAAGGTTTATAGAACACGCTTTTGAAGGGCATATAGAACAGAAGAACTGGGCAAAAAGTCAAGCTAAATTTGATCACATTTTGTCCTTAGATGCAGATGAGGTTTTAGATGAAAAGTTGACGCAATCTATTTTAAGTGTAAAGCACAATTGGAAGGCAAGTGCCCACAAAATGAATCGGATGACAAACTATTGTGGACACTGGGTGCGACATACATCGTGGTATCCGGATACCAAAATTCGATTGTTTGACCGCAGAGTGGGGAAGTGGGATGGATTAAATCCGCATGACGAATACAAGGTGCCTTTATCAGAGACCGTTCCGCATTTAGAAGGAGATATTTTACACTACTCCTTTTACACGAAAGCAGAGCATATATTGCAAATAGAAAAATTCTCCACAATAGGTGCTCAGGCATTAATGGAAAAAGGAAAGCGATCTAACTTACTGCTGGTTTTAATAAAGCCATTGGCTCGGTTTGTGAAAAACTATATTGTCCGACTAGGTTTTTTAGACGGGAAGGCCGGATGGGATATTAGTACGCTTTCAGCCTATTCTAATTATTTGAAATATAAAAAGTTGAGTCAATTACAAAAGCAGGGTAATTAGTATGAAAGCGAAAGTTTTACAGGTAGTTACGGCATTAAGTTGGAGAGGTGGAGAGCAACAGGCTGCATACTTAATTGAAGAGCTGAAGCAGGAGGTAAATACTTTTGTGCTTTGTTCATCTGGGTCAAAAATGGAAGCTTTTTGCATAGAAAATGGATTAATTCATTTTACTCAACCAAAAAAAGGAAGTATCGATTTTTCGTACGCTAAACGGATCAAGCAAATCTGTGTTGGCCATCATATTGATCTCATTCACGTGCATGATGCGCATGCGCATACTTTTTCGATTTTAGCAGCCAGTATTTTTGGAAATAAGACACCAATTATTTTAAGTAGGAGAGTCGACTTCCCCATAAAAAACAACCTGTTCTCTCATTTTAAATACAATCATAAGCAGGTTAAAAAGATTCTATGTGTCAGTGATACCATCAAACAGATAACTGCTGCAGGAATTAAAGACCATTCGAAATTAGCAACGGTTTATTCAGGAATTGATTTGGATAAATTCAAACCTTCTTCGGGTGTTTTAAGAAATGAGTTATCAATTGGTAACGATGTTTTCCTTATTGGCAATACTTCTGCATTAGCAGACCATAAGGATTATTTCACCTTTATTGACGTGGCTGAGAAAGTAATCGAAAAGTACGAAAACTGCCATTTCGTGGTCATGGGTGATGGACCAATGAAAGACGAGATTCATCAATATGCTCAATCAAAAAATTTGAATAAACAGTTCACTTTTACCGGATTCCGGAATGACATTTCTGAAGTATTGGCTGAGTTAGATTCGTTTTTAATTACCTCTAAAACTGAAGGTTTAGGAACTTCTATTTTAGATGCGTTTGCTTGTAACGTTCCTGTTGTTGGAACAGCAGGTGGCGGAATTAAGGAGTTAGTTGAAAATGAAAAAACAGGGTTACTCTGTGAAGTCAAAAATGTTGAGCAGCTTACACAAGCTGTTGAGCGAATGATTAATGAACCTGGGTTAAGAGAAAGCTGCTCTCCAGAGGCAAAAAGTAAAGTTCAGTTGTTTTCGAAACAGCAAACAGCAAAAAATACGTTGAAGTACTATTTAGAGATTTTGCCTCTAAAGTCATTCAACCCAAATAAGATGACGCAATAAAAGAATGCATAAAGTGTAACCCCAGCCTGAGTTTCTAATGTATCTTCTGTTAAAAATGAAAGGCTAATTAACAGCATAAAAGTCATTCCCAGAATGGGGTTGGACCGAAGCCGAAACATCGGGTAATAGATAGATAAATGAATAATTAGAAACCCAATAATTCCAAAACAAGCTAAAAAAGTGATGTACTGATTGTGGGCTCTGTTCCGATAAATAGGGTCAAGCTTTGAGTCCGATAATTCATATTCTTCTTTATATGCACCTTTAATGTCTCCCGTTCCAACACCGAAGGCCAGGTTTTTGTAGAAAATTGACAAACCTGTTTCCCAATACACTAATCGCATTGCAATGGAATAGCCGCTCGCATTGCCCGTTCGCCGAAACTCACGAATTTCATAAAATATTTTATGCATTCTGTTTTGTAAGCTGTTGTGAGTAAAATAGTAATGGTTGGCCGTTCCATTTTCTATAGCTGCAATCTCATCTTTACTTAAAGTTGCAAACCCAGCTGAATCTTTCTTTAGACCTTTTGAAGACATATATCTATATAGTCTTTGTGCAATGATGTTATCGACACCTTTCTCATTTTTAAATGGCAGAGAACTTGCCTTTTCCCACTCTTTTTTTATTTCAATTCTGGCAATATATCTTCTCGTATATACTCCATTTTCGAGCCTTTTATCTGAGCCTTCGTGGCGGTAAAACTCTCCATTCAAAGTCTTCAAACGACTCATATCCTCTTGATCGTAATTAAGAGTAATGGTGCTGTTAAAGGATTTATAAACTGCCATTACTTGATAGCTCAGAAAAGCAGTAATCAGAATGCAAAACGTGAGATATAATCCAATAAACCGCGAACTTTTAAAAATTGCTTTTCTCTTAATAATTGAGAGAGTAAAAATAATTGCTGCAAGAATAATTAACCCAGTAAATAATTGGAATAATACGATAGATAATGCAAACCAGATTGCTAAGAGAACGTTTAAGACCCTCTCTGGCAAAGGATTGTACCAAAGCAATAGAATGCTAGCAAATGCTAAGTTTAAACCGTAACGAATATGTGAAATGTAAATGGATAATTCTCTTTTATCGTGAACCTCCGCACCCCATAAATCAAAGTACTTACCTAAACTTGCAATGGTTAAGATGAAAAGGGTTGTAACATAAACCCCTAAAAGTAATTTCCACTCAACAATTCTTAATTTTTTTGTGGTTCCTATAATAATGGGAAAAGCAAGTAATGGAAGTTTGGTCGTTATGTCTTTGGAAGCGTATTTAAAATCTGTGGTCCATAATAAGCCTGCAATATGGATTAAAAAAAGGCCAAGAACAATCCAGATAAGTGGGGTCGTTTTTAATTTTGCTAGCTTGAGTTTAAAATCAAATTCAATAATCCAATTGCCAATGATAATGAATTGACCGATGCTCATGAGAATATTAGACCATCCTAAACCACAAAGAATTGTAGCTAAACCAAGCAAATACAAATGCCTGTGATTTAACCACATTGCAATTGGATGACCTGGTTTTAAGAAAATGTTTAGTAGGCCCAATTTTCGCTATTTGTTGGGAACAAAAGTGCCGGCAAGGATTTCATTGTATTGTTTCTTGTTTTTTAATAACTGCAATGCTTCCTTAACATCCGGATCACTGTTTAACGACTGCTCAATTCTTCCGTCTTGGAAATAATACCTTGATATTATTTCATTTTCGAGAACCATTTTAATCTCCGATTTGAATTTTATTAAATCGCTTTCTATTTTGGGAGTTAGCTTCTCTAATAATGCACCGTATTCAATTTCAGCACTGGCAAAATATTTTTCGTCTTTCGCAACCTCTTTTAACTTTTTAAGAACTTCCTCGCTTTGCGTAGAATAGTTGTATTCTTTATCCGCTAAGAATGCTATGAATTCATTGTATTCCTTATCACTTAATTGAAATTCTTTAGCTGGAGCAATCTTTGGATGATTTAAGTAATACAATGTTGCGTAATTAAATATGTTGTAACTGCGCATTAAAGTGGCAGTGATGATGCTCATGCTCTCTTCTTCGGTAAACAAGTCAGGTTTAATTCCTTTTCCGTCTTTTACAGGTCGTTTGTTTAATACAGTTTTAAATGAATTAATTAACGAGTCAGGAACTGTTTGAGCCTTTCCTAGCCCATCTTTACTAGAGTAATCAATTCTCTGAATACACCTTCCACTAGGAATGTAATACTTTGCAACCGTAACTTTTAGTTGTGCATTATAACTCAACGGTCTTGTTTGCTGAACCAGTCCTTTACCAAAGGTTTGGCGCCCAATAATAACGGCTCGATCGTAATCTTGCAGTGTACCTGAAACAATTTCTGAGGCGGACGCTGATCCGGCGTCTACTAAAATCGCGATTGGAATTTTTGTGTCCAATGGCTCTTTTCTTGTAAGGTAAGTAGCATCCCATTTTTTTAATTTACCTCTCGTTTCTACAACTTTTTGACCCTTAGCAATAAAAATATTTACAATGTCTACCGCTTCAATTAGTAAGCCTCCGCCGTTTCCTCTTAAATCAAATACCAACTCTTTCATGCCTTTATCTTTTAACTCATTAAAAGCGGCTATAAATTCTTTCGAAGCAGTTTGGGTAAAGCTGGATAGTTTAATGTACCCGACCTCATTATCTAGCATCTTAAAGTACGGTACATCGTTGATTTTTATTGTTTCCCTAACAATCTCTTTAACCATTGGCTCAGCAACATTCGGTCGTTTAATGGTCACATTTAAAGAGCTTCCAGACTGGCCTCTCAGAAGTTTGGAAATATCATCCGAATTTTTACCTTCGACTTCATTTTCGTTAACTTTTAATATAACATCACCTGCTTTTAATCCTGATTTAAAAGCAGGAAATCCTTCATAAGGTTCAGATATAATAATTTCATTACTGTCTTTATGTATCAATGCACCTATCCCTCCATATTGTCCGGTTGTCATGAAGCGGTAGTCTTCAATAGCCGATTCCGGGATGTAGTTGGTATAAGGGTCTAGCGATTCAAGCATAGCGTCAATACCTGTTTTCATTAACTCTCCAGGTTTGGTCTCATCAACGTAGTAGGTATTTAGCTCTTTGAGCAAAGTGCTAAAAATGTCAAGATTTTTTGAAAGCTCAAAATAATTGTCTGCAAAACCATAAGAGAGGAATGCTGAAATTGAGATGCTTGTCGCAACAATAATTTTTTTCGTCTTTTTCATTTATTTCTTTTTTGGAACGGGGTCAATTCCGCTGCCTCCCCATGGGTGACAAGATAAAATTCTTTTAAGCGCTAGCCAAAAACCTTTAAAAGGTCCATGGACTTGAATGGCTTCAATACTATATTCTGAACAAGTTGGCATATACCTGCAATTTGCTCCTAAAAGAGGAGACAATGCAACTTGGTAGATTTTTACCAATAAAATCAAAAATTTACTGAGAATCTTCTGCATATATAGACTGCAAACGTTGTAAAGTTAAGATTATTTTCTGCTCAATTATTTCATATTTCATAGCCTCCTTGGAAATGTAAATTAACATAACGTGAAGCTCTATGTTTTGCTCCTCACAATTTGTTTTAAGGGTATTTCTATTTAAACGATAAGCTTCCTTGCATCGCCTTTTTAGTAAGTTCCGATCAACTGCTTTTTTAAAAAGTCGTTTAGGAATACTTGCACCAAACTGTAATGAACTTCCTTCGCTTTTGTCTACTAGTCGATGTATTATCTTGAAAGGAAATTCTTTGAAGTGCTTACCTTCCGAAAAAAGAAGATTAATATCGTCTCTTTTCGAGAGAATTTCATCTTTTTTAAGGGTAAAGTGTTCGTTTTTCATTGAGATTAAAAATAAAAAAAGGCATTGACTCAACGGAGTAATGCCTTCTAAAAATTTTAAAAGTTTTTTATTTCTTACTCTGCTTCTTAATGTATTGCTCCAAAGCCATCGTCATTGAAGGGGCTTCAGGTTTTGGCGCAGCAATATTTATTTCTAAACCTGCATTTTCAGCTGCTTTAGCTGTTGTTGCTCCAAAAACTGCAATTCTAGTATCGTTTTGCTTAAACTCTGGGAAGTTCTCATAAAGAGATGCAATTCCGGCAGGGCTAAAGAACACTAACACATCATAATTTACATCTGCTAAATCGGACAAATCGCTGCAAACTGTTCTATACAACATTGCCTGTTCGAAGTTAATGCTATTCTTTTCTAAAACTTCTGGAATGTCCTTCTTTAAGATATCAGCACAAGGCAAAAGAAACTTCTCACCTTTATGCCTTTTAATTAAAGGCATTAAGTCTTCCATCGTTTGTCTGCCGTGAAAAATCTTTCTTTTTCTGTATACAACATATTTCTGAAGGTAATAAGCGGTTGATTCTGAAATACAAAAATATTTCAAGTCGTCAGGCACATTATATCTTAGCTCTTCAGCTATTCTAAAAAAATGATCAACTGCATTTCGGCTCGTAAAAATCACGGCTCCAAAATCTTGAACATTTACTTTTTGCGTTCTGAACTCTTTTGAATCTATGCCTTCTACATGAATAAATGATCTAAAGTCAACTTTGACTTTACATTTATCAGAAAGGTCGAAATAAGGTGACTTTTCCGTTTCTGGCTTTGGTTGAGAAACTAAAATTGTTTTTACTTTCAAAGTGTAAAATTTATTATAAATTAGTAACCTAAAGAGGTTGAAATTATAGACTGATCTTTATCCATTTTGCAATAACAAGCCAGGGTAAAATTTCAAGGGTGCAAAGATACGCAATTATAAAAATTAATTGCTTGCCGTTTTCAAGTCCGATTATGAAGCCTCTAATTAGTTGAAAAAAAGCTAATAATGCTATTGTAATCAATCCAATTTTAGCTAAAGTTGAAAGTTCTATTGGTGAATAAACGACCAATGAAGTTAAAAAAAGGAAAGCAACACCGGAATATTTGTTAAACAGATTAGATTGAAAAAGATACTCCTCAATGACTGGTTTTTCATTCCATAGCCACCCGCTAAACTGATACAACCCTGTTTTTGCTAATAAATAAACAATGAGCGGAATCATCACCATGAAGTACTGGCTTTCTAGAAGAGTACTTGGGTTAAAGAGCTTCACGTAAACCAAGCTAAAAAATAGCGGTACAGTTAGTATGAAATTTAAGATCAGTAAAATATTGACAGGGTGTGTATATACTTTTTCGTACCGAATTATTTGTTTCGATAGTTTCCAGTTAGCTAATGTTTTATTGAGCATATCGAATCGTTTGCGATAAACGGATCGAGAAATAGCCACACTTAAAAAACCAATTAATAAAACAACGATAATCCATACGGAGGAGGAAGATGGTGCCACAGTTCCTTCGTAACTTACTGGGTTTATAGAAAACCCTTCACCATGAACAATCAAGGTATCTACCCACGCATTGTGATTTAACTCTCTCAACGGAAAGTTGAAAGGAGAAAAATTCGTTGTAGGAAGTAACTGAATTGTGTCCTGCACTAATTGTAATTTAATAAACAAAATTAAGCTTTGACTGTCTTGTTGAAGAGGGAAAAACTTCTTTTTATGACTAATTTTGCACAAATAGATAATAAACGATATGGCTAGCGATAGATTTCAAGCACCAGACTATTACTTATTAGATGAATTGTTAACGGAAGAACATAAGTTAATTCGAGATACGGTCAGAGAATGGGTAAAAAAAGATGTTTCTCCAATTATTGAAGAGGCGGCTCAAAAGGGAGAATATCCTATACACTTAAATAAGGGAATTGCAGAATTAGGTGGTTTTGGACCTTATATACCTGCAGAGTACGGTGGTGCTGGATTAGACCAAATTTCTTATGGCTTAATAATGCAAGAATTTGAAAGAGGTGACTCAGGATTGAGATCTGCTGCTTCTGTTCAGAGTTCTTTGGTGATGTATCCAATTTACAATTATGGAAACGAAGCGCAACGCAATAAATACCTTCCTAAACTGGCAGCTGGTGATTGGGTAGGTTCGTTTGGTTTAACTGAGCCAGACTATGGTTCAAATCCAAGCGGAATGATTACCAATTACAAAGATATGGGAGACCATTATTTGTTAAACGGAGCAAAAATGTGGATTACAAATTCACCAATTTGTGATGTCGCCGTAGTGTGGGCAAAAAACGAAGAGGGCAGAATTCATGGATTAATCGTAGAAAGGGGCATGGAAGGGTTTACAACTCCTGAAACTCATGGTAAATGGTCTTTGAGAGCTTCAAGAACCGGAGAATTAGTTTTTGATAACGTGAAGGTTCCAAAAGAGAACTTATTGCCGAATAAGTCTGGATTAGGAGCGCCACTGGGATGTTTAGATTCTGCTCGTTATGGAATTGCTTGGGGTGTAATTGGAGCGGCAATGGATTGTTACGATTCAGCTTTAAGATATGCACAAGAAAGAATACAGTTTGGAAAGCCAATTGCAGCATTTCAGTTAACGCAAAAGAAACTATCTGAAATGATTACAGAAATCACGAAAGCGCAATTGTTAACCTATCGATTAGGGCAATTGAAGAATGAAGGGAGAGCAACGACACAACAAATTTCAATGGCGAAAAGAAACAATGTTGATATGGCATTGAAAATTGCAAGAGAAGCTCGTCAAATTCATGGAGGTATGGGAATTACAGGAGAATACCCAATTATGCGCCACATGATGAATTTAGAGTCTGTAATTACTTACGAAGGAACGCACGACATTCATCTATTGATTACCGGAATGGACATTACGGGTCATTCGGCTTTTAAAAGTTAAATACTACTATTTGTAAGCAAGCCATCTCGATATTAGAGATGGCTTACTTTATGTTATAATTTAACGAACGCACGAAACAAATCGAGCAAACTTGTTTAATCTTTTACTCCCAATTTACCAAGAATGGTATCTATTATGCACCTTTTAAAAATGGATGATTGTAATAAGTTTGATCCGACAATAGATTGTGATTGAAAGTCGACGCACTAGAAATTTATCCCCTAGTAATTTTCGAAGTCATAATCAAATATGTTTTCGGTAACTTGCCTGACTGAAGGAATTTCTTGGAAAACGATACGCACATAGATTGGGCAGAGGCCATAAATTTTCATAGCGACAAAAAGATGAAATCTCTCGAAGAGTTAGAATCTATTTATAGTCAACCGCAACTAGCACAAAATGATCCTATAATTGTTTATTGTCAAAGTGGGATACGTTCAGCGCATACTGCATTTGTATTAACACAATTATTAAATTATAAAAATGTAAAAAATTACGATGGCTTCTGGACAGAATGGAGCTATTACAGTGATTTGCTATTTGAAATAGATCATTCAACACAAACAAATAATTAATTATGGAAACATATTTAGAAGTCTTTATAAATGCCTTTACAGGCACGTTAGATTGGACATGGAGATCAATTCTCTTTCAAGTGCCATGGTACACGAATTATTTTTGGGGTCTTATTACCATCTCACTTTTTGCATGGATGTTAGAAATAGTATTCCCATGGCGAAAAGACCAAGCTATAATTAGAAAAGGGTTTTGGTTAGATGGATTTTACATGTTTTTTAATTTTTTCATCTTCGCCATTGTAATTTCTGGGGTTTATGACATTCTAGGATTGTTATTTTCACAAGTAAATATTACCATCAATAGCCTCACGCTTTTTGATATTTCGGAATGGCCTATGTGGTCACAACTATTGGTGTTCTTTATTATTTTGGATTTTGTGCAGTGGTTTACACATGTTTTACTTCATAAGTATTCTTTTCTGTGGAAATTTCATAAAGTACACCACAGTGTAAAGGAAATGGGATTTGCTGCACACTTAAGATACCATTGGATGGAAAACATTTTTTATAAGCCACTTAAGACTTTCGGTGTAATGCTAATTGCGGGGTTTGAGCCTGAACAAGCCTATATTATTCACTTTATCACAATTGCCATTGGGCACTTAAACCATTCTAATGTTAAAATTACATGGGGCCCGTTAAAGTACATCTTCAATAACCCTGTGATGCACTTATACCATCATGCGTCAGTGTTGCCCGAAGGAACAACCGGTGTTAATTATGGCATTAGTTTAAGCCTGTGGGATTACATTTTTAAAACGAATTACATCCCTGAAGAAAGCGGAACCATAGAAATTGGATTTGAAGGAGATGATAAATTTCCCACTGATTTTATTGGCCAAAACACTTATGGTTTCAAAAAAAGTCAGCATTAAGAACAAGAAGCCGTATGTTATTTAAGCCAAAAAAGCCTCTTCATTTCTGAAGAGGCTTTTTAAGTACCCGGAGCCGGGGTCGAACCGGCACGGCCGCAATGGCCACAGGATTTTAAGTCCTGCGTGTCTACCAATTCCACCACCCGGGCAATTGGTCCATTCCAAACTTACATTCAGAAGACACTTCCATAAAAAAATCCTCTCCGAAAAGAGGACCGTGAGCGGGAGACGGGATTCGAACCCGCGACCCCGACCTTGGCAAGGTCGTGCTCTACCAGCTGAGCTACTCTCGCGTTGTTACTTTTAAGAACTTATCTTTTAAGAGAGCGACAAATGTAGTTCTTTCAACTCAATTGCAACCTTACTTTTATAAGAACTTTTTGTTGTCCGACTAGGGCTCGAACCTAGACTCTTCTGTACCAAAAACAGACGTGTTGCCAGTTACACCATCGGACAATTTTTGCAACGGGTGACAAAAGTAAAAAAAACTTCACAAATATTTATACTTTCTTAAGAAAACTATTTGAACCCATTTGAAGTAGTTTTTTTATCTTCGCAATCGATCTAAATCAAGCACTAAATAAACCACATGACTACATTTAAAAAATTAAACCTGAGCATAGGATGGATTACTTGGATATTAGCTTCTGCTGTTTACCTACTTACCATTGAACCTACAACTAGTTTTTGGGATTGCGGAGAATTTATTGCAACAGCTTTTAAACTAGAGGTTGGACACCCTCCGGGAGCTCCATTTTTTATGATGTTAGCGCGCTTTTTTACGCTGTTTGGTTCTCCTGAAGATGCAGCATTAATGATTAACTCTTTGTCTGCATTGTCAAGTTCATTTACGATTCTATTCTTATTCTGGACCATTACGGCCTTCGGTAAAAAGTTAGCTTTAAAGAGCGGCGAATTGACAAACCCTAAAGTTTTTGCAGTAATCGGAAGTGGGCTAGTAGGTGCTTTAGCATATACTTTTTCAGATTCGTTTTGGTTTTCAGCTGTTGAAGGAGAAGTTTACGCACTATCATCATTGTTTACTGCGGTTGTTTTTTGGGCCATTGTAAAGTGGGAAGGGGTTGCAGATGAAAGCCACAATCTAAGATGGATTATACTGATTGCTTATTTAATGGGACTTTCAATTGGAGTTCACCTTTTGAACTTATTGGCTATACCTGCTATCGTAATGGTATATTACTTCAAAAAGTATATGCCAACACCTAAAGGAATCATTATTGCATTAGGTCTTTCTATAGTTATTTTAGCTGCCATTCAATATGGAATTATTCCTGGGCTAATTGTTATGGCATCTTGGTTCGAGTTGTTATTCACCAATAGTTTTGGCCTTCCATTTAATACAGGTTTCTTTGTGTATATAGCACTTGTTGTTGGAGGTTTAGGGTGTGGATTACATTACACTCAGAAAAACTCTAAAGTAGTATTGAATACTATCCTCTTATGTGTTTCTGCTATCATTTTAGGTTACTCTTCTTTCGCGGTGATTTTAATTCGTTCCAATGCAAACACGCCTATGGATGAGAATAACCCTGAAAACGTGTTTACCTTCCTTTCTTATCTAAATCGTGAGCAATATGGCGATCGTCCTTTGTTTAATGGGCATTCATTTAATACTCCATTAGATATTAAAGATCCTTACGCAGATGGTAAGCCAGTTTACTACCAAGACAAGGAAAGTGGAAAGTACATTGTTACAGATGACCGAAAGAATTCAGTTCCAAATTATGACAGTCGTTTTAAAACGGTCTTGCCTAGAATGTGGAGCACAGAAGCTAGGCACAAAAGCCAGTACGTAAAATGGGCTAACTTTAAAGGAAAGCCAGTCCGTTATCAGGATGCTAGTGGCGAAACAAAAGTGATAAACACACCCACATTTGGGGAAAATATGTCCTATTTGTTCAATTACCAGATGACGTGGATGTACTGGCGTTACTTCATGTGGAACTTCGCAGGTAGGCAAAATGACATTCAAGGCCATGGTAACGTTATCCACGGAAACTGGATTAGCGGGATAAAGTTCATCGACGAGATGAGGTTGGGTACGCAAGACAATCTACCTGAAATGATAACAAACAGCAAGGCTAACAACAAATATTACTTATTGCCACTAATTCTGGGGTTAATTGGATTGGTCTTTCAATTTACGAGAGATAAACAAGATGGTGCCATAGTAATGCTCCTGTTCTTTTTTACCGGTCTAGCAATTGTGTTATATTTGAATCAGTATCCGCTTCAACCTAGGGAACGTGATTATGCTTACGCTGCATCATTTTACGCTTTTGCTATTTGGATTGGACTTGGTGTTTATGCACTTTACGACCTAATAAGTCGAGGGAAGTCGAATGGAATTGTTGCAATTGGAATAACAGCCGTAACCTTAATTGCTGTGCCGGGCTTAATGGCTTCGGAAAATTGGGATGATCATACAAGAGCAGACAGATATACGGGAAGAGACTTTGCAAAAAACTACCTTGACTCCTGCGAGCCAAATGCTATACTTTTTACCAATGGAGATAATGATACCTTCCCATTATGGTATGTGCAAGAAGTAGAAGAGTACAGAACAGATGTTCGGGTGATTAATTTGAGTTTATTGAATACGGATTGGTATGTGAATCAGATGCGATTAAAAGCATACGAATCAGACCCCATTCCTTTAACTCTTCCCGAGAAGAAAATTCGACAAGGGACAAATGACTACTTACCAGTTTATGAAAGGAAGCAAATCAAAGGGCACATTGATGTAGATGATTTAATCGATTTTATAAAGTCAGATAATCAACAAACAAAGATACCTATGGGAACAGGCGAAAAAATTGACTACATCCCAACTAAGAAACTAAAAATTTCAGTTGATAAAGTGAAGGTGTTAGCAAACGGAACTGTGCCTCCAGAAAAAGCAGATCAAATTGTTGATGAAATTGTATGGGAAATTAAAAAAACCTATGTGTTGAAGAATGACTTGACTATCCTTGATATTTTAAGTTCTAACAATTGGGAGCGACCTATTTATTTTGCCAGCACAACGGGATTAGCAAGTTACATAGGCTTAGAAAATTACTTTAGAGCTGAAGGTATGGCGTATCGATTGGTTCCTATTAAAAAGCAAGGGCGAGGAGATGGGAATCCGGGATATGTAAATTCAGATATTTTATACAAGCGTTTAATGGAAGACTTTCATTGGGGTGGAATGGACACTGATGATATTTATATGGATGAAACAAATCGTAGAATGACCATGAGTTTGAGAATTACATTCTCTCGATTGGCAGATAAGCTTATTGCTGAGAATAAATTAGTTAAAGCGAAGCTAGCATTAGATAAAGCATTTGAAGTAATGCCTGAGCATAACGTACCTTATGACTATTTTGTAATGTTCTTAGCAGAAAATTATTACGGAATAGGAGAGTTTGAAAGAGCAAACGAAATCGTTTCCCGTTTAGTTGATATTTATGAGAAAGAGGTAATCTACTATCAGAGTTTAGACCCGAAGTTTGGAGTAACAGTCAAAAATGACCTTCAACAAGCTCGCGGAATTTTGAATAGACTAGTAGTGATGACCAATCAGTTGTATCCTCAAAAAGAATTTGGACAAGAACTAAATCAGAGACTAGCACCATATTTTAATTCAAATAGTCAGTAGTATTACTACATTTAAGCTAAACCAAGCATATGAAAAGCGTTAAGTTAGTGTTTCGATTTACTTTAATAGTAGCATTTTTAATGCTGATAACGGGTAATGTATTTGCAGGGCCGTTAGACAGTTTAGAGCTAACGGGGGTTATTTATAATAATAAGACAAAAGTAAAAGACGTAGTTGTAAATATTTACGATCACAACAAACTGATAAAGAAGATTGATGTTAGAGCATCAAATCGTTTTGTTACCAATTTGCCGTTAAATACGGTTTTAACGATAGAGATAACTGCTCCGAATTTTCATGCTAAAAGATTTGTTATTGATAGCAAGGTAACGAGTAAACTAAGGAAGTCGCAAATAAAATATGATTTTGATATTGATATTTTTAGGGAGGATGAATTGGCCAATGTCAACACTTCTTATTTAGACTTTCCCGTAGGATTGGTTTCTTTTGACAGTAAAAGGGAATCATTTCATAGAAATAAAAAATATACCAACCGAATGAAGAAAGCCTATTTGAAACTATGGGCTGAATCACAAGCAGCTGATCGGCAAGGTGAAGGACTGAAATAATCTAAAAGCCATTCCGATTTATTGGAGTGGCTTTTTTATGTTAACAGATGGAGGATATAAAAATAAGGAAGGTGTTACGAGAAGATAATTTTTCTTTAGCTAAAATTATTCGAGCCGCATTTATAGAATTCGGAGCGCCTTTAACAGGAACTGTATACGAAGACCCAAATACTGACGCGTTATTTGAGTTATTCGATTCTGAAAAAATGGCAACATTATATGTAGCCGAAAAAGACGGAGAAGTACTAGGGTGTTGTGGAGTTTTTCCAACTAAAGGGTTAGATAGCGGATATGCTGAATTAGTGAAATTCTACTTAGCTAAAGGAGCTCGAAATAGAGGAATTGGTAAAGCGTTGTTTGAGAAGTCCATTCTAGTTGCAAGAGATTTTGACTATAAATATCTATATATTGAAAGTCAGCCTAGTTTTAGTAAAGCAGTAAAAATGTATGAGCAATATGGTTTTAACTATTTAAATCATTCTCTAGGAGACTCTGGTCATGGGAATTGCGATGTTTGGATGCTCAAAACCTTATAAATTTTAGACATGGATAATCATAAAAAAGTTGCCTTACTAATATTGGATGGTTGGGGTTATGGTAAAAAAGATCATTCAGATGCTATATTTAATGCCAATACTCCCGTTTTTGATGAGTTATTGGAAAAGTACCCCAATGCAAAATTAAGGACAGATGGTAAATTTGTTGGTTTGCCAAATGGGCAAATGGGCAACTCAGAAGTAGGACACTTAAATATTGGTGCGGGAAGGGTCGTGTATCAAGATTTAGTTAAAATTAATAAGGCATGTGAGGACAATTCTATCACTAAAAACGAAGAGTTGTTGAAGGCTTTTAAATACGCTAAAGAACAAAATAAACAAGTTCACTTCTTAGGATTACTTTCCAATGGTGGAATTCATTCTCATCAGAAACATCTTGTGAAACTATGCCAAGTAGCAAAAGATGCTGGAGTTGAAAGAAGCTTTATTCATGCATTTTCCGATGGGAGAGACACAGACCCGAAGAGTGGGATAGGTTTTATAGAAGATGTAGAGAAAGCTATTGAAGGCAGCCCGACAAAGGTTGCTACAGTGGTTGGGCGATATTTTGCTATGGATAGGGATTTGCGATGGGAAAGAATTCGAAAGGCTTATGATTTAATGGTTCATGGCAAGGGAGCAGCTGTTAAAACTGCGAAAGAAGTGTTTCAGAAATCATATGAAAATAATATAACTGATGAATTTACTGAGCCTCATTTCGTAGCAGATGAAAATGGCAACCCCATTTCAACAATCCTTTCTGATGATGTTGTGATTTGTTTTAATTATAGAACTGACCGTTGTAGAGAAATAACGAGAGCGCTGCATCAAGAAGACCTATTAGAGTATGGTATGCAGAAGTTTCCATTGTATTATGTTACTATGACAAACTATGACGACAGCTTTAAGGGAGTGCATGTGCTGTTTCAAAAAGATAATTTGAAAAACACACTGGGTGACGTAATTGCAACGGCTGGTAATAAGCAAATTAGAATCGCGGAAACAGAAAAATATCCGCATGTTACCTTTTTCTTTTCAGGAGGAAGAGAAATTCCATTTGAAGGCGAAAAAAGGCTGATGGTGAGTTCTCCCAAAGTGGCAACTTATGATTTACAGCCAGAAATGAGTGCTGAAGAAGTTAAAACAAAAATCATTCAAGAAATTGAAGCCCAAAGCGCCGATTTTATCTGCCTTAACTTTGCCAATCCTGATATGGTGGGCCACACAGGAGTTTATAATGCTATTTTGAAAGCGATAGAAACAGTAGACAAATGCACGGGAGAAATCATTCAAAAGGGCATAGAAAATAATTATTCTTTTATAGTCATCGCCGACCATGGAAATGCAGATTTTGTAGTGAATGAAGATGGAAGCCCAAATACGGCACACACCACTAATTTGGTTCCTGTGATTCTAATAGATAAAAATTACAAGGCGATTAAAGATGGTAAATTGGCTGATATAGCACCAACTATTTTGACCATGATGGGAATTGCAATTCCCGAAGAAATGAACGGTGAAGTTTTGTTGTAAATTAAGGGGAAGCAATTTTTCAAATCGTAATTTTAAGGCTCAAAAAAGTAGAGAGAACATGAAAGAAGTTTCAGAGTACATACAGGCCAATAAAGATCGATTTATAAATGAATTAATAGAGCTGTTAAAGATACCTTCAGTTAGTGCTGATTCTACCTACAAAGGTGATGTCGTGAATGCTGCTGAGGCAGTAAGAAAATCGTTAGAAGCTGCAGGAGCAGATAATACGGAATTGTGTCAAACTGCAGGATTTCCGGTTGTTTATGGAGAGAAAATTATTGATCCTTCTAAACCGACAATACTTGTTTACGGTCATTACGATGTTCAGCCTGCAGATCCTTTGGGGTTGTGGGATAGTCCTCCGTTTGATCCGGTAATTAAAGACGAAAAAATATATGCAAGGGGAGCATGCGATGACAAAGGTCAAATGTTTATGCATGTGAAAGCCTTCGAATTAATGATGCGCACAAACCAACTACCGTGTAATGTGAAATTCCTTATAGAAGGAGAAGAAGAGGTAGGTTCTGTTAATTTGGAAACCTTCATAACAGAGTATAAAGAAAAGTTAAAGGCAGACATCATTTTAATCTCAGATACTTCCATGCTATCCATGGAAAATCCATCAATTACCACAGGTCTTAAAGGATTGAGTTACCTAGAAGTTGAGGTTACAGGTCCCAATAGAGATTTACATTCAGGAGTTTATGGAGGTGCAGTTGGCAACCCGATTAACATCTTATGTGAAATGATTGCTTCGTTGAAAGATGAGAACAATTATATTACAATTCCAGGATTTTATGAAAATGTATTGGAAGCAAGTGGAAAGGAGAGAGAGTTAATGGCTAAAACACCATTCAACTTAGTAGATTATAAATCTAAATTGGGGATTGATGAGGTTCATGGAGAAATTGGTTATACAACAATTGAGCGAAGAGGAATTCGTCCAACATTAGATGTGAATGGAATTTGGGGAGGATATATTGGCGAAGGAGCGAAAACCGTTCTTCCTTCAAAGGCATCTGCAAAAATTTCTATGAGATTAGTTCCGAACCAATCAGATGAGGAAATCACGGCGAAGTTCAAGAAGCACTTTGAATCGATTGCACCAAAATCAGTAAAGGTAAATGTTCGGCCACATCATGGGGGAGAGCCATATGTTATGCCAATTGACATTCCGGAGTATGAAGCAGCTAGTGAGGCAATTGTGAAAGTTTTCGGAAAGACACCTGTGCCCGTTAGAGCAGGAGGCAGTATTCCAATTGTAGCACTTTTTGAAGATGTTTTAGATTTAAAATCAATTTTACTTGGATTTGGGTTAGATACGGATGCAATACATTCACCAAATGAGCATTATGGAATAGATAACTTCTTAAAAGGAATTGAGACCATTTCTTATTTTTATGAAAGTTATTCTAATAGAAAGTAAATGAGAACGATTCGTAAGTTCAGTATCATTCTAATTCTCATTCTGAGTTTTGATTCTTGTACTTATGAAGAGGTAGAAATCACCGATATTAAATACGTTAAGTTAGTAGAGTTTTCTCAAAAGGGGTTAGTAGTAGAGTCTGAAATAAAGATTAAAAACCCGAATGGCTTTCAATTAAGTATGGTTGATTCCGAATTTGATATTTATATTAAAGGGTCAAAATTGGCAAAAGCAAACGTTGATAACAACATCAGGATTCCCAAAAACTCAGAAGAATATCACAAAGTTATGATGAAAAGTAATTTCGAAGACTTCGCTGATGGCGCTATGATACGTTTGCTCGGATTGACTCTTGGGAGTAAGGAAATTGACTTTAAAGTGGATGGTTACGTAACTGGAAGGGCATTCTTTATCAAAAAGAAAGTTCGTGTTTCTCATGAAGCAAAAGTTCCATTAAAATTGGATTGATTAATCTGTGAGCAGGGTTATGCTTCCTTGGTAATCTAAAATCTGATTTCGAAAATCGCGAATTTTAATGGTGTAGAAATACACACTTGAAGTGGCCAGCTTGCCTGAAATTCTTCCGTCCCAATTGATATTTAAACTATTACTTTCAAATAATTTTTCGCCAAAACGGTTAAAGATTTTGATCTCATAGTCGAATACACCGCAGGCTTGAACTTTAAACTCGTCATTGATGTTGTCCCCATTTGGAGTAAAGATGTTGGGAACAATGAATTGGAATTCGTCGAACACAAATATTTCTGCTGTGCTAGTGTCTTCACATCCAAAACTATTTGTTGCAATATATGCCACTTGAAAACGACCTGTATCAGCAAATTGATAGGTTAAAAAATCATTCTGAGCGACTTCTTTGCCATTAATTAAGTACCTTGAAGACCTAACTGATTGGCTTCCTGTATTTGTAAATTCAAATAGAGCTTCCTTCAGACTCTTAGAAGTATCCAAATAGTTGATTTGAGCAATTGGATTAGGAAGCACTTTCACAGCGTTACTAACTGATGCGCGAAGTGTATCAACGCATTTTTCACTTGTAATTAATAGCAGGCCTATCGAATAAGTTCCGGTATCAGTGAAGGTGTAGTTTGGGTTCTGTAATCCATTAAAATTTGATCCATCTCCAAAATCCCAAAAGTACTGAGGTGTTCCTAGAAATTTTGAAGAATCTAAAAACTGAACTGTTAATGGTAAGCAGCCCTCTTTTGGTGAAAAGTCAAACCCTACATCATTGGTGCTGTATTTAATATCTGTTTCAATATAGGCGTGTTTAGTTAAGCTCAACGTATCCACACATTTTTCGGTCGTTTGCAGAATTAGCTGAACATCATATATTCCATTATTTTGATAAGTGTGCAGTGGGTTTCTGAGCTCAGAGCTATCACCATCACCAAAATACCATTTGAAGTTTGCCGTACCTTCAAAAAACGAAGTATCGGTAAACTGAAGTTCAACCGGTGCGCACTCAGTGTCTTGGTTTACAGTAAAACCAATTCTATTTTTACTCGAATCTAACGAAATGTAGATAGCAGAATCAATCTTTTCTGTTAGTGTTTCGGCACATCCTCCAACAGTTGTCATGGTTAATGCAACATCGTAATGACCATTAGCGGTATAGGTATGTAAGGGGTCTGTTGCTGCTGAGTTAGCAGACCCATCTCCAAAATCCCACAGGTAGGTCGTAGTTCCATCGAAAGTAGAGAGGTTGTTAAATTGAACTTCTAGAGGGTAGCAGCCTGCAATAGGCGTGGCAGAAAAGTCAGTATTATTATTACTAAATTGCGGGCCTGTTTGTACGAAATTAGATTTCATTATCGTAACAACATCGTTGCAATCTCCAAAAGTTGTAACTTGGAGTGTAACGTCGTAACTACCATCATTGAGGTAGGTGTTTGTTGGGTTCTGTAATGTAGATGTTTTTCCATCGCCAAAGGTCCATAGATAGTTGATTATTGCCATTCCGTCAATGTTGACAGAGGAGGTGAAATTAACTTGGAAAGGTGAGCAACCGGAGTTATCATCAACAGTAAAATCAGCAGTGGGGTTGTTCACTACGGTGATTACTCTTTTGGTTGTATCATCGCAATTATCTTGTGATACAATTAGTTGAACAGGAGAACTTCCGCTTCCAATAAATTGCACGCTATTGACTATTTGATTTGTGCTTGTTGTAATACTTGCTGTAGATCCAAAATCCCAAGCAAAAGTTGCAGATGGTTGAAAAATTCCTCGAACTGAGAAATCTACAGTATTGTTGTTTGCGCATAGATTAGAATCGGAAACATCAATGCTCGTCCTTAAGGTGGGGCGAACTTCAAATAAAGTGACAGAAGTATCTCTACAACCCGGATTTTTAGGATTAGCAATTAAGGTAATGTTGTAAAAACCAGGTCCTGGGAACGTGTATGTCGGTTCTCTAAGTCGAGAAGTATCATTTGTAAGGGAAGTGACTCCAAAATCCCACTTATAAGGAATTGTAGTAGAGTCAACATTAGAACTCGTTCTGTTTCTGAATTGTATCGTCAACCCATCACAGAATCTTTCTTGATCTTGTATAGAGGAGGTTACTTGCAGAATACAGTTGTCCACTTTTACTTGAATGTCTCTTATGGTAGTTGAAAGCAAAATTCCATTACTATTATACTCTTTAACGCAAAAACCAATTAAGTACTTTCCGGTACTAACAGGAATACCAGTTAATAATCCAGTGTTTGGATCAATAGTTATAGCAGGGTTCGAAGGAATAGGGTTGGTAGGCGTCGCGGGCGCTCGAAAAGTGACAACAGGATATGGAGGAGGGTTTGCAGGTACTTGTGTTACAGCGTTACCCGACCTTGGGAAGTCGAATGGAGCGCACAGTTCGTATACCATTGAGTCACCATCCGGATCTGTTGCTGAAAGGTCTAAGTTAATGTTAACACCAGCACAAAATGAGAAAGGTTGTTCTGCTGTTAATTGGGGACTTGTATTGCAGCCAACTTGATCAAATTCAGGAACATCAATGAAAAATGTACTTCCACTAGCTGCCGGATTTAAAATATTATCTGGATTGTTACGGCAGCATCTACGCCATACATATTTGTGTGCCTGGTCTTTTCTAAGTAGCACCGTATCGCTATAATAGCCCTTTGAGATAATGCTGACTACAGGTGTTCCAATTACACACAATCCTGCGGCACTGTCAACTAAAATAACTAGAGAGTCTCTAGGTATGTTGATGGTGCCAAGTTGAATGTTTAATTGATTAAAAAGCGTTACGGTAAGAGGGTTTTCAAGCACTGCTCCAGGCGCGCCTCCTACACCTGTATTCAAGCTATCTTTAAAAAGTACGGCTCTGATCACATATTGAGCGTCGTTAGTTCCTGCAACTGGTCCTAGACATTCGTAACTGAAAAATCCTCCAATTATATGAGTTGCACTAGCTTGAGAAGAAAAAAACAAGGCAAAAACGATTAATAACCGTAGCAAGATATTATTCATACATCAAACTTAACGGTTATCTCTTGAATTTCGATAAGTTATAGTTAAAAGTATTTTAATTCTAAAGCGTTAGCAAGTTTGTTAGATCAACAGTAACAAATGTTTTTTTTGGGCGCTATTGGGGTCTAGTTTTGCCAATCAGTTCTCAGAACAATTAATTCCATTAAAATAAGGAAGAAATTATAATTTTAAGTGCAAGTAAAATATTAATTAATTATCAGTTAGTAATAGGATTTGTTTCTCCTCCGGTAATTAATCGGCTTAAGAACATTAGAATTTAGTTTTATATGAGAGTTATATTTTTCTTTTGTTTTTTTAGCAAGTGTTTCTTTCTTTTCTCAATTATACATTAGTAAGGAGTGGTTAAGCATGGAAGATTTTTTTGATTTAGAATTCATACAAAACAAATCAATCCAATCAATTACCATTTACAAAAGCGATAAGAAAGATGATGATATCTTTAGCGCTGAAAGGAAGTTCGCTGAGTACTTTTTTTCAATCGAAGGTAAATTGTATGAAAGTAGAAAGTTTGTATCATTAAGTAGTAGGGTAGATACCTCTGTTTATGAGTATGAATACAATGGATTTAGATTAAGTTCAAGAACAGAAATTCAAGGGCTACTTAGTTTTAGGTACTGTTATTCGTGGTTAAACGATTCCTCATTTCAAGAAATAAAAATTGACAATAAGACATTAGATACAAACTATATTCATCTAGTTAAGGTTCGAAAGGAAGAAGGGTTAAAAAAGAATTATACCTGCTATAATTCTGTCGGGAGTCCGATGAAGTCTGAATGGGTAACTACTAATCTCATGGGCAAGACCATTTATAAAAAGGAGAGTTACGCCCGCTCATTAAGTTTTGTTTTAGATAGTTTTAACTACAAGGCAATTCAACTAATTAGTAGGTCGAAATTGAATACTATTGGTGGGCATAAAAAAACAATTTGGGAATTTACTTATCAAGGAGGTTATTTGGACTTTATCAAAGAAATGAAAGATGGAGAGATCGTTAGAAAGTTTGCAGTTCTTTATAATGAATTGCAATTGATTAAGTCAATTATTATGTGAGATACAAAGGAGAAAACGATAAGTGTTTACAAAGTGGAATATGAATACAACTTTACTCAAAGGTGACTGTAATTTCGGTGTCGTTATATTCCTTTAACTCAATTAATTTGTCTGAAATGAGTTTGTTCCAGTCAATTTGGGCTTGGAACATTCGAGCACAATTCGTTTCAGCATCATATTCATCTTGCATTTTTCTGTAATCCTCTTTCCAAATTTTGCTTATTACTTCTTTAAGCTCAGATTCGTAATTATCGCCAGAAAATTTAGAAGCAAGAATTGCTTTCACAATGAGCCGTCTATTAATTTCAGCAATATCGAAGTGCAATTTCTCATGACCTAGTAATATGTTGTTTTCTTCACCTTTTTTATACCAAGACTCACTTTTAATAAAGGTGGTTGATAATTCAACTGTTAAGTCAACTTCTACATCATAGGTATAAGTTTATGGAATTGCTATCTTAGAAAGTGCAGATAATTTTAAGTCTACATTTTCTACTCCTTGAAAATCATTCCAACTTAAGTTATACTCATGTGTCCATTGAACACTTGATGTATCCTCTTGAGAGAACAAAACTGCTACAAAATGCAAGTGAACAAAGAAAAATTATTTCTCTCATCCAACCGAATGTAAAGAAAAATATATTGAGCAAATATATGCGGTATGATGCTTCTCGAATCGATTAATTTAAATGTTGCTAAACAATTATCTAGTCCAAACTTCCCTTTTGGCTTTTTAAGGCAACGAACTCTTTTAAATAATAAGGTTCAAAATATGCTACGTCTTCTATTTTGGATTGTTGAAATTTATGATAACCTTCCTTTCCCAAGTAAGCTGCTGATGGCAAAAAATCGCTTCTAAAAGTGCGGTTTTTACCTTCCAATAAGCTCTGGCACTTTTCGGCGCCATCGCCAACGAAAACAGCAATTTTATCTTGAAGTAGCTCACTGTAACTATCAATTTCAATAACATCTGCTGAAATGGGTTTTAAACACTTGAGGTCAAAATTATAGATCGCGGAGTAAACCTCCATTCTTCTTGCATCAATCATGGGACAAATTAAATCTACTTTCGGATTTTCTGCTTGTACCCAACCTAAGGCTAGTGCGTAAATAGTGTCAATGCTAATTAGCGGAATCTTAAGAGAGTAACAAAGACCCTTTGCAAAAGAAACACCAATGCGCAATCCAGTATAAGAGCCAGGTCCTTTACTAACAACTATCCCAGATAAATCCTTTGCGTCTAGGTTGCTTTCAGTTAAGAGCTGACTAGTGAATTCGGCTAAATTTTCTGCATGGGAATAAGCGCCTTTTTCCTCCTTTACCTGAAGTAGCTTGTCGTCTTTAAAAAGAGCAACTGAACAGACTTTGGTCGCTGTTTCAATAGCCAGCAAGTAAGCCATAATTATTTTTTATTTGCAGTGAAAAGGTCCTTTTTGTCTATAACAATTATACTTTGCCCATCTTTTAAGATTTTAGAAACAAGGGTGTAAGGAGCAACAACTATTTCTTGTCCTTCTTCTAAACCATTTAGTATTTCAATGTACATAGTATTCTGAATTCCGGTTTCTACTTTCACCATTTTTACTTGCTCTCCGTCTCTAACAAATACCACCTCTACCTTTTCTTTCTCGTCTTCCTCATCGGCCTCTAATTGGGCAGTTTCATTGCTCGTACTTAGTGTGTCTGTTCTAATTGTAACGCCTTGAATAGGAACAGTTATTACATTGTTAACTTGAGTTGTTCTTATATCTACAGTTGCAGACATTCCCGGACGAAATGGAGACGAGCTATCGGCTCTTTTTTTCAATAACTCTTCGTAAGAATACCGTAACATTCGAATTTTCACATCAAAATTAGTAACCTGATCAGCACTCATGCCTGAAGTGTTAGCAGAGTTTGCGATTTCTGTCACTATACCCTTAAAAGTTTTATCCAAGTAAGCATCAACTTCAATTTCTGTGGTATCATTTATGGCTACTCTGACAATATCATTTTCATTTACTTCTACTGCAACTTCCATTACATTAAGGTCAGCTACCGTCATAATTTCAGTCCCTGCCATTTGGGCTGTTCCAACCACTCTTTCGCCTTTTTCTTTATTTAATTTGGTAATTACTCCATTCATGGGAGAATAAATAGAAGTTCTACCTAAGTTTTCTTTTGCTTCTTTTAATGTCGCTTCAGAACTTCTAACATTAAACATTCCGGCTCTAACATTTTCTTTGGCAGCTTCCACATCTGCAGTAGCGACCTCGTAGTTAGCTTTGGCCTGATCGAATTCTGCTTGAGAGATAACCTTGCTCTCATGTAATTGCGCACTGCGTTCAAAAGATGCTTTAGTGTTTTGGAATTGAGATTCAGACTGAGCCAATCGTGCTTTTGAGCCAGCAAGGTTTGCTTTAGTAGTGTTTAGAGCAGCTTCCGCTCGACTTAATGCAGACTCTACAAGGTCAGGATTAATTTTTAAGAGCAAATCACCCGCCTTTACTCGGTCTCCCTCTTGAACAGGCATTTCAATAATTTCACCTGAAACATCTGAACTAATAATTACCTCAGTTTCAGGTTGAATCTTTCCACTAGCTGCAACTGTTTCAATAATTGTCCGTCGCTCGACCTTTTCAACAGCGACTTTTTTTCCTTTACCTCCAGACATACCTTTTATAACTCCTGCAACTACAAGAATAACGACTATTATTCCTAGTGCTAATAACCACTTTTTTGAATTCATACTATTGTTTTATTTAGAGAGTGAAATACTTCCACCTTGGTAAAAGCCTAAGACTTTTGTGCTAAAGATATAATTGTATTTAGCTTGTAATAATTCTGATTGAGCATTGATTAATCGATTTTTTTCATTTTTAAAATCAAAAGAATTAATAATGCCAACATTGTACCTTTTCTGAGTATATGCAAAAGATGTTTCTAACGCAGCAACAGACTTTTCTGCGGCTTTGTATCTTTTTAACGCAGAAGCTGCGTCATTGTGGGCAGATTCAATGTTCTGTCTCAATGTCAATTTTGCGGATTCGTAATTTAAATCAGAAACTTGTTCTTGAATTTTCGCTCTTTTTACTCCAAGTCGAGCACTAAAACGATTGAATATTGGAATGGTTAAAGAGAATCGAATTGATTTATTTTCATTTTCGGAGAATTGATCTGAAAAAGGTTTGTCCTTAAAAATAGGAGTGGCTGTTGTTGTAAATATATCTTCTCCACTTCTTGTGAAGTCAGCAGTTTGAATGACTTGTGGGTCTCTAAAACCTGTTACTTGTCTGTTTGCGCCTGAAAAACCCGTCCCAATTGAACCAGAAACACTCAACGTTGGCAGATAGCCACTTCTTGCAATTTGAGTGTTTTTGTGCGCTGAATATAGACTGAATTCAGCGCTTTTAACTTCAGGCATTGTTTCTAATGCAGACACATACAGTGCTCCAGGACTAATCAACTCTATAACCCCGTCAAACGAACTTAAATTGGGACTCACAATTTCAAAATCTTCGAAACTTTCTAGTCTTAGCAACTGTGCTAAATTCAATTTGGAAATGTTAAGTTGATTTTCTGCGTTCACCACATTTAATTCTTCGCTTGCAAATTGGGCATTAATGTCTTTCAACGACCCTTCCGGAAGTGCTCCGGCTGCCACTTGTTTTTCAATTCGGTCAATCTGCAGCTGCGTGATTTTTAGTTGACTTTCAGCGTTCTTTAATAGCTCTTGGTTAAATAGTATACCTAGGAAGGAATTTGCAATGTTAAGAGAAATATCATTCTTCATTTTCTCTAAATCCAACTGAGATGATTTTAGTTGGGCTTGATTTCTTTTAATTGTATTAATGTTTCTAAAGCCATTAAAAATGGTAAAAGTAGAAGAAGCCGAGAAGGAATTTGATCGAACTTGTGTATTCGCAAACTGATTGGTAAAAGGGTCAATTGTCTGACCAAAATTGTATGCATGAGAAACGAACCCATTTACATCAGGAAGAACGTTATATTTAGCTTGTTGTAAATCATAGCCTGCGAGCTTCTGAGATAATTCATTTTGTTGAATCTGCAGGTTATTCTCTAAAGCATATTCAATGCATTCTTCTAAGGTCCAAACTTTATTTTGAGCTATGTTGCTGGTCAATAAGCCAAAAAACAGAATAATACCTAACGATATAGCTTTCCATTTAAATTTATAATTGCCCATGAGTTAGCCTAGTTTGGAAGTAAATGTAACACAATGGTTCTGTTCCAGAGACAAGGAATGTATAATCGGTTTTAAGCTTATGTAAGTGGAAAAATCAAAGGTATCTTCTCTCAATTAGGTTAAATAGTGCTTTGGCAAGCTCATTTTCGTCGTCCCAACCGTATGTGCCTCTTAATCCACTCTCAAAAAAAGATTTGGCATCTCCAACATTTTCAAATTCATTTAGCATTTTAATGGCGTTTTTGAACTCTTGCATATCTCCTTCGAATAAGTCATTCGCATACAAATAGCGCTCGTTAAGTCCAATAGCGCTCATTAAGTCGGCAATAGGTTGTTTTTGTAAATGCCCACTTATGCTTGAATCTTCCGATGCAAAAGCTTCGTTTATATCTGGTTTAGAGGAGATTTCATTGTTATCCTCGAGTTGCTCCGCCAGACTTTCTGCTTGTTCAGCTTCTTTTTCATTATTTATAGCTTCATCTAGAATTTTATTAAATAATCCATCGTTCAGCTCAGTATCTAGATCAGATATATTTTCCAACTCACTTTCTTGAGTTCCTTCCAACTCATCTTTTTTGTTTTCTGAAGACAAAGTGGAGGCTTCCTTGTCAGTTGAAGGTTTTTCTTTTTCCTCTTCTATATTGATTGTCGCCTCAACCATTCGGTCTAACGCCTCATTCGTGCTATCTCCTTTTTCAGAAAGCATGGCATCTTCTTCCACTCCTTTGTTTTTTTCGGATTTGAGCTGGTTCTTTTTCTCTTTAGACTCTTTTTGATCCTCTTCATTCGAAACAGCTGTCGCAGTTAGTTCGATTGGATGTAAATCAACTCTTTTCCCTTGTTGCATTTCACAAAGGTATTTCAACACAACTGCTTCCTCTTGCAACTTGTTAATTTTTGATAGAATTACAGCAATCTCAAGAACCAGAATTGTTCCCAACCCATTCAAATTGTCAGAGTGCTTTTTGATGTTCTCTATTAATCGTGTAATCTCTGATAGCTTATTTTCAATCTTCATTTTTGTGCTTCTTTTGTTCTTTAAATAATACCTTTGTATAACAAGTTTTAAAAACGAACCTGGTATATATGTTCCTCGAAAATACTATTAATTCTGAAAATCGCAAGGGCTGGATCGAGGTAATATGCGGCTCTATGTTTTCAGGTAAGACAGAGGAACTTATTCGTCGATTAAAAAGGGCAAAAATTGCGCAACAAAAGGTTGAAATTTTTAAGCCTGCTATCGATATTCGTTACGATATGGAAGCGGTAGTTTCACACGACTCTAACCAAATTCATTCTACACCAGTTCCGGCTTCAGCAAATATCCCCTTATTAATAAATGATGAACAAGTTATTGGGATTGACGAAGCTCAGTTTTTTGATATGGAATTAGTCGGCGTATGTAATCGTTTGGCAAACCAAGGAATTAGGGTTATTGTGGCGGGGTTAGATATGGATTATAGGGGAAAACCCTTTGGACCTATTCCTGCCCTTCTGGCTACAGCGGAATATGTAACTAAGGTACATGCCATCTGTGTAAAATGCGGAAATCTTGCAAATCACAGTCATAGGAAAACCATCAATGATAAGTTGGTAATGCTTGGCGAAACGGAAAGTTACGAACCACTTTGCAGAAATTGTTTTTCAATAGAGGAGGGATACAATGGATAATAATAAATCTTACTTGTTAAGTGAATACAGCGATAACACCTTAGAGGTGAGTTGGGAGGCCATTAAGCACAATATTCATTATTTCCAGAATAAATTAAGGCCTTCCACAAAAGTGATGCTAATGGTAAAAGCCGCTGCATATGGTCACTATACAACCGTTATTTGCAAAAGAATTGAAGCCAACGGGATGGCAGATATGCTTGGAGTTTCTTTCCTTTCTGAAGGAATTGAGTTGAGGGCCGAGGGAATACAGCTGCCAGTGATGGTTCAAAATGTAGATCCAAAACATTGGGATGTCATGGTTGAATATTGTTTAGAACCGGTTATTCATTCCACTGAAATTCTTGCCTCCTTCGTACAATTCTTGCAGTCGAAGGAGAGTTTAGCACAAGGGCTTTACCCAGTTCATATAAAGTTTAATACCGGCATGAATCGTTTAGGATTTAATCCGGGTGGTTTGGAAAATTTAGCGCATCAAATTAAGAACCAAAAGGCGATTAGGGTTGCTTCAATTATGAGCCACCTTAGTAGCTCAGGGAATTTAACTGCAGAGGATTTTACTTTAAATCAAATTCAGAAGTTTAAATTCATTTGCGAGTCCTTGAAAAATTCGTTGCAAATCGACCCCATTTGTCACATTTTAAACACAGAAGGAATCACTAACTTTTTAGAATACCAAATGGACATGGTGCGTTTTGGGGTCGGACTTTATGGAGCTTCAGAAGCAACTGATTTAAAGAAGGAGCTAAAACCAGTAGCTCGCTTGTTGTCAAAGGTTATTGCAGTTCGAAGAGTTCGTGCAGGGGAATACATTAGTTACAATAGAAGTGGATCTGTAACAGAAGATAGTTACGTTGCAATACTTTCTTTGGGTTATGCTGATGGAGTTCCTAGAAAGTTGGGCAACGGAAATTGGAAGGTAGAGATTAACGGTAAACTTTATCCAACGGTAGGAAATATATGCATGGACAATTACATGCTAGACCTCGGACAAGATGAAGTGAAAGTAGGAGATGAGGCAATTGTTTTTGGAGGAATGAAAACAATATTTGATTTTGCCGAAGCGCAAGAGACAATTACCTACGAAGCACTAACCAATATTGGTAACCGAATGAAAAGAAAGTTGGTTTAGCACATTTTTAAGAACGCTTGAATGGGTTCTTTTTGGTTAGGAAGTTCTGTTAATGTAATCTTAGGCAAGTTTTCTAATTCCAAGAACGCATTCGCTAAATTTAATTTATCCTGACTTGAAAAAACGAACAACGGGTGACTATTGAGATGCTGTGCCAAATATTCTTGCTCATTTTGCCCAGGTGTTGGAATTAAAAGTGCCTTTTGATGCATAGCCACCAAGTCCATAATACTGGAGTAGCCGGATCTTGAAAGTATAAATTCGCTTTTTTCGCTTTCTGCTCTCAGTTCATCAGTGGTTAAATAATCTACAATTTCTAATTGATTGCTAATTTTTATGCGCTTGTTTTTTTCTGTAATAACTCCTCTAACAATAAGTGCGTTGCATTTAAATTTACGTAACTCTTTAATTAAAATGGCCTCTAACTGACTTCTGTATGGCTCAGGTCCAGAGAGGACAGCTAATGCTCGACGTTGAATCTCTTTTTCCTTTTTCGGAGCCGAAAATCGTGAGAGTAGACTGATAAATTCTGTCTTGGGAATTAATCGTTCGGAATGAGAGAGCCGCCCGCTTAAGTTATCTGAACCGGCTATATCTGGGACCCAGCAAATGCTAAATTTTGCAATTAATTTTCTGACCATACCGCGCACTGTCCTTTTAAAACTAGGGGTTTCAATGTACAATTGATGTGTAATCAAAACAGAAGGTTTTTGAGCATGGTACAATCCGTAGCGATTATCAGAGATAATCCCATCAATATTGTGCTGCCTTACTAATTTTTTGAGCACTGCGTTTTCTTTCCTTACATGCGAATATAACCTCGTAATTCGGATGGCAAAATAGAGTAGGAAGCTACCACTTTTAGGATACCTTATTTTTAAGTCTGGAATAGAAATACTAGCTAACTCTGGAAACTCCACTTCTAAATAGGCTAAAGCCATTCCGTCTCCACCTATTATTACTTCTGCCTTCTGTCTTTGAAGCTCCCTAATTATAGGAACGCATCTTGTAGCATGTCCTAATCCCCAATTTAATGGAGCAACTAATATTTTTTTTTGTGTAGTCATTTCTAATTCCGTCAAATTTAGGGAAAGGAGATAAGGTAATTTGCATTATTTTTGGCGAATGAAAGCAGTTATATCGGGAGCAACGAGAGGAATAGGAAGGGCAATTGCTGAGAAGTTGGCAGTTCTTGGCTATGATTTAGTGCTCCTTGCAAGAAATGAAAAGGACTTGGAGCGATGTAAATCAGAGCTCAGTAAGTTTAGTGTGGCGGTAGAGTACCTATCCATCGATTTGTCTCAATCGATTGCGGAGCAAAAACTAAAGGAATCTGCTTCAATTTTTGAAGACACCTCTATTTTGGTTAATAATTTGGGGGTGTATTCTATGCAAAATGTTACGGATATTAACCTTGATAAATTAAAAGAGCAGATGAATGTCAACTTGTATAGTTCAATAGCTTTAACGCAACAAGTTATAAATCAAGATGAAAATCAATTAAAGAATATTGTCAACATTGCCTCCGTAATGAGTTTGAAATCGGCAATCTTCGCGGCAGATTATTCTATGAGTAAGCATGCATTCAAGGCTTGGAATGATGCCTTACGAGAAGAATTACGAGCACAAAAAATAAAGGTTTCAGCTATTTTTCCAGGTTCGGTCAATACTTCTTCTTGGGACGGTATTGCTGTTGAACGATCTGAAATGATTCAAGCAGAAGACATTGCTGAAATGGTTGGTTGTATATTGGCAATGAAAGAGAATACCTTAATAGAGGAATTTCACGTTTCTCCGTTAACATTTAAAACTTAGGCTGCATAGTGCTTATAGCCATTGCCTTGTATGGTTTCAACCGCATTGTTATTCACTTTTTCTTTTATTTTTCGAATGTGAATGTCAATCGTTCACATTTGAGACCGATCTAAATATTTCTAACGAATCCGTTTGTTTTCAATTGATTGGTTTAATCTACCTTTCGTTGACTTCCGCAGCCACAAATACTGCTGATAGCAATTTTCGAAAGATTTGTTGATGGAATAGATCAAGACTATTTCAATTGCTCAATGCATATTGCTCGTCTAGGTTCACTGAATCGTTGAGAATCCCTTGTATGCTTAACGTTATATTAACATTCAACAGTTTCATACTAGTTAGTTTTGCTCATTATTTTACAACTATTTTGTATCAATGAGCTTCACTTTTGTAGATTTTCTAACCTTGTTCGGTGCACTTGGATTTTTCATTTATGGAATGAAAGTCATGAGTGAAGGGATTCAAAGAACCGCAGGATCTAAGTTACGGGACATTCTAAGTAGCATGACGAAGAACCGCTATTTAGGGGTTTTTACCGGGTTTTTAATTACTTGTTTGGTACAGTCATCTTCTGCAACTACCGTTATGGTAGTAAGCTTTGCAAATGCAGGTCTGCTAAGTTTGGTAGAGTCAATAGGTGTAATTATGGGAGCCAACATTGGCACTACCATTACAGCCTGGTTAATTGCATTTTTTGGATTTAAAATTAAAATATCAGCATTTGCGCTGCCCATTATTGCAATCGGATTTCCATTAATGTTTGCCAAAAAGTCAACACTCCGCAGTCTCTCAGAAGTGTTAATCGGCTTTGCTCTTTTGTTTTTAGGCTTAGACGCGCTGAAAAGTTCGGTGCCAGATTTGAACCAGAACCCTGAAGTGCTAGAATTTTTAAATGGATTCACTGGTTACGGTATTCTAACAACTATATTGTTTGTTGCTGCGGGAACCGTGGTTACCATTGTAGTGCAGTCTTCATCAGCAGCAATGGCCCTTACGTTAACCTTGTTATTTAATCAGGTGATTACTTTTGAAATTGCGGCGGCGATGGTGTTGGGTGAAAACATCGGAACCACTATAACCGCTAATTTGGCTGCAATTATAGCGAATGTTCATGCCAAACGAGCGGCGAGAGCTCACTTAATATTCAACGTTGTTGGTGTTATCTGGTTAATCTTAGTGTTTCCATGGTTTTTAGACTTTATTGCCTATTTGTGGGGGCCTGCTCAAGATTTCTTGGCTCAAATTATTCCTGATATCGGAAACTCAGAAGCTGAATTGAAGTTGTCTTTATTTCATTCCGTATTCAACGTGATCAATACATTAATCATGATTGGTTTCATCCCTTTGATCGCGAGGATTGTGATTAAAGTAGTGCCTTCAAAAGGTGGAGAAGACGAAGAGTATCATTTGGAATACATTAGCAATGCTGCCATGATAAATACTGAAGGCTCTATCTTAGAAGCAAAGAAAGAGGTTGTGAAGTTTGGTGCCATGGTAACTAAAATGACCTCATTTGTTCCTGAATTACTGTTAGAAACGGATAAAAAGAAGTTTAAGAAAAAGGTTGAACGAATCGAGAAATATGAAGAAATAACCGATAACATTGAATCGGAAATTGGAGTATACTTAGCGAAGGTTTCTGAAGGAGAATTAAATGAGAGAAGTTCTCTTCAGATTAGAGCAATGTTAAGTATTGCCAATGATTTAGAGACTATTGGAGATATTAATAATTCCATGGGCAAGGTATTGCAACGAAAAATGGAGTCGAAGATTTACTTCATTCCCAAGCAACGAGAAAACTTATTGGAGATGTTTAAATTATTAAATGTTGCCTTAGATGTTATGCAAAAAAACCTTGACAGTGGATTACAAGGTAAATTCCTCGCAGAAGCTGAATTAGCGGAGGAGGCAATAAATAAATTTAGAAACCAACTAAAAGAAGGTCATCTAAAAAGCATAGAAAAAGGAAAGTACAAGTTTGATAGTGGTATGATTTACACTGATCTGTTTGCAGCAATTGAAAGTATTGGAGACAGGCTTATATCGATTAGTGAAGCAGCTTGCGGGAAAATTAGCTAGTCTAAAAAGATAGGTGTTTGAATGCTATTACTTTGATTGAAAGCTCGGTCAATAACATATCCTTCCAAAAACATGCTATCAATTCCAGAGCTTCGATAGGGATTAATCTCTAATTCAAAACGAAATTCACCTTCGATACCATTTTTTGAAGATACGTTTTCGGAAGCAGGAATGCGGTAACCTTGTAGCTTTGGTAAAGGGATTATAGCTCCATTTACATAACTATAGCCTGTTACGATAAAGTTATTGGAGTCTGCAGTGTTTCGCACGCCAATATTTCCATCTCCATCTGTAAACCCAAGTTTCCATATCCCCATGGCACCGGACTCTTGGCCAGTTTCTACTATTTGAAAATCTCGGTAAAACAGTTTAGGAACATCTGAAAAGTTGTTATCCTCTTGGCAAGCTGAAATACCTGACAAGATGAGGATACCAATTCCTATTTTTACAAAACTTTTCATGCATTAAAATTAATCAGAATAATTCTTTTCTATTGAGCTCTATAATTACAGCATTTCATACTTCATTTGAAAAGAGACTTTTTACAGCCACTGTCGATTCCTTTAACGACTTGTGTGTAGAATTGTTTCAATTTCAATATGATAATAATAAGACCTACAGAGCTTACTGCGATTTAATTAAAGTGAAGCCAGAGTCAATAGATGACTTTACAAAAATCCCATTTTTACCCATTGCTGCATTCAAATCATATGAGCTGAAATCTGGAAACTTTAAGACAGAGGTTACCTTCACAAGCAGCGGCACTTCAGGTGGGCAAACAAGCAGGCACCTTGTCAAAGACCTTAATTTGTATGAAAGAAGTTTTCAACTAGGGTTTGAGCATTTTTATAACCATATAGAAGAATATTGTGTGTTAGGTTTGTTGCCATCTTATCTCGAGCGAGAAGGTTCTTCGCTCATCTATATGGTAAATGATTTTATAGAGAAGAGCAGGCACTCCCAAAGCGGCTTCTTCTTAAATAACCAAGAGGAATTGCATGAAATTTTGGCAGAATTAGCAGAAAAGAAAACAAAAGTACTTCTCATCGGAGTATCTTTTGCATTGCTTGATTTTGCCGAGATATATCAATTAAGTTCAAATGAAAATTTAATTGTGATGGAAACAGGGGGCATGAAAGGTAGACGGAAGGAGTTGATTCGAGAAGAATTGCATTCAATTTTATGTAAATCTTTCGGAGTTGAATACATTCACTCGGAATACGGAATGACTGAATTATTATCTCAAGGCTATTCCAAAGGAAATGGAATTTTTGAAACTCCTCCATGGATGAAAGTTTTAATTCGTGAACAAGATGACCCGTTTCAGTTGATAAAACTCCAAAAAGTAGGTGCTTTAAATATAATCGACCTTGCTAATATTTCATCTTGTGCGTTTATTCAGACTGATGATTTAGGAGTGCAAGTTTCTGATAATCAATTTAAAGTTTTAGGACGCTTAGATGTTTCTGATATTAGAGGGTGTAACTTAATGGTGAGTTAGCTTATTTAATGAATGGTTTTTTTAAATTCTAATAAAGCCTTTAAAAGGCTTTATTAGAGTAAAAAAGATATGTTAAACCGCTTTATTGTTATTGCATTATTATCTAGCGTTTCCCTTTTGTATGGGCAACCTGATGGTAGTGCATTAATTGAAGAAGGGTTGGAGCTGCAAGATCAGGGGAGGTATAAAGAAGCAATTGCAAAATACAATAAGGTACTTCTTTCTGATGGGAATAATCTTTAGGCATTGGCCGAGAAGGCTTATTCTTAAATGGGATTACGAGAATATAAATTAGCGATTTCAACCTGCAAAAGGCTCTTAAAATAAAGTCGGAGGAAAAAGAAACCCTGAAGTTAATTTATACTACTTATGCTAACGCCCTCGACCTTTCAGGTAAGCCAAAGGAGGCTTTAAAAATTTACGATATAGGACTAACAGAATATCCAGGTTTTTATTCTTTATTGAACAATAAAGGTATTACCTTGAGTAGAATGGACAATTGGGATGAAGCCATTGAATGTTTTCAGAAATCGGCAAAACCAAATCCGAGCCATAGCAGCACTTACCTGGCGTTAGGTAGAACGTTATCAATTATAGAGCAAAATATTCCGACATTATTAAGTTATTTAAGATTCCATATTATTGAGCCGGATAGTCCGAGAGCAAAAAAGAATTTTGAATTAATTCATTCCATGCAAAGTGCATCGGATTTAGGCGAAAATCAATCAGAACTAGCTCATGTTGATAGATTTGAAAAAAATTAAATACAATGTTTGAGTCATTGGATGATTCTAAAAAAAGGAATTCGGGATTTTATTGGGAGTTCTTGGCACCGTACTTTATAGAGTTGAAAAAGAAAAAATATGAGAATGTACTTGCCCATTTAGTTTTTTCGAACCAAGAAGATGAGAGTGTTTCAGCTTGGTCGTTAGAACATGATAGTAGCGTTCGTAGCTTCTACGAATGGTCTTCAAATTATAAATGGGATTAAGCGAGCCTGTTAACGTTACTTTCCTCCTACCAAATTTTTAATTTCATTTAGTTTCATGAGCGCTTCTAATGGAGTGAGATTGTTTATTTCCATTCTCGTCAGTTCCTCTTTGATGTTTTCTAAAACGGGGTCGTCTAGTTGAAAGAAGCTTAGTTGAAAGTCATCTTGCAGGTTGTCTCCAAGCTTTTGGATTTTTTCTTTGTGGCCCTGCGAAGTATTTTTCTTTTCTAATTCTACTAATAGTTGGTTTGCTCTGCGAATTAAAGTTGCTGGCATGCCTGCCATCTTCGCAACATGAATTCCAAAGCTATGGTTTGAGCCTCCTGCGACTAGCTTTCGCATGAAAATAATTTTCTTGCCAATCTCTTTTACTGAAACGTTAAAGTTTTTTATCCTAGGAAAACTCTTCGTCATTTCGTTCAGCTCATGGTAGTGTGTAGCAAACAAAGTTTTAGGAGTAGCTATTTTGTTTTCATGTAGATATTCTGCTATGGCCCAGGCAATTGAAATTCCGTCATAAGTGCTTGTCCCTCGTCCAATCTCGTCTAGTAGAATAAGACTTCGCTCAGAAATATTATTTAAAATACTAGCAGTCTCGTTCATCTCAACCATAAATGTTGACTCTCCTGAAGAAATGTTGTCAGAAGCTCCAACTCTGGTAAAAATCTTGTCAACTAAGCCAATTTTAGCATGCGTAGCAGGCACAAAACTGCCGACTTGAGCCATAAGTGTAATTAAAGCCGTTTGTCGTAATAGAGCAGATTTGCCAGACATGTTAGGCCCAGTAATCATTATAATCTGTTGGCTTTCGTTATTCAGATAAATATCGTTTGATATATACTCTTCCCCTACACTCAATTGTTGTTCAATAACAGGGTGCCGACCCGAATGAATTTCGATGGCTAAACTTTCGTTTATTTCAGGTTTTACATAATTCCGCGCATCAGCAAGGGTAGCGAAGGACAAAAAGCAATCAAGTTCTGCAATTAGGCTGGCATTTAATTGTATTGGAAGGATATATTCAGAGGTTTCTTGCACCAAAGCATGGTATAAATTTGCTTCTAAAACTTCTATTTTTTCTTCAGCCCCTAGTATTTTCGTTTCGTATTGCTTTAATTCTTCAGTAATGTATCGTTCTGCATTAACAAGTGTTTGTTTTCTTATCCACTCTTCTGGCACCTTATCTTTGTGTGTATTGCGAACTTCAATATAATATCCAAAAACGTTATTGAAGGCAATTTTCAACGAAGAAATTCCAGTAGTTTCTGTTTCTCTTTGCTGCATGTCAAGCAACATTTGTTTTCCACCTGTTTGAAGTTTCCTCAGTTCGTCTAGTTCGTCATTCACTCCATAGTTTATCACATTTCCCTTCTGAATCAACACTGGGGGTTCTTCTTGTAATTGCCCCTCTATTTTTTGCACAAGAGATTCGCACAAATTCATTTGTTCAGCAATTCTATTTAACGTACTATTTTTTGAATTTTTAGCAGATTCTTTTATCGGGCGAAGCGAAGCCATAGCTAAAGAAAGTTGCTTTAGCTCTCTCGGATTTATTCTTCCTGTTGAAACCTTAGAAATTAGTCGCTCCAAATCACCAATTTGAGAAATATGCTGACGAAGTATTTTCGCTATTTCATTTTCATTGAGCAGATACTCGACTGCAGAGAGTCGTTCTTGGATTGGTTTTATTTCTTTCAAAGGAAGCGCAATCCAACGTCTCATCAATCGGGCACCCATGGGAGAAATGGTTTCATCCATTACATCTAAAAGTGTTGTAGCATCTTCATTGGAGGAATACATTAATTCTAAGTTGCGAATGGTGAAACGATCTAACCACACGTAATTATTAGCATCAATTCTTGCAATTTTATTGATGTGTTTTAGTTTGTCGTGCCTGGTATCTGCCAAATAATGCAATGCGGCACCTGCTGCAACTATACCCGAGTGTAAACTTTCAACCCCAAAGCCTTTTAACGACTTTGTTTCAAAATGTTTAAACAAGATGTCTTCTCCAAACTCTTTTGTAAAGATCCAATCATCAAGGAGATAGGTGAAAAATCTTGATCCAAATTGAGCCTCAAATTCCTTCTTGTACTGCTTCTGAAATAAGACTTCACTAGGTTGAAAACTCTGGAGTAGTTTGTCGATGTGCTCCATATTTCCTTCAGCCAACAGAAATTCTCCAGTAGATATATCTAAGAATGAAACACCGATTAACACGCTGTTTTGCTTGCCGGAAGGAAAATGAACCGCTGCTAAGAAGTTATTCGACTTTTGCGACAAGACTTCATCATTGTAGGAAACACCTGGAGTTACGAGTTCGGTAACACCTCTTTTTACAATGCTCTTCGTTTGTTTAGGATCTTCTAATTGATCGCAAATGGCTACCCGGTATCCTGCTCTAACCAGTTTTGGTAAATAAGTATTGATAGAATGATGAGGAAAGCCTGCTAAGGCAATTTCATTCGCTGACCCATTGTGTCTTTTGGTGAGTGTAATCCCTAGTGTTTTCGCCGCTTTTACTGCATCGTCACCAAAGGTTTCGTAAAAATCTCCCACTCGAAAAAGCAGCACCGCGTCGGGGTACTTTGATTTAATCTGATTAAATTGTTTCATCAGAGGGGTAACGACAGGGACCTTAGGTTTTATTTTTTTACTCACCACATTTTTTTAGAACTTTAAAAGTAATAAGATCGCTTTGCTGGTGCTACTTTTGTTGCTTCCTATTTATCATTAGTTTTTCACAAACAAACTGAATCATGAATCGAAAATTAGCCAATGAAGAATTGGGTAGAATTGACCTTGAAAGCTTTAAAAATTCTAAGAAAACACCAATCGTCGTTGTACTAGATAACATTAGAAGCTTGAATAATATTGGATCCGTTTTTAGAACTTCCGACGCCATGGCAATTGAAGCTGTTTACTTGTGCGGTATTACTGCTCAGCCACCACATAGAGAAATTAATAAAACGGCGCTTGGAGCAACTGAATCTGTCGATTGGAAGTACTTTGAAAAAACAGAGGCGGCGGTTGCTTCTCTTAAGGAACAAGGCTATACCATACTTTCAATTGAGCAAACAGATGGCAGTGTGTTTTTAAATGATTTTGAGGTGAAGAAGGGCCAAAAGTTAGCGTTAGTTTTTGGACACGAAGTATACGGTGTAGAGCAAAACGTTATAAACTTAAGTGACGCGGTTGTTGAAATACCGCAGAAAGGAACCAAGCATTCACTCAATATATCGGTTAGTGCAGGCGTTGTATTGTGGGATTTAAGTGCTAAATTCGAGAAACTTAGTTAGATTTTTAGATATGGCATATTCTTTGAATGGTATTTGGAAACAGTTATCATGAAAAAATCGATTTCTTTTTTCAGCATTTTCTTCTTTTTTACTTTTTGTATTGTTTCCCATGCTCAACCTGAAGAAAAGCAAAAGGGAGATTCATTAACCGTACGACCATTTGAGTATCGAAAAGTAGAAAACAAAGCATTTAAAGATGGCGAGTTTTTAAAATACAAATTGGCCTATGGCATCATGAACGCCGGCGAAGCAACAATGGAAGTAAAGAAGGTTAAAAAGAAAATTCAGGGCAGAGATATCTTGCACATTATTGGAAGAGGGTATAGCATTTCTGCATTTGATTGGTTCTTTAAAGTGAGAGATAAGTACGAAACCTATTTAGACGAAGAGGGTATTTTTCCTTGGTTGTTTGTTCGCCGAATAGAAGAAGGAGGCTACAAAAAAGAACAAGACTATAAGTTTTTTCAAAATGAAGAGAAAGTGGAGTATGTTCAGAAAAAAGAGGAGTTTAAAGTTCCACACGGTGTGCAAGACATGATTTCTTCCTTCTATTATGCCCGCACAATTGACTTTAGTAACGCACAAAAAAATCAGGTGTATGAATTTGATTCTTTTGTTGACAGAGAGGTTTATCCAATAAAAATAAAATACGCAGGAACCAAAACGATTCGAGTAGACGCAGGAAAATTCGAGTGCATGATTTTTCACCCTGTGGTTCAAGAAGGAAGGATTTTTAAAAGGGATGATGATGTTACCGTTTACATTACGAAAGATGAGAACAAGATTCCAATTCTAGCTAGAGCGAAAATACTGGTTGGTTCCGTTCGCATGGAGTTAATTGAATACAAGAATCTATCGAACCCAATGGCGAAGAGATAGGATTGTATTACGAATTGCAAATTTTTGCTTTACGAATGAAAATAACCTGAAAGGTTCTTAAATGTTTCAGGTTGTTTCGTTTTTTGGTGATGTTGATTTTCTTAAAACCAAACTCAAATAGCAGTTGTTCTTCCTTTAAAAAAATACATGCATTTCCCTCACCTATTCGAATTTTTAGAACTGCTGCAAAAGAATAATTCCAAAGAGTGGATGGATGAAAATCGATCGTTCTATCTTCAAGTTCGGGATGCGCACATTGCTTGGTTAGATCAATTGAGCTTGAAATTGGCTAAAGTGGATAAAGAATATACGCCAACAACCGGAAAGATGGGGATCAATAGAATTAATAATAATTTAATGTTTCACCCCAACAAACCCGTTTACAAGGATCATTTTGGTGCGGGGTTAGACCAACTTTCTAAACAAGGAGATTTCTACATTCACATTGGAGTAAATGAAAGCTTTATTGCCGGCGGTTACTTTAAACCAAAGTCAGACCTAATCGGAAGCATTCGCCAGGCTATTGATTTTGATGGTGCTGAGCTCAAAAATATTTTGAACAAAAAATCATTTCAAAAAACCTTTGGCGGATTAATTCAAACAGGTGATGAACTAACAAATTCCCCAAAAGGCTTTTCTCCAAATCATGAGCACATTGACTTGTTGAAGTACAAAACCTTTGCCGTAGAACGTTCGCTTACACGAGAAGAAATCGTTTCACCAAATTTCGATGATTACTTAATTGAAGTATATCAAGAAATGCTACCCTTTAGAAGGTACTTAAACAAAGCAGTAACGGTGTAATATTTCATGACCAATTATTATTCTTTTTCACTCACCGTATTAAAATTGTCTTTTTCATAGACTCGTTCAATTAAAATGCGCTTAGGGTCAATTGCCGCTTTCGCAGGAATAGTGTCAACTGTGAAAGTATAAGATTGCATATTTCCATTAAACTTAATTCTTTCTAGGGCTAATAATTCTTTCCCTTCACTGTCTTTAAACAAGCCAACGTCTACCCAATCATTCAGCGGTACTTCAATTTCATTTCCTACAGTATCTGCTTTTAATTTGCGGTTTTCCATTTCTAGTGTTACTTTATATTTACCAGTTTCGTTTTTCACGTAAGTAGCCTCTTTTAACCTAAAGTCATACAGTGTAATGCTCTTAAACCAATCTTCAATTAAGTAGTTTAAAGAATCTGGGACTTGAGGTTCTAGGTGCCTTAAAAAGTCTAATGAAGTAGGGTAGGGAGGAGCTTTGTAGCGAAATTCTGCAAGGAAATTACTCATGGCCAAATTCACTTTGTCTTCGCCAATGTAATCTTGCAGCGCATATAGAATTACACTTCCTTTTCCGTAATGAATGTATTGTTGATTTTCAACTTTGTAAAGGGGTAATTCATTCTCTGTTTCTCCGCCTCTTCCTCTTAAATAGCGGTTAAAATCGTAATTCAAAAATTCTTTCATTTCTAGAGGAGACTTTTTTTGTTTCATCACCATTAATGAAGAGTATTCAGAAAATGCTTCTGAGAGCATTGTGCCACCTTGCATGTTAGCACCTAATAATTGATGAGCCCACCATTGGTGAGCCATTTCATGAGCTACAACCGCATCAATTACATTATTCTTTGTGGTGTCTTCTAGGTCAATAATGAACCCAAAAGATTCAGAGTATGGCATAGTGCCCGGAAATGCTTGAGCAAACGTGCTATAATTTGGAAACTCAATAATTCTTGCTTGTTTGTGATAATATGGGCCAAAGTTTTCAATGTAATATTCTAAAGATTTTTGAATAGCATCCAACATTAAATCTGTGTTGTAAGCATGCTTTTCATCGTAATATACTTCTAAAGAAATTCCATTCCAATCTCGTTTTGCCACTTCAAAATCTGCTGAAATGAATGAACAAAAGTCTTGTGAAGGCTCATCAACTTTGTAATGGTAATAATTTCTATCGCCCTCTTGCCATTCCTTTACTAAAGAACCTGGAGCAATTGCAATTTGATCTGAAGAAGTAGAGATAAAAGTTTCTGTTTTTATCCAATCTGAACGGCCCTCTGATAAGTAATTCGTCATGCAATCAGCTGTGCAAGAGTCACCTTCGTACAGCGCAGGCATTCTACTTTTTGGTGGTAATTCAAATTTAATTCTATCATTTTTATCTGCAATTTCAGCACCTGAATTGTATCCCATCTGTGGAATAACTCGGTTGTTTAAGAAAGTGCCATTTCTTACAATGTTTGTGCTGCCCCGGCCATTCTCAAAACCTTCTGAGATATAGTCTACTTCTATTTTAATTTTCATAAATTCACCTGGTTGCAAAGGAGAATTTAGTTCGTAAATTCTATAACCGAGTCGCTCGTCATCAAAAACTAAAGAACCATTAGGAATGGTAAACTTGGGGTCAGTATCTGAATTAATGTTGTAATGAATCGAATCAATTGCTTTGTTTGATTCATTTTTGACAATCAAGTCCGCTTTTGCTTTTACGTCCCGTTTATTGGGGAATATATCAAATGTGTAAACAATTTCTTTCACTTTAGGTAAAGTGATACTTTCATACTTCTTCAGCTGTTTTTCATAATCAACCGAAATTTGCTCTTGCTCATCTCTGGTTTCATAAGAGTTTAGAATTTGAGTATTGTAATAGACATAGGAAGCAGTACCAAGCCAAAGTATGCTGACAACAGCAAGAATTAAACTGTTCCTGCCTTTTAAATTAACCCGGACAAGCTTCCAACGTGTTTTTGCATTTCCGCCTGTTGATCGCACCCAAAAAACGGCAGACAAGACTAAGAGTATGCCTCCAAATAACAACCAATAGGTTGAAAACCAACTAGCGCTTAATGCTCCAGGTCCGAAACCATTCATATCCGAATAGCTCAAACTTGGTCGGCTACCCAAATTAATCATATTTGTATTCACGTCTAAGGCAAACAAAATAATATCTAGTAGAAAAGTCAAAAGAACAGCGACGAAGTAGCCTAAATATTTATTGTTGATAAACACCTGAATCGCAGTAAATAGAATGCTAAAGAACAGGTAATTGGGTAAGAATTCATAAAGGTAATTCGTGAAGTATAAACCAAACTCGATGAACGTAAAGCCAAGAATGAGTTGATAGGTAATCCCGATAACTGAAAAAATTATATACAGGAAGGTAGAAACTCCGACAAGGGTAGCAACCTTTCCTAAAAGTGAAGAGATGGAGCTGTGTGGAGTTGCATTTATTACTTCGTCAATTTTCGAAGAGCGATCATTCCAAACAAGCTCGCCACTAAAGAAAACAATGATAATGATAAAGAAAATGGTCGTTGAACCATTAATCATATCTATCACAATGTAGGTGAGCGGATAGGATTTAAGACCGAAGTACTCGTACCCTCCAACAATGTTTGAAACCAATAAAATCAAGGCAAATAAAAAGATGACCTTAAAAACAACACTCTTAAAGATGTTTAGAAAGCTGATTTTGAAAAAGCTACTGAATTGTAACCAGCTACTATAAGCTTCTGAAACTTGTGGCTTTTGTATTAATTGGAAGGTGGTGTTCTTTACATTTTGTTTTTTCGCTTTTGATTGTTTTTCTTTAAATGAAAAGTTGAGGTAGGTAACAATTAATACAATGGCTCCAATGCCTAACCAGACTAAACGGTTCAGAAAAAGGATTCCCGAAAATCCGGGAGAAACCGTATTCTTTTCCATTGGGGTGAAATAGCGAGATTCTACTGTCCAAGCTCTATCTCCAAAAGTGTCAGCTAAAGCAGCAATGGTTTCATTATCAACATCAGAGAGCAGGGTGCCTGCTATGCTGTAAGCAACTATTAAACCAAAGGCACCAACAAAAGACACTACCGTATTTTTGAATTTAATGGCTAAAGCAAAAACGATTACCCCGGCGATAAACATATTTGGTAGGATGAATAAAAGGTAATTATTTACAAAAGTTTCAAGAAATAATGGTCCAATTCGTTCCGCACTAACGGAGCCCAAAATGGGGCCGAGTGAAGATCCTAATACGACACCCAAATAAACTCCTAAAAGTGGTATAGTAGAAAGCATCAGTGCTCCGAAAAAACGCCCAAAAAGGAAAGAAGCTTTACTAATGGGAGTACTAAATAGAATTTCATTAAACTGATTATTGTAATCTCTAAGCGCAGCATTGTTGAAAAAAGCAACGGCAAAGAGAACCCCAATGATTGAAAATACGCCAACAAACTGAGTAATAACAACTGGAGCATTTTTCATGACGTTACCCACCGAGCCACCTATGGTAATACTATCAGTTATTACAGCGAAAAAACTTAGCAGGGCAACAATTAAGAAGAAAATATAAACCATCGGCCTCTTCAGTGCCGATTTTATCTCTAAGAGAAAAAATTCTTTAAACATGACAGTTGGTTTTAAACGGATACAACAACTTGATTTAATTTTGTTTTCACAAAGAAAACATCCTCCAAGCTAGGCTCAACCAAGTTGAAACCATCTGATGGGTTAATGTCAGAAAACGCATGAATAACGGGTTTTCCTGCTATCATTTTGTCAGAGATTACTTGATGATTTTTCTGATGTTCTTCTAGCTCTTCTCTTTCGATAGATTTTTGCCACACTTTACCTTTTAATTCGAAAATGGCATCTTTTGGTGCACCATGATAAACAATCTCACCTTGATTCATTACCGCAAATTCGCTGCAAAGTTCTCGCACATCGTCAACAATGTGAGTGGATAAAAGAATAATAACTTCTTTTCCTACATCTGCTAAGAGATTGTGAAAACGGTTGCGTTCTCCCGGGTCTAAACCTGCTGTTGGCTCATCTACAATTATCAATTTTGGACTACCAATCAACGCTTGCGCAATTCCAACCCGTTGTTTCATTCCTCCGGAAAAGCCTTTTACGCTTTTGTTTCTTTTATCGTATAAATTCACTTTCTGCAACAAATAGCCTACAAGTTCTTTTCGCTCTTTTCGATTCGAAATTCCTTTTAGCAAGCAAATATGGTCTAACAATTGCTCCGCTGTAATTTTTGCATAAACGCCAAACTCTTGTGGCAAGTAACCTAAAACTTGGCGAAGTTCTGTTGGGTTGTTTAAAATATCAATGTCATCTAAAAACGCACTTCCAGAATCTGCTTCTTGTAAAGTTGCCAATGTTCTCATTAATGATGATTTACCGGCTCCGTTTGGTCCCAAAAGGCCGAACATTCCATTTTCAATTTCAATGCTGACGTTATTGAGAGCCTTAACTCCGTTAGGATAGGTTTTACTTAAATTTTTAATGCTGAGTGTTGCCATGAATTTAGTTTTTTAGTGAGACGAAAATATAAAATCCGCTGCATGAAAACGAATTTTTGTGTTAGACGGTTGATAAGTTCGTTTTGTTAAAATTTAGCTGACATAACCCAGAAAAAAAGCCATCTCGATTTTCGAGATGGCTTAGTATTTTAAGAATTGCTTGAATTACTTACCGTGGCACTGTTTGTATTTCTTTCCACTTCCGCAAGGGCAAGGTTCGTTTCTTCCCACTTTCGCTTCAGCTCTTATGGGCTGTGGTTTTGGTCGTGGAGCTTCTGTATTTCCAGATTGCCTTCCTCCATCATCTCCTTTGCTTAATGAAGGTGTTTCAGTTCTAGAGGTTTGAAGTTTAGGTTGCTCTTGCCTTGGAGCAGCAGCCTGCTGCACTTGAGGTTGTTGCTGTTGAGGTAAATTTCCTTTCATTAAGAAAGTGATGATTTCTTTGTTCGTTCGGTCAATCATTTGCTTAAATAGCTCAAATGCTTCAAACTTGTAAATCAACAAGGGGTCTTTTTGTTCATAAACTGCCCCTTGAACAGACTGCTTCAAGTCATCCATTTCGCGTAAATGTTCTTTCCATGAATTGTCAATCATGGCTAAGATTACATTTTTCTCAAATGAGTTAATGAGTGATTTAGCTTCTGTTTTGTAAGCTTCTTCTAAAGGTGTTACAACTTGAATCGTTTTCTTGCCATCTGTAAAAGGAACAACAATGTTTTCGAAACTATTCGACTCATTCTCGTAAACATCCTTTATTACAGGAAAAGCTGTTCTAGAAACCATTTCAGATTTATTCATGTAGCTTTTGTAAGCGATACTATAAATATTTTCTGTTAGTTCATCTTCTCTTGAGTTCATGAATTCCTGTTCGCTTACCGGACTGTCCATGCTAAAGTTTCGAATCAATTCAAATTTGAAGTCTTCAAAATCTTTTCCTTCTAAGCCATACTGAACGATAGTTCCGGTAGAATCGTACATCATGTTAGAGATGTCGACATTTAATCGCTCACCATACAATGCGTTTCTTCGTCGTTTGTAAATTACCTCACGTTGAGAGTTCATTACATCATCATACTCCAATAATCGCTTACGAATACCGAAGTTATTTTCCTCTACTTTTTTCTGTGCTCGTTCAATGGATTTTGTAATCATCGAGTGCTGAATTACTTCTCCTTCCTCTAAGCCCATTCTGTCCATTAACTTGGCAATTCTATCAGAGCCAAACAAACGCATTAAGTTATCTTCCAAAGAAACATAGAATTGCGAACTTCCTGGATCTCCTTGTCTACCTGCACGTCCTCTCAACTGTCTATCTACCCTTCTCGATTCGTGTCGCTCTGTACCAATAATTGCGAGCCCTCCTGCCTCTTTTACTTCTTTTGTAAGCTTAATATCTGTTCCACGACCTGCCATGTTGGTGGCAATGGTAACTGCTCCTGATTTTCCTGCTTCCGCAACCACCTCAGATTCTCTTTGGTGCATTTTCGCGTTTAGAACGTTGTGTTTGATGTTTTTCATCTTCAACATTCTACTTAACAATTCTGAGATTTCAACAGAAGTTGTACCTACTAGTACTGGTCTGCCGGCTTTTACTAAAATCTCTGTTTCAGCAATAACCGCGTTGTATTTTTCCCTGGTAGTTTTGTAGACTAAATCTTCTCTATCGTCCCTTGCAATGGGTCGGTTCGTTGGTATAACAACTACATCTAATTCATAGATGTCCCATAATTCTCCTGCTTCCGTTTCCGCCGTTCCGGTCATGCCCGAAAGTTTGTGGTACATTCTAAAAAAGTTCTGTAAAGTAACAGTAGCATACGTTTGGGTAGCTGCTTCCACTTTTACGTTCTCCTTTGATTCAATGGCTTGGTGTAATCCATCGGAATATCGTCGCCCTTCCATGATTCGACCAGTTTGCTCGTCAACAATCTTTACCTTGTTGTCCATTACCACATATTCCGTGTCTTTTTCAAACAAGGTATAGGCTTTTAGCAATTGGTTGATCGTATGAATCCGTTCTGCTTTTATAGAATAGTCTTGAATGATTTGATCTTTCTCTGCAACTACTTCTTCGTCGCTTTTTCCGGATTTTTCGGCTTGTCCGAGAAGCGTGCTTAAATCTGGTAACACGAAGAAATCTTTATCTCCGCCAGTTCCTGAAAGCAAATCGATTCCCTTTTCGGATAGCTCAATAGAATTGTTTTTTTCGTCAATTGTGAAAAATAACTCAGCGTCAACAAGGTGCATCTCTTTCGATTGATCTTGCATGTAGAAATTCTCAGTCTTTTGAAGTTGAGCGCGAATACCTGGCTCACTTAAAAACTTGATCAACGCCTTATTTTTTGGTAAACCTCTAAAACTTCTAAGCAAAGCCATGCCACCTTCTTCCGTCAGTTTTTTCTGCTCTTTAGAATCGGTAACGTCTGCAGTTAATTTCTTTTTGGCATCGGCAATTAATGTCGTCACCAGCTTCTTTTGAGCACTTACCAACTTATCAATTACCGGCTTTAATTCGGCAAATTCGTGGATGTCTCCTTTTGGAGTTGGCCCCGAAATAATTAAAGGTGTTCTAGCATCGTCAATTAAAACTGAATCTACCTCATCAATAATGGCATAATGTGGCTTTCGCTGAACCAATTCTTCAGGAGTTCGAGACATGTTATCTCTCAAATAATCAAAGCCAAACTCGTTATTTGTTCCGTATGTAATGTCTGCTTTGTACGCAGCCTTTCGTTCAGGTGAGTTTGGTTGGTGGTTGTCAATACAATCTATGGTTAGGCCATGAAATTCGAATAATGGACCCATCCACTCAGAATCTCTTTTTGCCAAGTAATTGTTTACAGTAACTAAATGAACACCTCGTTCGGTCAATGCATTTAGATATACAGGTAAAGTTGCAACCAAGGTTTTTCCTTCACCGGTAGCCATTTCAGCAATTTTCCCAGTATGTAACGTAATTCCACCAATTAACTGAACATCGTAGTGAACCATATCCCACTTGATTTCAGCTCCTGCAGCATTCCAGGTTGTTGACCAATGTGCCTTTTCTCCTGAAATTTCGACACTGTCTCTTTCAACTGCAATGTCGCGATCCATTTTAGATGCTGTAACTTCTATTTTTTCATTTTCAGAAAATCTTCTGGCAGTTTCTTTAACAACTGCAAAGGCTTCAGGTAAAATCTCCAATAGAACTTCTTCAATTTTGTCGTCAATGCCGCCCTCTAATTTGTCAATTTCGGTGTAAAGATCTTCCTTCTCATTAACTTCAACAGTCGTATCTACTTTGGCTTTTAATTCCTCTATAGTGGACAGTTCAGTTGAAATATGTGCTTGAATTCTACTTTTAAAGTCAGCTGTTTTAGCTCTTAACTCATCATTGGATAAAGATGCTAAGGCAGGGAATACTGCTTTAATTTTCTCCACCATTGGGGTTACTTCTTTAAAATCTCTGTCTGCTTTACTTCCCATCATCTTTTGGAAAGTCTTTGTTAGTGCTCCGAACATAATTTTGTAGTCAGTTGGGTAATTTTTTTGAAACGAGAACAAAGTTAATCAATTAAAGACTGCCTTTGGGCTCTAATTATGTATATCTTACGGCAATAGTTAGACCTTTTTTTAAAGTCGGACAACTTGTCTTTATGACATAAAAAAAGGCCGTCTCAAATAAATGAAACAGCCTTCCTATAAGTTTGATATAATTAGTACTCGTCTTCGTTGAAGAAGAAGTCTTCTTTGGTAGGATAGTCAGGCCAAATGTCCTCGATTGTCTCGTAAGACTCTCCTTCATCTTCAATTTCTTGGAGATTCTCAACTACTTCTAATGGAGCTCCCGCTCTAATAGCGAAGTCGATTAATTCGTCTTTTGTCGCTGGCCAAGGTGCGTCTTCCAAATAGGAAGCTAATTCTAATGTCCAATACATTTCCCTTCTCGTTTTGATTCTTCGCAAAAGTAATTTTTTTGCTTTTAAAAACCATTTATTTATTTTCTCTTTTTTATGAGATAGTATGCTTAAAATCAGTAGTTATTTACTTTTTAGGTACCCAAGCTATTTCTTTAGCATGTAAATCTTTCGTCAATTTTCGAGACAAAGTGAATAAGTAGTCGGATAGTCGATTTAAGTACGTTATAATCTTCTCATCTACTTCGCTTTCTTCAGCCAAATGAACTGCAACTCGCTCAGCCCTACGACATACGCTACGGGCAATGTGCGAATACGAAACAACGGTGTTTCCACCAGGCAATATAAATGACCTCATTTCTTCTAATTGGTCATCCATCCTGTCAATTTCATTTTCAAGAAAAGTAATGTCTTTTTCAAATAACTCAGGTAAAACCATTTTTGATTTGCCAGGGTCTGAAGCTAAATGGGATCCTATGGTAAACAAACGATCCTGAATCTCCAACAATACTTCAATATCTTTTTTATCGATGTTTTGATCTCTAATTAATCCGATATAAGAATTCAATTCATCCACTGTACCATATGACTCAATTCTCAAATGGTGTTTCGGAACCCTCGTTCCTCCAATTAATGAAGTTTTTCCGGAGTCGCCTTTTTTGGTATATATTTTCATGTATTAAAATATTCTTGTTTTCAAATTTTTCCTATTACACAGGAGTACGTCTGTAACGGTTAAATGTTCATTTTTTTATTGAAAAGAGAGATATGTTGGATTGCAATTGAATTATACAAAAGCGGTGATAGAAGTGTTTAGTTCGTCGCTTTCTATGTTACCATCTCTTAATCGAATAATTCTGTGTGCATGCTGCGCTATGTCCTCTTCGTGAGTTACTAAGATAATTGTATTACCTGCTTTATGAATGATATCCAGAAGACCCATTATTTCATGCGAGGTCATGGTGTCTAAATTTCCAGTTGGTTCATCGGCTAAGATTATTGAGGGTGAATTGACCAGTGCTCTAGCGACGGCTACTCTTTGCCGTTGTCCACCTGATAATTCGTTGGGCTTATGCGTAACTCGATCACTTAATCCCACTTCTGTTAGAACCTCCATTGCACGTTCCTCTCTTTTCGTTTTTGCCATACCTGCATAAATAAGCGGCAACATAACATTATCTAACGCAGTTGCTCGAGGCAAAAGGTTGAACGTTTGAAAAACAAATCCTATTTCCTTATTTCTAATTTGTGCCAATTCGTCATCTGAAAGCTGACTGACATCCTGGTTGTTTAAAATATACTTTCCTGAAGTAGGGGTGTCTAAACAGCCTAACAAGTTCATTAAAGTTGATTTTCCCGAACCGGATGGCCCCATTAAAGCAACGTATTCATTTTTCTGAATAGAAAATGATATTTCTTTTAAAACCTTAATCTCTTGCTTTCCCAGACTGAAATTACGAACCAGTTTTTCTATTTCAATAATCGGTTTTGACTCCATTGTAGTTCAAAAGTAATTCTTTAATTAGAATGTAAAATGGGTTAATGATAAACGGTAAAATGTTCTTTAGCTTGGTCATTTTTAAAGAATACAAACCCCATGGCAAAACAATCAATAGTAATTGTCACCTTGGGATGATCTTTTATCACCTTCCATGCCTGGGTCATTTCTTTAGACCAATAAATATCATCGAATACAAAAATACTTTGGTCGTCTGCAAATGGAAGAGCATCTTCAAAGTACCGTAAAGTGGGTTCTTTTCTATGATTCCCATCAAAAAAAATAAAATCAACTCGCTTCAGTCGTTTCAGTTTTGCTTTAAATGTTTTGTCAAAGTTTCCATTAACCTGAGTAATGTTTTTGATATTTAATTTTGTGAAATTGATTTGCGCAACCTGAGCTAATTCAGTCGCTCCTTCTAGAGTCGTAAGGTGACCGTTGGGGTTGGCTTTAGCTAGATATGCACTAGTAATACCTAAACAGGTGCCAAGTTCTATTACTATTTGAGGCTTGAAATAATGAACAAAATAAAATAGTAATTGTGCTGTTTTGGCTGGTTTTATGCTTGTTCGGGCAATACTCGCAACACTGCGTTGGTTATCCTTGAGAACGCTTGAACTTGCACCAAAATCGTTAACTGTTAACTCTTTCTTCGTTAATAAAAGCTTCGCTCTGATGGACTCAATTTCATCAAAGGAATAGTAAGATGCTTTTTCCTTAAAGAGCTCACTGTGTAGCTCAAATACGAAGGGGGAATGTATACCGTGCAGGTGAATACACCGCGGCAGATATAAAATGTATTGCCAAATTTGCCAAAGCTTATTTTTCATCTTTTGGAAGGCTTTCCCACGTTTTAAACTTATCAATATCTGTTTTTAACGAACTTGTGACGAATGTGATTACCGTGATATCATCTAGAAACCCTGTGATTGGTATAAAGTCAGGAATAAAATCAAGCGGACTAACGAAGTAGAAAATAGCAGTTGCTGCATACAGTATTGTTTTCCAAGGAATTTCTTGGTAGTCTTTTTTCCACCAAGCTTGCACCAAGCGCAAAAGCGACTGAAGGTCACTCCAGGAATCTTTTAACTTTTCTTTTTTTTCTTCAGCCTTTACTATTGCCACACCAAGTAGTTTCGAAAGCTTTTCTCCGTTTTCAAGGAGTTCTTCCGTTTTCTGCTTGGCTTTAGCAAAGCCGTTAGGTTCTTTATTCTCTTCTTTCATTTTACCAAATAACTGCTTTTGCAGAATCTGTATTGACCATTGGATCGCTTGCAGAACAGCCGAATGCTTCAGCGAATTCACTCATGTTTGCAAGTGGTCCCTTAACTCTATACTCCCCCGGAGAGTGAGAATCTGTCGCAATTCTTTTTCGCAATTCTTTCTCAGTCATGTTCATATGCCATACTTGTGCCCAGCCCAAGAAAAAACGTTGTTGGTAGGTAAAGCCATCAATTGGTTCGGGTTTTCCAACTCGCTCTAATTCTTTTTCTAACGCATAAAATGCCATAGTAGCACCTCCAAGGTCTGCAATATTTTCACCTAGCGTTAAGCTGCCATTAACATGTAAATCAGCTAAAGGAAAGTATCCGTCAAACTGTTTTACAACAGCATTGGCTCTGGCATCAAATCTTGCTCGATCTTCTTCTGTCCACCAATTGGCTAAATTACCTTTTGCATCGTATTTACTTCCTTGGTCATCAAAACCATGACTAAACTCATGGCCAATTACTGCACCAATTCCTCCATAATTGAGCGCCTCGTCTGCATCAAGAGAGTAGAAGGGAGGCTGTAATATTCCGGCAGGGAATACAATTTCATTTTGTGAAGAACTGTAGTAAGCATTTACCGTTTGCGGGGTCATAAACCACTCGTCTTGGTCAACCGGTTTACCTATTTTTTCAATCATCTTGTCGAAGTTGAACTTTCTAATATTCATAACATTTTGAACCAAGTCGTCCTTCGTAATATACAGGTTAGAAAAGTCTGTCCATTTATCAGGGTACCCAATTTTCATATTAAATGCATCCAACTTTCCCAATGCCTTCAACTTTGTCTCTTCACTCATCCAGTCTAGCTCTTTTACTCGTTCTTTAAAAACAGTTCTTAAATTTTCTACCATTTGTCTAACATCCGCTTTGGATTCTTCCTGAAAATGTCTTTCTACAAATGCTTTCCCTACAAGCTCACCTAATCCGGAGTTTACTTGTCTGAGTGCTCTCTCTTCTCGAGATTTTATTACTTCAGTGCCACTTAGCGTTTTACCAAAGAAGCCAAAGTAAGCGTAAACAAACTCAGAGCTAAGATTGGATGCGTATGCATCAATTAACTTCCACCTGGAATATACTTTCCAATCTGAGACGGGAATGTCTTTCAACATTTTATTAAGTCCTTTAAAGAAGTTAGGTTGTCCTACCACTACGTTTTGTACATTGTTCAAACCAATTAATGAAAACTGACTACCCCAATTAATTTCACTTGTTAATTTTTGAAGTTCAGAAAAACTCAATTTATTATAGGTTAGCTCTGGGTCTCTTCTTTCCACCCTCGTCATGGATATCTCGGCTAACGATTTTTCCATGTTAAAGATTGTAATTGCGGCTTTCTCAGGATTTTCTGCTTTGGCTAAACTTAGAATGTTTACTAAAAAGTCTTTGTACGCATTCTGTATTTCAACTGCTTTCTCGTCACTTTTGGTATAATATGACACATCCGGCAATCCTAAACCGCCCTGCGAGAGGAAGGTGATATATTCACTACTGTTTTTATCATCTTGACCGATATAAAGATTACTAAAAGAGCTAATACCAAACTGTCTCCAGCTTGAAGTTAGTTCAACGTAGTCCTCCATTGTTGAAACTTCATCTAATTCCGTCAACAACCTGTCCAAGGGTTCCAGACCTCTATATTCTGCAGTTGTTGAATCTAGAACACTTTTATAGAAATCCCCAATTTTCTGTTCTATGCTTCCTTTTTCAAATTCTTTTGCAGAAAACTCATTAAATATCTTTTTGAGTTTCGCATTATTCGAATCTGTTACAACATTAAAACTACTCCACCTACTTTCCGTTGATGGGATTAGATTGTCCCTTAACCATCCACCAATAGCGTAATGGTAAAAATCATCGCATGGGGATACAGTAGTGTCTAGGTTGCTTAAAGAGAAAGCAGTGGCTTGCTTAACTGAAGCCTCTGTATTGTCTTTTGTGCTGCGATCACAACTAATAAGAGCTATGCCCGCAATAAGTGGAAGTAGTAAATTTTTCATGTGTTTTATTTTTTCAAACTTAATTTATTTTGTGGCTATCACAAACACTTTTTAAAATTGGTCATAAAAAAAGCGCCCCGATTAATCGGGGCGCTTTCCATTAAAAGTTAGAAACTCTTATTGAAGAATCAACTTTTTGTTAGTTACATTCTCTCCATCTAAAATGGTAATGAAATAAATGCCTTTAGCTTGTCCATTCAAGTCATAAGACTTTCTGAAGTTACCTGATGCATTGTTCACGAATTCAGAAGCAACAATCCTACCGTTAAGATCTCTAATTGAAATGTTAATAGTTGAGTTGTTAAACCCATTAGATCTAATTTCAAACGTTCCATTTGTTGGGTTAGGAACCAATACAATTTCAGATGAAACTAAATCTGCATTTTCGATTCCTGTAGCCAATCTACAAATAGATAAGTCTGACCACCTCATTGGGAAAATTTGATAACCACTTGTGTAAGGTGAAGAATTATCGAACTGTCCACCAACTCCTAACAGACCGCAGATAGTGTCACCTGGTATAATTGGCATACCTGAACTAGTTAAACTATCATTAATGTCAGTATCAGAATCGATTCTCATCGTAATGGTGTCTGTACCATTAGTTAAATTGATATTCGAAGAAAATGCACCACTTGTGCTTAATGATACCCAACTTGTCGGGATACTTAACCATCTTGATTCAGTTGTTTCGTCTAGGTTTGTCACTACTATCGGAGTAGGGATAGGATTTCCTGAAGAAAGAACATAAATCGAATCTGGAGACAATTCAGTTAATCCATTGTACTGAAGGATGTTTCCATGAACTAATATTTCATCTCCTTCTGTTACAACATAATTACTTACATCGTTAAAGTTGAAAATATTCATTCCTTCTTGAGTAACAGCTGCGTCATCATCAATAATTGTGAATGAGATCCCATTGTTTCCATCTAAATCAATTCCAACGACTACTCCGGAAGTCCATGCTACGACTCCTAGTGAATCCGCAACACCTGTTGCATCTTCAGTATTTAAGATACCAATAACGTAAGATGGATCTCTATCATAGATTTCTATGTTATCAACTCCCATTCCGTCACCATTAGTGTTGCCATCTGAAGACATTACGAATCTCAACTGAACACTAGCTTGACCACCAAGACCATCTAATTCGTGATAAGCCTTAATCCATCCGTTTGAACCATTCACACCTGAGATTGAACCATCTCCTGTCCAAGAATCTCCGAATGCGCTGTAGTTATTATCTACTGCACTTCTAGAGGTATCGTTGTACCAGTTAAGGAAATCATCTTCAGCTCCTATGGTTGTCCATGTAGCTCCACCATCAGTAGTTGCTTGCATGAATGCTCCATCCCATCTAGACTCAATATCATACCATATGTCTAAGTTGATAGCTGGATTTGCAACATTGCTGAAGTCAAAACAAGGACTTGTTAAGAATGCATTCAACCCGTCTCCATATGCTGCATCTAAGTCAGTAACCCAAGCTTGAGTTCCGTTAGAAGCAGTATCAATAATGAATCCTGCGGGTGTACCTAATTCCCAAGAAGCATTTCCAGTTGCAAACCAACTATCGTTTCCTGTTTCAAAACTAGTGGCGTATGGGAATACTGCTACATTAGCAAAACTTGTTAAACTAGTCCCTAATGTGTCATTAGATGAGTCTGCATCACCTGTTAACATCGAATATGTAATGATATCATAGTTTCCAGCAGCTCCTATAGATGCTGTTGCTGTAAACGTATAATTCATAGTCATACCCACACCTAACGTAGCAGTGACAGTTTCTGGAGCGATTGCTACACCATTTAATGAATAACCTACGTTAAAACTAGTTTGTGAACTCGATCCAAAGTTGGTAATTTCTATTTCAACAGAATCAGCTCCTAAACCACATCCTGAAGAAGGTCTTACGATATTAGTAATTCCAATTTCTGCAGGTGGCGCTAAATCTAATCTTACATCATCAATTGAAATATCACCTGTAAAACTCGTACCTCTAATTCCTACAAATGCAAATCTTACTGCTTGACCCTGGTAACCTGCAGCTATATATTTAGCTTTTAACCATGGGTCAGTTTGAACTGCTTGTTTTTGACCGACAATAGTACCTAGGAGGTTTAAAGTTCCAGAAGAATCAATAATCCAAGCTTCCATTGAACCAATCGATGCTCCGTGGAAATGATACCAGAAAGAAAATTCTAGTAATGGTTGATTTGCATTTAAAATAATCGGAGCAGAAATCAATGTGTCAGAATCTCCTGCTACACCAGCTGACGTTTCTAGGAATACATATTTTCCTGTGTTAGTTCCAGTGGTATGATCTACAACTGGGCCTGTTCCACTTGAAGGAGTTCCACCTGAAGTTAATAACCATTGAGGGTTACCTGCTGCTACTTGAGACCATCCTTGGCTTGAAGTTGAACTAAACGTTTCAAAATCTACGAAATAAGGAACACCATTACTAGTATTGAAAGAACTACTAAAACTGTTTGGACTTAATCCCGGAGAACAATCAGCTCGGACAACGAAATCATAAGTCGTGCTCGCGGTTAAACCAGTTAAGGTAAAAGGCTTCGCAGTAACTGTTACATTCGTACCTGTACCTGGAATAAAACCGGCAGGGCCATATTCTATAACCCAAGTAGTTGCTGAATTATTTTCAACCCAATCTAAATCTATAGAGGTTAAGGTAGGATTTGCGCTAGAGAGTGCAGATGGTGGCAGACAATTAGGTGTTTCTATTACAGAAATATCATCTATTGCCATATCTCCTGTAAAGCTAGCGCCTCTCTCTCCAATAAACTTTAACGTAATATCCTGTCCTGCATAACTTGTTAATACATGCGAACTAAGTAACCACGCAGATCCAGTGGCCGGTTGTTGAGCACCTGAGAAAGTAGTTAAAGAATCCCAAACATTATTGGATTCCACCCATACTTGCATTTCGCCCATACTTGCACCCGCCATGTGGTACCAATAGGTGTATGTAAGAGAAGTCTGAGTAGCACCAACTGAAATTGCAGGAGATGTTAAAGTATCTCTATCACCAAGTGAACCTCCAGATGTCTCTAGAAATAGATATATCCCTGAGGCGTTACCTAAAGTGTGATCAAAATCTGGACCTGTTCCAGTTGAGCCAGTTCCACCTGCATCAGACATCCAAGTAGGACGCGTAGTTCCGTTAATATTAAACCATCCAGAAGACCCAACACTATTTGAAGTTGCCGGGAATGTCTCAAAACTCTGAGCATAAGGTATTCCAGCTGCAGTTGCGAAACTCCCAACTAAACTCCATCCGCTTGAACTAGTGGAGCTACAAATTGCACGAACATAATAATCATATGTTGTAGAAGCCGCTAAACCTGTTATTGTATCAATAGTGGAATTTACAATTTTTTGAGTTCCTGCTCCGGCTACAAAGCTAGGAAGACCGTAACTAATTTCATAGCCACCCGTCGCTGCAGGATTGTTTCCATCTGTCCAATTCACCGAGACAGTTGTTGTATTAATTGTACTTGCTGACAATGACAAAGGTTCAACACAACTTGGTACTGGGCTAAAATAAGCTATTACGGACCAAGAAGAAGAGTCAACTTTATTATTGAAAGTTGAACAACCAGGATTTGTACCTGAGCTCCAAGATCTACGTGCATTCAACTCTAAAGAAACAGCACCTGTTGCTCCATTCGCAAAAGTCAAACCATTTCTAGAATAACTGACAGTTCCGGCAGTATTACCTGTCCCGGCGCTAGAAGCTGGTTCTAGCCCTAAAGTTGTAGAAGAGGATAACCATGATGTTTGTTCACTCATCCAAGCTCCGTTTTGAGCTGTCATGTCATACACTGTACTTACACTATCAATACGATTTCCTGCTGGTATATTTACAGTCAATGTTCCAGGACAAGCTGATCCTGTAGGATAACCAGCTCCATCCGTAGTTGAAATATCACCTGAAGCGAAAGTAGCGCAT
>JAOKCF010000019.1 GCA_028245195.1 Vicingaceae bacterium | reverse complement strand
GCGATCCAAATGAGGTGGTCTCGTTAGGTCAAGCCATTCGCGTAAAAGTGCTTGAAGTAGATGCGCAACGAAAAAGAATTCAATTGTCGTTAAAAGATGTAAGTCAATAAATGAAGAGGAAGGAAAGAGATATGTTTGTTAGAATTGCAGCGTTGTGTTGCTTTTTTCTAGTAAGCTTTCAGTTTTGTAATGCACAAGAAGGATGGGAAAACATTGAGGACAGGGCAGGAGGTACTCAATTGAACAATATTCAAGTGAAGGAAGGGATTTACAGAACCTTTGAGGAATTTAAAACCAACTCACCCTCTATTACTGAAGAATTTCAATTACGTGATAAGCAGCTATTTTTAATAGATACGGGAATTACTTGGGTGCAGGTCAACGAAAACAAAATATGGGGGTGTTTTAAGAATGGCAAAATTTATGTTTCTAAAGACGAAGGTCTTTGGCGCTGCTTGAATGTTGGTCGACTGCTGCATTTTGCAACGATCAAAATTCAACGATACATGAACCCTAATCCTATGTATGGAGTAACAATGCAAGAACAGCAAGTTATCAAGCAGTACTTTTTAGACACGGAAACGGCAGAAGTTTTTGGATTAAACAATCGAAATTTTTCACCATATGCAGCTGAAGAACCAGATATAAAAACATTTAAATCAAATAACAAGAATAAAGTTGCTCAAACCATTTTGATGTTAAAAGCTTATAAAGAGTTAAACCCACTAATAATAAATCCAAATGAATAAATTAATGGTATGCTTTTTTCTAATAATAGCAAGCCTTTCTACCCAAGCACAAATCACCAAAACCCTTGCAGAAGAGCAAATTAAATTGGTGATGAAGTTTCAAGAAAGTGCTTGGAATAGAGGAGATATACCTGGCTTTATGGATGGGTATTGGAATTCAGATTCATTGCTATTTATTGGCAGCAAGGGACCAACGTATGGTTACTCCAAAACCCTGACTAATTACTTAAAAAGCTATCCTACAAGAGATAAAATGGGTCAACTAACCTTTGGTTTTGTTAAAATTGAAATCTTATCGGATACTCAAGCTTTTGTAGTTGGTACATGGCATTTGCAGCGGAAAGATGACGATGCAGGAGGACACTTTACCTTACTTTGGAGAAAGCTTGATGGTGAATGGGAAATTGTGGTTGACCATTCTTCTTAACTCACCATTTTGTATTTATAAGCGTTATATTTGTGTTTTGAAATGAAGAAAAACAGGATTATTCTCGATCAAATTCAGTTAGAGTTAGCTATAAAGCGTCTTTGTTATGAATTAATTGAAAATCACAACGACTTCTCAGATTCAGTAATCATTGGTCTTCAGCCTCGTGGAGTAATTTTAGCAAAGCGAATTCATTCCGAATTAATTAAAATCACTTCGAACTCCTCAATTCCATTAGGTAGTTTAGATACCACCTTTTTTAGAGATGATTTTAGAAGAAGAGACAGCCCAATTATTGCCAACAAAACACAAATTGACTTCATCATTGAGAATAAAAAAGTCATTTTGATTGACGATGTTTTGTATACTGGCAGAACCATTAGAGCTGGCTTGGATGCTATGTTGGCTTATGGTCGACCAGACTTAGTAGAACTGTTGGTTTTGGTAGATCGCAGGTATGGTCGTCACTTGCCAATTGAACCGAATTACGTTGGAACTACCATTGATTCCGTTGCAAGCGAAAGAGTAGAGGCTAAGTGGTTAGAAACTGACGGGATAGATCAAATAATTTTAAAAGAAAATAAGAAATAGATGGAAAAATTATCAACTCGGCATTTATTGGGAATTAAAGAACTCAGCAAAGCTGACATAGAGTTGATTTTTTCCACTACCGATAATTTTAAGGAGGTTATAAACCGACCAATTAAAAAAGTACCATCGTTAAGAGACATTACCATTGCTAATCTCTTTTTTGAAAACTCTACCCGAACCAAGTTATCTTTTGAATTAGCTGAAAAAAGGCTCTCTGCAGATGTTATTAATTTCTCAGCTTCAGCATCTTCTGTAACCAAAGGAGAAACCTTAATTGATACTGTGAATAACATTTTGGCCATGAAAGTTGACATGGTTGTGATGCGGCACCCGAACCCAGGGGCTCATGCGTTTTTGAGTAAACACATAGACGCCACCATTATAAATGCTGGTGATGGAGCTCATGAACATCCAACACAGGCGCTTTTAGATGCATTTAGCATGCGTCATGAATTAGGTGATTTAGCAGGGAAAAAAGTGGTTATTATTGGAGATATTTTACATAGCAGAGTTGCGCTTTCGAACATTTATTGTCTCCAAAAATTGGGAGCAAAGGTAATGGTTTGTGGACCTCCTACACTTATTCCGAAATACATTTCTTCGCTTGGTGTAGAAGTAAGTTATAAGTTAGACGAGGCTTTGGAATGGTGCGATGCTGCTATGATGCTTCGAATTCAACTAGAAAGACAAGGAGGAGATGAGCATTCTGGCGTAAAGTTCTTTCCGTCACTCAGAGAATACCATAATTTGTATGGCTTAACAATGGAGCGAATTAATAGGCTTAAAAATATTCCAATCATTTTGCACCCAGGACCAATTAACAGAGGTGTCGAAATTTCCTCAGAAGTTGCCGACTCAGAGCATTCTATTATTTTAAACCAAGTAGAGAATGGAGTAGCGATTCGCATGGCCGTTCTGTATTTATTGGCTCCAAGTAGCAACTAAGCGGTATAAATTTTATATATTTGTTTCAAAGCGAATTAAACATGAGTTTAGCATCATTTACCATTGACATTCATGAGAAATACACCCATATTTTTGTATTAGAAGATAAGTTTACATCTAAAGTTGCTCCTGATTTAAAAGCAGAATTGGCTTTAGTGAGTGCAAATGGATTGAAAAACGTCATTTTTGACCTATCAAAATGCAGTTATTGCGATTCTTCAGGCTTAAGTGTTATTTTGGTAGCCAACCGAATTAGCAAAGATAATGAAGGTTGTCTCGTTGTTTGTGGCTTGCAGCCTGCAGTTTCCAAATTAATGGATATTTCTCAGTTGACCAGTGTGCTCAACATCACGCCAAGCTTTAACGAAGCTGTTGATTTCATTTTTATGGATGAATTAGAGAAAGGTTTATGTGAAGGTGGAGATCAACTAAATTAATGTCTTTAGAAGTACTTATTTTAGGCAGCGGTTCTGCACTTCCTACCATTTCAGCAAATCAAACATCACAAGTAGTTAGTTGTGGAAATCAACTCTTTCTAGTAGACTGTGGAGAAGGCACACAGGTTCAATTGCGCAAGAATAAGGTTAAGATTCAGCAAATAAATCAGGTGTTTATTTCTCATTTACATGGAGATCATTTCTTTGGTTTAGTTGGTCTTTTATCTACCATGCACCTTTTAGGTCGTAGGGCAGAGTTGCACATTTTTGGACCAAAAGACTTAGATGAAATTGTTGAGATCCAATTTCGAAACGCCGGAAGTCATCTATCCTTCAACATGGTTTTTCATACCATTAAAAAAGCAGGCGAGGTGCTGTATGAAGATTCAAAAGTTATTGTTACTTCATTGCCTTTAAGACACCGCATACCTTGTTACGGGTTTCACTTTCAAGAGAAGATGAGACTGCGAAAGTTAGACGGCCAAAAGTTGGCAGAACATAACATACCTGTTTATGCTCGAAAAAGTATTGCCGAAGGTCAAGACTTTCGAAGTGATGAAGGAGTAGTTGTAAAAAATTCAGAATTAACGATGGATCCTCCCAAGCCAAAAGCTTACGCGTTTTGTTCTGATACTGCTTATTATGAGAAATTAATACCTTTCATTCAGGAAGTTGACTTACTGTACCACGAAGCTACTTTTTTGGAAAGTGAGCGAGAACGAGCTAAAAAAACCTTTCATTCAACAGCGAAAGATGCGGCAACCATTGCAGAGAAGGCCAATGCCAAGCAACTTATAATGGGGCATTTCTCTAACCGCTATAAAAACAATGATGGCTTTTTGCAAGAGGCGCGTATGGTATTTAAAAATACTGATGTGGCTGAGGAAGGAATGGTCTATAAGTTGTAGTCTTTTCTGTTAAATAATTAAGCTCAAACCGCCCAATTCTTCAATTTTATAAGGGAAGCGATCGCCTGGTTAACCAATGAACATTAAAATAATCGGAATTTCCCATTTTTTTATTTAATTAAGCACAACAATTGGATAAGATGCATTAGTGCGTCTTATCCCTATTTTAAATTCAGTACTTTTTCTTCTTAAATAACTTTCCAAAGCTGTCCAAAAGTTTTCTCAACGCATCGTAATAGAGTGTTATGGCTAGGAAAATACTAAAGCCCCAAATCACCATTAGGTTGGCAGAGAACGTGGTAATGTAACTACCAAATAACTTCTTTGAAGAGGCCAAATAGTGTGATCGGAAACCGTCAGGATCTTTATAAACAGGGTCTGCTCGTTGAATCAATTCATTTTCCCATTCAATGATCTTATTTAAATCGTTTTTATTGGTCATTAAGTCCTCTAACGATTCGTTGGCATAAGTATCCTTAAGCTTAATAAACTCAGCCTTCTTTTCAGGAGAGTCATTCATTTCTAATAGTAACTGATCTTTTTCGTCGTTGTATTCGTTGTACTTTTTAATGTAATAACGATTCAAGTCCGCAAGGTATTCATCCATCTCACCTAATACTTCTTTAGTCGGAATTCCGTTATTTAGAGCCTCTATGTTTTCAAACTGAACTTCTTGGTTTTTAGCGTTCTCTTTACTAATCTCGTTGTACAGCAATTTTATCCCGTTCGCTATGTTTTCCTGCTTTTCTTCGTTGGTATATGATCGTTTTATAAAGTTTGAACGATCTTTTAATCGACTTAACCAGAAGTTTTTGCGGTAGCTAGTGGTTTTAATGTCTTTGTCTATGTAAAAAAAGTTTTGATTGAACTTATTGTCCTTAAACTGTTTCACTGCCAAAGCTTCAAATGCCCATTTTGAAACCATAATTTCTCCTACAAAAGGCACCTTGTCTTGTATGGTAATGGTTGGGTTTAACTTTTCAAACTTTACAATAACACCACTTAGCATTAATTGCGGAATAACCAAAAATGGAATTAGAATGTAAATGGTCACCGCTGAATCAAAAGTAGAGGAGATGTTGAGGCCTAAGATGTTAGCAAAACATGCGGCAGAGAACAAAATGAACCAATACTCTAGGTACATACCTTGAATGCCTAAAATAGAGTTACCTACCAACACAAATGACATGATTTGAATTGCCGATACCGCAAACATGATGTAGATTTTGGAGAACAAGTAACTGCCCTTACTTAAGTTCAAGAACTTTTCTCGCTTCAATATTTTTCTGTCGCGAATAATTTCTTCTGCCGCAACGGTTAAACCTAAAAAGAGTGCGACAATTACACTAATGAAAATGTAGGCTGTGAAATTTTCATTTAAACGAAAAATATAACCTGTATTATCTGCTTGGTATTCATTGGAGTAACGAATAATAAAGGACAAGATAAAAGCCAATACTGGAGCTTCTAAAAAATTAATCAACATGTATTGTTTGTTGGTTAATTTAGAAAGTACATCTCTTAGAATAAATACTTTGAATTGCTTGAACGCATTTGGTATTTTGAGACTCTTTTTAGGAGCTTCGTTTACTTCAGATTTTATGTGAGCTTGGTTGTTCTTTAAGTTATCATTGTATGCTCTATACCAAACATTGGGAGTAACTCTCCGTTTTTCTGTTTGGTTTCCATATTCATCTAATATCTTAGATTCAATAATGTTAAAAATTTGCTCTGGGGTAACATTACCGCAATTGTAGCACTCACTTTCTGCAGCATTTGCTTGGCTCATTTGTTCTTTGAAGTAAACAACACCTTCAACAGGGTTTCCATTATAAATTAAATATCCGCCAGTATCCAGAATGATCAACTTGTCAAACATTTTAAAAATGTCAGAAGAAGGTTGATGAATTACAACGAAGATTAATTTACCTCGAAGTGTTAATTCTTTCAACAAATCCATGATGTTTTCAGAATCTCTAGAAGATAGACCCGATGTAGGCTCATCAACAAACATGATGGAAGGCTCACGAATTAATTCAAGAGCTATGTTTACTCTTTTTCGCTGACCACCACTAATGGTTTTTTCTAGTGGGCTACCAACTTTCAAGTTTCTAGTTTCCCAAAGCCCTAAACTGTTGAGTACTTTGAAGGTCAATTTAACTATTTGCCTGTCTGATAAATCACCAAAACACAATTTGGCATTGTAAAAAATATTTTGAAAAACAGTAAGTTCCTCAATAAGTAAGTCGTCTTGTGAGACATAACCAATAACTCCTTCAATTTTATCCTTGTTCTCAGGATCATGTATGTCGAACCCATTGATCTTTACGGCACCTGTAGATGGTTTATAATTACCGTTAAGCACATTTAATAAGGTTGACTTACCGGCGCCACTAGCACCCATAATCCCAATTAAATTTCCAGACTCTTCTTCATAATTCATTGGGTGCAAGCCAATGTTTCCATTTTTAAACTTGTACGTAATATTATCAACCGTGAAGGTGGTTTTTTCTATGTCTAAATCACTCAGAAAACTAGTGATGATATCGCTATAGTAAATAGGGGAAACCTTTGAACCTCTTAGCGAAGAGCCTTGTGTTAAAACATAGGTTTTAACTGGTTTAATCAATTGGCTATTTAGTTGTAATTCAGTATTTCCGAAATACTTCAGAAAGAACATCTTAACACTATTAATATTCAATATTCGGACTTCCCCATCAATGCTTTCAGCTTTGATGTGTTTGTGTTCACCAGCTGTTTTATCGTGGTTGTTAATGAGAAGTACATTCTCTGTTTTGGGTAGTTCTTCTTTAGCTACAATTATAAAATCTTTGATTTGTACATATTCGTCTTTACTAATGTTGAAAGAGTCAGAAACGGTCTCTACAAACTCAATGGCTTGATCAGTATCGTTATTGTTCAAGAAAATGAATTCCAATAACTGTACTAAAACATAGATTTTTTGCTTTTGAGTGAGCTCTTTGTTAATCTCAGCACAAATTTTAAGAATTTTTACAGAGTTAAGAGATGTTCTTTTCTTAGCCTTAGCGCCTTCTCGTTTCTTGTTTTGTTCATTATAGTAATGATCATAGACCAGCAAGTATTCATTTACTAACTCTTGGTTTAATTGTTCGTTAAGAAATTGAGATACAAAGTCTTTTGTATTTGAATCATCTCTTCCAACATTTGCCACAATGGCAAATAATTGCATGAGGGCTTTTAAAATTTTTTCACTCATAGTATTAGCTTGGTTAGTCTGTCAATTGAAGCATGAAAATAACAAAAAGAAAGCAGGATGTTTAACTTCCTGCTTTCTAACTTAAATGTTTTTTGCGTTAAGGTTTAATCCCTACTAATAAAACGGCACAACCAGATTCAACTTCATCGAGGTTTAGATTTCCTTCAACAATTACATCGAGTGTGTAATTTACATCAAAATCCAAATACGGCGTTTTTCCATGATCAGAGCTAATAAATATTTCATTTCGCTCTTCATCGTAAACTCTAAAAATTAGATTACCTGAAGCAAGGCCGCTGCATGCACCAAATCGATAGAAGCTTTGACCTTATGATGTCAAATGAAACTTTGCCGTTTGATCATCGAACAACAATGCTCGATATTCTTGTCAATCTGAAAGAAATTCTTTCGAGAAGTTGGCATTACAGACATTTGCAATAGTATCACATTTTGCATTTACTTGACCGCAAATGAAACAAAAAGCGCTACGAAAAGGGAAAATTTAAAAATGATTTTTTTCATTAAGGTATTATTTTAAAATACTTAATCTAATTGCTTCAACTTTTGATGAAATGTCAGCTAATAATTCTGGACTCATTTCGACCTTAGAAGTGCTATTGATTGTAGTAGTTTTTGTTTCTTAATCAGTAGAAGCCATTTTATACTGGTAATTGAATTCGATACCATCATATATATCATTCAGCTCATTCAATTGATTAATAACTTCACCAACTGATGTTTTATAATGATATGTATGCATGAGGTTGATTAAGTTCTTAAGAGTTATTTTTCTGCTCTTCAATTCTGTTCTTGATATTTTGGTCGTCGTTGATTTTAACATTGTTATTAGCAAAGTGTAATGTTTCAATCCATCCACCTGCTAAAATTAGCACACTTAAGTCATTTTGCTCGTTGTTTTTTAAGTAGCTGTCTGCAGATTTAAATGCATCGGATACTAGAGCTAAAAGTGAATCTTGATTACCAAGATTCGCTTCAAAACGCGTAATCATTGTTTCGTCAAAAATGTTTGTCATACCAAGTTCAGCAGAAAGTTGCTTTGTAATTGCCATATAAGAAATAGCATCTTGAGTTTGGTCATAAATCTGGGCACAACCCATGTCAGCTTCATAAAATCCTGCATTCAGCGCTTTTCTAGCAGAATTAGAAAGGTTGGAAGCATTGCTAGTTGGACTTAACATTTCATAAGAAAATGCATCACCTGAATGCTTTAATAAGAAAGCAGTTTGGATGGGAGATGGTACACTAAAACTTTACCGTTGATTTTCATCAGGTTTGCGTCTTTCTCATTTTTTTCCCCTTTTTTCCCGTCTTCTTTGTTTCCTCTTTTGGATTCTTTGGCACAACCCACTATGAAAAATGCGACGAATGCAATTACGTCTATATTTTAAGGATAGTTTGTGAATTAATTAAGCTTGTTTTTAACATTTTAGTGCTGTAAATGAGTATTATAATTTTTATTGGGAGTTTCAAAATAATTAAATCTCAAAAATCCGAGTTCTTTTCATTTGAATTCTTAGTAATAAAAATGAAATTACTGCTAATATGAATTCTATACCCGCGTGTTCGTAATTCTGAAATATAAAATCGCCTATGCCAAAAAGTATGCAATATACCATAACAATTGAGCTAATCCAACTAATAAAAAGGGGGGCTAATTTAGATTTAGATTCATTTGGGTTCCTGTATTTTTTCCATCCTCCGTCAGGTTTTACTCTCTCATAAAAGCGAATTAATCTTTCTTCATCAGTTTGTGGAGTTATGAAAGTTGCTATTAACCAACACGCTGTACTAAAACCAACTGTAAATAAGAAGTTAAACGGGTTTTCCAATTCAATAACATAATTGGCTAAAATGTAACCTACAAAGGGAGCAATACTTGCCACAATTTCACTCCACGCATTAATTCTCCACCAATACCAACGTAAAATTAGTACCATACCAAGCCCAGCACCACACTCAATCAAGAACTTTGCGGCAGCGTCTATACTTGAAATTTGTGTGGTTGCAAACAACGCTAATAACATAATTAATACGGTGAATATTCGTGCCTTTTGAACATAATCCTTTTGTTCTGCCTCCATTGTTTCGTTTTCTCTTTTTGGCTTTATAAAGCGTTTGTATAAGTCGTTCGTTAAGTAACTTGCCCCCCAATTTAATTGGGTTGAAATGGTACTCATGTAGGCAGATAAAAATGCGACAAGTAACAGACCTTTTAGTCCTGTAGGTAGGTGATCTTTCATTGCCATTACAAATCCTTGTCCGGCATCTTCTATTGGTAATTCAGGATATAAAACCAAAGCACACAAACCAACAATAATCCAAGGCCAAGGGCGCAAACAGTAATGTGCAACCTGAAAGAAAAGGGTGGCATAAATGGCATTCTTTTCATCCTTAGCACTCATCATTCGCTGTGCAATATAACCTCCGCCGCCGGGTTCAGCTCCCGGGTACCAACTTGCCCACCATTGAACCAAACCGAATGTTAAGAAGGCGGCAACAGTCACACTAAAGGTTCCAATATCGTTCACCACCGAACCGGAATTTATAGTAGGAAAAAAGTTAAAGCGCCAGGCAGGCAAT
>JAOKCF010000018.1 GCA_028245195.1 Vicingaceae bacterium | reverse complement strand
AAAATGGACTTGGAAGGTCGAGACGGATTTGAATTGTTAGATGAACTAGAAGAGAAACTCAACATCAAAGTTCGCCCAATGACTTGGCCAATTGGAATTGGAGCTACTTTTAAAGGAGTTTACAATCTTGGAGACTCAAGTTTAAACTTATTTGAATCCTCTAAAACCAATATTTCAAAAGATGTAACAAAAATTAACAGCCTAAACGATCCAAAGCTAGATCAAATTATTGGAATTCAAGCAGACCAATTACGAGAAGATGTTGAGCTAGTAGAAGGAGTTTACGACCATTTGGATAACGAGGCTTATTTAAGAGGAGAAATAGCTCCTGTATTTTTTGGCTCTGCAGTGAACAACTTTGGTATTCAAGAAATGCTAGATCAATTTATTGAGATAGCCCCTACTCCTAGAGCTCGCGAAACGAACGAAGGAAAAATCAACCCGGAACGAACCAAGTTTAGTGGCTTTGTTTTTAAAATTCATGCCAACTTAGATCCAAAACACAGAGACAGAATTGCATTCTTGCGAGTGTGCAGTGGAAAGTTTGAACGTAATAAGTTTTTCCACCATGTAAGGTTAAATAAAGGACTTCGATTTAGTAACCCTACCTCCTTTATGGCAAAAGATAAAAGCGTTATTGACGATGCCTACCCTGGAGACGTTATTGGTTTGTACGATACTGGAAATTTTAAGATTGGCGATACATTAACTGAAGGAAACAACTTCACGTTTAAAGGTATTCCTAGCTTTTCACCTGAGATTTTTAAGGAAGTAATCAATAACGACCCGATGAAATCGAAACAGTTAGAAAAGGGAATTCATCAATTAACTGAAGAAGGAGTTGCTCAACTTTTTACAGCACGTATGGGAAATAAAAAGTATATCGGTACCGTAGGGGAACTTCAATTTGAAGTAATTCAATATCGTTTACAGCACGAATATGGTGCGTCTTGTACTTTTTCACCGTTAAATTTCTACAAGGCTTGTTGGTTTACGTCAGAAAATAAAGAACAGCTTGACGAGTTCACACGATTAAAATCTAACTACATCGTTAACGATAAAGACCAAAACTTAGTCTTTTTGGCTCAAACTGCTGGTATTCTCCAAATAACAAAACAAAATTATCCTGATATTGACTTCCACTTTACTTCGGAGTTTAAAACTCAATTAGTTTAAGTAAGAATTCTTTTCATTTCCGTTTTGAATAGTTCCCTATCCTGCATCTCGTTGTGTGTGGCTCCTTCTACCTTATAAAAATTAATAGCTTGGTGTACATCTTTTAAACGCTGGCCTAAGTAAAAGGGTACCTTTCGATCTTCAGTTCCATGAAAAACGTAAATTGGAACTTGTACATTTTTCAAGTGCCGATTTGTCCGAAAATAGTATTTAGAAATCCAGCTAGCAGGCAAATATGCCTTGTGGTAATTAATTAATGATACAAAGTTAAAATAAGGTGCTTCTAAAAATAAGTTGGCGCAAGCTTGGTTGCTTGCTAACCTTGCAGCAATTCCCGTCCCTAAGGAAAACCCGTAGATATGAATTTTTGATGTATCGTATTCATTGAGCATGATTCGATATAGTCGTTTTGTATCTCGCTGCAACAAACGTTCTCCATTAATTTTTCCGTCACTCTTTCCAAAACCCCTAAAATCAAACATAAAAACATCGTAGTCTAAATTGACAAAAAAGGGAGCCAAATCTCCCCAATACCTCAAATTGTCGGCATTGCCATGGATGTAAAAAATTAATCCTTTTGAATTTTTTGCCTTAAAAAGAAGACAATTGAGAGAAATTCCTGTATCTACTTCATAGAATCGTTCTTCAAACTCATTTTCAAAAGGGTAGTGATAATCTTTGGAGAGTTTAATGGGTGAAAAAATGATCTTCTCTTGCAGGAAATAAAACGTTAACAAAACCCCAGCTACAAGACCTCCCAGAACAATTAAAATAAGAAAAGTCCAAATTAAGGTTTCCATATTTTAAATGTACGACCGTATTTATTCACTGCCTATACTTTTTTGCACTAATTTGAAAAGTAATTATCAATTAACAGGCGTTAACAGCACAATTCAGACCTAAGATTGTATTTTTGTTGAAAGCATTTTTTTATGAAAAAAGTAACTTATTTACTTGTGTTGATTTCAATCCTAAGCATTGGAAATAAAGTGAGAGCACAAAAAGGATATTCTATAAACATAACCCTTGATGGATTAACTGACTCTACAGCTTATCTTGCGTATTATTATGGTAAGGGTCAATATTATAGGGATACTACAAAGATGAACGGTCTAGGACAAATGACCTTTAGTGGTTCTGATACGTTAGAGTATGGAATGTATTCCCTAATTATTGGACAACGAAAGTGGTTTGATTTTATGCTTGACAATCAAAACATATCAATTAAGACGGACACAGCGTACACGATATTAAATATGAAGGTCAAAGGCAGTGAAGAAACAAAAATATTTTACGAATACTTAGCGTTTTTAAATGAGAGACAGGCGACGGCTAAGAAATTAACAGCAAAGAAAACATCAGGAACTGATCGAGAAAAGAAGGATGCAGAAGTTGCTTTAAAAAATCTAGATACCGAAGTTAAAAGCTACATTGCAAATTTCCATGCTAAACACAAGGCTACTTTTACGAGTAATTTTATATATGCAGTCGAGTATCCCAATGTTCCTGAATCTCCAAAAAATGAAGACGGCACAATAGATAGCACTTTTGCTTTCCGTTACTTCAAAGCTCATTACTTTGATAATTATGATTTTACAGATGGAAGATTATTGCGTACAACCACTTTTCATGATAAAATCGTATTCTATGTAAATAAACTAACTGTTCCTGAGCCAGATTCGTTTATTACATCTGTTGACTACATTCTAAATAATGCAAAGCAAAACCCTGATATGTTTAAGTATGCATTAACGCATTTTACTTCTTATTTCGAGCGTTCAGAAAGTATGGGAATGGATGCTGTTTTTGTTCACTTAGCAAAGAATTACTTCATGAAAGGAGAGGCTAAAGAATGGTTCACCGACAAACAATTGGAAAAATTGAGAGAGAGAGCAAATGCGCTAGACCCTCTTTTAATTGGTAAAAAAGCCCCTAACATTGTAGTTAAAGATACCGCTCAAAAAGAATTCTTAGAACTTTACTCTATTGATGCGGATTTTACGGTGGTTTACATCTGGTCTCCTGAGTGTGGCCATTGTAAAACATCTACACCACAGCTCAAAAACTTATATGACAAAATGAAAGATAAAGGAGTAGAAGTTTTTGCAGTTGGTAATGAGTTCGAAAATGAGGAATGGATCAAGTTTATTAAAAAGCACGGATTGAATTTTATAAACGGTTCTGATGGAGAAACCTTTCAAAGTAATTTTAGAACACTGTACGATGTTTACAGTACCCCACAGACTTATTTATTAGACAAAGACAAAAAGATACTTTCTAAAAAAATGAGCATAGAATCGTTGGAGAAAATTCTAGAATATTTTATTGAAGATAGGGACAATGCAAATAAAAAATAATTTAGCCCTCATTATTCCTGCTGTAATATTATGTATTGGAATTGGATTCGCTTATAAGATGATTAAAGAAGATAGACTCTTGTCAATCTACTCTCCTACCATGATTAATCCTGAATTGGTAGATGAATCCAAACAAAACGTTACAAAAGGCCATCGAATTGCAGAATTCAAATTAGTCAATCAAGATGGTCAAGTAATAACCAATAAGGACTTCGATGGTTATTATTACGTTATAGATTTCTTCTTTACCACGTGTCCAACCATTTGTCCGAGTATGAGTGCTGAAATGCAACGAGTACAAAAGGAATTTATGGACGACGAAGATTTTAAAATTCTTTCGCACACCGTTCAACCTGAAGTTGACTCCGTGCCCGTATTGAAGGAATACGCTAATTTGTATGAAGCAAACCCTGATAAATGGATATTTGTTACAGGTGATAAGAAATTAATTTATGACTTAGCCCGGAAAAGCTACTTTGCTGCTGTTACAGAAGGTGATGGCGGGCCAAATGATTTTATACATACCGAGAATTTTGTTTTGGTAGACAAGGAAAAAAGAATTAGAGGATTCTATGATGGTACCTCCTCAAAATCTGTAGATCAATTAATTATTGATATTGAAATATTACAGCAAGAGTATGATTAAGAAACTCGCGTTTGTTGTCTTTATTATTTCCCTTACTTGTTCTTGCGCTGTTTTTAAAGGTGTTGAAGATGTTAATGGTAGAAATGGAAAGATTGTTGGTGGTTCACCAAGTAAAGATATTCGTGAAGGGTATAAACGGATAGAAAAAAAGCAAAAACGGCAATACAAGCGAGAGATGAGAAGACGTACGAAGCGCCTTGGGACAAAACAAAAGAGATAATTTACACTCCAAAAATGAGATTTTTCAACTGCTCATTTTCGTAAAATTCTTTTGGAGTAGTTTCAATTATCCTTCCACAATCAACAACCCATACCTTATCAGCGATTGTTAGCGCCTTTTCTATTTGATGAGAGGAGAACAACACTGCCCTGCCCGACTCTTTTTGAGTTTGAATTAGATGAAACATGGTATTGGAACTTTTAACATCTAAATGAGTTGTGGGCTCGTCTAAAACAATTAAATCTGAATTTTGAGCGATTGCTCTTGCTAAATAAACCTTCTGACGCTCTCCATCACTTAATTGAGCCATAGTTTTACCCCTTAAATACTCGATTTTGCACGACTTGAGTGCAACTTCAATACAATCCAAATCCTCTTTCGTTTGGTTAATCAGCCAACTGGTGTAGGGATATCTTCCAAAACCAACGAAGTCCTCCATTGTAATGATAGATTGAACATTTTCACTAGAACTAACATAGGCAATTTTTTGAGCTAAACTCGATGATTTCCACTCTTTAAGATCCTTGCCAAACAGTTTTATAGATCCTTGAGAAATAGCTATCAAACCACATATACTTTTTAGTAATGTTGACTTCCCCGCTCCGTTTTCTCCAATAAGTGCAACAATTTGATTTGATTGAAGACTTAAACTTACCTCAGAAAGTATATCAATTCGCTTAGAATAAGCTACAGAAATATTGTCGATATGTAAAATTATAGAACTCAAAATGATTGACTTATGTTTTTCTTTCCAAAAAGAATCCAAAGTATAATCGGTATTCCTAAGATTGAAGTGATTGAATTAATTGGCAAACTCGTTCCATCGGTGGGAATATGCGATAAAATATCACCTAATAATAACACATTTGCCCCTAAAAGAATACAAGTTGGAATCAAAACGAGGTGGTCGTTTGATTTTAATATCAATCTGCTCAAGTGAGGAATAATGATTCCAATAAAACCAATCGGACCGCAGAAAGCAGTAGTAAGTCCTGCTAGAACTCCTGTTATAAGCACGATGCTTAACCTCACATAAAGTACCTTTATACCTAACATTTTTGCAAAATCTTCGCTAACTAGAACGGCATTAAGCCCTTTGTAATTGTAAAGTGCATAAAAAGCAGACAAAACTAAACTTACGTTTAGTATGAATAGCTCGAAGTAAGAAACCGATGACAAACTTCCTAACGTCCAAATGATGAAGGATTTTAATTGAAAATCAGATGTAAAAAATTCAATTAAACCAATTATAGCTGTTGCTATAGAGCCCGTCATTACTCCAAAGATGAGTAAGGTCATGACATCTTTAATTTTGAATGAAACAGCTAAAAGAATTAACATCATAACTAAGGCACCAATTATGGCTGCAACATTAATCGCAGATCCAGATGCTACGGCAAAGCCCATGAAACCTGCACCCATAATTAGCAGAGCCACTCCTAAACCCGCTCCAGAACTAATACCTAATAAGTATGGACCTGCAAGTGGATTTCGAAATAATGTTTGCATTAATAAACCAGCTAGAGAAAGGGCTGCTCCGCATAAGATTGCAGTTAGTGCTTTGGGTATCCTCGATTGTATAACAATGAAATTAAATACATCTGAGGTTTCGCCACCTGATAACCAATGTTTAAATTCAATAAATGGCACATTTACACTTCCGCTGAGTATATCAAGCACAGCCAAAATTAGCATCGTGATACTAAGTATGATCAATATACCCCACCTACTCATTCAAAAATACTTTTGTAAAAAATGAGACTATCGTTTGCATGATTGTGAAAAATAGAAACCAAATCACTTAAGATCAAATCCGGCCTAACAACTCCCATTTCCCAATAATCATTCCCTCCAAATTTATTCGACCTTTTGTAATTTGTATAAATATTCTGATTTCTAAATGAGGAAAACTGTTCAAAAACGATATTGCTATTACTTAAATCGCCTTTAGAAGCTAAACGACCAGGATTAATCCAAAAGTCAGCTTGCATACTTCTACTAATAGCGGTTTCAATATTCAATGGCACGCTTGCGCTTTGTAGATAGTCATTCCAGATATAAGAAGCTGAAGCGTCATGTATAAGTTTGGCCTGATAAGACTCTCCTCCACTTACATACCAACTTCCTTTCCAAGGCAGTCCAATAGCTACTTTTGGAAGAAATGAATATAGCATAGATTGATTTTTAATTGAGTCGTATCTCTGTTGAATCATTTGAAGGTGTGAATTCGCATTTCGTTTAGTAGAATCATCAAAAAAGGCAGCAAACACCTTTAGCCATTGAGCTTTTTTGAGAGGGTCCGATTCCATAAATTCAGATATTAATACTACCGGTTGTCCGAGCGTACGAAGCCGTTCAATTTCGTTATAAGATGCCGCATCAATGGCGAACGTAAACAACACGTCCAAATCGCTTTCAATAACCAACTCTGTATTTAAGGATCTACTTCCTAATTCTGTTACTTTCCCTTCCTGTATACTTTTTTGAAAATCTTCATCATAAAACAGTGAAGTATTGCTCACTGCAGTAATTTTATCGTGTTTGTTTAGTTCTTTTAAATAGCCTAAATGAGTCGTAGAATTAATCCCTATTCTTTCTATGGGTAATCCAATAAAAATATCTGCTTTAATCCCTTTGGGTTTTCCTTCCAATTTAGGGTAAAGTACATAACGCTCTGTTTTGGAGGAATGCAGGAAGGGTTCAAAAATTTCAATGATAGTAATGCCAACTGAATCTTTTATTGAAAAATGACTCAGAGAACTTCCTTGAATTGAATCGTGTATAGAATCATCAAGTTTTGAGTCATTGCACGCTAGTAGCATCATGCAACAGAAGATAAATGCTGAACTTTTCATGAAACGCTTATCTACTTTCTTTATCCCAAATATCTTCTGTAATATTTGTTCCATTCTTGGTGTAGAAAATGCCACCCCATTTGTAAAGGGTTTTTTCGTAAATATCTGTTTGAGTCCCTTCTACTGCAATTCTTCTTATGGTGGTACTATTATTTTGGTTCTCAATCACCTTTTCCGTTACACCTTGCGGATAATCTGCAGCAGATTGGTCTTGACGATCCTTCTTCTCGCCTCTATAGAACTCTTCATCCTCATTTTTCTTTCTTCGTATTTCCGATTCCTTTTCTAGCTCGTTTGTCTGCTCAGCTAATTCTTCTTCCAACGTTTCAATTTCTAATTGGTTCTCCTTAAAGCTTTCCGCATTTTTCCCAGCAAATTGCTTGAGTTCAGTTGATTTTTGATCTGCTTTGGATTGATAATCTAATCTTCGGTTTTCAGAAGATTTCTTGTCATCCGTTGTTTTTTCATCAAAATCTTCTTTATCTGCTAAAATTTCTTCGTAATTCTTGGGGTAAAATTCAGTGCTTCTGGCTTGATGAAATGACATTAATCGATTTTCAAAATCTTCAAATTTTTTCTGAGTATCTAAAATATATTTTTCTTGTTTTTTATCTCTGTTTTGTAATGATTGATTCACCTCGTTGTATTCGTTCTCCACCATTTCTTTCTTTCCCTCAACGGTTTCCTCAAGACGCTCCTTGTTATACAATGCAATACTTTCAGATAAAAGGTATTGATCAAGCATGTTTCCTTCTCGTTTCCGTTCTGATGCTTTAACACGCTCCTCACTTGTATTTTGAATGTCACTTCCTTGTTCTTTAACGACTTCATAGTTCTGCAGATTCATCTCTGAACTAATTTCAAACTGATCCTTCAGGCTCACACTAATTTCTTCTAATCGCTCCATAGCATTTTGTCTCCTTGATTCCTCCTTCTCTAAATTTTCCTGCCTTATTTTCGCTAAAACTTCTTCTTTCTCCACTATTGTTGCATTTTTCTCACTGTTTTGTTTTGCCCACAACTCATTGTATATACGTTCTATTTCTTCTTCGGCATTAGTCGTTATTGTTGACTTCGGTCCCGTTTGAATTGCTATAGGCTTATCCAAAGCCTCTCTCCTCTCTTCTTCCGCTAACTCTTGCTCCTTTAATAGCACGTTTAACAAGCCAATTTGTGACTTAGGGTATGTTTCATCATGTTTTATTCTTAGTGCATTTTCAAAATTACTTTTTGCATTTTGGTAGGCCTCTGACTTAAAATTATTGTCACCTTGAGTAATTAAATCTTGATAACGTTGCTCATTTTGCTTTGCTGCTTTCTTGGTATTTTGCTCAGCTAATTTCGCAGCATTTTTTTTATTCAAAATCGACTTTATCTTGTCCATTTGTTCCTGAGGGTATGCCTCTGTGCTTTTTAACCCCAGTGCCAATCGATATTCATTCTCAGCATCGTTGTAATTTTTATCTCTAAAGTACTTATCGGCATTAGCAATTGCTGTTTGGTATGAACTTTCGTTTGAGGCAACTTGCTCCTTCCGTAGTCTAATTTCTTCTTCCTTTGCAGCTAAGGTCTTTTGAATATCTATAATCTCTTGAATTTTTGTAGCAGGCAACTCTTTATTAGGTAAGGTCTTTTTGGCCTGTTCATAATTAGAAGTTGCCTTTTTCCATTCTTTGGCATCCATTGCAGTTTGCCCTGCTTGCACAAAAGCGTCATATGTTGAATTTAATTCTGCTTGCGCTGCCTCATTGACTGCAGCTCTCTGAGTAATTAATCCATCAATTTCCGCAATTTTTTGCGGAGGATAAGATTCCTCAGGTTTGAAGTTCTGTGCCACTTGAAAAGATTTTAATGCATTTTCTAAGTCGTTTGATACCAGTAATTTATCTCCTTTTTCAAGTGCAGACAAATAATCTTGATTGAGTTTAGCTGCATTTGCTAGAGATGCATCAGCCGTTGCTATTTTTTTAATTTGATTTTTTGGGTATTGCTCTTCTTTTAACGACAAAGCTGCTTCATAACTCCCCTTTGCTTGTATATAATCCTTTTGATCAAAGGAAGCATCCGCTTCAGCGATTAACGCGTCATATTCAGCATTAATTTTAGCTTGTGCCGCGGCAGCAGCTTTAGCCGTTTCTTCTCCAGCTAAAGCTAAAAGTTTTGCATCGGCTTCAACTATTTTGTCTTTAGGGTATTGTTCGTCCTTTACTGCTATTGAAGCTATATACTTCGATTTGGCATTTTTAAACTTATCACTCTTGAACAACTCATCCGCTTCAGCAACCAATGCATCGTATTTAGAATCAACTTCAGCTTGAGCTTGAGCTGCTGCAGCTACTTTGGCCGCTTCTTCTCCTGCCAAAGCTATTAAAGCTGCATCTACTTCAGCAATTTTATCTTTAGGGTATTGTTCGTCTTTTACGGCTAAAGCAGCTGTGTATTTGGCTTTTGCCTTCCCGAATTCGTTCGATTCAAATAAACCGTCAGCAGCTAAGATCAGGGCATCGTATTCGGTGTCAATTTTTAATTGAGCTGCCGCTGCCGCTTCCTGCTCTGCTCGGGATGACAGTTTTAACCCGATCTCTTTTATTTTATCTTTAGGATACTGTTCTTCCTTAATGACAAGTGCAGATTCGTATTTGGGCATTGCCTCTTCAAATTTTTCAGCATCAAACAATTTATCTGCTTCTGCTATGGCAGCACTAAAATTCTCTTCCGTCTCAGCATTTTTGTCATTTTGTAAACGTATTTCTTCTTGTTCTACAGCAAGTTCAGCTAAACGCCCATCAATTTCTTTAATTTTCTCCTTTGGAAATTCTTGATCTGGTTTAAGAGTTAAAGCTTCGTTATACTTTACTTTCGCTTCTTCCCACTTCTCCTCAATCATTAGCTTGTTAGCTGCTCCAATGGCATCCTTATAATTTTGATCTGTTTCAGCCACATGAGATAACGTTGCGTTAATACTTTGTATTTTCTCTTTTGGATAAC
>JAOKCF010000017.1 GCA_028245195.1 Vicingaceae bacterium | reverse complement strand
CACATTAATTCCAATAGATAAATGTATATTCTGAATCTTCTTCTTTCAATTCTGTTGTGTTATGTGCAGTATCACTAAGCATCCTATTTCTTCGTCTTTGTCGTTATAAAAGTAGATGGTGTTTTCAAGATATAAATCAAAGAGAACATCTGCATCTACCATCATACAAATTTACAGAATTTTGTGTTTAGCGTCATAAGCTATCAAGTCACGAATGTACTTTGATAGACTTCGGTAATCGTCATATATTTCAATACTTCGTTGCCTTGCTATTTTCTTCTCAGCCTCAGGCATCGTTAATACAACATTTGGTTGTGCTTTCTTTTCTTTTTCCATCGTACAAATATACTATTTTAAACTGTTTATCTTTGCTTTATATTCTTTAATCTTTTCTTTTATTTCAGGTATCAGCATTTTATTGCTTGGTTGATAACCTTCAAGCCATTCTACCTTATCAACTCCTATTCGGTTAATCAACTCTTTCCTGTATTCAATTAGGTTTCCGTGAAGGTAAGTGTTGCAAGTTGCACATTGCCTCCATACGTTTAATTCATTAAATCTTAATTCAGGACAACTGCCAACTGACCGATAATGCCCTGCGTGAAATTGTTTCTCGTTATTCTTTCCACAAGATATGCAAGGAAGGTCTTTATCCCTTTCTCTAATGTAGGTATTGAATACAGTCTGAAATAGCTTTAGATAATCCCTATGGGTCAATAGTGCTTCCTTCGCCTTCTTTGTTTCCTTCCGTTCCTGCTTTGCTTTCTTTTCTCGTTCTTTCTTTACAAGTTCCTTCACCCCTAAATTATGGCAAAGGTCTTTATCACAAAACTTCCAATTAAACCATTTCGGTTCAAATACTTCTTTGCAGTTCTTACACCTCATTCTTGAACCTGTCTAAATCTGCTCTAAAATTATCAAGCCTTTCCATTTCTTTTTTATAAAATTTATCAAGGTAATCAATCCCATCTTCTTTATCTTTTACAGTCACAATTACAGGACTTTCAAAGTACTTAAAATAAATTTCTTTCCTTGTTTTCAGCTTATCCAAATAGTGGATAAAGGTTTTAATATCGTCTTTCATTTTATGAATTTAGGTTTTAAATAAATATCTAAGTCTTTGTAAGATTCTAAAAAGAAACCTCTTCTGCCTTTTTTAAAGTTGTTTTGTACCCATTGGCTGCTTGGACTTAGTGCAGGATAATTAAAATAATAGAAGTCATCTGAACTGCACATATCAAATAGTGCTTGGTGCGAATCTCCTTTGCAGAAAATAACAAGTTCAGCAGTTTTATAAATGTTGTTGTTCTTGCAGTATTGGTCTATCTTTTCTATGGAGTCAGGTTTTAACTGTGGTTTGAAGCCAAACTTTAAACTCTTATCATCCTTTCCGTGAGATATAACAAAGCAAATATTGCCAATAAAATAGTGATTAATAAACTTCCTGTGGTTTGTTACCTTGACGTTGTCATATTTTAACTCAAGAATCTGCTTCATTGTTTTGTTAACGAAGTATCCGAATGCTCCTGAATGGTTATCGTTGCAAATGTTGTTTACCTCAACTCTACTATAATGAGCAAGTAATGGTTCAATAAGTTTAATCTTAAACTCAACAGCAGTATCAAATGCTTCCTCGTTGGTCATATTCTGAGGAAGTTCGTGACCTCCCCTTGTGGTCTTTCCGTCAAATCCATCCATCAAATCACCATAATCGTCAACAACTATGAAGTTGCTTTGCCTTTCTTTTATAGTTGCCTTAGCTATTCGTGTGCAGTCCTTCAGAACCTCTTCCTTGTTCCATTTAACTGCGTACATAGAATTATCATACTTGTTGGTTTCCATTCCAATATGAACATCAGAAATTACAAGCCTATCAAAGTCTGCTGCTTTATCTATTATTGGAACAACCAACCTATCTAATCTTTTGATGTGCTTCTTAACGATGCCTTCAAAATCAAAGTCTTTAACTTCTTCTTTCTCCTGCTTTGCAGCGTACTGTATCCATTGTTGCCCTGTGGTCTTGGAAGTAGATATTTTTATTACTTCAAAATTATCAGGAATGTCTATTGCTTCGCTTTGCAGCTTTTCAACCGATGAAATTACGTTTCCGTTTTTGTCAATTTTGTTTAGGGTGTTGACAAACTTTCTTGGATTTGGTTCTATCCTTTTCCTTAGTATATCTTTATAAACTTCTTCCTCTAAGTAATAACGAGATTGCAGTTCACTTGGTAACTTCTTGTTTAAAGTTAAACCTAATGCTAATGCTTCTGCATCATATAACCTTTTGCGAACTTTCATAATTGGATTTTTGCAAATATACTATTTAAACTTATATTCGTGAAGGTCTTCGCTTTTCTGATAGTATGCCATTAGTTCAATGTCGTTTGCTGCACCTTTTCTTGGTATACTTCTTCCTCCAACTTTTATAGTTCCTTCTAACTTTGTATAATCTGCGTAAATTAATCCATCTAAACAATCCCAAAGTATTACCCCTTTTGTTCTTTTATCTGCCAAATTATGCAGCTTCCTTATAGCAATCGGTAATGGGTATGCCTCAGCTATTGTTTTATTCCTGCCTTTAACCTCAAGGTAACAAACTAACTTTTCATCTTTGTAGATTTTAAAATCAATATCGTGGTCACCCAACTTTTCAAAGGTGTAATCGTAAATGCAGCAAAATAACAATACTGCCTTGTGTTCTCTTTCTAAGGATTCTTTATTTTCAAATCTAACTGCCATCTTAGTAAAGTTGATTATAAACACAATCGTGTACAAATTCTGAATTTTCGTTTAACTCATCCAATTGCTCATCTGTCATTTCTTCGCCATCATATTCTGCTGAATAAATGTAGGCATCAACAAAATCAGGGTAATCATTGGAGTCAATTCCATCAACGTAAACGTTGGTTATTAATTTATAATCCATAACTATCTTTTTAAAATTTAAACTATTGCTAAAATTTGAGCATTTACAAATTGGCTATAAGTATACTTTCTTTTATTGAATAACTCTTTGTTGTTAAAGTAGGTCATATAGCTTTCTTCTGATTCCTGACACCAATTGGAAAAAGTCATATTTCCGTAGGCTGCTCTTGTGTGAACAAAAAGTGATTTTAAATCATCTTGGTCAATTCTTAAATCTGCTTTCATAACTATCTTTTTATTCGTGTGATTAATTCATTAAAAAACAAAGGGAGTTGTATTTCTCCTAATGCGTTTTCTTTATTATTCTTCCAAAATAAATCTTTCATTTCGTGAAGTAATTCTGTGCTAATGTTTTTCATCTTGTTCTTGTATTATTTTTATGTCTTATTGACCACACAAATATACAAATATTATCTAAATAAACGCATTAATGATTTTTTTCTGCATAAAACTTTTACGTTCTTATCATCAAATTCTGATACTGAACCTTTTACTCCTGTTTCCAAACGCTTTTGAACCTGCTTTAATTTGATTTCTTCAACAACTTCCTTCTTGATTTGCTGCTTTTCTTCTCCTGAAAGGTTGATTAATCCATTCACTTCGGCATATAAAAACGCATCTGACCAATTAGCTATTATCGGAAATTCTTTTGATTCTTTGTAAACCCTTTCAATAAACTTAAAAGCCTTTTCCATTTCTACTATTGGATCAAGGTCATTGCCTAATTGATGCGTTGCAGGAATATATGCCTTTGGCTTTAAATTATCCTTTCTAAGCCATTCTTTATAACTGTTTAGTATAAGTCCTACGAATGCAGTTGAAAAGTTGTTATATGGTTTTTCCTTATAATCTAATTTCTGAGCAGCATATAGTTCAAATGCTTTTGAATATTCACTAATTTCTAAATTGCCATAGTAGTTTTTTATGAAATCTACAAGTAGGTTCATAGTTAGGTCATCCATTGAACCATTAATACCAACCTGTACTGCTGACTTTAGAATGTAAAGTGTTAGTTCCTTGTCCTCTGATTCTTTTATCTTGCTCATCTTTTAAAATAATTCTTGTTGGTTAATATCTTTTTTTGTTATAATACCTAATGCAGTTTCAAATATAGTTTTACCTGCCTGATAATCTACAAGGTTTCTTGCCATTTTTAATTTTGATTGTTTACCATTGTATTTATTAAAATCAAAGTTGTGATAAATTGATAAGTCATTTATATGCATATTAGTTAAATTTTTACCTCTACATCTATCACTTAATTTATTAGGTAAATTAAAATTACTCCAATATAAATGCCTATCTCTCTTTTTTGCAGGTATTAAAGGTTCATAATATGGTATTACATTCTCGACAACATACTTTCCTTTAAAATAGTGTTGCAAAAATAATATCTCTTCATATAATTTCATAGAAGGATATCTTGGTTTCCAACTTTCCCTTGTATATTGGCTAATATTAATTCTGCTGTGTGTTGGACAAGGTGGAGAACTCCATATAAAATCAAACTCTTTGTAATGGTCAAGTAAATATTGGTGTGCATCGGCAACTATTACCTTGTCGTTTGGAAATCTATCTTGGTATAATGTCGCAGCTTCAGAATCCAATTCAACAGCTGTAACTTCTATTTCAATTCCTGCTTCTTTTGCTACTTCATCCCACTTGTATCTGTTGCCTCCTAAACAGGCATATAAATTTAATATCTTCATAATCCTATTTTTTTATTTTCTTGTTCTTTCAAAATTGTTAAGTTATTTAATTGTTTTGCGATTGTGTTTGCTTCCTCGTAATACTCCCCAAATACCTTTTCCGCAGGAGTTGGTTTACTTCCTTTTTCTAAACTTTTTTTCTTTTTAACACGAAGCCAATTTAAGAAATGTGTATTAAAATCTTTTTTTATTTTAATTGTTTCACCTGTGGATTCCAAATGTAAAATAAAATCATCAAGTTTTGCAAGTAAATCTTCTTTGCTAAATGCTAATTGTTGACCATTTTTTAGAACTGCATTGATCACCCTATCATTTTTTTTATAATCAATACACAATTCTTTTATTTGGCGATGGCGATTATCCTCTTCTTCTTTAACAGTATCTTTTACATTTACATTTACTTTTACTTTATCATTTACTGTTACTGTTGATTTCGTTGAACGAGATTCAACGCTCGTTGGATTCGTTGAACTTCGTTGCTCTTTTCTTAATGCCGCTGAACGCTTACCTGCTTCGCTGCGTTGTTTCTTTGCTTCTTCAAACTTTAGTAAATCCCTTTTTAACTGTTGCTTGATTGGAGTAAATGCAAGATTGATTATCAAATCATCTGATATTGGATTCTCGTCATTTACATAGAGAAATATGTGCTTAATCAATTCTCCTGCTTTTGCATCAGGTAGCTGCTGAAATAATTCTTTTTGGTCAGCATATAGGATAAAACCTTTTTTGTCTTGTGCCATATAATTAAAAATAAAAAACCCTCATAAATCCAACAGGGTCGAAGCTGCTTTCATTATAAGGGTCTATTAAAATTCCTTTAAGTTGCCTATGTTTCGACCGCAACTATTGAACAAAAATACTAATTGTATTTATAAATTGCTCCATTTTCTTTAAATATATCTGAAAACAAATATGTATAAAATTCGCTTCCATCATTATTTTTTCTTTCACTATACTTTTTGCTATTTGTTAATTTTCTTATTGCATCAACATTAAAAATTCTTATTTTTTTAAGTTTGTTTTCATCTGTATTCATAAAAGCATAAAAATAAATTTGCGATTTTCCTTCTATTATTTTGTCAATTTCAGTTTTACCACCATTTTTTGTTTTGCTTCTTATTGTCATATCAGGATATTTTATATATTTATTTTTCCTAATCCTTACAGAAATATTAAAATTTACATTGCAAACCATATCAAAGGAATGCTTTGTATCTTCTTCTTCTGTACTAAGATTAAATGTTGCACAGTCTACATTTGGTAATGCAAGTTTAATATGTTTTATAATTTCATAAAAAAACTTATTTTCCAAAAATCTTATATTATCCATTAATAAAATCGTTTGCAATGTTAAACATTTCCTTATCTAATTCAATGCCTAAAGATTTTATATTCATTTCATTACAGGCTTTTATTGTACTTCCTGAACCCATAAAAGGGTCAACAACAAAATCATTAGTGTTGTAAGATACTTTTAAAAGTTCTTTGATTAATTCTGATGGTTTTTGTGTAGGATGTACCATTTTAGAACTATGCAATCTTGGAATGTCTAATATATTACCTCGCCTTGTATTTACATATTTTTTACCTTTATTGCAGTAAATTATTAATTCAGTTTGGTTTCCCCAATCATATTCTAAATCTCCACTTCCTTTGTTTCCTTTATCCCAAACAATAGGTGTTTTAATTTTAAAATATTTACTTATAATTTCTTCAAAATCACTAAAAACAGACCAACTACAAAAAAAATACAGGTGTGCATCTTTTGAAGTTTTATTTAATAATATTTTGCAAGTGTCATCAAGTAGCTTAAATGCTTCTTCTTTACCATCATTAAGCAAACCTCTTTTAGTTATAGCATTATTGTCTATGCTTCTATTAGATACATATTCTATTCCATAAGGTGGGTCTGTTACAATAATATCAATACATCCATCTTCTAAAGAATTTAAAATTTCTAAACTATCCCCTTGTTTTATGTTTTCAGATATTGTAATATTTTTAATTCTTTCAGATGCTTCTTGCCTTTTATTATCTTTTGCTTCTTGTTTTTCTTCTTTTTTAATATCTTGATATGCTTGGTTTATGCTTAATTCCCCAATTGATAGTTTTTCTTTTATATCTTCACTTGCTTGTGATTGTATCTTTTTTACTTTAGCTATTGTATCGTGTGAAACTGAAGCAACTTTAGAAAGTTCTTTTTTAGTTGAAACTTCAGGATACGACTCGTCAGATTTCTGACGAGTAGTCTTTCTAATATGTTCTTTTTCTTTTGATTTCTTACTAAACACTTCTTCAAGTTCTAATGCCAAAACACTTCTTTGATAGTTGCTTAAATTCCTTCTACCAAATTGATTTAATATCATCCATTCCTTAACCGCACTTTCATCTTTAAAAAAATTGCTTTCTGTTTCAAAATCTAAACTCCATTTAGTAGCAATTTCATATCGGTTATGTCCATCAATTATAAACCCATCCCATAAAAGGATTTTCTCCCTAATACCTTCTGCCAAACAATTATCTTCTAATTGCTTAAATTCTTCTTTTGTTAATGGTGGTATTAACTTTTTAAATTCTTCTTTTACTTTTAATTCCATAATTTTTAAAATAAAAAAGCCTATGGCTTTCGAGGGTACAGCTCTACTAACCAAAGGCTTTTGTTTATATTTTACTTACTTAAACTCCTGTACCGAGTTTGAATTGCAAAGATAATAATTTAATCTATGCCATAACTTGCTTTTCTTAAACAAAGTTTACAAATTTTAGTCTTTGTTGGTTTTGAGTACTTAAAGAACTCAGGCAAAGTTTTGTTTTCGTGACAGATGCTGCATTGCTTAAATGGCATCTTTTTTCCTGCTTCTTCTTCGTGTTTATGAATGTGGTTTAATTCGTGAATTACCTCCTCAAATTTGTATTGCGGAAAGTATTCCTTTTCAACCTCCTCAATAAGGTACTTGTCATCGTTCATTCTGCTCTGAAATGTAACTATCATTTTAACGATTTTAAAAGTTCTTCTTTGTCTTTGAAACTCATTTTATTCAAAGCATTAAATATCTCGGTATGTTGGTCAATCTCCTTTGTAATCATCTCCATTCGTTCATCGTCAACATTGGAAAAGATTCGGTTGTTATTTTTCTCAATCAAACCTTCGTATCTCTTCGCTGCTCTCTTAACGTCTTGAAAGAAATACCCACGCTCTATCATAATTGACAAACAATCTGACAAAGCGTGAGAAAGAATAACTGAGTTAATAACATAGTTTAGTTCTTCTTTTCTTTCCATAATTAAAAAGGTAATCCATCGTTATCACTACTTCCTAAATCTGCTGCTTCCAACTTTTCTTCTTGTGGTTGTCTTTCGCCTAATGGTTCAATCTTCCAAGCGTCAATGTTGTGGTAATACTTTCCGTTATATTCTCGACTTGAGATATTAAAAGCCACAGATACTTCTTGACCTTCGTCAAATCTGTTAAGCATCTCACATTTATCTCCAAACGTTTGAAAGCATACTTCAGGATTATACTGCGCTCCTGTATCAATAACAAATGATTGTTTTTGCCAAGACTTACCTGCCTTAGACATTCCTGATTCAACTGCCAATTTCTTGGTGATTCTTCCTTTTATTTCCATTGTTTAAAATGTATTGGTTAAAATAATTAATTTACTATATGCTATTTTTTTAAGTCGTTTAGCTTTGTCTTTAGTGCTTACCTTCTCAAACAGGTCAATCCAATTTAAAATTGAATCAATCTGTGAAGGTCTTTCAGCAAATTTTATGCTCTTAAAAATTCGGTAGTATTCGCCTTTTAGTTTATACATTGCAAATCCGTTTTAAGTGAGTTAATCAAAACCTGCTTTCTATTAATTGCGTGATTGTATTTAGCAATGTTTTTTTCGTCAAGCAAATTGAAATGCTTTCTTAATATTGATTTTCTACTTTCTACCATATCGCAAAACCTTATAAGTTCGTTTGCTTTGTCAAGCATTAGTTCAGCTTTTAATCGTAGGTTGTTCAATTCTTGTCCTGTCATAACTTTATTTTTTTTTCAAATATACAAATAGTTTGGGAAATACAAGTATCAATTCATTTTTAATTCAATTGACATAGCAATTGATACACCTTTTGCTGCATCCATTATCTTCCTGCACAAGTAAAGTTCAGGAACTAACTTGTCAGCTTCACGCTCCTTTCCTGCGTTTGTTTTCTCTTTGCTATTGTAGTATGCTGCGTTGTGCCTTTGGTTGGCTTCTACCTGCTCCCTTGCAAGAAATAACATATTACAAGACAACTTGCGATGCCCTTCGTACAGGTCTTTATATTGACCGCTTTGATATGCTTCAACTATCTCGTAGATTTCTGCTAAAATTTCATCCATTTCTCAAATCAAATTTGTAATCTTCTAACTGCCTTTTGGTTTTCCTATAAGCCTTGTAAAGTGCTTTAAACCTTTCGTCATCCTTGTAGCTTTCGTAATCGTTATCTACAAATGTAGCCCTTGAACGGAAGGCAGGAGGAATATCCATATACTCCTCCTCGCTAAACCTGATGTAATATTCTTTAGCCATATTACTTGCGTTTAAAATCTTCTGATTCATCTTCGCCAAATACTCCTAACTCGTAGAATCCGCATAACTTTAGAATGGCTCTGCTCATACTTCTCTTCTCTGCCATCTCGATTAAATACCAACTGTTCGTGTTTCCGTCTTTAAAACTTGCACCTTTCAATGCACTACCGAAGGTCTGAATCTTTGCACCATCTTTTGATGCGTTGGCTTTTACTACTGCGAAGTTTGTTTCACATTTTACTACTTCATAATCAATGAAGATTTTTTCTTTGGCTTGGATTTTATCAATGCCACTTCTTGTGATAATTGTGAAGTGTTGATGCTTAAAAATATCACTACTTGTTAATTCGTAGTGCTTGTACAATTCAATTAATTTTTCTCTGTTCATCTTATTATTTATTAATTATTAGTGTTCCAACTTGAAAGCATTGCTGCTTTGCCGTTTTTAAAATTGTTTCTTGATTGTTCAACGGAAGGTACTACAACTTTTTTAGAACCAAATTTTGTTGTAACAATGTGACATTGTTCCTCTCCTGTAAACCGCATCCTTGCAATCCAATTGGTTAGGACATTTCTGTTCAATTCCCACACAACTGTATGACTGTCATCGTAGTTTGGAAGGTTACAATCTTTGTGAATGTTAACCCCTTCTTGTAAATCTTTTATCTTCATAATTATTATTTTGGACAAATATACAAATAATAAATGGATATAAAAAATTAGGCATAAAAAAACCGACACAAGGTTGCATCGGTTTTTCCTAAAAAAATAATAATTATGAACAAGATTCAGCAAAGCTAATCCTAATATTTTAAAATGGCAAATTTATTTTTCTGCTGATGAACCATAGTAATAGGCAAAGATGTTGGATATTACAACTCCTTCAACCATTCCCATAAGGTGAACGAACAACTCATTATGCAAAACTCCCTCCTCATAAACTACTGCATAAATGATAAACAAGAAAGAAACCAATCCTACGATGCCTGTAAGCATCATCATTATGTCCTTACTGCCTGTTTTCTTAACCTCTACTTCCCTGCTTCGTGCAGAATCTCTGTCTTTTATCTCAAGGTCATACATTTCTTTCGTTTTTTGCAAAGCCACTTTTTTATCTTCAGGACTAATCTTTTCGTCTTTCTCAATAAGGTTCTTAACAATACCAAGAACCCCTGCATCAGGTAATAAATCACCTGCAATGTCAAGTATATTAGGAGCAGTAGTTGCCAAAAATTTTCCAAGTTTCGTATTTTTAAATTTCTTTTCCATAACTGTTAAACATCAAATAAATAAACCTTTGGATTCTTAGCTTCTTGGTAGACATCTAAGTGAACCCAATTGATCGGACTGCCTTTAAGATTGCGTTCCAATCTAACTTTGCAAGGAAACCTATCAGGATGCGTTCTAATCCATTCTCTGACCTCATTTGGTGTTACCCCTTCAATATTAAAATCAAACGCTTTACCCATCATATGTGCAGACAAATAGATGCTTTTTTTATTGCGTACCATAGGACTTTGATTATGTCGCAAACCTCTTTGACTAAATGTACTTCCAAATGCCCAATTATTAATTGTAATTGGATTGCCGAAATGCTCTCTAACAATCACTAAGCATTCAAGCAGTTTTTCGTCAAAGAATTTCCAAGCACCTTCACCATAACGATTGTAAACATTTTCATCAACTAATTCCTTTATATCAAAGTATTCTTTAATCTTCATTTGACTTCTTTTTAGATACTCTTTTCTTTGCCGTTAAAACAATTCTTTCCTCCAACCTTGCAATCGTTTGAGTTTGCTTCATTAAAATAGCATTATACTCCTCCAACTTTGCTCGTAAAACCGCAATCTCTTCCTTCAGTTCTTGAATTGTTTCCTCGTGGTTTCGGACTATTGCTGCTGCCTGAATTGTTGCAACAATCCACCCTGTGATTTTCTTATAATTTACAATAAAACCAAAAGCCAAAGCTGCAATTATAACTGTGCTAAATCCGTGCTTGTTTATTAAATCTAAAAACTGCTCCATTCTGTAAAGTTAAATAATTTCTTCGTTGACTATTGGCATAGATTCCACCTCTTCCATTTCTGCAATGTAGCTACTGTGTTTCACAATGTAACAAAACCCATCTACTTCATTAGGCTCTGACCATTGCGTAGTTGTTCCGCTGTAATTCTGTCCTGACGTTACTAATGAGTTGTAAGCATCGCATTCTGCTTGTGTTCCTTTATAATACATAGTTAAATTTCAATTTGTTTAATATCCGCAAATGTAATGTTATCAATTCCAAGTCCTCTAATATCTCGCATAAAATAACCACCTGATATTAACTCTACGTCAGGCACTACAACTCCGTCAATAACTCTACCTGCATATCTTGGCGAATTAATTTCGTATGCTAATCCTAACTCAGTCTGCTTTGCCTCGTATGTTTCCAATGTTGGTGTAATCCAACCATTAACTAATTCCATATTTCGTCTTTAAAAAGTTTATAATTTCAATAGTTTTAGCATCACTTGTATAAGGAAAGTAACCTGTAAAACACCATTCAATATTGGAAGTCGCTAATAGAGATGTTACCCTTGCTCCAATAGAAATATTGTCTAAAGTTGTTCCATCATCAAACCATATAGAGCCGTCATTTGCTCCTGAAATCATAGTCGTTGATTCTACTCCATTTGTGAATAGTTTATATTCTGTGCCTGAATTTGAGTTAGCAATAATTGTAGATGGACTTCCTGTTTTAATATCAGTTGAATTTCTGTATTGTCTTAAACCTCCTGAGTTATGAATAGTCCTGTAATTATTACCTGTTGTAGACCCCTGATTTAAATAAGGTGTAGTTGCTGAATTATTACTAACCATAAAATCAAAAACAGTTGCGCCGCTAATCAATCTCCAAACAGAAACAATTAAACCTGAAGAATCTGTATTCCTGAAGTTAGCAACGTTATTTATAACGTAATCCCCTGCTCCCTCAAATGTAATTGATGGTTGGCTATTAAAGTTGCTACTTGATGAATTAAATACAGGTTGATTACTTGCAGCAGGGTTACTTAAATCATAAGCACTACCAACATTATTAAAATCCTCAAATGTTGTAGTTGTTCCGTTTATTGTAATGTGTTCTGAATCCCATACATTAAAAGGACTAAAATCCAAAATAGAAGTAGCATAAACATTGTAATAGTCATTAATGTTGGTTTCAATATTTTCTCTGTTGGTGGATTGGTCAGATGGATACATTACCATCTCTTGAATATTTCCATCCATTGGAAAACTTCCGCCTCTTGAACCTATGCTTAAACTACTAAAGTTTGCTCTCACTAAGTTGCTACTTGTGCCTTCTACTGTGTTGTTAAATGTTTCAGAACTTGGACTTATTGCAAGAGAACTAATTATATTTTGCCCTGTAATATTACCACCTATAACTCCATAATTTGCGCCTAAAAAAGCATAAGTGTTATTCCCTGAACGATTATAAGTTAGTGCATAAATATCTCTTGTATCTGCAATATTGTATAGGTTTTGATTAACTGTTGCATTATTTTCAGCTACTGCAAATATTGATTTTTCTGTTGCACTTCCACCTGAAGTAAATGGGTATTGCGTTAAATTTAAATCCATTACAAACGCAGATATAAACTGCATCGTAGGCTTTCCGTTTAACTCGTTTACCGCTCCATTACTTACAAGTATAGGTTGTTTTGAAGCACTACCTTGAGTTGAATTAATACCGTTGCCGCTTTGGTCATACCAAACTGTTACAAATCCATCGCCTGCTCCTACAAAAGAAAGTAAAGAAGCTGTATCTAATTCGTTAGCTACAAATCCAATGTCCTGCTCTGTATTGTCTGAACTTCGTCTTACTTTAATTGAAGAACCTGCATAAGCATTCCTTAATTTTCGTAAAGAATAAGCAGCAGCAGCATTTGGATAGTCATCCAATAATAAACCACCACCTGCTTCCCAAACTAAATTGCTCCCTAAGTAAACCTTGTTAACATCGGTTGCTCCAATCTTTACTGCACTTACATCGTTTGCTCCTAATTTCATATTAGATAATAAAATAAATTGTTGTTGCCACAGGTGTTAAAGCATCATACTCTGCCTGTGTTACTGACGTTATTGCGTTTGTTGTGTAGGTAGTTCCTACGTTCTTTTGAATTGATGTTGTTCCTAATGCTGCACCGCTTGTAACTGTGGCAACTGCAACCGAGTTAATCGTTCCTACTGTTGTTGCTCCTGTGTTATCAATTGTAACATCTCCGCTCATTGCAACAGATGCTGATTGATTAGATGCATTTCCTAAAAACATCTTTGCAGAATTTAAGTTAGGAGTTGCGTTTGCTCTACCTGCTCCTCCAACTTTTATAATTCCTGAACTTGCGTGACTTCTGATTACTCTACCAATGTTTTGGATATCTGCTGCTTCTCCTGTTGGTGCTACATTTACCAACTCCCCTGCAACAGTACTAACATACAACGTATCCCCTTCAGTAAATGCTGAAGTATTTAACCCTGAAAGATTACCAACAGTTACAACTTCACAACCTGCGTTATTATTTGCATCTGCGAAAACTAAACCAAAAGCAGGTCTTGCCGCTACATCGTCAGCATCTGCCAAATCAACCAAAGTTTCATTACCACTAACTCCTGTAATCGCTACAACTTTGCCTTTTAATAAAGTTGAACCACTTGCATTCTTTGCCTCAAACCTAACTGCTCCATTTAAATCTCCGATAAAGTCAGGAGAAGAAACCGCACCTGTAAAAACTGCTCCTGTCAAGTCTGCTTTCCCTGCTAATGCTGAAGCGTTATTATCTATGGCAGTAACATTTGTTGCAATGCCTGAAGTATTGGTTGCAATGTTGGTTGTGTTTGTAGAAATGTCAGATACATTCGTTGCAATATCATTTCTATTTGTCGTAATATCTGTAACATTTGTAGCTATGCCTGAAGTGTTGGTTTCTATATCAGTTACATTTGTTGCGATATTGGTTGTATTCGTTCCAATACTTGCAAGGTTAGTAGCAACTCCGCTTGTGTTTGTAGCGATATTTGATACATTAGTAGCGATGTCTGTAACATTCGTGGCAATGTTAGTTACATTCGTAGCTATACCGCTTGTGTTGGTAGCAACATTACTTTGCGTTGATGTTAATTCTGTTGCGTTATTATTTACAACTGACTTAATTTCGTTAGCATTTGTGAATGTCAATTTCTTGTTTTCAGGAAGTGCATTTGCCTGTCCTAAAATTTTATCGTCAAAGGTGATTGATGTAGCTGCCATTATAGTTCGTATCTTTTGTTAATTGAATAAGTTGTTCCTTGCGATGAATAGCTTTCAGTTCTGTTGCTTCTGATATACTCAGGTGTGTTAACTGCTAATTCAGGTATGTTTCCAAAGTTTTGAGTCAAGTAATTCTTAACTTGATTCTCGTAAAATACCTTACTTGCCTCAGCTTGTCTTTGCATATTTCCTAACTCGTCAGAACCGATTGAAGTTACTTCGTCAGTATCTCCGATTGAAATAGTTTCAGCACCTATCTTATAAAGCATTCTCGGTAAAGCCATAACATACGTTTGCCATATAATCATCTTCATTACTGAAGCCTTGTCGCTATCATATAACTCTTGATATAATCCTGCTAAGGTGTTTGAATTGTAATCGTTTCTTAGCTTAATCATCAAAGCCGTTCCGAGTACATTCTGCGCTGCAAGGTCTGTGGATTGAATCACCAAAGGTTCTAAAAGTCTTGAATCAAAGTTTTCAGTAATGCCTAAGTAAAATTTTAGGTCATCTAATCCAATAAGTAAGGGTATTGTTACTGCCATTTTTTAAATTTTATTTAGGATATGCTCCTCCATCTTTCATATCTCTTGGTGCTTTCTTCGCATCTCTTTGTGCAGATGTTCTTTTTGGTTTGTATTTGCTTGGAATATTGTCAACTTCTTTCCCTCGTGAAAGGTACTTTTCGGTTTTGCTTTTGAACCTGTAAAGTTCTTCTTGCCAAAAATGACCGCATTGAACTCCGCCTTTGTATCTAAATAAAGAATAGTTTTGACCATTATGACCAAACTGATTGTTTACCCCATCTTCTGAAGCCTTATCTATATCCTCTAAGCGATAAACAACTCCGTTTCCTGTTCTGCCCATCATTGATTTGCAAAATTGTCTACTATTGTTTGAAGAATATTTTTGTTGGTAAGTGTATCTTACCTTGTAGTAATCTTTGTCAAGTCTGCTTTCTTTATTTGGTGCTGACTTAATAAAGTCTGCTAATCGTTCAATAGATGACTTCTTAGCCTTTATTAAACTGTTTGCCCAATCTTCTATACTTTCTCCGTTTGCTTCCCTTGTATCAACTAATTCCCAATCGTTAAAGTTTATCTTTTCTCCTGCTAAAGCGTCAAGCATTTGCTCATCGTTAAAGTCTTTTTTTTTAGAAAGGTTTTCTTCATTGGTTAACCAAACTGAAGCATCTTCTTCTGAGAAACCATAACCTGCTTTGAGCATCAATTTCGCTTGTGCTTCTGTCAACTGACCTTTACCATACTTGCGAACTATTCGTTCAATGCCTTGCATCTGTCTACCTGTCAAATTCTTTAAAGATTCATTGACTTCCGTTGTTTCTTTTAAATCTTCTTCAGGATGCGTTTCACCATCCATCACGCTGCCATCAGGCATTGTATGAGTAGTTCTTGGTTGTTCTCCTTCAGGAAATAATGATTCAGCTAATTCAGGAGTAAATTGAAGCATCTGAACAAGGAATGCTTTCGCTTGGTCAACTGTTAAGATACCTTCGTTTACGTTGGTCATAATTCCCAATGCTGAAGAAATCTGCGCTCCGTTGTAACTTGCTTCTTTGTCTTTTGCAATTAAATCAAGTTCAGCTTGTGTTTCATTTCCTTGTGGTTCTATGCCTTCAGATGTTGGCATATCAATAACAGAAACAACTGCTTCTTCTTTGACTTCTTTAAACCTTACATCTTCGCATTCTAATTCTGAAAAGATAGGACTTAGAATTTCAAGAATTTGTTCTCTTCTTGGAATGACTATTTTTTCCATCATTCTCTCAGTAGCAAATGCAAGTTCCTCAGTTTCGCTTGTGAACCCTGCGCCTTTTGAATTTAACCCACTAATCAAATTAGCAGATGGTATCCTGTGAGCCTTTAAAATTCCTATCTCAGCAGTTTCATATTGATTCTCATAAATCTTGTCAATGCCTGTTAAGTTAGGTGTTGAGAATGTTGGTGCATTTCCACCTTGTCGGTAAAAGGTTGTGATTACCTTACCTGCATTTGCTGCTCCTGTGGTTTGGTGTTGTGTTTCAACCGAATCTTGTTTGTCAATTTCAGCATCTCCACTTGTTTCTTTGCTAATAATCATTGAAGGGAACATACCATTCTGCGCTCCGTGATTATGCATCATATAAATGGCAATCTCTAATTCAATAGCATCTGCTGCTGAAAGATATTTAGGTCTGCCGTAAGGTGTATTAAATGTTCCTGAATCGTAATAATAAAGAAGTGACTTTGCTTCTTCGTTATTGTAAGAATTTATGTAATTATTTTTGTAGTTATAAATTGGACTTTTGGGATTCCAATCTTCCTTATAGCTAAATCTTATAGGATAACCATCCTCTAATTCTACAACTCTGAAATGTGCTACATTGATATTTTCAACCGCTTTGATTTCCATTAACGGATTTCTGCGAATCTCTAAGCTAATGCTTTCTTGAACTAATAAACCTGAAGCAATGGAAAGCAAGTTTTTCTTTTTGAAGAACTCTTGCAATTTTGCATCCTTTTCTTTATCGTCACAGGTTAACCCTAATCCAACAATTTGTTGTGCCAAATCATCAATAATACATTGATGCGTTGGACTATTATTGTAAAGTGAATTTAGGTAGTTTGAAAAAAGGTTATCAAACGCATTTGGATAGTAGGTGCTTAACCTTCTTTGTCCTTGTATTGCGTTAGTCTTATATCTTGATAATTGAATCTTCATTACGCTAATGTGAAATCTAATGTATAATCAAAGGCGTTATTAGTATCTGTATCTGCTAAGAACCTAACTACTCCCTTTTTTAAATCCACATCTATCTGCGATATGGTATAAAAATAGGTATCATCTATCAATTGAGATGTGTCTGCTACATCTAAATCAAATGAATAATACCCATCGCTTATGGTTGTGATAACTGAAGAAAAAACAAGCTGACTTCGTGAAGGACTGTCAAGCGTAATAGTAATTGTATCACCAACTACGTTACTCTGATTTAGCCTTACTCTTATCGGACTTACTTGATTCTTCGTTATCGTTATCACTTACCTTTTTCTTTTTTGGTTTTGGATTCTGTAAAATTACTGATTCTAATTCAGGAAATTTTAGTATCACCCATTCAATATCTTTAAAAGTGGTAGCATCCGTAATCTCGAATGCTACCCTTTTATATTGGTATTTACCTTTTTTTAGAACCACTTTTTTTGGCTTTAATTTCTACTTTTGGTAATTCCAAACCCATCAATTTGTACTGATCAATTACCTTTTCTTTGTTGGTAATATATGATTTTAATTCAGGATTTTCCTTTAGAAACTTTTCAATTTCCGTTTTTTTTGTTTTAGCGTCAATAATCAACTTAGATTTAGAGCCTTCGTAATTCCCAAATAAATACATATTAAGCAGGTTCAGTTATAGCAAATGCTGCAGTAAATTCTGCAAAGTCAACCATTGGCATAGGTGCAGTAGCTTCTTCCATCAAGGTCAAAGTTACACCTTTAGCATCTGACAAAGCAGTTCCTGAAGTACCTGCATCAGAACCTGTTGCTGAACAACCTCTTTCGTTGCCCATATAAGTATAGCTTCCGTTCACCCATTTGATTAAAACTTCCGTTCTACCTTTTACCAAGTTTTCAGTTAATGTTACAATTGAAGCATCGTAACCATCCAACTTAAATTCTAAGTTTCTATCGTATTTAAACGCATTTGAAGTAGCATCTGAAGTTATAGGTGTTGTAACTGTTGAAGTATTAAATACAGGCTCAACATGAAACGCAGGAACTGATGCTCCTGAATTTGTAATTGTCAATGCTCCGTTGGTAATACTAAAAACTGCTTCCGAACTTTTTCTCGCTTCGTGGTCTATAAGGTAGATTGAGTCAATTCCTGAAGGAGTTGCGCAACCTCTTTTGTAGGCACTTAATGTTAATGTACAAGACATAGTCTTTTCGTTTTAGTAATGAAAGGGGAACGAAATTAATCGCTCCCCAAAAATATAAATTATGCTGTTGTGTCCTCGTAAGTAACCCAATCAGTAGTTACTGCTCCTGCTCCGTAACCAAAATTTCCGAAGATGTTAGCTTGATTTTTCAAGTTATCTCTTTGGTCAATTACATCTAAAGAGATGATATCGTTTGGTGCAGATGGTAAACCTATTCCTAAGTTTGAAGTCTTACCTAAAACTGCCCATCTTGAGTTCAAGTTTGGAACAACCTTAATTCCGAATCCACCAAAGTTTGTTGGCTCAGAAGAAAGAACTGCCATATCTTGCGTCTGTAAACTTCTTCTGTAAGCCCAAGCAGTTGCAGGAGAAACATGAAAGAATACATCAGCTTGTTCGTTTAACAAAGCAGTTGGTATAACCGCAACCATTCCATTAAATCTTGCTTGAATTGTTGCAGGGTCAATTAATGAATTAGCACCTGAAAGGATTTGAGCAGTTAATGAAGCAGCTGTTAGCTTGTCATTAATCAATTTACAGAATCCGTTGATAGTTGCAGTAGGGTCACCTGTTGCTCCTGCGTTAGAAGACCATAACTCGCTTTCTACAACTTTCAATGCTTTCTCAGAAATGTTTGAAACCATTGCTACCTTCAACTCTTCAGGAATACCCATTGCGTGAATGTTAGCTACTGCTTCTTTCCACTCTGTGTTCTTGAACAAATCGTAAGGTAATGGAAGGTTGATTGACTTTTTGTCAATTGTAAACTCCGTGTCGCTTATTGCTGCCGTACCTGCTTCTGTTGGTGCTGCTGCGTATGCTTGAACGATGTCTGTTCCTGTTGTCATTTCCCACATTGAGAACTTATCTCGTGTTCCTTGAACTTGCTTAATTCCAAAACCTGCATCAAATGATGCTGCTTGTAATACTGCCTCCAAAAATACTTCCTCTACTCTGCTTATCGAGTCGGAAGCCTGTGTAATAGTTACTGCCATTTTTTAGTAATTTAATCTGTTGTTAAAATAATTTGCAACTGAACTTCCGCTTTCGTTGCTTAGTTTAGTGATTGATTTTGGTGCTGCGTTTGACACCTTTGATAATTTTTCTGTGTTTAAGTTTGTCGCTTCTTCAAGGCTTGAAAGTGTTTCTTTTACAGAAGCCAACTCAGATTTCATTTCTTCGTTTTCTTTCATCATTGATTCTGCTGCCTCAACTTGTGCAGCAACTGCATCAACTAAAGTGTCAATAAGAACGCTTACATCTTCTTTAGCTACTTCTTTCACTTCTTCAACAACTTCTTCTTCCATCATCTTTTCTTCCTTGTCTTTCATCAAGTCTTCAGCTTCTGTCATAGACACTAAAACTCCACCTTCAATAGTGATTGTTTTACCATCTACTTCAAAAGAACCTTCAGCAGGTACAGTCATTGCTTCGTCAGCATAAACTTTAGCACCTTCTTCAAAAGATTCAGCATAAATTAATACTCCTTCACCAACATCCATAGATGCTAATTCAGTTTTTTTGCTCGGTATCATTTCTCCGAGTTTCGTTAGAATAGCATCTAACTTTACATTGGTATTACTCATTTCTGATTTATTTAATTGTGTTAATTCGTGGTTCATATCCGCTTCAACAGATATACCTTTATAAGTTCCGTTTTTGATTTTTGCCCAAACATCATCATTTGAAATGTATGTTCCTTGCATCCAAGTTTTGGCAGGTACTTTAAAACCTAACTCAGTAGCTTTATCATTTAATGGATTTTCTACTATCCAATTTTCTACCACATCAACACCTTCCAACTTTTGGTTTTCATTGTGTTCGCTATTCCATTCGCCCAATGTTACTTTTTTTAACATATAGTCTTTGGCGATATCCTCAATAGTTTCTCCGCTAAAATAAATTTCGTAAGGGTCACCTGCGTCAGATACTCTTGGAATAACTTTGTCAGGAATAAGAACAGGCGAATAAATCATTCTCTTCTCATCTTGAACGGAAAGTTGAATAGGTTTATCATCTTTTGATAAAAAAATAAAGTCAGTTTCAATTGCAGGACTTTCTACTAATGCAATTCTAAACACCGAACTGTCTAACCAATCTTTTTTCTTTAACTCAAATCTCTTCATTAAAGCAAAATTACAGAACAATACAACCTTTATTTGTATGGTTTCCTTGCTTTGCTTTTTCTTTCTTATTTTTGCAATATGGCAAAACCGATAAAATACTTTTTAGATTTGGAAATACTCAGGAAGGTTGAAGTCTGCGAGATGATAGGATGCTCTTTAAGAACTATTGACAACTACGTCAAGAAAGGTTTACCTATTCATAAACCGACAAATTCAGCACCTTACTATTTAGCTTCTGAAGTTTACGAATGGATTCAAAGCAATTAGTTACTTCCCAATCTTTACAAGGTCATCAACCCTGTTATCTAAGGATGCAGAGTCTTTGATGTCCTGCTGAATTACTACTGCCCTAACTGATCCGAATCCATCTCTTCCACCTACACCTTGATTTTGTGCGTTAAAGTTTGGTATTCTTGGTGTTTCTGTTGATGGTCTTGCACCTCCTACGCTTGGAGCAGATGGTGTTGAACCTGAACCTCCGCCTCCTTTAGCAGTTGATAAAATAGATTTTGCCTTAGCAGCTGCTCCTAATACTGCCGCAATTTGAGTTGCATAAAATGTTGGAAATATTATTCCTGCCAATGGACCTCCTGCTGCTGCCGTCTTTTGAGCAATGTCTAATCCTTGAATAAAACCAACACCTGTTCCTATTGCAATTTCAGCGATTGCCGCAGCTTTTGAAGCAGCAGTTCCTTTTTCAAATAATGCTCCGAGTTGACCGATTGCAGCACCTGCCGCTTGGACTCTGCCTAATAACATTGCTTTTTCTGCATCATCAATTGCAGTTTTTGCTTTTAATCTATTCTCGTCTATCTCATTTATTTGATTATTATATTCAGTATCTATTGCCACCAATGCGTCTGCCAATGCTTGTGCATCTTCTATTGCCAATGTCGCTTCTTCCTCCCTTCTTATTTTTTCTTGTTCCGCTTCAAGTGTTTGCCTATCAAATTCATCTTTTCCAAGTAATGCCAATTCGCTTACTACGTCTTTCTGTTCCCTTAATAAAGAATTTTCGTTTGTTAATTGCTCTGATTTTATGCCTCCAAGTCTTTCGTCAATGTCAAGTTGTTCAACTGTCAAAGCATAAATTTCATCTGCTGTTTCTTGTTTAAACCCTAATAGCTCCTGCTCTTTTTGAAGGTTGTCTATTCTTGTTTGAACCTCCGCTTTTTCTACTTCTGCTGCTTCTTTTAAAATCCTTCCTAATTCTTCATTCGCTGCAATCCTTTCAGCAAAAGTTTTTGTTTCATCATCTCTAATCTGCCTTTGATCTTCAGCTTGTTTTTGATAAGAAAGTTGCAACATTCTGCTCGTTGTTTCACTTCGTGCCATTGCTTTTTCTTGCTCAACTAAAGCCGCTGCACTATTGTAAGTTTCTTTTGCGTATTCAGTTACTGCTTCTGTTGCTTCTGTTACAATTTCAACCCCTTTGTCAAAACTATTATTTACACCTGTTAAAACATCTATTGATTCTTTTCCTGCCTGTTTAATGCTTTCTAATGCTCCTGAAAAATCCCTTTCAAAAACTTGTTTAATAGCTTTTGCAACAAACCCCAAAGTATCTAAATAACTATTGAACCTTTCAATAAGGTTTTCTTTTACGGCATTACCAAAGTCTTTAATTGAGCCTATTGGGTCATCAAATATCGCTTTGAAGAAATCAACAACAGGTTGAGCATTGTCAGTAATTAGATTTACAAAGTCATTGAATACAATCTGCAAACCCTTCATTGCAGTTGAAAACAAATCTGCTACTTTTTGATTCTCTTCAAACAATGTTTTTATCGTCTGAAAAACTCCAACAAGTAACCCAATTCCTGCTGCTTTAATTGCAAGTCCTACACCTTTAAATCCTGAAGCAAGTTTTTTGATTGAAGAAACCCCCTTTGTTCCTGCTTCTTTTGTTGCATCAGCTATTGCTTCTTGATTCTTCAATTGCTCATCTTGAGCATCAAGCAAGGTGTCCATTTTCTTAACAATGCTTTCAAGAGATTTTTCCCCTGCCGTTGTGTCAACTACTGTTTTAACTTCTAATATTTCTGCCATCTTATGTGATTAAAATTTGACCTGATTGTGTTGCGATATCTTGGTTGGAATCGTAAAAGAATCCGTAAGCATTTGCACTTGCTTCAACTGTTGGTGTTTCTCCACTACCATCTCCCACGCTTGAATTGTCCGCACTTACCTTCCATTGAACGATTGAATTAATTACATCGTAAGGGTAATAGGTGGCAATATCCGTTGGAAATATTGTGAACCTTTTCATAAATGTAGCAGTTGCAGGTTGGTTACTTGTTAGGCTTATCCCTTCCAACTTAACTAATCTTAGCAAGGTATTCTTGTAATAGAACTTTTCGTTAAACTTCAATCCATCAATTTGGTTTCTGTTCAGCTTAATGTTCATTTTAATTTCTCTGCTTTGCTCAGAATAGGTTTCTTCCAAATACGTTTTCCAATAACGCTCATATAGGTTTTGACTTGGATAACCTACGCTTGACCAATATGAAAGTGACTGCCCAAAGTTGTTATCTGTTTCATCGTATCCCCCATTTTGAAACCTCCAATTTCCAATGAATGGAACATTGGTTACAATGGCAGAAACTGCGTTATTAAACAAGGACTTTAAAGTGAAAGTAAAATCTGTAAATGCTTTGTTAGTAATCTGAGTTCCTTCTACGTCATAATTTGTTTGAAGTATTGTTGGTTTCCCAACTATTAAATTACCGCTACTGTCAACCATTTTAGGAATTACTGCTTGACTAAAATCCACAAGAACGCTTGGAATTGTTGAAATAGGAACTTCAATTTTTAATTCATTCTTTGCTAATTCTGTGCCTGTGTTTTCTATAAACTTTTCTCCGAAATTCTCATTCTTCAATTCCTTGTATTGCTTTGAATAAAAGTCATCGTTTTCTTTATATCCCAAACGAATAGACTTTGCACCTTGAACGCTGAAAGGTTTTATTTGCACATCAACACCATCTTCAATGATATCATCCAAAATTATAACTTCAGAATTATCTTCTATCCAATCTACAAATGGAGTCATCTCATAAGTTCCATCAGGGTTTGAAATTATCTGAGCATTGGACTGTATGGCAACTGTTCGGAATATATCCCAAGCCGTTAACTTAGGACAATTTGCAGGAACATCTACCAAAGAATTTGCATTTAAAGCAGGTGCTTGCAATAATCTAAAGTAGAAGTTAGTTTTAAATGTTGCAGAACCCACATCAATTGAAGTGTACTGTAAATATATACTTTGTCCTGCTATTAAATTAACAGAAAATTCTCTATTGTGCGATGTTGTTCCTGTGTTACTATAAACAATAATCCTATTCAAACTTGCAGCAGAATTAAGTGTAGAACCTGTTTCTATAACGTACCCTATGCGAGCTATACCTGTTGCTGAACCATATACAAAATCTATATCTCCTTCAAAAGAAAACGTATATGTTCCACTTACAGGTGCAGTATATCTTGAGTTTTGTATACTCCAATTTGGTGCGCTTACTTGATTATATAAACTAACTGCTGACCAAGTTACCTTCGTTGCACTTTGGTTGCCTGATAATGTTAAGTCAGTAATATTTAAAAAGAAACCTGTATTGTCTAATGGACTTGTTGTTAAGACAGGTATTTTATTTTTATTGTTATGTAACAAAATACATTGATGCATTATCTGCTGCATATTGTTCACAGTAATGTTGATTGGCATTAAGTCAAACAACTTCTGCAAGGTGATAGCAGGTTTAAAATTAACTTCAAACAACTCATTTACATAACCAACAGATGCGTTATCGTCATAAGTAAATTTATCGCCATAGTCAATGACAGGCCACAAATAACCATTATTAACCATATATTGATATGGCTCATAAAAGTAAGGTTGAATTTCTGTATAGTTATACGCAATAGTTTCACCATCACATAACTCAGCCATCGTAATATTTGACAATGTAGCTTTCAAGTCAGTTTCGTTTCCTTGAAATATCATTTCAACTTCTTTGCTATCGCCTTTGGTTGTGTTTACAACAAAGAAACTTCCAAAGAACCTTTCAAATCCATCAACTAAAATCCTGCCTTTTATAGATTTGTTTAGATTTACCTTTGCCGATTGTGATGGGTCAGTAACATCGCCTATTGCCTCTAACAATCCTCCGATAAGCGGAAGCCTAAATGACTGCCTTGTAATCGTTCCCTGACTTCCTAAATTGTCAATTGAAGCAACTAACTTGTTAATTTGAATGCTTTCGTTTTCAAATGTTCTGCAAACGTAAGAAACCCCATCAATGTCTAATATTATAGTTACTACCATTTATTGAATCTGCATTAATTCGTTATTAGCATATTGAAGGTTTACCTCAACCTTGTAAAGTTCTTGTTGAACGCTGACTATTCGGTAGCTTGATGTTGTTACTACCATCGGATGTGTTCCGTCATCATCAAACATTACCACAATAGCTGACTTGTATAATTCTGCCAAAGCATCAACTTCAATTTGTGAAAGGTAATCACTTCGTAAAACTATGTTCTTTGTTGCTGAATTTCCGAACTCCTGAATATTGGGATTATTGATGTTCTGAATATCTGTGAATGTTGTGGCTTTGTAATTTATGCCATCACTTTGAATCCGCTTACCTTTGCTTATGTTTAGGCTTTGCTCAGATAGCATTGTAAAGTTTTGGTATTCATCGCCTCCATATCTGTTAACCCAATACAATCTGTGATTGCTTTGTTTAGGGTTACAAGCCTGCCTTCTGACAGTTATTATCTCAGAATCAAAAGTTACTTCTTCTTCGTTAGTGTAGCGTATCAATATCTTCCACGAAGAAGCAGCAGCAGGAATTGAAGCATCAAGTAAATTAAGTTGCTGTCTTGCATATCCTATTGCAGTAGGTTCTGCAATTTCAACATCTGTTGCAGTTCCTGTAATTTCCGAACCATTTAATCTGTGGAATGTGGTAATAACATTTGTTGCAGTTACTATTGAATCTGTGCTATCGTAAAAGCCTCTGAATTGATTTGGATATGAAAGGTTCTCGCCATCATTTGTTAATAGTGAAATGTCCTGCTTTATCTTTGGCAGCTTGATTGGCTCAAAATTATACCAATAAAAATCTCTGTAATTGATTGCCACAGGTTGGTTCTCGTATCCGTTGTAAACGTAAAACGATTTCTCCTGAGCAGATACATAACCTTGAAAGGTTGGAGGAACAATAGCGGTTGCTGAACTTGTTTGACCAACCTCAATTTTTACTATGTTAAATGAATTAGGCGATAATGAAAGGAAGTCAAAGTTTGATTTAAAGAATGTGTCCTGCAAAAGTTTAAAAGGTTCTACCACTACTGCTTGACCAATTGGAGTAACATTTCTAATGACTTCTGTGTCTGCTATACCATCAATTGAAACTCTAATTCTAAATGTCAGGTTTTCTCTTGCAGTTCCATCGTTTGAAATTATTACCGCAAAAGGATTATAAAGTCCATAAATTCCAATGTCAGGATTGGTGTTTGTGTAAGTTGCTACTGTTGCCATTTAGGTTGATTTTTGTGTTACTATGAAACCTTTGTTTTTAAAATCTAAGTACATAAAGTCTGAAAGGTCTTTTGCTAATGCTTTGTTTGCTTCAGGTTTCATATTCTCCCAAGCCTGTTCCATCCCTTTGGACATATATCCAATGCCCTTAATTCCATTTAATGCTAAATATGCTGCAATTGCAAACGCTGCTGATTTTACATTCTCAGGCGTCTTTGCCACAAATGTGTTTACCTTGTTACCTTCTTTGTTTGTGTAAACTTTCTTTAAACGAAACTTTCCGCTTTTAACGTACTCCATAATAGCACCTATATTTGCATACTTTGTCGTTTCCTTAAAGCTATATTTTGAACCTCTTTTTAATTCAGTTCCGTTTACTCCTTCTTCAATGAAGATGCCATAGGCTTCAGCAGATAAAAATTCTAAAACTAAACCTTTCTCAGTTTCTTTTACTTGGTATTCTAAACCCTTTGATAAGTTTCCTGTGTTGTTGGTCTTGTATTTCTTTCCTGCAAATCCTTTTGTTCGCAGCTTTATCTGTGCAAACTTTATTGATTCATCACCAAATTCTTTTATGGCTTCTGTAAGGTTTTTATAATCCATCAAATCAAGCAGGTTTTTTGCAAGTCAAAGTTGATGGTAAATTCTACACCACCTAATCCATCCTTGTATCTTTTGTGAACTGTGGTTACCGCAATGCTATCAGGAAAGTAATATCCGTATCTTTTAAGATAGTCAACAAACATTGAAGCTATGCCAAAGCAGTCAGAAATTACTTCTTTTCTTCTTTCATCTTCGTTGCCAATCGTGTTGATCAAGTCAAGCATTTCAAACTTTAAAGCAAAGGTATCAACCTGTAAGTTCAATGTCATTGTATCTGCTAAGGAATACACCAAACGAACTCCTGTTTTATCAAGTCCTTTATCAGCGTATTTCTCAAAGTCAACATAATTGATTTCTGTGAAGTTGGTTTTAACTACAACCTTAATGTTTTCTATTATTTGCTTGATTGACGTTTGCATTCTTTTCGTTTATTTCGTTTATCTTAGTTTGTTCTATCCAAGTGAACGCTCTCCAAATTGGCATTTGTTCAGCTTTCTCCATTTTGGTTGCATCATCATTTGCTAATATTTTTAGCAATCCATACAACTTTCTTCCATCACTTTCTTCAGCACCCTGCTCCCCTTTGTATAAAATTGGATAATTTTCTTGCAAAGTTAAGATTATTTGATTAAAGAGTTTTGTACTCCATAACGAAAAAATGAAAGGTGCATCGTAAAAGATAGGTTGCATTTGTAAATATTCCTTTTTACTAAATGGCTTCTCCCAATCCTTCCTGTAAATCAAAGCAGTAATTGCATAAAGAAATTCATTAGTGTCAAAGTTGACATCTACGTTTACCAATTCAATTAAGAACTTTAAGGGAATATCAAGAAGGTCATCAGGTGCAAAGTAATCAGTTCCGTTGTAAGTTATCTTTGCAGGTGCTTCTCCTATGTCCTCGTTTCCGATATAAGCATAAAAGGTCAGCAATACTGCCAAAGCATCTTCTTCGGTAAACCTTTCTTTGGTTATTTTTAGGTGTTTAAAAAAAGTCGCTACCTGCTCCGTTTCTGTCTGCGTTCCAAGTAGCTGCATTAAAGCCTGTGGAATTTCCCTTGAGGAACTTGGTATGTGTATTTTCATAACTCGGTTGTTTTGGGTTTTTAAATACTATATTTTTTTCAATTATGCCTGTAAGCACATCTGCTGCATCATCGTGTGCATTTGCCCTAAAGTTCTTTTTAAAGCCTGTCAGGTGCTTCCAAAACATCCCCCAACGGTTATGCCAATCCTTCGGAAATAAGATGTGCCTTTGAACCTGTGCTGAGTTGGAAACAATCCTTGCCTCTTTGTTCATTGACTGATGGAAACTATTGATTGCAGCTTTGGTGTTCTTCTGTATGTTAATCGCAAAATACCTTCCTCCGTTATTGCTTTCAAAGTCTGCTTGTTTTGTTCCTGCGTCATTCAGCATCTTTGGCAGCATTACTTCTGTGGCTTCCATAGAATCCATCGTGTAAAGTATGTCGGTTATGTAGATGTCATCTCCAACCCTATCATAACAAATTGAGCAAAGATAATCAGCACCTGCGTCAGCCGTATCAGTATAGTTTCCTTTCTTACTTACATTCTCAGGAATGTGGTCATAGGTTCTCCATTCTCCTGAATAAAGCAATCCTTCCTTTGATGTTGGGTTACCTTGATGCAAACATTCAAATTTGTTAGGGTCAATTCTTCGTTCTTCAGTTAGCTTTTCAATTGAATGTCTATTTTCCCATAACGCTTCCCCAACCCCTCTTTCATCAATAGGCATCTTTTCGCTTGTTTTAATAGCTTCAAAGTTTAGCTTTACCCATTCGTTAGGGTTAAATGAATCTAAGTCATCTAAGGAAGTGATTACATTTACCTTTTCATTCTCCTCAATTCTTCCAATTACATCTTCTTCGTGCCACCTTGTAAATACAATTAACTGCTGACTGTTATTGTGAAGCCTCGTTTTGACTACTGAAGTGTACCAATCCCAAGCTGATTCACGAATTACAGGACTGCTTCCTTCTTGATAATCCTTGTAAAGGTCATCCATTATGACACAATCCAAAGTGATGGATGTTAATGCTCCGCCTCTTCCAACTGCCTTGAGCATTCCCTTGTGTCCAACAATCTCAAACTCTTCTGAGTTCCTCAAGAATGAACTTGCAACTGTTACAACATTGCTTGAATTTAGTTTGGTTTCAGGAAATAAAGCAGCATATTCAGGTGTGTCAATTATCCGTTGATTATCCCTATTGAATTTTCTTGCTATGGTTGCGTTGTAGGAAGTGACTGCAAGTCTTAAATTAGGATTTAAGCCAAACATAAAAGAAGGCAACCGCCTTGTGCTACCTTCAGACTTTCCGTGTTGCGGAGGCATTGATACCATCAGCTTCTTAATCTTGCCTTTTGCGAACCTGTCTAAAATTTCGTAATAGGCTTTGTGATAAGGCTGCCATTCAAAATCTGTTGTAGTGTAGCTTGTGTAATCTTTTAGGTTAGTCCTTGCTTTTCTCCTTGCAATTTCCTCCTCAATTATTACTTCTTCAAGGTTAGCCATCAGTTACCCTTTTAGCTTGTTTTAGACGTTCCTCAAGTTCTTCATCAGTTAGGTTTGACAAATCAAGGTTCTTGTTTGTGTTTTCAGTTTCCATTCTTTCAATGTAACCTCTTTTTTTGCCTTTGGTTTTTAGGTAGAAAATAGTTGATGTCGGAACATTGTCTTTTATCTGCTGATGCAATTGAGTTTCCGCAAAGTCCAAAGCTACGTTTTCAATATCCTTTACCTGCTTCGCAAATTCTTCGTCCTCTTTCAGCCATTGATAAAATGTAGTTCTACCAACTCCAACCTTTTTACAGGCAGTTGTGACGATTCCAAGCGAAGATTCTAACGCTTCAATAACTGCCTTTTTATGTTGTTCCGTTTTGTTCATCGCTAAGTTCT
>JAOKCF010000016.1 GCA_028245195.1 Vicingaceae bacterium | reverse complement strand
AAATAAGGACTATACATCGTTATACAGTCTCTAATACGGGGTTATAACTGTGCTATACAACACCCCTTAAAATAGGAAACCATTCCTGTTAACCCCACCCTTGGTTAGTTCTTTTTGTGCGGCTGAAAGATTTTGGGTTTTTTTGAGAGTCTCGCTAAGATTTTACTTATTGTGAAAAGCGTTAATTTAGATTTATGAAAAAATACATTACCTTAATTGTAGTAAAGAAAACACAGGTCAATTTTTAAATCAACATTATGTACTCCTTTAAGAAAAACTATGTGCAAAAACCCCGATAAAATAATCTTTTGTTCCTGTCTAGATAAAATTGACAACCCTTTGCCTAGTGATAAGTATAAATGGGCCTTGTTTAAAACTACAAGAAAATTAACACCTAGATTTGAGGCGGAGTATGCAGAAATGTTTAATAACCCTCTTGAATCAGCTGCAAGAATAAGGAGATTAATTAAATATTATGATTCACAGGCTGAAGAAGAACAAGCAGAAGCTGAAGTTGATTTTTACAATAGCCTCAAAGAGCACACAGCGATTATAGGGACAATTGAGGAGCCTGATTATACAGAGGAAGAATCTATACCGAGGATTACTTCCTTTGATTCCAAAGTCCAAAAATCACTATTTGATGATGTATGTGAAGAAATTAACTCTAGGAATTGCTTTGATTTCGAGTACACTCCGCAAGAAAATGATTTTTTATTAGTAACAAATGGCGAAGAAAGTCTCGACTTAATTTTTAAATATGGTAAGTGGAATCGCTGGTGGGGCGAAATGAATGATGTTCAAACCACTAAAAATGAAGATACTGTGATTGAAGAAACTAATTCAAGGTGGACAGCAGGAGGATTAAATCAATCATATGTTAACAATCACAGAAACAATTACAAGTTAAATCAGTATGCCAAAGAAATAAAAGTTCTCGATGATAAAACCACTAAAAATGAGGGTCATCTGGATGTGCAGACACGAAACAATCACATTAATTTTATTATTTATTGTTTTTGCTTTTTAGTGATAATAATTTTTATTGTAGTCCATTATTTCAGTTGATTCAAACACAAGTATGAACGAGGATATTAAGGATAAAATAAAGGGGATAATCTTTGGGCAGGCTATTGGAGATGCCTTAGGTCTAGGGACAGAGTTTCTAACTAAAAAACAGGTTGCAGAATTATACCCTGATGGATATGACTATTATGACCAAATGGTTCGAGACAAACACAGAAAAAGATGGGCAATTGGTTCTTGGACTGATGATACCGATCAATTCCTTTGTGTGTTAGATAGCCTCATAGAAAATCAAACTATTGATGAATTAGACATAGCAAAAAGATTCAAGCATTGGCTTGATTCTAATGGAATGGGAATTGGTCAGACAACTTATAAGGTTTTAACCTTGCCACAGTATGAGAAGCAACCTAAAAAGGGGGCTAAATTAATTTGGAAAATTAAAAAGAAATCAATTGCAGCCAATGGCGGTCTAATGAGGAATAGCATTATAGGAACTTATAAGTTTTGGGATACAGACGAAGTAATTCGCAATTCGATTAGTATCTGTGAACTCACTCATTATGACCCACGATGCAAAGATAGCTGTGCAATCGTTTCTAGTTTAATAGCTGCTGAACTCAATTTTCAGCCTATCTCCTGGGATGAATTAAATATTTCTTTGGACGGCTACGACAAAAGGATAAAGGAATATACTATATCTCCGAATGATAAAATTGAAAATTTGAGACTTGATGAAAGTGATAGCTTAGGCTATACTTTGAAAGCATTAAATGCAGGCATTTGGTCATATTATAATTCAAACAACTTTAGAGAGTCTCTTTTGAAAATTATTTTAGAGGGTGGTGATGCTGACACTAACGGCTGTATTGTAGGCAGCCTCTTAGGAGCTAAGTTTGGTTACAAAAGCATCCCTAGCCAATGGATAGACGGCCTGTTAGGTAAAGATATTTTAGAGAAAAAAACTGCTATTTACTTAGAAAAACTTGAACACCTAATGACATCGAATCAATAGGTATATCCTGAGATACGGGGCTATATCTATGCCACACAACATCCCTTGAAATAGGAAATTATTTCTTCTATATATTTTTCCATTAGTAGTTCTGTTTTGATGGTATTACACCTCTGACTCCACCCCTGGGATTTTCAACATCACCTCTGTATCTTGGAATTACATGGATGTGACAATGAAAAATGGATTGACCACCTTCTTCATTAACGTTAAATCCCACATTGTATCCATCAGGTGAATATTTCTCATCCAGATGTTCCTTTACTTCAAAAAGGATTTTATCAAAGGAACTTCGTTCTAATTCTGTTGATCGGAAGTAGTCGTTAAAATGTCGTTTGGCAATAATCAAAGTATGACCATTAGATACTGGGTAGTTATCGTAAATACATATCCAATATTCATTCTCTAAAATGGAATCAGACTTATTACAGAATGGACAATTGTTAGTTTGTGTAATATTTGTTTTTTTAAGTTACTTAAATACGGCCATATTACTTTAATGAAAATTAATCAACATCTGGATAGTGTAACATTTTAATCTTACGGACAGTTGATTTTATAAAATCATACATTCTATTTTCGTCTTCCAAGGTTTGAAACATTGGGAAACCCCCACTAGAGTCCAAGGTTATGAAATCCTCATCATAAATTTCATCATCCTCATCATAAATTTCATCGAACTCGTTTTTAATATGTTCAACATCATCTTTTTCGGTAACATATAATAACCCATTTTCTGATGTTGTCATTCCTGATATTGATTTTAAGTCAATTTCATAAATATTATCAATGTACTTTATCCCACTAATGTCAACTCTCAATTCAACAATATCAAATCCTCTAAATTCGTAATAAAGTGACTCAGGATTACAGGTTTTGAAGTTATCTTTGAGTTCCGCAATAGACTCAATGAAACGAAGAACTGATTTTCTATTTACCTCTGATTTACTTTCATCGTTAGTCCAATAATTTATGATATCAGTGAATCTATGAATACCAATACCCTCATCAATCGAGTAAGTTGATAAATCTATATTCTTGGGAATTTTTAAATCAAGTAACCAGTATTCACTGATTGTATCTACTCTGTTAAATATTTCCTCCTTAATTCTTACTTCCATAACTTATCGACTTGTTATACTACCCTCCCTCTTTTTTTATTTATTGTAATGAAATTCGATAGAACAGTCATTCTCCTCTAAATCCTCTTCAGAAAACTCACCATGATTACAGAAGATTTCATTACATTCATATTTAAAGTCCCCATCATAGAAACCTGAGGTGTCCATCCCATCAGATAATTCCCCTTCCGAAGTCACCATATAATAAGTTGAGGTTTTTGATATCAAACAATAAAGATAAAAATTTGTAGATACGGGGATTTGAAAATTGTGTTCTATATAACATTCTATCTCAGGTACTATAAGACCTGACTCGATAAGTTTATCACCAAATTCACCGTAAAAAAACTCTAACTCATCATTTTCATATCCCCATTTGATAACGTTTTCAATTTGAGTGTTTAGAGGGATATTTTCATTCTCAAGAATATAGTTATCGAATAAATATTCGATATCCTTTGATTCGTTTATCAATTTCTCTGAGATAACAAATTCAATTAATTCAATTATTTTCATTTCAATTCCATCATTTAATCTATAAACATCAAGATACAAATTTTAAATAAAAGGTTAATAAATTTGTTGTGTAATAGAATATAATAATGAGTAACAATCATGTGTAATACTTATTCTGTTCATCATTTTTTTGCTGAAATCATAAAAATGGTTTAAGTTCAAGATGCAATAACAGAGATATATGGAAAAGAAAATTATCACAAAATAGTAGAAGGATTTTCAAAAGGTGTCTATCATCAAGTTATTTCAGGTGATATTGAAAACTTAATTTTTGATTTATTAGAAAGTAATTACGATGTCGATGAGACCATATATGGTATTGGCGGTTATTGTAGTTCTTCATTGCGAGAGCGGATTTATTTTGAGGATAATGAAAACTGTAAAATGAACGGTATACCAATATACACTTCTTCAGGAGATTCAGAGGGCTATTTAGGCGGTTTAATCAGACAAGGAAATCAAAAGAACCTTGCAAAATTGTGAAGGATACTATTGATGACGAAAGATGGTGTTCCACAGACCATGTTTGTTCCGATGTTTGTAATTCAAGTGTTCAAGGACTAGATAATGTTAATGGTTCTGCCTGTCATAATTGTTATATTGTGCTAGAGACATGTTGTGAGAAATTTAATATGTTATTAGATAGAACCTCTGTCGTAGGAACTCTTAGAAATAATATTGGCTTCTTTCAATAATTAGCGTAATCAAATTATGATTGATTTCAGAATAAATGACCCCAGTATTGAGTCCCAATGGAGAGCAATCATCCTTTTCGGTAGAAACTCAGCCACTTATAAATTTGCTTTTGCAAAAAGCCTTCTTGAGTTGGCCAGCAATGAAACTACTCGAATTACTTTGAAGGACTTGGCCATCCCTTTTTCCAGAGAAATAATAAACCATCTTAAACAAAACGACAAACAAGGTAGCTCAAGTTCCAGTACATTTCTTAATCATTGTCGGAGTTATTTAAATGGTAACATCACAGAAAATGATATGATTTCACATACAGAAAAATTGGGTTTTGTGAATGTAATTGATGCGTTTCAAAATGTAAATGGTGACATCATACCAAACCCATTCTATAAGAAAAACTTTAAGGGTGGTAACAAAGAAATTGTTATTACAGATGACCTACTTCGATTGAAGGAGAACTTTCAGTTTCAAAATTTCAATCAAGAAGTTGAAGCACGATGGAATCTAGTTGAAACAGCATGGAATATGAAACTTAACCCCAAATTACTGGAGGTTAAATACGATGAATCTAACAGTATGTTTTTCCTTGAAAGCAATCAGATGAGAAGAACCGACATAACCTCTGTTAGAGACGCTCTAAATGGTTACCAGAAAGGTAAATGCTTCTTTAGTTTCCAAGATATATCTATTAACTCAACTAACAATAACCTTTGCGAGGTAGACCATTTTTTCCCTCACATGAATAAATTGGCCCACGCTGAAGTGGGAGCCAATATTAACGGTGTTTGGAATCTAGTATTAGCTAATGGCAACATCAACAATGAAAAGCGAGCTAAAATACCAGAGAAAAGGTTTCTTCAACGCTTACACAACAGAAATGAGTTTTATATCAATAGTAAACACCCCTTGTCTGAAACTATTCAGAATCAAACTGGAAGTACACCAGAAAAACGAATAAAATTTTTAGAACAACAGTATAGCATCGCTTTGAACAATTCAATCCACAAATGGAAACCTAGTATAGAACTAATAGGTAGTTTTTAATATGACCATATACTCCATAAATTTCATTAAATAATATAATTAAAAGTCCTGCCTCGGTAGGACTTTTTTGTTTTAAAAAGGACTAATCATCGGGATACCCTCCTCTTGTAATTCAGATATCTCAAGCCCCCTTACGTAGATTTAGTTCTAACATAGACAGGTGTTAAACATCATCATACTCTCTAATATGGGGTTATAACTATTCTATACAACACCCCTTTGAGTTAGGAAACCATTCCTGTTAACCCCACCTAAGGTTGGTTCTGTTTGTATGGTTTAAAGGATTCAGCTTTTATTAAGGTTCTGTATGAGGCTCTTTAGTTATTACAAAAGGCTTATTCTGTTTTGTAATATTCAGTACTCCATATTTGCTTACAAATTCTCATTACTAATTCTTTTCTTTCCTTTATATCTTGTTTTTTTAATTCAGGATGTGATTTAAAATCTAATTTACTTATTAATTCAGACTTCAAAAAATTAGGATTTTTTTCGTAATAAATATTGGTTAACGTTTGAACATAGGTATTTTCTTTTTGATAATGTTTAATTTTATCTTCGTACTTATCACTACTGAATGACTGATTTGTACCGTTTGGTAATAAAACTAAACCTCCAATTGAGTTTCTCCAATTTTGAAAATCTAATTCCTGCTCAAATTCATCCTTGTGTTCATAAAACTTGTTTCCCCACAGATGTTCAATTTCAAATTGTCTTCCATTTGGATTGTGGTAACTCACATAATTATTGTCTTTACCTATAATAATATCTAAATGACTTGAAATTCTTGAAAGTAAGTGTTTAACAAATTTTCTATTTTGTCCATGCAAACCAAAATCATGCATTGCACTCCATGTTTGCTCAATTTCAGAAGTTTCTTTTAAGAGATTTTGTCCTAATTTATCCAAATCATTATTTCTAATAAGTTTAATTAGGTTGAACATTGTATATTTTATAGAAGTTTGCCCAAATTTCTTATAATTTACTGACCTACGAACTGTGAAGGTTTCTATAAATCTTGCTGTAAAATCAAGTTTTCTTTTGATTAAATCTTCATCATCTTCAATTTTGATAGATGAAAGAAGTAATGGATTTTGTAACGAATCCGCAATCCCCCAACTATTAATGTAATGTAAGTGAGGAAGATCCTTATTAAATTCTGCTTGTGAATCCCAACATTTTGTGTACCATTTGACATAGAATGGAAATTCATTTTTGAAAAAGGAATAGAAATCATCCGATGTTTTTAGGTTGAATAATTTTTTATGATTATCCTTAAACCAATTATGAAAACGTGAACCAATTAATTCAAAGTCTTTATCTTCAGAACCTGCCTTTCCAGGCCTTATGCTCTCGGCATACTTGCCTCTAAACCAAGATTGAAAAAAACCTAAATCTGCTGTTTCTCCATACTTGTGAAGTATTATTATTTGTTCTTTCCAAAGATCATTTAATTCTGTTCGTTGTTTGGTATCAGAAACTCTTGAAAGAACGTACCCTTTCAGCATTTCTGTTGGGGACAGATTTAGTCCCCTATCATTCATTGTCTCAAAAATGGTGTATGCGTTTTCGTCTGAATAAGCAGTGATTTTTACAATTACAACATTCCTAACAAACCAATCTAAAAAATAAGGTAATGCTTCCGTACTTAATTCTTCTGGAAAAGATTCGCTAATATCCTCATATCTTTCCACCATGTTTTTTACGGTTTCATCATCGTTTTCTTGAATTTTATAAGCGCCATCTTCAAATAAGGATTTTAAACAAGGTTCTCTTACTTCATCCGTCATATTAAATGATTTTTCTCCATAAGATTCAGAAAAAATCAAGTCACTAATTCCTACTTTTTCAAAATGTTCTTTTTGAAGATTATTTAGATAAATAAGAAACAAAGTAATTGATGTAATTCTTTGTTGTCCATCAATAATTGAATTTTTACCATTATCAGTATTTGCGCTAAAGACTACAGGCCCTAAATAATAACTTTGATAATTAGCAACTGCTGCTCTTTTGTCAGTTGGTTTATAAGACTTTAAAAAGGTAGTGGTTAAATCTTCAATTAGTAATTTGATATGTTTTTCTTGCCATCGGTACTCTCTTTGAAAGTAGTCGATATAAAATTTTTGATCTTTTAATAAAGAACTAATACTTATATCTGTTGCTTCGATTTTATTTTTTAAGTTTTGACTCATTTTTGTTCTTTATTTAGAGCTTTCTTTTTTAATTTGTTCAATTATAATTTTAGTTTCTGACATTTTTATAATATTAAATCTTTCAAATTAACATCCAATATTTTTGCAATTTGATCTAACACCTCAAGTCTTGGCTGCTGTTGGTTTTGCACATAACTGTTTACAGTATTAAAACTTTTTCCAAGCTTCTCCGCTAACCAATTTTGTTTTATTCCTTTTCTTCTAAAACCTCTTTTATACGGTTCATTATTTTGAATTTGATTAAAATAAATCTAATATATTTATAGTTAACACACAATTTTTTTCTTGTATTTATATCAATTTGTAATCGCAACAGAGTTTAGTATTTGTAACATACTTGCAAAGGGCTTTAGTCTAAACAATAGTTTTTATATTAGAGCAGAAATTTATAATTTGGTTTTTTAAGTAATTCTAATTTTTTGAAGGAATTTAAAGTTCCGAATTAACAACATTAAAACACATGGATAATTTTTTTGATTAGGTTAACGATACGTTTAAACTAGAGTGACCCATAGCCTTTTGTAGCTTAGTTAATGACCCTGTCCTCTTAAAAATATCTATCGCTACTGTATGCCTAAAGGAGTAGAGTGTTTGATGTATTGACTTTGTTGGTTCTGTTTGTGCGACTGAAGGGTTTCGGGTTATTGAAACATTCTTGCTGAGGATGTTGGTCTGTTTAGAAAATATTGCATTAAATTAGGCCTGTAAAATTAACTTTTATGAAAAGAATCTCATTAAAATCAATACTCCTAATTATATTATTTGCAACGTTAGGTAGTTGCAATAATTCCAAACGTGCGGCTAAAATATATTTTAACAAAGGAGTTGTTGAACAAGATATGTTGAAATATAGTGAGGCAATTAGGGATTTCACAAAAGCGATTAAATTAGACCCTGACTATGCAGAAGCCTATAACAACAGAGGGCTTATATATATGCACTTAAAAGACTATAATGCTGCAGTTGGTGACTTCTCAGCTTCTATAAGATTAGACCCTAATGATATTTTGAACTACAGTGTCAGAGGGGTTATTTATGACAAACTAGAAGATTATAATGCAGCGATTACAGATTTCTCAACTGTAATAAGATTTAAACCTGATGCTTCTGAAGGATATCTTGCCAGAGGAATTGCGTTAGCTAATTCAGAAGACTACAATGCTGCAATTATTGACTTCACAACAATTATCAGGTTAGACTCTAATGACGCTAGAGGATATAAACAGAGAGGGATTGCTAAGGAATATATTGGACTGCATTACTGCGAAGACTTCAAAAAGGCGTGTAAGTTAGGAGATGATGATTCTTGCGAATGGTATGACGAAGAATGTATATAAAACATTTATGATGGAGGAAACCATTCCTGTTAACCCCACCCGTGGTTAGTTCTTTTTGCGTGGCTGAAAGGTTTCAGCTATCTTAGATTCATAATCGTAGTTGCCTAATGGCAAATACTAACAAATTTTTATATGGGAATATTTGATTTTTTTTAAGTGGCAGAAATGCAGAAATTTTGAAACACGAATATCACGGAAGTACTCTTAGTGAAGATAAAGGCACTTTTAGTCTTAATATAATTGGTTATGAAGAGAATAGACCAGTTGAGCCAGGTCAATTCCCGTACTGTTTTGTTATCGGATATAAAAAAAGCACCTAATAAGGGGATATTATGTTTTTCCAAAATTAATATAATCAATATATAACGATTTTTGCTAATGCGTACTTCATTGTATATTTTTAATTATTCCTTGAAAAGATTCTCACCAATTAGTGTTAATTCATCAAGTTCACCTCGTTTTTGAATTTGTTTTAATGTTTCCAATATTGACTTCAATTCATCTTTGGTATAGTTCCGTCTTAGATTATTAATACTAGTCATATCGTCACACCCATAAATAATTTTATATGATGCAACAAGTCTGTTTACGTAACTCTCTTTTTTTAAGAAACCGAAAAACCCCATACAAATAAATTTTTCATCTAAGATACAAATTTCTAAGTACCATCGAATAAACACGATTATTATGATACAATATCTGTCGGTTGAAAAATTTCTAACCCTTAAACCCAATCCAAAATTTCATTGGGAAATCCTTTTCTATCGATAATTCAAGTTCACTATAGTGTTTATCTTCAATCCCATTATCCTTTAGAACTCTTAGAAACATATGATTCCTTTTATGAATTATTGGGACAGTGGAATCATATGTAAGATGAGTATGGATATCTAATGAGTGAGTTCTCTGAACAATGGGAAAAGGAGAAGATGGGAACTATTCCACCTCAGAAAACTCCATCCATTATTCAAACTCTATTAGAAGAGATTGAATCTTTGAAGAATCGATTAGAGAAGTTGGAGAAGAATAACAACACATCACTACTAGGGTCAAAATCATTATCATTTTAGAGTAAACCATTTCAGTCTCACAAACAACACCCCTTGAAATAGGAAACCATCTCTGTTAACCCCACCCTTGGTTAGTTCTGTTAATAAGGCTGAAAAGTTTGAGGTTTTGCTAGAAAAAAATTATATTTGATTATGGATGTTATTTACAGTATAATTCTTGGGCTTGGGTTTTCTCTTATTCTTTGGTTAGCACCATTTTATGCAGGAATATTTAGGTTTTTTCTTTGGCTCCCTTTTTGTTTTATTACAGCCTTAATACCGTTTATAAATTTTGGTCTCCCCAAATACTATATTTTTATATCAATAACTATTTCAGCAATAATTGGATTTCAATTATTTAAAATGAATGATAATCACTCGCAAACTTATGCGATGAGTGATTTTCCAGAATGGGCTGCAAGATATCAAGGTACTTATCTAGTTGTTGTCGTTATAAGCTCAATTGTGAAACTTGTGAAGCTGTTCGTTTTAGATTAATCCATTTTAATTATTTAATTAGATTTTATCCCAACCCTGATTAGGCGCATCCTCATTATTAGTTCTAAGTTAAACATCGTCACACACTCTCTAATATGGGGTTATAACTATGCTATACAACACCTCTTGAGATAAGAAACCGTTTCTATTAAACCCACCCCTGCTTAGTTCTGTTTGTAAGGCTGTAAGGATTCAGCTTTTTTGAGATTCTGTATGAGGTTTTAAGCTATTAAAGAAGGCTTATTTGCATCGATTTTAAGGCGATTAACACACAAAGGAAGGGGTTGTTTGGTTTAATTTAGATAACGCCTTAGAGGGGCTTAAAATGAATCAAATGAGGTGTTTTGATGACTATAAGTTGTCGGTTCTGTTTGTTAGGTTGATGGCTTCTTTTTTTAGATTCTAGCTGAGGTTTCACATATTGTTAAAAGCCTTAATTTAGAATTGTAAGTAAAACACATTCCACTTTTGTTTACAAATGACTAAGAATTTAATAAAAAAGAAATTTTTGTGAGATTAATCTTTTTAGATATAGATGGAGTTTTAAATTCAGATGCTTGGGACAAGACACGAAAAACTACAAGCAATGATTTTCTTATAGACCAATTTGACCCTGAAGCTATCAAGTTATTAAACGAACTGCTAGAAAAAATAGATGCACAAATTGTACTTACTTCTTCTTGGAGATTGAATTTCGATTTAGAACAAATGAATGAACTATTTGGCAGGATTGGAATAAGAAGGGGGATAGTATCCTTCACTCCTAACCTAAACGCAGGAGCAGGATATCTAACTAGAGGAAACGAAGTTTCGAAGTGGATTATAGACAATGGGAACATCATAAAGTCTAAGCCACTTAGCTTCTCTGATTATATTATTTTAGATGACAAAGCAGATTATTTAATTTCTCAAACAAACAAATTTTTTCAAACTGATAAAACTGTTGGATTGACGCCTCAAGTTGTTCAAAGGATTATAAATAGCTTTGATTGTGCAAGTACTACCTAGATTTCAGCTTTCTTATTCCATTCATCAATGAAGATTTGTAAATGGTCATTCTCTACCTCTCCAATATACTTCAAAAATTGCTTATCTGTTGAATGCCCCGTTACAGCCATTATAACCTTATTTGAAAGAACATTATAATGATTTGTTGCAAAGGACCTTCTGCCAATATGAGAGCGGATTAGTTTCCACTTTTCAAACATTCCAACTTCTTTTTTATGCGTTACTGGGTTCTGTCTTGTTCCTTCAATAACTTCATTAATACCAACTTGTTGACACACCTCTTTTATATATTTATTGTACTTCTGGTCTGAGGTTGGCCTCGGAAACGAGCCTAGTCTTTCTATTATCAACTCAACCTCTTTATGCATCGGAACCATAACTGTCTTACCTGTTTTATTTTGCGTGTATTCAATGAGGTTACTGTCTTGATTGATATTTTTTATATTATTTGTGTTAAGCTTCATAAGGTCACCAACCCTACAGCCTGTCCAACAGCTAATAATTAACCAATCTCTGGCGTTTTCTAAATATTGTTTTCCCTCGTATGTTGCTATAAGTTCAAGCTCTTCTGGGTTTAATGTAGTAAACATAGTGTCCTCACTTGGCGATATAAAAGACCTACTGGATACTTGTGGGTTAACTTTAAGTCCCTGCTCTTGTGCGCCTCTGCAAATGGTTTTAATGTTTGTGACAACCTTACCAATACTATTTGCAGACAAACCAAGTGTATCTCGGAGAAACGACAAGAAATTATTATAAAATTCTAAATTAATATCACTTAACAAGATTCTACTTGCTGTATGAACTTGATATTTTTTAAACCGATTAAGTGATGTTATATAGTTTTTAATGCTTCCATAACTTAGTCCAACTTTACCCTGTCGTTGGCGAAAAGGCATTTTATCAATTGATTGTTGCATAACATCATCAAAATAGGTTGACTTATCTTGTTTGGTTAGGCCCTGCCACTCCCCTAGCACTTCCTGCAGCCAACCATTAGATAGTATTACCCCATCTGTTATAGAGTCATTCCTTTTGCGAAGTATTAAGGCAGTCAAATCATTTAATGCATTTTCTAAATTTAGTTTATCATCAAATGCTGCTGCCCTCTTTATTTTATTGTCTTTCCAGAATTTAGGGTCAATAGTTTTTCCCGTCTTAGCTGTTAAATCAATGTTTCTACCGTCACGGAGTCGCACATATATAGATGCAGGGTTGCTTTTTGTTTTAATTCTGTAAGTTACTTTGGCCATAGTTATTGGGTTTGTGCTAAGTTAATCTTTCCCCACATCTTCCCCACATTAACTATATAAAAGCTTATAACATCTTATTAACACACTGTAAAAACAAATAAAATAAGGGTAATATTCAACACAACTATTTGATTTTAATGAATATATTATAAAATAGAATCAAATCAAGTAAAGGTAGGAAAACTAGGGTTGGGACCCTTTCGCGCTCACTTAATAATGAAATCCCATTTTGCTTTGCAGATTGGGATTTTTTTGAAACTATTTTAAGATTGAAGTTTCTCGTTTCTTAGCCATCAACTAGGAATAGATTACCAATGTAAAATCTAACAATACAACTCGAAACCCGTACTTTTAGCTAATCGAAAAAAATCAAGCAGAAATACTAAAAGTTCATTCCTCAATTGAGAAAGAACGACTGGCTGATTACCTGGCTGGTAAGAGTGCTATTTTCTTTTCCAAATCAGCACTTAAAAAGGCTATCAAGAAAGGATTAATTAAATTAGATGGTTTACCAACTACAACTGCCACTTTTGTACAAGGAGGACAGTTGATTTCTATCCAACAAGACGTTAACGTAAAAACACAAAGACAGTTAATCTTGCCTTTAAAAGTTGTTTTTGAAGATGATTATTTAGCCATTATCGAAAAACCAGCAGGAATACTTGTTAGTGGAAACAGCTTTAAAACGGTGGACAATGCCTTAGCTCAAAACCTTCAGCTCTCTGCACTCCCAGACGCTTGCCGCCCGAGGCCTGTTCATAGATTAGATTTCCCGACTACTGGCTTATTACTTGTTGGAAAAACAACATCAGCCATTGCAGCATTAAATCAACTGTTTGAATTGAAAATAATCCAAAAAAGATACCTTGCTATATGTATTGGAGAAATGGAACAACATGGCTTTATAAAAGATCCCGTAGATGGAAAACCAGCTCAATCCAACTACAAGAAACTAACCTCAGTAAAATCGGAAAGATTTAATTTTCTCAATCTACTACTATTGCAACCAGTGACAGGACGCAGGCATCAACTAAGAAAACACTTAGCAGCTATCGGACATGATATTTTAGGAGAGCGAGAATATGGAAAACCGGAATTCTTATTAAAAGGAAAGGGATTATATCTGCATGCATTGTCATTAGAATTCACCCATCCTCATTCAGGTAATGAGATTCATATTCAATCAAAAATACCTGAACGGTTTCAAAAAATATTTGGCTTTAATTACTCCTTAGAGGCCTAATTCATTTTCTTTCGCTTAATCAAAAAAGGAAGTAATATTTGATTAAAGTCTTTTCCAATATCAGCAGCAACGTAATCTATCCCATATTGTCCGCACTTTAGTTTCAACTCTTTCTCTCGAGCTTTCACCTCTTTCACATATTCCTCTTTAACTTCATTTGGATTCAGTTTTACTTCTTCACCTGTTTCCATGTCCACAAATCGATAAGGTCGGTTTTCAAATTCAAAATCTAGTTCCTTAGATTGATCCACCACATGAAATAGAATAACCTCGTGCTTGTTGTGTTTCAAATGTTGAAGCGCATTAATTAAATCTCCTTCACGCTCCGAATTATCAAACATATCGCTAAAAATCACAACCAAAGAACGCTTGTGAATCATTTCTGCAATGTGATGCAAGCTTTCTACAGCAGATGTTGCTTTTTGAGAAATTTCAGCATTCAATAAGCCTTCAAATTCGTTAAATATTAAACGTTGATGCGCTGCATTGGATTTTGCCTCAGAATGAAATCCAATCTTCTCATTGAAAGTGGATAAACCATATGCGTCTCTTTGCCTTCGCAGCAACTCTATTAATGCTGCAGCAGCATAAATAGAAAACTCCAACTTGTTTTGTTTGCCTTTTTCTACTTTCTCTGGAAAGAGCATGGAACTAGATGTGTCCATGATAATTCTACAACGCAGATTCGTCTCTTCCTCATATCGTTTAACAAACAATTTGTCAGTCTTTGCCAATAGCTTCCAATCGACATGCCTTGTTGATTCACCAGTATTATATAGCCTGTGCTCAGCAAACTCAACTGAAAATCCATGAAATGGGCTTTTGTGTAAACCAGTGATAAAACCTTCCACCACCTGTTTCGCTAGTAGTTCTAGTTTACTAAATGCTTGAATCTTCGTTCTATCAATAATCGCCATTCGTTAAAGGTACATTGAAAAGATAAGTTTCTTGAATTTTATTGTACAAAAAAACCTCAATTTTTATAACTCTGCCTTTGTGCACAGGTAGAAAAATTGAGGTTCTTATATGCTTGTAAGAAAAGCTTACGCCATCGCTGCGTCTAATTTTCCTGCATATGCAGATTTTGCTGCAGCACCAACTTGCTTGTCAACAATTTCTCCGTTTTTAAAAATCAACACTGTTGGAATGTTTCTAATTCCATACTTCGCAGAAATTTCAGGGTTGTGATCTACATTCACTTTTCCTACTACTGCTTTTCCGTCATAATCTCCAGATAACTCTTCAACAACTGGTCCAACCATTCTGCACGGTCCACACCACTCAGCCCAAAAGTCAACCAAAACTGGCTTGTCTGATTTTAATACTATTTCGTCAAAATTTGCATCTGTTATTTCTAATGCCATAATATCTATTTTTTAATTTATTCTATAAATCCGTACTTCCTTTCAAAAGCACTGCTGTTTAATTCTTTTTCAACATTAGTAGGTCAAATATTTTACCAATCTTTTCTACACGACAAATTGGCATTAATTTACCGTAAACTCAATGTTGGGCCATTTTTGAACTTCTTCAATAAACGAGTTAGTCAAATTCACTTTAATCTCCCTCGATTTAAGTTGCACAGTATTCTTATTCTTTCGATCAACCAATGCCACACTTAAGGTGCATTTTCCAAGTTTTTCTTTCCCCAATTCCTTTAGCCAATTAACTAGCTCTTCATTCACCGTGTCGTATTCCATTTTTAGGGTAACATTCTTCGCCAACTTATCTGTCAATTCAGAAAGCAACTCAATACTTGAAATTTTAAACTCTAATTCGTCTCCCCATGCTCTTTTCTGAGATTTCCCTTTCATGAAGAGAAACCAGCCAGTGTTTAAGTAACCCTTAAACTTTACGTAATCCTCCCCAAATATGAAAAAACTGTGCGAATCTTCATATCCTTCAAAGTCCAAAATCCCAAAAGGTTTACCGGTTTTGGTCATTCTATGCTGAACGCCGGTTACAATACCTGCCATTCGCATTTCGCCTTTTTTCGATGCTAACTCCAAACTCTGCAAATCGCGAATTTTTGCATTACAAAAGTTACTAATCTCAAATTTAAAATCATCTAAAGGATGACCTGAAAGATAAATTCCAACGACATCTTTCTCTTTCGAGAGTTTTTCCATTGTTCCCCACTCTTCACAAATTGGAATTTCTGGCTCTGGAATACTTACCTCCGACTCGCCTCCAAACAAGGATACTTGCGCCGAATTTTCTGAGTCTTGGTGATTAGCTCCGTATTTAATTGCCTTTTCTATAAAAGGAGCTGAACCATCTATCGAATGAAAATACTGCGCTCGATGAATACCTTCGAATGAATCAAAACCCCCAGCTAATGCCAGACTTTCAAAAGCTTTTTTATTGGTGGAACGTAGGTCAATTCTTTTGGTAGCATCAAAGATAGAACTGTATTTACCGTTCTCTTTTCGTTCCTTAACAATCGCCTCTACAGCACCTTCTCCTACTCCTTTCAACGCGCCAATTCCAAAACGAATTTCCTTATTCTTATTAACTGCAAATTTGAACGTACTCTCATTAATATCAGGGCCTAAAACGGTAGTTCCCATTCTGCGACATTCTTCCATAAAGAAGGTAATCTTCTTAATGTCGTTCATATTGTTGGTCATGACAGCAGCCATATATTCCGCAGGATAGTTCGCTTTTAAATAACATGTTTGAAATGCCACAACAGAATATGCAGCTGAATGCGAACGGTTAAAACCATACTCAGCAAACTTTAACATAATATCAAATACACTTTCAGAATGCTTCTTCTCCACCCTATGAAGTTTTTCAGCACCTTCCACAAACTTCACTTTTTGCTCCTGCATTACGTCTATCTTCTTCTTACCCATTGCTCGTCGAAGAATATCCGCTTCACCTAATGAGTAACCTGCCATAATTTGAGCTGCTTGCATAATTTGCTCTTGGTACACCATAATTCCGTAGGTGTTCTTCAGCAAATCTGTCAGTAAATCATGTGGGTATTCAACTTCTACGTCTCCTCGTTTTCGCGAAACAAACAAATCAATAAATTGCATTGGCCCTGGACGATACAAAGCGTTCATTGCAATTAAATCCTCAATATCAGTTGGTTTAAGGTTTTTAAGATGCTTCTGCATTCCTGCAGATTCAAATTGGAACGTTCCATTTGTTTCTCCACGCTGGTACAACTCGTAGGTTTTTTCATCGTCAAGTGGAATCTCATCTGGGTCAATTTCAATTCCATAATTTTCTTTTATTAATGCGATAGCATCTTTAATAATGGTCAAGGTTTTTAACCCCAAGAAATCCATTTTTAAGAGGCCCGCATCTTCAACTACTTTGTTATCAAACTGTGTCAATAGTAAGTCTGAATCTCTTGACGTACAAACAGGAACATAATTAGTTATATCATCCGGAGAAATAATAATACCACAAGCATGAACTCCAGTATTCCGGACTGAACCTTCTAAGATTTTGGCATAATTTAATGTTTGTCCAGTTAAATCATCTACGTCAATTAATCGCCTGAGTTCTTGGGCTTGGGCAAACTCCTCGGCATTTAGCTTTTGTTTTAGCTCCTTCTCTTCTAGTCCAAATATTTTAGACAAGGAAGTGTTTGGAACCATCTTAGCCACTTTGTCTACTTCAGAAAGCGGCAAATCCAACACTCTACCAACATCTCTAATAGACGATTTTGCAGCCATTGAGCCATAGGTAATAATTTGAGCTACCTGGTTCTTTCCATACTTATCAACCACATAATCGATGATTTTAGAGCGACCTTCATCATCAAAATCAATATCAATATCGGGCATTGAAACTCTTTCAGGATTTAAGAATCGCTCAAAAAGCAAGTTGTACTTAATAGGATCAATATTGGTAATTCCAACACAGTAGGCAACTGCAGAACCTGCTGCTGAGCCTCTACCCGGCCCCACGGAAACGCCAATTTCTCGAGCAACGGTGGTAAAATCTTGCACAATCAAGAAATAACCAGGAAAACCCATGTTAGCGATAATTTTCAACTCAAAATCTAATCTCTCAACCGTTGCTGCATCTAACTCTCCCCATCGTTTTCTCGCACCTTCGTAAGTTAAATACCTTAGGTATTCGTCTTGAGTTTTAAACTTTCCTGGCAAAGTGTAATTGGGTAATAGTATGTCTCTCTTTAACTCTGGTGGAGTTATTTTATCGACTATTAAATTTGTATTATCCAACGCATGAGGAACATCTTTAAAAAGTTCCCCCATTTCCGCTTGGGTTTTGAAATAGAAGTTAGAGTTCGGAAAACCGAAACGGTATCCTTTTCCATAACCTTTAGGCGTGCTCATTTTGTCACCAGTATTCACACAAAGTAATATATCGTGAGCCGTCCAATCATCTTCCTCTACATAGTGAGAGTCATTCGTGGCAATTAAAGGAACGTTATACTTCTCAGACCATTTTATCAATATTTGATTTACATCTTCTTGCGACTTTCCGGTACCGTCTATTTCGCCAATTCCATGACGTTGTAGCTCGATGTAATAATCATCTCCAAATAGATCTAACCAGTCCGCAAAGGTTTTCTCCGCTTCTTCTTCACTTTTAAAAAGAATGGCTTGCTGAATTACTGATGCAATACAACAGGTAGTTGCGATTAAGCCTTCCTTGTAATGTCGCAACAACTCCATGTCAATTCGAGGATACTTAGAATATAAACCCTCCATGTAACCCAAAGAACACAATTTCGATAGGTTTTCGTAACCTTTTTGGTCTTTCGCCAAAAGCAGTTGATGAAAACGTTTATCCTTTGTTCCGCCCTTAAATTCCTTTTGATGCCTGTCCTCTACCAAGTAAAATTCACATCCAACAATGGGCGTAACTCCCGCCTTGGCAGCCTCTGCAACAAACTGGAAAGCACCAAACATGTTCCCATGATCTGTCATGGCAACGGCTCGCATGTTATCGGCTTTTGCTTTTTGCATCAACGATGCAATTGGTGCTGCACCATCTAACAATGAAAATTGCGTATGTACGTGAAGGTGAGAGAAATTTGGCATTTAGAATCTTATTTTTCGGGAACTTTAAATGTAGGACTTAGTTGATGGAAATAATAGTGATGTTAATAAGAAATGATGATTAATTATTGGCCTATTTTATAAAAACATACCCTAGTCTCTTCATTTTAAAAGTAACAATCCAAATAATAAACCGGCTTTTTCGTATGCAGAAGCTCCTCAACATCAACCTAATTATTATAGTCAAACACAACTAATTTCGTCTCTGCGAAAAACTATTTCTGCTATGAACGGTTAACTTATCATGAAACTTATATTGATTTTATCTGTGCTAATGATTACTGCAGTTCCACTTTACCAATTTGACTCAAAAAGCACAGACGATTGGCAAATCGTTGACGATCGAGTTATGGGAGGTCAATCCTATGGGAAATTTAAAGTAAATGACTCCGGTCATGGATTGTTTTACGGAGATGTTTCTACCGAAAATAATGGTGGATTTTCATCTTTAAGAGCATCAGCAAAAAGTGAAGACCTGTCAGACAACAAAGCCTTTATCCTTAAAGTAAAAGGAGATGGGAAAAGATATCAATTCCGGGTAAAAACCAGTTTATCAATAAGGCATTCATACATTATGTCATTCACAACAAGCGGCGAATGGCAAGAAATTAAAATTCCTTTCAATAAAATGTTTGCTTCTTGGAGAGGTAGAACCTTAGACATGCCAAACTATGATGGCGCTGCCATTGAAGAAATGCGTTTTTTAATAGGCAATAAAAAAAATGAAAGCTTCCAATTAGAGATGGACTGGATAAAAGTGAAGTAATATCATTTCTCCTTTATTCAACTGAAAAATTTCCTCCACAGCCACATTAAATATCCTAGCTAAACAGAACGCTAACAAGGCAGATGAATCATATTTACCTAATTCAATTGCATTAATGGTTTGCCAACTTACTTGTGTCAATTCAGCCAATTTAGCTTGAGTAATATTATTTCGGGCCCGTTCTACTTTTATACTATTCTTCATGAGCTAAACTTCTTCGTTGGTTTCTAATTTTTAACGCGAATACGAGGCTAAAAATCAATAAAAAACTAAATAGTTGTGCAGCGATTAAAGTGAGGAATAATCGATCGTAAAACAGCCAATTCATCAATAATAATAGTACTGAATTTATAATTATAGCTTGCGAAAACGCTTCTAATCGTAATCGTTCGCTAAACTCATCATCATTTTTTATCCTCGAAAAGGAAATAAAATAAACCCCGACGAGCATTAAGGTAAGTAAGAGTTCATTCGAGATATCTTTTTCTTTCATTCGAACCACTTCGAATTCCTGTTTATCAGTTGGCTCGTTGTAATTTGAATCAAAGAAGACAGGAACCATGGTAAGAAATATCCCTTCTTTCGCGCTAGAAAATGGCATATCAAAATCTCCAAAGACTATATTAGGCTTGGCAATAAATCCGATTATTATTGAAACTACAAGGCATAAACCAATTATTCTAAAATATCTAGGTAATAACATCAAAGTCTTAATGTCAATTAATTTTCTACAGAATGTATGATATATATTACATTTAGTACATTAAATTGTACAAAAAAGAAATAAAAAGCCATTTAAATTATGAAATGGCTTCAATATAAATCTATTAAATTTCAAATTAGTTAAAATTCCAATAGCTCTTTCATTTTCTTCAAAACCTTCTCTGCATTTGGAATCATGGTTTGTTCCAAAACGGAGTTCAACGGAATTGCTGGCATGCTTTCAGATCCCATAGCCATTACAGGTGCTTCTAAGCTTGTGAAGCACTCTTCCTGAATTAAACCAGCTATGTTCCTTGCGAATGAATTTTCAATAGCGTCTTCAGTCAATACCAGACAACGGTTGTGCTTTTTAACCGAATTGAAAATCGTCTCTTTATCCAACGGATTTAGAGTTCTAATGTCAACAATTTCAACTTTCCCTTCCAACTCTTTGGAGGCATTTAGTGCCCAATGCACTCCCATTCCATAGGTAATAACCGTCATAGAGTTTCCAATGTCGATGCACTCCTGCTTTGCTTCTTGTGCGATTCTTGCTTTTCCAAAAGGCACTACATAGTCTGCATCTGGCTCTATTGTTCTAGCTGCCAATGTGCCCGGAACTTTACTCCAATACAATCCTTTGTGTTCAAAAATTACAACCGGATTTGGATCGTGATAAGCTGACTTCATAAGCCCTTTAAGGTCTGCTCCATTAGAAGGGTAAGCAATCTTGATTCCTTTGATGTTTGCAATAATGGTCTCCACACTAGAAGAGTGATACGGTCCACCACTACCATAGGCCCCAATTGGAACTCGCAAAATCATGCTTGCTGCAAACTTGCCGTTAGACAAATAATACGACCGACTTAACTCTGTAAACAATTGGTTAATTCCAGGAAAAATATAATCTGCAAATTGAACCTCAACAATTGGTTTCAACCCAACGGCCGACATTCCTACAGTTGAGCCAACAATAAATGCCTCCTGAATTGGAGTATTGAACACTCGTTCATCGCCGAATTTCTGCGCCAAGGTAGCGGTCTCTCTAAAAACACCTCCTAGCCTACCACCAACATCTTGACCGTACATTAAACACTCTTTTTGCTCTGCCATTAACTCTTCTACTGCGTGCAGAGCTGAATCCACCATCACTACCTCTTCACCATTTTCTGGACACCTCACACCTTTCTCTTCTATAATAGTTGTAGGTGCATAATCATGTGTAAAAAGATCTTCCGGAGCAAGATCTTCAGCCTTTAAAGCTAGTTCGTAGTCCGCTTTCACTGTTTTCATTACTTCCTTTTCAATCTTAACCAATTGCTTCTCAGAAAATCCATTCTCTAATAAATGGTTTCTTAGAACTGGATAAGGATCACGAGTTCTTTGTTCTTCTATATCATCTCGGTACCATTCCATTCGTACTCCAGAAGTGTGGTGATTTAACAAGGGAACTTTAGCATGAATCAACACTGGTCTGCGCTCTTCACGAATAATTTTAATCGCTTTTTGAACGGTTTCGTAGCTTTTTACAAAATCACTTCCGTTAATTGTGAACGCTTCAACTCCCTTAAAGCCTTTAATGTATTCAAACGCATTTTGAGCTCTTACCTCATCTGCGCATGCAGAAATATCCCATTCATTGTCCTGAATAACATATAAAATTGGCAATTGACGAAGCCCTGCCATTTGAAAAGCTTCGGCAACTTCTCCCTCTGTTACAGAAGCATCTCCCAAAGAACACATCACAAGAGGGTTGTTCTTATCATCTATTCCAACTTGCTCTTTGTATTGCATACCCAAAGCTGCGCCGGTAGCAGGAATGGCTTGCATACCTGTTGCGGACGATTGATGAGGAATTTTAGTCTTGTCATCGTCCTTTAAACTTGGATGAGAATAATACGTTCTACCACCAGAAAAAGGATCATCTTTTTTTGCCATCAACTGCAACATCAAGTCATATGGCCGCATTCCAATGCCCAACAACATAGAATCATCACGGTAATATGGATAGGCATAATCGAAGTTTTTTAACTGCATGGAAACAGCTAATTGAATAGCTTCATGTCCTCTAGATGTTGCGTGCACATACTTAGAAACAACTTTGAAATTTGCTTCGTAATGCTCCGTCATGCTCTTGGCTGTTGCCATTAGCGAAAACGCTTTTTCTAGCATACCCTTGTTGATTTTTGCCATAATTATTAAATTCTTTTAATTTTTGCCTACTTCGACTATCGCTCAGTGTGACAAAAATTTGACATTCGTAATTCGTAATTAAACAATTCTATTTGAATCAAACTCTTCTAAAAAGTCCCCTATTCTTGCTAGAAATGAACCCCCTAAATTTCCATCTACCACGCGGTGATCAAATGATAAGGACAGGTAAATCATGCTGCGAATTGCAATCACATCTTCACCGTCTTGCGTCACTACAACAGCTCTTTTATTAATACTTCCCGTTGCTAGTATCGCTACCTCCGGCTGATTAATTATGGGTGTTCCCATTAAGTTTCTAAATGTTCCCACGTTGCTAATTGTAAACGTGCCCCCTTTTATATCGTCTGCTTTTAACTTATTTGTTCGCGCTTTTTGAACCAATGAATTAGTCTCTTTCGCTAAGCCCAACATGTTTTTTTGATCGGCGTTTTTAATTACCGGAACTATCAAGTTCCCTGAAGGCAAGGCTGCTGCCAAGCCAATATTAATGCTGCTTTTTACAATAATTTTCTTCCCATCTACAGATACATTAATTAATGGAAACTCTTGAATCGCCTTTACAACTGCTTCTACAAATATTGGCGTGTAGGTAATCTTCTCTCCGTACTTTTCTTGAAAAGCGAACTTGTTCTTTTCTCGCCACTTCACCATTTTGGTAACGTCTGCTTCTATGTATGCAGTAACGTGTGGCGAAGTTTGTTTTGAATGAACCATGTGATCCGCAATCATGCTGCGCATGCGGTCCATTTCAATGATTTGCTGCCCACCTTCGTAATTTGATTGTTGAGATAAACCACCTTTACTACCTGGTTCAATAAATGTTAGCAAATCATTTTTAAGCACCCTACCATTTTGACCACTACCTGGAATGGTCTTTAACTCCTCAAAACTAACGCCTTCCTTTTCGGCCATACTTCGAACTAAAGGTGAGTAAAATCTACCTTCGTCGTCAAACCGTTGTGAATCAGATTTGCTATTAATCGTCTCCTCGGCAATACTTAGTTTTTCTTCAACTTTAGTTTCTTTAGTAGTGCTTGTTGCTACACTGCTCGAAGTATCCATTTTCGCAATTACTGTTCCGACTGGGATAACATCATTTTCTGCAAAGAGTATTTCAGTAATTACTCCGCCTTCTGGAGCTGCAAGTTCTGAGTCCACTTTATCGGTCGCTACTTCTAGAATCGGATCGTCTTTCTCAACAACATCTCCAACTTGCTTCAACCACTTTAATGCAGTTGCTTCTTTGATACTTTCTCCCATTTTCGGAAGCTTGATTTCTAGGGTTGCCATACTCGAATTATTAGAAATAGTTTATTCAAATGTAGATGAGCGCACGCCTTTATCCTAAAGAATTTATTAAAATCAGAATAATATTCTAAAAAATCCTATTAATTTAGACTATTAAAGTAATTTAGACTATTAATTTATACTAATTAAGAACTAAACACTATTTAATATGAAAAAAATAGATGAAACCGATAAAAGGATTTTGAAACTGCTACAAGTAGATGGACGAAAGACCATAAAGGACTTGGCCCAAAAACTTAATTTATCAACCACCCCTACTTTTGAACGCGTTAAGAAATTAGAAAAGGCAGGAATAATAGATCATTATTCTGCCGTGCTCAATGCAGAGAAAATAGGTAAAACACTGTATGCATTTGCGCACATAAGTCTTAAAGACCACTCCAAAGAGTTGGTCCAACAATTTACAGATCAAATCATAAAGATTCCCCAAGTACAAGAATGCCATTACGTTACTGGCGATTCTGATTTTATTCTAAAAATTCTATTAAATGACATGGAAGGTTATCGAGAATTCATGATGAATCAGCTATTTGACATGAGTAACATTGCTAAAGTGGAATCCTTCCTTTCTCTTTCTGTATTAAAAAAAAGCAGCTTTATTGAATTGTAAAAGGCTCGCCTTTTGAGCGAGCCTTTTAATAAATCATCGTCTATAATACTTATCACTTCACGACTTTCAAATTAGCTCTTTCTTCTTTCTCATTAATGAGTTGAATGAAGTAGACTACTGCTTTACCGGAAATCTCTAATTCTAAGTTCGATTGATTAGTGAATTGTTGTTTTGGACGAGTTGACCTTGGATGTTGCGATGATAAACAAGAAATGAAAAAATTGTAACTACTTCCCTTTTATCTCTTCCCAAATTTGAAACAAACTCTCTTGAGTTGGTCGGTCTGCAGGCAATTCGGTTAATGCTTCAACAGGCTGCGATTGTTCGTGCATTTCAGAGGGTAATTGCTGGTACAAAGATGTCCCTTTCGTTTTCCAAGCGATCATCTCATCGCTTACATCTTTTATTTTTCTGGCCGGGTTGCCAACAATTAAACTTCGCTTTTCAAATTTTTCCTTGGCTTTCACGAAAGTTAACGATCCAATAATGCATTCGTCTTCAATTACGGCTTCATCCATAATTACTGCGTTCATGCCCACCAAAACATTCTTACCAATGTGCGCTCCATGAATAATCGCTCCATGACCAATGTGTGCACCTTCATTTAACGTAATCGTAATTCCCGGAAACATGTGAATGGTGCAATTTTCTTGTACATTACATCCATCTTCAATAACAATACCGCCCCAATCACCACGAATGGCAGCGCCCGGACCGATGTATACATTTTTACCAATAATTACGTTTCCCGTAATAGCCGCTTGCGGGTGAACAAAACTACTCGGGTGAACTACTGGAATGAAACCTTTAAATGAAAAAAACATTGTTTTTTTTGAATTACGAATATAAAATTATGAATTACGAATTTCTTCAATGAATCTAAGAGTTACAATAAATATTTTAAACTTCTGTCTAATGTCCTGTTATGTGCGATTCGTAATTAACAGATTCGTAATTTTAAAAAGGACATTGAGTGAATAAATGTACCCTCCGATACAATTTTCATAGTTCAAAATCACTCAGGGGACATTTATTTTAAGCGTAACCGGCTAAAACTTCCTTCGTGTAATCGCTCAAAACTAATCTGCCGCTCATTGCAGCTCTGTCTGCTAAAAGCGTATCCCAGTGTTCAGTTCCTTCCCAAAACACTTTCTTCAGCATGCTTTGCGATTCAGGGTTTTTAGAAAGTAAGTAATCAACCAATTTCTGAACTCCTTCATCTAATGCATCAACATCCTCATAAATCTCAGCATACAATCCTTTTTCTAACGCCCAGCTTGCCGTATAAAAATGATCTGCATTAATGGTCATTTGGCTCATAGCTGAAACTCCAACTTTTCTCTCTACAGCAGGACCTACAACAAATGGTCCGATGCCTAAATTTAATTCAGATAATTTAGCCGAAGCAAACTTAGTAGCCAAACAAAAATCTACCGCAGAAGCAACTCCTACTCCGCCGCCAACAGCTTTTCCTTGCACTCGCCCGATGATCAACTTTGGGCATTTTCTACATGCATTTATTACATTGGCAAAGCCTGAAAAGAATTTTTTACCCGTTTCTAAATCATTAATACTTATTAACTCAGTAAAGCTCGCTCCTGAACAAAACGTTCGGTCACCGCCACTTTTTAAAACAATCAACTTCACAGTATCATCTTCACCTGCCTCAGTAATGGTTTGGGCCAATTTGCTCAATATATCACTTGGTAGCGAATTATGCTTTGGGTGAAAAAATATTATTGTTGCAAGGCCGGAAGGGTCTTTATTTACTTTTACGTATGGTTCTGTCATGCTATTATTTATTTGCATTTTTAATTAAAAATTACGAATGTCGAATTACGAAATTACCTTATTGTTCTGCATCGGTATTTCGTATTTTAAATCGCAATTATTTCATTTTTTGTTTTAGCGTTTTTTGAATAGATCCTAATATTCGAAGAAGCTCCTCCACATCCAAAAGCAAATTCTCAGCTTCATCTCTTATAATTAGTTCGGAATCTCCCATTAACCTAATCCAATAGTGAGTCTCTCGAGCTTCCTTGTAAGCAATGCTAATTTTATGAAGAAAATCTTTGTCGCTTTGAGCTCCTATTGCCTCCTCGGTATTAGCACCAATTGAAGTAGCTGAAAGAACTAATTGTTTTGATAACACATACTCCTGCTTAGCTCCTTGAATTTTCAAACAAAGCTTAACTACTTTTAAAGCAAAAGCATAACTCTTATCTAAAGCAGGATTTTCTTTTTTCATTTGTAATTATTGAACTTTTAAATTACGTATTTCCAATCATTTCAGTTTTGCTCAATAAAAACAAGACATTCATAATTAATAATTTGACATTCGTAATTCAAATTTTCTTTGATTTAAAACTAGTTTTAAATCAAAGAAAATTGCTCAAAATGATGGTTAAAATGTTTACGATTCATCAAGTCCCAAAGATCTTTATCAAGCGCACCGAATACGGCATTGTTTGCTGCAGCTTCGGGATTTTCTTTATAATACAATTCAAATGCGTCAAACGCTTCCAAAAAATTATTTTTTGCTTCGCTCAAGTCTGTGCAACTTAAATCTGCCAACACCCCATCTTCCAAAACAGGTGTCTTACTGTTCTTCGGAAATGAATAGTAGTTATACAAACTGTCGGTATATTTCTCTAGATGTTCTTCCGGAGTATGAACGTCTAACTTAATCTTGTTCACTGCTGATTCTAGCCCATGCGTTATATGCTCAACCATGTGCTGTGGTGTCATTATTCCCCACTTCGCCGTTGATTGCTCAGTTAACTTTGCTAAATAACCTTCCACATTGTCTCTATTAATTTCTTGAAAAGGACTTTTCTTCGCCACCATGGTTAACACAGTTGCAATGGCTACTTTCTCATCATCTTGATCAAACACCTCAACAAACCATTTTACAACCCCCGAAGGAAATTGCTGACCTCGAACATCTTTATCTCTCTTTTCTTGACAAGTTAAACGAACATAAATGGTGTCACCATGATAAATAGGACGCATAAAACGACAAGTATCTAAGCCATAATTTGCAGCAACCGGTCCTTTATTTGGATACACAAATAAACCAGCTGCAGCAGAAAGAATGAAATATCCGTGCGCGGCTCTTTTTTCAAAAATGGTATGGTTCAGTGAAGTTATATCTGTATGCGCATAAAAATGATCCCAAGAAAGATTCGCGAAATTGGCTATCTCTGAATCCATCATGGTTCGTTTGTGCGTTTTAAGTGACATTCCTGCTTCAATGTCTTCAAAATGATATTTGAAAGGATGTTGCGGAGCCTCTTTGTACTCTGCTCCTGGCTGGAAAATCCCTGTAATTTCTGTAATTGTTGTTGGCGAACCTTGAATAGCACAACGCTGCAAGTAGTGTTTTACGCCTCGCATACCGCCCATTTCTTCGCCACCGCCAGCTCTTCCAGGACCACCGTGTGTTAAGGTTGGCAAGGGAGAACCGTGACCCGTACTTTGCTTTGCAGAATCTTGATTTAGAACCAATATCCTTCCATGATGTGTGGCCGCTTCAACCGTAAATTCTGTTGCAATTTTATCGTCTCCCGTTACTATGGAGGCTACTAAGGAACCCATCCCTAAATGCGAAAGTTCAACAGCCTCTGCAGTTGCAGAATATGGCATAATGGTACTCACGGGCCCAAATGCTTCCACATTGTGAACCGCCATGTTCTTAAATGGCTCTTTCTCAACCAATAGAATTGGACTCAAAAATGCTCCTTTTGATGCATCTGCTCCATTCACTTCAACTTGATCCAAACTTCCGTAAACAATCTCAGCAGTCTGATTCAATTCTGCTACTCTTTCTTTTACTTCTTGCACTTGGTCTTTGCTGACCAAAGCTCCCATCCTTGTTTCTTTTAATGAAGGGTCACCAATGTTAGTTCTTCCTAGTTCTTTTCCCAAAGCGATTTGCACATCCTCCACATAGTTCTCAGGAACCATAATTCGTCGAATAGCAGTACATTTCTGTCCACACTTTACTGTCATTTCAGCTTTAACGCCTTTAATAAACAGTTTAAATTCGGGCGTACCGGGAGCAGCATCCAACCCTAGAACTGAACAATTCAAAGAATCTGCCTCCATGTTAAAGGGCACCGCTTCATTGATGATTCGCGGATTCGCTTTTAACATTCGACCGGTAGTAGCAGAACCGGTGAACGTCACTACATCCTGAGATTCTACGTGATCTAAAATGGTTCTAGCCGATCCACAGATCAATTGCAATGCTCCTTCTGGCAATATGTTAGATGCAATTATTTCTTTTACTACTGCTTCGGTTAAGAAGGACGTATTTGTAGCAGGTTTCACCACAGCAGGAACGCCTGCCATCCAGTTCACCGCACACTTTTCTAGCATACCCCAAACCGGAAAATTAAATGCGTTAATATGAACTGCAACCCCTCTTTTAGGAACCATTATATGATGGCCCATAAATTGACCTCCTCTCGACAAGTCAATCCCATCTCCTTCCACATGGTAAGGTCTGTTTGGGAATTCTTTCCTCAATGAAGCGTTGGCAAATAGGTTACCAAATCCACCTTCAATATCAATCCAAGAATCTACTTTGGTAGCTCCAGTTTTGTATGAGATTTTATAAAACTTAGCTTTGTGCTTCATTAAATAAAGTCCCAAATTCTTCAGCATCATGCCACGTTCCTGAAAGGTCATTTTTCTTAACGCAGGATTTCCCACAGCTCTTCCGTAAGCTAATATTTCTTTAAAATCAAAACCTTGGGTGGTTGCCACAGCCACTTCTTCTCCATTCACCGCATTGATTAATGGGATTCCATCTCCATCTCCTGTTACCCAACTTCCTTGTATGTAGTTTTCTAATTTCATATTGTATTTACTTATGTCGAATCTCTAATTAACTCTTTCTATAATGGTAGCATAGCCCTGTCCTACTCCAACACACATGGCTGCAAGCGCATAGCGTTTTCCTGTTTTCTGAAGCTGAATTGCTGCTGTATGAAGAATACGAGTTCCTGTAACTCCTAATGGATGGCCAATTGCAATTGCTCCTCCATTTGGGTTAATTCTCGCATCATCGTCTGCCAAACCAAGCTCTCTCGTACAAGCCAAAGCTTGGGCAGCAAATGCTTCATTAAATTCCATAATATCCATATCCTCCAGCGTTAAACCTGCTCTTTTTAAAGCCAATTTAGTTGCACCTACCGGACCAATCCCCATAATTCTAGGCTCTACACCAACAACAGCTGAACTTACAATACGAGCCATTGGTTTCAAGTTGTATTTCTTCACTGCATCTTCAGAAGCGATAATGGTTGCCGCAGCACCATCATTTAATCCTGATGCATTTCCGGCCGTTACAGTGCCACCTTCTTTTCTAAAAGCTGGTCTTAGTTTAGATAAACCTTCAACGGTGGTTCCTGCTCTTACAAATTCATCTTTGCTAAAAACGATTGGATCTTTCTTTCGCTGTGGAATTTCTACAGAAACTATCTCTTCAGCCAATCTGCCATTTTCTTGTGCCGCTGAAGCTTTCTGCTGCGACCAAGCTGAAAACTTATCCTGATCTTCTCGACTAATCCCAAAACGATCTACCAGATTTTCTGCTGTCTCACCCATGGCATCTGTGCCATATAGATCCTTCATTTTCTTATTCACAAACCTCCAACCAAAACTAGAATCATGCATTTCAGCATCTCTCCCAAACGGAGTTGACGTTTTTGAAATCACCCAAGGTCCTCTAGTCATGTGTTCTACCCCACCGGCAATAAAAACATCACCTTCGCCAGCTTTTATCGCTCTATTCGCATGAACAATTGCTGACATTCCGGAAGAACATAATCGATTCAACGTTTCGCCAGGAACTGACCAAGGTAACCCTGCCAATAATGAACACATTCTGGCAACGTTTCTATTATCTTCCCCAGCCTGATTTGCATTTCCCATGATAACATCATCGTATGCTTCAGCAGGAATTGATGGATTTCTTTTTACAATTTCTTTAATTACCAAGGCTCCTAAATCATCCGTTCTTACCGGAGACAAAGTGCCTGTAAATCGTCCAATTGGGGTCCTTATTCCGTCTATTATATATGCTTCTTTCATGTGGTATTATTTGGAAGGTTAAAGGTAAGATAAGAATTACGAATCTGGGAATTGCAGATTACCAATAATTTGCGTTTTTACCCAATGATAATAAACAGAATTAAGTATCATAATTAAACCGCATGCTCCTTCGAAGTTCGATATACAGTTCCTCTAAAAAAGTAGAATGGCTCTTCCTGTCCTTCGCACGTAATCACGACATCTGTGTCGGCTTTTTTATTCCCCAAGGAGATTACCTTAGCTTCAGCTTTGAGAACATCCCCAATCTTTGCCGATTTAGAATAAGTCATATTCCCGTTTATCAAGGGTGAAATTCGGCCATATGAGTTAGAAGCAAATGCTAATGCAGAGTCCGCCAATGAATATGCCATCCCACCATGTAAGGTTCCAAAACCGTTCAGCATTTCTTTTCTAACTTCCATTTGCAAAATGCAATGCCCCTTTTCAATTAAAATTGGTTTTATCCCCAACCATTGAGAACAGAAGTCATTCTCCATCATGGATTCGAATACTTTTTGAGCCTTTTCCATACTTTTAATTCGTGATTAAATTCACATGCCAACTACTCTTTACCGGAACCTCCCATTTCGAAACAAAATCCTCTTTCGTCTCAATCAAGTTGTTAAAAACAGTAGTTTCTTCATTTAATACTCCTTCCTCTAACGCTTTTTGAAAATCCGCCATCACTAACATCTTAATCTCTGAATCATCCTTATAGGTCAAATTTAAACGGTTGAATAAATCCAATTGGTAAAGCTGCTCAATGTCTTTAATAAAGCGAACTGATGAATCAATGGAACAACCAGATGCTTTCACTTGAGATTCATCTGCAAAAAGCACAATAAACTGATTATAAAACACCTCAAAAGCCGCTTGCAAATCAGAACCGTGAGCAGCCCATTGATCAATAAATTTAGCGCCATAGGATCTTATATCTCCCACTTCGACTTTAGTCAATTTCCGATCAGCCTGATATATCCAAACTCTACTATGACATGCTAATTCTTGATAGTTCATTCTTTCGACTTTTTTCAAAGGTAATGAATGATGCGACTCTTAATTCTAATCTATTGTATAAAAAAAGGAAAGCCTTAGATTCCCTTTTTAGTAATTCAAAAATTTTTCTAATTCGACTACGCTCAGTATGACAAAGAATTAAAGCCCATTCCCTTCTGCTATCAATTCAGCTAAGTCGTAAACTTTTAAGGTTTCTTCTTTTTCTTTATTCTTTACTCCATCGGTCATCATCGTCATGCAAAATGGACAACCAACTGCAACAATATTAAGACTGGCTTCCACCACGTCTTCCATTCTTTCAATATTCACTTCTTTGGCACCTGGCTCTGCTTCTTTAAACATTTGTGCACCTCCTGCTCCGCAGCAAAGTCCCTTAGATTTGCATCTTTTTAATTCTACCAATTCGGCATCCAACTGTTCTAATAAAGCTCTAGGTGCCTCATACTCTCCATTTCCTCTGCCTAAATAACATGGATCATGAAATGAAATTTTCTTGCCTTTAAATTCGCCTCCTTCAATCTTCAATTTCCCTTCTTCCATCAACTTCTGAAGAAACTGAGAATGATGAAGCACCTCATAATCACCTCCTAACCCGGGGTATTCATTCTTCAGCGTATTGAAACAATGCGGACAAGTAGTCACAATCTTTTTAACCTCATAAGCATTCATAACCTGAATATTAGTCATGGCCTGCATCTGAAATAAGAATTCATTTCCAGCTCGTTTTGCAGGATCTCCTGTACAACTTTCTTCCGTACCTAGAATCGCAAAATTTACTCCAACACTATTCAATATTTTCACAAAAGCCCGAGTAATCTTCTTCGCTCGATCGTCAAAACTACCGGCACAACCTACCCAAAACAAAACCTCAGGCTTCTCTCCTTTGGCCATTAATTCGGCCATTGTATTTACGTTTAAAGTACTGCTCATAATTTTCTATCTTTCAAAAACTTCAATTGTTTTTTCTTTCTTTACTAAGTCCGTAAACTTTCCATTAAATCGAGTTGCCTTCACCAAATGATTGTCAATCCAATGATAGTTACCTCCTCGTGGCTTGCCCATTAAAAGAGCATGATACTTAAATCCATTTTCATTCAACCACTTTTCTGTAACCTCCCTATGTTCTTCTGTTCTTGAAGTAAAATAGGTAATCACATGCCCTTCATCAAACCACTTATTGGTTGTCTCTAGTGCATCAGGATATAACTCAGCTGTTGCCATTCGTTCTGGCTCCTCATTTGGAATATCGTCACAAATGGTTCCATCGATATCAATCAAATAATTTTTTCGGTCATCTGCTAACACCGGACTTATTAAATGACCATTTTGCTTAACTGTTTCGAGCTTAAATTCTTTTTTATTCTTCATTTATCCAATTTGCTCTATCGGTTTGAGAAAATTGCCATGGAGCGCCATTATTTTCTATGTTAGTAATCATTCCTGCCAGTTCAGAAGGAATTTTAGATTCTTCCATCACTAAACTTCTTCTCATGTCCATTATTATTGATAGGGGGTTTAACTCAATAGGGCAAGCATCAACACAAGCATTGCACGTGGTGCATGCCCACAATTCTTCTTCAGAAATGTAATCGCCCAACAACGATTTACCATCAGAGAAATCTTTGCCATTTTTGTCCTTCCCTTTTCCAACTTCCTCTAACCGGTCTCTTGTATCCATCATTATCTTTCGTGGAGAAAGTAATTTTCCTGTCTGACTTGCGGGACATTGCTCAGAACACCTTCCACATTCAGTACAAGAATATGAGTCCATTAATTGCTTCCAGTTTAAATCAGCAACATCTTTAGCACCAAATCGTTCTACAGGCCCTTCAGATTGAGCAGGAGCAGCATCTGGGTCAAACATAATTTCAACTTCTTTCTTTACAGAATGCATATTGTCAAACTCAGCTCTTGGTTTTAGTTTAGAATAAAACACAGAAGGAAAAGCTAACATAATGTGAAAATGCTTTGAGTATGGCAGGTAATTCAAGAAAGTTAATATTCCAAGAATATGAAACCACCATGTAGCTCTTTCAAGGAATATAATGTATCCACTTGAAAAATTCTCCATAATCGGAACCAAAAACTGACTAACAGGGTAAGAACCTGCAACTACATAATGTTCTACTCCTCTAGCTTGTAATACTTGATCAGCTGCATTCATTTTTAAGAAAGCACCCATTAAAAACACTTCAACAATGAGAATGATGTTCGCATCTGTTTTTGGCCACCCTAACATTTCCTTCATCTTGAAACGCTTTATTGTCATTGCATTTCTTCTGATAAAAAATACAACACATGCTACTAGAACTAAAAGGGCCAGTATTTCAAAAGAACCAATTAAGAAGTCATAAAGACCACCTAAGGGAGCAGCAAAAACTCTATGTGTTCCAAAAATTCCATCAATAATTATTTCTAAAACTTCAATATTAATGATAATGAACCCTGCATAGACGATGATGTGCATCAAGCCTGACACCGGCTTTACTACCATCTTTGATTGACCAATAGCAACCAAAATCATTTTCTTCCATCGCTCAAGCTTATTGTCTGAAATATCTAAATCCTTACCTAGGTTGATGTTGCGAATAATTGCCTTTAAATTTTTTGAAAATAAGAAAACTGCTGCAGCAAATGCAACGATAAATAAAATATTTTCTAAACCCATGAAAGTAAAATTAGGTAATAAAGCTTATTTGCTCTTATCTTTTCTACCGAAAATTGAAAAGTGAACGTAACGCTCAGGATTCAATCTCATATCTAGCATTAACTGGTCGAGGTCATAAGCAGCAGCTTCTAAATTCTGATACAAAGTATCATTATTCATCAATGCACCGAGCGAGCCCTCTCCACTATTTACCTTTTGCATCAATTCTGCAACTTCTTGCATTGCTATTGACGCATTGTTAACTGTTTGCTGCAAATTAGCACCCGCTAAAGAATCACTAATCATTTTTAAATTTGAGAGTGTTTGATCTAGCTTCTCATTGTTGTTTTCAAAATTTTGAGTGATCGATTCAACATTTGAAAAAATTCGAGAAAGGCTTTGTCGATTCTCGTTTACCAAAGCATCGGCATCTTCCATTGTCTTCTTAAAAACTTCAAGAGACTGCCTTAGGTTGGTAATACTTGAACCAATATCCGCCTGTGCTTTTGTATTAAAAATAGATTTTACAGTCATTATTGCTGAGTCAATTGAACCAATTAAATCTTCCGCCTTGTTTTTTAAAGGAGCTATTTGCTGGTTTACAGCATCTTGAAGAGACGCCTCAATTGAAGATCTCAACGTATCTAGATTTTGAACAGATTCAGTGCTTGTTCCAAACGCAAGATTTATAGCTTTTCCTCCTAAGAACCCATCACTAAATATCTCTGCTTTAGAATCTCTAGGTATTTTTATATAGGACTCGGTAATTGAGAACTGAACTATTAACTTACCTGAGAAATCTTTTGAAAATTCTACACTTTCAACTTGCCCAATTTTATTACCATTAAAAATAACAGCGTTGGTTCTTGCAAGTCCACCTACATTTTCATAAACAGCATATAACTTGAAGCTCTTGTCAAATATATTTTTGCCTTTCAAATAATTCGCACCCCAAATAGCAAGGAAGATGCAGAGCAACATGACCCCACCAATCTTTACTTCTTTACTTATCTTCATTTTGCTAAATTAATTATTTATCTTCCTTTAAAAGTTTTACTGCCTCTCCAACAGCAATCCTTCTTCCATTATGAAAGGCTACTACAAAAGAATCTTCATAGCCACTTTCCTTTACTTTCTGTTGTAATTCATTCGCTGCCTCCCAAGTTGTTTCAGAGCCATAAGTATATCGAAATAATCCTCCTGCCTCGTAGAATTCAACTTCTTTCAATCCATTAAAATTTACAGGAGTAGGCTCAATTTCATTTGAGGAGGTAGCTATCTGAATTTTAAATAACAATCCTTCTTGAAGCGTTCTTTCTACTACTTCAGCACTATTCCCCTGACGCATCTCTGCTACAACCTTTTTAAATTCTTGTGTTGCCTTTTCAGAATCCTTTTTTACAGGTTCAATTTTTTTCTCAACTTGCTTTGGTTCATCCACCCTTGCATCTTCCTCAATACTGTCGTCTACAATAGACTGAGAAACAGACTCAACTTCTTTTTTATACTCTTTAAAAGCGCGATAAATGGCAGATGCCAAATAATCTTGACCTTGTTCAGAAGTGAGAAACTTCTCCTCATTTTTGTTCGTTAAAAAACCCGTTTCAATTAAAACACTAGGCATAGTAGTTTGGTGCAAAACTAAAAACCCAGCAGTTTTAACACCCCTATCTT
>JAOKCF010000015.1 GCA_028245195.1 Vicingaceae bacterium | reverse complement strand
TGTCATTGACTTTCCGGTAGCGAAACACAAGGGCCTAAATGCAGAAGTGACTTATGATTATGGTTACAGCGAATGGTATACTGCGGGCGGCGAGAAGGGTTTAGTAGATGGAAAACTGGGCACATTTGATTTTAGAGATGGGAATTGGCAAGGTTTCTTGAGAAACGATGTGAATATCTCCGTAAAATTCAAGAGCCTAACGGTCTCTAATGAAATAAGAATCAACTTTTACCAATACAATAACTCTTGGATTTTCATTCCAATTGAGGTTGCTGTTCAACATTCTATCGACGGCGTAACGTGGAATTCTTTTGGCTCCGCAACAGCAACCATTTCTGATCCTAAAAAACGTGGTAAATTTATTGAAGAAGTGATAGTAATCTCAGAAGAAGTGCTCGAATTCAACTATTTAAGGGTATTTGTCAAAAACTTAGGAACGGTACCCAATTGGCATGAAGCCGCAGGTTCAGATGCATGGATATTTATGGATGAAATACAGGTTAAATGATTTTTGAACTTTGCACAGACTCTATTAAAGGAGCAAAATTAGCTCAGCAATTCGGCGCCAAGAGAATTGAACTCTGCTCTGCCCTATCCGTTGGCGGCTTAACGCCAAGCCCTGCTCTTACGGCGCTATGCACGAACATTCAGCAGATTGAGACGCACGTAATGATTCGCCCTACAGAAGGTGATTTTGTCTATTCTGCTGCTGAGATTGAAGTTATGATGAAAGACATTCAACTTCAGGCTGAAGCCGGTGCTAAAGGAGTTGTTTTTGGTTGCTTAACAAAAGACAAAACAATTGATATTCAACAAAATATCACCTTAGTAGAAGGAGCGCGAAAATATGGATTAGAATGCACCTTTCACCGAGCATTCGACTTTGTTACTTTTCCCATTGAAGCCTTGGAATCAATTATTAACATTGGTTTTAAGCGAATATTAACGTCTGGTGGAAAACCAACAGCAAATGAAGGAATAGAACTAATCAGGCAATTGGTTGAAAATGCAATCGGACAAATTGAAATAATGGCAGGAAGTGGTGTGAATTCAACAAATGCAGTAGCCTTAGCTTCAACAGGTATTGCTGCCTTGCACTTTACATCTCATGATTTACAACCTTATCAATTAGGAATGGGAGCTTCATCTGTTCCTAATAAATCTAAAATTCAATCGATTACAGCCCTTTTCCAATGAGAAATCTAATTTACCTACTTCTAGTATTCGTGCTATTCTCTTGCGGTAAACAAGAGGAGTTAGGCGTGATTTACCAATCGAAGCAACTTGCAGAAAACTGGGAATTTAGTGAGCAGGGTAAGGACGAATGGTTGCCTGCCAAAGTTCCTGGCTCAGTTCACATGGATTTGTTTCATAACCAACAAATTGATGATCCATTTTTTGAAAACAACGAACCTAAACAGCGTTGGATTGAAACAAAAAACTGGACTTACAGAACTACTTTTGAAGTAGATAGTTTAAATCTTTCTTCACAGCGAAACAGTTTAAAGTTTGATGGATTAGATACCTACGCCGAGGTATATCTTAACGGAACTTTAATTCTAACTGCCAACAACATGTTTAGATCATGGGAGGTAACAGTTCGCCATCTGCTTCAATTGGGTGCGAATGAATTGATCATTAAGTTTGAGTCGCCCGTGTTGCACAATAAAAAGGCCGTTGAAAATTACACTTTCCACTTACCTTCTGGAAACGAAACCACTGACATTGAGAGAAAAGTCTCAAATTTTACCAGAAAAGCTGCCTATCAGTTTGGGTGGGATTTTGGGCCCCGCTTTGTTACTTCCGGTATTTGGAAACCGATCCAATTGGTTGATTGGAACTATGCTCGAATACTGAATGTCTATACCTACACAAAATCCATCGAAGATAACGTGGCCTTTATAGAGACTGAGATTGAGATTGAAGCTATTTCAGAAGGTCAGTATGAGCTGGAAATTGACGGGATTAGGATAATAAAACAGTTAAACGCGGGAATAAATACAGTTAAACATTCATTTCAAGTAAGGAACCCTAATTTATGGACTATCAAGAATGAAGAACCAAATTATCTTTACAAACAAATCATCTTCTTGACCAAAGAGGGAAAGAAAGCGTTTTTTAGTGAAACCGAATTTGGAATACGAACCATTGAGTTAATCAACGAGGCTGATTCTAAAGGAACATCTTTCTTTTTTAAGCTCAATGGCAATCGATTCTTTGCACAAGGAGCAAATTACATCCCTCAAGATATTTTTCTTTCAAGAGTAACTCCTGCCAAGTACGAAAAGTTAATTCTACAGGCTAAAACAGCAGGAATGAATATGCTACGCGTTTGGGGAGGTGGTATTTATGAGCGGGATTTATTCTATGATTTATGCGATAAACATGGTATTTTGGTGTGGCAAGACTTTATGTTTGCTGGTAGCCTTTATCCTGAATCAGAAGAATTTACTGACAATGTAACCCAAGAAGTAATCGATAATATCAAGAGATTGAGGAGTCATCCTTGCTTGGCCTTATGGTGCGGAAATAACGAGCAAGAAGTCGCTTGGAAGAATTGGGGCTGGCAAGATCAGTTTGCTTATTCACCTGAAGATTCTATTAAAATATGGAACTATCAACAATACTTGTTTCGTGATTTGATTCCTAAATTGGTTTCAGAATACGCTCCTTCAATTGACTACACTCCAACTTCTCCACTAAGCAATTGGGGAACTGAAGAAAATTTCAAACATGGAAGCATGCATTACTGGGGTGTTTGGCACGGAAAGGAACCATTTGAAAACTTTAAAAACAATGTAGGGCGATTTATGGTGGAATATGGTTTCCAGTCTTTCCCAAGCATGGAGACCTTAAAAAAGGTAATGAACGATAGCAGTTTGTACCTCAATTCAGCGGTGATGCAAAACCGACAGAAAAGCTATATTGGAAATGGACTCATTGAAAAACACATCAAGCAGTATTACGATACGCCTGCTTCGTTTGAGGAATTTGTACAATTGAGTCAAAAAACGCAGGCAAAAGGCTTAAAAATGGCCATAGATGCACATATTCGAAAGCAAACACATTGCATGGGAACCTTATTTTGGCAGCTGAACGATTGCTGGCCTGGACCGAGTTGGTCTATTATTGACTACTACGGGAATGAAAAAGTAGCGTACGACTCTGTGAAAGAAGCGTTTAACTGAATAAAGTGTGGGGTGAAGAGTTAGAAATAAAATATATACAGAGAAATGCAAGCAATTCATCGTTCTTTATTCTACATTTCACATTCTTCATTCAATCAATATCTCATCCACAAACAACCACGCATCGTTCTCTGCTCCCATGTGCCACTCGCCTATCTTTCCGTAATTCTCTGCTTCTGCCTTCACATATTTTGCTTTCAATTCCGTTGTAAATTTGAATACAAAGTCTTGCTTAAAAGATCCGTATTCCTGATCGGAAAAGGCATTTTTAATTGTCTTTACTTTCTCAAAGTTCTTTCCATCTATTGAAATTGAAACACTCACTTGCTTGGGATAAAAAATCCAAGACTTAATATCTTGCAGCGTACCAACCGTAATGGTTGAAATACGTTCTATTTCGCCTAAATCAACCACAGCGCTTACATCTTTACCCCAATAGCCTTGCCATTGTCCTGTTCTGAAGTTTTCACTTCCACGTAACAAATCAATCAATCCATTATCTCCTCCAGCAGAATATTCATTTGAATACTCCGTGTCCAATTGAATGGACCGACCTCCTTTAATCTTTTTGTAATCCACGTCTTTCACAACAAAACTCCGCTTACCTTCTTTTTCAGCATACGCTTCAAAAGCAGTAGACTGATCGATAACAATCCCAGTCTCATAAGGCTTAAAAGCAGAAGATCCTACTTTAATAAAAAGCTGACTTTCCTTATCTACAGAGGCTAAACCAACTTCTATGGTTTCAGTAAACGTTCTGCTTGGAGCAACGAAATATGGAGCTGCAACGAGTTGATTTTCTTTATCAATAGTTGTTATTGGTAAATCATCAGTTCCCCAATCTAAATTTAGCTCAGCGCCCATTTCAAAGACCAACTCTCCTCCTTGCACAATAGTTTTGTGAGGAAGTTTCGTGCTGTTCAAGACTTCTCCATTTAAACGTGCTGACTGAATATAATTGTTGGTTGAATTTAGCTCATTAGCCTTTAAAGTGAATTGATTATCATTTTCTAAATTCAACGTGACAGACTTAAAGTGTGGCGTACCTATTACATAATAATCAGTTCCTGGCGTAACGGAATAAAAACCCATTGCGCTTAACACATACCAGGCAGACATTTGTCCGCAATCTTCATTGCCAATCAATCCATCGGATGCATTTTGGTATTGCTCCGTTAAGATTTGATGTATCTTTTCTTGAGTTTTGTGCGCCTTTCCAATAGAGTTGTACAAATAAGCCATGTGATGACTTGGTTCATTACCATGAGCATACTGACCAATCAAACCTGTAATGTCTGCTTGATGCCGTCCTGCCAACTCCATTTCAGTGGTAAACAATTGATCTAATTTGGTTTCAAAAGCATCATTACCACCGTATAAATCAATCATTCCTTGAATGTCTTGAGGAACAAACATGCTGTACTGCCAAGAATTGGCTTCAGTAAAGTTGAAATTTACTTCTGCAGGGTTAAACCCTACACTCCAGCCTCCATTCGCTTTACTTTGCATAAATCCAACTTCCGGATTGAACATGTTTTTATAATATTGAGCCCGTTGAATGAATTCATTGTAAATAGCAGAATCGCCAATTCTCTTCGCCATTTGAGCAATCGTCCAATCGTCGTAAGCATATTCCAAAGTTTTTGAAACCGATTCTGGTTCATCTTGCACTTCCATAAAACCTTTACTTCGGTAGGCTTGCAATCCTAAATGATTTTGATTAGCGGAGTGTTTCATCGCTTCTAACGCCTTACTCCAATCAATTCCATCAATTCCTTTTACTTGAGCATCAGCAAGCACAGAAACCCCATGATAACCAATCATGCAACCAGTATAATTGGCTGACAATTCCCAAATGGGTAAAATTCCACCATCGCCGTATTGCTTCATAAAGGTTTTTAGAAAGTCTTTCGTTCTGTCTTGTTCAATGATTGTATACAGTGGGTGAGCCGCTCTAAATGTATCCCACAATGAAAAAATGGTGTACACCTCATGGTCCGAATCATGAACTTTTAAGTCCATCCCTCGGTACTTTCCATCCACATCTGAAAATAAGTTCGGAGCAATCATAGTATGGTACAGAGCCGTGTAGAAGATGGTCTTTCTATCTTCATCTTCAGATTCTACTTTAATTTTAGATAACGCCTTTGTCCAAGCAGCTTCGGTTGATGTTTTTAACTGTTTAACATCAAACTCTTCAATTTCTGAATTTAAATTATTTCGAGCTCCTTCCATGCTCACCGCTGAAATTCCAACCTTTACCAGAATGACTTTCTCATCCTCTACATCAAATGTAAATGCCGCCTTTTTACCTGAAGAATCTAACTTAACAGCTTGGTAAGGCATAGAAAACTGTAATGAAAAATAGAAATGCTGTTCCGTTGCCCAAGCTTTAGAAATACGCTTCCCTTCTACTTTTCCATCGTCTAGAAAAATCAGTGTATCAGTCAACACTTCATCACGATGCGCTAAATCAAGCAATACATGACTTTTATCCACTTTATTAAACACATATTCATGAATACCTGCTCGTTTACCCGCGAATAAACGAACATCAATATCATGCTTGTCTAATGTTACCTTATATAATCCAGGACTAGCTTTCTCTGTTTCTTTTCTAAAATTGGAACGATAGCTTTCCTTGGCGTTGCTCTTGAAGCCATTGTCAAAATAAATTTCTCCTTGAGAAGGCATTAACAGTAAATCACCATAATCACTAACACCCGTGCCGCTTAGATGAGTATGAGAAAAGCCATAAATAATTGAATCTGAATAATGATAACCCGAACATCCATCCCAACCTTCTAATCGAGTATCAGGGCTTAATTGCAGCATTCCAAATGGAACCGTTGCTCCTGGAAAGGTATGTCCGTGACCACCGGTACCAATAAATGGATTAACGTATTGCAATACTCCTGTTTGGGTTGCTTCTTTTTCAAGGGCTGACTGTTCTTGACAAGAAGTTACAGCCAACGTGCAGTAAAAAGCAAGAACTAATTTAATTTTCATGTTGTCGAAGCTTTAAGAGTAGACGAAACCCTTCCAAAAAATAAGATATAGGCGTAACAGAGAATAACCAACGAAAAAGCAATTTTAAAGCCGCTCACATCAGCAAAAAAACCGAACATGGGTGGTATAAATGCTCCTCCTGCTATGGCGGTGCAAAGCACTCCCGAGCCTTCCGGTTTCAAGTTTCCCAAATCTTCAATGGCAATGCTAAAAATGGTAGGGAACATAATGGAATTAAACAACCCTGCCCCTACAATAGACCATAACGCAGCTATTCCTGTTGTGGAAACAGTAATTAACACACAACAAATAGCCAATGAAGCAAAAACAGTCAACACCAAATTGGGTTTGAAAATTTTAGTAAGGTAAGAACCAATGAAACGACCTACCATTGCCCCTCCCCAGTAAAATGTTACAAACGTAGCCACAACGGCCTTACCATCAACAGACTCTAATCCTCCAGAATGAAAACTAGAAGCGATAGAATTCATAAATGGAGTAGACCGAATAACTTCTGCTAAGTTCATATCCATAAAATAATTAACCAAGTAACTCCCAATAGTCACTTCAGCTCCTACATAGACGAAGATGCCAACAGCTCCCAATTTTAATTTAGTATGTTTTAGTGCCTCTGTGTAATTCCCCTTAATCTTGGTAGATAAAAGTTGTGGCAAGTTGGTTTTAGAAACGATAAAAGACAACAAAATCAAAGCCCCTGCTAACACAATAAAAGGCAACCTAATGGCAGAAGATTCGGAATCCATATATACTTGTAAGTCTGACTCATTGAGTACGCTTATCTCACTAGATGATTTAATAGTATCACTTAAGATAAAAATAGCTCCAATTGCTGGAGCTATTGTTGTTCCTAAGGAGTTAAACGCTTGCGATAAAATCAATCGACTTGAAGCAGTTCTAGGCTCTCCCAAAATGGTAACATATGGATTGGCGGCAACTTGTAGAATAGTCATGCCCGAAGCAAGTGTAAAGTACCCCAACATAAATATGGGAAACTGTCGATAAACTGCTGCTGGCAGAAACAACAAACACCCGACTCCCATAATTGCCAAACCCAACATAATTCCTCTTTTATACCCAATTTTATGAAGTAATATACCTGAAGGAATGGAGATTATACCATAGGCGATAAAAAAGGCAAACTGCACCATACCAGCCTGAAAGTAGGACAATTCAAATATGTCTTTCAACCTCGGTATTAAAGAATCGACCAATACGGTGATTAATCCGAACGTAAAAAACAAAGATGTCAATAAGTAGAAAGCCTTTTTATAGGATTGTGCCATAGAATTTATTTAAACAACAATAGTAAACGATTTTTCAAGGGAAAGCTAAAATCTCAACTCTAAGTTTTGGATTAGTTTTCGACAATTCAGCGAATCTCTGCTGCAAGTAAACAATAAGCAAAGGTTTTGAGTTAAATTTATGGACTAATATATTAGTTATGATGCGATACCTACTTATGTTTCTTTGCTTTGTGAGCTTAACACTTTCAGCTCAACATGTACCAACTAGATTATTTGACGTTGAAAAACGCTCAGCTATTGGAAAAATGAACAACAAGTCTGCACCACAAACTTCAGATTACAACGTTCATTATTATAAAATTGACTTAGTTTTAGATCCTGCTGTCCGGTTCGTACAAGGAAATATTACTGTTCATTTTGAAGCGCTAACTGCGATGGATAGTATTGTTTTAGATTTTGGCAATCAATTAGTTGTCGACTCAATAGTATATCATCAAATCACCTATTTAACGGCAAACACAAATGGATTCAATACGGTAAGTTTTGTTTTTCCAAGCCGTAACCCTTCTCAAACGTACGATTCAGTGCAGGTATTTTATAAAGGAACACCTAGCGGTAATCCTGTAGGAACACCTTTTGCACGAGTTAATGTGCCCAATGGCAATCTAATTTGGACTCTTTCAGAACCTTACGGAGCAAGTGATTGGTGGCCTTGTAAAAGTGACTTAACCGATAAAGCAGACTCCATTAGTATTCAAGTAACTGTTCCACAAGGCAATAAGGTAGCTTCCTTAGGCCTTTTACAAGGAATTGACACGATAGGTACAAATTTGAAATACAAATGGAAAACTACCTACCCTACAGCAGCCTATTTAGTGGCCATTGGCGCAGGGAAGTATAATTCTTACCAAGATCAATTATACGTTAAAGGAGATAGTATTTTAATGGAGCATTATTTATTTCAAAATGAATCTCAGGGACAGTCTTTAGTTGGTGTTCAAGATTTTATGGTCTTGTTCGATTCTTTATTTGGCGAATACCCTTTTAAAGATGAGAAATACGGTCACGCCTCTTTCACATTTGGTGGTGGAATGGAACACCAGACCATTAGCTTTATGGGTAGTTATGGTGGTGGATTAAAAGCTCACGAATTGGCGCATCAGTGGTTTGGAAATAAGATCACCTGTGGTTCATGGAGTGACCTGTGGCTAAACGAATCTTTTGCAACTTACATTACAGGATTGACCTATGAATTCGGAGTTGTTCACAATACTTTGTTTTGGCAGGTTTGGCTCGATCAAACCAAACGATCGGGTTTTGCATATCCTAACGGCTCTGTATACCGCTACGACACTAGTAATGTAAATAGCCTCTTTAACAACCAGGTATATAATAAAGGAGCCATTACTTTGCACACGTTGAGATGGAAAATTGGAGATAGCGCCTTTTTTGCCGGTGTAAAAAATTACATTTCTGATTCGAGTTTGGCCTTTGGCTTTGCCAGAACACCGGATTTAAAAGCTCATTTTGAAGCGAGTTACGGTCAGAGTTTAACAGAGTTTTTCAATGATTGGATTTATGGTCCTGGGTACCCACAAATGAATACTACTTGGAGTGTAAATGGCAGTAACTTGACCTTAAATGTTTATCAACTTCCTTCAGATACGGCTGTTTCATTTTTCGAAATACCTATCCCCTATAGACTGACAGGAAATAATCTAGACACCATTATTGTTGTCAATCCTAGTGCTAACAATCAAACGTTTAATATCCCAAACCTCCCAGGTGTAACGAACGTTATTTTTAATCCAGACGATCGGATTTTTGCAAAAGAATTAATCACTGTAGAAATTTCTGAAGCTGTTGCTGCGAAAAAATTAGCTGTATTTCCTAATCCAACGAGAGATTACTTGTATTTCGAAAACAAGGCAGATTACATTGGCAGTGCAGTTCGTATATATAGTTTGGAGGGCAAATTAGTTCAACAACAACGCTTCAATCAATACATTGACGTGAGTAACTTAAGCAATTGCTTTTACGTGATTGAAATTGAAGGTAATAACGAAGTCCAAAGAACTAAGTTTCAAAAGATAAATTAGGAACGATTCAGAGCAGCGTTACTTCGTTTTCTTTCGTTCAACAGCTCCCTATAATAAATCTCAAGATAGAGATTAGTAGTAGAATAATGTCATTTAGATAGCAGAATGAGCTAATTCATGTATAATTTAGTCGAAATTCAGCCAAAAAGTCATTGAAGCTTAACTTTTTTGCTTTGGTGATTAATTTGATGATTAGAAGTAGAAATCAAAAAACCGTACAGAAATGAATTTTAAAAACTATACCATAAAATCGCAAGAAGTGATTCAACAAGCCCAACTATTGGCTACAAGTTCGAATCATCAGGCGATTGAAAATGGGCATATCTTAAAAGCCATTCTCGATTCAGACGAAAACGTTACACCCTTTTTACTTAAAAAATTAGGCGTTAACGCAGACATTATTGAACAAGCAACAGACAGCATATTAAAAGGATACCCAACTGTTCAAGGCGGAGAGCGATACTTATCCAAATCTGCAAATGCAACATTACAAGAAGCAAATAGCCTCTTGAAGTCTTTCGGAGATGAATACGTTTCCATTGAGCACTTAATAATGGCATTGCTTAACGGCTCCGATTCCGTTGCACAAATGCTAAAGGATAGCGGACTAAATAAGAAAGATTTAAAAGCTGCTATTCTTGAATTGAGAAAAGGCGAAAAAGTTACTTCTACTTCTGCCGAAGACAATTACAACTCATTAGAAAAGTACGCGAAAAACTTAAACAAGTTAGCGGCTGAAAATAAGCTAGATCCAGTTATCGGAAGAGATGAGGAAATAAGAAGAGTCCTTCAAATATTATCAAGAAGAACGAAGAACAACCCTATTTTAATTGGTGAGCCAGGAGTTGGTAAAACCGCTATTGCCGAAGGATTAGCGCACAGAATTATAAATGAAGATGTACCAGACAATTTAAAGAGTAAACAAATCTACTCGCTTGACATGGGCGCGCTAATTGCAGGTGCTAAATACAAAGGAGAGTTTGAAGATCGATTGAAATCGGTGATTAAAGAAGTAACTTCTGCGGACGGAGAAATTGTTCTATTCATTGACGAAATCCACATCTTAGTCGGTGCAGGTGGTGGCGAAGGTGCCATGGATGCAGCAAATATTTTGAAACCAGCTTTGGCAAGAGGTGAGCTGCGAGCAATTGGAGCAACTACGTTGAATGAATACCAAAAGTATTTTGAAAAGGACAAGGCCCTTGAAAGACGTTTCCAAAAAGTAATGATTGACGAACCAAGCAACGAGGATGCCATTTCGATATTAAGAGGAATAAAGGAGAAGTACGAAACACACCACAGGGTTCAAATTAAAGATGAGGCAATTATAACCGCAGTAGAACTATCGCAACGATACATTACCGACCGTTTTTTACCAGACAAAGCCATTGACTTGATTGATGAAGCAGCCGCTAAATTGCGCATGGAAATGAACTCTAAACCTGAAGAGCTAGATGAACTAGACCGAAAGGTAATGCAGCTTGAAATTGAAAGAGAGGCCATTAAGCGTGAGAAAGACACGGCTAAATTAAAAGTCCTTTCAGAAGAAATTGCCAACCTTAATGAAAGACGAAATGAACTAAGTGCCAAATGGCAAGCAGAACGTGAGATTGTAGACGGCATACAAAAAGCAAAAGAGGAAATTGACAATTACAAATTTGAAGCAGAGCAAGCTGAACGATCAGGAAACTATGAGAAGGTAGCGGAAATTCGTTACGGAAAGATTAACGAGAGCGAAGCCAGTTTAGAGAGCTACAAAGCGCAATTGGTTGAATTGAAGGAGAAGTCAACTTTGATTAAAGAAGAAGTAGATGCGGAAGAGATTGCTGATGTTGTGAGCCGATGGACAGGAATACCAATTTCTAAGATGCTACAAAGTGAGCGGGAAAAACTGCTTTACTTGGAAGATGAGTTGCACAAACGTGTGGTAGGACAAAATGAAGCGATTGAAGCCGTAGCTGATGCTATTCGAAGAAGCCGAGCTGGTTTGCAAGACGAAAAGAAACCTATCGGGTCGTTCATCTTTTTGGGAACTACAGGTGTTGGTAAAACAGAATTGGCAAAATCATTAAGTGAGTACTTGTTCGACGATGAAAATTCAATGACAAGAGTTGACATGAGTGAATACCAAGAGCGGCATGCTGTTTCTCGATTAATTGGTGCACCTCCAGGATATGTTGGTTATGATGAAGGCGGACAATTAACCGAAGCTGTGCGAAGAAAGCCCTACTCTGTTGTATTGCTCGATGAAATCGAGAAAGCTCACCCAGATGTATTTAACATTTTGTTGCAGGTGTTAGACGATGGAAGATTGACCGATAACAAAGGTCGAATGGTGAACTTTAAAAACACCATTATCATCATGACCTCTAACTTGGGCTCTGGAATTATTCAAGAGCGGTTTGAGAACTTAGACGATAAAAACATTGACAGCGTAATGGAAAGCACAAAAATTGAAGTACTTGCATTGATGCGCAAAACATTGCGACCAGAGTTTCTGAACCGTATTGATGAAACCATTATGTTTACGCCATTAACGAAAAACGATGTGAAAAAAATTGTAAAAATACAGTTGAAAGGCATTGAGAAGTTGGCAGCGAAAAACAACATTACGTTAACTGCAACAGAAGAAGTGATCAATTACCTCTCTGAAATTGGTTACGACCCTCAATTTGGTGCTCGACCAATTAAAAGAGCACTACAGCGAGAAGTACTGAACCAATTGTCGAAAGACATTTTAGCAAGTAAAATTGCACCTGGAGATTTGGTGGTAATGGATGTATTTGAAAGCACTGTTGTTTTTAGAAAACCGTTGGAAGAAGAAATACAACAAGCTATTAAGGCTTAAGTAGCAGTCTATTTCAATGAAAGCCCAAAGAAGAAATTCTTTGGGCTTTTTGTTGGCTAAATACAACACTTGGTTTTAGCATCTTTGTTCTATTTTTGAAGCGAATCACAAAAAAGTAAGTCAAATGAAGTATTTCAATACCACGGTTCTTTTGTTTTGCACGACCACTACCCTATTAATAAGTGCTTGTGGCGACACAACTGCTCATGAAGTAGTGAGCGAAAAAGTATCTACTGCGCCAATTACAAAAACTACCTTGGTGGTGTTAGGAACGATTCAAGATGCCGGCTCACCGCAAATTGGATGCAAAAAAGCATGCTGCAAGGGTTTGTTTGAGAATCCTGATCCGGATAGAAAGGTTGTTGCTATAGGTGTGGTTGACGCTTCCACCAACAAAACGTATTTATTTGAAGCGACTCCCGACATGTGCATTCAGATGAAAAAGCTAACCCAATTGGAGCCGAATAGTGAAAACGAAATGATAGACGGCATTTTCTTAACCCATGCACACATTGGCCATTACACCGGATTAATGTATCTGGGTAAAGAAGTAGTGGACGCAAACCGAACTCCGGTTTACGCTATGCCGCGCATGAAGACTTTTTTAGAAAATAACGGACCTTGGAGTCAATTGGTAAATCGGGAGAACATTGCAATTAAGGCATTAAAAGCTGATTCCGCCATTCAACTTTCCGGTGAACTGAAAGTAATACCTTTACTGGTGCCGCATAGAGATGAATTTTCTGAAACAGTAGGATACAAAATACAAGGACCTAATAAGAATGCTTTATTTATTCCAGACATTGACAAATGGGAAAAGTGGGAAAGAAACATTGTTGCCGAAATAGAGCAAGTGGACTTTGCTTTTTTGGATGCTACCTTTTTTGATGGCGTAGAGCTCAATAACCGAGATATTTCGGAAATCCCCCACCCGTTTATTATTGAGAGCTTAGAGCAATTTAAGGGCATGACGAGCGCCAACAAAAAGAAGGTGATTTTCATTCACTTTAACCACACCAACCCAGTTATTGATTCTACGAGCAGCGCATATAAAACAGTAATCAATAAAGGCTTTCGGATTGCACAGATGAATGAGCAATTTGAGTTGTGATTGACTAGCCGACAACAAACGTTTATAACTGCTTATAGTCCTTTAAAAACGGCCATGTCTAAAGAATTTGTTTTATCAAAATTGGATTCAATTAAAAATGAGTCTGATTTAATTTATAATCATTGCATGATTCTTAAGTTGACTAGACAAAAATACTGAACCAACTACTATTGAAACAAAAATATTTTTATCACAGGTACAGATACAATAAAAGTATGTGTAGTGAATGATGATAATGCTAAAAATTTATGAAGCAATTTATCTTAACCAAGATACCCCACTATTCTTGAATGAAAAGACAGAGCAACCTGAATACGTAATCAATGGTCTTGATCAAAATAATTTTCAATATGTTCTTTTTCCATACAAGGAGGGCTTAAAATTTTATTTAATATCAGATTACGAAGTAAACGATACAATAGTTTTTGGTAAGAATTTTCTTTTTTACTGAGATGTTTTGGGAACTATTATACTACATAAAGTATCTCATCTGAAACCGCTTAGAATTCCGGTGAAAAACCATGTAGGTAACCCAAAAGAAAGCTTCATCATTAAATATGGAAAGGAAAATCCTTTTATATAGCTTCTGACATTGCAACCTTTAGATTAACAAACCGACCTAAAGGACTAATTAAATTTAGAGTGTTTAGTTACCAAAATTAAGATATAGATGAATTTTAATGCCATCGAAAATAAACTATCCATTGATAATTTTTAAAGAATAAGAGTTAAAGGCATTAAAATCATTAATCTGCATTTTTTATTGCAGCTTATCTTGCAGCACAATGCAATGCCAAGATTATCAGAACCAAACTCAAAACATCTACGACTATAATCTGTTATAAAGAAACATGAGTTCAAAAGCAAAAAGCGGTTTAGCTAAGATTTTCAATTATTTTCTGTCAGAAAAAACAGAGGAAAAAACAGAACGTGTTATTCTTTTTATAGCGTTAGCGAGCTTCTTTGTCCATTTAGCGGTCATCTACTTATTAAAGTTTGATCTTATCAACATTACGACAAATTCAGAATTGCTAAAAAATCCGATATCAGCAATTTACACTCCATTCTCCTTCATCCTTATTTACGAGGTTTACCTCTTAATTTATTACTTACCAAGGTCTTTTACTACCTACATTACAAAGCAGTATGAAATTATTACTTTAATTATAATTCGTAAATTATTTAAAGACTTATCTTCCTTAGAGCTCACCTCAAATTGGTTTGAAATTAAGGGTGATCTGCAATTTACTTACGACATTGTAGCTTCCATATTGCTGTTTTATTTGATATTTCTCTTTCAAAAGCAAGGGCAAAAGAAATTGGTTCGAGACTACGCATTTAAATCTACCATAAAAGGTTTTGTGGATAAGAAAAAGATACTCGCTCTTGCGCTCATTCCCTTATTTTTCGGAATGGCCATTTATACATTTACGGATTGGTTTGCCGGACTTCAAACCTCCTCCAATAATCTAGAACCATTCAAAAGTATCAACGACTTGTTCTTTGACGAGTTTTTCAGCATATTAATTTTGGTTGATGTAGTGTTGCTATTAATCTCTTTCTTTTACACCAATAAGTTTCATAAAATTATAAGAAACTCAGGGTTTGTTATTTCAACCATCTTGATCCGTATGTCGTTTGGGGTAAGTGGATTGATTAGCACTATACTTATCGTTTCGGCGGTATTTTTTGGACTAGCAATACTCACCATACATAACAAATACGAGGCTAATAATTCGTTAAACGCCCAAAAGTAACAAAAGGGTTAATTTTGAAATCATCTTAACTTTACGACGAAGTGACGTTAGGACGGCAACACAAGTGAACTACTTAAAAACTCTTCCTTTTTATATTTTATCCATCATTCCACTACCCGTGTTATATGTTTTTTCAGACTTCATGTACATTATGGTGTATCATTTAGCGAAATATAGGAGAACAGTTGTTAGAACGAATCTCTTGAATTCCTTTCCGCATAAATCGTTGACCGAAATAACTACGATTGAAAAAAAGTTTTACAAGCATTTTTGCGATACAGTCTTCGAATCCATAAAGACATTAACGCTAAGTAAAAAAACCATTAATAAACGGTATATCATTAAGAATTCAACGCTAATCGAGACCTTATACAAGCAAAACAAGAGCATCATCCTGTACACATCACATTACGGAAATTGGAAGTGGTTTAGCTTCTTACCCTATTCTTTCCCCATCACGTAAAGGCTTTTTAACAAGGGGTATCAAACAGTTATTTTAATGATTTTATGTTGGTTCTTAGAAGTAGATTCGGTGTAAAATGCATTGAGTCTAAACAAGGCTATAAAACCATGGTTAACATGAAACAAAAAGGAACACTGACAGCTACCTGCATGATTGGTGATCAAAGTCCTAGGAAAAAGTCTTCAAAACATTGGATGAACTTTTTGCATCAAGAAACAGCTTTTTTAGTTGGGGCAGATAGGATTGCTGAAAAATTGAAACAAACGGTTTTGTATGTTTCTGTTCAAAAGTCTAAAAGAGGGCAGTATGAAATAGAATTCATCCCATTAGATAAAGGCGAGAAACAAAATGGAGGCAACGAACTCATAACGAAATACGCCACCTTATTAGAGCACTAAACCATGGAGAAGCCCGAACTTTGGTTATGGAGCCACAAGCGTTGGAAATTAAACCCTTCTAGCGCATAATAATACTAGCTAAATAATACTAGTTAAAGGTGAATAGCTCAAGAAATCATAACACAACTTAAGAGAAGGTTTTGTTATCACGTAGAAAAAAAATAAACGAGTTTGAGTGTCTAGAGGAATTAAACCTCCTTCTTTTTACAACTTAAACGCCTATAAATAAAATTGTTAATACTTTTATAGTTCAATTACCTCAATGGTACTTTAGCGTTCTTAACATTTTTTGTCAAGCAATCGAGACGAAAGATCAAACATTTTTTTAAATTTAATGTCTCACTACATAAATTTTAACCTAAGAAACATGAAAATTCTGAAAAAAATAGTAAAGATATTCTTTGCTGCAGTGCTTACTACAGGCTTCTATGCATGTGCAGATGATGACGAAACAGACCCAGTTACACCTGCCGCTGCAACTGGTCCAACACAGAATATTGCTGAGATTGCGATTGGAGATTCTAGAACAGATAGTTTAGTAGTTGGACTTAGTGTAGCTAACTTAGTTCCTACATTCAAGGGCGCAGGAACTTTTACTGTCTTTGCTCCTAATAACCAAGCTTTTGTAGATTTATTAGCAACTAATGCAGCTTGGAACAGAATTTCTGATATTGATGTTACAACATTAACCAATGTATTGTATTATCACGTATTGAGTTCAAAAGTAATGGCCAGTGATTTGACGGACGATACCTATGCTGTAACCTTAAATACACAAGGAACTGCAAGCAAAGAAAACACAGTAATTGAATTAGATGTAACAGGTGGAGCAACATTAAATAATTCGGCAAATATTACTGCTGTAGATATTGAAGCTACAAACGGCGTTATTCACATCATTGATGAAATATTACTTCCACAAAATATAGTAGAAATTGCTTTAGACGATGAGCGCTTCACATCTTTAGTTGCAGCTTTATCACGTTTCGGAACAACATATACTACTACTCTTTCAGGAACAGGACCATTTACTGTATTCGCTCCAACAAATGATGCATTCCAAGCATTATTAGATTCTGATTCAACTTGGAATAGCCTAAATGATATTCCAACAGTTACCCTTCAGGCAGTTTTAGAGTATCATGTAGTTAGAGGAAATGTTCGAGCTGGAAGTTTAACTCAAAATCAAGTGCTAAGTACTCTTTCAAACAAAACACTAGCAGTTGATTTGTCAACTGGAGCGCAACTTAGAACTGAAAACTCAGGCCAAGGAAACGTTAATATTATATTTACTGACGTGCAAGGAACAAACGGGGTAATCCACGCAGTGGATCAAGTTTTACTACCGTAATTCTAAAAAACTATAGTAAAATAAGAAAAGAGCCACTCATTTGAGTGGCTTTTTTTTGCAATAAGTCCACATATTTAAGTCCTCATTAATTGCGAAATTTGTTTGCTATGAAAAAGTGTGTTGTTTTATTTTTTTTAATTGCGTTGGGGCTTCCTAAACTTCATGCGCAAAAAGACTATACATGGTGGAATGAACAACACAATTGGGATGGGTTTCGACATTGGACCTCCTATATGAAACTTACTTCTAAGTATATGGGTCCAAATGCACTGCCGGTTTCCGATTCTAAAAAAGGAACATTACCTACCCAAACTCAATTAAAATTAGCAGGTGAAGGTCATTTCTCAGATGGTGATAACACTCAAAACTTGTTTAGCTCTTTTTACCTTCCATTATTTACCAACCGCGTTGGATTTCAACTAGAAATGGTTCCTGTTGAGTTCTACAAAATGGATGATAAAACGCGCGATGAAAGGATTTCTAGAGAATTGTTAAGTGAAGGCCACACCGTTGGGGATTTGTATATCGCCACCTTTATACAATTAACCAAGAATCATGAAAAATTACCAGACATGGTTTTGGGCGTTAATTTTAGAACCGCTTCTGGTGCTAATTTAGATGAAGCTCGCTTTACCAATACTCCCGGATACTTTTTCGACTTCTCAGCGAGTAAAGTAATTACCTATAATGAAGATTTCATTCAATCCATTCGGCCACATGCTTTAGCAGGCTTTTACGTGTATCAAACTTATTTGGAAAACAACTACCAGAACGACGCATTTATGTTTGGTTTAGGGATAGATGTAAATTCTAAAAAACTTACCTACGAAGCCTCCTTAAACGGTTATGTGGGATATTTAAATGCCGGAGATCGACCCATGGTTGCAAGAATTGGAGTTCGAAGTAACGACCCCGATAAAACGAATTTTGGTTTACGCATTCAACAAGGTATCATTGATCAACAATACACAACTGCTAGGGTATACTGCATATTGAAGTTAAAAAAGTGGAAAATTCCGGAGTAGCCTATTCCTAAGATGACTTTTAAGATCTTGCTCTCACACAAAATTATTGGCACGAATGAACCACTCCATCTCCAACTCTCATTTACACATAAGCGTTTTAAGTAAAGGAACAGAGATCGCTAGCATAAAATAAAAGTTGACAGGGAAGGAATATATGTGGCAAGCAGATCCTTCTATTTGGGGAAGTCATGCTCCTGTTTTGTTTCCTGCGATTGGTTCGTTTAAGAATTATACTTGTACCATCAATGGAAACACTTATGCAATGCCAAAGCATGGTTTTATTCGGCACAATGAAGATCTTTTTTTAAAAGATAGAACGGATACAGCTTTGCATTAGGAAAGGGATTTTTTTGTTAAAAAAACCAGTTCTAACGAAAGAATAAAAACAAGTTAACGTCTGAAATCAATAGTACTTTTGTGCAATCTAAAATCAAAAATTTGAAAACATATAAAATCAGAAGTTTACTCTTTACCTTTTCATTATTATTATGTAGTATTTTTTTCAATTCATGTAGAAAAGGACCAGGACCAGGTGGGAAAGGAACCATGACAGGTAGAATTTATGAATATAACTACAATTCAGAGTACACCGTTATTCAAGGAGAATATTTAAAGGGAGACCACGATGTATTTTTACAATACGATGGAGAGAATACGTATGGTGAAAAAACAAGTATTCATTACAATGGGGTGTTTGAATTCAAGTATTTACTCCCAGGAAAGTATATAGTTTATACTTATTCGAAGGATACTTTACCGGCCACTCCCTTTGACATTGTGATTTTACGGGAAGTGGAAATTGAAAAGAAAGAATCAATTGATTTAGGTATGATCGCAGTTTATGACAACTAGAATAACTTCCCTTCCTCGTTTTTATTTATTGATCAGTCTGTTTTGGCTTAGCAGTGGTGCGGTAGCCCAAGCCTCAAGCACTGATTTATGGATGAGTAACAGTTATAAATATGTTTTTACAAAAAAAATAGAAGGTAAAATAGAATTTAGTCATCGACGTGAGAATTTTTATGCCAGCCGAGTTTATGTTGACTTTGTAGGAAAATATACCTTTAACAAGTACGCAAAAATAGCACTAGGTTGGCGACATGCAGTTGAAGGTGACCTGTTTGAAGAAAGCGAATTAACCAATCGATTTCACCTCGATTATACAGGTAAACTAAAGACTAACGATTTTAGTTTAGTCTATAGGACTAGGTATCAGAGAAAGTCCACCGAAATGTACACTTCTGAAAATGGATTGTTGCCAAATGAATCATTTAGAACTAGATTAATATTTGGTTATAAACTCAACAAAGATTGGAGTTTTGATCTTGGTTGTGAATCATTCTTACAAATTACGCCTGAAGAACCGAATTATATTGACCGGTTAAGATACATCACTAGTATAAACTATCGAATCAATAAATCGCAGGACATATCATTAAGCTATATTTTACAAAATGAAATCCAAGTTGAAAATCCGCATACAGCAAGTATTATATCAATAGACTATATCATTGACTTAAAACGGGTAATAAAGAAAAGACGTAAGAAAAAGAAATTGGATGAAAAATAGCAGTTTAGAAAAAGTTCTAGAAAGTTACAATCCAATCTCACTCGCAGAAATGGATGAGGTAAAACTATTGAATCGAGTTGAGACTAAATTCGTTTTTACAAAAAATCATTTTGCCGTTTTACTTTCTCAATTATCACCGCACTACAGCATTGTAGAAATTGACAATCAAGTTGTACACAATTACGAAAACCTATATTTTGATGATGCAAACTTATTTCTTTACAACGAACACCATCGAGGAAGACCAGACCGTTTTAAAGTAAGGTATCGTAAATATGTTGATTCTAATTTGATGTTTTTTGAAATTAAGCACAAACGCAAAGGAAAAACGGCTAAAATGCGGGTAAAAGTGACTGAGATTAATGAACATTTAGGAACGTTAGAAAAACAACTTTTGAAGGAAAGTGATATTCCAAGGCTAGATTTACTTCCTGTTACAGCAAATAGTTATAAACGAATTACTTTAGTTAATAAAACTAGCATCGAACGACTAACGTTTGATATCGACCTTGTTTTTAAGCAAAACGGAAAAGAGGCGAAATTAGGAGACATTGTAATTGCAGAGTTGAAACAAGAACGAATTACTCGGTCTAGTCCTTTTTACAAATTAGCTCGACAAATGCAACTTCGCCCATTTAGAGTCAGTAAGTATTGTACTGGTCTAATTCAAATGGCAGCACCTCAAGAGCTCAAATATAACCGATTCAAAAAAAAATTAATACATCTCAATAAATTATCAGATTATGGAGTTCACATGGTTTAGCACCGATATTTACCGCCTATTAGTAAGAATGTCTATCAACATTTTTTTTCTAACCATTATTATACGGTTTCTGTATTACCCAATTGCCAAACGTAAAGATTACCTCTTTACCTATTATTTGATTGGCTTTATTACTTTCTTTATCTGCTTTGCTCTTAAAAAATTAGACATAGATACAGGCATGGGACTCGGACTTTTTGCCATTTTCGGAATCATAAGATACCGCACAGATGCTATCGAAATTAAGGAGATGACTTACCTCTTTATTGTTATAGGCCTTAGTGTAATTAATTCATTGGCTTCTAACCAAATTTCAATGATTGAACTGGGTGTAATCAACGTAGCAACTTTAGTATTAACCTATTCTTTAGAGTATTTATTTTTGCTGAAGCATGAAACTAGAAAGAACATCACTTATGAGAATATTGAGTTGATTAAAAAAGGAAGAGAACAAGAACTTAAAGGAGACATTGAAAACAGAACAGGAATAACGGTTAATCGATTGGCAGTAGGTAAAATAGATTTTTTATCAGACACTGCAAATGTTACCATTTACTATTTCGAAACGGATGAATAAATAAGGAATTATTCCATCCATAATTGGCAAGATGTTATTAGCTGCTTCCCCACTCAGTAAACGTTCCATCATAAAACAATAACTTATTTGGCAGTAATTCGCTTGCTGCGAGAGATAATATGTAAGCCGTTCTTACTGAACCGGAGTACTAAAACATTCAATTTTGCCAACATGCAATTTCTACTTGCTTTCATGTTCTCTAGATTCTTTATTCCATCACGTTAAGTTTTTGTTAACTTAGCTGGGCAAGTATTACGGTTAACCTCGATTATTTCTTCGCTAAGGCATGAACGTTAAAATTACTTATAGTACTTTTGACGTTAATTAAAAAATTTTGATTATTCAATACTTGTTTTAAAATAAGTGGAATAAAATTAAGTAGTTAAAATGTGCAAAGCTTTTGTAAATCCTTCAATTGTTCTTCATCTCATCCTATTTATTTTCTTAACTTTTTGTTCTTATAATAGTTTACTAGGACAGCATATCTTTAATTACGACTCATATGACCCTAATGGCGCAGCTGTCACGTCCTCTTTTGATACGGTCATTTTAACAGCAGGAGAAATCTACTGCATAGAAGCTCAAGGAACATACAGTATTTGGCCTCCTTACGATTGGACCGCTCCTTGCGGAGCACCGGAAAGTGCACCCTTATTTCCCTCTCCTGCCGGTTTTAGAACTGGTTCAGTTGGTTTTGATATGGAACACTACTTTTCAGGACCAGATTTACCTAGGTGCTCTCTTGCCTTTCCGGGAAAATCAGATAGAATACAATTTTCATTAGACAATGGTTTAACTTGGTTTTTTCCCGTTAGTTCTACACCGTATAATTTAAATCACATTTATTACTACGAGATTATTGGTAGAGGCTTTCCCATTGGAGTGCGACAATCCGATTTTGCAACAGCAGATGATTATGGCATTATTCGATTAACCATACAAACAAAACCGACCGTTGATCTAGGAGCTGATACCACATTGTGCCCCCATGAAACATTAACACTAGATGCCAATACTTCTGGTGCAACTTACGTATGGCAAGATAATTCTACCGCTGCAACGTTCAATGTTAGTCAGCCAGGATTATATTGGGTTGAGATTACCACAAGTGGTTGTTCCGCCCGCGATTCTATTCTTGTTGACTACTCAAATCTTGTGGTTGATTTAGGAGCTGACACCAGCTTATGCCCTGGAGTGGACTTAACGCTTAATGCTACCACAGCAAATGCAAGTTACCAGTGGCAAGATAATTCGACCGCTCCCTTGTTTTTTGTAAGTCAACCAGGAACATACTGGGTCGATGTTGAAGTAGGTAATTGCGTCGTTTCAGATACCATATTAGTTTCCCTAACAAATGTTCAGGTAAACCTTGGCACAGACACCGCTTTATGTCCTGGTTCAAGTTTAATTCTTAATGCTACAACACCAAACGCATCCTACACATGGCAAAATAATTCTACCACTTCTACTTTTAACGTGAGTCAAGCTGGAAAATACTGGGTTGATGTCTCAGTAAATAACTGTAATGCCTCCGATACTATATTGGTTAATTTGATTGAATTGTCGGTCAACCTGGGCAAAGATACTAGCATTTGTCCTGGAGAGATCTTTACCTTGAATGCTACAGTTCCCTTTTCAACGTATAGTTGGCAAGATAATTCAACCAACTCATTTCTACAAATTAACAAAGCAGGTACCTATTGGGTTGAGGTAGTCAACCAATGCGGAACTATATCAGACACAATAAACATAATTTCTAACAATTGTGGAGAATGCTATTTTTATGCTCCAAATGCATTCTCACCTAATAACGATAACATTAACGATACTTTCTTTCCAAAAAGTCAATGTGACCTTTCCAGCTTTGAGTTGACAATATACAATCGATGGGGAGAACTGATGTATAAGTCCAATAAGATCACCGAAGGTTGGGATGGAACAATTAATAACGAACAAGTTTTATCAGGTGTATATGTGTACACCATCTCGTACACGCCTGCAGGCAAAACACCAAAATCAACATACGGCAGAATAACCCTATTTCGTTAAATATTGGTCCAGAAGTAAGCTATAGCTATATTTCTAACTTCCTACATTTCCATTCTATCCATCGTATTCATCTATAGTTTTGTCATCAAAATAAATCCCGAGGATTTAAATTTTACTTTGCCTGTTTTTTTAAATTTCAAAGGTGCTAATGATTTTAGTAAATTAAGTTAAGATTTCTGTTCAGATGGAAGAATTATCCGTTTAATACGTTGGAAATTTGAAAAAATGCAAAATATTTTTCTTTTCTTAAATAAATATATTTTATTTATTTACAAATACATATCCATTTGTAAGCGTTTTAAATCGTTTACAAATGAATCATAAACGACTATAAGCGTTTAACAAGCGAATCGAGCTTTCCTGCCTTCTAATCTTTGCACCGTCAATTGAATTCAACGACACATTTAACAAACACATCCGCTTAAAAAATAAAGGCGGGTTATTTAAAAAACAATTAATTCATATTAACATGAAAAATTTAAGAAACAACGTACAACTCATCGGTAACTTAGGTATGAATCCAGAAGTAAAAACATTAGAAAGTGGTTCTACCGTTGCCAAATTCTCCATCGCAACAAGCGATCATTACAAAAACAATAAAGGCGAGCAAGTAGAAGACACCACGTGACACAATGTAGTAGCCTGGGGTAAAACTGCAGAAATTGCCGAGAAGTATCTGAAAAAAGATAGTCAAGTAGCTGTGGATGATAAGCTTACCAACATTTCTTACGAAGCAAAAGATAAAACCAAACGATGCGTAACGGAGATCTTGGTAAACGAAATCCTATTGCTGGGAGCAAAGGAGTATATCTAGTGTCATTCATTTAGGAGGCCTTCCAATTCTGAAATCAACTCAGGATTGGAGGACCTTTTTGCATTAGAGCTAATAATTATCCCTTCACGATGAATTAAAATAAACCTAGGAATACCATCAACAGAATAAGCTTTAAAAAAAGAAGCGTCTTTAATTTCAGCAAACAGTTTAACTCCAGTCAAATTTTTATCATTTATCATCTTAATCCAACGCTCATAAGTATCATCTTGACAAATACTTACAAAAACAATATCCTCGTCTTTTAAATGGTTGGTAACTTCTTTCAATTTGGGAATTTCAGCAATACATGTGGCACACTATGCAGCCCATATATCAATGTAAACGAATTTTCATTTAAAATCATCCAATTTCACCTTCTCATTTTTTATATTCTTGAAACTAAAATTTGGAGAAGGATTCCCTTTTGCTGTTGCACTTACTTTTCGATAAACATTCGATACAACATTCGCTGAAGTTTCATCAGATAACAATTTTATCAAATAAATATAAACGGAATCCACTTTTTTTGACAAAGTCAATCTATCCGCAATATTAACTGCCATTACATTTCTAATTTTTTTATATTTTAAATTATTTTCCATCATTTTCACAAATTCAAGGCTCCAATCTTGGACTTCTTTCAAACCAGTATCTCTAACTTTATGATTAAACAATTGGACCAAAGAATTTCGATAGGATGAAAGGTTTATCCAATGTGGATTATCGGTGTTTAAATCATTGAATAGTTGTGGAAAAGCATCGCTTTTTTGAAATTCTTGGTTCTAAGTATAATAACGATGTATCATTATAGTTATCTAAAGCCATTTTATAATCTAATTCATCGTCTTTTTCAGCTAAAATTCGGAACTCTTGAATAAGACTTATGTCGCTTTTTAAATATTCGCTTTTTTACATTGAATCGGAATAGTGAAGAAAATAAGCCTCATCATTAACTGCACATACACTATAAATAGCATATTTCCTATAACTCTCCAACCACAATGCCTTTTTCGCCTTATAATTATTTTCATTGGCCAAGCTACCGGAAAAGGATAAGGATTCATCAAACAACTCTGCATCCAATGACATTTTTAAGTTATGATTTGGCGTCAAATACATTTCTGTTGTTTCCTCAACATCTGTCAGCCAATAAAACCCTTCTTCGACAAGCATCGAATCTGCAAAATTACTTTCCTTATCTACATCAAATGGGTGAAAAGTGGTTGAATAATATTGGATAATTACAATTGAATCAGAATTTCGATTTTGGATATTTCCACTAAAATAAAAATTATTTTGTGCGACTATACTTGATGAAGATATATTAAAATAACTGTGAAACTTGTGAATAATTTGTGCATGAAATATTTTTAGAATCTAAATATCATAATCTACCATACAAATTGACCCTAACCGTAAATCTACATGAGTGCTATGCGTTCTTTTTTACGTATTGCGTCAAAATCACAATTTGCTGCCCTTCTAATCTGCCTTCAATGTGTTCCGCATTGTCCTGTACCAAAGTTATATTTCGAACTGCCGTTCCTCTTTTAGCTATCAAACTACTTCCCTTCACATTCAAATCTTTAATTACTGTTACGCTATCTCCATTCTGCAGCACAACACCGTTACTATCTCTATGAATAATGGCATTTGGATTTTCCTCAATAATTTCTTCCTTTGCCCATTCTAACTCTGCTTCATCTAAATATATCATGTCCAACAAATCTTGCGGCCATCCCTCACTTTTTAAATGATGCAACATTCGATATGAAACAACTTTTACAGCAGAATTTTCATTCCACATAGAATCGTTTAAACACCGCCAATGATTAGTGTCCGCTTTATCTGGGCTTACCAGTTGAGCGAAACATATTTCACAGGTATATACATGATTTTCTGTTATTTTTTCAGTTTTGGGAGAAACCAAAAATGGAGTCAAATTAACAGTCGAACTGCAAAATTCACACTTATTTCCACTTCTATTTTCTAAATCATCTATTAAGGCCATGGTCTTGGTTTTTCCGCAAATTTAAGTTTATTGTTTAGCTACCTTTACTAAAACTTAAATATTCCTCGATTTATCAATGCTTTCCAGTTAATATTTCAATTTTTTTTTGATTCAAATTACATTTACCTTTGTCTTTTCTTAAAAATTAGATTGAATGAAAGATTTATTTGATAAAATTAATGCAAACCCAGGTCCACTAGGACAGCATGCAAAGGAGAGTCACGGTTATTTTACCTTCCCTAAATTAGAAGGGGAAATAAATAACAGAATGACCTTTAGGGGGAAAGAAGTTTTGCAGTGGAGTTTGAACAACTACCTTGGTTTAAGTAATCATCCTGAAATTAGAAAAGTAGATCATAAGGCTGCCAAAAAATGGGGTATGGGATATCCAATGGGAGCAAGAATGATGTCCGGAAATACGCCGTTACATGAAAAGTTAGAAAAAGAGTTGGCTGATTTTGTGATGAAGCAGGACTCAATCCTTTTAAACTTCGGTTACCAAGGATGTATGTCTGCAATTGACGCACTAGTTGATCGTAATGATGTAATTGTTTATGATGGTGAATCGCATGCATGTATTATTGACGGTGTTAGACTGCACCAAGGAAAAAGATACGTATACAAGCACAACGACATTGAGAACCTTAAAAAGCAATTGGAAAGAGCTACCAAGTTAGCTACTGAGCAAGACGGGGCTATTTTGGTAATTACTGAAGGTGTTTTCGGAATGAGCGGAAATCAAGGAAAATTGAAAGAAATTGTTGAACTGAAAAAACAATATAATTTCAGACTTTTTGTTGATGATGCTCACGGAATTGGTACCATGGGAAAAACGGGAGCAGGTACCGGAGAAGCTCAAGGTGTTCAAGATGACATTGATATTTATTTTGGAACGTTTGCAAAGTCATTTGCAAGTATTGGAGCATTTATAGCAGGTGATGAAGACATGGTTCGTTATTTACGATATAACATGCGTTCTCAAATTTTTGCAAAATCATTACCTATGCCTTTAGTTGTAGGTGCTAGAAAGCGATTGAAAATGATAAAAACCATGCCTGAGTTGAAAGACCAGTTATGGGTTATTGCAAATGCTCTTCAAAAAGGATTGGTAAAAGCAGGTTTTAACATTGGAACTACAAATACTCAAGTTACTCCTGTTGTATTAGAAGGTGGACTTGGTGAAGCAACTAATTTGACGCTTGACTTAAGAGAAAATCACGGTTTGTTTTGCTCAATTGTTGTTTATCCAGTAATTCCAAGAGGTATGATTATCCTGAGGTTAATCCCTACTGCAATGCACACGTTGGAAGACGTTGAATACACAATTGAAACATTCAAAAAAGTACATACGAAGTTGTTAGCTGGCGAATACAAGTCAGATGAAATAGCTGCTGTGTAAATAACATATTCACTTATAAAAAATCCCAAGTGATTCGATTATTCGAATCCCTGGGATTTTTTTATGTTTCTAATCTGATAGTTTTCTGTCAATTCTTATTCTCTCTTATTTCATTCTCTCCTTCAAATAAGCTAAAGCCGCAGCATTCGCCTCTTGTGCAGAAGCTTCAATAAACTGCTCACTACTTGGATTGGCAAAAGCATGGTCTGCACCATAGTTTAAAACTTCCAATTCTTTTTCCGCGGCTTCCATATTTGCTGTAAACTTGGTCACTACATCTTCATTAATCCACTGATCCTGGTTTGGCCAAACAAATAGTACATTAGAGTTAAGCGTCTTCAATTTTTCAACATCTTCAACTGGCATTCCATAATACATGACACAGGCTACGGTTTTATCATTTGCTGCCAAGGCTGTTTTAAAGACCATCCACCGCCAAAACACCAAACGATAGGTGCCACCAGCATCTGCCGGAAACTGCTCAATCGTTGACTTTACAATGTCATTGATTCTATTTTCATCAGCGCCTTGCATGTATTTTCCCGTTGTTTCTCTGTCCGTGGCCATCTTTCCGTCGTACAAGTTCAAGGCAATTATGTTCACATTACCCAGCGCTTCGTGCAATCTGTCCGCTTCACCAATTATGTGGTTGTTCAAACCCCAACATTCGTGCACTACCAATACATAATTAGAGCTTGCTTGCTTATCAGCAGCATAAATATTGGCTTCATCACCATTATCTGTTGGTATTTTGCACATTTCTCCCAAGGCATCTACTTCAATTTCAAACGGCTCATCATAGGATTCTGAAAATCCTTCCTCATCAGCCAATTCTTAAAATGCTTCTGTATCTGTATTATCTTCTTTTTCTGTTTTATTTCCTTCTTTTGGCCCACAACAAGCTATTAGACCAATCATAACTAAAACAATTATCGCACAATTTTTCATCTACTTAAATTTATTTATTGTTGAAAAATTCTTTTATTGCTGTTACATGCTCTTCACTTTCGAACATCGCGTTATATACAAACTCCACAACACCTTCTTCATTAATAACAAATGTTTTTCTTGAGGGAATAAGACCTATAAACGATGAAGCTCCAAATTGCTTCCTAACAACACCTCCTTTATCACTTAACAAAGTGAAGTTAAGGTTATATTCATCAATGAATTGTTGATGAGCAGCAGGACTGTCGCTACTTATACCTAAAACCTCATACCCAATAGCCATTAATTCACTTTGCCAATCTCTAAAACTACACGCCTGTGCAGTACAAACTTTCGTATCATCTTTTGGATAAAAATAGATGATACGCTTTTTTTCATCATTAATAGAAATCCTAACTAACTCATTTCGTTCATTCGGCAACGTAAAGTCCGGGACTTTATCCCCGACCCCAAATTCTTTTCCCATCTTTGTTATTTTCCACAAAGAACCTCATTTCATCTATTATGTTCCGCATATTAACTTCTATAATAATATTGTTTTATAGCATCAATGCTATTTCTCAAGAATTTGGCGGTTTTAGACCTAGTAAACAATGGAACCAAATAGAAAATGAAAACTATCGATTGATCTATTCTCCTGAAATTAAAATGACAGCAAAGAAGGTAGCAGCCATATTTAGCAGAATGAATAAAATGCAAGTTAATATTGGTGCCAAGCGGAGGAACATCAACATCATTTTACAGAACTCCTCAACACAAGCAAACGGTTATGTAGGTTTAGCTCCCTTTGTCTCCGAATTCTTTTTTACACCCTTCCCCGTTAACAATGCAATTGGCACCTTGCCGTGGCACTACACCCTGGGTGTTCATGAATATCAGCATGTTTTGCAATATGCAAATTCGTATTATGGAATATCGAAAGTACTGCATTGGATTGGTGGAGAGTTAACTTGGGGGGCTGCGCAATCTTTAGCAATTCCAAACTGGTTCTTTGAAGGTGATGCTGTATTAGCCGAAACTCGATACTCTGAACAAGGAAGAGGCCGGATTCCATCTTTCTTTAATGGATATCGTGCTTTTGTGTTAGAACAAAACATTCCGAGTTACGATAAAGCAAGAAACGGTTCCTTTCAAGATTTTGTTCCTGACCACTACCGCATAGGCTACTTAATGGTTCGCTATGGTAGAGAGAACTACGGAGAAAACTATTGGACAAAAGTGCTCAAAAATGCTGCGAGCTATAAAGGGATTGTGTACCCGTTTTCAAAAGCTTTAAAAAAAGAAGGTGGCGAAAGATCTCCAAAAATGTACCAAAGCATGATGAAAGACTTTGCTTCTCAATGGAATGCAGATGAAATCAATTTAGGGGAACCAGTATTTGAAGTTGGCAAAAATGAAGTAAGCAATTACTACTATCCCAAATTTGATCGTGACAGCACGCTCTATTTTATTCATGGCAGCTATGATAATGTAAGTGCTTTTTACAAATTGGAAAATGATAAAAAAGTGGAAATTAGACAAGCAGGAATTCGTTCCAACAATTACTTTGATGTGTACAAAGGGCAAATTCTTTCCACTGAAACACATTTCGATAAGCGATGGGGATGGTTGGATTACGAAGACATTGTTTTGTATGATGTAAACACGAAAAAGCTAAAACAACTGACAACAAAAGGAAAATACTTCCACCCTAGTTTTTCTAACGACGGTGAAAAGATCCTAGCCAATTATGTTAATCCGAATGGAACGTATGAAATACATCTGATAGAAAAGGATGGAACACTTATCCAAAAAATTGAGAACCCTGATCAATATTACATCAGCGAAATTACTTCCACATCATCTAATACCTTTCTTGCCAATGCACGAGATACAATCGGAAAAACGGCCATTATTGAAATAGCTGAATCTGGTGAGATACAACCAAAAACAAAGTGGACCTATCAAATTACAGGCAGACCACTTGAAAATAAGGGTAAAATTTACTTCGAAGCAAGTTATAACGGAATTGACAACCTCTTTTTTCTCGAAAATGGTGAACTCGTCGAATTGACTGCTGAAGGTTCAGGAAAGTATTCACCCGCCATTGACCCGGCAACCGGTCAAATTTACTTTACAGCCTTTAGTTTAAATGGAATTCAGTTGCGGAAAGCGGAAATCCCTGATTATTCAGAAGCTTTTAAAGTGGTTCCCGAACTAAGTACACTCTTCTACTACAATCCAGATTTCATTTTAAATACTTCAAAAATACCAACAGCTGATACTCTTAAGAATGGAGAAATTAGTGCATACAAAAACACTAATTCGTTAATTAACCTTCATTCTTGGACTCCAACTGTAAGTCAAACTGAATTGGGCTTTGAGCTTACTTCAGAAAATGTATTAAATACGTTAGATGTGGATGCAGGATGGAAATACAATTTAAACGAAGAGAAATCAAGTTTTGACTTTGCAGCCAAGTATGGCCAGTATTTTGTTCAAATAAATGCCTTCTTTCAGAATACCGAAAGAATCATAAATAGAAACAATCGAAACATCAGTTTTAGTCAATCAAGGGCAGGTTTGGGATTTAGCATTCCTTTAAATTATTCCTCAAAAACCTACTCTCGGAACCTTCAACTTTCCTCCGATTATAGCTTTATTAAAATGAAAAGTAAATCAAATAAATTAGGGAATCAAGATTTTCACACACTAACCAATGGCTTTACTTACCGGCAAAATAAATTGAAAGCTAGAAAAAATATTTTTCCAAAACTTGCCTTATCTACTACTGTTGAAGACTCTAGATCCGTTAATCAAACAAATTATCAGTTTATCACAAAGAACGCATTAGCCCTGCCAGGACTTTTTAAAAATGACAATCTTGTTATAGAAGCAGATCTTCGATTTGAAGGTGGAGAAACAAATTACCGGAACAGTGATCAGTTTATTTATTCTAGAGGATTTAGAAGCTACAGAAGCAGTGAAATATATAAATTGAGTAGTAACTACCACTTCCCTATTGCATATCCTGATAAAGGTGCATTTGGAATTTTCTATTTACTTCGAATTCGAGGTAATGCCTTCTTTGATTATTCAATTGCTACAACTCAAGATAGAGAGTTCAATAGTGCTGGCTTTGAGTTGATTTTTGATACAAAACTATTACGCCTACTTTCTGTGCCTGTGGGAGTGCGTTACAGCTATGCTTTATCTCAAAAAACATCTAGCCGACTAATTTGGGAAGTATTTCTTCCAGTATCGAGGTTTTAACAATTCATTAATCTCTTTGGTTACTAAGCCACTCGACATCCTTAAACAACTCATCAAAATATTGCTCAAATCTTCGTAATTCTTCTGGTGCATCAAAACGATTGACCACTGTTTTTAGACCTTGCACTGTTCGTAAACTTGATATGGTTGAAGGCACATCAGTAACCGCCTCCTTATCGTATATGTTCTCTAATTCAAAGTATTCTATTTCATTGGCAAAGATGAGCAGTTGCTCCATTAACTCAGGCGTAACATCTGCTATCCACATTCCTTCTCTTGGGGCAAAATTCTTTCCAAAATATTCAGCACGGCCATCTTCGTAAACAGTTAAGGTGTATATCGGACAACGACCGAAACAAGCAGTTCGTTGAATACGAGCAACTGCATCAGCCGGAATCTCTTTTTCAACCATTTCATAATAGTCTTCCCCTTCATTGGGTAACTTTTCATTTTTCATTTGCTCAACAATTTCCGCCTCTCTTTCAGCGTCAGTAATTTCTTTTGCGGCTGTTTCTATTTTCGGTTTTCCTTCTTGCGCTGCAACCTCTTTCTTTCCTTTGCAGGCGTTCAACACTAAAAGTATCGTGAATAAGTATATCGTAGTTTTCATAACTGTTCGTTTTGTCTTGTTAAATTTGCAATAATAATTCCATTTTAGTGAAACAAGATAAAATAAATCAAAATACTGCTTGGAACAAGCAAAAAGAAGCAATTGTAAGCTATTATGAAGAGTGCGATAATGCGTATCGTGATGCTTGGGGAATGGACCGAAACATGCAACTCAACCTAGGCATTTGGAATAAAGACACAAAAAAGTTAAGTGAAGCCTTGGTTAATCTGAACAATGAAATGATTCAAGTAGCACAATTAAGCATAACCGATCATGTTTTAGATGCCGGTTGCGGAGTTGGTGGAACGCTCATCCATTTTGCTAAACAAATTGGATGCACAGGAATTGGAATTACTTTAACCCCTCACCAAGCTACAAAAGCCAATGAAAATGCTAAGAAAGAAGGTGTAAACCATTTAGTACAATTTCAAGTAATGGATTTCTGCAATACTAGCTTTGAAAATGAAACCTTTACACTCATTACTGGAATGGAAAGTATTTGCTATGCCGAACCAAAAATGGCATTTTTGAAAGAAGCAAAACGATTGCTAAAACCTGAAGGTAGAATTGCCATAGCTGATAATTTACAAGGCAAAGAGAATCTTGGCGAAGAAGAGTACAACTCTTTATATACCAATGCATTTAATGGATGCAAAGTAAACAGTTTAGACACGGAACAACAGTACCGCATAAACTTGAACGAACTAAACTTTAAAAATATTGAGTGCATTTACGAAACAGTTCGAATTCGGCCTAGCATCAAACGACTAAGAAGATTCTATTACCCTGCTGCGGCATATAATTTTGCTCATCGAATCATGGGAAAACGGTTCTCGAAAACACAAGAGGCCAATACCAATATGTGTTACCACTTATTAAGCAGCCTAGATGCTGGTTTGTGGAAGTATGGATTAATAACCGCTACCAAATGAAACCTTTTAAAGACTTAACAGTAATTGAATTGGCGAGTGTGTTAGCAGGTCCTTCGGTTGGTGTTTTCTTTGCTGAGTTGGGCGCAAAAGTTATAAAAGTTGAAAACAACAAAACAGGAGGAGATGTTACTCGAAGTTGGAAGTTAGCTAGCGAAGACAAGTCTCACCCGTTCTCAGCCTATTACTGCAGTGTCAATTGGGGAAAGGAAAGTTGGTTTATGGACTTTAAAAACAAAGAGGATCGCCAAAAATTAGATCAAGCGATTTCTAAGGCAGATTTGGTAGTGGCCAACTTCAAACCAGGAGGTGCGGTTAAGTTGAGGCTTGATTTTGATAGTTTAAAAAAATTAAATCCCACTTTAATTTACGGAGAGATTACTGGCTTTGGAACACAGAATAGAACCGCCTACGATGTGGTTTTACAAGCTGAAAGCGGTTTTCTTAGCATAAGCGGAACAGAGAATGAAGAACTCTGCAAAATACCGGTTGCCTTAATTGATGTTTTAGCAGCACATCAACTAAAAGAAGGTCTGTTGTTAGCCTTGTTGCAACATCAGCGTGAAGTAAAAGCATTAAAAGTTACCGTTTCCTTGTATGATACTGCACTAGCGTCTTTAGTGAACCAAGGAACCAATTGGATTATGGGAGGACACATTGCCAAACCTATGGGTACGTTGCACCCCAACATTGCCCCTTACGGTGAATTATTTACGTGTAAAGACGGGAAAAAAGTCGTTTTAGCCATTGGCACCAACCAACAATTTTTGAAGCTTTGTGAGGTGTTAGAGTGCAAGAATATCATCGCAAATGAAAGATTCTTAGATAATCAGTTGCGAGTTAAAAACAGATTGAAATTAGCAAAAGAACTTTCAAAGGCAATTGACAATTTTAATCGAGAAGAGTTAATGCAAATGCTATTAGAAAATCAAGTTCCTGCGGGAGCATTGCGCAACATGAAGGAGGTTTTTGAACTGCCTGAAGCTCAAGATTTACTACAAAAAGAAACGAAAGAAGGAAAGCCATTAACGGCGGTAAAGAGTGTTATTTTTAAAATAACAGACTAAGTCTAGTATAAGCTTTGCTCAAACAACCTATTTAAACAATTCTTCCATTACTCTCCCCTTACCTTTGGGAAAATCGAAATTCATTAATTCAGCAATTGTAGCTGAAATATCTCGTTGTTCTCTAAATGCAGGAGTAATTTGACCTTTTTTAAAATCCGGACCTGTGGCAAATAAATTGATATGCTTGCAGCCTGAGCAACCATCTCCATGCGAAACAAATCCATCTAAATGTCCATCGAAATGTCTACCGTGGTCATTCGTAACAAACATTGTAGTTTTATTCGCATATTCTGAATCATTCTGAATCATGTTCCAGATCTGATAAACATATTCATCTGTATTTCTAATACCCTCTATGTATGCATTCCAATCGTTTCTATGTCCGGAAGCATCGGGTTCTTTAAAGTTAATGAGGGTTAACTTCGGGTGATGTGTATTTAGTATGTTTTCAATCTGCTTGAACGTTAAACTGTCTTCACGATAACCACTTCCTACACCATTGCCTCCAATACCACAATTTGTAGATGGCATAAACTTGTTCTGCCACTCTCTTTCCGAACAGTTCGCTAATATTTGTAATTTATCCTTGCTTGTAATTAACCAAGCTTTACTTGAGTCCACCCCTGACTCCTTCAACCAATGCTGAAAAATAGAAGCCCTATAGGGAATTTGTCTTCCGTTGTTGTCTATTGGTTGATAATTCCCTGTAGTTATGGCAGTATGCCCAGGATTTGTAAAGGTTACGCCATTGTTATAAAAGTTCATATAAATTGTTCCCTCATCTGCTAAATTATTTACCAATCGAGGTTGATATTGGTGCGATGTATCACCCCATGTTTCTGAATACCTTGGCCCATCTATCACGATAATAATTACATTCTCGGTTACATAATTTTCAGGAATTACAGATGTTACAATTTGCTTATTTGGTCTATTATCTGTTTTATTGCAAGAAGCAAGGCCCAAAAAGAGAATCGTAATAATCAGTTGTATATTCATAAGTACTTGTTATAGTTCAAAGTTATTTATTCCAAATTAAACTCGTGCAGATTTGCCTGCCAATTCTTACTTAGAGGTAATCTCAATTTTTAACTAAAAGAAAAAAGCCATGCTTTGATGCATGGCTTTAGTTTGTAAAGAATCAGATTACACTTTCTCTTTTGTTATTTTCCAACGTAATCCCGCATAAATATTTCTTCCAAAAATTCGACCCCATACCATGCTTGCGTCAAACTCGTTTCCAAAAGGATTGTCTGCATCAATTATAGGATTGTCTTGCCTGAAATTGAAGATATTTTCAACCCCTGCATAAACTGCCAACCGTTTATTAAAGTTTCGAGTTACCTGAGTGTTCAACAAAGAAAAACTAGGTGAAAGCTCATTTCTACGATTGTTTAACAAATTTCCTTCAGTTGAAGGAATTCGTTGTTCACTAAACCATTGAGCAGTAAAATCTATTGTCCAGTTAGACTCCTTTAATGTCTTTTTAGTAGCATAACCAAAGTTTATAAAAAATCGATGCTCTGGTGTAAAAGGTTGTTGTAAAAGCATTTGATTTTCCTCCACTCCTCCTATGTTAAAATCGGTTTGCACTTGCACCCAACGATACGCTAAACGGACATCTAAGAATTTAATCAATTCATAATCTACTTGTAATTGAGCGGTATTAGAAAATGATTCCCCAGTTAAGTTATAGATGTTTACTTCATAACTGTTCTCTAAGTCCACTACAACTTGGTTTTCAAATTGTATTCGATACACGTCAAACTGAATGTTTCCTTCTCGATAATCCAAGGTGAAGCTTTTTGCTAAGTTGAAACCAAAATTCCAGGCTTTCTCCATATCCAAACCATACACCCCGTCTTTATTATAACCAAAGAAGTTAAATGCCCGTGCACTTGCCATTAACGATTGTCTTTCCATTAAAACCGTCGGAGAACGTTGTCCACTTCCTGCTAATGCTCTTGCAACTAACGTCTCACTTAAGGCGTAACGCAGATGCAATCGTGGTGAAGCAAATGCTCCATACAGATTATGATAATCACCTCTTAAACCTGCAACCATTGTAAAATTGGCATTGGGTTTAAAAGTATATTCAAAAAATGCTCCGGGAGTTCGTTCTACTCGATCAAAATTTTGTGTTTCAAATTCTTCATCATATTCATCATAAACAAAACTTGCTCCAGTTTTAAACTGGTGGTTGGTATTACCTATAATAGACTGATAAATGAAATTTGCATATCCACTTCGTTGACGGACATCATAAATCTTTTTTCCGAAAATTGAATTCTGCTCGTGTTGTTTAAGGGACCATTGGAAACCCATGCTTTTGTATTGGAAATCAGAGAAAACATACCCCACTTTACCAAACAACTCGGTACTTTCAGTGTCTATGTTTATGCGGTACGGCCCTCGCCAATCGAACCGATTTTGATTGTCACTAACAAACTTATCCGTTTGTCCTCCAATCTTTTCTTCTTTCAAAAAATGAATACCGATCTGTCCCATCAAGCCTTTATTAGAGTTAAACTTCCATCGATTAAATGCATTGATTTGATTTTGTAACGGAAAGTCTCGAAATCCATCATCGTTTGCATCTATCTCAAAAAAACGAGTGTTACCATGTAATAATAATGTTGTTCCTACATTCTCATTAAGCTGTTCTGTATGCCCTAAATTAAGCTCTGATCTACCTCCTAAGTTTGTAAAAACGTTTACAAAGGTTTGCTCACCTAAATCCGGCTTCACCAATTCAACATTGATTTGACCTGCAATACTCTCATAACCATTAACAACCGAACCAACTCCTTTGGTAATTTGAATAGAATTTACCCAAACACCTGGTACAAAAGACAAGCCGAACGCATTGCCCAGCCCTCTTATCCAAGGCATA
>JAOKCF010000014.1 GCA_028245195.1 Vicingaceae bacterium | reverse complement strand
ACTCGAAATTGTGTCGTTCAGAGAACCAAATATTCCCGGAACGCACGAAATAACCTACGATTCCAACATTGATCAAATTAGCATAAAACACGAAGCCAAAAACCGCAAAGGTTTTGCACTTGGTGCAGTGTTGGCAGCAGAATTCATTCAAGCCAAAAAAGGCATTTTTACAATGAAAGACGTATTAAAAAACTAACCCATGACAACAGCTCTCATTATTATCCTTTTCTACTTTATTGCCTCTCATTTTGGATTGTACTTACTTTTCAAGAAAGCTGGAGAAGACGGTTGGAAGGCCTTGATTCCTTTTTACAGTGCCTACCTTACCATTAAAATGATTCAAAAACCACTGTGGTGGATGGCAATTTATTACATTCCATTTTTGGGCTTTATAGTTTGGGTAGGCATTATTGTAGAGCTCTTAAAGCAGTTTAAAATTCTAACTTTTTGGGAACATGCTTTGGCGGTTGTTTTCACTCCTTTTTACCTCGCTTACGTTGGTCATTCTGATACCTATCAATATGCAGGCTATGAATTTGTAGAAAAGTACAAGAAGACAAAAATTCGAGAATGGGCAGATGCCATTGCCTTTGCAGTGATTGCTGCTACCCTAATTCGAGCCATTTACATTGAAGCATTTACCATTCCAACCTCTTCTATGGAAAAGTCATTGTTGGTAGGTGACTTCTTATTTGTAAGTAAGGTAAGCTATGGTTCAAGAATACCCAACACCCCAATTTTCTTTCCCTTTGCGCACCACACGTTGCCGGGAACGGACAATGTAAAATCATATTCTGAATTGATTCAATTGCCCTACAAAAGGCTGTTTAAACTTCAAGATGTAAAACGAAATGAAGCGGTGGTTTTTAACTTTCCTGCAGGAGATACTGTTGCGGTGGAGCAGCAAGCAAGAACCTACTATGCGTTATTGAGAGAATACGATGCCATTTTTGGAAAAGAAAACGGCAGAAAGTACTTTATGGAGGGCTTACCGAAAAACTACCAACGGAATTTTATTGACCGTTATTTTCAACCCAACCGAGACTTGAATGATGAGATGACCCCAGTAAGGGCTCAAAAAATTGTAACAGAAGGTTTTGAGGTGGTAGCTCGACCGGTGGACAAAAGAGAAAACTACATTAAGCGCTGTGTGGCACTGCCAGGAGATGAGTTGAAAATTGTAGACGGCAAACTTTTCATTAACGAAGAAGAAGCCTATCAGTCAGAAGGACTTCAAACGAACTATTTAGTGACGTGTAAAGATCAAAACAACCCTCAGTTGCCTCCAATCCGCTATAAAAAGTTGATTGACAATGAAATTACTGATTTTAGCTGGTCGCCCGAAATGGGAAGTTCTATGGAACTTCACTTAACTGCAGAAGCGCTTGAATTTATTCGTTCAATAAGCAGTGTGTTGAGTGTAAAGCGAATTATTAAGAAAAAAGAAGAATATCAAAATTCGAGCTTAAAAAGCTACCCTATTTTTCCAAACACAGCTGAATATGATTGGACAGAAGATAATTTTGGACCAATTTCGATTCCTTACAAAGGAGAGGTGTTGCAATTGACAACCGCCAACTTACCGATGTATGAGCGTTTGATTGACATTTACGAGAACAACGAGCTAAAAGTAGAGGACGGTAAAATTTACATTAATGGAGAAGCAACAACGAGCTACGACGTAAAGATGGATTACTATTGGATGATGGGTGACAACCGACACAATTCTCAAGACAGTAGATTTTGGGGATTTGTACCTGAAGACCATATTGTTGGAAAGGCTGTTTTCATTTGGATGTCATTGGACCCAAATAAATCTTCCTTGTTGAGCAAAATTCGTTGGGATCGTGTTTTCAACCTAGTACACAAGGACGATGAGGCATATGGCGACCGAAAAGAAATAGGACAGTAAATGAACATTTCTTGCGCTGTAACCTTACTTTTGCAATTCCAAAAAGTATTATGGCAGAAACAGTAACTCCTTACAAAGAAAAAAACAGTTCTAAGAAAGAACAAGTGGCAGAAATGTTCGACAACATTTCTCACCGTTACGACTTTTTAAATCACTTCCTATCAATAGGAATAGATAAGCTTTGGCGAAAAAAGGCTGTTAAAATTTTAAGTATCATTCAGCCAAAAGTAATTTTAGATGTGGCTACCGGAACAGGTGATTTTGCGATTGAAAGCCTTTCGCTAAAACCAACCCAAGTAGTGGGCATTGACATTAGCCAAGGCATGTTGGACAAAGGCATTATCAAAATTAAAAAGAACGGTCAGGAAGACATTATTGAGTTAAAGTATGGTGATTCTGAAGACATTCCTTTTGAAGACAATTACTTTGATGCAATTACTGTAGCCTTTGGCGTTCGGAATTTTGAGGATTTAGAGAAAGGGCTTTCTGAAATGAAACGGGTGTTAAAAACCGGTGGAATGGCAGTGGTATTGGAGTTTTCTAAACCCAAATCTTTTCCCATCAAGCAGATTTATAACTTCTACTTCCACAAGGTATTGCCGAGTATTGGCAAATTGGTTTCGAAAGATGCATCGGCATATACTTATTTACCAGAATCTGTAGAAGCCTTTCCGGAAGGAAAAGAGTTTGAAGCCATTTTAAAGAAGGTTGGGTTCCAATTCAAAAGCACTCACCCCCTCTTTTTTGGTATTTCATCTATTTATGTTGTTCAAAAATAAAACAGACGACAACCCGTTTAGCAGTCCATGAAGTATTATTTTAGTCTTCTTCTCGTTTTTTGCAGTTTAGCTACCATTGCGCAGAAGCCCAAGGTAAAGAACTTGCAAAAGTTTGATCAAAAGATCATTCATTTTGGGTTTGCGTTGGGCGTGAACAGCGGTGGTTTTGCCTTACAGCGAAATGCATATAACCCCAGAGTTGATAGTTTGCAAAGCATTAATGTGGTGAACCAAAGTGGGTTTAACCTAGGAATTGTAAGTGACCTACACATTACGCCATTGCTGAACATTCGTTTTTTACCTACCCTTGTTTTTGGTCAGCGAAACATGGAGTTTAACTTAATCAACTTCCAAGGCTTACGGTTTACCGAATTAAGACAAATTGAATCTACCTATTTGGACTTTCCATTGTTGGTGAAGTATCGCTCTGCTCGAGTCAACAACTTTGCTGCATATCTTATTGCAGGTGCTAAGTACTCGTTAGATTTAGCTTCCAACGAACGCGTAAAAAATGTGGACATTCCTGAATCAATCATTAAATTGAAACGCGACACTTATTCTGCGGAAGTAGGAATTGGAACCGACTTTTTTCTGCCTTACTTTAAATTGGGACTCGAGTTAAAAATGTCGTACAGCTTAGGAAATGCCATGATTCGAGACAATACAGAGTTGTCGAATCCAATCGAAGAGATTCGCCCGAAGATGTTCTTCTTTACCATATTATTTGAAGGTTAAGATGATTTCTTTAAGAATTACCGTCATTGTCCTACTCTTTCTTATTGTAAGCGCATGCAACACAACTAGTTCAACAAGCAAAGAATCAGCTAACCCAACAACTGCTGTTAAAAATCAATTCACTTACTTGGCACTAGGCGATTCCTATACCATTGGAGAAATGGTGGAACAGCATCAAAGCTTTCCTTTTCGGCTGGCAAGCGCACTTGCAGCAAAAACGGATTTGAACATTGCTACGCCTAGGGTGATTGCAAAAACCGGTTGGCGAACAGACCAGCTGCTCGATTCCATAACTGCGGTAAAGGAACAATACGACCTTGTTTCGCTGTTAATTGGCGTGAACAACCAATACCAAGGAAAAGACATTGAAGTGTTTACCAAAGAATTTAAACTGCTGATTGAAAAAGCGATTGGTTTTTCGAAGACTGGTAAAAAAGGGGTGTTTGTTTACAGCATACCAGATTACAGTGTGATGCCCTTCATGCGAGGAAAAAAGGTGAAGAAAGTAAGCGCAGAAATCAAAAATTACAATGCCATTAGCTCCACTGTTGCCCAAAAAATGGGCGTAAGTTTCTACAACATAACGCCCATTTCTCAAAAGGCGCAGTACGACAGCGGATTGATTGCCGTTGACAAGCTTCACCCTGGTGGCAACATGTATGCGTTGTGGGTAAGTGAATTTGTTGAGCAAATCATTTCTAATCAGATTCGCTAGAATTTACAGCTGCTACTTAACTTTTAAAGCTTAAATGTTTAATTTGGTAATCTTTATGAAGCACAGTTCAACCATTTCTTTTTATACCCTTGGGTGTAAGCTTAACTTTTCTGAGACCTCAGGAATAGCAAGGCTTTTTGAAGAAAATGGCTATGCTCAAGTGGATTTTAAAGAAGGAGCCGACATTGTGGTGATCAACACCTGTTCGGTTACAGAACAAGCCGATAAAAAGTGTCGGCAAATTGTAAAACAAGCCCGAAATCTTTCTGCAGACTCTTTCATTGCGGTAATTGGTTGCTATGCGCAATTGAAACCCAACGAAATTGCTGCCATTGAAGGGGTAAACATTGTATTAGGTGCGCAAGAGAAGTTTAACTTGTTAGAACACGTGCAAGCTTGGGAAACAGAACACTACGCCAACAAGGTAGTTGCATCAGAAATTAAATACGTAAAAGACTTTGTTCCCTCCTATTCGTTAGGAGACCGAACGAGATCCTTTTTAAAAGTGCAAGACGGCTGCGATTATTTCTGCTCGTTCTGCACCATTCCTCTGGCAAGAGGCAGAAGCAGAAGCAATACGGTGGCAGAAACCATGAAAACGGCCAGAGAACTAGAAGCTACTCAGGTAAAAGAAGTGGTGTTGACGGGAGTTAACATTGGTGATTTTGGGAAAGGGACTGACGATAGCTTCTTTGACTTGGTGCAAGAATTGGATGACTTAGAAGGAATTTATCGTTTTAGAATCTCTTCCATTGAGCCCAACCTTCTTTCGAATGATATTATTGATTTTGTAGCCCAATCGAAGCGATTTGCGCCACACTTTCACATTCCACTGCAATCTGGCTCTAACGAGATTTTAAGAGCTATGAGAAGGCGTTATCATAGAGAGTTGTATGCCGACCGTGTAGCACGCATAAAAGGCCAAATGCCCAATGCTTGTATTGGTGTTGACGTAATAGTAGGTTACCCAGGCGAAACGGAAGAGTTGTTTCAAGAAACGGTAGCGTTTTTGAAAGACTTGGATGTAGCGTACTTGCATGTATTCTCCTATAGTGAGCGAAACAACACGGTAGCGGTAAGAAAAACGGATAGCATTCCAATTGAAATTAGAAGAAAGCGAAGTAAGTTTTTACAGCAACTTTCAGAAAAGAAGAAAAGATTCTTCTACGAAACACAATTAAACAAAGAATTTACTGTACTTTTCGAAGCACAGGAACAAAACGGTGAAATGTATGGTTTCACTGAGAATTATATAAAGATAAAATCTGCGTACAATCCCGATTGGATTAACGCGCTAAAAAACGTTATTCCGACGCATGTAAATGCTGACGGTACGGTACATGCAGAAATATTAGTTGATAAATTAGCGCTGGTGATGGCGTAAAAAACAGAAAAATTATGGGAAGACCGTCCACGAAACCAAAGAAATTGAAAGATGGATTTTACTTAGAAGTAAAAAACCAAGGAGCAAAATCTGGAATAAAGATTAGAAGAGATACACTTGAAGAAATGATGGTGGCGAAAAAAAACTTTGAACGAACCAAAGTAGTAAAAGTTTTAGGTGAAGTTATTGACGACACCTTTGTAAACGACAAAAAGAAGAAACGAAAGAAGAAAGCTGACAAGAAAGAAGAAACTGATAAATAAATCAGTTGAAAGCCTCGCAAATGCGAGGCTTTTTTTTGTGGGCGTTAGGCGTGCTTTCAAACGTGTAGTAGCCTATCTAAAACTGCTTGTTATTAGCTCACGAAACAGTTGTTTGAAACTTAGATATTGACACTCAAGTAAATGATATTAAATATCTTATAGTGTTGAGTGAGTCGATTAAGTTAGTGGTCCTTTCGACTCCCCTCTCATCATCATTACATTCCGGTTAAACCTGTTCCACCCTGCTTTCGAAATATCTAATTTCTCAACACTTCCCAAATCTTCACCATGGCCAAGGTGTCCAATTTACAATAGGCCAATAGTTCTTTTCGCAGATCGGTTAGTTCTTCTTTTTGAACTCTATTTTCTAGCATAGCCTGTAAATAGACAGAAGCATCACTGCCGTTTCCAATAGAAAGTACGCTATAGTCTAACTTTTTGTCCTTCGGAAATAAAGCATGTAGCACCGCTTTAATGGAGTAAAAACCCTGCATATCAGGTAAATAATACCAACCTTTTTGGAAAGGAATCATCAAATCTACAAAACGATCTAGCAAAGCTTCTAGCTGTTTTTGGTATTCTGGAAAAGTGTTGGCCAAACTTTGAATTACCCGCTTTTCAAAACCCATGTTATAGGCTACAATGCTGCCACTGTTGCCTAATTCTTGCAGCATTTGCTCTACCAGGTCTTTGCGTGGGTCTTCACCTGCTTGGGCTAAAAATTCGCTGTGCATTAAGCTGCCATCATCCTTTAATACATGCAATGAATATTGCACGCCTAGCTGCTCGTAAGGTCGGCAGCCATCATAAGGTGGCAGTGCAGGGTTAATGGTTTCAAAATCGAAAAAATAGAGCGGAAATTGCCAGTCGCCCAAGAAGTCTTCGATCTCCTTTTTCTCTATTACTTTTTGTCCATTTTTCACACCTGCTATTTGCAGCTGTTGCAATGTGGAGAAGGTATCTTCTTCTGGTAAATCTTTAATGGCTATAACTCCTTGGCCGTAATAGTTCCACACTTTTTTACCCAAACCCGAGACATCAAAAATGGAGTTCTCGGGTATGTGCTGCCAACAATGGGCCGCAAACTCACAGGCAAAAGGCTCAGAGCAATGGGCTCCTATATCTACTTTGGGAACTTCCGTGGCTTGAAGTACTTCTTTCAACTCTTGCACTTGGTCGGCAATGTCTTTTTGTCTTGCCAACACTTCTTCGGTCACCTCTTCCCAATGAAAGAGCTTTCTAACTTTAATTTTTCCTTCCCGCACATATTGGTTGTTAAGGTGCATGATAAAAAAGCGGTCTGGTTTAAAACCTGCTTGCTCCATTACCCAACACTGCAGGGCGGCATCGTTCAAATGGTATTCTTTTACCGAAGTGCTACTTTTTACCTCTAGGGCAATGCGCTCTCCATTTTTGTGAATTAAAATGTCCAACGCGGCCATTACCCCATTGGCTTGGAAGGCTGCTTCGTAAATGGTAGGTTCCCCGGCTTCTATCCATGTCTTCGTTTGTGCAATGGAGGGTGCGTAATCCCAATAGTGTTCTGGTGTAGCATCTTTGCCATTTGGAAATACAAATTGCGCCAACTCTCCAATGGAGGTACCTTGCTTCATAATGGCTTCTACTGCTGCGGTTCTTGGGCTGGCTAAGTCTCTGTGCTTTTTAGATAAATACAGCTTCTTCTTGCATTGCAAGCCACTAATGAAGGTAGATTTGGAGAGGGGGTGTTTCAATAGTCACGTTTAATTAACTAAATAAAATCTGTTTCCCGAACTCTTTTAACATCTCTTCTTTCGTCTACTGCAATTCGTAGTTTTTCTCTTAATTCTTTACCGTTTTTAATTGCCGGTACAATAACAGTTGCATGTGTTTTGTCGAAGGTACTCATCACAATATTGGATAAGCCTACTAACCTAAGCCAAAAAGGCTGCTCAAAACGGATGTCTTTTACTCGGTATAATTCTAATTCATCTGTGGTAGTAGTAATCTTCCAGGTTTTAACCACTAAAAATTTCCAAAGAGCAATAAATATCGGAATGATTAACCAACTTAGAAGCACACATATTAGGTATACTCCAAAATTTGTCCATTGCGATGGCCTACCTTTCCATATCTCTTTCTCTTCCATGAGCTGTTAAATAAATACTGCCAAAGTTATTAAAAAGAGAGGAAAATCAAGGGATTTTTAATACAAAAGTGCCCTTTGAGCTTTTACTTTCCTGTGCGAATGGTTTTCAAGACCTCAATGCCTTTATTCAAGAGCTCTTCTAATACATCCATGGTCATGTGTTCGCTTATTTCTATAGCTCTTTCTTCCTGTTCCTTTTTGCAGTTCACATGCCAAGCAAAGGAGGCATTCGCTTTCAACCAATTGGTTTCCCAAAATACTCCATCATATCGGCCAACGGCAACAAAGTCTGTGCTTGTCTGCTTTTCACTGTCAAAGCTGAGCCCTTTTTTGAATAATGGATATAAGTCAAATTCATCCACGTTGATAACCGCCAACATAAATAGTTCGTCGTCTTCATCGTTCACGCTGTTGCTATCCATCTTCCAATCGTTGCGAAACTGTTCACAACCACCGGCATATTTTGCTTCTATTATTGCTTTTGAAAAAATAAGGTTGGCGTTGTCGAGGTATAAGGGCATTTACTAGGTTTTGTTTTAGGTTAGCTGTTGGTTGTTGGCTTTTGGGGATTTACGTTTAGTAATTGATAAAGGCTATCGCCGTTTACTTCTGCTAATAATGGAAATCAAAGCATTAATTTGTTTTTGAAGAATATTTAGGTAAGCTATAATCAGATTTATTTCTTTGTCTTCTGCATAACCGAGTTCACTGCAAAGAATCAACTGCGTTTCTAGTTCAAAGGCAGAGCCAATTGCAATTTCCAAATAACGATTATACTCTTTTTCACTTTTCCTACTGAAGCCTTCTGCAATATTTGATAGAATAGAAACCGTACATCTCTGCATTTGACTAATTAGTCCAAATTTCTCAGTACTTGGAAGCGTTTCTGTCAACTTATATACCTCCTTTACCGGCAAAATGCCTTTCTTCCATATTTCTAATTTTCTAAAGTCACGCATTAATATTTGATTTAATGATTGGTAAAGAACAAATCTATTTTAAAAAAACAAAGGTAGAAAGCAAAAAGCCATCAGCCAAAAGCCAAATTATTACTCCCCCCTCGTAACCCAACGATTCTCACTAAACCCGTTCCACTCTACTTTGGAAAAGTCCACAGTTGAATCGTACAAAGCTTTGCCGGGGTGACCGTTTAAACTCACGTTGCTGATGGCATATATTCCGTCGTAATCGTCTTCGCCTTTGGCAGTCAAATCTTGTTTTAAGTGCTGAATGAAATACCAAAACATATCTGGTCGGGTGGCAATGGCTCGCTGTTGTTTGGGTGTAAGATAATCGTCTAAATTCACGTAATGGGTCTCCCCTTTTCGTTCTATTTTTACGCTCACCATACCAGCTTTAGCGCGCAGCATCATGCGCCACGACAAACGGTGCCCCTCTTCGGTCCAGGTTACATTTCCCTCAAACAAATGATGCCGCAAAGGCAGTAAGAACATGAGCATTATAAAACTTGAAAAGGCAATCGTTTTTACAGTTTGAAAGTGGACTTTCACAACTTCTTGTCCGGCTACAAAAGCGACCTTCTGCTTAAAAAAGAGCTTTCGAATCACTTCTGGTTCAAAATAAAACAAGCCAAAAGCAATGCCCATAAATGGAAAAATACCTACCTGAAAAACAACCGAATTGAACCCGTGAAAGACAAAAGATGAAATAAACGCCGCTTTTCGAGTTCGTTTCCACAGCAAAGCAGGGCCGATGAGTAAGTCGAAAATAATACCTCCCCAAGCTACCACATGCTGAAACCACGATTGCACTAACAAAGGGCCAATGATCTGGTAATCTGCTTTTTGGCTAAACCATAGTTGAATGGGAACAGCATCTACCCAATCTGGGTACATTTTAGCCACGGCCGAATAGAAATAAATGATTAATACGGTGCTTTTAAAAATCCACAAATGCCATTGGTAGCAATAGTTGCGTTTGAGCTCAGGGGTATTCCGAACATCAAGGGCATGAGAGCGATTAGCGGGCAGCAGACAAAAAATCCACTTGAGCAGCACCATTAAGTAGTAGTGGTTGTTGTAATGAGTTTTTTGCATGAAATACACGCCACTCCACATAACCGCGCAACCAATGGCTGCCATTCTGTATTTATAGCCGAGCATTACCAAAACTCCAAAAACGCCCATGAGCAGGAAATAATAAATCATTCCATTGTCCGGCAAAGGGTGCAGAAAGTCAAAATCGAGAAAAGGGAAAGTCATTTTGGGTTCAATGAATGCCCGTCTTACCCAGCCAGTAAGTATTGCTCCCCACGCTTCGCAGGTAATTAAGAAACCAAAAACGATTCGAAACAGTATTAACTGGCTGTTGTCAACCGGTTGAAATAAAAAGTTTCGAAGGCGATTCATTTAAAAAAAAGTCGCGTTGTTCTTGCCTAATTTTCTTAAAATAGGACTGCAACGGTAGCGTTCTTCGTGGTATTCGTCAAATAACTCGTCCATCACAGAAATGCAATACGGTAGGCCTTTTTCATCTGCCCAAGCCAACAAACCTTTCGGGTAGTTCACTCCATTTTTCATGGCCAAATCAATGTCTTTCGCACTGGCAATGTTCACGTGCAAGGTATCAGCTGCTTCATTAATGAGCATGGCAACAATTCGGCTTACAATGTATTCTCCCAATACTTCATCCTTGTTGGGTTCAAGATTAGTAGCACCTTCTGCATAGTTGTAAAACCCTCTCCCCGACTTACGACCCAGGTAACCGGCTTCATAAAGTCGCTTTTGTGTGAAGGAAGGTTTGTATCGTCCGTCGTAGTAAAAAGCTTTGAATACTGTTTCGGTCACAATGTAATTCACATCGTGCCCAATAAAATCCATTAATTGAAAAGGTCCCATTCTAAAACCTCCCAATTCTCGTATGGCCCAATCAATGGTGGCCGCGTCAGCCGTTCCTTCTTCTACCATTTTAATGGCTTCGCTGTAAAACGGTCGCGCTACTTTGTTTACGATGAATCCTGGAGTGTCTTTCACGGTTACCGTTACTTTCTTCCAAGCATCAATGGTATTTTTTGTTTTCTCTAACACTTCCGTAGAAGTTTGAACGGCTGGAATAATCTCTACCAACTTCATTAACGGTGCAGGATTGAAAAAGTGAACGCCTATAAAACGCTCTGGTTGCTGCAAACAGGCTGCTAGTGAAGTAATCGATAAAGAAGAGGTATTGGACGCAATGATACAATCTGCAGCAACAATAGCCTCTAACGATTGAAATAATTGATGTTTAATTTCTAAATTTTCAACGATGGACTCAATTACGAGGTCAGCACCCTTTAATGTTTCTAAATTGGTTGAGTACGTAATCCGTTCTTGAATCGCTTTGGCGCCATCTTCAGTTTGTCGTCCTTTCTCCACCAAGCGAGCCAATACTTTTGCTAAGTCTACTTTGCTTTTTTCTAAGGCTGCCTCGTTCAAATCATACAATACAACTTCGCAATTTGCCGTTGAAGCTACTTGAGCGATACCGCTGCCCATCGTTCCACATCCTATTACACATACTTTCATGTTCCAATTTTTTATACGTTGCGAAGATAAGTTGAAAGCCCACCTTTTTCAAGAAATAAATGTAAAAAAATATTCATTAACTAATAAATTAGTTTTATAACTAAAGGTTTAGTTATATTTATCCCATGCAAGAATTAACAAAAGCAGAAGAACAAGTAATGCACGTATTGTGGAAGGTAAAAAAAGCGTTTGTAAAAGAGCTGCTTGTGGAAATGGATGATCCCAAGCCTGCGTACAATACTGTTTCTACCATTATTAGAATTTTAGAAAAGAAAGGGTTTGTCGGTTTTACTGCCTTTGGAAAAACACACCAGTACTACCCTTTAGTGAGTAAAGAGGATTACAAAATAAAAATTTCGAAGAGCCTCGTAAGTAAGTATTTTGAGGGCTCTTTCGAGAACTTAGTTTCCTTTTTCGCCAAGAAGGAAGAAATTAATGTAGCAGAGCTAGACGCAATTCTTAAAACCTTAAAAAAATAAGCCATGGAATTAACGATCAACTACTTTATTGAAGCAAACCTTTATTTGGTATTGCTTTTCTTGATTTACAAGGGCTTTATTCAACCTTCAAAAAATTATAAAATCGCCCGACCATTTTTGATTGTGGGAATTTTACTTTCCATAGGGTTGCCTTTACTTACCCTTCAAACCATGAACATAAGCTCAGGTGAGCTGAATCTTTCTCAGGTATGGGCTGAAGTAAGTGTTTCAGGTGCAGCATCAACAGGCAATCCCATGTTAGCTTCCGTGAACTGGATGAAAATCATCTACGCCGCAGGAACTTGCAGTCTGCTAGTGCTATTCATTCTTCGACTCGTTCGGTTGCTAAACGTTAAGTCAAAAGCCACCAAAACCAAAACTCATTTCGAATTAGCCGAAAGTACCGCAGCCTTTAGTTTTATGAATTAGATTTTCATTGGTTCGAATTACACTACGGAATAGAAAAAAGTGCTATTGCGCCATGAAAAGGTACACGTAATAAGAAGATACAGCTTAGATATTTTACTGTGTCAAGCCTTAAAAATTGCATTTTGGATGAATCCATTAGTGTATCGATTCAAAACACTTTTTCAAGAAATTCAAGAATACGAAGCAGATAAGTTAAGCTGGCAAGAAAGCGACGGCTATTTGCAGCTGCTGATTCAGCAAAACTTTAATCATTTTCCCTTTTTAACTAATCAATTTAAATCCTCTCACTTAAAACTAAGAACTATGAGACTAAAAAATAAATTTACAAAAAAGATTACTCCAGCAAAAGTTGGACTTACCGTGGCACTTTTTGCTACTACCCTCTTTATTAATCAAAACCTGAAAGCGGGTGCGCCAAAAATCATAACCGAGCAAATTCAACAAACGGAAGCTGACAAGCCAGCAGAATACCCAGGTGGTCAAGCAGCAATGTTAAAGTTTATTAGCAGCCACCTTGTCTACCCAAAAACCATGAAGCAAATGCCTAAATAGACGCCCGCACTGAAAGATGGAGAAAAAGTTAAAATGCAATTGACTCTTCCGATCAATTTTGATATCCCAGAGCCACCAATGCCTCCAACACCGCCCTCATCGCCAGCTAAATAATTATTTTAAATTTAGGTTATTGCAACGCCCTTTCTTTCAAAAGGGCGTTTTTTTATTTATTCACATTCAAAAAGTTATAGTAAAAAGACAGCAGTAAAGTAAAACGGAGGTATTTCAAATAATGCGGGATGCTAGTGCAACAATTGTGAATAAAGTAAAAATAATTTGCACAGTTGCCAACCTTTTCATTTAAATATACGTCTAAAGGAATTGCAAATATTCATTAACCAATATATCGCAGACTGCCCGACTTTATTCACCAATGAAGTTGGGCAGTCTTTTTTCTAAAAAAGCAGCCACTCCTTCGTGGTAATCTTTGGTCTCGCTGGCTTGAATCTGCAAGTCAGACTCCACCTGTAACTGAGTCGTTAAATCGTTAGAAAGTGCTGAATTAAAGGCTGCTTTAGTTAACGCTAATCCTTTGGTTGGCATTTTTGCCATTCGTTCGGCCAACGCTTGAACTTCTGCTGAAAAATTATCCAAGGAAAATACCTTGTAAATCATTCCCATGCGCTCCGCTTCCTCTGCTCCTACTTTATCTCCTAACATGGCCAAGGCACTTGCTTTTTGAAAACCAATTAAGCGGGGTAAAAAGAACGTTCCACCACTGTCTGGAATGAGCCCAATGCCCGAGAAAGCTTGAATGAAACTTACCTTCTCATGCGCCACAACAATATCACACGCCAACGCTATATTAGCTCCTGCACCCGCAGCTACTCCATTTACTGCAGCAATAACCGGTTTTGCTGTATTTCTAATTTTTTGAATAATTGGACTGTAATGTTCTTCTAAAATTTTTCGAAAACCAAGATTCTGCGCTTGATCGGTAACTTCTACCAAATCTTGACCGGCACAAAATGCTTTCCCTTCTCCTGTGAGCACAATCACGCGAACTCCAGGATCTACGCAGCATGCATCTAATTTGGCTTGTAAATTCAAAGCCATTTCACGATTAAAACTGTTGAACAACTTTGGTCGGTTTAAGGTCAATGTGGCAATGCTATTTTGCTTTTCAAGAAGTATTGATTCCATAGGTTGCGTTTGAAATTCGAAAATAAGAAAAGCAAAGAAAAGTAGGACTGATTCGTTTAAAATACTTTGTGGTTTTTGATTTAGCAGTAACTTTACCGAGTGAGCGAACCGAAGGATTTTTTTAAACAGCATTTAGCACAAACTACTCCATTCCCTTTTGGAGTAAAGGTAGATCACGCAAAAGGTAGTTACATTTACGATACCGAAGGGAAAGCTTATTTGGACCTCATTTCCGGTGTAGCAGTAAGTGCTTTAGGACACGGGCATCCAAAAATTTTAGAAGCCATAAAGATTCAAAGTGAAAAGCATTTGCACTTAATGGTTTACGGTGAGTTTGAACAAGATGCCCAGAATGACCTGGCAAAAGAGTTGTTAAAAACGTTACCTGAAAGCATTGACGCATTTTACTTTATGAACTCAGGTACGGAAGCCATTGAGGCAGCATTAAAATTGGCAAAAAGAGTAACCGGAAATGGAGAAATAATTGCCTTTGAAAATGCATATCATGGAAGTACTCACGGTGCCTTGAGTCTAAGTTCAAATGAAAAAAATAAAGCACCCTTTGAGCCCTTATTACCCCAAGTTAAACACATTGAGTTAAATAATTTGGAGTACCTAAATCGAATCAGCAAAGAAACAGCTTGCGTTATTTTAGAAACCATACAAGGAGATGCCGGCGTGCGTTTTCCAAGCAAAAAATACCTGCAAGCACTGCGTAAAAAATGCGATGATACCTGCACTTTGCTGATTTTTGACGAAATTCAATGCGGCATGGGCCGAACAGGCAAAATGTGGGCATTTGAACACTATGGTGTTGTTCCAGATTTGCTAGTTGCAGGTAAAGCCCTTGGCGGAGGAATGCCAATTGGTTGCCTTATGGCGAATCGAAAACTCATGTTACAATTCAGCGAAAACCCCATGTTGGGGCACATTACCACCTTTGGCGGTCACCCGTTGGTGTGTGCAACGGCAGCAGCAGGGCTAAAAGTAATTCGGGAAGAACAACTATTGAACGCATTGCCAGCCAAAGCTCAGCTTTTCGAAGAACTCCTTCAGCACCAAGAAATAAAAGAAGTGAGGCAGTTGGGATTAATGATGGCCATAGAGCTGGAAAATGAAGAAAAGGTTCAACAAGTTGTTTTGAAAGGTCTAGAGAAAGGAGTGCTTCTATTTTGGTTTCTTTCTACTCCCAATGCCTTTCGATTAGCGCCACCACTAAACATTTCTGAGCAAGAAATTAGAGAAGGGTGCCTAACAATACTGGAACTGTTAAATGATTTGTAAAGTATAACGCAGAATCTCAGTGCTTTTTAATAGTTTAGCTAAACAATAAAAAAAGAACTACAATGAAGAAAATTATAACCCTACTCGTCGCTTTTTTAATGATTGCGGGCCTTTCAGTTCATGCTCAAGGAGAAAAACCAAAAAGCCCACTGATGGAAACAAAAGGAAAAATCGGAGAGGTTGAAGTAATCATTAGCTATAGCAGTCCCGCCACGAAAGAGCGAGTAATTTACGGAGATCTTGTAAAATATGGAGCAGTATGGAGAGCAGGAGCTAATGAGGCAACTACCATGAGTTTTAGCAATGCAATTTCAATTAGTGGAACCAAGCTAGTAGCGGGAACGTATTCCTTCTTCGTAATCCCAAGCAAAGAAGGAAGTTGGGAAATTATATTTAACAAAGAAGCCGAACAATGGGGTGCCTACAAGTTAGACCGAAGTAAAGATGCGCTAGTAAGTGAGTCAGCAACTTCAAAAATTGATAAGGTTGAAAACTTAACGTATGTCATCGACGGCAATTTCATTCATTTAGATTGGGATACCACCAGATTAAGCATTAAGGTAGATTAAATTCATCCTTTTAGGTCACAATCCATTTTAAAACAAGCATAATAAATGCCTAAATCACTCAATAAGCTAAAAAATACAGCGTCTAACAATTTTTTCCTTTTAGCCGGACCGTGTGCCATTGAAGGTGAAGAAATGGCGTTTGAAATAGCAGAACGTATTTTTGAAATAACAACGAGACTAGAAATTCCTTGGATTTTCAAAGGATCGTACAGCAAAGCAAATCGTTCTAGGCTCGACTCTTTTACAGGCATTGGCGACGAAAAAGCACTGGAAATTTTGCAGAAAGTGGGTCAAAAGTTTGACGTACCCGTGGTGACAGATATTCACAATGCCGAAGAAGCTGCCTTAGCAGCTCAATATGTTGATGTGTTGCAAATTCCTGCTTTTCTCTGTAGGCAAACCGACCTTTTGGTGGCTGCTGCAAAAACAGGAAAACACGTGAACATTAAAAAAGGTCAGTTTCTTGCGCCAGAATCCATGCAATTTGCAGTGAACAAGGTGAAAGAGTCTGGAAACAATAACGTATGGCTAACAGACAGAGGAACAATGTTTGGCTACCAAGACATGATCGTTGATTTTCGAGGCATTCCTGCCATGAAAAAATTTGCGCCTACCATCATGGACATCACCCATTCCCTTCAGCAACCCAATCAAAGTTCAGGAGTAACTGGCGGACAACCGGAAATGATTGAAACCATTGGGAAAGCTGCAATTGCTGCAGGAGCAGATGGTATTTTCATTGAAACACACCACAATCCTGCTGTAGCAAAATCTGATGGGGCAAACATGTTGCACTTGGATAATCTAGAAGCACTTTTAACTAAACTTATACGTGTTCGAAAAGCAGTGATTTAAGTGCGCAAAAAACGCATTAAAAATGAAGTTTTATGGCGTTAACAATATCTAAGCCTTTCCCCCTAGGCAAAAAAGCTCATGATTTTAATCTTACAGATACGGTTTCCGGAAGGCAGCTCTTTTTGAACAAAAAAAAGGAACTAATGGAACTGTCGTCTTTTTTATTTGCAACCACTGCCCTTTTGTGATACACATTAACAAAGCGTTAGTTTAATTAGCAAATGATTATGTCGATAAAGGAATTGGGTTTGTTGCCATTAGCAGCAACGATGTTGAGAGTTACCCACAATACGCACGAGAGTTTATGAAAATTCATGCAGCGGAAAATAAGCACCCCTTCCCCTATTTATATGATGAAAGCCAAGAAGTAGAAAAAGCTTACGATGCTGCTTGCACGCATGATTTTTATGTATTTGATAAAGATTTGTCTTCTGTTTATCACGGTCAATTAGATCACTCGAGGCCAGGAAATGAGATAGCCGTTAACGGTTCTAGCATAAGAGAAGCGTTAAATGCTTTATTGCTCGGAGATTCTCTAGTTGCCAATCGATAAACAGCATAGGTTGCGGAATAAAATGGAAACAACCCTTTCTCCGAGTACTCTATTAACAATTACACATGGGTAATACAGTTTGAATTTCCAATCTTCGTGAGAAAAGAAAGAGCAAAGTTGAAGCAAATAAATTTAAAATTGCAAAATAATCAGATAGACTTGGAAAATAAAAGAGTGGGATTAGCTTTTAAGGCGACAGCGGCGTTGAATGTTTTTGAAACAAACATGTTGCAAATTCGCTTGTACCGTCAAACGGTTAATGACTACAGTTCCCTATTAGACGGAGAGATACAGTTATTTAATAGAGGGGAAAGTTCTCTTTTAAAATCAATTCTAGAGAAATAGGCTTTATTAAAGCCGAAATAAAAATGGTTGAACTTGTAACTAAAAACCGATTAACAATTCTTAAAATTCAGCATGCTATTGGGCAACTAGCTAATCAATAAAACAAGCTTTAATATTTCCTCCATTCTGGTTACTTTTGCCGCCCAATTAGAATGGCATGAAGAAATACATTAATCTTTTCAATTTTTCGCAGAAAGTAAATTACAAAAACGAGGTTCTTTCAGGTCTTACCGTTGCTTTGGCGCTCGTTCCCGAGGCTGTTGCATTTGCAATTATCGCTGGTGTTTCTCCCTTAACAGGTCTATATGCTGCTTTTATGATGGGACTTGTCACCTCTATTTTAGGTGGAAGACCTGGCATGATTTCCGGTGCAACTGGAGCCATTGCCGTTGTATTGGTAAGTTTAGTGAAAGATCATGGAGTCGATTACATTTTTGCTACCGTTATCTTAGCAGGTATTTTGCAAATTACTGCCGGACTATTAAAACTAGGTAAGCTAATGCGCTTGGTTCCAATGTCAGCAATCTATGGATTTGTAAATGGTCTAGCAGTTGTAATTTTCATGTCACAGCTGGTAAGTTTTCAAGACGGAGATAAAAATTGGTTACAAGGCGAACCATTTTACATTATGTTGGGCTTAGTACTTCTTACAATGGGAATAATTTGGGGATTGCCAAAAATCAGCAAAGTAATACCGGCATCGTTGGTTTCCATTTTAGCCATATTTGGAATCGTTCTTGCTTTCGGAATCGATACCAAAACGGTTGGAGACATCGCTTCCATTGAAGGTAGCTTCCCTCCTTTTGCCATTCCAAATGTTCCTTTTGATTGGAAAACATTACAAATTATTTTTCCCTACGCTGCAATTGTAGCAGGGGTTGGTTTAATTGAGAGTTTGCTAACCTTAAATATTGTTGATGAAATTACAGAAACTAGAGGAAGAGGGAATAAAGAAGCCGTTGCACAAGGAATTGCGAATATTTTGAGTGGATTCTTTTCAGGAATGGGTGGTTGTGCAATGATAGGTCAAAGTCTAATTAACATATCATCAGGTGCTAGAGCTCGGCTGTCGGGCATTGTTGCTTCCATTATGCTCTTAATTTTTATTATGTATGGTTCAAGTTTAATTGAACAAGTTCCAATAGCTGCGTTAACAGGTTTAATGATTATGGTTTCCATTGGAACGTTTGAATGGGCTAGTTTGAAAACATTTAATAAAATGCCAAAGTCGGACATCTTTGTGATGCTGGTAGTAACACTTGTAACTGCAATTATTCATGATTTAGCAATGGCTGTTATTATAGGTGTAATTATTTCTGCATTAGTTTTTGCCTGGGACAATGCCAAAAGAATTAGAGCAAGAAAGTACACTGACGATTCGGGGGTTAAACATTACGAAATATACGGCCCACTATTTTTTGGCTCTACTACTGCTTTTGCTGAAAAGTTCGATGTTCAAAACGATCCCAATGAGGTAATTGTGGATTTTAAAGAAAGTAGAATTGTAGACATGTCTGCTATAGAAGCGGTGAATAAGTTAACAGAAAGATACCTTAAATTAGGTAAGGTGGTGCATTTAAAGCACCTAAGCCCAGATTGCATTACCTTGTTAGAGAATGCTAATCAACTAATTGATGTAAATGTTTTGGAAGACCCAACCTACAAAGTAATAAGTTAATAAAATAGAAAATCTAAAGGATACCAGATCTAAAATAGAGCGCATAAAAAAGTCCTTAAGTTTGGAACTTAAGGACTTTTCAGTAAAATTATATAAATCTATACCCTAAACGACTTTAACGTTTATTGCATTCATTCCTTTTTTACCTTCTTTCAAATCAAATTCAACTTCGTCACCTTCTCTAATCTCATCGACTAAACCTGTAACATGCACAAAGTGCTCATTTTCTGATTCGTTCTCTTTAATAAAACCAAAACCTTTAGTTTCATTGAAGAATTTTACTGTTCCTTTACTCATTATAAAAAATTAAAAATATTAAAGTGCAAAACTAGGTTAATAATTTGGAATTATTAACTTTATTTCAATCTATTCTTGAAAACTTCCTCAAACTTCTCAACTTTTGGCCTAATAACGGCGTTGTAATATGCCTTCTCAGGATTCAATGCGAAGTAGTTTTGTGGTATTTATCCGCCTCGTAAAATACTTTAAATTACTCAACCTTAGTAACTATTTGGTTATCGTAAACTTTTGCGGCATTCAACCATTCTATTGTTTCAACTGCTTCTCGTCGTTGATTTTCTGTATGCCAAAAATAATCGATCTATATTACGTTCCCACATCATCTCCTTGCCAATTTAGACTAGTTATATCATGAGTTTTGAAGAAAATATTCAATAAATGAGTAAAATCAATTAATTCTTGATCGTATGAAATACGAACAACCTCTGCATGACCGGTTGACCCCGCGCACACTTGCGAGTAGCTATGATTTGCTACATCTCCTCCAGAATAACCTGGCAATACCTCTATCACCCCTTTTAACTGCTTATACATAGCCTCGACGCACCAAAAACATCCAGAGCCAAATATTGCCTTGCTTTCACTCATATCTACAAGATTAAGCCTGAAAATTCAATTGAATTCAACAATTATAATTTTCAAAAAGTTTATTGATTAATATTTAACTCAAACACTTTACTTGTGCAGTTTTTAAAGGAGTAGCCTTTAGGTTCCTCCTTAAAAAATGCAAAAAAGCTAGACCCGCTGCCACTCATGGAGGCATAAAAAGGTGTTAGATCCATCAGTGTTTGCCTCAGTGCGACTAGTTCGGGGTAGTTTGGTAATAACGCTGTTTCAAAATCATTTACAACCCTATTCTGCCAATCCATTTTATCCAAATTATTAATTTCTCGTAAATCAAATCGCGCTTTTTGAGGAATAATTGCACCATAAGTGTCTTTTGTGCTAATGTGAATTCCGGGGTTGACAAGGAGACAATAGCAGTTTAAATCCAATTTCAAACTCATATCCAGAAGCTCACCTTTACCGGTTACAAATGCAGCTTTATTTTGCACAAAAAACGGGCAATCACTTCCCAACATGCTTGCCAATTGCTCCAGGCGTTCTGTGCTTAAGTTTAACCTAAATAATTCATTCAATCCCTTTAACACAAACGCAGCGTCTGAAGAACCGCCACCTAAACCAGCGCCTATAGGAATGTTTTTTTCTAAGTGAATGGAAACTGGAGGTAAAACAAAATCTCTCGCCAAGAGGTGATATGCTTTCATGCATAAATTGTTCGTGTGATCTCCACTAATTGGTATTCCTGAACTTGAAAAAATAGTTTTCTCAGACTCTTGAATTTCAATAATATCGCACCAAGGAACCGGTAAAAAAATACTTTCAAGATTATGAAATCCATCTCCTCTTTTTTCCGTGATAGATAATCCAAGATTGATTTTAGCATTGCATTTCATTCGCATTCCACAAAAATAAGTCTAATCTATCAAGAGTTAAAAAAAGGATGGTGATCAAGGCAATTTTTGTACTTTTAACTCACTATTATAACAGTAAACCATGGCGAATTTTTTAGATTTTGAAGAACCAATCAAGGACATTATCGATCAGCTAACCCAAGCGAAAGAATTGGAAGAAAAGAGTCAAGTGGATGTGTCAAAAACGACCAAAGCTCTTGAAAGGAAACTGAAAGAAACTCGAAAAGAGATTTACAGTAAATTATCCCCTTGGCAAAGAGTTCAAGTTAGTCGGCACCCTGATAGACCATACACGTTAAGTTACATAGAAGCTGTAACGAACGGAGATTTCATTGAATTGCACGGCGATAGAAATGTTGGAGACGACAAAGCAATGGTTGGTGGAATTGGAACGGTAGATGGACAATCCGTTATGTTTATTGGTCAACAAAAAGGCATTAACACCAAAATGCGACAGTACAGAAATTTTGGAATGGCCAACCCTGAAGGTTACAGGAAAGCATTGCGTCTCATAAAGCTAGCAGAAAAATTCAACATTCCTGTGGTTACTTTTATCGACACTCCAGGAGCGTTTCCAGGTTTAGAAGCTGAAGAAAGAGGTCAAGGTGAAGCAATTGCAAGAAACCTAATGGAAATGACAACCTTAAAAGTTCCTATTATCTGCATCGTTATTGGTGAAGGTGCTTCAGGTGGAGCATTGGGGATTGGAATTGGCGATAAAGTGCTCATGTTAGAGAACACTTGGTATTCTGTTATTTCTCCTGAGAGTTGTTCTTCTATTTTATGGAGAAGCTGGGAGTTTAAAGAAATTGCTGCTTCTGCGTTGAAGTTAACTTCTGAAGACATGTTAGAGAATAAACTCATTGACGGCATTATAAAGGAGCCAAATGGTGGCGCTCATGCACACCCTTTAGAAGCCTTTGACATTGTCAAGAAGGAAATCTTGAAACAACTTTTGAAACTTTCTGAAATAGAACCAGAAAAAAGAGTTGCCAATAGAATTAAGAAATTCTCGAGCATGGGAGTTATCAACGAAGGAAAAGCTTAGAACTGATTGAACTTCACATTTATTCCTACAATTTTGTTGGGCATTGAGATTGATCTAACTGCTGAAATCTGTCGGTAATTATACACCCGTAATTGGGTGCCGAAGCCCACATAAACTTGATTATTTAAATCATCATAAGCCAATACTGCATCTCTAATTGTAAGGTAATTTACCAAGTTGCCATTCCCTGTTGGTCGATAAATTTGTATCGTTGATTTTGTGCTGATCACAAAATCGCCAACGTTTGTTTTTATCACCTCTCGAATACTATCGCAGCTAAATAAATTGGTTTGCAGTGCAGTAGTATTGATATTGAACAACATTCCTTTTCCTCCTTGTGCTGTGTTGCAAAAAACAAGTGCACTTTCATCGTCAATAAACTGAATATCTACCACATCACTAAAAATATTCCGAGCCCTTAAGCTTGCTCCTGTGCTTTTATTCAATACAATTAAGAATCTATTCCCTCCATTTCGATCCACCTCTTCAACCACATTCGCCAACTCCCCAACTCCGAGACTCTCAACTTTTTTAGTAGCAGGAGTTAAATAAGTGTAATTCTCATTTTGATTTTGATTAAATCCTTTCACGCCAATATCTGCAACCGTAAACCGAACATCTCTGTTATCTTTTTTTATGGTGCCAAATGAATTTGGAAAATTTGAATTGAAAACCTTTGAAAAGGTTGCTGAACCTTTTACAGGATCGTACATTTCAATTTCGTTGTTATTTTTTGGCAAGAACCAAAATTCTTGGTTGAACCGATTAAAAATGGCACCCTGATATTGCTTGCCAAATTGATGTATTCTTTGAAAAACAAATTGATTTTGATCAAAATACAAATCAGCAGTTAAATCATCGCTGCACGTAACAAATACACCCATTTGCTCTTTGTTCATACCCCGAATGTTAATATATCGGAAGGAACTGGTTCTGTTTTCGCCATCAAAAGCCTCTATTTGTAAATAATATCTGCCTGTAGACAATAAGCTATCTGAAATTTCGAAAGTATACTCCAACAGGTAATCCTTCTGCCCTACTTTAAGGTCAACAGAGGGCAAAACCTTGTTCCTAGAATCGTCTGATATCAAGCTCACTTGAACTGACTCAACCACTTCATTATCGTATACATTTGCTTTTACAAATACTTGACCCAATACTTCGTATTCTGAATTTTCTACAGGGTTCAAAATGACAACTGATGGTACCTGTGTATCTTTATCATCCTTACAAGAAAAGAAGGATAGAAGAAAAAAAGAGGCGGTAAGAACAAATGCTTTTCTCATGCTATAAAAATACCGAAATCACCTACAATTTAAAATAAGAACCCGTTGATAAGTGACTAAAAGCAGTTAATAACTTGTTTACATCACGTTCATTAATTATGCAAAAGAACAAATTCATCAGCCTAATTGCTTGTGTTAAACACGTTCAAAAAAAAATGAAACTTTTATACTCTAATTCACACTTATAAATTGGTCTAATCCACTACTTTTGAAGTATGGATAACCAAGCAAAAGAGAAGGACAGAACAAGAAGAAGAAGCGCTGGCAATAGTCTGTCATTATCGAGTTTGGAACATGGTAAATTACCTCCTCAAGCCATTGACTTAGAAGAAGCTGTATTAGGTTCAATGCTTCTTGAAAAGGATGCTGTTAATACGGTAATTGACATTTTACAAGGAAAGAGTTTTTACAAAGAAAGTCACCAAAAAATATTTGATGTTATCAAAGACCTTTTTGGTAAATCAGAGCCCATTGATATTTTAACTGTAACTAACGAACTGAAACAAAAAGGTGAATTAGAGGTAGTTGGAGGACCTTATTACATCACCCAATTAACCAACCGAGTAGCTTCAGCAGCTAACGTTGAGTTTCATGCACGAATTATATCTCAGAAATTTATTCAGCGAGAATTAATTCGAATATCGACAGAGATTATTACCGATGCGTTCGACGAGACCACCGATGTTTTTGCTTTGTTAGACAAAGCTGAAAGCGGGCTTTTTGGTGTTACCGAAGGAAACATTCGAAAGAATTACGACTCCATGTCTGAATTGGTCCGGATTTCGATAAAACAAATAGAATCTGCCAAAGGACAAGAAGGTTCTGTTACTGGTGTGCCTTCTGGGTTTACAGAATTAGATCGTATGACCGCAGGTTGGCAACCCTCAGATTTAGTGATTTTAGCTGCAAGACCTGCCATGGGTAAAACGGCGTTTGCTTTAACATTAGCAAGAAATGCTGCCATTGATTTCCAAAAACCTGTAGCCGTATTTTCTTTAGAGATGGCTTCCATTCAATTAGTTACTCGTTTGATTTCAGGTGAATCTGAATTATCTTCTCACAAACTGAGGAATGGAAATTTACGAAACGATGAGATTGAGCAAATCCACGCAAAAATTGGAGGCTTAACGGAAGCACCAATTTTTATCGATGATACACCCGCAATTTCTGTATTTGAATTACGAGCCAAAGCAAGGCGATTGAAGTCTCAACACGACATCCAGCTGCTGCTGGTAGATTACTTGCAGTTAATGACAGCAGGTGGCGACGGAAAGGGCGGTGGAAATCGTGAACAAGAAATTTCAACTATCTCAAGGTCTTTAAAAAGTATTGCCAAAGAATTAAACATCCCAGTTATTGCGCTTTCTCAATTGAGTAGAGCTGTGGAATCAAGAGGTGGCGAACGTCGTCCACAACTTTCCGATTTACGTGAATCTGGTTCTATTGAGCAAGATGCTGATATGGTAATGTTCATTAACAGACCCGAATATTATGGCTTAACCGAAGATGAAGACGGAAACTCAACCATCGGTGTTGCTAACATTATTATCGCGAAACATAGAAATGGTGCAGTAGGAGATGTTCAGTTGAAATTTACGTCTGAGCTTGCTAAATTCTCTGATTTAGAAAGGTTTGATTACGATGATAACAAGTCCTTCGGAGAACTTCCGGTAAATGATGAATTTGATAACACCAGCAACAGTGGCAGTATTACTATGCAATCTAAAATGGATGACGATTATAATGACGACGACGATACTCCTTTTTAGCTTTTCAGTAACTTAGCTAATTATCTTATTATCGGTATGAAAAAAATTAGCTTCTTAATACTTCTCATCGCTTTTAGTGCATCAAGCTTTGCTTCTTACTTGCTCATTCCTATGGATGAGAGTCAAAAAAACCACTTAAAAGCTTATGGAATTGCTTATTGGTGCTTGGAGCGTGATGTTGAAGTTCAATGGCTGTTGAATTACCGTGGTGGTTCCTTTATGCTAAATAGCGCAAAAGCAATTCAAGACGAATTACTAATTCGTGGTGTGTCTTATGAGATTATACCAGATGCTAAATCAACAGCGATACTTTCTGAAATTGGCAACCCTGAAAGAAATACCGATGTAGTAAAGCTACTTAAGCCACCAAAAATGGCCGTCTACTCCCCTTCTGGTAAACAACCCTGGGATGATGCTGTAACACTTGTTTTGACGTATGCAGAAATACCGTATGAAGTAATTTATGACAAAGAAATCATTCAAGGTAGTTTACCGCTCTACGATTGGTTGCACTTGCATCATGAAGATTTTACAGGGCAATACGGCCGATTCTATGCTAATTATAAGAATGCCGGTTGGTACAAAAAACAAGTGCAAGACAACGAATCAATGGCACTAGATCTGGGCTTCACTAAAGTATCCGATTTAAAACTGAGTGTTGCCTTAGAAATTAAGAAGTTTACTGCCGGTGGAGGGTTTTTATTCTCCATGTGTTCGGGAACAGACTCTTACGATATTTCATTAGCAGCATTGGACTTAGATATTTGCGAAAATATGTTTGACGGTGATGGTACTACGCCAGATTATAATTCTAAATTGAACTATACCAATACCTTCGCGTTTAAGGATTTCACCTTAACAACAAACCCTAACATTTACGAGTTCTCTAACATTGACGCTACGCCATTCCATATCAAAACGCCTGAATACAGAGACAAATTTACCCTGTTTGAATTTTCTGCGAAGTGGGACCCGGTGCCTACCATGCTAACGCAAAACCATACGAAAATTGTAGATGGGTTTATGGGTCAAACTACCGCATATGATAAGCGTTTTGTAAAAGCTGATGTCCTCATATTAGGTGAAAATAAATCATTGAACTCTGCTCGATACATTCACGGATCATTTGGAAAAGGGACTTGGACTTTCTACGGCGGGCATGACCCTGAAGACTACCAACACTATGTTGGTGACCCTCCAACCGATTTGAATTTGCACCCAAACTCTCCTGGCTACCGTTTAATTTTAAACAACGTTTTATTTCCTGCGGCAAAAAAGAAGAAGCAAAAGACCTAACCGTTATACTGTTCGAATAATCAGCTTGTCCTTTACTTATCTTTTATAAATTAAAATGGTAGTTTTCCCTTAGCTGAAATCATACAATGGAATTCTGAAAAAAAGAATTCTTGCATTTAGAAATTTATCCGAACAGCTTCTCCGGTTAACAAACCAGGTTTAAAGTTTTTTATTTCTTCGCCATTCACAGCAATACTAGCCGTATTCGGCCCTGAACTCCCTTCATTCAATGCAAATACTGCCAAATCATTTGCTCCTGGAATTAATAGTGCAGTTGAAAATGTAAAGTCAGTTCCTGCCTTCAAAAGAGAATGGTTTTCAATAATCCACCTTCCATTTAAATAAACGGAAACGATGTCACCATCTTCCGAAGCGTTGTCCCATAGTCGAACGGTAAAAACAGATTGATTTCGAGGAATTCCTATCTGATTTGAATTTACCTTATACGAAGAAGAATCTACTACCGAACAAGAAGTATTCATTCTTATTTGCAATGTATTGCTTTCCACACCCAGTTCATTCTCCGTGTTAAAATCCAAAATCAAGTGATTTAATTCTCTAGCGGCTGTTGCATCATTAAAACTTGCTTCGAAAATGTATTGAACACGCTTGTCGTTAACAATCAAATCATTTCGTTCTATCTTATTGAAGAATGATGATGGATTTATTTCTTCATTGTTGCTTTTATAAAATACTGGCATATTATTTAAAGAATTCAAGCACTCTGAAGAATTATTAAAAGCAAACTTCACTTCAGCTCTAATTTTTATGGCCCCATTGCAAGGGTCTTCCAACAACACATAAGACGGATATCTTATTTTAAATCGTTTACAAGCATCTTGTTCCACTTCAATATCAAGGGATTTATCATTACAAGCCGGTGCAAAAACAATGAAAAGTAAAGAGAGAAAAAACAGTCTACTTCGTTTCATTTTTCTTCTTTTTATAATTGATTTGCAACGTTCCACTTTCATTCATATTTGATTCTAAGATAATTCGATGTTTCTTTTCACCATCAAATACAATTAAAGCAGCTGTGTTCGGCTTGTATTTACCTAAATTTAATGCGTGAAGCACAAAAGTATTAGGTCCTTCTCTAAGCTCAATCTCGATCTCATACTTTTCCTTTGTCAATTCGTAATTTTTAAGAATCCATTCACCATTTAAGTTCAATGAAACGCGATCTCCATCAACAGTTTGATGATCCCAAATTTGAACTTTCACCTTAGAAAAATGAACTTTTAACCGATCCTTAATTACCAAATCTCGATTTGCTATTGATGCCGGTAGTGTTGTATCTATTGTTGCGCTTGGAATTGCAAGTGTATCAGGTTTGCCTTGTTGATTATCTATTTTAACTTCATCTTTCTTTGAAACATCAATTGCAATTTCATTTAACTTTACCTTCTTAACCTTCTCTCTTTTAGCTAAGTGAACTAGCTTATAATCGAACCGGACGGTAAATGAAAAAGCATCTCCCATAGATGTTAATCGATCTGATTTTGTTTCTTGCATTATGTTATCGGTAATGGAATAGTTACTTTCAAAAACCTGAGATTGACCTAAATTATATCGGAACCCAACACTCAGTAAATTACCTTCAAAGAATTTGTACTGTAATCCTACTTCAGGAATATAAGATATGTTAGATTCAGAATAAGTTGTCGTATACACCAAGGATCGATCTATGTTTTTACTTGTCACTTCAAAAGATTCGGATTTAGATACTTGCCCCGCTCCATAAACATTTTTAGAAACAGCGAATTTGCCGTAAACATAGGTATCTGTTTTTCCAATTTTATAAAAAGCTGAAACTGCTGCAAAGTAATTCCAGTGATAATTGGTGTTATTAATGTTAATTGAAAACCCATCTAGTTCATCAGCAAATGCAGCATCCTTCAATTTAATTCTACTTCTTTGCTGACCAATTCCTCCTTCAAAAGAAAGAAAATCAAATAACCTATAATTTAGGTTTAACTGAGCTCCTAAAGTCGGTGAGTAATTCTTTTTATTCAATAACCCACTTTCTAAATCGGTGCTACCCAATGTTCCGCCAAATACTTCACCACCGATATATAGGTCGTGCTGTGAAAAGGAAATTTGATGTATAAAAAATAGCGATAGAAGAAAAAGAATACCTTTCAATTTACTGTGGAGTTGGACTAATTAATACATTGTAAAAGTGCTCAATTAAAGTTTATAAAAAAAGAAGGTATAGCAAGCACTTGCTGAACGAACAATTTGGGAAAAGGATAGAAAAAACTGATGGGAAAGTAATTTTAGCTTCTGCTACGTTAGAAATAGTCAAAAACACAACGGTCAACTTTAAAGATGAAAAAGCGACAGACAACAAAAATTAAACTCAGTTGGTAAGCTCTTATTATATGCTTTCAAACTGCTAATAATCTTTTTCAGAACAATGATTTATTTTGTTTGTAAATTTGAAATCTTACACTAACAAATATAACTTTAGCTTACACAAGTCATTATAGAACCGGCAGCGAATTGGGAAGAACGATATAAAAATGAAGATACCGGATGGGATATTGGAACAATAAGTACTCCTATAAGGGAGTATTTCGAACAATTAACCAACAAAACGATTAAAATTTTAATACCCGGTTGCGGAAAAGGACATGAAGTGTCCTATTTGCATTAGCATGGGTTTACCAATGTTTTTTTATTGGACCTTACTCCTTCTCCTTTTGATAATTTTAGTGCCCAACACCCAAATTTTCCGAAGAATCATTTAATTACAGAAAACTTTTTTTAACACGAAGGGCAGTATGACCTTATTGTAGAACAAACATTTTTTTGTGCCATTGACCCGTCTCACCGCCAAGCATATGCTAAAAAAGTGCATGAGTTACTGTTCCCTAAAGGTAAGCTGATGGGATTACTTTGGTCTGTTGAACTGAACGATATGCACCCTCCTTTTGGCGGTAGTAAAGAAGAATACCATGATTACTTTGATGAATATTTCGACTTCGTGCATTTTGGAAATGCATTTAATTCAATACAACCAAGGTCTGGGAGAGAATTGTTTTTATTGGCCGAAAAGAAATAGCTGAAAGGCTTAACTTTATTTTTTAAATTACGCTATGCAAAACAAGACTCAAATCCTGACTCATCAAAAAATAGAGCAAAAAATAACCCGAATTGCCTTCCAAATTTATGAAGACAATTACAAGGAAAAGAAGTTGATTATTGCGGGCATTGCGAATAATGGTTTCATATTAGCAAAATTGCTTTCAGAGCAACTGAAGTCAATATCGAATTTCGAAATAGTACTACAGGAATTACAAATTGATAAAAAGAATCCCATTAGCAGTGAAACAACACTTGGCCTAGAAGCTAAAGACTTTAAAGATCAAGTTATTATTGTAGTTGATGATGTGTTGAATTCTGGCAAAACAATGATGTATGGATTAAAGCACTTTTTGGTGGCCCCTGTCAAAAAACTATCAACGGCAGTTCTTGTAAATAGAAGCTACAAACGTTTTCCTGTTCATGCTGACTATTTAGGGATGAATCTAGCTACTACTATGAAAGAGCGAATAGAAGTAACCTTTGAAAAGGAGAATTATTCTGCCTTCTTAATTTGATTATTCAAGTAATTTATCTTATCAAGAATTGCCTTATTTTGCGGGTCTAGTTGATCGGCTTTTTTAAACCATACCAGCGCATTGGCGTATTCTTTCTTTTCGCTGTATATGTTAGCCTTTAACAATACTAATAACGGTGTATTTTGTTGCTCAGTCAAAGCCTTATCAATTGCTTGAAATGCTTCGTCAAATTTGTTCATTTGACATAACTGCCTAATATATCCTTCATAATAGATATACTTATTCGGGTATTTCTGAATCAAACTTCGGAAGTACTTAACTGACTCTTCTTTACGATTAAGATCCATGTACATCATGCTCAATTTATTCAATGCACCTTCATAAGTAGAATCAAGTTCAAGTGCCATTTTAAAAGACTCTTCAGCCTTTTGTACCTGTCCGTAAACTTTGTACTCTGCAGTGCCCTTATCAGTGTATCCTGCTTGTGTAGGATATACTAGGACTGAAGCAGTAGAATATTTCAATGCCTTTGAACCATATTCATTCCTTTCTTTATTACTTTTTGCTGCTATAAATTTGTAAAAATAATTATTACCTAAACTGGTATTAAGCACAACACTTTCCGGTTCTTTTTGAACATCAGATTCAAATACAGTTATTTGAGATTTCCATTCAGAATTTCTAGCTTGAATTACAGGATAGTACGCAACCGCATAGAGCATCAAACAAACAACTGCATATTTTTTATAAACCGGTTTGCCGTATGTCTCTAATAAATAATTAACTCCATACACTACCAAAATAACAAAACCTATACTCGAAGTAGATATGAATCGTTCGGCTACGATACCTACCATAGGTGTAATCCAATTAATATAAGGAAGTAAACAGCCCAAAAGAACGATAGCACCAAAAGCAAAAACTCGTTGTTTTTTAAGGGCAATTATAGCAACAGACAAAAGAGATATTAATATGATTATGGCCATAATTGAACCATATCCAAATTTTTGAAACTCAATAGTTTTATATCCATAATAAGATACAAACTGAGTTTGAAATAACAGGTTCTTAAAATAAAACCAAGCCGATTCCAATATCATAATAGGTTGATTAACATCCAAATATCCTCCATACAAGGGGTTTTCAACAAAACTATATTCGCGGCTGCTCTTAGTCGTTTTAACGAAGCGAGTAGTTAATTTAAATAGTAAAACTGGGAGAATCATGATACCAGTTGTAACAAAACTTCTTTTCCAATTTCCATTAGATCTGAAAAACTCAATAACAGGAATAATTCCTAGAAAAACGAGGGCAGACTTTTTACTCAAAACAGCGAGTAAAAGAGCAAGTATTGAAAATAGATAGTAGCCCTTTTTCTCTTTCCCTTTTATCCACAATAGCACAGAGACCAGACCGAATAATAACATTAACAGTTCATCTCTACATTTTATGTTGTTGACTATTTCAGTATGAATTGGTAGAATTAGAAAAAGAAAAGAAGTGAACAATGCTAAACCAGCCTTTTCTTCGGGAAATAACCGAATTAATACTCTAAAAACTAACAAGGTAATTAGTAAATATATCACCAAGTTTATACTATGGCTGACTTTAGCATCTACTCCGAAAAATTGATTCTCAAAAGCAAAACTTAGCACAGATATCGGACGGTAACCAAACTTAAAACTTCCATAATCGAAAGATTGAGATGTGAAAATAGATTTTACATCCGACAAACCATTTGTTGCCAATGGATTTGAGGTATAAGCATATTCATCGTCTAAACTGTACCCATTCTGTAATGTATTACCAAAAAAAATGACAAGAATTAAGGTGAACAAACCAAAAACAATTAATTGTTGTCTGCTTGTAATAGAGTTGGATGGTATGCGAAAAAAATCTTTCATCTGCCGACTAAATTAATCCAAATGAAACAAGATTGAGTGTTGCTATGCTCTTAAATTTATAAAAAACTATAATGTACAAGCTAAATATCCATTAACTACATAACAATTCTCTACTACTATAAACCTTACTTATTAATATACAACTTGATAGACTCCAGTGTTTATCTAAAATTACTGTTTACCACAGGCATATAATTTCACTAAAAAATGTCTTTATTTGAGATATCAATTTTTAACGGTATCATGCAATATTCACTAGCAGAACTTAGAGCAATTCCAATTTTCTTTATCGTAGGTAAAGGCCGAAGCGGAACTACTTTATTAAGTACGATTTTAGATAGTCACCCCAATGTTGCATCCGCTACAGAATCTAGGTTTTTATTATTGGTTTGGCAGAAATATAAGTCTATGAAAAAATGGAGGCCTGAAATGGCTGATGAATTTTTCATTAGCGTACTTGAAGATTATAGAGTTAAATACCTTTGGGAGTTTGAGGAAAACTTCATTTCACAATTAAAGAAAATGCCACCTGAGACTACTATTCAGGACCTAATAAAAATGGTTTATATTTTTAGGAAGTCTCCGTTTCCTAAAGAAAAAATTAAGTTTATCGTTGACAAGAACCCTAGATATACCATATTTACAGGTAAACTTAAGTCGATTTTTAAAGAGGGTAAGTTCATCCGAATCATGAGAGATCCAAGGGATAATATAACCTCTCATGTAAGATTTACCAGAAAGAAAGCAGGTTACTTATCCTATAAATGGTTGAGTTACAATTTAATTATTGACAAATACAGTAAGTTAGAAAACGACAGGTTCCTTACGCTACGCTTTGAAGATTTGATATTGGATAAGATGGCCTTTTTTAAAAAATTTGAAAACTTTACGGAAATAGATTCACTTGCTGAACTAGAAGAAAAGAGACTGAATTATAAAAAGGAATTTGAAGAAAAATTAAGTGACGATCTTAAAGATCAACACCAAGCCTCTGTTAAACCTTTAGATGCTAAAAAAATTGGACACTACAAACAGAAGTTGGATGAAATTCAAATTGCGACCATAGAAGCAATCACGTTTCCATATGCTCAAACTTATGATTATGGAACAGAAAACAAAATAAGAAGCTTAGGCCTTACTGAGCAATTGAAGCTATCACTAAGTTTTTCATTTCACAAGTATGGAAATTTTGTACTGTACAACTCCCCATATTGGTTGCTTATCCAATTAAGGAAATTTCTGATTCATAATGTATTCAAAAACAAAAAGAAGAAACTCCTAAAAGTAAATTCTTAATGACCAAAGAGCTTCATTTCATTATTGGTATTTGGCGTTCAGGCACTACCCTACTCCGTGAAGTTTTGGGAATGAGCGATGAAGTTAAAACATTTCCTGAGCACTTTGTGCTACTTCACCATCTTAACAAGGCAAGAGAATTTAATGATGTATCGAAAAACGAGTTGTTACAAAATGTTAGCTCCAATCCTGATTTCATACATTTTGCCCATCCAGATTTATCCTTATTAAAAGACAATTTCAATCAATTAAACAACTTTGAGTCTGCCATAAAAGCAATTTACACAGCATGTTTAAAGGAAGGTGAAAGCGTTTCTACTTTTATTGATAAAAACCCGATATACTCCTATTACCTACCTGAACTAATCCATTTGTTTCCAAAAGCAAAGTTTGTTTGGATGGTGAGAGAACCAAAGGATAATTGTATTTCTAGAGCAAAACATGATATCCAAACAATTAAAAATTACAGCTACCTGGCAAGTTGGTGGAATTTAACAAATGAGAGAATTAGAGTGTCGGCCCTAAAATATCCTGACAATTTTTTACTAGTACCTTATGACATAATGGTAGAAAACCCCAAACCTTGGGTTGAGAAAATTTGCACTTTTTTAGGAATCCCTTTTGAAGAAAAACTTCTTGCTTTCGAAACGAAAAAAGAAGAACGAATAAGTAGTTTTGTGATTGCTGCAAAAGCTAGAGACGGTGAAATAACTAAAGAATATACCGCAAAGAAAAAAGCAATGTGGGAAAACCTTCAGAAACCTATAAATACATCAAAAACTAAACAGTGGAAGAATGACTTAACCGAAGCTGAAATAAAAGCAATCGATCAAGTATCCCTAAAATTTTATAAGGATTTAATAAAAAATGACCTAACGAATAAAGGGGCAGAACACTTTCTTTTCAGCAAATTGGCAAAACTTAGTTTGTTAAAACTAAAACGGGATATTCGATTAAAGCATGTTACTTAAGCCCAAAATAATCGATTTACTCTTAAAACGTTTCGAATTACCCACCGAGTAAAAGTCCACCATGCTTTTTTTGCCCACATTGGAAGCGATCGAAACTTAGAATTCCATTGAGTCTGCCATTGCCATCCTAAACCATTCAAGACCTTTGCACATATTTCAAACTTGCGGTGCAAAAACTCAGGTCGGATAACATCAATTAATAAAACAACTCTTTTTCCCGAACTCAGATTTTGAGCCCAATGCTCTTGAGCATCATTAAACAAAATAGTTTTACCTACTTGCCAAGGCCTCGTTTCATTAGCAACTGTAAATGAACAATTTGGAAGTCCCTCCGGAACTAGAATCGGTAAATGAACTCTAATAATTGCATTGGTATCTCCATTGTGTTCCTTAATCACAGTTCCAGCTTCCAGAACAGATATTGAAAAAGAAACCAGCCCAGGAATCGATTTAATGATCGACCAAGTTTCTACAAAATTCGAGTAATTTTTTCGACTAAAGTATCCCCAAAAAAGTAAGCCATCTGTTTTCCATTGATTCGGTTTACTGACTAAGGCTTTATTGAAATAAGGTTTAAGTTCATTCCCTTCAATATAAGCTAATACTTCATTTTGAATTGTGACACTATTGTTTTCCAATGCTTTAGTCCATTCAAACTTTTCTGAGTCATAATACCTTTCCTCCTCTAAAACATAAGGTTGTAAGGTATACGAATACCAAATTCTATCCTTTTTCATCGGTTCTTTCGCGAATTGAGAATTGCGGATAGCGATTTAACAATTTGTTTTGACGGTAGATGTACTGAGCAATAATACCTAAACCTAACATGACTACCGAAGCTGAAAATAGGATTGAAACTGTAATTGAAGTAAACCCTAGTTTTGTCTTAAAAAATAGCTTTTTAGTAATGAAAAACAGACCCAAACAAAAGCTAATCAAACTGCCAAACACCCCAACTTTCGTTAGAAACTGAGCCGGGAAAGAAGAATAAGTGTACATAATTTCGTTGTACAGATTTAAGAGCCTAATTGGTTTATATGTTGACTTTTTATTCGAAGTCAAAAATTGGCAAGGTTCAAAAACAACATTCTTAGTATACCAAGCTAAAATCTCATCAATAAATACAAACGGTGCTTGATGATTTTTCAATTGAACGTAAATTGATCTTCGAATCAGTCTGAATGCTGAACCGTCACCGTAACCATCTGAGTACCAACGAGCTGATTTCTTGAATACACTACTTAAAGTTTTGCGAATAATATTTTTCTCACTGCGCGAAGGAATAGCAAATGCGATATCTGTATTATTGTTCTCTAAAGACTCAAATAAGATTTGTAAATATTTTATTGGGTGTTCCCCATCGTCATCCATTGTATATAAGAATGCGCCCGTGGCTTCCTTAATTCCAGCCAACGTAGCAGAATGCTGCCCAACATTTTTGTGTAACGAGATGCCTATTGTATTAGAATATTGATTTGCTTTTTCTTGAATCACAGTAAAACTAGAATCAGAACTAAAATCATCTATCAAAATAAGTTCCCACTTTTTTGTCCTTAAAAAGGAAGCATTTTGAAGGTCATCGACAACTTTTGCCAAGGAATCTTGAGCTTGATAGACAGGAATTACAATAGAAATATCCATACTATTTTTTGTTTTCTAATTGTTTTTCAATTCTTGTAATCTTCTCATCTATTTCTTCAATCTTCTTAAAAAGCTTCTTGTTGCGCTCTTTATTATCAACTGTCTTTTTAGTTCTGTGGAATCGCATTGCTAACCAATTCAACACAAAAAATGCAGGCACGAAATTTTTGGCAAAAACAGTCCAGAATGGATCTTCAGGCTGCTGATAAACAACGTAAAATGCCCAAACAACACTTAATAAAGTTGGAGGGCCATAGTCTACTATAAACCCTATTACGTAGTTCTTATTTATCCTCACCTTGTTCGATTCAATATTCGTTTATATACCACTTGCTGATTCAAAGGTAACTTTTCAAGAAACAACTGTGCCCGTTCTAATTCCTGTTCTTCAAAAAATACATCCTCCTCTGTCACCCTTTCTTCAATGTTAAAATCATCGAAAGAAAGCTTAATTATCTTTTCTCTGTATTCAATATAATCTTCTTTGGTTTGAGACATCCAAATAACCTCTTCGTTTTCATGAGGTTTGGAAGCTATCTTGTAACCCATAAATTCATTGTAAGCTATTGCTTTTTTATTAAACTTTAATACCTGAGCATAATTGATCTTAAAATCATTTACAAAAAAATTCCAATCGTTTAATACAATGGAAGCAGTAATAGATGTTTCATAATTGCGATCTTCATTCCAAACAAAGATCCCACCTTCTGAACTACCTTCTTTGAAGTCTATGTTCTTGCCATTAATTAAACCAATTGCAGTATCATTTTTATAAATTAAAAAGTAAAAATGATCCATCGATTGTATTTCTTCAAACCACTTCAACTGCTGTGATCGAGAAATCTGATCCTTAAATATCATCCTTTTTTTTATACTCTCCGTATTCCGGTACTGCCGAATGAGCTCTAAGTCTTCTCTTTCAACTTCTCTAATCTCTAAACCGTATTTTCGAATAATCATGAGCTAAGATCCTTGTAATAAAAATCCGCCATCCATCGTCAATGTGATACCATTAATCCAGCGAGAAGCGTCTGACAATAAAAAACATATTGCTTGAGCCAAATCTTCAGGCTCTCCGGCTCCAAAAGGGTATTTTGCAATGTGCTCTTCCATAAATTCCTTAGACCCTTTTTCTATTCCCTTTTCATACATTTCGGTTTTAACCATTGCTGGTGCAATACAATTACTTCTAACCAATTTGTCTTTCAACTCTAAAGCCAACACTTTTGAAAAGGTTTCAAGTGCTGATTTGCTGCCGGTGTACATGCTACCTCCAATATATGGATGCTTGGCCGAAATAGAGGAAATGAAGACAAAAGAAGCTCCTTTGTTAACTTTCCTTTTCTTTATTAAAAGTGAACACAATGTGACAGCGGAAAAGTAATTGATATCCCAAATCTTCATCATTTTTTCTTTCTTCGCAAAGCGAATTGGAATAGAATCTAATATACCTGCTGAATAGATAACCCCATCAATAGATTCAATTTCAGACACCCATTTTTCAATGTTATCCTCTTCGCTTAAATCTTCATTAAATTGAATTAACGAATCCGACTGTATATCTATTTTTCGTCTCGAATTAGAATATACGGCAGCACCAGAATCAAGTAGCTTTTGAATTGCAGCTAGTCCAATTCCTCCAGACGCTCCGGTTACTAATATGCGCTTTCCCTTAAAATCAAATGTTGCAGCTGCTAAAACTCTATCGGTGTTAAGCATAAAATATCTTTTGTGTTTACAATACAAGAACCCCAAGACAATCCTACACCAAATCCGCAAAAAAGAATTCTCTTGTGCTTTACTTCGTCTTTAATCTGATCGCAAATGGTCAAAGGAATTGATGCAGAACTTGTGTTACCGTAATAAGTTAACGAATATGGAACCTTTTCTTTCTCTATTTTTAATTTCTTCCGAATGGTTTCAATTATTAACTTATTGGCTTGATGAAATACGTAATAATCAATGTCAGAAATTTCAGTATTAGTTCTTTGAAGAATTGATCGAATATTTTTAGGTGGTTCCTTTATGGAAAAAGAGAACACATCTAATCCGTTCAATTCTAAGTCTTTCATCGTCCTATTAATTCCAGGACCATAGTTTTTCATTTGGGTGGTTGAATCATTCAATTGATTTTTCGCCCCACCATCTCTAATAATGATGGTATCGTATCCTGAACCATCATTTTCCATTTCAAAGGCTATAGGTTCTGCTGTTTCATCATAACAAACCGCAGTTGCCGTAGCAGCATCTCCGAATAACGGGTAGGTACTTTTATCTTCGAAATTTGTTGAGACTGTTGAAACGTCCCCTGCAATTAGTAACCCCTTTTTTAGTTGACCATCTTGCAAAAATTTAGAAATAATTGACAACCCATAAACGTAACCTGAGCAACCTAAACCAACATCAAATGCCATACAGGTTGAAGGAAGTCCAAGTCGATCCTGCAGGATTATAGCTGAGGATGGTAGATAATAATCCCTCGATTGAGTTACTAAGACAAGAATATCAATATCCTCTCTTTTCCATCCCAGTTGGTCTAACAATTCATTTGCCGCTTTTTCTCCTAAGTCTGTTGTAGTTATCCCTGAAGGCGCATGTCGCTTTTCAACAATACCTGTTGTCTTCATCAAAAAATTACGTTCATCCTCGCCCACATAAGTGTATTCAGAATTTTTCACCACCTTTTTTGGCACTGAAGATGCAATTCCTGCTAAACGAATATTAGAACAAGTAAAAAATGACATTATCCTGCTTTAGATTGAAACAAATCAAATAAATCTCTTAACGTTTTAGAGTTCCTCAACTCTTCTCCTGTTAAACTAATGTCATACTCTGATTCAGCTAGAGCCATTATTAAAAGTGCATGCATACTACTCCAATATTCCGTATTCTCAAGCACATCTGCTTTATTTATTGCAATGTCATCCTCAATTTCTAAGGTTTCTCTTATGTTTTCTTCAAATTCTTTCCACTCCATATTTTCTATATTTCCCAAATGCAGCAGTTCCAACTTAGTCCCGTTCCAAATGCTGCAATTAGTATTTTTTGTCCTTTCGTTATTTTATTATCCTTCAGTAAATTATGAATAAGTATTGGAATCGTAACACTAACCGTATTTCCATAGTCTTTAACGTCTAAAATTACTTTATCCTCAGGAAGTTTTGCAATTCTAGCGAGAGTTTTTACTATTAATTCATTGGGTTGGTGTAGTAAATACAAATCAATGTCATCCTTAGTTAGTTGATTCTTTTCCAAAACTGCATTTATCATTTTTGGTACTCGATCCAACGCAAACCTGAAGACTCCTGCCCCGTCTTGATAAAAATGTCCTGGGTATTGTTGCTCTCCATATGAATTTTGAAATTGTTCGAAAGATTTCTCATTCAAAGGGCTACGATGCTCTCCATCCAAGATGATAATTTTATCCTTCTTCTCACCATCATTCCCAAAATAATAAGAATGAAAATTGGCGGCAGTATCCTTTTCAACAATAAATGCTGCTGCCCCATCTCCAAAGATGAACCGATTCGCCTTATCCTGAGCATGAAACTTTTTACTTAACGATGAAACTGCAATCACTAAAACTTTCGAAGCAGCTCCTACTTTTATCAACCCATCTGCATGTGAAACCAAATAAATAAAACTACTACAACCCTGATGCACATCCATGCAACCAACATTATTTCCTAAGCCCAATCGGTGTTGCAAAACACCTGCAGTAATTGGGGTATAGTAATCTCTTTCGGGCGAAGTGAAGAGAATAAAGTCTATTTCATTTTTAAGTTCCGGATGTAAACTGATTAATTTTTCAGCTGCGTTAAACCCCATATCAGATGGCACCTCATTTTCTCCAATAATGTGACGCTTGTCAATGCCTAATTTCTTCCAGGTCTTACTTTCCCTTTCTTCCGGAAAGTCAGTAAAAAAATCATTTGTTGTATATATTTTCTCTGGAAAATATAGCGCAACTTTAGAGATATTCGACATGCGACCAAATATAGTATTTTGAATGTTGATATTTGTGTTTTGTCAGGCCAACTTAAAACTTAGGCTTGATTATTGTAAAACCAAATGATGCAGCAATTTAGATCGCTTTATGTGCTTGGCATAGGACTTTTGTTTTTAGTAAGTTGCTATGTTTTGCCGCCAATATTTCAGTTGTCAAATACAAAAGCAGCTGAGAAGATTCAAGAGTTGGTGCTTTCAATGCAAGAGAATGCAGAAGCTGATTTAAATGACCTTAAAGCTAAACTGGAAAACGGTGCTGAATTTAATCCAAAATATGATTTCAATAAAAACGAAAAAACCTTTCTCGTTTACAAACAGGATAGTTTAATCTTTTGGACAGATGATCATTCCATATTCAACGAAAAGGAATTAAATTCAGAAAACAGCTGTATTACCTCTTCAAATGCCATCTACTTAAAAACTAGTATTCAGTCAGGTAACAGCACTTTATATTGCCTAACCCTTTTACAGCATCGTTATCCCATTCGTAATAAATCGCTTCAAAATAGATTCTTTAAAAAATTAGATTTTTCTGCTTTAAGTTCCATAAGCTTATCAGTTGGTGATAGAGCAATTAGTTTAGGTGAATCCAAATTAGCCTTCTTTGTGAACTTTAAAACCCATGAAACTTCCAATGCAGTTCTGGGATTTTTCATATTCCTATTTCTAATATGTATCTACTTTATTTTTTACACTTTCACTTCAGTACTTAAAAATAACAAGTTATTGATCTCTTTATTATTTGCTTTTGGAATGAGATTACTATTGTTTTTTAAACTTCCTTCCATTTTCCGTGAACTTCAACTTTTTCAACCTAAGTTTTTTGCAATAAATGAAACTATTCCTAGTCTTGGGGACTTACTACTTCACCTACTTCTCTTGTTTTATGTGTTATATCAACTTCGTGTTTCATTGAGGCTAACAAAAAGTGTCTTTTTAAGCACCATTATTCCGGTTCTTTCAATAGCATTGGGCCTAATTTCAATAGAAGTATTTCACCTGAGTGTTTACTCATCTCAAATCAACTTTAACTTCAACAATCTTTTTAACCTAAATTACTTGAGCATCATCGCTTTTGTGTCATTCTCATTAACGATATGTTGTAACTTAGTCTTAATTGATTTGGCCTTTTCTTTAACCACAAAAACTTTTAATTCAAAAACTTATAGATGGTTTTCTTTTGGTTTCTTTAGCTTATCGATTCTTACTTTTTTAATTGTCAATCCGAATAAATTAGAGCTACTGTGGATTTCTCCTATTGTTCTCTTATTTGCATTTCGCAACCATAAAAGTTCATCTAAAAATATTTTTGTTGTCCTTTTATTACTCATTTATGTAAGTAGTGTTATTTCCTATACAGTTAGTGAATCAATTGAAGAAAGAAAGCAGTTACAGCAAAAACATATTGCTGAGAAACTTGCAGAGGAAAGGGATCCAGTTGCAGAGTTTATGTTTATTGGACTTCAACAGAAAATATTAATAGATGAATATCTTCAAGAAAATGCAAACAACTACTGGAGTAAACAGGAAGAGATAGATCAATACTTGTTTAATAACTACTTTAACGGGTACTGGGAGAAATATCAAATAAGCTTTGTAGTCTGTGCTAAAGGAGATCTTTTATTGGCTGATGGACAAGAAACAGATTGTTGGAATTATTTCGATCGCAGACTTCAAATAGAAGGAAGTAGAGTCAGCTCCTCTAATTTATTTCAGCTAAATAATTATGCTGGTAGAATAGATTATATTGCCGAAATTCCAATTATAGGGGACAGTGTTTTACGAAAACTAATTATTGAATTTAGTACCGTTTATCTGAATGAGAACGAGGGTTATCCGGAACTATTAATTGATGAAAAAACAAAAGTAAGTTCATTATCACTTGATGACTATTCTTTTGCAGTATACAAAGACAATAAGTTAGTGTACAAAACTGGAGAGTACAATTTCTCCACTCAATTAAAAATAAGCGAATTAGGCGAAAGAAGTTATTACCAATACTCTTCTATGGACCATCAACACTTTGCTTACCAAAAAGATAAGAATGTAACTATTCTACTCAGTCGTCAACACTACAGTTTTTACAACTTTCTTACTTCATTAGCTTATATTCTAATGATAACTAGCTGTTGTTTTTTACCCGCCGCCTTAGGGTTACAGTACTTTCCTTTTCATGTTAAATTGAGTATACATGACTTTTCAACTAAAATTCAATTGTTCTTAATCGGTTCAATTTTAAGTTCTTTGATATTCCTCGCATGGGGAACAACGTTTTACATTAAAAAGCAATATCAAGCTAAGAACAAAACAACACTGCAAGAGAAACTTCGATCAGTAAACCTAGAGCTCGAATCTAAAATAGGTGCTGAGGAATTTTTAGCTGAAGAGCTAACTGACTACGTGTCGGCTTATTTAGTCAAATTTTCTAACGTATTTTATTCTGACATTAACTTATATTCTACAAGAGGCTTTCTTTATGCGACATCTCGTCCTGAGTTATTTGACAAAGGAATTAAAAGTAAACGAATGAACCCTCAAGCATTATTTGCACTGCAAAATGAAAGTAAAGCACAATGGGTTCAGGAAGAGATAATTGGAGAACTAAGCTTCCTTTCAGCCTATATTCCTTTTAAGAATTTCGACAATGAAGTGATTGGTTATTTAAATTTGCCTTATTTCGCTAAACAAGGAGCATTAGAGAAGGAAATTTCTAATTTTTTGGTCTCTACTCTAAATATCTATGTTGGAATATTTGCGCTTGCATTGCTTATTTCTGTTCTACTAATAAATCAGCTTTCAAAACCATTATTGCTTATCCGGCAGCAAATTTCAAAATTAAAACTAGGATCTAGCATAGATTTAATTGAATGGAGTAGTAAAGACGAAATAGGTGCATTGGTTCAGGAATATAACCGAATTGCAATAGAATTAAACGAAAGTGCAGAAGAGTTAGCAAAAAATGAAAGAGAAGTAGCTTGGCGAGAAATGGCGAAGCAAGTGGCACATGAAATTAAAAATCCGCTCACACCAATGAAGCTAAGTATTCAGCATTTGCAGCGTTCAGCAAACATGAACAGTGATGAATTAAAAGAACGAATTGAACGCACCACCACTACTATAGTTGAGCAAATTGAGACATTAAGCAACATCGCTACGGCCTTTTCTTCTTTTGCCAAGTTACCTAGTAAAGAATTACAGCAACTAGATATTATTCCTATTCTAAAAAACGCTGTAGAATTATATACACACTCTTTATTGATAAAACTGGAAGTGCCAGAAAGTTTATCAACTGCTGCGATTATGGGTGACAAAGGTCAATTACTTCGGGTTTTTAACAATGTGATAAAAAATGCAGTTCAGGCTACTGAAAATAACGAGAGCCCCGCAATAATTGTCTCCATTGAAGATGCAGAAAACACATATTTAGTCAAGATTAACGACAATGGAACGGGAATAACTGAAACGCAGTCGGAACGTATCTTTGAACCTAACTTTACCACTAAGTCATCTGGAACTGGATTAGGTCTTGCCATGTCAAAAAGCATTGTCGATCATATGAATGGTAAAATCACATTTACTTCTAACGAAAATGTGGGAACAACTTTCCAAATCGAGCTACCAAAAGCATAAGAATTAAATTAAATTTGTCCTAAAACAATATTATATCTATGTCTAATTTACTTATCGAACTTAAAGGAAGCACCCAAATTATAACCATAAATCGACCAGATAAATTAAATGCACTAAACAAGGCTACTATTCAAGAATTAAGTGAAACAATTACCGCTTCAGGTAAAAACGACTCTATTAAGTCTATAGTAATAACTGGTTCTGGTGAAAAAGCTTTTGTCGCAGGTGCTGATATTTCTGAGTTTAATACTTTTTCAACAGAAGAGGCTCATGAATTGGCAAAAAACGGTCAAGATATTTTGTTTGATTTAGTAGAAAAGTGCAACAAACCTGTCATTGCAGCGGTAAATGGTTTTGCACTTGGGGGCGGTTTAGAATTAGCGATGAGCTGCCACATGAGAGTAGCTTCGAGTAATGCAAGAGTGGGATTACCTGAAGTAAGCTTAGGTGTTATTCCAGGTTATGGAGGAACTCAGCGCTTAGCTCAATTAGCTGGAAAGGGAAAAGCTTTTGAACTAATATTTACTGCCAGCATGATGAAAGCTGACGAAGCATTAAAATGTGGCTTAGTTAACCATGTAGTAGAGCAAAATGAATTGATGAACAAATGCTTTGAAATTTGTGAAAAAATGTCAAAAAACTCTTCTGTTTCAATTGCTGCAGCAATAAGAGCAGTAAACAGTGGTTATAAAGATGGAGAAAATGGTTTTAAAACTGAAATAAACGAATTTGCAAATTGCTTTGCGACGGGAGATTTCAAAGAAGGAACTAACGCATTCATAGAAAAACGAAAAGCTAACTTCCCGAACAACTAAATTCCACTTTTGGAACTACAACCAAAATATTTCATTTGAAGGCACTGCAAAAGTTAGCAGGGCAAACTGCAATTTATGGCCTACCAAGTATTGTTGGCAGACTGCTGTACTATTTTCTAGTGCCCCTTCATACATCAAAATTTTTACCAAGTGAATATGGTGAAATAGTTGAAATGTATGCTTACGTATCCTTTCTAGTCGTTTTACTGACTTACGGAATGGAGACGGCATACTTTAGGTTTCAAACAAAAAGCAAAGACCCAAAAAATAACATTTTTAGCACTGTAGTACTTTCCTTATTTGGAAGCACTACACTCTTTATTTTCCTAGCCACCTTTTTCTCGCACGAAGTTGCTGACTTTCTAAAGTATTCAGACAATCATGAATATGTTATTTGGTTTGCCTTCATAGTTGCGCTAGATGCCATCTCTTCCATCCCGTTGGCTCGGTTAAGAATAGAAAATAAGGCAATGCGTTTTGTTTCTGTCAATGTATCAAATATTGTTGTCAATGTGGGGCTTAACTGGTTTTGGATAGGATACTGTATGTCAGCGTTTGAAAATGGTGAAACTAATTTTCTAATCGATAATTTATATTCTTCCGAGATTGGAATTGGTTATGTATTTATAGCTAACCTATTTGCTAGTGCAGTTAAATTCCTACTGCTTACCCCTGCTTTTTTTAGGTCAAAATTAATATTTGACCGACCACTTCTTAAAGAACTGTTAATTTATAGCAGTCCAATCCTAATTGCTTCAATTGCTATTATTATCAATGAAACCTCAGACCGGATTTTGTTGAAATGGCTGCTCTTAGATCAAATGAGCTTGTACGAAGTCAAAGAACAAGTAGGTATTTACGGAGGAGTATATAAGCTATCAATAATAATTTCTCTATTCATTCAAGCATTCCGATATGCAGCCGAACCTTTTTTCTTTTCGAACGAAAAAGAGAAAGATGCCAAAGAAACATATGCTTTGATTATGAAATACTTTGTAATCGTTTGCTCCATTATTTTTCTTGGAGTAATGTTATATCTTGATCAATTAAAATATTTCGTGAACAATAAAGCGTATTGGAATGGGCTAAACATTGTACCTATTCTACTTTTTGCAAATATTTTCTTTGGGATATTCTACAACTTATCTATTTGGTATAAGCTTAATGAAAAGACAAAATACGGCGCTTATATTGCTGTTATGGGTGCTGTTATAACTATAGTTTTAAATGTTTTATTAATACCAATACTAGGCTATACCGGCTCAGCCTGGGCTACCTTAGCATGTTATTTTAGTATGGCTACAGTTTCATACTTTCTTGGCCAAAAGCACTATAAAATAAATTATCCTCTAAAGTCCATTTTCTTCTACTTAAGTCTAGCCTTTGCATTTTATTTGCTTTCTTTTCTATTAAATTTAGAAGATGAATCCATTTTTAAATTCGGAGTTAATAGCTTGATTTTAATATTATTCCTTTCTATTATATTTGTTTTAGAAAAACCTAAAAAAGCCCTAATTTCGTAGGCTTAAAAGCAATTTTATCTACATGAAAATTAGAATTATAAACAAATCCCAAAATACTTTACCAAGTTACGGCACTACTGCCTCTGCTGGAATTGACTTACGAGCTAATATTGAAGCACCTATAAGTGTTAGTTCATTGGAAAAAGTAATTATCCCAACAGGACTTTTTATGGAAATCCCAATAGGTTATGAAGCACAAGTGAGGCCAAGAAGTGGTTTAGCATTTAAACATGGTATTACTGTTCTAAATTCACCTGGAACCATTGACGCTGACTATCGTGGAGAGATTAAAGTTATTTTGGTGAATTTATCAAAGGAAACTTTTGTGATTGAAAATGGAGAGCGAATTGCACAGATGGTAATTGCAGCCCATGAGCAAGCTGAGTGGGTAGAAGTAGAAGAATTGAACGATACAGATCGTGGGGCCGGAGGTTTTGGTTCAACCGGGGTTAAATAAAGAAACCATTAAATTGACGCAATTAAAACTATAAAAAAGCTTTAATGCGAATAATAAAAAAGAAATAGAATGAAGATTATTGTGCCAATGGCCGGTCGAGGAAGCCGCTTAAGACCTCATACCTTAACTGTTCCAAAACCATTAGTGCCGGTTGCCGGTAAACCTATCGTTCAGCGTTTAGTTGAGGATATTGCAGGAGTTTGTGATGAACCGATAGAAGAGATTGGATTTATCATTGGGGACTTTGGAAAGGAAGTAGAACATCACCTTATTCAAGTTGCAGAAAGCCTAGGAGCAAAAGGGAATATTTATTACCAAGAAGAAGCTTTAGGAACAGCGCATGCAATTTTATGTGCTAAAGAAATGATGGGAGGAAAAACCATTGTTGCTTTTGCTGATACCTTATTCCGGGCTGATTTCAAATTGGACGATTCAAAAGATGGCATTATTTGGGTGCAACAAGTTGCAGATCCTAAAGTATTTGGAGTTGTAAAACTAGATGCTAGTGATAACATTACAGATTTTATAGAAAAGCCTCAGGAGTTTGTATCTGACTTAGCCATTATTGGTATTTATTATTTTAAAGATGGAGAATACCTCAGAGATAACCTACAGTACTTGATTGATAACAAGATGATTAACAAAGGTGAATACCAAATTACTGATGCCTTAGAAAGAATGAAAGCTGCAGGAACTAAATTTGCTCCGGGTCAAGTAATAGAGTGGTTGGATTGTGGAAATAAAGACGCAACTGTAAATGCCAATCATCGAGTTTTAGAGTTTATCAAAGATCAAGACATCGTTTCCCCCTCAGTTCAACTTGAAAATGCTGTTATTGTTGAACCTTGTTATATTGGAGAAAATGTAAGTTTAAAAAACTGCGTAATTGGACCTCATGTTTCAGTTGGTGCAAACACCACCATAGAAAATGCAATAATTTCGAATTCAATAATTCAAAATGACACTTCTATTAAAGGTCTAAATTTCACCAAATCAATGGTTGGGAACAAAGTAAAAATCAACAAATCGGCGAAACAAATTAGCATTGGTGATTACAACGAGCTATAATTAGATGCGACAACTCCTTTTATCCATGCTTACGATAGCCTTTTTGTGGTCGTGCTCAGGTTCTAAAAATGCGGCTCAATTGCCAAAAGAACAAGGGCATGATAAATCTGAGCTACGTGGAATATTATTTGGCGAAACATATGCAGATGCTGCGAAAGAAAAGATTCTTGGAAACTATGAAGCTTCAGAAAAGCTGTTTCAGAAAGCCCTAGATATAAATCCGACTAGTGCTGCAGCAAACTATGAATTGGGAAACATTTACAGCATCCAAGAAAAACCTCAATTAGCTCTTGAGCAATACGAAATAGCTGTAATAAATGATAAATCAAATTTCTGGTTTCGAATTTCATATGCCACTGCGCTTAGAGATTTGGGGCAATCGAGCAAAGCCATAGAAGAATTCACAGGCCTTATTGAAAAAGAGCCCAAACGGATAGAGTTAAAATATGAGTTAGCCCAACTTCTATTTAACAATGGTAAAAAGGCAGAAGGTTTGGAAGTTATAAACCAAATTGAGGAAGAACTAGGAGTAACGGAAGAAGTTTCGTTTTTGAAGCAAAGAGTGCACCTTTCAAATAACGATGTGGATGCTGCTGCTGCTGAAATTCAAAAATTAATTGACACGTACCCCAATGAAATCGACTATTACGGGACGCTTGCCGATACTTACGCGTTAAATGGAAGAAAGAAAGAAGCGCTAAAGGTTTATGAAAAAATGCAACAATTGGATTCTACCAATTATAAACTGCAGTTTTCTATGGCAGAATTTTACAGGCAAGAGGGAGAGAATGAGAAGCACATTGAAAATTTGAGTAAGGCTTTCTTGAATCCGGAAATGGACATTGACGAAAAGATCAAATATTTACTCACGTTTTACGATGTAGACAGCAGAAATAAAGAGCTAAAGCAAGAAGGCATCGGTTTGTGTCAAAAAATTGCATTGGCGCATCCTGAAAATGCAAAATCGCTTGCCCTGCTGGCAGACTTTCAATACTTTGATAACCAAATAGAGGCTGCAAAACAATCATACATATCAACCATTTCGTTAGACAGTAGTCGGTTTCCAGTTTGGAATCAATTAATATTCATTTTTGCCGATCAAGGAGATACTGCTCTGCTAGTCGACTATAGCAAACGTGCAATTGAGCTTTTCCCGAATCAACCAACCGTTTATTTGACCTATGGAATTGGATTAAGTCAACAAGGGGATAACGAAAAGGCCATTGAGTATTTGGAATTAGGAAAAGACTTGGTTTTGGACAACCCCTCCATGAAAAGTCAATTTTACAGCTCTTTAGGAGATGCCTATCATGAAATCAATGATGATGCAAAATCGGATAAAAACTATGATCAGGCATTGAGCATAGACCCGAAGAACTTAATCGTACTTAATAATTACAGTTACTATCTTTCACTAAGAAATGAGGATTTGGAAAAGGCCAAAAAAATGTCAGCAAAGTCAAACAATTTAGCACCCAATCAAGCTTCCTTTCAAGACACTTATGCCTGGATTCTTTTTCAATTAAAACAATATGAAAATGCCAAGATTTGGATTAACAAAGCAATTGATAATTCTTCCGAACCAAGTGGAGAGTTATTGGAACATAAGGGTGACATTTTATTTCACTTGGGAGAATTAGAGGCCGCCGTTGAGTTTTGGGAAAAGGCAAAAAAATCAGGAAGTACTTCAAAAAAGATCGATAAAAAGATAACAGATAAAATCTATTATGAATAGTCGTTTTAAACTAATACTTGCTCTAATTCTCTTGATAGTTCTATCATCTTGTAAACTGCAACAAAAAGCCAAGAAGAAAGACTTGAAAGTTAATAGAACCGAATATCTTCTTCAGCAATTAGATATGAATAAGTTCCAATTTGAACACCTTACGTTAAAAGCAGGGATTCAATTGTATCAGGATGGAAAGAAAACACCTTTTAAAGCAAACATTCGTATTCGAAAGGACAGCTTGATTTGGGTTTCCATAACTCCCGCCTTAGGCATTGAAGTGGCTCGAGTAATGATTACTAGAGACTCAATAAAAGTGATGAACAGGATAGACCGAAATTACTTTATTGGAGATTATAAGTACATTAATGAAGGGTTTAACGTAGAGTTAGAATTCCGAACAATTCAAGCAATATTGATTGGTAATGCAATAGATTTTGAACATGATGAAAAAGTTACCCTTTCTATTGATAAAGACAGGTATTACCTTGGTAACCTGAAAAAGAGAAAAGTAAAAAACATAGACCAAAAGCCAGAGCGAATCGAAAAACAAAAAGAAGAAGTCGTGAGCCTTTGGATTGACCAAAGTACGTTCAAGGTAAGTAATTTTATTTTTTCTGATTTAACGGCAAATCGTTTTCTTACGGGAGAGTACGAGAAATTTATTGGAGTTGATAATCAATCTCTCCCTAGTATTTTAAATTTCGATTTCCAATCTGAAAAACCTGCAAAAGTCAATTTACAATATTCTAAGGTATCTTTGGAGGGTCCTCTAAAATTCTCATTCAATATTTCGCCCAAATATGAACAAGTATTTTATTAAGCATGTTTTTCTTTTATTCTTCTTGTTTGGAGGAATCTTATTGAATGGCTTTGCTCAATCAAAAAGTTCATTGCAGAATAAGAAAAAAAAGCTACAACAAGAAATTCAATACACGAATAAGCTATTGAAAGAGACGGAGAAAACAAAGAAAACTTCTCTCAGTCAATTGCAACAATTGAATAAGAAAATCTCTTCCCGTCAAATACTTATTCAAACCATTAAGCAAGAAATTAAACTATTGAATGACAATATAGCCATTCAAATCTCAAAAGTAGATAGTCTTGAATCTAACCTTACAATTTTAAAAGCTGAGTACGCTGAAATGATTCGCAAAGCCTATAGGAATCGCAGCAGTTACAATAAGTTGATGTTTCTCTTTTCTGCAAGCAACTTCAACCAAGCATATAAGCGACTCAAATACTTTCAGCAATATGCTCGATTCAGACAAGAGCAAGCTGAACGTATTAAGCAAGAACAACTTGAAATCGATGAGCAAATAAAGTTATTAGAAGCCATTAGAAAAAGTAATGAGGGCCTGCTGAAAGCAGAATTGAATGAAAGAAACGTCTTAGCGTCAGAGAAATCGAAAAAGGAAAACGTAGTTTCCAGCTTAAAGGGAAAAGAAAAGGAATTGAAATCTCAATTAGATAAAAAGAGACGAGATCAAAAGAAAGTGAATGCAGCAATTGAAAGAATAATTGCAGAAGAGATACGCAAGGCCAGGGAAGCTGCTGCAAAGAAGGGTAAGTCTGAAAAAGGTTTTCCAATGACTCCTGAAGCAAGAGAATTAAGTAATTCTTTTACGACTAATAAAGGTAAATTACCTTGGCCAGTAAATGAAGGCGTCATTGTTTCTAAATTTGGGAATAACGCCCACCCTACTCTAGCTAATGTCACCGTGCAAAACAATGGGATTGATATTTCAACAAAAAAAGGAAATATTGGAAGATCAAGTTTTAATGGCACTGTTTCTAATGTTATTATTATTCCAGGTCAGGGTAAAGTGGTATTGATAAGTCACGGAGAGTACTTCACACTTTACTCTTACTTTAAAGAAGTATTTGTTTCTTCAGGAGATAAACTTATTACCAAACAAGATTTAGGGGTACTAATGAACGAAAGTGGTGAAAACACATCAACTATGCACTTCGAAATTTGGAAGGCTCAAGGATCAGGAAAAGCGATTAAATTAAATCCTATAAGTTGGATTTATAAAAATTAAGTATTGCCTGAATATGACATTTAGTATAGAAACAAGCTACTCTTGTAGCGTTTGTAACAGGTCGGACATTTTACCATTATCTGCATCAAAAACTATTTGTGCCTTCTCGTAAAAACGAGCTCTTTGGCCTAAGATTTTTGTGATAAATGACTTCAACTCTTGATCGGATAAGTTAGCTACTAAAGGCCTTTTTTGTTTGCTCTGTCTTAAACGACCTAAAATTATTGATTCAGATCGTTTCAAATAAACTGTAGTTCCAAATTCATTGATGTAACTCATATTATTATGAAAGCACGGTGTTCCTCCTCCTAAGGCAATAATTGCATTCTCTTGTTTTGGTATTGATCGCAGCGTTTCGGCTTCAACTTTCCTAAAGTGTTCTTCCCCATGATTTTCGAAAATACTAGAAATAGTTTGATTTTTTTGTAATTCAATTTTATGATCTAAATCTACAAACGAAACATTGAGTTTTCTAGATAACTCCTTACCTTTTAATGTCTTACCGGAAGCCATGAAACCAATTATAAAAATGGGATAATTCATTTCAATGGAGAGTCGGGTTCTTTTTTCATTTCTCTAAACACCATTCTTTGCAGAAACTTAGGAGCCCATTTCGAAAGAAAAACGGCTAACTTCCCTTCACTCGTTAAGACCAAGCTTTGATCTCTATTTGCAATGCTTTTATAAATGTCTGTAGCTACTTCTTCTGGTTGCATCATTTTTGCCTCAGATCGAGGCGACTCTACTTGAGCCGTGCCATCTGCAGTTAGCGCAGAAGTCCTAATGTTTGAGGCGGTAAATCCTGGACACGCAACTAACACATGCAGGCCATTTTCAATGTTTTCAATTCTTAAAGCATCTAAAAACCCGTGCATTGCATACTTAGAAGCAGAATAACCTGTTCTTGCAGGTAAACCCACATAGCCTGCAATGGAAGAAACTCCAACTACGCTTCCTTTATTTTCCAATATATAAGGCAGTGCATATTTAGTGCAATTCACCATCCCGAAAAAGTTAATGTCCATAACTTCTCGAATAACGTTCAAATCAGTTTCATTGAAAATAGCACGCATTGAAATTCCTGCATTATTGATGAGAACATCAATTTTATGAAACTTTTCTATTGTTTTCGAAATCAAATTCTCACAATCAGCAGGTTTTGAAACGTCACATGGCACACAAAGACAGGATTCCCCTAGTTTAGAAATTTCTTCTTCTACAGCATTCAACTTACCTTCTGAGCGAGCAGCGAGCACTACATTGGAGCCTTTTTTGGCAAAATATAACGCAGTAGCTTTTCCGATCCCAGAAGAAGCGCCTGTAACTATTACAACCTTATTTTCCATACTTCTTTGCTAAACTAAGCTTTCTTAGTTTTGTTTTTTACTTCCAAATTTAAACTAAGCATGACAATCTCAACAGTTAATAACGCTAAAACTGAAAAAGAATTTCACCAATTGCCTTTTGACATTTATAAAAATGATAAAAACTGGGTACCTCACTTAAAGCAAGACATTGAAAAAGTGTTCAATAAGAAAATTAACAAGTTTTTTAGACACGGTGAGGCGGACCGTTGGATACTGCAAAAAGAAGGCAAAACAATAGGGAGAATTACTGCCTTCATTAACGAAAAAGCCAATAAAAAATCGAATACTAAAATTGGTGGTATAGGTTTTTTCGAATGCATAGAAGATGAGGCAGCAGCATTTGCATTATTTGATACAGCAAAAAAATGGATTGAGAGCAAGGGAATGGACACTATTGAAGGGCCGGTTAATTTTGGAGAAAAGGATAAATACTGGGGACTAATTACTGATAATTTTGAGTTTCCTCCCTATTATAATCAAAATTACAATCCCGCATATTATGTACCCTTCTTTGAGAACTATGGTTTTAAAAAGTATTACGAACAATTTATTTTTTACCGCAATACTACCGATGAATTAATACCATTACTCAAAGAGAAATCTGTTAGAATTCGAAAGGACCCTAAGTTCACTTTTGATACAATTAAGAAAAACAATTTAGAAAAATACGCTGAGGACTTCAGAACCATATACAACAGAGCCTGGGTAAAGCACGAAGGGTTTGTAGGAATGGAAAAGCGCCAAGCAATGACCATCATGAATACAATAAAACCCATTTTAGATGAAGACCTCATTCACTTTGCTTATTACGATGGTCGTCCTGTTGGTTTTTTTATTGCCTTACCCGAAATTAATCAAATATTTAAATACATAAATGGGAATTTGAACTGGTGGGGTAAATTAAAATTTCTTTACCATAAACTACGAGGAACGTGCACTACCTTTTTTGGATTGGCATTTGGCATTGATCCAGATTTTCAAGGAAAAGGACTAGAAGGTGCTATTTTTGATGAATGCAAGCGCGTTGTAAATGCGAATGGAAGTTATAAAGATGTAGTGATTACATGGATTGGTGACTTTAACCCAAAAATGATTCATGTTATTGAAAACTTGGGAGCTACTAAGCTTAGAACACTAGCCACTTATCGCTTTTTAATGGACCGAGATGCTGTTTTTACGAGAGCAAAAATCATTAACTAATCTGATTTTCAGCTATTCAAAAAAAATGTGCATTTTTTGAAAAAAAAAAGACAAAAAATCTTGGTCATATTAATCATGACGGGTATCTTTGCCGTCCGAAAAAAAATGACTCGTTAGCTCAGCTGGTAGAGCACGTCCCTTTTAAGGATGGGGTCCTGGGTTCGAACCCCAGACGAGTCACAATAAAAGAAGGTAATTATCTATACAATAGGTGATTGCCTTTTTTGTTTCCCCACATCTTCCCCACCATAGAGCTTTTTAGAATTATTTGCAGTAAAAGAGATTTGACAAAACTCACCATACTTTACTAGTCTAATTTACATTTTTTAGTTGCCACTCCCAAAAGAAAATAGTTTATAGTACCCAGACTCAAGATTGCTAATTTGAGAGCTACCAAAATTTCTTGCTAGAGATAAATTTCTTCTAATCTCACGGGCAAAAAACCTGTGCTTAA
>JAOKCF010000013.1 GCA_028245195.1 Vicingaceae bacterium | reverse complement strand
CGATTGAAAAATCTAAGGGGAATTCTAAAAAATATAATAAACTATAAAATTAATAATTGAAGAATTTTTAGTTTTAATTTATCATCACTTCCCCCAAATATTCTCCCATTTAAAATCATCAGTTTCTGATTCTTGGGGTATTTCCTGAGGTTTGTTAAGTTTGGTATTATAATAAAACACTCACTTGATGAAACACCTCTTAATCCTATTATTCATACTCCCATTAACTTCATACTCTCAAAAGGTGTTCTCAGTTGAGTACCCTAACCAATCTGATATTAAGGTATATTTAGTAGAGTATGAAAATCAATGTGATTTAAAGGTGTTCAAAGTAGATTCTCCAAATCAATCGGATGGTAACAATGGGTTATGGCACTTTGTAGATTACCCTAATCAATCAAATAAGAAGATATATTTTGTTGAATACTCTAATCAAAGTGATTTGAAAATATTCTTTGTGAAGTATAAGAATCAATCAGGTTGGAGAGATAAATCCAAACAACATCTGATGTATTAGGAGACCATCTTCTTAATTACCCGTTTTCAAACTCTATCCAAAGGTTTATATCGGGGTCCTAAGAAATCCCCCTACCCCCTTTTCTTCAATAAAAATATTTTTAGTTAAAACTGAATTGAACAAAAAATTTGAAACCATGAAAATTGAGAAAAACTTTAAAATCGGAGTACTGTCGGGAATCTGTGGGATTTTATTAGTCTTTTTAATTACAGGGTCGACCAATCCTAACACAACAACTAAATTTGAATTTCATGATTTAGGAGATACTAGGGGGTTACACTTTTAATATTATCATATATCGGTCAATCTTTAAATCAGTAAATTCTATTATACTTTTTTTATATTTACGATAAATTTCAAAAAACAAGTTATGATAACTTCAAGTACTAATGATACATTAGAGGATATTTTAAAAAAAATTCAAACTCCTCAAGACCTAAAAGAGAAGTTAGGTGTTTATACAATGTTTACTATTACAAAGTCTTCTTCCATAAACCATATCAATCTCTTTTTACAGATTAACGACCCTGAACTTTGGGAGGAAATAAGAAAAGTGTTTTATCCAACTCTTTTTGAGAAAATCAAAAAAAAACTTGGTTTTTGATTTTTCAACTCTTTTTAGTCAAAACATAACTTACAAATTTCTCTGAAATTGAAAGTGAAAAATTAGAGGAATATTGACAAGAAATAATTGGAAAAACAGATAAAGAATTTCTCCAATGGTTAATTAAAAAATAAGAAGACGAAGGTAGTATTTTATCTTAGGGTTCTAACAAAAAAATCGAAAATGACAATTCTGATTATTACTTATTTTTTATCAAATATTTTATTGATTATATCCGATTTTGTAGTTGGATCCAAAGACCCTATGTATTATAAAGGTTATCTTGATTCTAAAACAGGAATTTTTAAGATGGTTGTTTTTAAATCGATTGTAGATTTAATAAGAGGAATTAAGGTTTTGAAAAAAGGGATACCATCTTTAAGAGGTAAGGGTTTGGGGATTTTGTTTGGAGTGTTTTTTTCTTTTGGGTTTTCATATCTGGTGATTCTATTTCTTTATTTCATAATAAACAAATTATTTACATTTAATCATTTGTAATGAAGTATTTAATTATTCCCGTTGTACTGTATTTCATATATTATTTATGGAAAAACAGAAAAATACGAAACAGTCATAAAATACCTCAAGAGGTGAATTTAAAAGAATTCAATAATCCAGATAACAATCCGGAAGATGAAGGAGTTCAGAAAGGTCATAAATTAAAATTAAGTCGAGAGTTAGGAAATAATGGATATAGTCTTTTCGTGACTATTCATACTAACGGTAAAACCATTGAAAGTATAGAGAAGATAATATTCAGTTGGGATAAGTGGGAAGAAAGGGTTTTTAATTTTAATTACTTTCCCACTGATGATAATGTTGAAATAAACGGAGATACAATTAAAATTGATATTGGGTCATTCAATAACTGTAGTGGATCTAAAAATTTTTTAAAACGAACGTCATTATCTAATAGATTAGTAGTTGAACTCCTTGATTTTATTCCTGACTATTCTGATTATGAATATGAAAAGAATACCCAATTTCAATCAGTGTTTATGTTAGTGTTTAGTAGGAAGGAATTAATTAAATTTAAACAGGGGTTACATTATATTGATAGTTAAGGGAAGTTTAGTTTTTCCCAGATATTCCTCTTTCAATTCACTATTCATACCTAACAGAAATTAATTGAATACTAGAACAAATGTCTCAGACTTTATTATTTCGGTAAAGTAGGAGAAATGAAATTATAAATTTGAAATATTATGGAAATTATTAATGGGATAAATTGGGAATTTAATATATCTTTTATTGTATTAGGAATAGTATTAATGTTGTTAGGAAGTAAAGTTCAAAACAGGATTAGTGGATATATAATACTTGGAGGAGTTATTGTTTTTATGGGTGGGTTTTTGAACCTCGTAAATGAAATATTAGAAGATTTACCATTTTATGTTTATATAATTCTACTCGTTATCTTAATCCCTATTGGGAAAAAATTAAAACTTTGATTACACCATGTTTCTTATCAATCAGAAATACAAGAACGTATCAAGTTAACCAACCATCCTCTTCAACACTCCATTCAACCCATCAATACTCTTAGTATTCAACTTTAACCTACTGAATAACTTCTTAAAGGGAGATACTAACTTCTTCAACATTGATTTTAAGGAGAAATTAAGGTTAGGTTTCACCCAACTATAAGAACCTGACATCGACATATAAACCACCCACTTTCAAACACAATGGAAAGGTTTGGTTCGGATTACAGTTAAATAGTACCCCCCCCCACCCCCTAAGTGATACTCATCCTCTTCCACCAATCGGAAAGTTTTTATTTAAAATTTGTATCTTGATGTTTATAAATTAAGAGGATGAAACTATTCAGATTAAATAAAACAAACCTCAACGTGGTAGAACAGATACCCCTCAATTTAAAGAAATAAACATGAACGAACAACTTATAAAATTCATAGAACTCTGTTTGGTTGATGGAGTAATTTCCGATAAGGAAAGAGAAGTAATATTTAGAAAATCTAAAGAGTTGGGTGTTCCAGATGATGAATGTGAGATTATACTGAAAGGGATGATTCAACAGAAAGGGAGTTCTAGTGAAATCAAAGAAGAAGGACAAAATAATTCCACACCCAAAAGTGTAAAAAGTAACTTTCAAGAATTCATTGATAAACACAAAAACGATAAAAATACTTTTGGTAAAAATTTAATCGTACTAAAAACGGAAATAAAAAACCAATACAGTGGATGGTCATCACCAAAAGAACTTAAAGATAGAATCGATGAAAAGTATGATGAAATAGTTTTTGGATTTAAAAATTCAATAATCGTATTAAAGGATGGTAGTATAATTTCCAATTACACTAATGGTTCCACAGGAAAAATATTCTCTTATGAACAAGTCTTAAAATTCACCTTACAGGAAAAAGGTTTTGTGGGTAAAGGGAACATATTATTTGATGGTTTAAAAATCGGGAACGTTATTGGGAATGATTCTAAGTTTGGATATCAAATATTTAAAGATTTTCAAAACTTTCTTAAAGAAAATCCTCCAACATTGACACCCGTTGATGACGAAGAATTAGGGGGTACCAATCTTGAAGAAAGTATTCCAGTTACCAAAGAAGAAAAGGAAAGACTTCAGAAGGAAAAAGAAGAAAAAGAAATACGTCAGAATGGTTCTAATAATTTTGAGTCTATTTTAGATACCTTAGAAAGTTTTGATAATCCATTTGAAATCATTCGACATATCAAAGTGAGTTATAAAGGGAGTTCCAATTACCATGACTTAGATAGTATTAGAGATCTGATCAAACCGAAAATGTTTAGAACAAATATTTGGAATACTCAAATTCGAGAACAATTGATTAAAAAAGAAAATACCCCACAAGGTCAAATATTCCCACTTGGGAATGTGAGTTATAAAGGTACGATACTTAAAAGAGAATTATTATTTGGGATAATTGATGGAGATGAAGGTATTTTATTTTTCCCCCCCGCAAACTATTCCCCGTTGAAAAAAGGATTTCAATCAAGACTAAATTACCCCGATATCACAATAATAAATGGGAAAAAGGAATTACTCTCTGGTAAACCGTCCCCATACGATTGGGATAAACTAATTCAAGAGATAAAATTTGATATTTTTAAAAGAAATAAACAAACCAATGAAGGATATTATTTGATTACCTTCAAGAATAAAGATAATTCCTTCATATTTAAATATACTGATTCAAATTTTAGATTAGGACGTAGTAGTCATACTTTCGACTCTTCACACGAATATAAGTTATCATTCAATTCACCCCTCATCAATGATATACTCTCATATATTGGAACTATGTTCAATAATGAACTACTAAAGGAAAAAGAGGTGGAATTGAAAACAAAAAAGAGTGATCTTGAAAAGAAAACAAAACAAGTAGATTCATTAAAAAAGACCTTATTCAGAAAAATTGATAAGGATAACAATGGTGAGATAGACATTTTTGAAGGGGAAGATGAATTAAACACAATTATCAGGAAGAATCAGGATATTATACAGGGGAAAGGAGATAATTATATTAAATCATTTATAAAAATTAAGAATTATTTAGATACAAAAAAATCAAACATCAAAAACATTTTTGATGAAATTAAAGAATATAGTGTTGATGATAAATCAAAGTTCGACAGAGCAAAGAGTTTGAGTCGTAAAACTGATATGTCATTGTCAGAATGTAAGAGAATAATTGATGTGTACCATAAGAACTTTAATTTGAAGGATTCTATTGGACTATTGGAAAATCAGATTTATTTGTGGAATCTATTATTTTTTCATTCTCTTAATATGATTGATTCTCTTATTCGGGATGATAAAATCACTTTCTATGAAATCTATGAGAAGTTAGATAAATTAGGGATATTCAATTCAACCTGGGAGACTGAAGTCTCCGAAAGATTGAAAAATGTCGAAGAGGGAATCAGTGATCTTATTCTTAGTGTTCAACGAATGGAGTCAAATTTAATTTTAGAACTTCAAGAAATGTCTTACGTGACTTCTTCTTCGATTGATGATTTAAACCACTCTGTATCTCAATCCCTTGAGAGTATCAATTCATCAGTTAAATTCAACAACCTACTGACAGGTATCCAAACCTATCAGATGTATAAAATCAATCAGAATACTAAGGGGTTGAGAAAGTAATGAACGGTGATAATGAAGTTAACAGTTCAAAGTTGTAGTGAGGATAAGTATCGACTAGGAATCAACCCTGATGATTCTTTAAAGTATTTTAAATGTAGAGGTGTTAAGGTTATTGTTTTGTTGTCAAGAACAAATAGAGTCGAAGTTAAGACGACTTGTGGGTCTCCCTGTGATGATAATGGAATTCAGATAGATGGTTTTAAAAAAGGTTACGACCTATATCATAAGGAGATAGACAATTGGATAAAGTTGAAAGGGTTTCATGATTATCCACTCAGAAAACCAACTAAAATCCATTTTTCATATACGAAAAGGAGTAATGGTGATATAGTATTAGTTTATCCTGAGGACAACCTCACTACGAGGTTTAATCCTTTCAATGTGGTCCATAAGATGAAAAATAAATAAAGTACAAATGAAACACATCCTCTTCATATTGTTTCTACTACCACTAACATCCTATTCTCAAAAGGTATTCTCAGTTGATTACTCTAACCAATATGATGTTAAGGTATTTGTAGTGGAGTATGAAAATCAATCTGATGTAAAGGTGTTTGTAGTTGAATATGAAAATCAATGTGATTTGAAAATATTCTTTGTGAAGTATAAAAATCAATCAGGTTGGAGAGATAAATCAAAACAACATTTGATGTATTAGTTAACCATCCTCTTCAATACCCCATTCAAATCATCTATTCTCTTCGTATTCATTTTCAACCTACTAAAGAGTTTCTTAAATGGTGATACTAACTTCTTCAACATTGATTTTAAGGAGAAATTAAGGTTAGTTTTCTCCCAACTATAAAAACCTGACTTCGACATATAAACCACCCATTTTCAAACCCAACGAAAAGGTTTGAATCGGTTTACAGTTAAATAGTACCCCTATACGTTTTCTTCAATAAGAATATTTTTAGTTAGATTTGAATTGAACAAAAAATTGAAACTATGAAAATTGAGAAAAACTTTACAATCGGAGTACTGTCAGGAATCTGTGGGATTTTATTAATCTTTTTAATTACAGGGTCGACTAATATTAACACAACAACTAAATTCGAATTTCATGATTTAGGAGATACTAGGGGGGTCGTTTTTAATAAAGTAAATGGAGAATTGGAGTATAAAGAAATAAGAAAAGAACCATTAGATAATAAAATGATGTTAGAATTAGGGGACAATGATATGTTAAAAGTAATGTTAACTAATTGGAATGGAGAAATGACAAGTTTGTCACGTGGAACTAAAGGAGAAACAAAACAATTTGACTAATTATTTAGATTTTTATGGAAATATTTATTGGAATCGGGATACTGATTTTTGTATTCTTTATTTATAGAATGATACGGTTTTCAAAACATCATAAGAATGTTGAAATAGTGGAAAACAAAGAGGAAGAATACATATTAGATGATGATAATACCTTCGAATCACAAATTGGAGAGAGAGTAAAGGTAGAGAACGGACAACTCCCATATAGTTTTTTTCTAATTTATAAAAAGTATACCTTTCTAGGGAATTATGTATTTTCTGAAAAATTAGATGATTTTTCATTACAGGGTTTTGTTCTACAATTTGAAGTATTAAACTCAATAAAAAAAGGACGTCATGAATTCGAATACAAACTACAATCCCTTTCAAAAGAACAACCCAAGTTTTACTTCAATGTTAGTCTCAAAAAGGATAATCCATTCCTTTAGATAGTTATAATTAAAATCACAAGTTTCAATTCTTACCCCAAATATTCTTCCATTGGAATGATTCTTCAGGTTCTGATTCTTGGTTCGTCTCCTGAGGTTTATTGATGGTTCGTTCATCAATGTATCGGTTAAGGTGAGAACTTCTTACATACCTCTTATTCTGAGTAATCTTAATGATGGGGAGGTTTTCTTCCGTTACCAATTTCTCAAAGTGACGTCTACTGATGTTGAGGTAATCCATCACTTGATATTTAGTTAGTAGTTTATCTTCGTTCATATTCATCTCCTATCTGGTCTCTATATAATTTAAATTGTATAATGAACAACTGAAGATTTTCTCTGAATCTATCAATGTTTTGAGTTTTGATACTGTTTAAGATATCTTCAGATGTTTGGGTGATTCTGTTGGACATTTCAATCTTAGATTTTATGTTATTCATCTGAATCCTTCATTTTAGATTTCATTTTTTGTTTGATTAGTTCTTGTTTTTCAATGGGTAACATCCCAATTGACTTCCCTAATACTTTCTTACCATTCTCAAGGATTGATTCTCTATATCTCTCGTAGTTAATGAATACATCTATTAGAGAGGTTGTAGTGGGTTCTATTTTATCTGGTGGTAGATGTATTCCAATATCCTTTGTGAACTGGTAGAGTGAGTTCATTAACTCCCCATGTAGTTGACCTGTATCTTTCTTCATATTGTTATTCTCCTTTGTTATTTGATTCCCCATAGTGAGTTCTGATGGTGATACTCTTTATTTAAATACGATATACATCGAGTAGATTTTGATTTCTCGAATAATCTAAAATCCGTATTACCCCAATCCTTGAGTAATTTGGGAAGTTTGTTGTAGGATTTAAGAATCTTGTTTGTTTTAATTACCATATGGATGTGTGGTTTTCTATCTGTTGTATACTCTCTTACCCAAAACAGTTCTTCAATTAGGTAATGGTTACTGAAATGTTCCATCTTTCTATTGATTGTCTCATCGGATAACTTGTTTTTGAATGTGGTTGTCACATAGAAATTATAGTTCTTATTTGATAACCATTGTGTTAGTTCATCTTGTTGTTTACTGTTCATCTTGTTGTTATTGGGTATAAGAATATCAATCCCATTACTGGGTTTATTCCTTATAAATAATTTTTAATTAGTACCTACTAACTGTAGGATTTGGATTGTTCACTACCAATAAGTATTGGAGTAAAACGATTAAACATAAAAACTCACAGAATTTATCAATTTATTTTCTGAGAGATGTTCAAACGGGGGGTAAGGGATTGAAGGAGGTTGGGGATAATCCTAAAAAGTGGAGTAGGGGATAACGTTATGTGAGTTTGTTATAAATGAGGAGTTACATAGGTTCTATATGAACCTGACCTACCTCAACAATATCTTCTCTATTCATTCTTTCCTCTCTAATCTTACCTTTTTTGTAGATAGAGTGAATATGATTGTTCTTAAAAGTACTTCCTCGAGGTGTTTTTAACCCTTCTTCATTGAAGATTTGAGATATCTTTCTATACCCTATAGGTGTAAGAAAATGATGTTTATATTCACAAATTCGGGTGTATAAATACTGTTGATATTCACTATAATTTGATTCCCACAATTTGGTAGTAGTTACTGAAAATGAGAATCTTACAATGATTTTTAAGGGGTAAGGATAACCGGTTGTTTCTGCTACTCCACTGTTACCGACTTTGCTAAGTTTCTCGGCTGGTCCACATTACACCCTCTCATTACTGCAATGTGATAAGAAAGTAATTGCAACGGTATAACTGAAATCAACGGATCTAAAAACTCGTCGGTCTCAGGGATTTCTATAACGTGTTCAGATATTGCTCTAACAGCTTCGTCACCTTTAGTTACAATGCCAATAATATTCCCGTTCCTCGCTTTTACTTCTTGAATATTACTTACTACTTTTTGATAGTTGGCAATTCTCGTAGCAATAGCAACAACTGGCATGTTCTCATCGATCAAAGCAATAGGCCCATGTTTCATCTCGGCGGCAGGGTATCCTTCAGCATGGATGTAGGAAATTTCTTTCAATTTTAAAGCACCTTCTAAGGCGACAGGAAAGTTATACCCTCTTCCTAGATATAAGAAGTTAGCGGCGTCTTTATATTGCTCTGCAATGTATTTAATTTGCTCATTTGACTCTAATACTTTCTCTACTAAGTTTGGAATATCATTTAACTGATTCGTTAGTTCTTGGTAGCGTGTTTTAGTAATGCTACCCTTCTTTTGAGCAAGAGTTAACGCCATTAAGGCCAAAATTGTAATTTGAGCAGTAAACGCTTTTGTTGATGCAACTCCTATTTCAGGACCTGCGTGGGTATAAGACCCCGCATCAGTTGCCCTAGCAATGGAGGAGCCTATTACATTGCAGATACCATAGATCGTAGCGCCCTTTTCTTTTGCTAACTCAAGAGCGGCTAATGTATCGGCAGTTTCTCCAGATTGACTAATGGAAATGACAATGTCTTTTTCAGAAATAATAGGATTTCGATATCGAAACTCAGAGGCATATTCAACTTCAACAGGTATTCGTGCTAAATCTTCAATCATATATTCACCAACCAAGGCTGAGTGCCATGATGTGCCGCAGGCAACAAATATAATCCTATCAGCATTTAAGAATTTTGACTCAAACTCTTCTACACCGGCTAATGTGATTTTGCCTGTTTTTGAATTTAAGCGCCCCAACATACTAGCTCGAATAGATTGCGGTTGCTCGTATATTTCTTTTAACATGAAATGTTTGTAGCCACCTTTTTCTATGGCTTCCAAGTTCATTTCTAACTCTTGAATGTAAGGGGTAATTGCTTTATTAGCTATGTCAACAATCTTAATTTCTTCACCTCTCTCTATAATTGCAACTTGTTCATCGTCCAAATAGACAACGTTCTTTGTAAATTCAATAATGGGTGTCGCATCAGAAGCTATAAAGAATTCATCTTTTCCAATTCCAATTACAAGAGGGCTGCTATTTCTAGCAGCAATTAATTTATCTGGGTTCTCCTTATCAATGATGACAATAGCATATGCGCCAATTACTTCATTTAAGGAATAACGCACGGCTTCTTCTAAAGAAACATTTTCTTTATCAATGATGTCTTCAATCAAATGAATCAATACTTCCGTATCTGTATCACTTTCGAATGTATGACCTCTTTTGATTAGTTCTTTCTTCAAGGAATCATAATTCTCAATAATTCCATTGTGAATGATTGCTAATCTACCGTTCCCACTTTTGTGAGGGTGTGCGTTTACGTCATTTGGAGCTCCGTGAGTTGCCCATCTAGTATGACCAATACCAATCGTCGAATTCAAGTTTTTGTTTTGAGCAAACTCCTCAAGATTAGAAACTTTCCCTGCTTTTTTATAAAGATTCAAATCGTTATCTAGTAAAGCAATACCCGCACTATCGTATCCTCTATATTCTAATCTCTTTAGCCCCTTTAAGATAGTAGGGAAAGCTTGTCGGTACCCAATATATGCTACAATTCCACACATTATTGTTCAATATTTGTATAGTATAAATTTAATCTAATTTTGTTGCTGCTGTTGCTTTCGTTAAAAACCACCACTCGTTCTGAACTTACAGCGCCTCCCGTTACTAATAAAGTTAACCCATTGTCATTCTGGCCACCATTTAAGTAACTCTGGATATATCTGGATATATTTAATTTATACTCGTTTTTTGATGCATCAAACTCTCCGCCAAAAAATTGAGAATTTACTAATGCGTCAGGTATAAATTGAAACCTTCCATCTGCATCTCGCGATGCAACAGTAACTTCTTGTGCTTTACCTACGTTCTCAGAATAGCTTCCATTTACTGCGGGGATAATAAGTTCTGCTTTGTTTACTAAGACTTTACCCCCAAGTTGTGATTTTAAATCAGGAAACTTAATAACTGTTTCAAGTCCTGCCATAGCCTGAGCAAAGGCAAAGTTTGTATTTTGTGTTTGTAAAGCGGTTTCTGCAGCACTTCCGGTGTAGTCGTGCTCAAATGTGCTGAATCGCACACTGTTTATATTTACAGGAAAGTCAACAGCCTTTTGAGTCGTATCATTAGCTCTCGTGTCAGTGTAATAAATAGTCATTTTGGTATTCGTAGCAGTCAACCTAAAATACAGAATTGCCGCTTCATTATCCGTTATGCTTGGGTTGTTTTGGGGGATAATTTGCAACCCCTTAAAGAACCTTATAAAACTTGTATCGTTTGCCAGCTCATTGCTTCCTTGCTTTGCTATAATTTCATCTCCCAATGCTTTCCCTAAGTTTATTCTTAATTGAGAACTAACCTCAATAAGTTCGCTTGTTCCAAAATTATTTGGCTGCAAAATAAAGGTCTTTTTTGTCGGATTTGGGATAAAGTTATGAGATGCTAAAGGAGTAGATTGTACTGCTATATTCGTGTTAGAACGATATGTTGCACTGTCTAATTCTTCATCTATCCGAAAAACGTCAAAAGTTTGCGCAATACTAGTATCTCCGAAATAGCCGCCATATTCAAGACTTAGAATCACGGAGTCTACCTCTACCGTATTAACACTATCACTAAAAACAAGTGAATTTGTGGAAAGTAAAGGTTGAATTTGAATAATGGATTTAGTATACCCAAATGAGGAGTCTCTATATTCTCCCACTAACCCGGTTGGAATTTGAGTTGCGGCTACCTCAAGAGGGTCGCTGCGCTTTACTTCAGTAACAATTTTGGTAGTATCACTAAAGAAATAAAAGATGGTGTTTTCTTCGAATTCCGGGACTAGTTCGCCATCTTTTTTGCATGCTTGGAGCAAGAGCAAAAAAGATGCGGAAAGGATTAACACTTTCCGCATTTTATAAAATGGATTATTTTCTTTCATGAAATTATTCTGCCAATACTACTTCTTCAGCTAATATCTCCTCGTAAAAGTCATTGAAAGCATCAATATAATCTACCCCTTGATATTGTAATGTTGGTTTGTTAATATTCTCAATTATTTTTTCTGCACCTTCTTCACCAACAATGACACCATCCGACCAAGAGGCTGCTGCAGAACATAAACTAGAATGAGTAGGTGTAACAAAGTTTTTTAGATCATCATCAGACACTCCATCCATCATTGCTTTTTTCGAGAAACTCTCATCTAAACTACCTTCAAAACAATCATTGTAAATTGAAGTAATTACTTTCGAGTTTTCAAAAAGAGGTTCGTCTTTATATGATGTTTTAAGATATAACGGAATAAGACTTGTCATCCAGCCGTGGCAATGAATTAAATCGGGAGCCCAACCTAATTTCTTTACAGTTTCTAATACTCCTCTGCAAAAGAAGATGGCTCTTTCATCATTGTCCTCAAAGAAAGTCCCTTCAGTATCTTTTAAAATTGCTTTTCGTTGAAAGTAGTCCTCGTTGTCGATAAAATACACCTGCATTCTTGCAGGTTGGATTGAAGCTACCTTGATAATTAATGGATGATCATTATCATCAATAATTAAGTTCATTCCAGAAAGGCGAATCACCTCATGTAGTTGATTTCTTCTTTCGTTAATACATCCAAACTTTGGCATGAAGGTTCTAATTTCCTTTCCTTTTTCTTGTATGTGTTGAGGTAAGTTTCTGCCTACATTAGAAAGATGGTTTTGTGGTAGATAAGGAGTAATTTCTTGAGAGATGTAAAGAATTCTTTTCTTACTCATATGTGGGATATTAATTAATAAAGCTTTACAAAATTACGGAAAAATAAAGGACATACACAAGCATTTCTCTTTGTAGGAGCCGGAAAATGTTCAGATTTGTATTGAAACACTATTTTTGAAGCAATATAAGTTGATGGAAAGAATTGAAATTAAAGAAAAGCTAAAAAAAGCGATTCAAATCTGGAAGAGCAAGAAATATAAGATTGGATTTGTGCCCACTATGGGAGTATTGCACGAAGGACATAAAGAGTTGGTGCGTCGCTCTTTGTTAGAAAATGATAAGACTGTGTGCTCTATTTTCGTGAACCCTCTGCAGTTTAATAAAAAAGAAGATTTAGATAATTACCCGAATACCTTAGAAAACGATCTTGAGTTACTTAGAAATGTGGGCTGCCATATCGTTTTTACCCCTGAATCCGATGTATTTTACGACGGGGTTAAAATAAACAAGTACGACTTTGGAGTATTGGGTGAAGTAATGGAAGCTCAGTTTAGACCGGGTCATTTTGAGGGAGTGGCGACTGTTGTGAAGGAACTGTTTTTAGTTGTCACACCTGATAACGCTTATTTTGGTGAGAAAGATTTTCAGCAATTAGCGATCATAAAGTGGTTAGTTAAATTGGAAAAACTACTCATTCAAGTTGTTGTTTGTAAAACGGTTAGGGCGGAAAGTGGATTGGCATTAAGTTCTAGGAACTTAAGGTTGTCTGAAGAAGGTCAACTGACTGCGTCTGGTGTATACGATGCATTAATTTTTTGTTTAAATAACACTTCAATTTTTGATCCTCAGACATTAGTTGAGATGGCGATTGCTAAGTTGGAACAAAGATTTGAAGTTGAATATTTTGAAATAGTAGATGAAGACAGTTTTGAACGAATAGAAAAGTGGGAAGAAAGCAAGTATCCTAGGGCCTTTGTTGTGGTTCATTTAGAGGGCGTCCGCTTAATCGATAATATGTCATTAAATCCCTAAATTCGCCTTATAAAACTATTTATTTGAAATCAATTCTCTCCTTTCTGAAAATAGCCCTCCCTCTGGCATTTGGAGCATTCCTTATATGGTATGTTTTTAAAGACTTAACCCAACAAGAGAAAGAAGAGCTATATACCTCTTTCGCAAAAGCTAATTATTTTTGGATTTTTCTTTCTATTTCCTTTGGTGTGTTAAGTCATATGAGCAGGGCAATTCGTTGGAAATATACCATTCAACCACTTGGAAAGACACCTGGATTCTGGAATAGTTTTTTTACTGTTATGATTGGTTATGTCGCAAATTTGGCGCTACCAAGATTGGGGGAAGTCACTAGGCCAGGGTTGTTAGGTAAATACGAGGGTTTACCTTTTAATAAGCTTTTTGGAACTATCGTAGCAGAGCGAGTGGCAGACTTGGTAATTTTAGGTTCAATCATGGCGGGAATAGTATTTGTTGAATTTGATATGTTGAAAGAATTACTCTTTGGTTACTTGGAACAAGGCTCTGGAAACATTTCAATAGAGAAAATTCTAATCATAGCTGGGGTAGCAATTGCAGGATTAGTAGCGTTATTCTTCCTAATGTTATCTAAATCAGACAACCCAATTTCCCGGAAAATAAGGGAATTGGTTAGAGGAATATTTGAAGGGTTGATTTCTATTGTGAAAATGGAAAATAAAGGATACTTTTTAATGCACACAGCATTTATATGGATCATGTACGTAGGAATGTTTTGGGTGTGCTTCTTTTGTTTAGAAGAAACCTCCTCTGTTCCTTTAGCCGGAATTGTGGCCTCCTTTGTTATGGGAAGTTTGGCGATTGTTTTTGTGCAAGGGGGATTAGGTGTCTTTCCATTGGCAATAATGAATACACTTTTACTATATGGGGTATCAAAATCAGGAGCGTTAGCCTTGGGTTGGATTCTTTGGACGTCGCAAACATTAATGGTTATAGTATTAGGTATGGCGAGTATCCCACTTTTGAGTTTTGTAAACCGAAATAAAAAAATTGAAAGCGCTACAAGTAATTAAAAATAGAATCGCAGAGCGAGAAGATCTCAGCTTTATTGTCAATCGTTGGGGGTTGAAAGGGGAGAAAGTTGTGTTTACTAATGGCTGCTTTGATATCTTGCACCAAGGGCATGTAGATTATTTGTCAAAAGCTGCAGACCTAGGGACAAAACTTGTAGTCGGGGTGAATTCAGATAATTCTGTTAGGAGATTAGGTAAGGATAAGAATAGACCTATTCAGGATGAAAATTCAAGAGCTATAATACTTGCTGCGTTGCATTTAGTAGATTTAGTGATATTGTTTGATGAGGACACTCCTTTGGGATTAATAAAAGAAGTAAACCCGCACATTTTGGTAAAGGGAAGCGATTATAAAATTCATAAAATTGTTGGATATGAGTTTGTAACTGAAAAAGGAGGAGAAGTTAGGACAATTGACTTTTTAGAAGGTTTCTCGACATCCAAAATTGTGGAAAAAGCTAGAAAATAATAAAATTATGAAACATGCTACTTTTTCATTCTTTCTGCTTTTAGGACTATCCGTTTTTGCGCAAAATAGCGGAGAAGAGTTGTACCAAGCAAAAAAATACAAGGAGTCCGCTGCTGCGTTTAAACAAGCGTTAAAGCAAAACCCAGACGATTATAAATTACAGCTAGGTTACGCTAATTCTTTGCATAAACAAGATTTTTTTTCGAAGGCAGTTGAGCAATATAATGTTGCTGAAAAGTTGAACAATTCAGACGCTGAGTTATATTTTGATAGGGGCGTTGTATTAGTATTTTTGAGCTTGTATAATAAAGTATTGAAAGACTTTGATCAATCACTGAAGTTGAATGAAAATAATCCTGAAGCACATTACTTTAAAGAGTTATGCAATTACGAATTATCACGATACAGAACTTCTATTGAATCGTACAAGGAAGCCACTGAATTAAAGCCTGACTATGCAGCAGCAACATACAATAGAGGTGCTTTAAAAGCAGAATTAAAAAACTTTGAAGGTGGGGCTAAGGATTTTGAATTAGCATTATCAAAAGATCCAAAATTAGAAAATGGAAGAATGAATATCGATCTTTCTAAATTAGCTCAAAATGAATTTCAAGAATCAATAAAAGATTTTGATATTATTATTGAAAGTCGTGATGCAAAATTAGATAAGGCCTACTTCTATAGAGGGGAAGCTTATTATGAGTTAAAAACAAGGTGCAAGCTTGCAGCGACTGGTCAAAAGCCGCCAATCTGGGCAATGAAAAGGCAAAGTCAAACCTTAAAGACTTTTGCGGATCAACAACAAAACCACGGAAGAAAATTGATATAGTATTTTAAAAATTGGCGAAACTTAAAAAAGCATACTTCTGTCAAAATTGCAGTGCACAAGCAAGCAAATGGATTGGTAAATGTCCCTCCTGTAACGAATGGAATACCTACGTTGAAGAGATAATCCAAAAGGAAAGCAACGGATCTGCAACAACAGGAACCACAAAGAAGAGACAATCAAAAGCGGTAGCGGTTCAGGATGTGGTAACAACTAACGAAGTGCGTTATCGCACTCCCGACAATGAACTAAATCGTGTGTTAGGGGGTGGGCTAGTTCCTGGATCCTTACAGTTATTTGGTGGAGAGCCCGGAATAGGTAAATCTACTTTGCTGCTTCAAATGGCTTTGAAATGGCCAGGAATAAAAGTGCTTTATATTTCTGGTGAAGAAAGTGAGCAGCAGATAAAAATGAGAGCAGAGCGCATTGGCATTGAAAACCAAAAATGTTATTTGCTGGCTGAGACAAATGTTCAAAATATTTTGCAGCATTTAGGGCAAGCAGAGGCAGATGTCGTAGTTATTGATAGCATTCAAACGCTACACTCTTCGCTCATTGAATCTTCTGCGGGAAGTATTTCTCAAATTAGAGAGTGTTCGGCTCAATTAATGCGCTTCGCGAAGGAAACAGGCACACCAATTTTTTTAATCGGTCACATTAACAAAGAAGGTAGTATCGCAGGGCCGAAAATATTAGAGCACATGGTAGATGTTGTTTTACAATTTGAGGGAGATCGAAATCACATGTATCGTTTGTTGCGGTCAGCTAAAAATCGTTTTGGACCTACTAACGAGATTGGTATCTATGAGATGCAAAGCAGCGGTTTGAGAGAAGTTGAGAATCCTTCAGAAATTCTACTTTCAAATAGAGACGAACAACTAAGTGGCTCTGCCATTGCTTCTAGCATGGAAGGCATGCGCCCAATGTTAATTGAAATTCAATCGTTAGTAAGCTCTGCAGCATACGGAACACCTCAACGTTCAGCAACAGGGTTCGATTTGAGAAGGTTAAATATGCTTTTGGCAGTTTTAGAGAAACGTTGTGGTTTTCGTCTAGGATCAAAAGACGTTTTTTTAAACATTGCCGGAGGGATAAAAGTAGAAGACCCCGCTATAGATTTGGCAGTTGTAAGTGCTGTTTTGTCCTCTTCCGAAGATTTCCCGATAGATAGTAAAACATGCTTTTCAGCAGAGGTTGGCCTTTCCGGAGAAATTAGACCAGTGAATAAAATTGAACAGCGAATTGCCGAGGCTCAGAAGTTAGGTTTCGATAGTATTTTCATCTCTAAGTACAACCTAAAAGGGTTGATTGTTGCAGATTTTAAAATTGAAATAAAAGCGGTGGGAAAGATTGAACAAGTATTTCAACAACTTTTTGGCTGATGTTATCATATCCACCAGACTTTATTAAAAAAGTTTATCCTTCGTTAATCTGGCAGATCGACACTCAACAAAAGGAGATTTTTCTAACTTTTGATGACGGACCAACGCCTGAAGTTACATCTGCTGTTTTGAACCTTCTGACTAAATATAATGCTAAGGCTAGTTTTTTTTGCCTGGGGAAAAACATTCAAGAAAATCCAAATTTATTTAATAAAATCATCGCTGGTGGCCACACAATAGGGAACCATACATATAACCATAGGAATGGATGGAAGAATACAACAGTTGAGTTTTTACACGATATTTCTAGCTTTCAAGAAATATATCAGACAAAGTTATTTCGTCCACCTTATGGAAGAATAAAGTCTTCCCAAATAAAACGGCTAAGGAATCATTATGATATTATCATGTGGTCTGCGCTTTCTCAAGATTACGATGAGAAAATTTCACCCGAAAAGTGTGCTGAAATAGCATGCGGTAGGTGGCAAAATGGGTCAATTATCGTTTTCCACGACAGTGTTAAAGCGAAAGTCAATATGCTTCATGCTCTTAAAGAAGTGCTTCAAAAGGCACAAAGAGAAGGTTGGAGCTGTAGCGCTTTAGGAAGCTAAACTCTTGATTCGAGAAATTAATTCGTGAGCTGGAATAACACCTGATTGCCGCCAAACTATCTTGTCTTTTTGAAAAATAATTAGGGTAGGTACTCCCCGAACCTGGTATGCGGTAGCTACCTTTTGATTTTTATTTACATCAATTTTTAAGATTTTAAAATCATCCTTCAAACTCGATTTTATTTCTTTCAAAATGGGTGACATCATCTTGCATGGGCCGCACCACTCTGCAAAAAAAATCTACTAAAACAGGGGTTTCAGAGTCAATAATTTCTTTGAAGGATGTCATAAGCTATTTTGTTTCTGTTTTTCTATCTGGACCTTTATTAAACCTTACAGAAAGCATAATTTCATGAGAACCGGTGCTATAGTTTGCAATGTTAGATTGAATAAAATCATAGGAATAACCTAGACTCAAACTTTCTCGCAAGGTTAAACCGATCAAGAGTGTTAAAGCAGCATCTTGTCGGTAAGAAAGCCCCAACCAATAATTTTCGTCATAAAGTCCCCTCAGGGTTACTTCATATTGCAGTGGAACAGGATTAATAAACTTTAATAAAAAAGAAGGTTCCAATTTAAACTTTTCAGCGATTTTAGCTTGATAGCCTCCCATTAAAAAAAAGTGGTTTTCTAATCTTCCTTGCTGCACCCCAACACTTTTTTCAAAGGTTATTTCATTTCGAATTAACTGTGGTGCTGATCCTCCCCAAAAGAAGTCTTTATGGTAAAGGTAAAAACTAAATCCTGCGTCCGGCACCAAGTTATTTTCAATGAAGGTACTCCCAATATTATCTGGACTATCAAACGTAATTTCAGACCCATCAACTCCATATTGGAGAATGCCTGCATTTACGGACAGCGATAATTTTATACTAGGGTTCAATTTGATGTGGTAGGAATAAGACATGCTAAATCCGCTTCTTCTCGTTGGTCCAGCAATGTCGGTAAACACGTACCCTCCAATTCCCATATTTTGCGCAGAAATGGGGCTATTGACACTTAAAATATAAGTCCTAGGGGCGTCCCTAATCCCCTCCCATTGAGATCGATAGTTGGTTTGACCGGTGAAGTAGTTCTCTGAACCGGCGCTAGCAGGGTTAATAACATATTTGTTTAATATGTATTGGCTATATTGGGGAAGCTGTTGAGCTTTTACACTTAACAAGCCGATTCCCAATATATGTATAATTAAAAGTATTTTTTTCATCTTACCTAATAATTGTGATTGGTCCCGTCAATGGTTCTGCTGCTGAATCTTTCAAATTAATAATGTAGTAATAGGTTCCAATTGGTAACTCTTTTCCTTCGTATTTACCATCCCATGGTACTGAATATCCATTTTGCTGCTCATATAACAACTGTCCCCATCTATTGTAAATTTGAACGGAAGCATTTGGGTATTTCTCCAAAGGTTGAATGTTCCAAACATCATTATTACCATCACTATTTGGTGTAAAACCGGATGGAACTTCGATATCTGGAGAGTAAACGACCAGTATTGAGTCAGTGAAAGTACAACCGTTCGTATCAGTCACTAACAGGGTATACGTTCTATTTTCTTCTGTTAATGTGGTAGGTTCTGCTTTTGTTGAATCATCTAAATTTGTACCTGGATTCCATAAATAAGTATATGAAGGGTCTTCGTTTCCTAACTCTATAACAATCACTTCATCACCGAATCTTCTAATTTCAGATGCCAAGTTTACTAAAGGATTCGGTGCTATCGTTACGTCAATTCTTGCAGTATCAGAACAAGTACCACTAGTGGCATTTAAATAATAAGTGTAATTCCCAATTGGCCTTACAAAAGAGGTATCAAGTGTTGTTGTTAAAAGTGTTGTTGTGTCCGCTAAATACCAACCAAATGATGTTATTGATGAGCCTGTTATTGTTCCTGAAAGATTTACTAAATCTCCATCGCAAAGGTTCGCTTGTCCTAATGATTCTGCAATTACAGTATCTATTGCTGAAACAAGGATTGTATCTGTTACAATACAACTTCTAGCATCCGTTACAGTTAATATATTCATTCCAAAACATAAGTCAGTTGGATTTGCAACTGTTTGACCTCCACTCCATGAGAAGGTGTAAGGCACGCTTCCTCCATTTACAGTTGAAATAGCTGTTGCGTTGCAATCGGAGCTACAAACTAGGTTGGTATTTGATGTGCTTAATGTTAACAGTAATGGATCTGTTAAAGTAATAGATGTAGTTGCCATACAGCCATTAGCATCTGTTGCTGTTACAGTGTAAACATCCGCACATAATCCCGAAGCCAGAATCTCAGTCTGATTATTTGGATCATCCCAAGAGTAGGTATAAAGAATATCTCCGCCTCTGGTATTTACGAATACTTGTCCATTGCAATCTCCATTACACGAAATATCTTTTATAATGTTTGAAGTCAAGGTAATCGAATCTGGGGCTTTAATAGTAACCGGGACATAAGACTTACAGCCTTGTGGGTTAGTGATTATTTCTATGAAATAATCACCTGCGCAAACCGAATTTATAACATCCGTATTTAACGGAGCCATTGAATTTCTTTGTGCATCTAACCATCTAAAGTCAACAGGGACACCTGAAATATTGCTAATCAATGACCCATCGCATTGACCAAAACAAGTTACATCTGTTCCAGTCGGAGTTGGGAGGGTTGGAATACCTGTATTATTAATTGCGATTGTTGTTGACTGAATACAACCGTTTGCATCAGTTACGTTTACAGGGTATAAGCCTGCAGCTCTGTTATTAATAAAATTTGTATCAACAATAGTTGCGGTAAACCAATTGTAACTATAAGGTGGCTGACCTCCTGTTACATTCAGTAAAATTGAGCCATTAGCCTGATTACAAGTTGAACTTACTACTTGCGGATTTAATACGATTATAGATGGGTTTGTAATGTCAATTTGTACTGTTCTAGAACAACTTCTTACATCAGATATTTGAACAAAGTATGTTCCTGTAGAGAGGTTACTTAAACTATTTGAAGTAGCACCGTTATGTTGCCACAAATAGGTGTAAGGTGGTGTTCCTCCAATTGGCGTAACCGTAGCTGCACCATCGCTGGCATTAGCGCAACTTACTGGCGATATGCTTACCGTTTCTCCTGTTGGACCACCAGTTGTGTTTATACCAAAATCAAAGGATTTACTACACCCATTTGCGTCAGTAACGACTATGGTGTAATTGCCACCACACAAACTGTCCGTGCTATCAGCCGTTGCTCCATTGCTCCACAAGTAAGAGTAAGGTGCAGTTCCTCCGTTTATAGTAACTGCAGCTGTTCCATTACATTGCCCACAGGTAGCATCTGTTTCATTGATCACAGCCATTAGCTCAGATGATTCTCTGACGGTATCTTGACCAAAAGTTATACACCCTAAAGCGTCTGTTACTTTTACTGAATAGATTCCAGCTGAAAGATTCGTTAAGTCTTCACTTACAGCTCCAGTTGGAAGCCAATTGAAGGTTAATGGAGAATTAATTCCGCTAGCGGTAATAAAAATTCCGCCGTTACTTGCTCCAAAACAACCTGCATCCAAAACAGAATCGATAATGACGGTTGGGCCATTAAAGTCAGAAAGATTCACATTGAAAATTTTCTCACAACCATTCTCATCTCTCACTCTTAGACTATACGTTCCGGCACCTATGTTGTTTAAAGTGTTTGTTGTTGCTCCGGAAAGACTTACGTTATTGTTATCAAACCATTGATAGTCATATGCCAAAGGAGTTGAAACTGTTCCACCTGATATAGTTGCAATGATTTGTCCGTTTAAAACATTACAAGTGGCGCTAGTAGTATCAAATGTTGCTGTGATTTCTAACGGTTCTTGAACATCAAAACTTAAAGTAGTGTCGCATCCGTTACCATCAAAAATATTTACAGTGTAGGTTCCTGCAGCTAAACCGGAAACGGCATTAGTTCCTTGCCCGTTTGCAGGAGCAGGAGTCCATAGATAGCTAAAGTTACCCGCAGCTCCTGAGACACTCAGCGTTATACCTCCGTTAATTCCACCAAAGCAATCATTACCAATGATTATTTCAGAAATTGAAAATTGATTTGGTTGAGTTATAGTGATAGTTTCGACAGACAAACAACCAGTGTTGTTATCTACTTCAACGTAATAATCTCCTGCTTGAAGTCCAGTAATTGTTCTACCAGACCCTAAACTTATCCCTCCGGCAGCAAACCATTCTGTAGTGCATAATGGGTCAGTACAAACGAAGTTTACTGTTGCTCCTCCGTCGCTTCCACCAAAACAAGTGACAGGATTTGACGCGGTAATTGAAATGTCTTCGCCGCCAATATCACTTATGCTAGTAGGGAATGTATCTCTACAACCAACTGCGTCTTCTACAACGGCAAAATATGCTCCTGCAGGTAAAGATCCTATTGAGACTCCATTACCTATAGAGGATAAAGTATTGTCTAGCCACTCAACTGTTAACGTTCCTGTTCCTCCCGTTGGAGAGGAAGCAAGGCCTCCATTTGGAATGTTACATGTTGCGTCAGTACTTGTAATGTTTGGATTGATTATGCTTGGTCCACCAATAGTAAAGTCTACTCTTTTAGTGCATCCATTCGAATTTGTAATATCAACAAAGTAATTTCCTGGACAAAGGCTAATGGCTGCTGAGTCATTTCCAACAACTAGTATTCCTGGAGACCAAACGTAGCTAAACGTTCCCGAACTGCTAACAGTTAACACAGCGCTTCCGTCGCAAATACTAGTATTAGAGCAGTTAGCAACATTATTTGTAATCGCAGCAATAATTTCACCTGCAGCTATTATGTCTACAGACAAAGTAGTGTCACATCCTGCTGCATCAATAATTTGAACAGTATAGGTTCCCGCAGTTAATCCTATAGCACTATTACCTGTGGTTCCTGTAGGCACATTAGCTGACCAATTGTACGTGTAGTTACCTGCACCGCCTACAACTCCTAAAATAATACTACCATCATTCTGTCCAAAACAACTTTCGTTTGAAACAATTTCGTTGGGGTTGATTTGAGAAGACGGCAGAATATCTACAATCTCTGTAATGCTGCAATTGCTGCTGGCATTAGTCATTAAAACTGAATAAGTTCCAACTGATAGGTTAGAAATGTTTGGAGTACCTTGTCCGTTTGCAGGAGTAGGAGTCCAATTAAATGTATATCCACCTGCACCGCCAACTATTGTGATGTCTGCGGTTCCGTCATTCCCACCAAGACATGATAAATCTGCAGAGCTTATGGTGTAATCAAAGTTATCCGTATTGACAGCGGTATCTACTATTGCGAAACAACCACTAGCATCTGTAATTGTTACACTGTAACTCGCTGGAGCAAGATTGATTCTGTTTGAGTCAGTGGAAGTACTACCTAGCCAAGCATATGAATAAGGAACTGCTCCTCCACTTGGTGTCACTGAGATTGAACCATCGTCAGTGCCTCCGCAAGACTCATCCACAACAATCGCATTTGGCAATATAGTTCTGGTTCCATTAATTGTAAAAGCTATTGTGGTATCACAACCAGTGGCATCGGTAATTTTTACGGTATAACTTCCTGTACACAAATTACCAATAGAATCTGTAGTTGGCGGAATAGCAATTACTCCTGTCGAAGAGGTCCATTCGTAACTATAAGGTGCGGCTCCGTTTGTAGGAGAAACTTCTGCAGATCCATTGCATAAGCCTGCCACCTGACAAACATCTACGATCGTTAAGTTAGGAACTATATTAACAATTATTATAACGTTTAACGAGTCTTCAGAAGTACAACCTGTACCATCTGTGATGGTTACGAAATAAGTACCTGCAGAAAGGTTATTTTGATTCTGATCAGAAGGAACAACACCTGTTCCGTTCCAATTAAATGTATATGGGCCGCCATCTCCACCACTTGGTGCTAGTGTAATGGAACCATCCCCACCAGGAATACAATTCTCGTTTATTATAATTGCATTCGGTTTAATTGTATCTGGTTCATCGATAATGATTGTTAAATCTTCATCACACTGATTCGATAGGTCAAAAACATTCACTATATAAGTACCAGCCAATAGTTTATTTTGAGTTGAATCTGTTGGGTCTATAACAGAGCCCAACGGCCAAGTGTATGTAAGCGATCCCCTTGAGTTGCTTGTAATAATACTGGCAGTCCCTGTTGAATCTCCTTGACAAACTGCATCTGTAAAAATGAAACTGGCATTAAAAGGAGCTGCTTTTTTAACTTCAAAAGAGTCAACTGCTGTGCAACCTAATATATCTGTTACTGTAACCAGAATCGTTCCAGATGAAAGCTGAGTAACTACAGGGCCAGTGCCAATTTGGTTCCCGGCAGAAAAAGACCAAGTATAACCAGGAGTTCCGCCTCTAGTTGAATCTATATTTGCAAGGCCATCGATTCCTGGAGAGCAATTTTCATCAGTAACAGAAAAGTACATTTTTATACTATCCTCTGAATTAACAAATGTAGAATCAACTACCTGACATCCAGTAATACCATCAGTAACGGTCACAATATATTTACCTGCAAATAATCTACCTCTCACAGCACTAGTAGATAATCCATCGCTCCATGCATATGTTGGGTTGTTAGCAGTAGTAGTTGCGGTTATAAATCCATTCCTTAACCCCGGACAAGTTACGTCTGTTGAATCTAAACTGACTGTAAATTGAGCTTGATCAGTTACGGAGTATGTGGCGATGAATGTGGCACAATTTCTCGAATCGGTAATAGATACGGTATAATCTCCAACTGCAAGTCCAGAACGGTCTTTTGAAATAATACTGCCCCCCCAATTATAACTGTAAGGCGCTTTTCCACCTGTTACCGTAAGAGTAATGGTCCCGTTACTTATGCCACCAGCACAACTTGCGTTTGTAATAACCGCTGTTGCGGCGATAGTATCTGGCTCTACAATAATAAAGGTTTCAGTTTCTTCACAACTATTAGCTGGATCGGTTACAGTAACTAAATAAGCACCTGCTGCGAGATTTGTTTGATTCTGATTGTTAATATTTGGTATTCCTACATTAGGGGTCCATTGATACGTTTCTGTGTTAGGTGTTGACACTCCAGTTACAGTTAACGTAATACTTCCGTCTGATAAACCATTGCAGCTAATATCATTCTTCGCAGTTGTTAAGGTAAAAGGGGCAGACTTTTCAATCGTGAAAGGAATAATATTGCTACAAAGATTTGCATCTGTAATGGTAACATTAAATGTACCTGCAGGTAAATTTGAAAATATTTCACCAGAAACTCCAGAGACGGCAGAGCTAGGTATTGTTGCTGTGGGCCAACTGTAGCTATATGGAGCAACTCCATCAGCTGCAGTAGCCGTTGCACTTCCTGAGTTCGCAGGAGGGCAATCATCCTTAACTAAGGCAAAGCTTGCCGTTATTGGGGCTTTATCAATTAAGGTTTCGCTAGCAGTAACTTCACAACCATAAAAATCGCTAACTGTAACGGTATATGTCCCCGCTATTAAATTGGTGGGATCCGCAGCGGCCGCATTTCCGTTTCCCCCTAACCAAGAGTAGGTAAATGGATTTGAACCTCCATTCACCTGAACACTAAGTTCTCCGTTTGCTCCAGTTGCACAAGTAGGGTCTATTTTAGTAATACTCGCGCTAAAAGGGAATGTACTGGCGTTAGTTACAGAAAAATTGCTAGATGTTGAGCAACCACTCGCATCTGTAACGCTAACTGAGTAAGGACCAGAGGTCAGTCCCTCATATATATCTGGGGCAACTCCAGGTGTTCCATTTCCAGAATAAACATAGGAGTATGGACCTGTGCCTCCAAGAGGAACAACAGTTGCACTTCCATCAACTCCGGGAGCACAACTTTCAATAGTTGCAGTGACCGAAAGTGAGATAGGGTTAACAGAAGCAATGGTAATATCAAATGTTTTTACACACGGCGGGATAGTATTATCAGTTATTGTAACCGACACTGAACCTGCACGCAAGTTGTTTGCAATAGAATCAGTGCTGCCATTAGACCATCTATAGCTGTAAGGTGCAACACCTCCAAAAGCTTCAATTCTTAAGCTTCCATTCGTGTCACCGAAGCATGAAGGAATTGTTTGTGCTAAGAGGTTGTAATCTATATTCGCACCTGATTCAAGTCTAACTGAACCTACTGAGGTACATCCAATTCCATCTGTAGTAGTGACGAAGTAATCGTCTGCTACAAGGTTAAATGCTGAATCTGACCTTGACCCAAAAGGAACATTAGGACTCCATGCAAATGAATAAGGCTCAACTCCTGCTATTGCAGCTACTTTGGCCCATCCGTCTCCTCCAGGAGAACAAGTTTCGTCCTCACTAAGAGGAATGATTGTTTGTACACTAGATTGTCTGCCAACAATTACATTTGTTGTAACGGTGCAGTTCGTTCCATCAGTAACGGTTAAACCGTAAGGCCCTGTTCCCAAACTAGTTGGATTTGGCCCTGATAGGGCGGCTGAACTCCAAGTATAACTCACTACGGGAATAGTGTTAGACAAATGAACGAGAATACTCCCATCATTTGCACCCGGACATGTTTCTTCAATCACAGTCGTTGAGTCAATTGTAAACGGTGCTTCAGTATTAATTTTAAAACTAAAACTAGCTGAGCAGAACTTTCTATCTTGAACTGTTACTGTATAATTACCACTTGTCAAGGTGCTAATATTATTTAAACTTGTAAATCCACTGCCATCGCCCCAGTTATATCTGTATGGAGTATTCCCGCCGCTAACAAAAGCTAAAGCAGTTCCATCGCCTCCAGGAGCGCAATTTTCGTTTGTAGTATTTACTGAGTCAACTACTAATTCGTCAGGTTCTTCAACATCTACTGTTCCAGTAGCAACACATCCATTAGCATCAGTTATGTTAAGTGAATATGTCCCGGCTAATAAGCCTGTTGGAGTTGTTCCGCCAGATATACTTGGAAACCATGTATAAGTAGTCACCCCAGTAGCTTGACCTACAGTGGTTACTCTTATGGCACCATTAGCGAAGTTTTTACAACTTGCACTATCAGTGTCAAATGCAATAGTAAAAGGGGCAACATTACCAATTGTGAAGTCTAAGGTGTTGACACAAAGTTTAGCATCAGTTATAGTTAACTGATATGTTGCATTACCTAACAAACCGTTTACAGCCTGTCCAGAAATATTTCCGGGCCAAGCAAAAGTATAAGGAGCCGTACCACCTGATAAGGTTGTTGGGTCTATAGAGGCACTTCCACGAGACAGTAAGCAAGTGTCTTCATTGGCAATAACAGTAACACTAAAAGGGTTTGGTTCAGTTAAAGGAGCAAAGTTGAACACTGAATCACAACCGCCAGCATCTGAAATAGTCACAGAGTAATTTCCAGCAGTCAAATTGTCAATAAATGCATCGGCTACGATTGTTCCTATGTTTGTAGACCATTCAAAAGAATAGGGAGGTACACCGCCGCTCAAACTTTCAATTCCGGCATAACCTTTACCAGATGCTATACAAGAATCATTTATTAATGAATCGGTAAAGGTGAAGTTAGATGCCGTTTGAGAAATTGTAAAGTTAATGGTAGTGTCGCAACCAAGAAGATCAAATACTCTTACAGAATAATTTCCAGCAGTTAAATTAAACACAGAGTCTGTTCCTCCACCATTTGCAACTCCAGGGTCTGGAGTCCAAGTGAAAGATTGTCCTCCTGCATTTCCTCCAGTTATATTTCTAACTGCAGCTCGACCTAACAAGGTTGCACCGCAATTGATATCGTATTTATTCAATTCAGCTTTTAGGGTATCTGGTTCGTTTACTACAACATCTAAACTATCAGAACATATTCCGTCAATAACTAGAATTCTATAAGTACCACCTCCAAGATTTACTACAGAATTGGTATTTGTGCCAATTTGGGTTGTTCTGTCTGGTAGTAAATACCATTGCAGTCCTAAAACACCAACTCCTCCACTCGCAATTAAATTAATTGATCCGTCTTGAGCACCTGAACAGGTCACATCTTGAACAGGGTTAGCAGGATCTATCACTAAGGATATAGGTGTGCCCGGATTAATAATTGTTGAGTCAATAGCAGAACAGCCATTGGCATCTGCAACTGATACTCGATACGTACCTGTTGCTAGTCCAAAAATTGAATCAACATTTCCGAATGTTGTTCCAATCCAGTTAAATGTATATCCGGGAGTTCCACCTAACACATTTACTTTAGCCGTCCCATTATCCGAACCTACACAACTTACATCGGTAGTGTCAAATGATAATGAAAGGTTACCTCCCGGTTGGTCTAGGTCAAAAGTATCTCTTGTAGTACAGCCATTTAAGTCTTGAATAAGTGCAATATATCGGCCTGAAGTAAGATTGAAAATCGAGTCTCCGCTTGCCGTGAACGCGCTAGGAGGAGAAGTCCATGTTATGGAGTAAGCATTTGCAGGAGGGGGAAAGATAGTTCCTCCAGTAGGAGTTAATCGAATAAAGCCATCGTTTCCTCCGAAGCAACTTACATTTTGGATATTTGAATCACTTGTTACAAATACATTTGGAGCGGCTAAGCTAACATCGACAGTAGTCGTACATAAACTATCATCGGTAATCGTTACCGTATACAATTGATTTGCTACTAAGCCAGTTGCTGTTGGGGTTGTTTGTGTTGGAATTGTTGACCATGAGTAAACATAATTCGAAGCCCCTGAAATGCTACCACCTGTTGCGGTAACTGTTGCTGAACCGTCTGCACCTCCTAAGCAACTTGGATCAATTGAAGCTGTAATAGATCCCTTTAACGAGTCTGATTGAGTAATAATTACTTGAATATTATCATTGCAACCACTTCCATCAGTAACTGTTACTCTAAAGGTGTCTGCAGGTAGCCCTGTTTGTGTGGCATTTATTCCTATGGTTGTGCCAAGGTTTCCTGTGTTTTCCCAAATAAAACTATATGGCAAACGGCCTCCTGTGACGCCAATAGTTGCTTCGCCTGTTAAGTTACCTGCGCAATCAACGTTTCGTTGGCTAGTAATTGAAAGGTTAAATGTGGTTGGTTGCCCTACTTGAACAGAATCTTTTTTCTGACATCCATTTTTATCCGTTACAGTAACGACATAAAAAGCGGGTGCGTTTGCCAATAAATTAGTTGCGGTTGCAGCTATTTGACTGCCAGCATTAGCATCCCACAGATAAGTATAGATTAGTGTACCCCCATTTGCAGTCACTGTTGCACTTCCATCATTGAACCCTGCACAAGATGCTGAATCGCTTGTCATTGCAGTTGTGATGGTAATAGGTTCAAAAATAGTAACAGGTAAAGAAGTTGCAACACATCCATTCGAGTCAGTTACTTGCACGGTATATGCACCAGGAGAAAGCCCTGTTGCGTTGGGTCCATTCTGCACTGGGAGTGTGCTCCAAGTATATACATAACCGGTTCCTACTGTTCCGCCTGTCGCCAAAGCAGTGGCGGTACCATCATTTACTCCTGTGCAACTTACTGAATCTGTATCAATTATAGTTACAGCAAGTACTGTAGGTTGAGTAATAATCTGAGTGACAGAGTCTTTACAGCTGTTTGCATCGGTAGCAACTATTTTATAAGGGGTGGCTGATGCTATTAAATCTATTCGATCTTGTGCTGTAGTTGGGTCATCGCTCCAAACGTAAGTTGGAAATCCTGCTCCTGCAGCACCGCCTGAATCACTGACGAAGATGGCGCCATTATTTTCACCAAAACATTTTACTAATATAACGCTATCTAAGAATAAATCAAATGTCGTTGGTTCAGTTAAGGTGACCGAGTCTAGCTTAGTACATCCTTTATTATCAATAACAGTTAAAAAATACTCTACGTTCGCATCAAGATCTATTGCAGCTGCTATTGGCCCTGTACCGGCTTGCACAGGGGTTGTAGACCATGACCAGGAATATGGTGTATTCCCATTTGTAATGTCTGCTACTGCAGAACCAGAGCCATCACCATTACAATTTAGATTTGTTCCAATTACAGCAGTATTAATTGGATTTGGTTCTTCTACAACCACAGAGTCTAAAATCTGGCAACCATTTCCATCGGTACTAGTAATGAAATACTTACCAATTGGAAAGCCAACAATAATACTGTCGTTTGTTCCGATTGGCGCACCCACTGAGTTTGTCCAATTCCAAGTATATGGACCAGCAGTTAATGGGACTCGTGGGGTTGCAGTTGCTCCTCCGGTTGACTCTCCGTTACAATTTACTGAATCAGCCACTATATCAAGCAAGAAGGGGCTAGTTGGCTGCGTTACATTTATAGAGCTAATTCCTGTACAACCATCACTATCAGTTATGGTCACTGTGATCAGACCTGCAGAGACACCATTTAAAACGGGACTTGCTCCATTTTGTGAACCAAAGTTAAAATTCGTGTAAACTCCGGACCCTCCGGATGCTGCTGCTAATACGCGTCCATCATTTCCGCCAAAACACTTTGGTGGAGCGAAAGTTAAGTTTCCTACAATCGGAATAGGGTCAACTAAAGTCGTATCGATGGTTACATTACACCCTTTAATGTCTGTTATTACTAAAACATAATTGCCAGCAATCAGTCCTATTCTGTTCACCGAGCCGAATGGCAACCCATTCCAAGTAAATGTTTCTGTTCCATTACCTCCACTGAATGTTACGTCTATTGTTCCATCATTTGCTGCCACACAAGACGGGTTTGTAATTCCTGTAAAACGAGCTGTTAAAGGCTGTGGCTCGTTCACCACGATTGAATCTACTCTTATACAGCCTAAAAAGTCTGTTACGGTTACAATTACTTTACGCCCATTTAAATTGGGAACAGTCACAACTGCAGTGTTTCCCGTTGTTCCTGCAGGATCGTTAGCAACCCAGAAATAGGGAGCTATTCCGCCAGTAATAGTTCCATTGACTTGTCCATTTAAATTTCCATTACAGTCTACGTCAACTGAGTCAAGTTGTAAGTTTAGTCTATCTCTTTGCTCAATAGGGAAGTTCACAGGCAAGACACATCCTTTTGCATCTGTAATGATAACGGTGTAAGATCCTGCGTTAAAACCACCTTGAGTATTCGAGGTCCTTCCTGGGTTTGCAGGCCAATCGAAAATAAATGGAGGTGTTCCTCCAGTAACAGTGGCAACTGCAGTTCCTGTTGCAGTTCCAAAACAGTCTATCGTATCGGGTGCAACTGTAGCACCTAAGGTCAAAGGCTCATTTATTGAAAAAGATTCAACTTGAGTGCAGCCTGAATTGTCGGTAACTGTAACTGAGTAATTGATTCCAGCTAAAGATCCAAGTAATCCTCCTTCAACAAAACGGTCGGGTGTTATTTTAACACCGGTTGAACTCCATTCAACTGTGGGATAAACACCTGTCCCACCTGCAGGAGCAATAGTGGCAATAGCTGTTCCACCATTACAATCTACTGAGTCGATTGTCAAATTAACTTGTATTTGGGTTGGGCCTCCTACGTTAAAGGTGTTGTCGACAGTACATCCATTTGCGTCAGTTACCGTTACCGTGTAAGCTTGTGTAGATAAGGCGCTTATGTTTTGGGTTGTGTTTCCTGCTGGGCTCCAGCTAAATAGATAATTTGGCGGACCTCCTACAAGTGGTGTTCCACCACCTGGTAATGAAATAATAGAGCCATCAGCTGCACCGAAGCATGATTCAGGAGTTACAAACCCGTTAACGAATAAAACATTTTTCGACGCTACTATAAAGGGCTGAGTAAGGGCGTTGTTAGCAGGACTAGGATCGGATAAATCGATACCTGTGACAACAAAACTTCCTCCACCAATATTAAATGCTGTATCGCCTGTTTGAGTTGGGGTAGGAGCTACATTCCACGTAAATACATACGGCCCTGTACTACCTGGTGTAACGGTAAAGCTAGTAACCCAAGCTTTTGCATCTGGCAACCCAGGGCATGATTGAATTTGGGAATCAACGGTGATAGAGAGAATAGCTGAATTCACCTCGTTCGTCAGAATCATGGTTAAGACAATTAAAAAAAGCTTGAAGAACTTTTTCATAGGATGAGATATTTATATAGCCAAAAGGCTGATTATGTTAAGAATTCTTATGTAACTATCAAATGTAATCAATTTCGATAATGTTTAGATAAAGACGTTATAAACGTCGTTAGGGTTGTGTTTTTTATTGATAAGCAGGACACACTACTTTGATTTTATTTTTATCAACGTGGCAACTACTAAACTGAAGCACAAGTTCATGAGTGCTTGGAGCAACTCTAACTAATTCGGTTAAAGCGTACTCATAGGAATAGCCCATTTTCACGCCTCCCCCAATGTTCAGTTGAACTGTCGTATAAGCTGAGTTTAAATATTTACTACCTAAAGCAATAGATATTTTATTTTTATAATCTGCGGTTAATGTTAAGTCAACTGTAGGAGGGGCAAAAGCTGCGAAACTTACCAACATGGAAGGGGTGTAATTTAATACCTCTCCTTTAATTTTATAACCGGTCATTAAAAAATAATGAGCCGCTAATCTATTTTCTTTTGTACCAACTTCTTTGATCCTCGTTGGATATTGCTGAAACATCGATAATCCCGCGAAAAATTTGTTGTTATGAATAAATACACCTGGGCTAACTTCAGGAAAAATAATTGAACTTCCTTCTTGACTAATGATGGCAGGATCATTTGATCTATCACGAATTCGTAAGTTATTAAAGCCTGTTTTTTGGTAATGAACTCCAGCAAATATACCCGCACTGAAGTGGTAATTTCTGCTCATTTTTAGATGAAAAGCATAGGAGATTTTCAACATTGAATAATTTGAGAATCCCATTCGGTCATTACTTATGTAGGCTCCGATTCCATGAAAATTCTTGGGAAATTGATCAGCTTTATTCAATCGTGTGTTAAAGCTTGCAAATACATGTTCTGGAGCACCTTCAAATCCAGACCATTGCCTTCTTGTGCCAAAACTTGTTTGGGGGCATTTTTTTAGGCCTGCAACTGCTGGGTTTAACGCAAATTGATTTAACGTGTATTGGGTGTAAGAAGGATGTTGTTGCCCGAAAATCAATCCACTGAGAAGTAATCCGAAAATGCTAAAAAGGATCTTTTTCATCTGATTATGGTTACGGTTCCAGTTAGTTGTTGTTCAATGCAATTATTCGTAATCTCAATGATATAGAAATAAGTACCTGTGGGTAGTTGTAAGCCCGCTTGTCTGCCATCCCAACCACTGTCATTTGCATATCGAGTGTTGTTGTGTACTTTTTGGCCCCATCTATTAAAAACAATAACCTCCGTTCCAACGAAACTCTCAATTCCAGGGATATACCAAGTGTCATTGAATCCATCATCATTAGGGGTAAATGCATTGTTCGGTTTGATAATATCTTCAATATCAGTATAAGTCATATCAATGTTGAAGGTATCTGCGCAACCTCTAGTATCTTCAATGATTAGCTCATAAATTCCAACAGGTAAATTTGCGAAAGAGCCAAACTGATTAGAGCTGCCGTTAAAAGAAAAAGTATAAGGAGGTCTTCCTCCACGAGTATTAGAAAACAGAACAGTTCCACTTGTATCATTGCATTCCGGCAAAATAATTAGAGGAGTTGTTTCTATTTCAAAACCTATGCAAGCTTGGGCATAAACCTTCGAACTAAAAAAACATAGCAAAAAGAATAAGGTTAAAACAGCTTTCATAGGTAAAGTTGGTTGAGTCACTCTCTAAATTTTAGTTAAGAACGTTAGTTAATTGTTGAGCCATTTGTTATTGAGATATCTGGTTGCATCAAGCTTAATTTACCATCCTCGTTCTCTGCCATCAATATCATTCCTTGCGATTCTATTCCCATCATTTTTCTAGGCGGTAAATTGGCAATTACCTGTACTTGTTTACCTACCATTTCTTCTGCAGAGTAGTGTTTTGCAATTCCCGATAATATGGTTCGTTTTTCACTTCCTAGATCTACCAAGAACTGCAATAATTTGTTGCTCTTTGGAACAGCTTCGGCTTTCAGAATTGTACCCACTCGTAAATCTAGTTTTAAGAAGTCATCAAAAACAATGTCGTCTTTAAATGCCGGGATAGGTGTTTCCTTAGTCGGTGCTTGTGTCTTGCTCTTCAATTTCTCCTTTTGCTTGTCAATAATATCATCTTCTATTTTTTGGAACAAGTGTTCTACTTCGCCAAGTTGTGTGTTTGGGTGAATAATTTCAATGCTTCCAAGGTTATTCCAATTCAACTTTTCTAAACCTAAAATAGTCGAAATCTTAGCCGAACTTGATGGTAAAAATGGAGCTAAAGCAATGGCGCAGTTGGCAGCAATTTGCAAACTCAGGTGGAGTATGTTTTTAACCTCTTCTGGATCTGTTTTTATTAGTTTCCAAGGCTCTGTTTCGGCTAAAAATTTGTTCCCAATACGCGCAATATTGATGGCTTCATTTTGCGCATCTCTGAACTGCATTTTAGTTAACTTTTCATTAATGGCAGCTGTAGATTTTTGCAATTGTTGGGCAATTTCAGGGTAGTTATTTTTAGATAATTCAGGAACCGTGCCGTCATAATACTTGTTGACTAAAACGGTAGCTCGATTTACAAAGTTGCCATAAATGGCAACCAATTCGCTGTTGTTTCTCGCTTGAAAGTCATCCCAGGTAAACTCACTATCTTTTGTCTCGGGAGCAATTGAGCACAACACATAACGCAATACATCTTGTTTGCCGGGGAATTCTTCGTTGAACTCGTGCAACCAAACTGCCCAGTCTCTGGAAGTTGAGATTTTGCCGCCTTCCAAGTTTAAAAACTCATTGGCAGGCACGTTAACTGGAAGATTATATCCTTCATGCGTTTTTAGCAGTATTGGGAAGATAATGCAATGAAAAACAATGTTGTCTTTCCCAATGAAGTGCGCTAGATCCGTTGCTTCATTTTGCCAATAATCTTTCCAATCCTTATTGTTTTGTGCAGCCCATTCTTTTGTTGCAGAAATGTATCCAATAGGAGCATCTAACCAAACGTAAAGGACTTTTCCCTCTCCATCTTTTGTAGGAACTTTTACTCCCCAATCTAAATCTCTAGTCATGGCTCTTGAATGCAAGCCACCATCAATCCAAGATTTACATTGCCCAATAACTTGGTTTCTCCATTCTTTAGGGTTGTGATGAGGTTCTCCATCTAAGGTGCCAAGTTCAACCCATTCTTTCAGCCATTTTTCATGACGTTCCATCGGCAGGTACCAATGAGAAGTTTCTTTCAAAACAGGCGTTTTTTCACTTAAGGTAGAAATAGGATTTATTAAATCTGTAGGATTTAAACTCGAACCGCAATTTTCACATTGGTCACCATAAGCTCTTTCGCTGCCACATCTTGGGCAAGTTCCTGTCACGTATCGATCTGCTAAAAACTGATCGTACTCATCGTCATAGAACTGCTCTCTTGTTTCTTTTGTAAAGGCCCCTTTTTTATCAAGCTCTAAAAAGAATTCTTGTGCTGTTTTGTGGTGCAGTTCAGAAGAGGTTCGGTGAAAAATATCGAAATCGATTCCAAAATCTGAAAATGCTTTGGCATTTAGCTGATGGTATTTTTCTACAATGGCTTGTGGTGTAGTGCCTTCTTTTTTGGCTCGCAAGGTAATGGCAGCTCCATGTTCATCAGATCCGCAGATAAAAGCAACATCGTCACCCTTCATTCGTAAAAAGCGAGCGTAAATATCGGCGGGTAAATATGCTCCTGCAAGGTGGCCAATGTGTATTGGTCCGTTTGCGTAGGGCAAAGCTGCCGTTATAAGGTGTTTTTTCGCCACTTTGTTCTCCATTTCTCTGCGTTTTTAAGCAAATATAAGCAGTTAACAAAGCTAGGATTACCTATTTTCTATTCTCTTTCAAGGATGAAAAGTTAATAAGATAGCCTTTCTTTCTGAGTCGTTTTTTTATCCAAACGTTCAGAAATAGAGAGCATAAGACGAGACTTGTGCCAATGTAAAAGCCACTTGACATTTTTTCTGACTCCCCAAAAATGAGTAAAGCGAGCAAAATACCATAAACTGGTTCTAGGTTAATACTTAAGGATACGGTAAAAGGAGTTAACTCTTCCATTACTTTCACACTTGCAACAAAAGCGAATGCTGTGCAAAGGATGGCTAGCGTTAACATCCATATCCAGTCTGAAGTGGAAAGTTGGAAGTTTGGAAGACTAGAAGGAGAGAAAATTAAAAAATAGATACTAATGGCAATTACGCCTCCACCTAATTCATACAAAGAGATTCTGGTGGAATCATATTTTTTAATCAGTTGACCATTTATTACCGTAAAGATGGAGGCTAGAAAAGCAGCCAACACACCTAACCATATTCCAATTGAATTGTCCGTTTCAAATTGAAAAATAAAGTACAAGCCTAAAATAACAATACTGCCGAGCAGCAGCTCATAGAGGTGTAGCTTTCGTTTGAAAAAAATAGGTTCTAAAAGAGCGGTGAACAAAGAACCAGTAGCTGTTGCTGCCAAGGCAATAGAAACGTTGGATTGTTTAATGGCTTCGAAAAAGGAAATCCAATGCGCTGCAATAATAAAGCCCACACCAATGGTTTGCAATACTCCTTTTCGTTGCATTTTGAAGCTCTTTTTCATGAGTAGTATGTACACTGCTAATGAGCATGTGGCGAAAAACATACGGTACCAAACCAATTGATCAGAAGGAATAGTAATTAGCTTTCCTAGAATGCCTGTGCAGCCAAAAATGAGCACCACCAGGTGGAGAAGTAGTAAGTTCTTCATTTAAGAGATGGCGTATAAAATGGGTTTGCTGGGGCTAGCGTCATTTTCAAATGGAGCAATCTGAAGGTTCAAAAGATAGTGGCCATCTTTAACTTCATTTGGAACATAGATTAACTCAGTGATGGTTCTGTTGAGGTTCGTTTTTTCAGGATGTTCCCAAAAAGCATGATGCGCTGCAAGCACTCCTCCGTCCATTTCTTTGTCTACCGATGGTAAATCAATTAAAAAGTGTTCAATTCCTAATGCTATTAATTCAGTCATTGCTTTGGCCTCAAGAAATGCTGGATTGGTATCAGAATATTGTCGGCTCAACTTATCTGTTGAGTTTGGTAAAGTTCTTATAACAATGGCTTGAATGTTTTTATATTGCAGGGCAGATTCTATTTGTTTCCATGTAATTATTTCATCTCCATTTCCTTGTTTTTCGGGTGAAATGGAAATTAATTCCGCAGAGAAAAAGAACTGCGTTAAAGTTTTGTTGATGGAGTAAACTTCATTGGAAATATGACCTACACATTCCGTATGTGTGCCATGGCCGTGCGGATTAAAGTAAATGTTTCGAAAGTTTACGCTGCCGCCTTCCGCAACAGCACCAGTAAATTGGTCTGTTCTTACAGGTTCAATGGTGGGTGGCGTAACATACCACGCACTTGGGTTATCGTTTCCTACGTGCAGGGGCATTGAAATGTCAAGAGGTTCAGAAAAATCTACTTGAACTTCAGTTGATCCTAAAATATCGTTTGACTTCATTTTCATAAAGTCAAACGTAAAATAAAAAATGATAGGATACTAGCTTTATTACATTCTCACTGTAATTGGTATTTCAACAAACAATGAAACCGCTATACCTTGCTGCATGGCAGGATTTAGTTGAGGAAGTTTTTCAATTGTTTTTTTGGCAGCCTTTGCTACGTATTTGTTTTGAGTCTGAACAGTTTCTATGTTGGTAATATTTCCTTCTTTATCAATAACAAAACTCATTAATACAGATTGATTGCCACCAATAGATTTCATTTGCTCCGTTACTCGAAACAACCTTGCCACTTTATTTTTAATGCTCAATTGACTGCACGTTTGAAGTTCCAAACCTCTCAGCTCTTTGCATTCGTCGTAATGCGCAAATATTTCAACAACCGTATGAATTCTATCAGTACCTGTTTCGGTGTAATTCTCATCTGGGCCATAGTCTTTAGTGGTATAAACTTCTGGAACAGTCGGCTTTTCGGTTATAGTAGGTTCATCAACGGGTTTATCTACTATTTCAGGAGTTAGCGTTTTTACAATTTCAATCTCGGGTATTGGAGATTTTGGTTTTAGTTCTTGAATTTTTTCTTTTTGCAGTTTAATAGGAGGCAAAATTTCTCCATCGTAAACATAGATTGTATCAATTTCTGGAATAGGAGGAACGGAAGTTGTTTTTATTGTGGTCCATTCAAAGGCAGTAAGGGATAATGCCAATGCAATGATTAGTCCGGTTAAAAATCGCTGAGCGAAAGGAAACCGTTGTTCTCTTTTGTGATTGGGATTTTTCATAGTTTCAGAGTTTAATGGGTTTATGACAAGAGAACGGAGCTAGTTGTCTAAAAATTGCGGCCGCACATGAACTCTGCGTTAAGGGTTGGTTAATTAAGGGAGTTATTATCGTGAAGAAAAAATCTGTATAAATGCAAAGGGTCTCAATTTGGTTGAAATCTTTATAGTCATTTTAGATAATAGTTTTGATGTTTTTGTGCGCTGCTTGTCATAATAATTGGGCTAATCGGCTATAAATTGCAAGCACCTCAAAAACCATCCTTAAATTTGTGAAAATTAAGAGGAAGTAAAACTTTATCTCCTTTCACTTTAATTTCGGATTTATCCATGCCTAAAAATAAAAATTCAAAGCCTAATTCTTTACAAGAAAAGGTGTTAAGTGCGTTTCGTGCTAACCCTACCGTAGCAATGAATTATAAACAAGTATCACGACAATTAAACATAACTCAAACTTCGAAAAAGAAGATTATTGCGAAAGTATTGTTTGAATTAGAAGCGAAAGAAGCATTGGTAGAAGAAAAACCGGGGAAATTTAAATTGGTAAAACATGAATCAAACCTTGATAAATTAGTCGGAAAGGTAGACATGACAACTAGTGGTTCTGGTTACGTTGAGGTAGAAGGTTTGCCAAATGACATTTACATTGGAGAAAAAGATTTAGGAATAGCCCTGCATGGTGACTTGGTGGAGGTAGCCATTTTAAGAGTTAAACGAAACGGAAAGGCAATAGGCAAAGTTTTTGATGTAATAGAAAGGGCAAAAACGGAGTTTGTTGGGACACTTCAAAAATCTGAGAAGTTTGCATATTTGGTGCCTGACAGTAAGCGCATGACGATCGATCTTTTTATTACATTAGATAAATTACACGGTGCACAAGATGGCGAAAAAGTAATTGCAAAACTAACTCACTGGCCCAGCGATTCTGATAGTCCTTTTGGAGAAATAATTCAAGTTTTAGGAAAACCCGGAGAAAATGAAACCGAAATGCACTCTATTTTGGCGGAATATGGCTTACCAATTAAGTTTCCAGATGGAATTGAGGCAGCAGCCGAAAACCTGGATGTCAGCATTAAAGAATCAGAAATAAAAAAACGAAAAGACCTAAGAAAAGTAACCACTTTTACCATTGACCCTTCAGATGCAAAAGATTTTGACGATGCACTTTCGTTGCAAAAATTGAAGAATGGGAATTGGGAAATCGGAGTGCACATCGCCGATGTTAGTCATTACTTAAAAGAAGGAAGTGCCTTAGATAAAGAAGCTTATGAACGAGCTACTTCAGTTTACTTGGTAGACCGAGTTGTGCCCATGTTGCCCGAGGTACTTTCGAATTTTGCTTGTTCATTGCGACCAAATGAAGACAAATATTGCTTTTCAGCCATATTTGAGATGAGTGATGATACTAAGATTCACAAACAATGGTTTGGCAGAACGGTAATTCACTCAGACAGACGATTCGCCTACGAAGAAGCGCAACAAGTAATTGAAACCGGCGAGGGAGATTATAAAGAGGAGATACTGACCTTAGATAGGTTAGCAAAACAATTGCGACAAGATCGGTTCAAGAAAGGGTCAATCAATTTCAACACACTAGAGGTTAAGTTTAAATTAGATGAAAAAGGAGAACCGTCAGGGGTGTTTTTGAAAGAACAGAAAGATGCCAATAAATTAATTGAAGAGTTTATGTTGCTCGCCAATAAAAAAGTGGCTGAGTTTATAGGAGCACGTGCTGAAGAAACGCAAGTGCAACGAGTTGGAGAAATGAAAACACCTAAGCCTTTTGTTTATAGAATTCACGATAGCCCGGACCCAGAGAAATTACAAACGTTTGGGGAGTTTATTAAAAAGTTTGGTTACCGAATAGATACCACTTCGCCAAGAGGAATTTCAGATACGTTGAATCGATTAATGACAGATGTGCAAGGCAAGGCTGAAGAGGTATTAATTTCTCAGTTAGCCATTAGAACGATGGCAAAGGCAGTTTATTCTACCGAAAATGTGGGTCATTATGGTTTGGGGTTTAAGTTCTATTCGCACTTTACTTCTCCCATTCGTCGTTACCCAGATGTAATGGTTCATCGCTTATTGCAACATTATTTAGACGGGGGAAAAGCGGTTGATGCCGCTGAATTAGAAGAAAAGTGCAAGCATTCGTCAGAGCGAGAAAAATTAGCAACTGAAGCAGAGCGAGCAAGTATAAAGTTTATGCAAGTGAAATTTATGCAAGACAAAGAAGGCGAGGTATTTGGAGGAATTGTTTCAGGAGTAAGTGAATGGGGAATTTTTGTTGAATTGGAGGATAATAAATGCGAAGGTATGGTACGCTTGCGCAGCATGAAAGACGACTTCTATAACTTCAACGCGGATAATTATGCTGTTGAAGGTAAACGAAGAGGGAGACTATTTAGAATTGGAGATGAGGTAACGGTTAAAGTATTAAAAGCAGACCTCTCGAAAAAGCAATTAGACTTTGAATTGTTGAATGACTTTTAACTGAAACGTTGAGAAAGAGTATTTCATTTATCATATTAACCTTTAACCTAATCTGTTATCTTTTAGGACAAGAAAAGCAAGCAATTCCAAAGCAAATTCGCGGCATAATGGGCGGAGGAAGCTTCTCAAGAATTTATTTTGATGGAAAGCGCCATTAGGCAGTATTTTCGCTAAGTTCGGTAGGGATTAATGCCGAAATCCAACTAGAAAACAAACTTTTCTTAGGGTCCACTTTTTTCATTGCAAATCAAAAATCTCAAGTAACATCATTAGTTCTGGTGAAACAGCAAGTTGTTCAGCTTTTAGTTGGCCCTTCAATAAAAATTGATGATGTTAAGTTTAATGGAGGGTTTAGTTTAGAATATAGAACGTCACCATCCTTTCGCTCAGCAACTGATAGCCCTATTAATTTAACCTCTTCCATCGGTGAGCCCACCACTCAATTTAACTTTATGGTTGGAACTGAGTTTTATCTTGGTCCAAGGGGTTCAACCTATTTGATTGGTATTATTCCTGCTCAATCTGCGAATTCTTCTTCCTTTCAAGTGGGATTAAAATACCGTTTGCATGCTCGATATGAAAAGATTCAAAGTCATAGGCAACATGTAAAAGAAATGGCTAAAAAGGATATTGTTTTGTTGAAAGAAGGGGCCTTATTAGTTCGTTTAAAAACATCAGAAAACACAATAGCTGCTTTGCGTAAAGCCGAACGAGAAAAGCAGGCGTTAAAGGAAGAAGAGTGGTAAGCAACTCAAAATCAAAAAATAGTTAAGGCCTTTTGGACATACTTTGATTTTGCCCCAGTTTATTTTTTCTATAGCGACAAATCTAATCAAGTGAGGAAAGGAGATTTTGAAGGAATATTTTTAAATGAAAAACTAGAAGTGGACTCATCGATAATTTTAGATAAACAAACTTTTTACACAGCGGAATACACGGCAATTAAACAAGATACCTTTGTTCAATTATCACATTATGAATTAGAACAAATTGGGGATTTTCGATCCGAATGGGTTCCACGTTATTATGATCAACCTAACTTTGGCTTAGCGCAATAGTGGTTAAGAACCAGAATTTTGAGCAAATGGTGGAACCTTTCCCTTATTACGCTCGAACGAATGCACCGGGTATACAAAAACATCCTGAGCAGCTACTTTTTGGCTTCCCATTGATTTACTTTATACTTAATTCCAGCTACGATTCTGACGTGGAAGCTTTAAATAGAAAGCTAAACGTCTATTAAAGGAAGACCCAATAGAGTTAAACTACTATTTCAATTCGGGTAATCTTTCTCCACTTCATTTGTTCCTCTTTTAGCTGAGTTTAAAGGATAACTTTCTACCTGATAAATGCCTTTTCCCAATTGTGTTTTCAGCTTGTCCAATAAGATTTTTGCATTGGTGCTTTTCGTAATTTTGCCGGCCGAAATTAAAACATATAAGGATATGCAATTCAATGTAAAAGAAATATTTACAGTAGGAATGGCGCTCTTCGCAGTAATTGATATCGTTGGCTCAATTCCAATCATTATTGACCTACGCCAAAAAGTGGGGCATATTAAATCTGAAAAATCCAGTATTGTTGCCATGGTGCTGATGATTGCTTTTTTGTTTCTAGGCGAGTCAATTTTAAACCTTATTAGAATTGATGTAAGCTCATTTGCAATAGCAGGTTCGTTCGTCTTATTCATTCTTGCTTTGAAAATGATTTTAGGAATTAATTTATACCGCGATGACATTCCCGAAACTGCCTCCATTGTTCCAATTGCCATCCCTTTAATAGCCGGTGTAAGCACCTTGACTTCATTGCTTTCTTTGAGAGCAGAATATGAAGTGCAAAATATTATTGTGGCTATTATTTTCAACATAATTGTGGTGCATGCCGTGTTGAAACTGTCTACTAAAATTGAAAAGATATTGGGCTCTGGAGGTATTGCTATACTTCGTAAAGTATTTGGGATTATACTACTAGCAATAGCCATTAAACTGTTTAGGACTAACGTAGGTTTCTAAAGTGCCATACGTATAGGAAGTATAAGAAAATTGGTTTTAATATCCTTTCTAAAACTACTTTGAAACTTTTCCTTTAATACCTTTGTTCTACTAAAAAGAAACGAAACGGTGGCAAATCTATTTAAGAATAAAGCGGATCAGGAAGTAAAAATTGGGAAACCAGACTGGTTAAAGACTAAAATTTCTTCAGGAAAAGATTACCGTGAAACAAAGCAGGTTGTTAAAGATCACAAGCTGAATACCATTTGTGAATCTGGGAAATGTCCAAATCAAGCGGAATGTTGGAGCGCAGGAACGGCAACTTTTATGATATTGGGAAACACCTGCACTAGGTCTTGCCAATTTTGTAATGTAGCTACCGGAAAACCGGAAGATGTAGATCCTTTCGAAGCTCTAAGAGTTGCCAAGTCTATTAAATTAATGAACCTGAAACATGCGGTGATTACCTCCGTTGATCGCGATGACTTGAAAGATGGTGGAGCTGATGCTTGGAAAAGAACAATTGAACTGATTAGAAAACACAACCCAGAAATTACCATAGAAACATTAATTCCAGACTTTAAAGGAGAATGGGAAAATTTGCAACCAATCATCGATGTTGCACCTGAAATTGTCTCACACAATATGGAAACCGTTCGAAGAATAACGGCAAAAGTTAGGATTCAAGCAAAATATGACAGAAGTTTAGAGGTGTTAAAGCGTCTGAAAGATGGGGGGATTGAAAAAACTAAATCTGGCATAATGGTCGGATTAGGCGAATTCAAAGAAGAGGTATTGGCAACAATGGATCATTTACGACAGGCAGGAGTGAGCATTATGACTATTGGACAATACATGCAACCTTCGAAAAAGCATTTGCCGATATCAGAATTTGTTCACCCTGATGTTTTCGCTTTCTACAAAGAAGAGGGAATGAAGCGAGGTTTTACGCATTTAGAAAGCGGTCCTTTAGTAAGGTCGTCTTACCATGCGGAAAAGCACCTTTAAGACTTAAATTGTTTTTGGAATTGAGCTATTAATTTATTTTGCACCTCAAAAAAGTCCATTTTTTTACCCAACTCCTTTTCTAACGAGGTAACCGACTTATCGTCTAAACCACAAGGTACAATGTGGTCAAAATAATTCAAGTCTGTATTGATGTTAAACGCCAAGCCGTGCATACTTATACCTCGACTCACTTTTAATCCAATAGCACAAATTTTTCTTGCTTTTTCATTATCTGCATCAAGCCAAACACCACTAGCATGCTCAAGTCGCTCTCCTTTTAAGCCATAATCCGCTAGACAGTTTATAACACATTGTTCTAATTTTGTTACATACTCTCGAACACGAATACCATAATTTTCGGTATCGAAAATAGGGTAAACCACGAGTTGACCGGGACCATGAAAGGTAATATCTCCACCGCGTTTTGTTTGGTAAAATTCAGCACCTGTCTCTTCAATAGGTATTTTTAAATTATTAATATCACCAGACTTACCTAAAGTATATACAGGAGTGTGTTGAAGAAAAATTAAGGTGTCACTTGTTTTTTCCCCATTATCTTTTTTTTCTAGCTGAGCATTGAAAAAATTCTCTTGAAACACAAGAGCATCAAGGTAATTTGTAGGGTCAAGAGTGATTATTGTAAAACTCATATTTACAAATTTAATGATAAAGGTCTTACATCTAATCTTCTGTGTACTTTCGTTATATAAAAAGTTTTCTTTAGTTAGAATATGAGTAAGAAAAAGTTTTACGTTGTTTGGAAGGGTAAGAAGAAAGGAGTTTTCTCAACTTGGGACGAGTGTAAAAAAAGTATCGATGGGTTTAAAGGAGCTGAATACAAAGCTTTTCCCGACTTAGCTACAGCAACCAAAGCTTCGGAGAAAACCTATGTTAAATATAAAGGTGTGGCGCAACCTAAAGTTGTCATTTCTGCAGAGAAGCGAGCGTTAATTGGTAACCCTATTTTAAATACCATAGCGGTTGATGCCGCTTGCAGTCGAAACCCTGGGCTTATGGAATACCAAGGGGTAGAAACAAAATCGAAAAAAGTGATTTTTAAAAAGGGACCATATAAAAATTCCACCAATAATATTGGTGAGTTCTTGGCTTTAGTTCATGCCCTTGCGTTACTTAAAAGAAACAATAACGCTAGCCCAATTTATTCGGACAGCAAAATTGCAATTGGCTGGGTAAAGCGAAAGCGTGTAAATACAAAACTGTTAAGAAACGCGGCAAACGAGGACTCCTTTGAGTTAATCGATCGAGCATTAAAATGGTTGCATACGAATGATTACCCGAATAAAATCCTAAAATGGGAGACCAAAGTGTGGGGTGAAATACCCGCAGACTTTGGGAGAAAATAGAGCTTACCCTAAAGCTCCTTCGATCATCTTCTTTAAGTTTCCGTTGGTCTCAGCCTCTTTAAGCTCTTTTAGGGCATCGGTAACTTTCTCATTCATTGCTTTTGTTTCTTTCAGGGTGTTGTTTATTTTCTCCATAGCAGCGCTATCTACTGTTTTTTCTATTTCTACATTTAATTGTTCTATTGCGCTAGCGATTTTAGTTTTCATTTTAATCAATGAGTTTAAACCTGCCATCCGCACAAACCAAATGCCTGTTCCTTTGCTATTTTCCACTAAGGTTGGAAGTGCTTTCTCAACTACTGCAAATTCTTGCTTATCTAAAAATTCTCCGTAACTATTCATTAAGCCATATTTTCCAAAACCACTTGCATTTTTGATGGCTTCTTCAAAAAATGCTTGCCTTTGCGGGCTTCCATCTTCGGCATAAATGTTTGCAACGGTAGAAAGTATTGCTGCATTCTCCTCTTTCTCTAACCGCTCTGCCAATAAAAGGCCTTGCTTCGCATCCTTATTATAAACTGCATCTAAGGTAGCTGAAACAACATAGTAAGATAAGTCCTCGGTTCTTTCGTTCAAGTATTCCATTTCTACTTCTTCTATAAAGTATTTTGAAATGGCCGCTATTGCCGCAGCTCTATTGACTGACTTATCATCTGCCTTTGCAATTTTCTTTAGCGTTTCTAATGTTCTGGCTGGTCTCTCTTTTGCTAATTTTTTTGCCGCTTGTATAGCAGTTTTTCGAACGTTCCAAAAATCGTCCTTCATTGCTTTTTCGATTAAATCTAAAGAAGCGGAATCCTTCTGATTTTTAATCAACTTTATCGCTTCCGTTTTGTCTAAAAAGTGATTTGCATTATTGTATAGGGCAATTGCTTCTTCTCTTTCATAATTTTGATCAATATCACCTAGCAACACCTTATCTGCATCAAAGTTGACTAAAAGTGGAGCTTCACTTAGTGTAAATTCAACTACTTTAATTCTATTGGTTATTCTAATTTCCTTTTCCCGAACTAAGCCATTCGCCTGCAAAACATAAAGTCTTGTAGGAATTTCAAAGACCTCAGGAACATCAGGACCATCTTGAGTTTGTTTAATGGTAACTGTTAATTTACCCTCAGCAAAACTTTTTTCTATCTCAATTATTGGGTGTCCAGCACTCAAAAACCATTGGTTAAAAAACCAGTTTAAGTCTTGCCCAGTTACTTCCTCAAATGCCAATCTTAAATTGTGTATTTCAACCGTCTGAAATTCATTATCTTTTAGGTAGAGGTTTAGTCCGGCAAAAAAGGCATCGTCACCAATATAGTTTCGTAGCATGTGTAAAACTCTTCCTCCTTTTTGGTAAGAATGAGAATCAAACATTTCCATTTCGTTACCATAATTGAATCGAATCAGTGTCTCTTTGTTGACTCTAGATTGACTCAAATAAACATTTAAATCTCCATCAATGTGAAAGTCTGCTTGGTCTTTTCCATATTTGTACTCGTTCCATAAATACTCCCCATAGGTTGCAAATGATTCATTTAAAGGTAGATTTGACCAAGACTCACAAGTAACTAAATCTCCAAACCAGTGGTGAAACATTTCGTGAGCAACAATATCTTCTCCTGCATTGTCAATCAAAAAACGTTTGTTACCTTGAATAAAATCGCCAAAAATAACAGCCCCTGTATTTTCCATTGCTCCAGAAACGTAATCTCTTACGACTACTTGGTGGTACTTGTCCCATGGGTAATCGTAGCCTAATTTAGTAGAGAAAAACTCCAGCATTTCAACGGTGTTTGGGTAAATCTCTTTGGCAACGTCGGCATATTTTTTCTCTACGTAATAATGAACAGGCTTGCCTCTCCACTCTTCCTTTGCTATAGCAAACTCACCAACAGCCATCATAAAAAGGTAAGGAGCATGTGGCAGGTTTTGCTTCCAATAGTCAGTTCTTGTTCCGTCCTCATTTTCCGTTTGAAACATTAACTCTCCGTTAGAAAGAGTGGCGTAATTGGAGTCTACAGTGATGTAAATTTCTTGAGTTGTTTTTTCATTTGGCGAGTCGATGGTAGGAAACCAGCACGAGCTAGACTCTGTTTCGCCCTGTGTCCAAATTTGCTTTGGCTTGTTTTCAATGGCTCCGTCGTTGTTTATAAAGTACAACCCTTTGTCGCTGGTAATGGCAGAACTCCCACCTGATTCCAGCTTATTTGGCATGGCAGTGTAATCAACGAATATTTTATAGGTGTCAGATTTTGTATAGGTCTTACCAAGGCTAATTTTTAAAAAGGCATCGTCATACAAATAGTTTAACGGAGACCTTTTACCAATCCGATCTACCATTGCAACTTCATGAATTTGAAACCCTTTTGCATCTAATATTAAACTATCCGTTGCATAGAAATGTGGTTTGACGGTCAAGTTTGCTCTTCCGTATAAGTAAGCGCTATCCCAGTTAAAGCTAACCTCTAATTTGGCATGTAACACGTCACTCACTCTAGTTTCAGAAGCTCTATAAATTTCTCTTGGGCTGTTTGCTTCTATGTTAACAGTATCAAGAGTAATGAACTCGGTACCTACTGCGGTTGGCTCGGTGGTTTTACAAGCTTCGAAAACGCTTACTAAAGCGATGATTGTTAATGGAATAATTATTTTTCTCATGACAGCTAAATTTGCGCTGCAAAAGTGCATTTTTAACTTAAGATTAACAAGTTGAATGTAACCAAGGGTAATTTCATAAAAATGTATCTTTGTATCATTATGAGTGAATTGAAGGTAGAAATTGAGAATGGGAATAATTTTTCCATAGAGCAATTAACAGAAAGTACTGCGGAACTGAATGGAGTTTCCATAAATTGGGACCAGATTGAAGTTAAACCTGGAAAGTTTCACATTATAAAGGATAAGAAATCCTATTCAGTTGAAGTTATTGGAGCAGACTTGACGACAAAGACCTTCGAATTGAAAGTCAACAACAACATTTATAAAACGAAAGTAGAAGACTGCTTCGATTTGCTATTACAGCAATTGGGAATGGATAACCTTTTTAGTAACGTAGAAAAAGAGCTAAAGGCGCCTATGCCAGGATTGGTTCTTAAAATTGAAGTTAAAGTAGGGCAAACCGTTAAAGAAGGAGAAGCCCTAGTCGTTTTAGAAGCGATGAAAATGGAGAATGTACTTAAGTCTCCGGCAGATGTTGTTATTAAATCTATTGGTGTAACCGAAGGCAATGCCGTGGAAAAAAATGAATTATTAATTGAATTTGAATCTTAAAAAACAACAAACATGAAAAAAGTAAATATTATAGCAATAGCCTTAAGTGTATTTTTAGCTTCTTGCGGAGAAACAGCAAAAAAGTCGGAAGAAAAAGAAATGTCTCACGATGAAATGCATGAGGCTAGAGTGGATCATGATGGTCACAGCGATCACGATGCTATGGCAGAAGAGTCAGAATTGCTAGCTATTCCAGAAGGTGCGAAGGTATTTTTTGCCAACCTAAAAGATGGACAAACGATTACTTCACCCGTGAAAATTGAATTCGGTGTGGAAGGAATGGAAGTACAGCCAGCAGGAGAGTTAAACGAAGGAAAAGGGCATCATCATATTATAATTAATGGTGGACCACTTGACAGAGGAATAATTGTACCGGCAGATTCTGTAAATATCCATTTTGGAAAAGGGCAGACTGAAACGGAATTGGATTTACCAGCAGGAAAGCATATGTTAACCACGCAATTTGCTGACGGTTACCACCAAAGTTATGGTTTGCAATTAAGTTCTACCATTAGTGTGGTAGTAGAGTAAGCAACAAAAGAATTAACTTTAATCCATGCAATATTGAAAGATTTGCATGGTTTTTTTATGCCAAAACGCAACTAGATGAAACAATTAATAATTGCACTTTACACCAGCCTATTTTTTCTGTATTGTGGAGAATTTTCAGGGAACGAGAAAAAGGAAATACAAACCGTTTTGGCCTTAGATGAGGGAAATGCTATTGAAAAAAATGGAGTTTATTTGATTCCAATTATAAATGAAGTAGCAGAGAAACCATTAAAGCTTAAGGCGGAAGTTCAGGAAGGAAATGTATTAACACTACAATTTGACCTAAAGCTAGAACCTGGCGAGCAGTTGCATTTTACCATAAATAATGGATCTGTTAGCAAAGCAAAAGAATCAGAAATTGCGGTAGAATTATTGGAAGGGAACAACGTGATTTTTGTCTGTTTATCGAATACGATTGGAGTGAGTTCTACCTATTGGATTAAAAACTACTTTAATGGAGAGGGAAGTGGAAGTTTTAATGAATCACAAACACATTTATTTCAGCATTTAATTGCCAATGGCGAAGGCATTGTAGTCGATTATCAAATTATGAATAGGGAAGAGGGGAATACCGCTGTATTACAATTAGACAGTGTTGGATATATACTCATGCCAAAGACTCCCTATTTGCTAAAAAGCAAGCAAGCAGTTCGTCTGGAGTTGTTGAATTCTGAGGGAGACTTTGTTGATGGGCCCTTCAACGATACAGGAGTTATTCGAGTTGGTGGGGAGGAGTAAAGCGATAGTATTTTATTGACTTGTTAGACAGGACTTTTTTTAACAACCATAAAATTTATAAAAAAGTCGTCCCCTTTTACTGACTTAACATCCATCGGGTAATACTGTAACGGCTTTTCTTAGCCAAGACCACCTCATGCTCCAATAATTCTGAACGGAAAATGACGAGTCTGTCTAACAGCGGATTTACAATAACTGTTTTTTCAACCTCGTTCTCCGATAGTTACAGCAAAAATTCTCCACCGTCATTCTGCTGCCAATTGGGGTTGAGGTAAAACACGAAACTCAATATCCGATGGTCGGAAAGTTTCAATAAATCGAGGTGTCTTCTGTAAAAAGTTCCTGATGTGTAATGCGCAATGTGGCATTCAAAATCCTTTAAACTCAAAAACAAACTTCGATTAAAAAATCGCATCATGGCATTAATTTGATCCATGTAGATTTGGTTAGCAGGGGAAAGGTTGGTTTCGTCCAACCACTTTATTTCATCTCCTCGGATGCTGCTATTTATTTGAAATTGATTGGAAGTGCCAATTCCGGCTTTTTTAAATTTCCCTTCTTCTTGGTTTTGTTTGAGGATGTCCAAGCAATTTAATGACTCTTGGTCCGATAGAAAATTGTCTATAATAGCATAGGAGTTGAGCGCCAAGCTATCTGCCACAGCACCCCATGAATTAAAAGCCGCATTATTATCCGCAATAGACTCAATGGCTTCAAAGTCAAATTTAACTTTCATCAAAAGAAACAAAGATGGGACTAATTGTGAAATTAATGCCACTTCAGTGGTCCACTTCAGTGGAGAAGTCGTAAACTTCTAAAAGGGATTTATTTATCTTACTTCTGGAGACCTAACAGGTTTCCAAAACTTGTTAGGTCTTGTTGAATCAAGAACCCTTCCCGATTGAACGGGACCAGATGCTCCACCCTTCCAAAATTATTTTTTCGATAAATTTTCAATTCCCAAAGCGTTACTCTCTTTGTTCAAATACGGTTGTTCTTTGAGTTGTGGTAAGCTAACCTGTTTTTAATGTATTCGGTTTTACCAACATAATATTTGTCAATAGTTGTGGAATAGAGAATATAAACGAAATGGGACATGTTTTAAAGCTAAGAAAAGTTTTAAAACAAAAAAGCTGCGCTATTGTAATGCTTTTGATCCTCTTCTTGGGTTCGCTTCGACAATCATTCCGCTATTGCTGAATGAAGCTCAGTTTAAACTTCTCGCCCAAAATCTCACGCATAAAAAAAGACCATACTTTCGTATAGTCTTTTTTTGCCCCTCTATTATTCAAAGTTGTAACACAATTTCTTCTTTTGACGTTCTACTCGCCTTGTAAGAAATCCAATTCTCCTTCAACAATAACACTTAAATAATGAGTGTAAACTTCCTCTAATTGTGAAGGAAGTGGATTGATGATTCCTTGGTTACTAATTTGTGGTTAACGGTTTTGTATATGAAGCGTAGCGATGAAAGAGCTATCGGTTTATATACATTGTTATGCACTTTTATTCTTTATCTCAATCCATTTATGTCATATCGTGACACAAAATTCCAAACCAATTCAGATGCGCTCTGACCTTGGTAAGTCGCGCTAAACCAAACATGATCTCCTCCTATGAATTTATAGTGCTCAACAGAAACTGAGCTATCTCCTTGGTCATAGACATAATGTTCAATTGACATTCCTCCGTTATTGTCATTACTTACACTTGGAGATGTAATAGTATTGTTAAAAATAATCCAATAGTCTAACGTGCTTTGTACAGAGCTCCAATCACTACTCCCATTATATGGAAGAACACCATCAGAGGTTCCATGAAGATGTACTACCGGCATAGGATGACTGGTAGATCCTGTGCATTCTAACATTACTCCAGAAACGGATGCTACCGCAGCAACTAAATCACTTTTATAATTCGCAAGGCCATATGCCATCATACCACCGTTAGAGTATCCTGCAGCATAAATTCTCTCCATATTTACATTATACTGAGATGAGATCTCAGTTATCATGGATTCAACAAATCCAAAATCATCAGCATCACTTTTATTGTCTCCCCCTAATGGACAAGCGTTCCAATGAGATAAACCATCTAAACAACTACCTTGAGGATAGATTAGAATAAAAGTGTCAGTTTCTGCCAATGAGCGCATATCTGCTTCTTGTATATAATCACTTGCACTACCACCAAACCCATGAAAATTAAGCATTACTGGAACAGAAGATGTTCCATCATATGAATTAGGTATGTATAAAACATATTCTCTATTGACACCATCGTGAACTATGGACTGTGCATTATTATTTGAGTAACATTCCTCTGGATTTTTATTATCATCTTTTTCACAACTACTAAGAATCGTTAGTAAGAAAGTAAATAGTAAAATTGATTTTTTCATCCGATTCTATTTTTTTTTTAAACGACGATTTCTTTTAATTATTGTTACAAATAAAAAAACGGTTACACTGTAAAAGTATAACCGTTTTATCATTATAAGTAGCTCCCCCTATTATTCAAAGTTGCAACACAATTTCTTCTTTTAACGATCCACTCGCCCTGGACGATATACATCTCTCCTTACCGAATAACACTTAAGTAAGGAGTGTAAACTTCCTCTAATATTGAAGGAAGTTGCTAGATGGTTCCTTGTTTTCTAATTTGTTGCAACGGTTAGTATATGGTGCGTTTTAATGCGCTATATTCATTGTTGGCAGTAATTGTATTATTCAATTTTGCCATTTAGGTCAAAGACTTTCACGAAGTTCCAAACTTCCTCAGAAGCATTAATATCCATATTCCCTTGAAAACATGGCCATTGGTGACCACCTCCTACGACTTTAAGGTGCAGAACCTCAGCAAGAACCTCAACAAAACCCAAAACCTTTCAACCGCAGAAAAAGAACTAAGCTGGGGTTGGGGTTAACAGAAATGGTTTTCTATTTCAAGGGGTGTTGTGTAGCATAGTTATAACCCTTTATTAGAGAGTATATGACGATGTTTAACACTTGTCTTAGTTAGGCATTTAACCTACTTAAGGGGGCTTGAGGTCTCTGAATTACAGGAGGAGGATATGCCGATGGTTTAAAAGAAAACGCCTCTAAAGTTAATTAGAGGCGTTAATAATCATAAGATATGTTGTTCTTCAAAAAGTGAAATTATTCAACCTCTTCTTCAGAATCTGGCTGAACATGCATAACCATTCCAGTAGCATCAAAAAAGTCACCAGATTGAATAATCTTTCCTTCTTTTATTACGAAATAGTGATAAGCGTCAACCGAAAAACTTTTCCCTGAAGCATTACTAACTCCTTCCCAAGTACCGTAAACTCTAATGCTACCATCTGCCTTAAGGGTTTCTTCATCAACACCTGGAAGCCATCTCGCATCATTAAAAGAAACATCCGAAAAGTTTGACATATAGAAATTCCCTTGCTCTAAAACTTTTTCATATCCAACGATTCCAGCTCCATACATTGGAGATTGATGCTCAATTTTTTCATCGGTCATAGAAACAAAATTTTCGTAGTCTGTTGGCGATTCATACGAAGCAAGATATTTTTTAGCTATTTCTTTATTCTCTTTAAATAATGACATATCGGTATTTGAGTCACAAGAAATAAGCGTTGTCATTGCTAATGCAATAATTAAATATTTTTTCATTTTAATTGATTTATGGTTAATAAGCTGCTAAAATAATAAAATCTACAATATCTATAATACGTGTTTTATCCCAAAATTTACCGAAGATGATATGCCTGTGGTTTAATAAAAAGGGGTGCATAAAAGCACCCCTTTTTAAACATATGATATTAGAACCCCATGGCTAACAGTTAGTGAAGTTAGGCTTTGGTAGTGTCCAAGCTGTTGTATTTAGGCTAAAGTCGGTACATTGAGTAACTTTAGAAACACTCCAAGAGCTGATGTCTTGATTGAAGGATGTTGCACCATTAAACATACTACCCATATTAGTCACATTAGAAACATCCCAAGAACCTCAGCAAAACCTCTAACCTTTCAACTACACAAAAAGAACCTACCAAGGGCGGGGTTAACAGGAATGGTTTCCTATTTCAAGGGGTGTTGTGGGAAATCTATTAACCTATGCAATTCTTCTTTTTCAATTCTAAAATTAACTTTCCTATTCTTTTACAAACTTCATTGATTCTATGCTTTTATCGCTGCTGATATTGATAAAGTATATGCCTGTGCGTAAATTTGAAACGTCTATTTTCTGATTTCCGTTAAAATTATTATTTGAGTAAACTAGTTGCCCACGTATATTCAAAATTGTCAATGAATATAAATCTACGGGACCATCAATATAAAGGTCGTTTGAGGCTAGAGAAGGATATATTTTAAACATTGAGCCATCTATCTGTGGTTCATTGACTGTTGTCACATTTGCACCGACATTACTGCTAAGAATTGCCCAATTATAGATAGTTAGAAAAGCTCCTGTTCTTTTCCAAAACAAAGTGTCTTCTATTAAGCACGTAATTCCAGCAACGTTATTTGTTAAAAGAGCTGAAACTTTCATTGAATCCGTAACCGGAACTGTGTGGTTAAATAGCATTAATCCTGACCCGCCCGAAATGGTATCTTGATGAAGGATGTTATTCTGAAAATCGGTAATCTCATATTTAATAATAGTAGCATTCCTTGGCGAAATCAAGTATGGGCCGGGATGATACAGTTGGATAAAAGAAGTGTCGGCTGATGAGACTGTCAAGTTTAACCACGAACATTGTTGACCAAATGAAGTTAGGCTTACAGATGCGAATAATAAAGCGAATATGTACTTTTGCATAAATTTGTTTTTTTTAGGCTATTACTAAATAAATAACTCATATGATGAGTTTTAAATTTCAACAAATGTAAAGAATTTTTTACATAAGACGAAAAACTTTACATTTAATCAAAAACAAAACCAATCAATCCCTTCCCTTGTATGTTAATTGCCTTAAAATCAATATAAATAAACCTTCTTTAATAGTTCAAAACCTCAGCAAGAATCTCAACAAAATCCCAAACCTTTCAGTCTCACAAACAGAACCAACCAAAGGTGGGGTTAACAGAATTGGCTTCCTATTTCAAGGGGTGTTGTATAGCATAGTTATCACCCCGTATTAGAGAGTGTGTGACGATGATTAAAGTGAGACTAGGTTGGGGAGCCTGCAGCGATCTTTAAC
>JAOKCF010000012.1 GCA_028245195.1 Vicingaceae bacterium | reverse complement strand
TTCTTTTTAGATGAAGCCGAAAATGCTGGCTATAACGAAGTAATACCTCCTCATTTAGTAAATGAAGCTTCAGGCTATGGAACTGGTCAACTACCAGACAAAGAAGGACAGATGTACCATGTAGGTGTTGATGATTTGTATTTAATTCCTACTGCAGAAGTTCCGATTACTAATATTTACCGTGACGTAATTTTAAAAGAAAGTGATTTTCCTATTAAAAATAGTGGATATACACCCTGTTTCAGGAGAGAAGCAGGATCTTACGGGAAAGATGTGAGAGGTTTAAATAGACTACACCAATTTGATAAAGTTGAAATTGTACAAATTCAACATCCGTCCAAATCATATGACGCGTTAAATGGCATGGTAAAACATGTTTCTGGTATTTTAGATAAACTTGGGCTCCAGTATAGAGTCGCTTTGCTTTGCGGAGGGGACTTAGGATTTACATCGGCCCTTACATATGATTTTGAAGTTTATTCTGCCGCACAAAATCGATGGCTAGAGGTAAGTTCAGTATCTAATTTTGAAGCTTTTCAAGCCAATCGTTTAAAACTTCGCTTTAAAAATACCGAAGGCAAAACAGAACTAGCCCACACCTTAAATGGAAGCGCACTTGCACTGCCAAGAATAATGGCTGCATTATTGGAAAACAATCAAGTTGAAGATGGTATTATTATTCCTGAAGTATTAGTCCCTTACACTAAATTTCAAAAAATTGATTAATATGAAAAAGCACCTACTTACTCTATCTTTTATTTTCTCACTACTTGTCAGTTGCGGTCCAAAAATAAACCCTGGCCAACAAGAGAGTTTGCAGAACTTAACAAACCAAGTAGATTCTGTAACAGAGTTAGTAAACGCATTAGATAGCGCCGAATTAAACCAATTAGCAGATAACTTCTTTGACAGAAAAAACTTCATTCAGAATCAAATAGTGGATACCTTAAAACCTGAAATGATTTTTAAGTTAGATGCCTTTGTTCAACTGAGAAAAGAGATGGGCTTTATTAGAGGAGAATATGGCACCATAAAAAACGAAGCTAACATTTTGAAAAAGCAGCTAATAGACCTGAATCACGACGTATCAGAAGGTTTGGTGGATAAAAAACAGTTTGATCGATATTTCTCCTTGGAGAAAACCAACTACGATCAATTGACAATGGCTACCAATCAATTGTCTGCTGCTATTACAAAAGGTTCAAAAAAGTACAATGATTTCTTGCCAGAGATTGACTCGTTAATTACTGCTTACAAAGAATCCCTAAATGAATAAAGCGTTTGTGCTAATTCTTTTTTCACTCTTACTATTTGCTAATACTGCAAGTTGGGGCCAATCAAATGACCTTAGAACAGTTCTAGCTTTGGCAAAGCAAGCCAAAAATAATGGTGAGAATGGAAAAGCAATTACGTACTACGAAGAGATTGTAAAGAAATCAGGGTCTGATATTTACTACTATGATTTACTCGAACTCTACATCGCCGAAAGAGATTTTAATTCGGCTGAAAAAATGGTGAGGAAAAGAATTAGACAGTTTCCCAAAAGAGCTGAATTTATGGTTGATCACGGCCACATTTACTCCGTTCAGGAACTTGAAAAAGAAGCGGGAAAAAGTTTTGACAAAGCAGTCCAACTAGCTCTGAAAGACGATCGAATGACGAGGCCAACTGCAAATCAATTTAATAAATACAAGTATTACACCTATTCAGAAGAGATTTATCTGAAAGCTAGGCGTTCTTTTAGAAATGATAGACTTTATCAATTTGAACTTGCAAACACCTATGGTTGGTTGGGAAAAACAGATGAGATGATGGAAGAGTACCTCTCTATTTTAGGAGGTAATAGAAGCTATGTGCAAACCATTCAAAATATATTTTCTCGATTTTTAAACCCTGATCCCGACGGGATCCAGAAAGCCAAGCTAAAGGAGATGCTCCTTCGAAGAATTCAAAAAGACCCAAACGAAGAAGTTTACCTTGAAATGCTGATATGGCTATATATTCAAGATAAAAACTTCACGGGTGCATTTATTCAAGCTAAAGCACTTGACCGAAAAAATGGTGAGCAAGGCAGAAGAGTATACGAAATGGGCAATCTAGCTTTGTTAAACAACGAGCTTTCAACAGCTGAAAAATCCTTCAATTACGTCATTGAATTAAAGGATTCCCCCTATTATTTTGAATCTAAAATGAAACTTGTAGAGGTTCTTAAAGAAAAGGTAGTCGGCAAGAAGGATTACTCTAAAGCAGACCTAAAGAACTTAGAAAGCGCATACCAATCTACCATTGAAGAACTTGGAAAAAGCGCACTTACTATCAAATTAATGAGGGGTTTAGCTGAACTTAATGGGTATTATCTAGATAGCATTCGGAATGGAATAAAGATAATCGCGGAGTTAATTAACTTGCAAGGCATTACCAATTTCGTTAAGGCCGAAGCGAAAATAGAACTAGCAGACCTTTACCTCCTCAACGATGAAATTTGGGAAGCATCCTTGTTTTACTCGCAGGTAGAAAAGGAGTTTAAATACGATAGATTGGGCGAAGTAGCAAAATATAAAAATGCCAAGGTTGCTTTTTATACTGGCGACTTTTATTGGGCTCAAGCCCAATTAGACGTTTTGAAAGGTTCCACTTCTAAACTAATTTCTAATGATGCTATGGATTTGTCTCTTTTAATAACAGACAATGTTGGCAGAGATAGCATAATTGAACCGCTACAAATGTTTGCCGTTGCAGACTTACTTATTTTCAAAAAAGATTTTGAAAAAGCAAAAGTAGTATTAGACTCAATCCCAAAATTCTTCCCATTTACAACATTACAAGACGACATTTTATTTGCTAAGTATGAAATGTCAATGCAAAAAAGAGATTACCAGAAAGCTGCTGGTTTTTTAAAGGAACTAATAGCCGGTTACGCTGAAGACTTATTGGGAGATGATGCCCTATTTGCTTTAGCAAAATTGGAAGAAGAGGAATTTAACAACAAAGAAAAGGCAATGGAGCTTTACAAATCATTGCTCACTACCTACCCTTCAAGTTTATTTGTAGTTGAAGCCAGAAAGAGATTCAGAGCGTTAAGAGGTGATAAATTAGAAGAAAAAATTAATTAAGATTATGATAGTTTATAGCGTTACGGTAAATATAGACAGTTCAATCCATGAAGATTGGTTGACGTGGATGAAAAACAAACACATTCCAGATGTTATGGATACAGGCTATTTTACTGAATACAGAATGTTAAAGGTAATTTCTAGACAAGAGGACGAAGAGGGAATTAGCTACAACATACAATACACGTGCGCTAGCATGGCAGACTTGCATCAATACCAAGCGCAAAAAGCACCAGCCTTACAGAAAGAGCACGAAGCAAGGTATACCGGTAAATTTGCCGCATTTAGAACGTTATTAGAATTTGCTTAATGGCAAAAAGGGTAAGAGCAAAAAAGCAGCTTGGACAGCATTTCTTAACAGACCTCAGCATTGCAAAAGCAACGGTTGATGCTTTTAACGAAGATGGAAAACTGAAAAACGTTTTGGAGGTTGGCGCAGGAATGGGTGTATTAACCAAATTTATCACAGCACGAAAAGATTTAAAACTCACTGTAATTGATATTGACACCGAATCCATCGAGTACCTTAAAAAAGAAGACTGGATTAATAACGATCAATTGATTGATGGAGACTTTTTAGGCTTAGATTTACGGAACATTTATGGTGACGAACCTTTTGGAATTCTAGGAAATTTCCCATATAACATCTCTACGCAAATACTATTTAAAGCGTTAGAATACAAAGATCAGTGTTTGGAGGTAGTCGGTATGTTCCAAAAAGAAGTAGCTGAAAGAATTGCTTCAAGAGAAGGTTCAAAAGTATATGGAATTACTTCTATTTTATTGCAAGCGTATTTTGATATTGACTATTTATTCACTGTACATGAAGATGTTTTTGATCCGCAGCCAAAGGTAAAATCTGCAGTTATTAGACTAAAAAGGAATAATATAAAGAAATTACCTTGTGACGAAAAACTATTTAAGCAACTTGTAAAAGTATCATTCAACCAACGCAGAAAAACTATGCGAAACTCGTTGAAGCAATTTTTGAATGATGACCTAAAAGTAATGGAACTATTCACAAGACGACCTGAATCATTAAGTGTTCAAGAGTTTATAGATTTGTCAAATCTAATTAAATCAGCTGAACCGACCTCTATTGGTTGATAAAGGTTAAATTAGCAACTGAAAAATTAAGTGCATGCAGTTTGAATTAACCAAAGAATTTATATCTGAATTACAGGAATGTTTAAATAGCAATCTTAAAGCAGATTTATTGAATGAGGTCAATCAGCTTCACCCTGCTGACATTGCAGACATATGTGACGAACTGGAAACAGAAGAAGTAGTATTACTTTATCAATGTTTAGATGATGAGGTAGCTGCCGATGTACTTATTGAACTTGAGGAAGATGTTCGAGAAAAGTTGCTACGCACCCTCAGCCCTAAAGAAATTGCCGAGAACTTCATAGACAACATGGATTCTGATGATGCTGCCGATATAATGGCTGAGCTTTCAGATGATAAAAAAGACCAGGTAATTTCTGCAATTACCGATGCCGATTTGGCAAGTGACATTGTTGATTTGCTGCACTACCCAGAAGATTCTGCAGGTGGTTTAATGGCGAAAGAACTTATAAGAGTTCGAATTAATTGGACGTTGATTCAATGCTTGCGTGAAATGCGAAAACAAGCGGAAGACATAGAAGATGTTTATACTATTTATGTAGTTGACAAAGAAAACAAATTAATTGGCACATTAAGTTTAAAACAATTGCTATTAGCCCCTTCGGGCGCAACAGTTAAAGACCTTTATTTTGACGAAGTTCGATCTGTAAAAGCTTATGAAGAGGCTGACGAAATTGCTTCTATTATGGAGAAATATGACCTAGTTGTTTTGCCGGTTGTAGATGAACTTAATCGATTGATAGGAAGAATTACTATTGATGATATCGTAGATGTAATTAAGGAAGAAGCAGAGAAAGATTACCAAATGGCTTCGGGTATCTCAGAGAGTGTTGACTCAACCGATAGTGTTCGAGTTCTAACACGAGCTAGATTGCCTTGGTTATTGATTGGGTTGTTAGGAGGGATATTTGGCGCGTTAGTCATTAATCAATACGAAGATACACTACAGATTTATCCAGAGATGGCACTTTTTATACCGCTTATTGCCGCAATGGGCGGAAATGTTGGTGTCCAATCGTCAGCAATTATTGTTCAAGGATTAGCCAATAACAGCCTTGGGTTTGACAATTTATTTCAGCGATTAGGCAAAGAACTATTAGTTGCCTTAGTAAATGGTTTAGTTTGTAGTATGTTAATTTTGATTTACACAATGATTTACAAAGACAATAATGCTTTAGCAGGAACTGTAAGTGTCGCTTTAGTATTGGTAATCGCTTTTGCTGGCCTATTTGGCACCTTCGTGCCGTTAATGTTAGATAAATACAAAATAGATCCGGCACTAGCTACAGGACCATTTATCACTACTATGAATGACATTGTAGGTTTGTTTATTTATTTTGGCATAGGTCATTTGATGTATATCTGGCTGTAAGGCTTTTTGCAAAATTTGAACAGATGAAACCCAAAGTAATTTTTATCGATTCAGTTCACCCAGTTCTTTTTGAAAGATTGGAACAAGCAGGCTATGAATGTCATTGGAAGAACGAACTGTCAAGAGCAGAAATTCTTGATATTTTACCTATTTATAGCGGAGCAGTTATTCGCAGCAAATTCAAATTTGACGAAGCAGTATTTGAGCAATCTTCTCAATTAAAGTGGATTGCACGTTCGGGAGCAGGCATGGAAAATATAGACTCGAAAATAGCTCACGAAAAGAACATACAACTATACAACTCGCCAGAGGGAAATAGAGATGCTGTTGCTGAGCATTGTATAGGAATGATTTTAAGCCTTTTTAACAACCTTAAACAATCGGACTCAGAAGTTCGAGAAGCAAAATGGAACAGAGAGAAAAACCGAGGCCTTGAACTAAAAGGAAAAACTGTTGGGTTACTAGGATACGGGTTCATGGGAAAAGCCCTGGCTGAAAGATTAGTCAGTTTTGGTGTAAAGACGATTGCCTATGACAAGTACAAAAGCAACTTTCCCAGTAGTGTTATAACTGAAGTTGATTTAGAGACTTTTTCTAAGGAAACCGAGATATTAAGCATACACCTTCCATTAACGGAAGAAACAACTTATATGATTGACTATTCCTTCTTAAATCGATTTGAAAACAATATTTACCTGATTAATACTGCTCGAGGAAAAAATATTAAAACCTCTGACCTAGTAAAAGCTTTAGATAATGGTAAAGTTTTAGGTGCATGTTTGGATGTGCTAGAGTATGAAAAAACTTCTTTTGAAGATTTAAAAAAAGAAGATATACCAGCTGATTTTCAGTATCTAGCTAACTCAAAAAGAGTATTACTAACTCCACACGTTGCCGGCTGGACGAAGGAGTCTTATTTTAAACTCAGCAATGTTCTAGCCAATAAAATTTTAAACTAACTTAAACTCCTTATCACCGTCTCCTTTTAAAATTGAGCGATTGTCGTACATCAAAATATACAATCGAGTTTTAAGGATATCTCCCATACAGTTGCACTCCAAGAAACTGTCATCGCTAAAATGCTCTGCTAATTCTTGTTTTAGTTGATTTACTTTTTCAGGCAGACTAATCGTATCATTTTCTAAACAGTCAGATAAATCTTTCAAGCGATACTGTGAAACCTTAATCCTGTTAGCAATTAATACCCGCTCCTCCTTCTGGTATTGTCGAATCGTTTTAGGATCCAAAAGGTTTGCAACAAACTCTACAATGGGGTTATTATCTTTGAAAAATTGCGGCAAATACATGGTTTTATTCCCCTCATACGTTTGCTGATCAAAATCGATTGCTCGTATTCTATATTGAACTGCATCAAAATCCGGAGTAACATCAACCACATAATTATAAGAGCGCATATCTCCCAAAAGGCGAACAAAAGAACGCTCATTAAACTTCACAAACTCTTTAGCCAATCGAATTTTATTCAACTGCGGATCCTTTAGCCAATCTTTTATAAATACATCTCCCGGAATTCCTGCGATGTGATCCTCTACTATTGTATTACCATCAACAATATAGGAGATTCTATTGGGTGAAAGAATATGCTCCAACTCTAAACCATAAATTCGAGAAGAATCTGCTTTCTTTATATAGAAATAATCGTAATTGTCGTTAAACTTGTTTGTCACTCTAATACGAAATGGTTTGGAATTCCCAAAGGGACAATAGTCTATCCGGTTTACATATAAATGTTCTAGAACTTCTATATCTCCCTCGGTTTTTAGCAAGGCATATACACTGCTCAGTGCCGAATGAATTTCGCTCATATCACTTTGACTATAAAAAACAGTCTCCCAGAGAGTATCCTCTCCTACATCATTGTATAGCGATATAGAGTTCTCGTAATGGTTTAAATCTTCATAAGCAATAGGAAGTGATATTTCTCTAGAGTACTCTTCTAGATATTGGCGCAGCGGCTCTTTTATAGGGTAGTGCACTTTCTTTTTCGAAATATCATTCATGCCATTAAATTAAACAAATTTCGGTTAAAAAATCCTGGAAATCGTAGGGCTTTTTATAAAGCTGATCAGTATATGTGTTCACCATTATTTTTATGAGGTCCGTTTTGTCTTCATTAATTCTGTGTTCAACAAAGACATTTCCGAATAATTGTTGGTAAGGAGTTTCTCGCTTAAATTTTAAAGAAGGTTTAAAGAAAAATTCTTCCTTGGTTTTTAGCACTCCTTTCTGCTCTATTACTTCTCTAGTCGCATGATTTTGCACATAGTGCTGAGCCACCAATTTTTTTTTGATTAAACGGACAAGAAAATGATAATCTTCAGTTAACCACGGGCTTTCTGCTCGAAAATAAAACCCATTGGAGTTTTTAGATTCATGAAAATAAACGTTGACCTCAGCTCCAGAATTTTCTTTTCGCTCCGAAATACACTCATTTAGGTAATCTAGTAATCCTTTATGCATTCCCTTTTCTAACCAAACTAAAAAGTTATTTTCAAAATCTTTGGTAGTTACTATTGCTTCTCGAATTAAAACTTCAGCTTCCTCCTCGGCCTTTGGCTCATATTGAAAAGAATTACCCTTAAATAAGTTAGCTAGTATGCCCATCTTTGTTGTTAACAAAAATCTAAAGCGGAAGTTTTGCAAGGAAAGATTTAAATTTCTTACTCATTTCAAATCGCTTCACATAATTTAACCTCACACTTCCGCCACTTATGCTTACTTCTCCCAATTCATCAGCTCCTTTTATAGTGGTACCTTCTAGTAAAAATTTTATTCCCAACCACTTAGGAGAGTTATAACCAAGCCCCATTCGAATTCCGAAAACCGGATTAACCTGCCATTGATCATTTTCCTTCCCGTCGATATTATTAAAACTTACAGGTCCAGTCATAAACGAAAGGTTTAGCGAAGCAATCAAAAAGAAATGTTTTTTTGCTGCTAAAGAATAAGCATAACCAGCTGTGGATCCAATCTGAAAAGCTCTAAATTGTTGCACTTTTGATATAACCCCGTAAATAGAATCTTGAGTAAAAGATGGAATCAATGAGCTATCCGTGACAACACTGCTATAAAACATTTTACCGCCCAAAAGAAAACTTCCCGCTGATTTTTCTTGTATCTCATTTTTTCACGAAAGGGGCGGCATAAGAAAATTTATTAGAATTAAAAACGTTTAAATAGGACACTCCAAATAATCTGGCGTTTAAGTCTGGCCTTAAATAAAAGGGCAATTTATAATTCTGATTTAAAGCGTTTGTATTGCTCAGAAAAAACCCATCATACAACTGCACAAAAACATCCATCACGTATTTACGCTTATAAAGATTTGCCTGCAAATCAAGATAATTTGTTTCCCCTTTTCCCTCGTCTGTATTTAAAAACCTAAGGCCATAAGCCATGTTTAACGAAAATGACTTTACAGTTGCTCCAATACCAAAACCAACAGTTTAATTTGGCTCGTAGTCAATCAAGTTACTGCCATTTTTGAAATTACAACATTGGTATATTTTCTTGATAAAAAGGTCCTTATATGTATTTTTTCGGTTAGAACATTTATGTAATTAGAATCTACAGTCTCTTGTTAAGTGGATGAAATCGCGAAAATAAAACCACCAAGCAACAGAGGAATTTTGCATTTCATGTTAGCAAATATATAAGTAAGGACTTATATTTACTTCATAAAGATTTAATTTATGGCCAAAATCAAAAAGATCATCAATAAAGATTCAGAAAAATTTCTATTCAAATATCTTAACAATACATCACCAACTGGCTATGAAGCTGAAGGGCAGAAAATTTGGTTAGATTATATAAAGCCTTATATCGATGAGTACTTTGTAGATACATATGGAACTGCTGTTGCCGTCATCAACCCAGAGGCAGAATATAAGGTCGTCATTGAGGCTCATGCAGATGAAATTTCTTGGTGTGTTCATTACATTACCAAAGACGGCTTTATCTACGTTCGCAGAAATGGAGGATCCGACCATATGATTGCTCCTTCAAAAAGAGTAAATATTCATACGAAAAAAGGATTTGTGAAAGCCATTTTCGGCTGGCCTGCTATTCATACAAGAGGGGCAAGCGGAAGCAAACCTGAGGACACTCCAAAAATGAACAACATCTTTTTAGATTGTGGTTGCACTTCCAAAGAAGAAGTTGAAAAATTAGGTGTTCATGTCGGCTGCGTTATAACGTATGAAGACGAATTAATGGTGCTGAATAAGAAATACTATGTAGGCCGCGCATTAGACAATCGAATTGGTGGTTTTATGATTGCTGAAGTTGCACGAATACTGAAGGAGAACAAGAAAAAACTGCCTTTCGGTTTATACATTACCAATGCCGTGCAAGAAGAAGTTGGTTTGCGTGGTGCGCAGATGATTGTTGAAAGAATTAAACCCGATGTTGCTATTGTTACAGACGTTTGTCACGATACACAAACTCCGTTAATTAACAAGGTTGAGCAAGGAGATTTTGTAGCCGGAGATGGCCCTGTTATTGCCTATGGTCCTGCCGTGCAAAATAATTTACGTGAGTTAATTATTGACACTGCCGACAAGAACAAAATAAAATTTCAGCGTTATGCAGCAAGCAGGATTACAGGTACCGATACCGATGCATTTGCCTACGCTACAGGTGGAGTTGCTTCTGCATTAATTTCATTGCCATTGCGCTACATGCATACCACTGTTGAGATGGCGCACAAGGATGATATTGAAGATGTAATTCAACTGATTTACGAAACGTTGTTGAACATTGAAGCGAATCATGATTTTAGTTATTTAAAATAAGAGAGTCAATAAATGCTTTGAAAAAAATTGCACTCCTCTTTGCTTCCGCTTTTTTAGCATACCAGATGTATCAGGCGTTAGCGGCGCTGTGGATACAAGCAGGAATTAATTTTCACCTTGGTTTAGATTTTCTGATTACATACCTTATTGCACTCTTCGATACAGGAATTTTTGCTTTTATTGGCTTTGCTTACTCTACTAGCCAAATAATCGTCAGTTCTTATTATCGCTTAAAAAACTCGAAGCGCTTGCAATTTTGTTACAAGCTAATGGGCGTGTCGTATTTTAGAAGGTTATTGATGTTTTTTTTTTGGGGCACCAAAAAAAACCGTAAAAATACTTTAATGGAACCCGAACTGGTATTGAAAATTTTATTTATCAAACACATCAATCTCAATTTGGTCATTTAGGCACATTGATTTTACTGACTTTTATAAATGTGTACACCTGGTATTTAACATCCTATGCAATTTCTATATTTTCAGCAATCATCAACATAGTAGGCAATTTGTATCCCGTTATTTTACAACGTCACTATCGGATCCGTCTGGCTAAGTTCACTCCGTTATAACGAACACAAAAAACGATGCAAAATCTAATTTCAAAAATCACCCTCTTGCTGCTTATTTTAGTTCAAAGCGCTTGCTATTTGACACCTTTTGTCAAGTATAGCATGAATAAAGAGGGATTTAAAAAATTCAGTAAAAAAGAGAGACTTGCTGGCAATAATGAAAATCCGCAAAGAGCTTATAAAATAAACCGCTATGATTGGGCTGTTGAATTAATGCCAAAAAAGGAACTGATTTCGGGACAAATGAAAATTACCTTTACTCCTTCCATTCGGCAAGATACTTTTATGTTCGATCTGCAAAAACGAATGAAAATTGAGTCATTTACGAGCAACATGACAGGTGCGAAACTAAAACACAAAGGAGATTTTTTATTTCTAAGTTTTCCTACTGATCAAGATTTTACTAGTAGAATTATTCTCACCATAAACTATAAAGGGAAACCGGTAAAAACACTCGGAGAAGGCCCTATTCAATGGAAAAAAGATAACAGAGGCAGACATTGGATTTCTTCTATAACTGAAGGAGTAGGTCCACACTTTATGATGCCTTGTAACATTTTGTTAGGGAACGAAGCCGACACAAGTTCGATTAGTGTTACTGTTCCTTCAGACTTAACAGTTACTGCAAACGGACAATTAATTAAAGTAATTGAAGCTGAAAACAAAAAAACCTTCAAACACCTAGTTACCAAACCTATAAATATTTACAACATCTCCTTTAATGCGGGGAATTTTATAAAGTTAGAGAAGCCATATATAGATATTAATGGAATAAAAAGAACGATTGAATGCTTTGTTATGGATTATAACAAAGAAGTCGCTTCAGAATACTACAATCAGGCTCCCATTATTATGAAAGAATTTGAGCAATTGTTTGGGACATACCCCTGGTGGAATGATGGTTGCCGTTTTGTAGAGTCAACTTTTTCTGCCATGGAACACCAGAGTTGTATTGCAATGGGTGATGATTATCGCAAGAATTGGAAAAACACCATAAACACAACTCTAGTCCACGAGTTGGCGCATGAATGGTGGGGCAACAGTGTAACGGGAAAAGATTATTGTGACATTTGGATTCATGAAGGAATGGCAACTTACTCAGAAGCCTTATTTTTAGAACAACATTTGGGAATAGACGATTACTCCAAACGAATTCAAAGAATGTTATTTTCTACTTCCAACACCATTCCAATTCACAAAATTTGTGGCGTAGTATACAACAGCTGGACCAATGGACCAGACCAAGACATTTATGACAAGGGTGCATTGATGATGCATTCATTACGCACTTTGGTGAACGACGATAGACTGTTCATGAATGCATTAAAGCAAATTCAAATTGACTTTGCAGAACAAAATATTTCAAGCGAAGAGATGGTTCTCAAACTAAACGAATTACTATTAGACGATTATTCGCCGATGTTAAATTGGTATTTGGACGAAACCAAACCGCCCCAGTTAGAAATAAGATTAGACAGAATTAAAAATAAGCTGCACTACCGGTGGGCAAAAGAAATCCCATTGATGATGCAGCAAGAATTATTGCTCGTAATGAATGGAGAAGAGACCAGACTAAACCCTACAACAGAATTTCAGTCCATGGATGTTGTTTCAGGTCAAAAAATTGAATTTTCAATTGAACGAGGAATATATTATGACCTTAAAATGTTGGAAATAATAGAATAATGCCAATAACGCTGCTTTCTTCACCACTGCAAGGTTTCACAGATTTTCGCTTTCGGAATGCATTTCATAAATATTTTGGAGGAATTGATACTTTTTACTCTCCATATATTAGATTGAACGGCAAGTTTGTTATAAAACCTGCTTACGACAGAGATTTATTGATAAAAAACAACAATACACTCACCGTTATTCCGCAAATCATGACAAACGACGCAGTAGAGTTTCTATTTGTCGCCAAGTATGTTAAGTCGCTTGGATACGATGAGCTGAACTGGAATTTAGGTTGCCCCTACCCTATGGTTACTAACCGAGGCATGGGTTCCGGATTAATTTGTCAACCTCAGAAGATTGACCACATCTTAGACAGAGTTCACTTAGAAACAGACCTCATTGTTTCCATGAAAATGAGAATGGGCTACGAGAACCCCGAGGAAATTTTAGATGTTTTTCCGCTCTTGGAAAAGTATCCGTTAAAGAACATTACCATTCATGCAAGAATCGGGAAACAGCTTTACAAAGGTGGCGTAGATTTAGATTCTTTTCAGCGTTGCTTAGACAATACCGGCCACAAAATATATTACAACGGCGACATTAAAACCGTTGAAAGTTTTAATGAAATGCAAAAGCGTTTCCCAAGTATTGACCATTGGATGATTGGTCGAGGGTTAATTGCTGATCCTTTTTTACCCATCATGATTAAAAATCAACAGTCAGAGTATCCTGAAAATAGAGTAGAGGTGTTTAGCAAATTTCACGATACATTGTTTTCAGAATTTGAACAATCGCTTTCAGGTGCGAAGCACATTACTCTTAAAATGCTGCACTATTGGGAATATTTTGCCCAAACCTTCGACAACCCAAAAAAAGTGGTGAAGAAAATAAAAAAGGCAAATACCATTGAAGCATACGACAAAGCGGTGCGAGAAATTCTTGAAACGGAACAGGAATTGTCTTTTTATTAAAGTCTAACTTCGAAGCAGAAAAAGAAAGCACATGCCTACTATTATTTGTCCGCACTGCAGAGCTGAATTAGTTCAGGAAAAGAAAACATACCGCTGCGAACAAAACCATTGTTTTGACTTGGCCAAAGAAGGGTATTTAAATTTGCTGCCAGTCAACAAAAAGAAGTCAAAAGAACCTGGGGACAACGATCTAATGATTGCTGCCCGACGAGACTTTTTAGAGCAAGGTTTTTACAACCCATTAATTGAAGCGATTCGTTCAACAATTCAACATGAATTAGGCTTTGAAAAGAAAAAATTCATTGCCTTAGATTCTGGTTGTGGTGAAGGTTATTACACCGAAAGAGCACTTAAAAATGCAAATAGGAATAGCCAGATTTTTGGGACTGATATTTCTAAATATGCAGTAAAAAATGCAGCTAAAAAGTACAAGGATATTTTCTTCTTTGTTAGCTCTGCGTACCATTTGCCAATTGAAACTGATAGCATAGATCTTGTTTTATCTGTTTTCTCCCCGAACGACCCAATAGAGTTCCATCGAGTTTTGAAAAAAGATGGCTTTCTAGTTATAACAAGCCCTGCAGAGAATCACATGAAACAGTTGGCAGAATTGATTTACAATGACTTTAGGCCTCATGAACATAACATTGCTGATGACTTAGCTAGCAAATTTGAATTGCACCTTGCCAAAAGAGTTAGTTTTGACATTCATGTTCAAAGCTCTGCAACCTTACAGGCATTACACAAAATGACACCTTACTATTACAACACCAGTAAAGAAGGCCAAGATAAAGTAGCCAATTGTAACAACATAAACATCACCTGTGATTTTCACCTCAGTATATTTAAGCCCCTAAAAGCCCTATGAAACAAAAAATTACAATTATTGGCGGCGGAGCTGCTGCTTTAACTTTTGCATCATTTATTGATTCGGAGAAATTCGACATCTCGTTATATGAGAAAAACAAAGCGCTTGGACGGAAATTTTTGGTAGCCGGAAAAGGTGGTTTTAATTTAACGCATAGCGAACCGATAAACGACCTCGTTTCACGCTATTCTCCTAATTGGGTTTTGGAAGAAGCTTTGAATTCATTTAGTAATGTAGACTTTCGAGTTTGGTTAGCAAGCATAGGTGTTCCAACTTTTGTAGGTAGCAGCCATAGAGTTTATCCTGAAAAAGGAATTAAACCGATTGAAGTTTTAAAAGCCATTGAAAAAACATTGGCACACAATCGCGTTCAAGTTAATTTTAACAAAACCTGGACTGGTTGGAACGATAAAAATGACCTCGTTTTTAGTGACGAGACAACTGTTACTACTAACATTGTAGTTTTTGCATTGGGTGGTGGCAGTTGGAGAATAACGGGATCTGACGGTACGTGGAGAGGTATTTTTAGAAAGAAAGGATTTAAAACAAAAACCTTTCAGCCAAGCAATTGCGCATTTAAGGTAAATTGGGAAACAGCAATAATTGATAAATTTGCTGGCAAACCACTTAAAAACATAAGCATAACCTGCGATAAAAAATCGCAGAAGGGAGAAGTTGTTCTAAGTCAGTTTGGCTTAGAAGGAAATGCCATTTATGCGTTAAGTCCTGAAATAAGAAAGCAACTTAAAACAGGCAAAGCAAGTATTTTAATAGACTTTAAACCTACCTTTTCAATTGAAGTTTTACTCAAAAAACTAACCAAAACAAAAGCCAAACATTTAACTGATTGTTTAAGAAATGAACTAAACCTAAGTGCCTTGCAAATAGGTTTAATTAAAACATATGTTTCGAAATACGACTTTAACAACAACTCAATTTTAGCAGGAAAAATAAAAAACTTTCCTATAGAAATTGAAGGAATAGCTAAAATAGACGAGGCAATTTCTACCATTGGCGGTATTGATTTAAAAGAAATAACGCCAGATTTTAAATTAACGCAACAATCAAATACTTACTGTATTGGTGAAATGCTAAATTGGGATGCTCCAACTGGCGGTTATTTGCTACAGGCTTGCTTTTCTATGGGTTATTATTTAGCCGAACACCTGAATAAGAAATGAATGAACCTAGAGTAATTTACAGGTCGTCTAGAATTACCCCTAAAAAAATTGGGCAATTTGTGAGCGTTTGGAAAAGAAACAATGCCGGAATTACCGAGCCGCAGCATGTAAATGATGACTTCGACCACTTTGTAATACAGTGCGAAAAAGGCAATGATGTTGGCCAATTTGTATTTCCAAAATCAATTTTAGTTAAAACGGTATTGTTTCTACCGCCGAAAAATAAGGAAAACGAGGTTTTAGAGTCTACCCTCCTTGAGATAAAGCTGAAAATAAACAAGCTATTAAAACTCAGGAATGGCAATTGGAATACTTTCATTTTAGCAGGAGCAGCATTTAGCATCGCCTTTCCTCACTTGTTGTTTTTTGATAAGCTTACTATTGCGCTAAAGATTCACAAATTTACCTTGCATCTGAAATACATCATTTGAAACAATAACAATGTAGATCCCTTGTTTTAATCCTACTAAATTCAACAAATGCTTTTTCTTATTAGAATTATACATCTGAAATTCTTTCTGTAATTGTCCTTTGATATTATATATCTGAATCCTATCAATTCTATCATCTACAGAAATAGTAAGTTTATCAACAACAGGGTTCGGGGCCAACATTAATTTTACTAAAGAATTTTCCACCAAAGAGCTAACTGTATCTTGGTGGTAATAGACTGCGAACTTAATAAGGTAGATGCAAATGCTAGTTGACCAAGAATAATAATTCTTAATCCTAACACTATCTTTTGCCGATTAATTTTCATAAAATAAATTTACATCGATAATTATAAGTTCCATTAACACATAACATGTTCTAAAAAAACCCATCACCAATCTATCGGAAAATAGTCTTTCAAAAATTTTCCACACCAATGCTCTCCCCTGTTAATACCGTCAAAAATAGGATCCATGACTCGAGCCGCTCCATCAACAATGTCCAACGGTGGCTGAAAATCGTGAACATCTTCCTTGTATTTTGCAATTTGCGCAGGATCTTCATCGGTCACCCAACCAGTATCTACCGCATTCATGTAAATTCCAAAATTGGCCAATTCTCCTGCTGAAGTATGCGTTAGCATGTTCAATGCGGCTTTTGCCATATTAGTATGTGGATGCCTTGGTTCTTTCTTAAAACGATAGAATTTTCCTTCCATAGCCGTTACATTGACAATGTGCTTTTGCCCTGTATCGTCCCTCTTCATCATGGTTGACAAACGATTGCACAAGACAAAAGGAGCGATGGAGTTTACTAATTGCACTTCCAGCAATTCTGGCGTTGGCACTTCACCCAACTTCAATCGCCAAGAATTAGTCGTTCGCAAATCAACTTGTTGCAAGTCAACATCTAGTTTCCCTTCAGGAAAACCCTCTTTATCTTGAACAGCTCCATCATAACTGTACGGAATTTGAGACAAAGCAGCCGAAGCTCTCAATCCTATACCAGGTCCTTTGGCATTCCAACTTACTGCTAAGGTTGAAGTATCTTTTGCTACGCCAGTTTCGCCCTCAATTCTTGCAATACAATTCTCATGGCTGCGCAATAAATACTGAACTTCAGGTGCATAACTGTTAATAGAAGCTTCTTCTAGCTTCATCATATGTGCATAGAAACCCGGTGGTCTTCGGACTGTTTGTGCAGCGTTGTTGATTAATATATCTAATCGATCATATGTTTCTTCAATGTAAGAACAAAACAATTCAACACTTGGTGTATGCCGTAAATCGAGTCCATGAATGTGCAATCGGTCGCACCACTTCATATAGTCCTTTTCCTTTGCAAAACGAATGGCAGAATCTGCAGGGAAACGAGTAGTGGCAATTACCGTTGCTCCTGCTCTAAGCATCATTAGAGTTACGTGATATCCAATCTTTAAACGAGAGCCGGTCATTAACGCAACCTGTCCCTTTAAGTCTGCTGTTTGGAAACGTTTTGCATAGTTCAAATCTCCACAGGACTGACACATAGTATCGTAGAACGGGTGAAGCAAGGTAAACTCCTTCTTACATACATAGCAATTTCTTGCCGACGAAATTCGCTCGCCAATCATACGGTCCTCTCCTTGAGGTAACAGTAATTGATCTGGCGCTGTAAAAACATCTGACGTTCGAGCCGCACGAATTCCGGTTTTCCCTCTCGCTACTCTGTCCTTTTTGCGAATTTTATTTTTACGCTGATCATTAAGTGCCTTTCTCCTCTTTTTAAGTTCCGTTCTGTCAGGTCGCGAAAGAATTCCAGCCGCTTTCAGCAACTCAATTCGGTCTTGTTCGTCCAATAAAACCAAAGCATCACTGTCTGCCACCAAGCTTTTCAACACCTCCAAACTTGCCTTAAGCTCTTCTGATGTTATCTTTTTTGCCTCAATATCTTTTTTCTCTTCCTCTTTCAATTACGCTGTTTTTATTCTTTTACAAAAGTATTGAAAGCACCGCTGTGATTTATGTAATTTGAAAATATTGAAATTAACTTCGTAAAATGAAAACCAGTCAATTCTACGATACCATTTCTCCTCTGTATTTTATGATTGATTTTTTTCTAAAACCACATAAAAAACTGATTACAAAAGAAGTAAATGAATTTCCTGATTGTAGCATTTTAGAAATTGGAGTCGGGCAGGCAACACATTTGAAAAAATATCATTCTAAACAAATTACGGGAATAGATTCGTCGGCAAAAATGTTACAGCAAGCAAAAAGAAACAACCCCAATACCGTTACACTGATCAATATGGATGCTGCAAACCTTTCTCAATTAAATCAAAAGTTTGATATTGTTATACTTGCACATGTATTGAGCACTACCTCAAATCCTAATGAAATCTTAAAAGAAGCTCACAATGTTCTCAACACCAATGGGAAAATCATCATTTTAAATCATTTTTCCAATGGTCAGGTAGTTGGTTTCATTGAAAGACTATTTCAACTCATCGCCAATTTGTTTCACTTTCAATCCTACTTCCCTCTTGAAAATTTAACGACGTTAAAAATCGTTAGACCAGTGAAAGCACTTAAATTTGGCCTTCTGAACAGCTATCAACTTTTGGTTTTTGAAAAAACTTAGCATCCATCACTTTACTATTGCAATGAGCTTACTTTTTAGCTTATTTGTCTACTTGTTTTACAGAAGTGAACAGACGGTGGTGAATGAGCTATTTCAATTCATTTTTACAGGAGATGTTTATTTTAGTTTAAAAGCCAGTATATCTGAGAAACTAGCATTACCGACATTTTTAGTTTTTTCCTTGCCAGAAGGTCTTTGGGTTTTAGCAGTAACCCTCGCATCAAAGAATATTTATGTTGGGAAGCAAAAATACCTTGTGCACCTTGCTATTCTTCCTATCTTCTTCGCCATAACATTGGAGTTTTTTCAGTTAGCAAACATCGCCAATGGCACTTTTGACTGGTTAGATATAGCAAGCGCAATTTGTTTTTGGACGTTAGGCTACTTTATGCTGCCTTCTCCGTCTAATGTGCAACGACTCTTTTTAAAAATGAATGTCAACTCGGTTATTTGTTTAGCTTCATACATGGTTGTTTATTTATCCCATGTTACAAGCTAACCAATTGGTCTTCTGAATCCAACACATCAAATTAATTTTGTACATGAAAAAGATATTTTCCGCATTATTTATTATCGTAGTTGTTAGCTCAACAGCTTCAGCCTGTTCTGCACTTTTTGTAAAAAACTCCCAAATGTTTCTAGGTAAAAATTTCGATTGGTACAACGGCGACGGGATTGTGTTACAAAATAAACGTGGCGTTAAAAAAGTCGCCTATGGCTTAGATAAGGAAAATGTTGTTGGTTGGACTTCGAGATACGGCTCTGTTACTTTTAATCAAGTAGGCAAAGAATTTCCTTACGGTGGTGTAAATGAACGTGGCTTAGCAATTGAAATGCTATGGTATTCTGACAGTTACTACGAAGAAAGTGGCCAGCCAACGGTTTCAGAGTTAGAATGGATTCAATACAATTTGGACAATTATAAAACAGCCGCTGAAGTTCAATTTTACCTAGATTCATTAAACATCAACCCCATTAACTCTAAGCTACATTACATAGTAGCTGATAGAGGTGGAAGATCTTTTGTAGTAGACTTTGTGTATGGTAAAGCGGTGGTAAGTAATACGGAAGAGGAGTTTCAAGCTTTGACAAATAGTAATTACTTAGAGTCCCTGAACTATTACAAAGCAAATAAAAATAACATTGATTTTGAATCGATAGAATCAGAAGATCGATTTTGCCAATTAACTTCAAAAGCAACGTCATTAGAAAGCAAATCAGTAGATGGAATGTTCTCTATTCTAGATGGTAGCAACCAAGAGAAAGACAATTATAAAACATATTGGACCATTGTTTATGATTTAAGAAATCTTACGGTCTACTACAAGACAAATGATAATTCAAATGTGAAAAAAATTGACTTGCGAGGCATTATGTTTAGCTATTCTCCTCAAACCTATGCCACGGACATAAATTACAAACAATTGTATTGGAAAAAATACACGCCTACTTGGAATTTAGAACTTCTCGCACCCGCTTTGGAGCAAGCAAATGTAAAGCTAAACATAGATCAACTTAACGTCCATATGATAAATCCAAATAGCTATGTAGTGGACAAAAATTACAAAGTAAATTACAAAAACCTAAAAATAAATATTACCGTCAAAAAACAAAAGGGTTTAATTTTTTACAGCTTGATGGAAGGCAGCGAGAATTACAAAAAATACCGAGGCACCATTTCTGCATTAGCTAGAGCCAATAAAGACACTATTCAAGTAGTGTGCTACTCTGTGCCGATTGCAAAGTATGCCTTAGCCGCATTTCACGATTTAAATTCGAATTCTAAATTGGACAAATTTATAGGGTTTCCCTCCGAACCCACTGCTTTTTCATTGGGCTCAAAAGCATTTTTTGGTCCACCAAAATTTGAAAAAGTAAGTTTTAATTTGGCAGAAATAACAATGCTTCCTATCCGAATAAAATAACATTCTTCTTCCTACGTCTAATTTTTCTTTGTTTCTGGTAGTTTCAATTCTCCGGCTTCTAACTTGTGAAATTGTGAAGCTAAATGAGCCAGAAAAGCAGTAATGTGCGCTATGGCACCTTGTGTTTGCTCCCCTATTTCTTTCTTTTTCAACCGCATTACCAAGTAACCATAAACACCATGAATACCAACATCCACCTGATTAATTAGATCTTGACCAACGGATTTAACGGTCAACTCTTTCAAAGATGGTCGCGCTGCTTCATAAAGTTCGATATATTTCTTGTCTTGGTAAGTGGTGAGTAACTTATCGTGCAAATCTTGTAATTGAACAATTATACTTTTTAACTCCTTCAAATGTCCAGTACGTTGAAGTTGTTGCTGTTGCATTTTATCAATTAAATCGGCATACCACAATTTAATCTCTAATTTAACCTCAGCAGATTGGTCGAAACGCTGAACAACATTGGTATCAATTTGTGTTATATTAAACTTGAAAGACCGAATAATATCTTCTATTTGGTACATGTACAATAAATATTCAACAATATTTGACCTTCTCTTTTCTCTAGAAATTAACATTTGCTTTCAGTAATTTAATAGTTCCCTAAATTGAGATTTATTTCATGAATTCAAGCCCAAATTATGTTGCTATTGTTGAACGAGTCAATGAAATTGAGTCAAAATTTCACAGGGATTTGATGGCATTACTTTCATCACCTTTTGTTTTCAAGCCCTTATTCCCTGAAAAATTATTATTTAACGTTCATGACTTTAGCAATTTTGAAGAATTGTGGACATGGTTTAAATGCATCGAAGGAAAGCCGCACCCACAAGACTCACAAAAACTACGCTTGGGAAAGTATGCCGAAGAGCTGCTCAATTTCTATTTTGAGAATAGTACAAAATATACCTTACTAAGTTATAACCTACAATTGATTGACGATAAACTGACAGTGGGTGAAATAGACTATTTGATACAAGAAAAGTTAACGGGTTATCGAATTCATTTAGAACTAGCTATAAAGTTTTTTCTAAAAATCAAAATTGAGAACGAATACCAATGGATTGGACCATCAACAAAAGACAATCTTACTAAGAAAAAAAATAAGCTGTTGAACCAACAATTGAAGTTAGTTAGCAATTACAATCGCCTTCTTCCAGTTGAATATCAAAACAATGAGTTTACCCCTCAACTACTTTTAAAAGGAGCTGAATTCATTTCCTTCGAAGTGTATGAAGTTGGAAAAAACCCGCTAAAAAATGCATGGTGGGTGCACTGGGAAGCGCTAAAAAATGTTAAGCAAGACAATCAACTTTATACAATCATTCCAAACCGAAAAGATTGGATTTTTCCTTTTAACAAGAGATTAAAGCGCATCAATTTTGAACAATTAAATATAGAAATTCTAGATTATTTAGAATTGCAAAATGAGATTATGATTTCTCGATTTCAGGCTGATGGCACGCCAATCGACCGTGGTTTTATAGTGCGATCTAATTGGCCCTTTTAGAGGCTCATCTTATCTTTTAACTTTGTCGCCTGTCTCCTAGAAATTTCAATTTGTTTACCATCCGTTAAGGTTACACGCAAACCGCCATTGAACCAACTTTCCATGCTTTCAATCCAATTTAAATTGATGATAAATTTTCGGTTAGCTCTAAAAAACGATTTACTATCCAATCGTTGCTCCAAATTATTCAACGACTTTAATATGAGGGGTTTATTTTTTTCAAAATACACTCGAACATAATTCCCTTCCGACTCAAAAGCACTCACGTCTTTTAATCTCACAAACCAACATTTCTCTCCATCTTTCACAAAAACTTGATCATTTGGTTCTAATCTTTTCGTTAAATCCTCTTCATGATCTTCTATCTCATCCTCTTCCTTTACGTTTTCATTTAGTTTATAAACGCAGTCTTTCAAGCGGTCTTTATCAATTGGCTTTAATAAATAATCAAAAGCATTCACTTCAAATGCTTTCAAGGCGTACTCATCGTATGCAGTGGTAAAAACTACCTCTGGCACAAATGAAAGCTCTTCCAGTAAATCAAACCCCGTTTTAGCTGGCATCTGAATATCTAAAAAAATAAGATCAGGCTTTAATGCTTCAATGCTTTTCTTCGCATGATCTGAGTTATGGCTTTCTCCAATAATTTCAATTTCAGGATAGTCTGCTAATAAGTTGGTAAGTTCTTTTCGTGCCAAGCGCTCGTCATCTATAATTATTGCTCTCATAGGTCCTCGTTTTTATTGTCAATACTGCTTTTAAATACTTTTATTTTTTTTATGCTTGCCGGTATGGTAACCTCAACAATCACCGTAACATGTGCTGAATTTCTTATATGAAGCTCGCCCTTTTCACCGTACAATAAAAAGAGACGCTGCCTGCTATTTAATAATCCAAACCCTGGCTCTCTATCTTTTACTTTTCTAAAATTTCCTGTATTTTCAATTGTCAATTTTAAATCTTCCCCTTCCTTTCTAGCCCGAATCTCAATTTTACCTCCTTCTGCTAATTTACTTACGCCATGCTTAATTCCGTTCTCAACTAACGTTTGAAGTAACATTGGTGGTACTTTATGATCTTTAACATTCTCATCAATTTCATATTTCACTTGCAATCGTTCCTCAAAACGAGTTTGCTCTAAACTTAAATAATCCTTCACCAACTGAACTTCTTGACTCAATGGAATTACCTTATGCCTGCCCATAAGCAGAGAGCTTCTTAAAATATTAGAAAGTTGGGTAATTGAATCCTTCGATCGTTCCGGGTTTTCATCAACCAAAGCACGAATGCTGTTCATAGAGTTGAAAATAAAATGGGGATTCAATTGAGATTTCAACTTATTTAGCTCAACCTCGGTACTTAAAGCTTGCCAACGTAGGTTTTTAATTTCCTCTTTTCTATAATTCTGTATAAAATGAAACAAAAAGTACATCAACGACCACAAAATAAAAATAACCGAAAGGTTTAATGTATTCTGCAAAATTTCTAAGGTTGTAATAATAACTTTTTGGCGTGCAATAATAATTTCAAATACGAAAGTGTGCAGAAAATAATAGGCTACACCGCAAAGAATAGAAGTAAGAATTACTCTAGGAATAAGGTCGACAATTTTTAAACTCAGCCAGTTTAACTGCAAAATAACTTCCCTGTACTTATGAGAGATCAGTATCCCAAAAATGAAGGTTATTGTTAAGTTAGAAGTAAAGTAAAAATCCAATTCCATTCCACCCAACTCATTAAGCAACCACATTATGAAGGTGTAGGTAAACCATCCTAAAAACTGACACACCCAATACAACCTTAATTTAGAATCCATAATAGCTTTTCAGAACAAGTAATTTATAAATTTATGTTTATTAATTTTATAGATGTTTAGGAACGAATTTGGCAAACAACATCAAACACAATCCTTTCTAAATCTAAATTAGCTTCAGATTAATAATATAATCTTTGAATTACACCAAGGGATAATTCAAGTTACAAGTGGAGTTTTTAATCACATGATGCGCGAACAATAATGAATATAAAACACTTTGGATTTCTTTTGCTCCTTGGGCTTAGCTGCTTAAACGTTTCTAGTCAAGCAAGAGAAAATAGTAGTCGACCTTCAGCAACGAAAGCTACTCCTCAAAACAAAGGATTTCAAATTGAAAAGGTTGTTTTTGGGGGTAATCTAAGCGCCCAATTCGGAACAATTACTCTTGTTCACCTTAATCCAACTGCGGGCTACAAATTAAAAGAGAGCTGGCTAGTTGGTGCAAGCGCAACATATATATATCTGGAAGATAAACGATTTAGACCTAGTTATATTAATAATATATATGGAGGCAGTTTATTCACGCAATTTTATTTCCTTGAAAACTTCATCGCACATGCTGAATACGAAAGATTGAACATAGGCGAAAAACTAGAAAGTGTAAGAATAAATGTAGATGCGTTTCTAGTTGGGGGAGGGTATCGTTCGCAAATTGGAAGTAATTCATTTGCTAACATAATGATACTTTACAATGTAATTGAGAATGAATGTTACCCATACAGTAATCCAATTATAAGAGTTGGGTTCGGTATAGGTTTATAAATTTGAAGGAACTAATACCCTGTTATTTTACCATTTCCCAGACCATTCCTTCAACGGTATAACGTGATCATTTTTATCTAAGAATTCCCCCTTATTATTTTGCTTAATCCAGAATAACTCGCCACTTTGAAGCGCTTTCAGCACTTTGTCCAAAGGTTTAGTATTATTCTGCCCAATCTCCGCTCCTTTTACATTATTCTTAAGATCCATCTGCATAGCAACATAGTCAGGTAAATACTGCTCTTCTAGTCTGCCTTTTTCAAAATCTCGTTTGTTCTTTTTTTCATGTGCGACACCAAGTTTCAAGGCTCTTCTTTTACCGATTTTTTCAGTTAACTCAGCCATCCAATAAGCATGTCCCACCGCATCTGCTTTACTACTACTTCGCGTATTGCCATAAAAGTAATTGACTTCTTTCAAGCTGTCCATAACCGAAACCGTCTGTTGCGTAATTCGATGAGCTTTTTTTGCGATAAAGGAGTGAAACACCACCCAGCACTTTTCAGCAGTTCCAATGCTGTTCCAAGCAGTTGTTTGGCCTGTAACGGTTATCGAAAAAAGCAAACTGAAAACCAATAAACCCCTACTCACACCATTCTCGTAAAATTCCTTCTCCTCCCAAATTATTCATTTGTCGCAACACCCAATTCGCACGTTTGTGCATATACCCTGATGGGGATTTGAGTTTATAAATAAGCGGATTTGGTAAAGCAGTGGCTATTAGGGCAGCATTCTGTCTACTTAACTTTTTTGTCGATTTCTTAAAATACTTTTGAGCTGCCGCCTCAACTCCATATACTCCCTTGCCTAATTCAACAACATTTATATACACTTCCATAATCCGTTCTTTGCCCCAAACCAATTCGATTAAAAAGGTAAAATAAACCTCCAAACCCTTGCGCAGATAGCTTTTCGTGGGCAACAGAAATACATTTTTTGCCACCTGTTGACTTATGGTACTTGCTCCCCTTAATTTTTTAGACTCCTTGTTGCTTTTAATGGCCTTTCTTATAGCTTCAACATCAAAACCATTATGATCTAAAAACTTTTGATCTTCTGATGAAATAAATGCTAATGGAACAGAAGAATTAATCTCTTTTAAATCTTTCCATCGATAATCGATGGTATAGTTCTCCTGTTCCCACCATTTGTAAAACATCATTCCTGTTATTGGTGGAGATAAATATTTGTAAGCCGCAACCCAAGCGAAAGATAACAGCAGGAAAACTGCCAACAACTTCAATAATCCAACTAATATTCGACGCACGATTTTTTTCACCGTTTAAAGATAATTTTTTGAACTAATGTTAAAGCATACTGTTGTAAAATAAAACACAAAAAAGATGAAAAAATTAGTAATAGTATTAGGATTAGGGGTATTAATTTCCTGCGGAGGAAACGACAAGAAAGAATCTAAAAAAACAGAGCCTGCAGCTGAAAAAGTTGAAGAAGTGATGGAAGAGGTTGAAGAAGTTTTAGAAGAAAAAGAAGTGGTAGAAATTACGGTAGCTGCTTTAGGAGAGAGCATGGCAGAAATTGCTTTCGAACCGAAAGCTTTATCTGTACCGGCAAATTCAAGAGTGAAATTAACTTTCGAAAATAAAAGTTCTGCAGAAGGCATGTTACATAATTTTGTATTAGTAGAGCTTGGTAGCAGCGCAGAAATTGCAGCAGCAGGTATAAAGGCAGGTATTGATAACAACTTTGTCCCAAATGATGAAAGAGTATTTACCAATACAACAATGAGCAAAATGGGAGAAACTTTGACTATCGAGTTTGACGCTCCTGGGAAAGGTTCTTACCATTACATCTGCACATACCCTGGTCACACCAACATGATTGGTCGACTTAATGTAGAGTAATAAAAGGAATGATTAATTAATAAAAAAAGCCCCTTCCAATTCAATTGGAAAGGGCTTTGCAGTTCTATTTAAAAAGTACTACCCTAAAATAGTTACCGGGTTTTGCATAAAGGTTTTAAAGGTATTTAAAAATTCAGAACCCTTTGCTCCGTCAACCACTCGGTGATCACATGACAAGGTAACTTTCATTCTATTACCAATCACTATTTGACCGTCCTTCACCACAGGCTCCTGACGAATTGCTCCAATGGCCATAATACAAGCATTTGGAGGGTTAATAATGGCAGTAAACTCTTCGATTCCAAACATTCCTAGATTAGAAATAGAAAAGGTACTTCCTTCCATTTCGTTTGGTTGAATTTTCTTTTCTCTTGCTCTTCCTGCAAAATCTCTAACCTCAGCAGTAATTTGAGAAAGCTGTTTGGTATCCGCGTTCTTTACTACGGGTACCACTAGCCCTTCTTCTACAGCCACGGCAACTCCCATGTGAACATGAGAATACGTTCTAATTTTATCACCTAACCAAGATGAGTTAATAGCTGGATGCTTTTTCAATGCTGCTGCTGCAGATTTAATTACCAAGTCATTAAAAGATACTTTAACATCCGGTAACTCATTAATCGCTTTTCGTGCAGTAATTGCCTGATCCATATCAATATCGATCGTCAAATAAAAATGAGGTGCACTGTATTTACTTTCGCCCAATCGCTTCGCAATTACCTTTCTCATTTGAGAAACTGGAGTATCTTCAAAACTCTCCACTCCAATAGGCGCTTGAGAAGCAGCGCTTCCTGTTGCCTTAGTTTGGGCTGAAGGTTGATAGTTTTCTATGTCTCTTTTAATGATTCTTCCTCCATCACCTGAACCGCCAATAGTTGAAACATCAATGTTCTTTTCATTTGCTAAACGCTGAGCCAATGGTGAAATCTTCACCCTTCCATCAGAATTCAATTGAGCTTTAGGAGCAATGGACTGACTTGAACCTTCTTTCTTCGTCTCTTCAGTTGCTACTTTTTCTTGATTTTTAGATTCCTCTTTCGGTTTTTCAGAAGAACTTCCATTCACATCATATGCATCAATTAACTTTTGGTAGTCTGCGCCCTTTTCGCCAATTATTCCTAGAATAGCATCCACAGGAGCAGATTCACCTGCCTTAACTCCTTCGTAAAGCAGCTCACCGTCTTCGAAAGACTCAAATTCCATGGTTGCTTTGTCCGTTTCTATTTCTGCCAAGATTTCTCCTGACTCTACAGAATCACCTACACTCTTAACCCAAGAGGCTACAGTTCCTTCTGTCATGGTATCGCTAAGCTTCGGCATTTTTATAATTACAGCCTTTACATCTGACGTATCTATTACCTTATCAGTAGCTTTTGTTTCAGTCTTAGCTGAACTATTGTCTTTAGACTCTTCTTTGCTCACTTCCTCTGGTTTTGAATTCTCGTTATTTTCTTCAACCAATGAAGAATAATCTTCGCCTTTTTCACCAACAATTGCTAAAATAGAATCGACAGCTGCAGTTTCACCCTCTTCCACTCCTTGATATAAAATTACTCCAGATTGAAAGGATTCAAACTCCATAGTCGCTTTATCTGTTTCAATATCGGCCAATAACTCGCCATCTTGAACAGTCTCTCCTACTTTCTTATGCCACGTTGCTACAACACCTTCTTCCATGGTGTCGCTCAATTTGGGCATTTTTATAATTTCAGCCATAACAAAATCTTGTTTTTGGTTTTAGTCTTTAATGTACGGGTAATCTTCTTGAACGTAAACATCTGTGTACAATTCCGAAGCATCAGGATATGCAGATTCTTCTGCAAAATTAATAGACTCCTGAACTTGTGCTTTTACCTTATCCTGGATGTCTTTCAACTCAGAATCGGTAGCGTATTTATTTTTCTTTATTACCCGAAGTGCACTTTCTATCGGATCTAAGGTTTTGTAATCTTCTAGCTCTTCCTTTGTCCGGTATTTCGCCGGGTCTGACATAGAATGGCCTTTATAACGGTACGTTCTCATTTCCAACAAAGTTGGCCCATCTCCTTTCCTAGCTCTAGTAACAGCTCTTTCTATCGCATTGTGAACAGGTTCACACGCCATACCATCTACTTGCTCGTTTGGCATTTCATAACCCTCAGCCATTACATTCAAGTTCGTAACATTAGAAACTCGATCTACAGCAGTTCCCATAGCGTAGTTGTTATTCTCAATGATAAAAATCACAGGCAACTTCCAAAACATGGCCATGTTCAACGCTTCGTGAAAAGCTCCTTGTCGAACAGCTCCATCACCCATGTAACATAGGGTTACATTATCATTTCCTCTGTACTTATCTGCGAAAGCAATACCGGCTCCCATTGGAATTTGACCACCAACAATTCCATGACCACCAAAGAAGTTTAACTCCTTGCTAAACATGTGCATCGATCCACCTTTCCCTTTAGTACAACCGGTTTCTTTACCGTATAATTCAGCCATTACGTATTTAGGATCCATTCCCAAACCAATTGGATGAGCATGGTCTCTGTATGCCGTAATGTAATTATCGGTAGGCTTTGTAGCTGAAACAGCTCCTGCAACTAGCGCTTCTTGTCCAATATATAGGTGACAAAATCCTCGAATTTTTTGTTGAATGTAAAGCTGACCAGCTTTCTCCTCAAATTTTCTCATCAAAAGCATGGATTCATACCATTTCAGGTAAGTTGCCTTATCAAATTTTTCTCCTTTCTTGGCGCTTGTCTTCGCCTTTTTTGTTGTAGTTTTTGTTGCCATAGTCGCTCAAAAATGTGGTTGACAAATTTAGTATAAAAAGGTTTGTTTTTTACTTTCTTATTGCTTTTTCAATGCAGTTGCATCAAAGGCTAAAGGAAGTAAATCTTTACAGCTGTTAAACTCCCAAACCTCTTTGCTTGAATTCATCAATAAAACCTTAAGGTTACTGTATTGTTTCACCTCATATTCCACCATTACTTGGCGGCAAGAACCACAGGGGGAAATCTGCTTTTGAGCCGTCGTTTCTGAGGCGGCGTAAATAGCAATGGTCTGCATTACTTCATTCCTGTTATTCGCAGAAGCTGCGAATAAGGAGACTCGCTCAGCGCATAATCCCGAAGGATAAGCTGCGTTCTCTTGATTAGACCCCGCTACAATTTTTCCGTTTTTCAACAACACAGCAGCACCAACATTAAACTCTGAGTAGGGTGCATATGCATTCGCAGATAACTCAACTGCTTTATTCAACAGTTGTTGATCTATCTTCTCTAACTCGGAGTAATGAGAATAGGAGGTATATTGAATTGATATATTTTGATTTTTCTTCATAAAAACACTTTACATACAAGATAAACAATTGGATAGAAATAGGAGTTGAGTAACTAATCTTTATAGATTAGAACAGCAGCATAAGCAGAAACACCTTCTTGTCTGCCTTCAAAACCTAGACGTTCAGTTGTGGTTGCTTTAATCGATAAATCGTCTTCGTCAATCGCCATACATTCAGCTAATACTTTTTTCATAGCTGGAATATGTGGGTTTATCTTAGGCTGTTCTAGAGCAACCGTAGAGTCAATATTGGAAATTTTATATCCCTTGTCAGCCAAGATCTTCACCACATCTCTCAATAGTATTTTACTGTCAATACCTTTATATTGATTATCGCTTGGAGGGAAGTGAAACCCGATATCCCGCAGATTGGCAGCTCCTAGTAATGCATCGCAAATTGTATGTATGAGGACATCTGCATCGGAGTGCCCGAAAGTTCCTTTGCTATGAGGAATATGAATTCCACCTAAAATGAAGTCTTCCCCATCAGCTAATTGGTGCACATCGAACCCGAATCCTACTCTAATTTTCACTATTTATCTTTGTTTTGGCTGGCAAAGTCATCGAAACTGAACCCTAATGAGAAACGAACCGAACCAGCCAAAGGATTCGTTTGAGCATTTCCGATTAAATAAGAAGCATCAAACTGAAATACACTTAATTTAAAACCAACCCCTGCAGTTAAATACTTTCGGTTTCCTTTTAAAGGGTTTTCATAAAAATACCCCAGTCGAACTGCAACTTGCTGGTCATACCAATACTCAATACCTGCAGACAGGTTTACCTCACTTAATTCTTCCCTTAGCCTGCTGCCTTCCTCTAAAACAACTCCCGAACCATCGTTATTCACAGCCGTAACAACACCAGGAGCATCACCAAAGGAACCAAAGACCCCGCTTGCAATACTTACATCTGAGCTCCTTCCTGAAACTACTACTGGGTTCCCTCCTGGATCTCTTACAACAGTACCTGCAGAATTAATTAAATAGGTAGCAGGAGATGGCACCAATAACTTGTTGGCTTCAACTATGAATGTCATTGAATTGTAAAAATCAAAATCTAATTGCAAAGAAGATCCTAATCGCAAGTTAGAAGGCAGAAAGTCATTTTCATCATTATCTGAATAAGACATTTTTGCTCCCAAATTGGAAATATTGATTCCTGCCCTTAAAGTTGCATCGTATTCAGAAATTTTTAAATCATCTTTAAACCAATAAGCAGAAACATCAGCCGCGACGGACTGTGCAGCTCTCGTATCTGTGCCATTCACATTTACCCCGTTGGTTAAATTTGAATTAATATAACGCAATGCCATTCCGAAAGAAAACTGTCGAGACAATTGCAAACCATATCCAACATCCAAAGCAAATTCATTTGGTCGAAAATTGCCAATTACATTTCCGTTAATATCGGTAAATGTAATGTCTCCCAAAGAAAAATAACGCAAAGAACCACTTACAACTGACCTTCTGTCTATTTTGTAGAATCCTGTCAAATAAGCCAAACTAATATCCGACACCAAATTTCGAAGCCAAGGCGAGTAACTAAGCGAGAACCCCATATTCCCCTCAATAAATGCAGATTTCGCTACATTCCAATGAATAGAACTCAAATCGGGTGAGGTTGAAACTCCGGCATCTCCTAACGCACCTGCCCTAGAGTCAGGTGAAATAAGTAGAAATGGCACTGCCGTAGTTATTGTATTTAACTCTGCTTCAGTTTGCGTTTGCTGTGCATTTACTGTGTTCTGAGCATTTAGCTTTGAACTTTCTAGCAAAGCAAATAATCCAAAAGCTATAATTTTAACCGTGTATTTTTTCAAAAGATTTTTTTTGAAGGAATGCAAATATAACAAAGATTAGAGGTACGAGGATCATTTCTGGGTTACAGAATTACTAGCTTTTCTATCTTTTCTGAAGTTGAGCCATTGGCAGATCTTACTTGAAGTTTATACATATATATGCCCTTGCCTATTCTATCACCAAAATCATCTCTTCCATCCCATCGAATATCTTTTGAAACAAAGCCTTCGTTAACAATCATCTTGTCTATTGACTTTACTAGTTTGCCTGATATTGTATACACTTCCAATTTTACATCCATTACAACTCCTGATTGGTTGTGCTGAAAAATGAACTCAGTATTTGTTGTAAATGGATTCGGATAATTCACTAAATTCTCAATTTTCACTTCTTGATCTTTTACCACTGTAAACTCTATTGTCTTCTCAGAAGAATTATTGGCAACATCCCAAGCCTTCACCTTAAGGCTATGTTTACCAGGTGATAAATCAGAAAAAGGAAAAGAAACAACACCTTGCGTGTGATCATCAACAGCGGCTTCATAATAATCGTTTAAAATGAAAGAATTTTCAGAATTCCCATCCAGTGTCGCAACTATATCATGGCCAATTCCACTTCCAACTGTATTAATCCCTTGATTGTCCTTTAAGTTTAGCAATAGTCTAGGGTTTTCGTCTGTAACACCTCCATAAACAAAATTCTCATCATTCAAAAAAAGGTCCATTTGCGGTCCTTCTTCATCTTGAACTAAATTCGGATTACTTCCTCCTATTATTATTTCCTCAGAATACCCGTTAGCATCTGTAGATTGGTTCTCTGCGTAATATGAAATCTTACCACTTCCATAGCTATAAGAAATGTCTTTAGGTATTACGAAAGTAAATGTAAAATCACCATTTGAAACAGTCGCCTTTCCTTTAAAAATTCTACGATCCCTTGTTTTAAAGGTAAAAACTCCTCCACCGTCATTGTTAAGTGTGCTCTTTGTCTCTACCTTGTCAAATACCGTAGGGTATACAAAACCGTTAAAATTTGAAATTTTATTTCCATTAGCATCCGTCACCATTCCTGCAATCGTTACTTGCGAAAGAGCGTTTAATGTGTCAGCTTGTGCCAAAGGAAGTCCATTTATCGTTGTTGTTACAACATTCTCCTTAGGAATTGCTAATCGAATTGCAGGATCGCCTAGAAGTGAGAAATTTCTTGAATTGGTTGAATAAGCATTAAAGTTTTTCACCTCCAAAAATATATCTCCCAATCGCATAGGTTCATTATTTGGTCGAGGTTCAAAAACCTTATCGTAAAACGATCGGTTTAATAAGTAGTTAGGACTTGAAAACACCAACCGTGTTGTTGTCATTAAACCAATTCCACCTCCATTTGGGTTCAACAATAGAAGCTCACCTCCTGAAGTTCTCAGAGGATCATCAAACCTGCTAAACTCACAAGTTGCTGTTACAAAAACCGGCAAATTTTGTCTGTTCTTCCAATTCGTTATCTCAAAAATTCCTAATATTCTCTCTGCAGTCCACCCCGTTTCCCCGCCGTGGCCTGTATAGTTGACAAACAGAGCACCGTCTTCTACCGTTTGAACCAATTCCTCCGTTACGTCTGGATATCTAGCTCCACTGGCTGTTGACTGCTGTTGATAAGCATCTAAGTAAATTTTGTGTGTGTTAAAATCCTTTCCTTTTAAATCCACTAATTTGGACAAGTCATCTGCTTGACTCATGTGAACTACACCATCTTCATCATCTCCAACAAACACAATTTTATTTCTCCAATCTTTAAAGGTCGCCGAAGAGTAATATGACTCTACCTTATCTACAATCGCATCAGCTTCTTCTAAAGTTTGAACAGAAAACCTACCAATTGCTACATCCATTCTATCCGTACTTGGAACTCTCCACAAACCTTCCGTATCGTCTAATAGTCCAAAATAATCATCAGACACATGAGAGTTAACAGGATCAACAGAATTGGTTGATTGAAATGAAGGGACATAATTCGTTCCTCCGGATGTTGGATTTTTAAATACATAAGATGCATCGCCCATCATCAGCACATATTTTGGAGGGGTTCCTAATCCATTAGCTCTATCATAAAACATTTTAATGAATGTTCTCATTGCAATTAAATCTTGCGCTCCTGAAGAAAACTCATTAAAAATTTGCTTCGTTGTTACCACATTCACCAAAAGACCTTCACTCCTGTGAATATTTGCTAGGCGATCCGCCGCTGCCTCAAATTTCTCATGACTGATAATTAACATATCTGCTTGTGGCAATCCGTGTAAATTTTGAGTAGCAACTTTTCCTTTTGAATACACTCCAACCGAATCAGTGCTGGTAAATGCGATGTACTCCCTAAGCTGTGTTACATCATTTTGGAAAGCAGAAGCATTCCCATTATTCTGAATTGTCATTGCTTCCACATTCTGAACATCTGTTATATCCCACACCATTAAGTTTGGAGTATTAGGGAATTGAAAAATAGCTTCTGCCATAAGCCCACCATTTGAGACAACTGATCTAATGTCTCTAAAAGTAGTTTGGTTGCCTACCATTGCAATTCTTGACCTTATATTAACTGTCAAATAATTCAGCCATCCTTTAGAAACGACCTGAGGCTTATTATAATTAACATTGAACGACATGGCACCTGGAGTTGGCGTAAACTCAAACATTCTTCGAGCTGCTTGAGCGAACCTAAATTCATAACGAGTTAAATTCGTAGACCCCACCTCAGTTTCAAATGACTGACCATTTACAGACAATGTAAATTTGCTAATAATCCCTGACCTTGCTAAAACACTCATCTCCACCTTAGCTGTTTCGGAAACTAGCGTGTTAGAAGTATTTATAGCTACATTCAAATTTGTGGTATTATCAAACAACTCCCCTACCCACAAACTTCCTGACTTTAAAAGGTTCGACAATTCTAACTCGTGATAATTGTAATTATCATATTCCGTTATAGTGGCAACAGCAGGGTTTGAAGATGCTCCTTTTAAGTTTATTCTTTTTCCTTTAGCGCCCTCAGCGTTGATAAAATAAAAGGTAGTATCACTAAATCTATTCAATTTATGCCTGAAAAATTGAGATATTGTATCATAAGCCCATTCTACCTGATCATCACCGTAAAACAAAACATAATCATTTGGATCAAAAGAGCCATCTTGCTCTCCCACTACAACAATGGCATTTTCTACTAAGTCATCAGGTCTTTCAATCGAATTCAACTCCGGCAACATACCACCTCCATAACCGTAAATTTTAATTTTTCTAGGATCTACGCTTTCAACATCCAAACCCAAGTCTGCAAGAAAGCTTCTTGTCAGTTTAAAAACCTTTTCTTCTGTTAAAGCAATTTTATACCAGTTACCATTTACTAGTTTAGATTGCGAAGCAAAATTTAAACTTTTTTGCCTACTCAACCTGGTCTTTCCCAAATCTGAAGAATAGATATCGCAAGAAACTAACTTCTCAACTTGACCATTTATTAACCTTAACGGTACAATTCTTAGTACTGAGCTGCTGCGATTTTTAATGGTGACCAAACTTGACTGAACCTCAAAATAATTGCTCAGCTGACTTTTATCTAATAAATCAGCTTCAGCTGCTGGCAAAACCTCTGTCATTAAATTCTCTAAACGCATATCCTTCAGCTCTTGTCCTTCAAAGTTTTGAATTAAAAAAGGCACATTTGATACTGAAAAATCATATTGAGCATCTTCAAATGTTAACGCCCTTTTATTTAATTCTCCTTCAAGCCCATATTGGATAGGAGCTTTCCATTGCAACTGAACGTTCGTTGAATTTTGACCAAACAAAAAGGTGAAAATCGAAAGAAGTATAAATGTTAAGTTAAATTTTTTCATAATTATCTATTTCCCTACAAACTGTAAATTGGTGAAACCCTAACGATACCTAAAAAAAATTATTGCGTAAAATTAGATTATAAAGATATAACATCAATCGAGTAATCTAGTTTATCTATATTTGCGTTTAGTCTGAAGTTTTTTAAAGGGTGAAGAAAGGATATCTACTAATCATGTTTTCTGTTATTTATAGTTATTGTTTTGGGCAAGATCCTACATTCTCTCAATTCTTTTCTAATAGGCTTTATTTAAATCCTGCCTTCGCGGGAACTACCAATTGCCCCAGACTTTCCCTAAACTACAGAAACCAATGGCCGGGAATTGATAATAGTTTTATAACCTACGCTGCAAGTTACGATCAACAAATAGACGGAATTCACGGTGGAATTGGCGTACAGCTAATGAGAGATCAAGCAGGAGAAGGGATTTTGAATACTACATCTGCGGCTTTTATGTATTCCTACCAATTTAAGGCGACCAGAAACTTCTCAATTCGAGCTGGGTTTCAAGCTACTGTAGTTCAGAAATCTATCAATGTGAGCAAACTTCGCTTTGGAGACATGATTGACGCAAGGAGAGGTTTCGTATATCAATCTCAGGAACAAATTGAAAATGATAACGTTTTTTATCCTGACTTTTCCTTTGGTTTAATTGGGTTTAGCAAAAAACTATACTTTGGTGGTGCGGTGCATCATTTAACAGCTCCAAACGAAGGTTTTATTGATCAGGCAATTTTACCCATGAGAATAACTGGTCACTTTGGAGCAAAAATTCCTTTGGGTATCAGAAGGTCTGACCAAAGCTGGTCTCCAAACATCATTTTCCAAACACAAGGAGCTGCAATGGAATTAAATGCGGGAAATTATTTTTCTAAGGGACCTGTAGTGGTTGGAATGTGGTATCGCGCAAGTTTGAAAGGAAATAGAGATGCATTAATTATGCTTGTTGGAATAGAAACGAATGAATTGAAAATCGGGTATAGTTACGACTTTACTGTAAGTCAATTAAACGGCCAAACGGGTGGCTCACATGAAATCTCATTGTCGTATGTATTCCCTTGTAGCCCTAAAAAACCAAGATTCGAAACAATAAATTGTCCGTCTTTTTAGTTACTAACAATATTTCTTTATCTTTGAAAGTCTTATTTAACACCACTAAGTGATGAAAAAAATAAATAACTTAATAATTTTTAGCCTTTTAGGTGTAATACTTGTGCTTACCTCTTGTTCAAGAGAACGCTCTAGTACAACGGGATGGGCTTACAATAAACCAGATAATGGTGGTTTTGATAAACCCCCTTATTTTGAGCAAGAAACTGGTCCAGGATTGGTTTTGATTGAAGGTGGGCGTTTCACCATGGGAAGAACCGAACAAGACATTTTTTATGATTGGAATAATGTAGCTAAAACTGTTACAGTTTCTTCTTTCTATATGGATGAAACAGAAGTAAAAAACATTGATTATCGCGAATACTTATATTGGATAGGTAGAGTGTTTGGTGCTGATTATCCAGAGGTTTACAAAAAAGCATTGCCTGATACTTTAGTGTGGAGAAGCAGACTAGCATTTAACGAACCTTACGTAGAGTATTATTTACGTCATCCTGCGTATGCTGATTATCCAGTGGTAGGAGTTAGTTGGTTGCAGGCTACAGATTATGCTGCTTGGAGAACAGATAGAGTAAACGAAATTATATTAATCAGAGAAGGTTTATTTGAGGACAATCCGAATCAGTATAATGAAGATAACTTTAATACAAAATCTTACTTAAATGGTCAGTACGAAAGTGGCAAAAGGATTGACGGTTTAGCAGATTTAGACCCAAATAAAGAAACAAGAAACGTTAGAATTGAAGACGGAATCTTATTACCTGAATATAGACTACCTACAGAAGCAGAGTGGGAATATGCTGCTCTTGGTCTAATTGGAAACTCATATGGAGAGCTAATCGTGGAGCGAAAATTCTATCCATGGAACGGTCACGGTGTAAGAAATGCTGATGATAAGTACATGGGACAGATGCTTGCCAACTTTAGAAGAGGTCGTGGTGATATGATGGGCGTTGCGGGACAATTAAACGATAACGCTGAGATTACTGCTCCAGTTTATTCTTATTGGCCAAATGATTACGGTCTTTACAACATGGCAGGAAACGTTTCTGAATGGGTTATGGATGTCTACCGTCCAACGACGAACCAAGACGCTGATGATTTTAGACCTTTTAGAGGAAATGTATTCCAAACTTTACAAAGAGATGAAGAAGGTTATATTGCTGAAAAAGACAGTTTAGGTAAGTTGAAATACAGAGAAGTGAATGCAGAGGATGATAACTTAGCCAATAGAAGAAACTACAAGAAGGCGGATGTCATAAATTATGAAGACGGAGATTTCCAATCTTCGGTTAGTTATAATAACTTAAGCGAATTCCAAGAAGCAGGAGGAAACGAAGGCGCGATGTATGACTTTAGTAAAACATCTCTTATTAGCGATCGATCTAGAGTGTACAAAGGCGGTTCTTGGGAGGACAGATCGTATTGGATGACACCTGGCACAAGAAGATTCTTAGAAGAAGATCAAGCAACCAACACAATTGGATTTAGATGTGCAATGATTCGAGTAGGTAGCCCAGTAGGTTTAAGCTACTAAGAATTAATTGTTAAAACATATTTTAAAGGCTTCCAAAACTATTGGAAGCCTTTTTTATTTTAGCACACATGAAGAAGACAACTATAGAAGAGCTTTATAGCATTTACCTAAAACATACCACCCTTGTAAAGGACAGCAGAAACATAACGGATTCTTGTATCTATTTAGCATTAAAAGGAGAAAATTTTAATGGGAATTCGTTTGCTGATGACGCCTTAAGTGGAGGAGCTGCTTATGTGATAATTGATGAAGAAAAAGTGTGGAAAAATGATCGGTACTTGCTAGTAGATGATGTACTAGTAAGCTTGCAAAAATTGGCGCATTATCATCGAAAAAAACTCAGTATTCCAATACTCGCAATAAGCGGGAGTAACGGTAAAACCACCACCAAAGAATTAATAGCTGTGGCTTTATCTAAAAAATTTAGTACGCTGCATACTTTGGGTAATTACAACAATCACATTGGTGTTCCATTAACCCTATTACGTATCACTCAAGAACATGAAATTGCCATCATTGAGATGGGTGCAAACCACCAAGGCGAAATAGCTTTTCTTTGCCAAATTACTGCACCTAATTATGGAATGTTAACCAACATTGGAAAAGCTCACTTAGAAGGATTTGGAGGAGAAGAGGGAGTTAGAAAAGGTAAAACTGAAATGTTCAAATACATCGACGAGCACAAAGGAACATTGTTTATCAACTTAGATGACCCAAAAATAAAAGCCTCCGTTCCTAAAAATGTTAAATCAATTACTTATAGAATGAGGGAGTCGGCTCAATATAAAGGAACTCTGCTAGAGACGCACCCCCGATTAGTTGGGCTATGGGAATCAAACTCACAATCTGGCAAAATCAATTCAGCCCTATATGGAGCCTACAACTTCAACAATATTCTAGCAGCTTGCACTATCGCATCTTATTTTGGTGTAGAAGCACCAGAAATTGATGATGCCATTAACACCTATGAGTCAGATATGAATCGCTCACAATTGGTAAAAAAGATAGGAGCAGATATTTACTTGGATGCTTACAATGCAAACCCAAGCAGCATGAGTTTATCATTGGATAATTTTGAGAAAGTTCGAGCGGATAAAAAAATAGCACTACTTGGCGATATGTTCGAATTAGGAGATGTAGCAGCAGTAGAGCACAAAAAAATTATAGACCAAGCAAAAGAGTGCAATTCAATACAACTCTTTGTTTTTGTGGGAAATGATTTTTACGAACACTGTTACATGAATGATAATGTAGCTTTTTTTAAGACTACAGCAGAGGCAAAAACATGGTTTAGAGAGAAAACTTGGGACGGGTCTGCACTGCTTATTAAAGGCTCGAGAGGAATGAAACTAGAATCCATTTTAGAAGCATAGGTAGTTTCTAAAAAAAAATTCCCCCTTGAATTCTCAAGTGGAACTTTTACATTCTTATTTTGATTCAACTTATTCGCTTAATACAGCTCTTGAAATCACAATTTTCTGAATTTCCGTAGTCCCTTCGTAGATTTGAGTAATCTTCGCATCTCGCATCAATCTCTCAACGTGGTATTCTTTTACAAAACCGTAACCTCCATGCACTTGAACTGCCTCAACAGTTACCTCCATAGCTACTTTAGAGGCAAAAACTTTTGCCATAGCAGAAAGTTTATCAAAGTTCTGTCCAGCATCTTTCAAGCTAGCAGCCTTAAAACAAAGTAATCTCGCAGCTTCAATTTCTGTAGCCATATCAGCTAACTTAAATGCTATAGCTTGGTGCTGGTGAATCGGTTTTCCAAACGCTTCTCTTTCTTTAGAGTAGGCAATTGCCAACTCCATCGCTCCAGAAGCTATTCCAAGTGCTTGCGACGCAATACCAATTCTTCCTCCTGAAAGAACTTTCATAGCAAACTTAAACCCAAATCCATCTTCGCCAATTCTGTTCTCCTTTGGAACTTTGACGTCGGTAAACATTAACGTATGAGTATCTGACCCTCTAATTCCTAATTTATTTTCTTTCGCACCTACTACAAATCCTTCCATGCCTTTTTCAACGATGAAAGCATTAATTCCCTTGTGGCCTTTTTCCACGTCTGTTTGGGCAATAACAATGTAATACGATGCCGAACCTCCATTTGTTATCCAGTTTTTTGTTCCGTTCAATAAATAATGATTTCCTTTATCAAAAGCAGTAGTTCTTTGTGATGTTGCATCAGACCCTGCCTCAGGTTCAGATAAGCAGAAAGCTCCAATTTTTTCACCTTTTGCAGTAGAAATCAAATATTTTTGCTTTTGCTCTTCCGTTCCAAATTTGTCTAATCCCCAACAGAAAAGAGAATTATTTACAGACATACAAACTGAAGCTGAAGCATCAACTTTTGAAATTTCCTCCATCGCTAAGACGTATGAAATTGTATCCATACCGCCGCCGCCGTATTCAGGACTTACCATCATTCCCATAAACCCGAGCTCCCCCATTTGTTTGATTTGCTCTGCAGGAAATGTTTGTGTTTCATCCCTTTCGATTACTCCTTCTTTCAATACGTTCTGAGCAAAATCTCTTGCTGCATCTCTAACCGCAATTTGCTCTTCAGTCAATTCTATATTCATATCTTTAGCTTGATGTTTTAAGGTGTAAAAATAACTTATTTGCTATAGTGAATCAACAAAATAAAACTTACAAAGTTCTAGGCATAATGTCAGGAACTTCCCTCGACGGAGTTGACTTATGTTTAACTGAATTTAAACGAATTAAAGACGAATGGACCTATTTCATCATTGCCACCACAACTAAAAAATATTCAGACGAATGGGAAAAAGAGTTAAGAAATATTGAATCAAAATCAGCAGTTGACTTGGTTGAGTTAGACTCTAAGTATGGAAAATTTTTAGGCCAAGTTGCTGCTAAATTCCTTTCAGAGAAGAAAGAACATGCTGATGTAATAGCTTCTCATGGTCACACCATTTTTCACCAAACTGAAAAGGGCTTTACTTACCAGTTAGGACATGGCGCATCGATAGCTGCAGCTAGTGAAACTGTTTGTGTTAGTGACTTTAGGAGTTTAGACATTGCTTTGGGTGGACAAGGTGCACCATTAGTGCCTTTTGGTGATGAAAAATTATTTGGATCATACGATGCATGTGTCAATTTAGGTGGAATAGCAAACGTGTCTTTCAAAAGAGACGAAGAAAGAATAGCCTTTGATGTTTGCGCCTGCAATATGGTTTTGAATTACTTCATGATGAAATTTCATCAAGCTGAATTTGACAAAGACGGCAAACTTAGCAGCTCGGGTAAAATTATCCCTAGTTTATATCAAGATTTAAATGAATTAGCCTTTTTTAAAACATCAGGTCCTAAGTCACTCGGAAAAGAGTGGGTTTTTGAAACTATAATACCCATGATAGAAGAATACAAAGATTCTTTACCTGATCTTTTATTCACCTTCACAAAACACATAGCATTTCAAATTACCAATGCGCTGCAATCAAATAACATCTCAAATAACATCTTATTTACAGGTGGAGGAAGCAAAAATAAATTTCTTGTAAAGATGCTAAAAGCAGAAAGACTGAAATTTGAATTACCCCCCGCTGAAATGATAGATTTCAAAGAGGCCCTTATTTTTGCCTTCCTCGGATTGAACAGAATATTGGGCAAGAACAATACCTTAAAAAGTGTTACAGGTGCAAGCAAAAACAGCTGTGGCGGAAGCATTTACCTCCCATAAGCATTGTTAACAGTTTAACAAGGTTTAACCCAGTGTTTTTTTCTAATTTTGGGAGTAAATTGGATAAATGGAAGAGTTACTAAAAAAGTATGAAAACAAACAACCAGAAATAGTTTTTGAATGGAAAGATTCAGAAACTGAGGCTGAAGGATGGGTGGTTATCAATTCACTACGAGGAGGTGCTGCGGGTGGCGGCACAAGAATGAGAGTTGGTTTAGACAAACATGAAGTAACATCATTAGCGAAAACCATGGAGATTAAGTTTACGGTTTCTGGTCCTGCAATTGGTGGAGCGAAATCAGGTATAAACTTTAATCCTAAAGACCCAAGGAAAAAAGGTGTCTTGGAAAGGTGGTACAAGGCTGTTGCCCCATTGCTTAAAAACTACTACGGAACTGGAGGGGATTTAAATGTAGATGAAATCCATGAAGTAATTCCAATCACAGAAAAATCTGGAGTTTGGCATCCGCAAGAAGGAGTGTTTAACGGCCACTTCAAACCTACTGAAGCAGAAAAAATAAATAGAATTGGTCAGCTTCGTTACGGAGTACTAAAAGTAATTGAAGACACTAGCTTTACCCCAAAAGTCGAAAACAAATATGTAGTAGCCGACATGATTACAGGTTATGGAGTAGCTGAGTCGGTAAAACATTACTACTCTATCTATGGTGGAGACTTGAAAGGAAAGAAAGTTATTGTTCAAGGTTGGGGGAATGTTGGAGCAGCTGGTGCGTACTATTTGGCGCGAAGTGGAGCAAAAATCGTTGGAATTATTGATCGTGAAGGAGGGCTAATTAATGAAGAAGGTTTCTCTTTTGAAGAAATCAAACAATTATTCTTGGATAAAGATGGAAATCAACTAAAAGCGAAGAACATGCTTTCCTTTGATGAAGTTAATAGTAAAATATGGTCAATCAATGCACAAGTATTTATTCCATGTGCAGCATCTCGCTTAATTACTAAAGAGCAAGTTGATATGATGGTCAATTCTGGAATTGAAGTTATTGCCGCAGGCGCTAACGTTCCATTTGCAGACCAAGAAATCTTTTTTGGCCCAATCGCAGACTACACGGACAATAAGATAAGTGTAATCCCAGACTTTATTTCAAACATCGGAATGGCTAGGGTATTTGCATATTTAATGACTGATAGCGTTGAAATGACAGACGAAGGCATCTTTAATGACACTTCTAAAACAATCAAAAAAGCAATGGAAGAGACTTTCGAGGTCTCTTCAAGCAAAACAAACATTGCGAAAACAGCATTCACTATTGCACTAAACAAACTGGTTTAATCAACCTGTAAAACACTATTTCCATGTATACTTTAATGGTTGCCATTTTTGTCTTGGGCTATGTAATGATAGCCTTCGAGCATCCTCTAAAAATTGATAAAGCAGCCCCCGCTTTACTAATTGCTGTTCTTGGATGGACTGCTTACGTTTTCGGGATGGACGAAATCCTAGTTAATAGTGGCACGTTTCTGAAGTATGTTGATACTATCTATGGCTTGCCAGAAGGCTATGATGTTGCTGCCGTTATTGCAGAGCACGGAAATCACTTTATTGTTCACGAGCTTGCTTATCATCTAACACATCATTCTGAAATTATCTTCTTTTTGCTCGGTGCGATGACAATCGTCGAACTGATTGATGCTCACGAAGGGTTTGCAGTTATTACAGACAGGATTAAAACAAAAAATAAAGTAAAGTTACTTTGGATCATTTGCATCTTAACCTTCTTATTTTCAGCGGCATTAGACAACTTAACAACCTCTATTGTTATGATATCATTGCTTCGTAAATTAGTTTCTGATAAAAAAGAGCGATGGTTTTTTGCGGGCTTGGTAATTATAGCTGCAAATGCCGGTGGAGCTTGGTCTCCAATTGGCGATGTAACTACAACTATGCTTTGGATTGGCACTCAAATTACCGCTTTCAATGTCATTACAGAACTTTTCGTACCAAGTTTGATTTGTATTTTGGTTCCCCTAATTTGGTTAAGTTTCACTCAAAAGGGAGAAATTGAACGACCTGTTATAACGCAAGAAGCGGAACACATGAGAAACAGAACAACTCCTTTTGAAAGAAATTTAATCTTCTTCCTTGGGCTTGCTTTACTTCTATTTGTTCCCGTTTTCAAGACCGTTACTCATCTTCCTCCGTATATGGGAATGATGTTTGGCTTAGGAGTGCTGTGGGTAGTTACGGAAATTATTCACAGACAAAAAAATCATGAAGTTAAATCTGAGCTATCCGTAATTGGTGTTCTTAGAAAAATTGATATTGTTAGTGTGCTTTTCTTTTTAGGAATTCTAATTGCGATTTCATCCTTACAGTCTGCCGGCCATTTAACAGCAATGGCCTCCATCTTAGATGACACAATTGGAGATATATATGCTGTAAACATTGTTATTGGTCTACTTTCTGCAATTGTAGATAATGTGCCTTTAGTGGCAGCTTCCATGGGAATGTATCCAATTGTTTCTCCAGAAATGTTAGCCGCTTTTAGTCCTGAAGATGCAGAATATTACCGTCACTTTCTTCAAGATGGCAACTTTTGGGAATTCTTAGCATATTGCGCTGGAACAGGAGGCTCTGCTCTTATCATTGGCTCTGCTGCAGGTGTTGCTGTTATGGGAATGGAGCGAATTGATTTCATATGGTATATGAAAAAAATAAGCCTTTTTGCTATCTTAGGATATCTTGCAGGGGCTGCCTATTACGTTTTGGCAGTTGCTCATTAGCGCAATAAAACTAACATTTGACTGTTAATAGTTAGCATTAATTGATACAGCATGCGCATGCTAAACGCATAACTTAGTGCATATTCTAAAATCAATAAATAGCTGATGAATTCTATCGTAATAGGTCAAATAAATGTTGCAGAACCCATGGTGGATAGCCTGTCTGCGGAAGTTTCTGTTGAAAAAACACTTTCAATTCTTGAATTAACAACTTCGGGAGGAGTGGGTGGAAGTATCATCATGCTCTCCTTATTGGCACTCTCAATTATTGCCGTTTATATTTTTGTGGAAAGGTATGTTACCATTAAAAATGCAGCAAAAGAGGATGAGAACTTCATGAATCAAATCAAAGATTTCATTCACGATGGTAAACTGGAAGCGGCAAGATCACTTTGTAAGAGCACCCCTACTCCAATTTCAAGAATGATTGAAAAAGGAGTCAATAGAATTGGCAAACCACTCGCTGACATTGGAGCTGCTATTGAAAACACCGGTAAGTTGGAACTCTTCAAATTGGAGAATAACTTAGCGACACTAGCTACAATTTCGGGCGCTGCTCCAATGATTGGTTTCTTAGGAACTGTAATAGGAATGATTTTAGCCTTTCACCAAATGGCAGCAGCAGGTGGAAATATCGATGTGGCAATGTTGTCTGAAGGAATTTACACTGCCATGGTTACAACTGTTGCAGGATTAGTAGTGGGTATTATTGCCTTTATTGGATACAATTTATTAGTTGCCAAAGTCGAAAAAGTAGTCTTTAAAATGGAAGCGAGAACTACTGAATTTTTAGACATTCTTAACGAACCTACGAAGTAATGGGGTTAAGGTCTAGAAATAAAGTCAGTCCAAATTTTAACATGTCGTCCATGACTGACATTGTTTTCTTGTTGCTGATCTTCTTTATGCTAACTTCTACATTGGTTAGTCCAAATGCTTTGAACCTTTTGCTCCCAAGCAGTTCTTCAAAAACTCAAACGAAACAAACGGTTTCTGTTTCTATCACAAAGGAGCTTGATTTCTACATTAATCAAGATAAGGTGGAGTTTGAATTGTTAGAGCCTTTGTTATTGCAAGAAATGGGAAACGACCTAAGCAACTCCATCATTTTACATGTAGATAAAACGGTTCCTATCAATGAAGCTGTAAAGGTGATGAATATTGCAAATGAGAATAAATTCAAATTGGTATTAGCTACAAAATCAAAATGAATCAAGAACAGTCAGAAAATAAGACCAAAAGAAAAGGCTTAATTACTACCATTACTTTGCATGCTGCTTTGTTAGTGCTTTTTGCGTTTTATGGTATGACGTATTTAGATCCGCCACCTGAACAGAGAGGAATGGAAATAAATTTTGGGACTTCAGATGATGGAATGATGTCTGACAATCCAACACCTCCTAGCGAATCTATGCCCGAGCCTGCGCAACCGAAAACGGCCGACCAAGTAGATGAAGAAGTTTTAACTCAAGATACAGAAGAAGCTCCTGCGATAGTACAAAAAAAAGTAGTTGAAAAAGAAGTAGTGAAAGAAAAGCAACCCGAACCTAAGCACAACAGGACACTAAATATGGCAGATCGTATGAAAAGTACGAATACGAATGAAGGTGGTGGTGACGGAGTTACGGGAAAAGCTAGCGACCAAGGAAAAATAAACGGAGACACAAACAGCAAAAATTACAGTGGTCTAGGTGGCTCAGGAGGCGGACCCTCCTTTTCTCTTGCCGGAAGGAGTATGAAAGCCTCACCAAATATTAAGGATAATTCTCAAGATGAGGGCACTGTAGTAGTTGATATTATAGTAGACAAATACGGCAAAGTAATTCGAGCTAACGCGGGTGCTAGAGGCTCGAACACTACTAGTCCAATTTTATATGAAAAAGCAACAAAAGCAGCTTTAGAAACTATATTTAGCGCAAACCCCGATGCTGATCAACAAAAAGGTAACATGACCTTTATTTTCATTTTAAATTAATGAACTACAAACAAACGCTTGATTATCTTTTCAAGCAATTGCCCATGTATCAACGGCAGGGAAAATCTGCTTTTAAAAAAGACCTTTCTAATACTATCTCTCTTTGCAAAATACTTGAGAACCCTCAAAATAAATTCAAAAGTATACATGTAGCCGGGACCAATGGTAAAGGTTCTTCTGCGCACATGATAGCTTCCATATTTCAAGAGGCTAGTTACAAAACAGGACTTTACACTTCCCCACACCTAAAAGATTTTCGAGAAAGAATCCGAATTAACGGCAATATGATTTCAGGAAATCAAGTTGTCGACTTTGTCGCTGAATATGAAAATCAATTTAAAAACATCAATCCGTCCTTTTTTGAATGGACAGTAGCTTTGGCATTTCATTGTTTTGCAACTGAAAAGGTAGACATTGCTATTATAGAAACTGGTTTGGGCGGAAGGTTAGATTCTACCAATATCATTCAACCCGAACTGTGCCTTATAACCAACATAGGTTTTGACCACATGGATATGTTAGGCAATACTTTAAAAGAAATAGCAGGCGAGAAAGCGGGAATTATAAAAGCAAATACTCCTGTTATTGTCTCTAATCATTCAGGACAAAGACAAGTATTTGAGGAAAAAGCGAAAAAATTAGGTAGCCCAATAATTTTTACAGATGAAATGGACACTATACCTTCTTTCGAATCAGATTTAACTGGAACCTATCAAAAAGAAAACATTCGTGGAATTTATTTTACTTGTTTAGAAGCTAAAAAATTGGGTTGGAACCTCCCTGTGGAATCAATTAAAAGGGGCTTTTTAAAGGTGGTTAAAAACACGCACCTTAGAGGGAGATGGGAAATTCTTCAAGAAAATCCTGTTATTATTGCCGACACTGCGCACAACAAAGAAGGTTTGCAGCTTGTGCTGTCACAATTACAAGCCCTAAATGCTAAACAATATCATTTTGTAATTGGCTTTGTAAAAGATAAGAACGTCGAAGAGGTATTACAATTGTTTCCAAAGAATGCAAACTATTATTTTTGCAAAGCAGATATTCCTAGAGCGCTACCAATAAATGATTTAAAATTAATAACGAACAAATTAGGTTATGAAGGTCATTATTTTAATACCGTAAAAGAAGCTTTTGAATTAGCGAAAACAAACTGCCAAGAAGCTGAAATTGTTTACGTTGGTGGCAGTAATTTTGTGGTTGCTGAAATACTTTAATTTTTTTTTAATTTCCGATTGTCATAATATTCATTTCTTGTATATTTGCCATCCCAAATTTTTGGGGCGATTAGCTCAGTTGGTTCAGAGCACCTCGTTTACACCGAGGGGGTCGGGGGTTCGAATCCCTCATCGCCCACAATAATAAAGTCCATCATGAAAGTTTTGGACTTTTGTGTTTTACAGAACGAGGCTTACTCCAGTGATAGTAATAATGAAAAAGGACAGATTCTCATAAAGTGAGACGATGTATCTACCACTGAAAACCTTAATTTTAACGATCAGAAAGCAGAGGCATTAGCTCAGTTGGTTCAGAGCACTACCTTGACAGGGTAGGGGTCACTGGTTCGAATCCAGTATGCCTCACTAGAGAATGAAATCTCTTTGCTTTATAGCAAAGAGATTTTTAGTTTGATGAGCATTGAGTTTACTCAAAAGAGAAAGCAAACTAAAATTAGCTTCTGTGTAACAGAAGAAAGATTTCATTTTGACCTCGGTGGTGAGCAGGATCACAGAAGGTCGTCCAGTATACCTCACAAAAAAGTTCAACATTTCATGTTGAACTTTTTTGTTTTACTGAAAGAAGCGAACTTGTCTTGAGAAAAGCTCGAAACTATTGAAAAGTAAGCAATGAAAAGGGCGGAAAGTGTTATTTGGCAAGGCAAAGATTAATCATTATCTTAGTACCATCATAATTCTGACAAGTTGCCTAATAGAACAGTACATTATATTACTCGAATTATAGAGGAAGCCTTTAACACAGAAGATGGCCGTAGTTTTAAACGAACGGCAGTAATCGAAAAATACAAAGGCCAATCGAAGCTGAGCACTAACAAGCTAGGCGCTCCTGATTTATCAGAAGTGTATGAACAAATAAATGCAGAAGAAAACCTTAATCTATCTCATTGCTACTTTAAAGATTTTTCACTCAAAACATATCGAAAACTTTTCAAAATTGATGACGGTGCCCCTGTTAAGTTAACTTCGTTTCAAGCAGATCACTCATTTTTTGAAAGCGAATACGGGACAGATTTTTCGTACGCGGAATTTGGCGGTCAATCTAGTTCCTTTGCATACAGCACCTTTAATTTAGGTAGAGTGAATTTCAATTACACGAAGTGTGCTACAAACTTGAACTTTAACCATTCTGAATTTAACCTTGAAGAGCTCAGCATGAAGTTCGCAGAATTTGAAGAAGGGGACATACGTTTTTCAGGAGCCCATTTTAATTGCACTGATGTAATGTTTACCAACACAAACTTTGGTAAAGGCAATGTAAATTTTAGACAAGTAAATTTCGGTGAAAGTCATGTCAGTTTTCAATATGCAAGATTTGATAATGGAGATGTCACCTTCGACAAGTCTAAGTTTAGAGGAGATTTTATCGACTTTAGAAAAATAGAATTTAGAAATGGAAAGACTGATTTTAAACGCGTGGATTTTGGAAATGGAAACATTAACTTCTCTGAATCAGAATTTAAAGTGGGTAAAATAAGTTTTAGATCCTCTATATTCGGGAGTGGTGAAAAAAAGTTTGAGAACGTAGATTTTGGTGATAATGACGTTTATTTTGATGGCACTGTTTTCAAAGAAGGCTTGCTTTGCTTTAAAAATTCAACTTTTAAATTATTATCATTAGCAGATTGCAACTTAGGTGGTCATTGTGACTTTAGAGTGAAAAAAGGAAATTTCTTAGACCTTTCCGAGGCAGTAATTAAAGATGTCGTTGACTTTCATGCAGGCAATTCTAACATGTATCTAAAAACATTAAAGATTGAAGGAATTAAAAACATGGGAAAGCTATTTATTTCTTGGAAGAAGAACGATGCGTTCCACCTTATACAATCTCAAAAGTCCTCCTCATTTGAAAGTAAAGCAAACCAATTTCATATTTTAAAAGAGAGTTTTCACCAAAATGGAAAATTCAACTCAGAAGATAGTGCATATGTAGCATTTAAACGTTACGAAATGGCCGCTGAAAGAAAACTAGGAAAAGAGTCTGGTGGGTTAAGTTACATATCCTCGGAAATATTTCATTTTTTTAAATGGGTGATCTTTGACCGAGCAGGATTGTTTGCTACTTCTCCCATACGTGTTTTTGTTAGTATGCTATTTGTGCTTAGTTTTTTTGCAGTAGTTTACATCATCCTCCCATATTTTGCAGATGCAAATATTATCTCTTCAATCGGCGAAAGCAATCAATTAGGAAGTATTGGTAAAGGGTTTTACCATAGTGCTATTACTTTTTTTACAATAGGTTATGGCGACTTTTACCCTTCAGGACATATTCGCTGGTTATCAGCAATAGAGGGCTGGGCAGGAGTATTCTTAATGTCATATTTCACAGTAGCTTTCGTAAGAAAAATACTTCGATAACTATTTTATATCGTAAGGAATAGCTTCCGTATCTACTGAGGGAGGGTGCTTTTGAAGCAACTTATTCCGTTTATCAATCTCACTCATCATTCTTGACGCTTCTCCATTGTCAATTCTTCCTCTTTTTTGAAGACGTTCTATGGTTTTTGATTCGTAATTCAATAATGAACGAATAGCCTGAGTAGTTGAAACTGCCTTATAAACACCAGGATATTGTTTTCTTAGATTTCGAATAAAAGTTTGCCCTTCAATTCTATTGCCGTTTATTTCACTTTCAATAGTCTCTAGCGCAACTTTGTCTTCTTTACCAGAAATCAACAAGCTTTCCACAAGTCGCAAACTTTCTTCTTGTGCCATAACAAAACTCACCGAACAATCGTAACTCAAACTCATCCTATCCAAGTACCAATTTTTTGCCATATCACCTATAACCGGGTAACCACTAATTTTATTCAAAATTGTTGGAACTGCCCAACTTTCTTCTAAATCTTTACGCTGATCTAAGCCTACTTTTCCTCCTTCATCCAGCAAATGACTTATGTTGTCACTAAGAATTTTTACAGCGTCAGCCCCTAATAATCCATCTCTAAATTGATGCCAGTAACTACTTTTCTCAGCCTCTAAAAAACGTTTTCTCAGCTCCGCAATATTTTCCTTCTCTGCTACTCCTTCTTCCTCCGCTAAAACATGGGGTGCACGTGGAAGGTACTTTGATACTGCTTCCCAATCTGATTTTTTAATGTATCGATCCGCTTTTAAGCGCTCAATTTGATTTTTTGTGCTTTCATGCAAATAATCTCTTGCGTTGGTTAACATTTGAGCCTTAGCCGGACTAACTTTTGTTAAACCCAGCGCACTAACTATGTATTTAATTGTTGAGGCATTAATTAGCAAGGTCAAGGTTACAATTCCCGCTGTGAAAAACAGAAACTGATCTTTAATTTCTTTTGAAATAAATTGATCATCTACACCAGCGACTATAAGTGCTAGTGCAAGACCAATTGCTCCTCTTAATGCTCCAAACCAAACTATTATTGCCTCACTCTTCTGCAAGCCATAACCAGAACGATTCATTAGAGGATACAAGATAAAAATAACAATTGCCCTAACCACGTGTATACCAACATAAAATATGCCTAGTAATAAGAAGTCATTCAGACTAAAAATACTTCTTTCAGCTACAACTATTCCAACAATTAAGAAAATTAAACAGTTTGCTATAAATCCTGCTAACTCCCAAAATTCATGCATAAAATGTTCCACTTGAGGGCTAATTCTAGAACGACCTACCCCTCCAATAATTAATCCTAAGGCAACCAAACCGAGCACTCCTGAAACATGAAATGTGTGCTCTGCCACGTAAAAGGTGAGGTACGCCGCAGCAATTACTAAGCTTGTTTCCACCAATGCGTCATTAAAAACGTTTCGAATCCAACGCAACACAATGAAGCCAAAAAGCCCTCCTATGAATAATCCACCTACTGCAACTCTAAAAAATTCCAAAATCGGACTCCCATCTGTAGCATCGCCGGTAATTCCCAAGAAGAATACCATAAATAAAACAATAGCTGTTCCATCATTCAATAAAGATTCTCCTTCAATTAGGGTTCCTAATTTTTTACTTGCTCCCAACTCCTTTAAAAGAGCAACTACAGCGACAGGATCAGTTGCACTCACTATTGCGCCAAACATTAACGCTAGCGACCAATTCCAAGCACCCAAACCAATTCCGGCGAACTTTAGCCCCATTGCCAGTGCTGCCGTTAAACTCAGAGCCACCAATATTCCAGGAACTGCCAATAGAATGGCATTGGTTGATGTTTTCTTAAACGTATGCAAATCCATAGCATAAGACGCCTCAAAGATTAGAATTGGTAAGAAAATGAACAGCAGCATATGAGGGTCCATATTAGCTGCAAATTCTATCGACTTACTTATTGCTGTAAACTCTAAGTTGAAATCTAGAATATGAAAATCTCCAAAATACCCAAGCCTATTAATGACCCCCAGCGCGAGACCAATGATTAGTAACAAAACGGTGAAAGGAAATGGGCTTCGCTTCACAAAATGCCGAGTGGCAACCCCTGTAATAAGCGCTAAAATAATAAACAACAAAGGAGCAGTATCTGTTTCGTGCCCTCCGCTGTGTTCTTCTACCTGATGTTCTTCCACCTCATGATTAGATCTGGTAGTTTCATTTTCCTGTTCAACAGTATAAATTCTTTCTGAAGTAATTTGCTCTGCACTAGCATTCGTTACAAATAATAAACACCATAAGACCAATAGCACACTAATTTTAAGCCTGTCCATTCCAATCATAATAAAATTTATTTAAGAATGCTAAAGATAGAAAGATATTTCAAAAACCTTCATCCTTGAATCGCAGAAAGATTTCAATCTCCATTTAAATTTTATTAACAAACATTTTGTTAATTAAATAATTTCCCTTATGTTTGAGGACCCTTTTTTTATAATGGGTATAATTTCACTTAATTAATAAAAATTCTATCACATGAGAAAAATTACTTATTCGTTACTTATTTGTTTAGGTTTAATTTCCTTTACTGCTAAGTCCCAATACACTTATGATGTAACAGGTCCGCTGCCACTTGGAAGCGCTACAACTACATTACTGCAAACAACGAACACTACAATTGGATTTACTGACTTTCATGCAGACAATGCAGGGGGTGCAGGAAATACCTGGTCCAGTGTTTACAGTTTACCGTTTAACTTTGATCTTTTTGGATCGCCTGTTTCTCATTTTATTGTTAGTAAGAATTTTTTACTTTCGTTTGACACTTTATTAACAGGCACAGCAGTTGCCTCAAACTTAAGTGACAACAATACTTTACCTTCTCCAAACTTACCAAACAATACTATCGCTTATTATTGGGATAATTTTGCAGGTGGCAATGCACCCTTAGGAACAAATGATCACGTTTGGGTCGGTGTTTTTGGAACTGCACCAAACCGACAAGTTTGGATAAGAAATTGGAGTTATGAAACGCAGGGCCGATCTTTCTCATATAATAATTTGGTTCTGGAAGAAACAACCAATAAAATTTATATGGTTGAGTCTTACGCTAGCAGCACAGGACAGGGAAGTATGACACTGGGAATTCAAATGAATAACAGTGTTGCAGTCCAAACACCTTCATCACCAAACCATACCAATATGGCAATCAATTCAATATGGTCTAATGTAATAATTCATGAGTATGCCCCAAGACTGTTAAATCCTAACGAGGCAGGAATTTCTTCTGTAGATGCACCAAGCATGCCATTTGCGTCAGGGATGCAAACAGTAACCGCTACATTGACCAATCACGGTACTGCAGCCTTAACTTCAGCAAATATTGATTGGTCGGCTAACGGAGTAACACAAACCGGAACTTCATTTAGCGGTTCCCTTGCTCCAAATGCTACTACATCTATTAGTTTAGGAATGTACAATTTTACAGGCGCTACAAATTTATCCGTTTGGAGTTCATTACCAAATGGCGTTGCCGATCCTTTTACTGCTAACGATACTACTATGGTTACCTTGGTTCCTACCTTAGGCGGAGGTACCTATACTATTGATGGAACTCAAGCAGCTTCAGCAACTAACTTTGTAGATTTCGCTTCAGCAGTAACAGCAATGTCGGGAGGAATTTCCGGCGCAGTTACTTTTAACGTTGCAGCAGGAACATACTCAGAACAAGTTTCAATTGGGTCAATAATTGGAATCAGCAGCACAAGTACCATTACTTTTAATGGTGCCTCAGCAGCTTCTACTATACTTACTCATGATAAGACCGTTAGAAATTCTACTCTTACTTTAGACGGTTCAAGCTTTATTACTATTAAAAACATGACAATTGCCGCCACAGGTGGTTCTGATTCATGGGGTATTCATATGTGGAATGGAGCCAATAACATTACTATTGATAGTAACATTGTGACTACACCTATTGGAACGATACCTGACGTAGCAGGTATTATGATCTCAGGTAGTGAGATATCTGACCAAACCACTGGTGATGTTAACGACATAACCATTTCTAACAATACAGTTACAGGTGGTGAGAGAGGAATTTCTGTTTACGGTAATTACACTCCAACTGCTCGAAGTCAGAACTTAACAATTCATAACAACAATATTCAAAATGCAGATGATAATGGACTTTATGTAGTTGGTTATAACAATGTAACTATTACTGATAATTACGTTGATGGGTTAACAAATTCATTCTCCGACGGCATGTATTCTTCTGATCTTGAAAATTTCACTATCACTGGGAACAGATTCAAAGGTGGAGATAACGGATTAGAGGCACGTGACTATAACTTCGATAACACGGTTACCTCTAGGTCATTAATTGCAAATAACATGTTCATCGGTGGAGATGATGGAATCTATTTTGACGATGTTGAAGATACAGATGTATTTCACAATTCATGTGTAGCTGCTGATTATGGTGTTTTTGTGAATGATGACGCTAATGTAGATTTTAGAAATAACATTTTTGCTAGTAATGGTGGAGACATTGCCTACTATTCGCTTGATGCTTCCACTACCGTTACCTTAGACTACAACTTGTATTACACTACCGGTCCATCTTTAGCTAAGTTTGGTACACCAACGTATGCAGATTTAGCTGCGTTTCAAGTAGGCCAAACTACGTTAAACGTAAATTCAGTTTCTGGTGACCCTACTTTCTTAAACGCAACAGGAGATTTACATATTGATGCAAGCTTGGTGGGAACATACATTTCAAATGATGTTGGCGACAACACTGTTGGAATATTAGTTGATTTTGATGGGGATTCACGTCCAATAGCCGGTTCTACAACAGTAGATATTGGAGCGGATGAATTTACTCCACCTTCATATTGTAATCCATCTCCTTCTTCAGTTGATGGATCTGGAATTGTAAATGTCACTTTTGGGGGTATTAACAACACAACTGGATCGGAAGTAGGAAACTACGGAAACTATTCTTCTTTAATTGGTAGTGTGTACCAAGGAGGTGTTGCTTCAGTAGATATTACTTATGCAACAGGTTATACCTATGGAACCAAAATTTGGGTAGATTGGAATAAAGATGCAGATTTTCTTGATGCAGGAGAAGAAGTATACTATGGTCTATCGACTAATTCAATCCCAACTACTTTAAATGCAAGCTTTACTGCTCCTCTAGCTGGTACTCTTGGTCAGTACCGTATGAGAATTGGTGGTTCTGATGGTAACTCTGGACCTACGCCTTGTTATACAGGATCTTATGCGTCTTTTGAGGATTATACCTTAAACTTAACTTCCCCACCGTCTTGTCTTCCCCCTTCGGCGAACCTAGCAACAGCGATTTCAGCAGATACTGCTAATGTTTCTTGGATAGAAAATGGATCTGCGACAGTGTATAGAGTTGAATGGGATACTAATGGCTATGCTGCGGGAACTGCTAGAAACATGGCTACAGTGTCTAACGATACAAATTATACTATTTCTGGTTTAACAGCTCAAACCTCATATTCTTGGGCAGTAAAAGCAATATGTTCTTCAACTGACTCTAGTACACTTTCTGGAAATAGTTTCAATACTAAAATTCAAGGTGCCCTAGGTGTAAATTGTTCAGTTGGGAATCCTTCAACTATCTTTTCTGAAGAATTTAATAATAATACTGCAGGATGGACAGGTAACATAGGTTCTTCCGGTGGAAATTGGGAGATTCCAAATAACGCTACATCATCTAATACGGGAGCAGATAATGCTCATAGTGGATCTAGCTATATGAACTTTGAAGCTTCAGGAGGAACTGGGGGTTCAATTGTTTCCCCTGCTATTGATTTAACGGCTGCTCAAAACGACGCAGAATTATCATTTTGGATGCATGCCTATGGTTCAAATATGGGAGATTTAACAGTTGGTATAGGAACTTCCGCAACTGGCACGTTCACGACTGTATTTGCTTCATCAGGACAAATTCAAACTGCAGGCTCAGATCCATGGATTAATGTGGGTATTGACCTAGCTTCATATGTTGGTCAAACAATTTATGTAGAATTTAGCATGTCAAATTATTCAGGCTTTAGGAGTGATATGTCAATTGACCTATTTGAAGTATCAGCTTGTCCATTATTAACCCCGATAGCTTTGCCAATTACTTGGGATGCATCAACTGTAGATTATTCAACAATTGACTTTGGTGGTAACGCTTCTGCTGTGGTTGCCGATCCTACAAATGCTACTAATACTGTACTTCAAATGATTAAAGGTGCTGGAGCTCAAACATGGGCAGGTACTTCATTTGGAGATTCATTAATTACTGCAATTCCATTTGCAACAGGCACAACTACTATTAGAGCGGTTGTTTGGTCTGCAGCATCAGGAACACCTGTATTATTGAAAGTTGAAGATCAAACAAATAGTGCTATCAGCTCAGAAATTTTAGCAAACACAGTTACAGCCGGAGGTTGGGATACATTGAGCTTCAATTTATCAGCAGGTACCCC
>JAOKCF010000011.1 GCA_028245195.1 Vicingaceae bacterium | reverse complement strand
AACTTAATTAAAGCGAGAACAGTCAATCAACGAAAGTTGGTAAAGGAAATTGAAAAGAACGATATGGTTTTTGCATTAGGACCTGCAGGAACAGGAAAAACGTATACGGCAGTTGCAATGGCTGCAAGAGCTCTAAAAAATAAAGAGGTAAGAAGAATTGTTTTAACTCGACCTGCTGTTGAAGCGGGCGAAAACCTAGGATTTTTACCAGGAGACTTGAAAGAAAAATTGGATCCCTTTTTACAGCCTTTGTACGATGCTTTAAACGATATGTTTCCTGCTGAGAAGTTGAGAGACTACATGGAAAATGGAATTGTGCAAATTGCGCCATTGGCATACATGAGAGGTAGAACCTTGGACTACGCCTTCGTTATTTTAGATGAAGCACAGAATGCTACACGAAGTCAGTTTAAAATGTTTTTAACCCGAATGGGGAAAAATGCAAAGTTTTGTATTACAGGAGATGCTACTCAAGTAGACTTGCCGCGGAATCAACCTTCAGGTTTATTTCAAGTAACAAACATATTAAAAGGTACTAGAGGCATCGGGTTTGTTCAGTTTGATGGCAAAGATGTAGTGCGTCACTTGCTAGTGAGACGAATTATTGAAGCATACGACACAATGGATGAGAATCAAAAATTAAGTGATAACAAATGAGCGAAGCATTAGAAGAAACTGATTTTCAATTTGAAAATCAAACAAACGTTTATCACGGGAAAGTGAGAGATGTTTACAGCATTGGAGAAGAACATTTAGTGATGGTTGCTAGCGATAGAATTTCAGCTTTTGATCATATTTTGCCAAAAGCAATTCCGTTTAAAGGGCAGGTGCTAAATCAAATTGCTAGCTTGTTTTTAAAAGCGACAGAAGATGTTGTTCCCAATTGGGTGTTATCCGTTCCAGACGAGAATGTAACGGTTGGCAGAAGGTGCGAAACCTTTCCTGTTGAAATGGTAATACGTGGTTATCTAAGTGGTCATTCTTGGAGAGAATACAAAGCAGGTAGAAGATTGATTTGCGGTGTGACAATGCCTAAAGGGATGAAGGAGAACGATAAGTTCCCTCAACCTATTATTACACCGGCTACAAAAGCAGAAGAGGGCCATGATGAGGACATTTCTAGAGAGGAAATTATTCGACAAGGTATTGTTAGTGAAGCGGATTATGTGAAACTAGAAGAATATACTAGGAACCTATTTCAACGAGGCACCGAAATGGCTAATGAGCGTAACTTAATTTTAGTGGACACTAAATATGAATTCGGCAAAGTAGGAGATACAATCTACCTCATTGACGAAATTCACACGCCAGATTCATCTCGTTATTTTTATGCTGAAGGTTATGTTGAGCGTCAAAAAAGTGGAGAGAAACAGAAGCAATTGAGTAAAGAATTTGTTCGTGAATGGTTAATTGAGAATGAATTTCAAGGGTTGGACGGCCAAAAAATGCCGGAAATGCCGGATTCATTTGTGCAATTAGTTTCGGACAGATATATTGAATTATATGAGCAAATTACTGGAAAAACCTTTATTAAGGCGGACACTACTAACGTAATTGATAGAATTAATAAAAATACAAGCGCTGCTTTAAAGCAGCTTAACTAAGAACAGAGAAAACTATGTCATCACATTTTCACAATTTACAAGTCAAAGAACTAAAAAGGGAAACTGCTAAAACGGTCTCTATTGGTTTTGATATTCCAGATAATTTAACTTCTGACTTTCAGTACGAAGCAGGACAGTACTTAACCTTAAAAGCAACCATAAATGGAGAAGAGATAAGACGTTCTTATTCAATTTCATCGTATGGTGATGAGGCGTTACAAGTTTCATGCAAAATGATTAACGGTGGTAAAATGTCTACCTTTTTAGTAAATGAATTAGGCGTTGGTGATCGAGTGGAAGTGATGCCTCCGATGGGAAATTTTACCGTAAAACCTTTAAATGAGCCGTTGGTTTTATTTGCTGCGGGTAGTGGTGTAACTCCAATTTTTTCAATTTTAAAGATGGCATTGAAAGAAGGAACCAATTCTATCAAGTTGTTTTACGGAAACAGGAGCGAAGACGAGATGATTTTTAAGTCGCAGCTGGAAACGTTGAGGTCAGAGAATTCAGATCGATTGATGGTACAACATTTTTTAAGTAGCAATGGCGAGCGTTTGGATACAGACAGAGTACAGAGCTTGGTAGCGGGTTTGCCTGAATCAAACTACTTTGTTTGCGGACCTGAGGGTATGATTGCAGCGGTGAAAGATGGTTTGGAAAAATCGAACGTAGCAGCAAACAACATTAACATAGAGTATTTTGCCAGCCCAAAAGTAGAAAAGAAGGCAGTTGAGGCAATTATTTCTGGAGAAGTCAATGAAATTACTGCAATTCTAGACGGAGAGAGTCACAGCATTGCATTAGAGCCAGGCGAAAGTATTTTAGATGCTGCAAATCGTATTGGAATTGACCCTCCATTCTCTTGTCAATCTGGAGTTTGCACTACTTGTAAATGTAAAGTAATGAGCGGAGAAGTGGAAATGGAAAACAACTTTGGTCTAGGTGAAGATGAAGCTGAAGAAGGTTTTATTTTAAGCTGTATTTCAAAACCAAAAAGTGTAGGAGTAATAGTAAGTTGGGATGAGGTCTAAGAGAGTATAGAAGTACATAAAATAAAAGCCCATGAAGTTTTAGACTTCATGGGCTTTTATTTTACGTACTATATTCCGTTAATACAAAGCTGGGAATCGATCAGGATAACTATCTCTCATCATTGCATAACACGTTTCCACCATATCATCTACACTTGGTTTAGAGAAGTAATCTCCGTCAGTTCCGTATGCAGGTCTATGATCTTTGGCAGAAAGCGTTTTAAATTCAACATCTAAGTGATAGTAACCTCCTTGCTCTTCCAACACTTTTTGCATCATAAAAGCAGTTCCACCACCTTTTACATCTTCATCTAAAAATAATACTTTGTTTGTTTTTTTCAACGATTCAACAATGCTATGGTTTTTATCAAATGGCATTAAGGTTCTCACGTCAATTAGCTCTGCAGAAATACCCAACTGATTCAATTCCTGTAAAGCCTCTTCCGCTAAATTACAAGTTGAACCGTACGTTACAATAGTAAGGTCGGTTCCTTCAGCAACAACTTCTGGAACGCCTAATTCAATTTGGAATTCACCAAGGTTGTTTGGCATTTTTTCTTTTGAACGGTAAGCATTCAAAGGCTCTATTAACAATGCAGGGTCATCTCCTTTCAATAGCGTGTTGTAAAATCCTGCAGCTGTGGTCAAGTTTCTAGGAACGCATACGTGTATTCCTTTAATTGCATTTAAAATAACGCCCATTGGTGAACCTGAATGCCAAATTCCCTCTAGTCGATGTCCTCGAGTTCTCACAATTAGTGGTGCTTTTTGTCCACCTGCAGAACGATATTGCAGTGTAGCTAAATCATCACTCATAATTTGAAGGCAGTACAACAAGTAATCTAGGTATTGAATCTCAGCAATTGGTCTTAAACCTCTCATAGCCATTCCAATTCCTTGTCCGACTATGGTCGCTTCTCTAATTCCAGTATCTGAAACTCTAAGTTCACCGTACTTTTCTTGCATGCCTTCCAAGCCTTGGTTCACATCGCCAATTCTTCCTGAATCTTCCCCAAAAATTAATGTTTCAGGATATTTTTCAAAAATCTTGTCAAAATTGTCTCGCAAAACTACTCTACCATCAACTTCGGCTGCATTGTCATCATACTGCGGTAAAATATCGGTTTGGTTCAATGGCGATAAATCGGATTGGCTGTACAAGTTGCCACTATATCGCTGAGAGTTTAAGGCTTGATAAGCATTCAACCACTGAATTAATTCGGTTTTTGCTTCAATATTTTCATTTCTACATGTTCGAATCGCTTTTCTAACTACGTTTAAAATGCCTTTTCTGCTTGGGTCCGTATCTGTTTTTAATCCGTTAACGGCAGGTTCAAGAAAGGTTCCATTTTCCGAAGCAGAAACTAAAGCCTCTAATTTTGTAACCGCTTCATCTCTTTCTCCTTTTATACTTCCTAAAAAGGCTTCCCAAGCAGCTTTCTTGGCTTCACGAACTTCTTTCTTCGCTTCATTTTGAAGAGCTTTTAACTCTTCCTCTGAGGCCAAGCCTTTTTCAATGATCCAGTCTCCTAATTTGGTGATGCAATCGAAGTCAGTTTCCCATTGTAAACGCTCAGGCGTTTTATACCGTTCGTGTGAACCTGAAGTTGAGTGCCCTTGAGGTTGAGTAACTTCTTCAATATGAATCAAAACTGGGACATGTTGCTCTCGAGCAATGTTTACTGCTTTCTCATAAGTTTCCATTAAAGCTGAGTAGTTCCACCCTTTAACTTTAAAAATTTCAAAACCATTCGAGCCATTTTCCCTCTGAAAACCTTTTAACACTTCAGAAATAGACTCTTTGGTGGTTTGGTATTTTTTAGGAACAGAAATTCCATGTCCATCATCCCAAACTGACATTACCATAGGCACCTGCAAAACTCCAGCAGCGTTTATGGTTTCCCAAAATAATCCTTCTGATGTACTTGAATCTCCAATTGTTCCAAAAGCAACTTCGTTACCACCACGACTAAATAAATTATCTTTCGGCAATAATTCGTTGTTACGATAAATTTTTGAAGCTTGTGCTAGTCCTAGTAACCTTGGCATTTGTCCTGCCGTTGGTGAAATGTCGGCAGAAGAATTCTTCATGTCCTTCAATGCTTTCCAAGCGCCATTTTCATCCAAACTTCTTGTTGCATAATGGCCATTCATTGAACGGCCACCTGAAGAAGGTTCTTCATTTACATCAGGGTGAGCATATAGCTGAGCAAAAAATTGCTGAACGGTCAGTTGCCCAATCGCCATCATGAATGTTTGGTCTCTATAATATCCCGAACGGAAATCTCCGTTTTGAAAAAATCGAGACATCGCTAATTGTGGAACTTCTTTACCGTCGCCAAATATTCCAAATTTTGCCTTACCTGTAAGCACTTCTCGCCTTCCTAATAAGGACGTTTCTCTACTTACATTAGCTAATTTGTAATCGGCAATAACCGTCTTTTTAAACTCTTCTTTCGATAAAGCAACTTTATCGCCTTCCTTTGCTATTGTTGCATCTTCCATACTGTTTAAACGCTTTTGTTCTATTTACGAAATTACTGATTTTAAACTTTCGTTTGAGCATCATTTAAACTGAACTTTTCTGCCAGGCTACTGCATTATTTTTTCATTTTGCTTGAGTACCTTTGCACTATGATTTTACCAATAGTAGCATATGGCGATCCTATTTTAAAGCGAGAAGCAGAAGAAATAGATCAAGATTATCCTTTTCTTGAAGAGATTATTGAGAACATGTGGGAAACCATGTACAATGCTGAAGGCGTTGGTTTAGCAGCTCCACAAGTCGGCAAATCAATTCGTCTTTTTATGGTAGATTGCACTCCTTTTGAAGAGGATGAAATACAGTTGAAAGGGTTTAAGAAATTATTCGTCAATCCAATAATTATCGAGGAGGTAGGTAAGGAGTGGACCTTTAATGAAGGTTGCTTGAGTATTCCTGCCATCAGAGAAGATGTTAGTCGTCAACCAAAAATTACCATTGAATATTACGATGAAAATTGGGAATTAAAAGAAGAGACTTATGACGGGTTGGCTGCTAGAGTTATTCAACACGAGTACGATCATATTGAAGGAATACTTTTTACGGATAAAATAAATCCGCTGAAGAAAAGATTACTTTCGAGCAAACTCAATAATATAAGTAAGGGCAACGTTAACGTCTCTTATCGAATGAAATTTCCAAAAAAATAAGAAAATGAAAATTTTTAAAATAGCAAGTTTAGTATTTTTTTTAAGTGTTTTATCTGCTTGTGGTTCAAAAACCGACAAGCAAGATGAAGTTGAAGTTGACGTGAATACAGGAAGAGTAGATGTGAATAAGTTGAACATGACTAATTTGTTGGCTGAGATTAATAAAAGAGAAGAAGCGTTCAAAACAGAGGAAACAGTAAATAATCGAAATGCATTTTTGTTAATGGAGGCCTACGTAGCTTTCTCTGAGCGATTTAATAATCGCGAAAATGCCGACGAATACCTATTTAAGGCAGGAGAAATAGCAATGAGTCAAGAGATGACAGTTGATGCCATTCGATATTTAACTCGTCTGTATGACGAGTTTCCTCGATACGATAAGAGGGCTTATGGACTGTTTTTATTGGGTTTTGTACAGGAGAATTATTCTGGAAATTTAGACGAAGCCAAAAGAATTTACGAGTTGTTTTTAGCGGAGTTTCCTAATCATGAAATGGCTGATGATGCGAAAGCATCAATCGAAAACTTAGGAAAATCTCCGGAGGAAATTATAAGAGAATTTGTGCGAAAGGATAGTATTGCAAACGCTAATAAGAAACCTGCTTAGTCGTTTAGTGCTAACCGTATTTCTTCTTTTAACTTTTCAGGACTTAGGTCTAATTTGTATTTCGTTCCAACAATAAAGGAAATCTTACCGGTTTCTTCAGAAACAACGATGGCAATAGCCGGAGAATTTTCTGTTAATCCTACAGCAGCTCTGTGACGTAATCCAAAATGAACCGGAATGTCTGGGTTATCTGATAATGGTAAAATACACTTGGCAGCTTTTATTCTGTTGTTGTGTATAATAACACCGCCATCATGAAGGGGGCTGTTCTTAAAAAAGATGGACTCTAAAAAAATTGAAGAAAGTTTCGAGTCCAATTCAACCCCTGTAGAAGCATGATATTTTAATTCAGAGTCGGTAGTAATGATTATAAGAGCACCCGTTTTACTTTTACTCATGTTGAAACAGGCTTTTACCACACCGTTGATGTTCAGATTTGCTTTTTCTTCTTGTTGGTTAGTCCATTGCAGTAACTTTTTCACCATACCCTTCCCAGCAAATGGACTTTGTGACCCAACTAAAATTAAAAAGCGCCTAATTTCTTGCTGAAAAACAATGATCAAGGCTAATACTCCTACTCCGATAAATTGCCCGAGAATTTCAGAAAGCATCTCCATTTGCATGGCTGAAACTAGCTTCCACAAGACATAAATTGCAAGAATTCCTAAAAAGATACGAATGGCTACCGTGCCTTTAACAAGCTTGTAAAGTTGAAATAATAATAACGCTACCAGCAGGATATCTAAAATATCAAACCATTGAACGCTTATAAAAAGGGGTAGAACCATGTTCACAATATTACTGCTTTTGGTAAAAGTCCACAATTTGTATCGCTTCTTTTGCTTCTTTCACATCGTGAACCCGTAAAATATTGGCTCCATTTTGCAAGGCCAGCACATGAGCTGCTGTAGTGCCGTTTAATGCAGTTTCAGAAGTTACTTCAATTACTTTTTGAATCATTCCTTTTCTGCTCAAGCCAACTAATATTGGTCTTTGCAAGGATTGAAAATTGTTTAACTTTTTAAGTAAGGTATAGTTGTGTGCTAGTGTTTTTCCAAAACCAAATCCTACATCTAAAATAACATCGTTTACACCTAACTTATTCAGTTGTATTAATTTGGTCGAGAAGTTTTTAAATATTTCCTGACATACATCGGTATAACTAGGAGATTCTTGCATGGTTTTAGGAGTTCCCTTCATGTGCATCATAACATAGGGCACTTTTAATGCAGCAATGGTTGGAAACATTGCTTCATCTAAATCTCCTCCTGATATATCGTTAATTATACTTGCACCTTCTTGAATGGATTGCTTTGCAATTTCAGAACGATATGTATCGATAGAAAGAACTGCTGTAGGAAACTCTTTTGCGATCTGTTTAAGTGGAGAAAGTAAGCGGTCCTTTTCTTCTTCTAATGAAATAAAGTCAGAGTTTGGTTGCGAAGAAAAAGCTCCAAGATCAATAATGTCAGCGCCTTCTGTTAGTATTTTCTCAACCTGAAGTAAAATTTCTTTTTCAGCTTGAAATCTGCTACCTGAAAAAAATGAATCAGGAGTTAAGTTTACAATTCCCATAATTCTGGGTGTGGAAAAATCCATTAAAACTCCCTTGAAGTTAATGGAGTAGTTGTTTTGAAAAGGATTAAATTCGTTCGCTAATTGCATTAATCAAAAATAAGAGAAAAGCATGGCCAATACTTCTAAACAATATGACAATGCTGTTAAACTTTGTCAGGATGTTTTTAATAATAAAATGCAAGACTATGGAACAGCATGGAGAGTGTTGCGAACTAGTTCTTTAACCGACCAGTTGTACATTAAGGCTAAAAGAATTCGAAGTATCGAAGAGAAAGGAAGTAGCCGAGTTGATGAAGGAATACAGCCTGAGTTTATTGGCATTGTAAATTATTCTGTTATGGCGCTGGTGCAGCTAGAATTGGGATATAGAGAGGATACGGAGCTAAATCAAAACCTTGCAAGAAGTCTTTATGAAAAGTACATTACTACTGCAAAAGGACTGATGGAAAACAAGAACCACGATTACGATGAAGCGTGGCGAGAAATGCGAATTTCTTCTTTAACGGATTTAATCCTTCAAAAAATTTTAAGAATAAAACAAATAGAAGATAACAAAGGAAAAACGATTATGTCGGAAGGTATTGATGCCAATTACTTGGACATGGTAAATTATTCCATTTTTGCGCTTATTAAAATGGAAGAGGGCAGCGATTAGCGTTAATAGCTGTTAATTGGTCATTTTTTGTACATTCCTTTTCTATTTTTGAAGAACTAAAAATTATAAACATGAAATATCTAGTCACTTTTGCCAGAATAATCGTTGGTAACTTATTTATATTTAGTGGAGTAGTTAAGGCAAATGACCCGTTAGGATTCTCTTATAAGTTAGAAGAGTATTTCGTGGAATTTGGAATGAATTGGGAATGGTTGCATTCTATTTTAGTTCCATTGGCAGCAGCATTGTGTATTGCTGAAATTATTATGGGTGTTGCTGTTTTGGTAGGTTGGCGCATGAAGGAAATTTCATGGTCCTTGCTTTTAATGATTGGCTTTTTTACTATTCTAACAGGAGCTTCTGCAATATTTGAAATTGTGCGTTCTTGTGGTTGTTTTGGTGATGCAATTCCTTTAACTCCTTGGCAATCTTTCTATAAAGATATTGTGTTGCTCGTTTTAATTCTGATAATTTTCGTCAAACGGAATGTGATTAAACCCTGGGAGAATAACACCCATTTACTAGGAATTTATTTAATCTCTAGTGCCATTTTATTTGTGTTAGGGAAAATGTTAGATTGGAGTATGGCTTCTGAAGTTTTAGTATTCCTATGGGTAGCAATAATTGTAAAATACATTTCTCAAAAGCCTAGTTTAGCTGCTAATGTGGCCATTTTTATGAGTGTAATTTACAGTTTATACTTAACTATCGGCTCTAGCACGGACCTTCCATTTAAAGATTTTCGACCGTACGCCATCGGTAAGAATTTACCAGATCAAATGACATTACCTGAGGGAGCAATAGCTCCGGTTTACGAGAATATTTTGGTGTATAAAAACACAAAAACAGGAGAGACAAAAGAGTTTACCAACGATACTTTTAATGCTTCCAAAATTTGGGAAGACAAAGATTGGGAATGGGTAAATACCGAAAATGAGTTAATTGAAGAAGGAGATGTCGCAGCAATTACTGATTTGACAATCTCTAACCATGATGGGGAAGAGTTAACTGATTTAATTTTAGCCGAAGAAAAAGCACTTTGGATTGTATGTTACGATATGAACCTTACCGACAAGGAAAATTTAAAAGCAATAAATGAATTATCTCTAGCGGCTCAAGGAAAAGGTATAAAAGTGTACGGTTTATCTTCAGCAGGCGAGGAGCTTTCAAACAATCTCATAAAGGAATATGACTTGAGCTTTGACTTCTATGTAACTGACGGTATTGTTTTAAAAACTATGCTTCGCTCCAACCCCGGAATAATGTACTTGGAAAATGGCACCGTAAAAGGTAAATGGCACCAAAGTAATGTTCCCGCAGTTGATGAATTAAAATAAGGTAGTGTTAGCGTTTGTAATTCGTCGTTTGATCTATGGCTTTTTTGTCCTGTTCGGGGTATTAACGCTAGTCTTTTTTATTTTTAATATTCTTCCCGGAGATCCGGCGAGAATGATGTTGGGACAGCGGGCAGACCAAGATGCAATTGATGAAATAAACAGAGAGCTTGGACTGGACCAAAGTATATTCTATCAATATGGCCTTTACCTGAATGATTTGTCACCGGTTTCGTATCATTCTGCTGTTGAAAGTGATGCAAGTTTTTACCAAGAAGAGAAATACGGTGGAACTGCTGTCCTTTCCACTTCTAACTTTTTAATTGTCCTAAAAGCACCTTACCTTAGAAAATCATACCAATCAAAGAAAAAGGTTTCTTCCATTTTAATTGAAAGCTTGCCTGAAACTGCCGTATTGGCTTTAGCTTCTATTTCTATAGCAAGTGTTTTAGGAATTTTGTTAGGTGTTTTGTCTGCACTCTATAAGGATGGCTGGTTGGATAAAGTATTACTCTTATTGGCAACTTCGGGCATGGCCCTTCCTTCTTTTTTTGTAGGAATTATTTTTGCTTGGCTTTTTGGTTATGTGTGGTCGGATTGCACAGGGTTAAATATGTCAGGTAGTTTGTACGAAGTAGACGATTTGGGAAGAGGTGAATACGTGAATTGGACGAATTTAATTTTGCCTGCGGTGACTCTTGGGATACGACCTTTATCCGTTGTTCTTCAGTTAAGTAGAAATTCAATGTTGGAAGTGTTGTCCATGGATTATGTTCGCACAGCAAGATCAAAGGGCTTAACTGTAAGGTCTACACTATTTGGACATGCCCTTAAAAATGCTTTAAATCCCTTAGTAACTGTAATCTCAGGAATGTTTGCTAGCTTAATGGCTGGAGCTGTTTTTGTTGAAATAATATTTTCTTGGAAGGGAATAGGTTGGGAGATTGTAAATGCACTAGAAAAGTATGACTTACCAATTGTAATGGGAGCCGTTCTAATTATTGCGGTTATCTTTGTCGTCGTTAATATTTTAGTAGACATACTTTACGGAGTTCTTGACCCACGAGTTAGGGTTTAACCAAATCAAGATGAGAAAGAAAATTGTAGCAGGAAATTGGAAGATGAATAACAACTTCCAAGAAGGAATAGACTTAACAAACGAGTTGATTGAGAATTTTAAACCAACCGATTTGAATAAACAATTAGTTGTTTGTCCTCCATTTATTCACCTTAACGCCATGGCTGAGTTATTTACTGAGAATGAGATTCGTTTAGGTGGACAAAATTGTCACACTTCTGAAAAGGGAGCTTATACTGGAGAAGTTTCTGCAGAAATGTTAAAATCGGTAGGGGTTCGGTATTGCTTAGTTGGTCATTCAGAAAGAAGGGCTTACTTTTTTGAAGATGATCAGGAATTATTTCAAAAAATCAAACAATTATTAGCAAAAGACATTCAGCCTATTTTTTGTTGTGGCGAAATGTTAGAAGATCGAAAAGAGGGTGGACACTTTGACGTGATCGAAGACCAACTTGAGTTATTGTGGAAGTTATCTAAGACCGATTTTCAGAAAGTTATTATTGCTTATGAACCTGTTTGGGCTATTGGCACAGGACAAACTGCAACTGCCGAACAAGCTCAAGAAATTCATAAATTCATTCGATCTCGGATTGCGAAAAAAATGGATGAAGCGATTGCTGACAATGCTTCTATTTTATATGGTGGAAGCTGTAAACCAACTAATGCTGCTGAACTGTTCTCGAAACCAGATGTTGACGGTGGTTTAATTGGAGGAGCGGCTTTGGAAGCAAATGATTTTTTAGGTATTTATAACGCGCTTTAATTATGGACTATATTGAAGTTTCCATTACGTTAAAACCATTTCGTCCTTTTAATGAAATTGTTGTTGCTCAATTAGGTGAAATGCCTTTCGATAGTTTTACGGAGGAAGAGGATGATTCAATGGTGAAAGCTTATATTTTTGAAGATGATTATATAGAAGCTGATGTTAAGAATGCGTTTGATCAATTTGGAGGATTAGTTGAAATTTCATTTACCGCTTCGAAAATCGAAAAAGTCAATTGGAATCAACAATGGGAAGATAATTTTGACGCGGTCGAAGTAGGAGAATTTTGTTACGTTCGAGCACCTTTTCATCCAGAAAAACCAAACTTTTTACACGAAATTATTATTGAGCCAAAAATGTCTTTTGGTACCGGACATCATCAGACTACCCTAATGATGATAGAACTCATGGAAAGTATGGATTTTAAAGGAAAATCAGTCTTAGATATGGGCAGTGGAACCGGTATTCTTGCCATTTTAGCCAAAAAAATGAATGCCGAGCATATGGACGCTGTGGATATTGAAGAGTGGGCTTTCGAAAACATGAAAGAAAACTTTGATAGAAATAACACTGATGTTTCCGCATTTTACGGAGGTGAAGAAGTTATTACTGCCATAGGTGGGCAGTACGATGTGATTATCGCAAACATTAATAAAAATATATTACTCAGTCAGTTCGGGACCTATAATGCACACTTGAAAAAAGGGGGATTACTTTTACTTAGTGGTTTTTATGTAACGGATGCTGATGATTTGGTAGCTGCTAAAGAATTAGGTGGTTATGCTTTAGTTGGCAACTTGGAAAAGGAGACGTGGTGCGGATTGAAACTTCAGAAGAATGGCTAAGAAGAAGCACGATGGCTTTAGGTCTCTTTTTTTTCTCTTTTTGGATGACCTTAAAAGTTATACGTGGAAAAAGTGGTTAGCTATAATATTTGTAGTTATTCTCTTCAGCATCAAATTACATAAATTAATTACTACGGGTTCATTGTAAAAGAAGGGGGTATTGAAAATCATACTCTTTAATTCTAATTTCTGTTTGCTTTCTTCCGCATTTTTAGTGTCTTGCAAGTGATTTATTGTTGCTCTAGTTGATGTTTTTACTGTAATTCTATAATTAATCTGCTTGTTTGTTTTTCTATATCAATTTGGCACGGGTTTTAATAAACCGTTTATAAATGCTTTGTTCTCTTTTTGAATAGGTTTTGATGACTCTATTTAAATGACTTACTTTACTATCAAATATCATTTATGAAGCGTTCCTATAAGTTACTTTTAAAAACACTTTTAATAGCAGTGTTTATCTGTAGTTCAGCAAATTTATCAGCCCAAACTCTAGATAAGTTTTCTTCTGATTCTATTGCTTTCTTCAATGAAATGGAAGACTATTTATCAAATGCCCGTAAAGAGGGTAAAGACTTCATGAAACAATTTAAAGTAGTTTGGTACGGAGGATACTTTTCTGATACACAACGTGAAGGAGTATATGATGTTTCTAATATCATGTTAAAGAAGAAGTTACGGGCATTTCCCGATTTTATGAATTACCTCTACACAGTTGGGAGTTTCGTGGTAGATTCTAACCAAACACACGAAAGTTTTCAATCTTGGCAAGGAATTTTATTAGAATTACTTCAAGACCGTAAATCAAGAAAGTTTACACAATTCTTAGATTTCTGTAATGGATTGTTTCGGGAAAATGTAATGTATGGCTCAGCAAGTACAATTTGGTCAGCCAACAATAGTAATTATAGGTTTGCATACGATAGTTTGCCAAAAATTACCTTTGATAAATTGGATCTCATTTGCTTTGCAAAGCGAGACTCCATGATTATTTATAATACAAAAGGAGCTTATTATCCAACCACCAATTCGTGGATAGGAACCGGTGGTAAAGTGTTGTGGAAGAAAGCCGGCTTCGATTCAAAAGATGTTTATGCGGACCTTTGGAACTATGCAGCAAACTTTAAATCTTCAACTTATGAGGCAGATTCCGTAACGTTCTACAATTCTTTTTATTTTGATATTCCCCTTTCTGGCAAGTTGACTGATAAAGTGTTGGCGAATATGACGGAGGAGCGTTCTACTCACCCTCGATTTGATTCATACGACAAAAGAATACAGATACAGAACTTGGCACCTGGGGTTAACTTTGATGGAGGTATTTCAATGGTGGGCTCAAAATTACTTGGTAAGGGAGATGAGTTTCAAGATGCCATTGTTGAATTTACAAGAAATGATACTATATTCATGAGGGCCTTTTCTGAGAGTTTCTCCATTCGAAAAGATAGAATTACTTCTACTAATTCAGGTGTGAACATTTACCTTCATCAGGACTCTATTTATCATCCAGGATTAGATTTTAAATACCTTTTCGAAGAAAAGACCGTTACTTTATACAAGAACGGCGAAGGTGTTGCAAAAACTCCATATTATAATAGCTTTCATAATATTGACATGGATTTTGAGGTGTTGATATGGAAAACAGACGAACCCATATTAGAGTTTACGAAACTATTGGGGAGTAATAAGACAGATGCACGATTTACTTCAGCAAATTACTTTAAAGAAGAGCTATTTGATCAGCTTGGAGGAGGGAGTTCTGCGAATAAAAATCCACTAACGACAATTTACGGCATGGCGAAAAGCGAGGACCTAAAAGTAATTTCATTTATGGAGTTAGCAAGAAGGCTCAACATGGACCCCCGTGACCTTCAAAATATGGTTATACAGTATTCGAATTGGGGTCTGTTGGGGTTTGATTTTGATGCCGATAAGGTTTTTGTGAAAGATAAGTTGTTTGAATATGTTTTGGCTAGTCGCAGAAAAGTGGATTATGACGTTATAAATGTAAACTCTAAAGTGGAGGGAGATAAAAATGCAAAATTGAACCTCCTAAATTTCGACTTGACCATTTATGGCGTGCCTGGTGTTGTATTAAGTGATTCTCAAAAAGTGGTGATAGTTCCGGCAAATGGTGTAATTAAAATGAAACGAAATAGATATTTCGAATTTGCGGGCTTGGTGAAAGCAGGGCGTTTTGATTTTTATGGTAAAGAATTCTCATTTGATTATGAGAATTTTAAAATTAACCTAACCAACGTGGACTCCTTGCGTCTTAAGGCGGAAACTTCTGAATTAGATGCATTTGGTAACCCTGTATTTAAACCTGTTAAAACAGTAATTGAAGGTGTAAATGGGGATTTATTGATAGACAATTTTGGTAATAAATCGGGAATTAAAGATTTTCCTGGTTATCCGATTTTTAACTCGAAAGGAAACTCTTACGTGTATTATGATAGAGGGAATGCGCTTGGTCCAGTATATGATCGAGGGCAATTTTATTTTGAATTAGAGCCTTTTACAATTAAAGACTTAAACAGTTTTAGCAACGACCAATTGGTATTTGGAGGCACTTTTGCATCTTCAGATATTTTTTCTGAATTCAAAGAAAACCTTACCCTGCAAGAGGATTTTTCTTTAGGTTTTATTCGAGCTACTCGACCTGAAGGTATGGCCATGTATAAGGACAAGGGGACATTCTACAATGACATTAAATTGAGTAATCAAGGATTAAGAGGAGATGGAAAGCTTGAATACATTACTTCAACTACATATTCGGATGATTTTATGTTTTACCCTGATTCCATGAAAACGAATGCGAGTGAATACTTTGTTGACAAGCAAAAGAATGGAGTACAATATCCACCGGCAAAAGCTCAAAAAACGGATATGCGTTGGTTACCTAAAAAAGACGTAATGTATGCAACAACAACCGAATCTCCCATGGTGCTGTATGATGAGCGCGATAATTTTGAAGGTACATCCGCATGCGGGATCAATGAAATGAGAGCAGACGGAATTTACCATTTTTCTCGGGCAGATTTGTTCTCTAATCAAATGGTATTTAAGTACAATACTTTTGATGCCGACACCTCTGATTTTCAATTAAAAAATGATAATGCGGAGGATGAAGAGTTTGCATTGGAAACGAAGAACGTGAAAGCGCATGCAGATTATACTGAACGATCTGTAAGTTTTAAAGCAAATGGAAAAAAAGAGCCAATCTTCTTCCCTGTTAATAAGTACTTGTGTTATATGGATGAGTTTAAATGGTATATGGATAATGGTGTCATTGAACTTTCAAGTTCCAGTTCGACGCAAGTTGCAGCAGATGTGAAACTTGAGGGATCTAAATTTGTTTCCACTCATTCTGGTCAGGACAGTTTGTTCTTCTTTTCTCCAATGGCGCAGTACGACTCCAGAAGACATACAATTTCAGCTCACAAAGTGGCTTACCTAAATTCTGCTGATGCTAGGATATATCCGGATAGTGGAGAATTGATCATTCGAAAAGATGCAAAAATGGATCCATTGAAAAATTCGAGGATTGTTACTAACAGTATTACCGAGTTTCACGAAGTTTACGAAGCAAACACTCAAATTAAAGGCCGTAAGGACTATGTTTCTAGCGGTAAGATTGACTATGTGGATGAGACCAATTTAGTTCAAACCATCTACATGTATAATATTACGGTAGACGAAAGCGGTCAAACGTTGGGCTCTGGTAAAATTTCAGATTCATCAAACTTTGTTTTAAGTTCATATTTCGCTTTTGATGGAGGCGTAAAGCTTTTTGGGAGCAAGCAATTTTTGGTTTTTGACGGTGTTGCTCAAATTAACCATGATTGCGCCAGTTTAGAAAAGAGGTGGATAGATTTTGAATCTGAGATTGACCCGAATAATATCTACATTCCTATTGATACAAACCTTAGAGATTCAACCGGAGCATTCATTGCTACTGGAATTAATTTGAATATAGATTCCACATTCCTTTATCCAGGGTTTTTAGCTAAACGAGTTAACTATTCTGATATTCCCCTTATTGAAGCGTTAGGTTTCTTGCACTATCACAAGGAAAGTAAGGAATACAGAGTTGGTCAAAAGAATAAAATTGTTGAACAAAGTCTTTCAGGTAGTTATATAAGTTTAAATACTGAGGCCTGTAAAGTATATGCTGAAGGTAAGTTAGACATAGGAGCTCGAACGGGCAATGTGAAATTTGATGGTGCGGGTAATATAAATTACACCTTGGAAGATAATGGGGCAGTTTTAGATATGATGATGATAATTGATTTCTTTTTCAATGACAACTTGATGAAGAAACTCGTTGAAAATATTAATGAAAACATTTACTTAAATCCTGTAGATTTCAGTAAATCAACTTATACAAAAGGATTGAAAGAAATTATAGGCACTGAGAGAGCAGATGAGGTTGTATCTCAATTGAGTTTAAATGGCAAGATTAGAAGACTTCCTGAAGAGTTAAACAAACGACTTGTGTTTAATGAAGTCAAGTTTAAATGGAATGAAGAGCTTAATACCTTTAAGTCTTTTGGGCCTTTGGGATTAAGTAATTCAGGAAAATTCGAAATTAATAAATATGTTAATGGAGGTATTATGATAACTAAAAAGAGAAGTGGCGACATTGTAAATATTTACTTGGAAGTAGATGCAAAGACTTGGTACTTCTTTTCATATAGAAGAAATTTAATGAAGGTAATTTCTAGTAATGAGGAGTTTAATACTCAGATTAAGGAAATGAAACGTGACGACAGAAAGTATGATGCTAAAAAAGGGGAGCAAGCATTTACCTATATGTTTGGGTTGGAAAAAGATGTGCGTGATTTTAAACGAGACTTTGAAAGTGATTTATAACTTATAATCTTTATTCACAAGATGTTGTTAACCATTAAATGGGTTAGTGCATTTATAATTCAATGAACTTGCAATCTTTGTATATAATGAACTTTGAAAAAAAATAGATGAAAAAGAATTTATTCTTTAGTCTCACATGTATAATAGTCATAGCTATAAGTCTCGGTGCGCAAGGATCTATTGGTACTGAGGATGAGCTAAAAGCTAAGGCAAATGAGCTATTTGTAGCTGAAAACTATAAGGAAGCGAAACTTATGTATGCTCAGCTGTTAAGTCTATACCCTAAAGATCTTACATATAATTATAGATTTGGTGCTTGTGTGCTTCAAACAGAAGCAGATAAAACTAAATCGATGAAGTACTTAAGTTTTGCTGCTTCTAAAGCCAATGTAGACCCATTGGCTTATTTCTATTTGGGGAGAGCTTATCATTTGAATTATGATTTTGCCCAAGCGGTAAAGCTGTACAGTAAGTTTAAAAATAAGGCAAGCAGTGATCAAAAAGAGAAATATAACGTTGACCGTCAAATTGAAATGTGTAAGAATGGTAGAAATTTGCTGACAAAACTCAATGAGGTTCAAGTGATCGAAAGGCAAAGTATAGCAGAGAAAGATTTTTACAGAATATATGATGAAAATGCAATTGGGGGTAAAATTTTAGCTCTTCCTGAGCAGTTTAAGAGTAAGTATGATAAAAAAACAAATGACAAATCTGTAGTTTTTCTGCCTAGCAATGCGAAACAAATCTATTATTCTTCTTATGGGAAAAAAGGAGAAAATGGGAAAGACATTTACAAGGCAATTAAATTGGGTAATGGAGAGTGGAGTGAAGGAGTAAGTCTCGGAAACTCAATAAATACTCCGTATGATGAAGATTACGCGTACATAAAACCAGACGGGAGAACACTTTATTTTGCTTCGAAAGGTCATACAAGTATGGGAGGATATGATCTTTTTAGAAGTGTTTTAGATGATGCTACGGGTCAATGGAGCGAGCCTGAGAATTTAGATTTTGCTTTTAATTCTGCAGACGATGATTTTATGTTTGTAACCGATCAAGAAGAGGTTGCAGCTTATTTTGCATCAAACAGGGTGAATGAATTTGGAGAGGTAACGGTTTATAAGGTATTAATTGAAAGAGCTCCTGCAGATCTATCTATTATATCTGGAACTTTTATTGCAGAAAATAATACAGGGGAAAGGAAGGCAAAAATTACAGTAATAGATAAAGCAACACAAGAAACTGTTGGAGTCTATGAGACAGATGAAAAGGGTAATTATTCAATAGAAATTGCAAAAAATGGAGGAGAGTATCAATTCAATGTTGAGACTAATGAGGTAGATCCAATTCATACTGGAGTTGTAATTATACCCAAGCAGGATGAATTTGAAGTGTTAGGTCAAGAGTTGAGACTAGTAGGAGTCGGAGATGAGCAGCAATTGGTAATTAAAAATATTTTTGATGGAACCGCATCGGCTAACCTGGCTAAATCGTCTGGTCCAAGAATATCTTCATTATTAATAAAGCTAAAAGCTAATTTAGAAGTTAATTACAATTCTAATAACCTAGCTGCGCTTCAAGCTAATGCAAAAGCTAATGCGAATAGTCGAGTAAATACATCGGAAAAAGGAAGTACGTCAAATAGGGAGATAGGAACGGGTTTGGATGAAGAAGAAAGCAATAAGGTTGCAGAAAACAATGATTCTAAAGAACCATCATCTAACTCCAATTTATCAGTTGCAAGTATTGAAGAAGAGTTAACTGCTTTTAAAGCTGAGAAGAATAGGGTAATCGATGCTAAGCAAAATGCAATTGGCCTTCAATATTCCACTGCAATAGAGCTAGAGCAGGAAGCAACCGTGCTTTTTGATGAAGCTGCCGCAATGGAAGACAAAGGTTCTCAGACAGCAGAAGTTCAGTCAAAAAGAAAAGAAGCTGGAGAGAAAGCATTAAAATCTTCTTTTAGTGCTCAATTGGCACAAGAATTAGAAGCTTCAATTAACGATGACCTAAGTAATCTTGAAGCAATTGAAACATCAGAATCTGAGATAAATAGGGCTATTGGAGAGAATGATTTACAAGCAGCATCAAACATTCTTAGTGAATTAAAGTCTGATAGCAGTAAAAATTTGGAAGATGTTATTTCAGCTTCGTTAAACGATATTGCTGAAAGGAATTCTTTGGCTCAAAAGAGAATCAATGATTTTTCATCTAAATCTTCAGCTTTTTCACAAGAAAAGAGTGATTTAGAAAGTCAGTTGAGCGCACTAAAGAAAAAAGAGGACAATGCTAGAGGGAGCGAAAAAGAGGAATTGTCAAAAAGCATAGAGAATTTAGAATTGGATTTAAAAGATTTAGAGTATCAATCTGGAATTCTCAATAAAAATTTGGTTGGATCTAAGTTAATGAAGATGTCATTGGTAATGGAGAAAGCACAACTATTAGCTGCGTCAGGCAGTCTAAGTGCAGGCAACAATGAGTTAGTTCAAGTTTCAGAAGAAGAAAAAAATAAATTATTTAGTCAATTAAAAAAATACCGAGATGAAGACGAATTGGCATATGACCCGGAAAATAAAATGTACGCTTCGTTGGAAGGTAATTCACTAGATGAGCAGGAAGCAAGCGCAAATGAGATTGCAACTAATTCAGGCGTAATCGAGAGTAACTCGAATAAACAGCAGCAAACAAATGGTAAAAATAGTGAAGAACAATTGTCTGTAGTAAATAAATCCTACAAGAATCAAACAATTACTGCAATTAACTCAAATTACTTGACAGAGATCAATACTGCTGAAGCGGTTGCGGATGATGAGTTGAAATTAACCACTAAAGTCGAGGTTTACGATAATTGGTTGAATGATTTGAAAGGTAAAAAGAAAGAGATAAACGACTCTTATGAAGCTGAAATTGACGAAAATGAACGTTTAATTTTAAAGTTAGAGTTGAATCAATTGTCGGAAAGTATAAATGAGCAACAAAAGTCTAAGAATGCAGCAGAATTAGAATTAACCAAAAGACAATCAGGTCAAATTTTTGCAGATAATACGCCAATTACTAATGCAAGTGATATAACCGCACGAAGCATTGTTAACGATGACTTTACAAATTTAAAGTTTGATCAAAAAATACAACCTACTAGTGCACAAAGTGGACTTCAGTTAATCGAAGCTAAAAAAGCTCTTTATGAGGCCAGTGAGTTAGCAAAAAGGCAAAAGATTGCTCAAGAGTCAGCCTATACTTTACCTACTCCAGCTGAACGAACAAAGGCTTTTTCGGATGCCAATAAATTAAAAAAGGAGTCAGAAGCGAAACAAATCGAAGCTGCTGAAAAGTTTGCGGTATTCAATTTAAACGAATACCAGTTTAACAAGGCAAAAATTTATGAGGCTAGCAATATAGACGACAGGTACGTTACGGAGGGAAGAGATATGGCTGAGCTTTTAGCTGATGAGGCGGATAATTTCTACAGTGATGCTGCTGCTCTTCGTTCAGAGGTTAATAAAATAGACAGACTTTCTCAGAAGGAAGTGAATTTACAAAAAGCATACGTTTACGAGATATTAGCATTAAAAAAGCAGCAAGAAGCATTGGTTAAACTAGGTATGGTTGTTAATGAAGCACTAACTGCTAGTGCAAATGAAGTATTCACGGAAAGTGCAGAGCCTTTTATTCAAGTTATTGAAGATGAAGAAATACTTGCTGTAGTTGAGGCGCCTAAAGCTAAAGCAGCTGCTGAGCTAAGAAGTGCTCAGGTAGTTACAATAGATGAAAATATTAGAGAACAAAAGTCTTTTGTAGAAGGAGCAGAAGAAGGTGAAGCTAGAGATAGTGTTGTAGCATTAGTAGAAGATTTAACTAATGAAAGAGAGAAACTGTTAAAAGAGGCAGCATTGTATTACGAACGTGAACGCCAAATCAAAGAAGGGCTGGTAGGTTTACGATCAGTCAATAGCTATGCTGCTTCACAGGTTTTAGCTCCTGGAAATTCTACTTTTGAGGTGTTATTAGATACAGTAGATGTTGATGCGGATAGAGAAGAACTGATATTAAGTTCTCAAGCGTTTCAAAAATTTGCTAACAATCGTCAGCAATTAGTAACTCAAGCAAAAGCTGCAGAGATGGCATACCAAGAAGCACTTGCTTTGGTAGATGAAAATAATAGGCTTAAAAAGCAAGCACTTGTTGAATTGAGCAAAGCTAAGGTCGTGAATGATGATAGTGAAAGACAGCGCTTAATTAAATCTGCAGAAGTAATCGAAAATACGATTAAAGAAAATGAAGAAAAAATTCAAACCATTAATCTTCAGATTAAAGTTAAAAACTTCCTTTTTCAAAGTCTATTAGACAAAGATAAATCTTACTTATCAAAATTAAGTGAAAGAAAAAGAAAGGAATATGCATTCTTAAGTGCTGAATTTGTTCCTGAAGTTAAATCTGAAAATGATGTTGCAGATTTACCTAAATCACTACCAACTTTAGAGAAAACAACAGGTTCATTGGAAGGAGATGAAACTGGACAGCAGACAAATGAATTGAATCCTATAAAACCAACTAACAATGTTCAAACATCTACCATTACTGATGGTAATGATACGGTTGACAGAAATGTCGATTCGGATGACAAAACTGTGACAAATACTTTGGCAACAGAGAGTAATCGAGAGGAAAGTAGAAGTAGCGAGCCGTTGCAACCAACCGCAATTAAAGATGCTCCTTCGAATTTAGAACAAGTAAATACTGCTCCTCAAGTAAATTCTCCAGCTTTGGTATCCAACGAACAAACTGCTGTTAAAATTGACAACATCGATATTATTCCAAGACAGATAAAACAAGCGATTTTTGTGACTCTAAAAATAAATGAGGCAGCATACAGTGAGAACAATCCAATTCCAACTAAGACAGTTTTACCTGAAGGAATTGTTTACAAAGTACAAATTGGAGCATTTAGGAAAGACATTTTGGCAAATACATTTAAAGGGTTTGCACCATTAATGGCAGAGCCTACAGGTACAGGAATAACTAGATATACCGCAGGTCTTTTTGGGAATTTGAATACAGCTACTGCTGCCAGAGATGAAATCAGGAAAATAGGATATCCCGATGCTTTTGTTGTGGCCTTTTTAAATGGTGAAAGAATAAGTATTAGTAAGGCAAGAGCAGAAAGTGGATCATCTCCAACTTCTCCTGCAGTGACTAATTTCCCTAAGATTAGCTCAGGTTCCTCAAATACCTCTTCAAACGGAAGAAGTGCTGTAGCTACTGCAGAGCAAGTTACCCAATTACCTGGAGGTAGTAAAGAGGCGTTACCCAACGAGTTTACCTCTGATAATATCGAGGAGGTCGTTAACGGGAAAACAGTTGAAGGATTATATTATACAATTCAAGTTGGAGTGTTTTCTGCACCAGTTAAAAAAGGGGTGTTCAATTACGAAGGGATGAATGTAGTTCAATTGGAAAGTGGTCTGTATAGATACAATGCGGGAATGTTTAATAGTGTATTACAAGCCGCAGATTTAAAGAATACTATAACAGCTGCAATAAAAGATGCATTTGTAACGGCTTACTATAATGGAAAGAGAATTTCCTTAACTGAGGCGTCTAAAGTGAAAAATCAATAGGCTATGTCAACTAAAGAATTAGAAAAAGTAAAGTTAAAAGAACAGGTAATTCGGCTTCGTGAATTAATTTTACATAACGATGATTTTAATACATTTGACCACGTTATTACTTGCTTAATGTCTATTTGTGACCATGTAGCAGTTCAAGCTGAGCAATGCGCTTATATTGTTCACCATAATGGTAAATGCAGTGTAAAAGCTGGAACATCTGAAAAATTGCAGCCAATGTTAATAGCTCTTCAATTGCAAAATTTAACTGCAGAAATTAAATAATATGAAAAAATAAATAATTGCATTTGCGTTCATTGTGTTTTTTGTTCAATGTGCTACAGTGCCCATTAAAGGTAGGAAGCAATTGAAAATGGTAAATACTGGCCAACTGCAAACACTGAGCTTTACACAATATTCTGAAGTGGAATCAACGGCAAAAATTGTTCCTGAATCTGTCCCAAGAACAATGTTGATGAAAAAAGTTGGGGTTAATATATCTTCTGCAGTAAGCAGGTATTTAGCGAATAACGGCTACAAGGATCGATTAAAGGAATTTGAATGGGAATTTAACTTAGCTGTTGAAAATACAGTAAATGCATGGTGCATGCCTAGAGGGAAAGTAATGTTTTACACTGGTATCTTGCCAATCTGTGCAGGAGAAGATGAAATTGCTTTAGTAATGAGGCATGAGGTAGCCCACGCAACTGCTAGACATGGAAATGAAAGAATGAGCCAAGGAATGTTAGCGCAAGGAGTTGTGGCCCTTGGGCAGATTGGAACGAGTGGTTCTACACCTGCTGTTCAAGCTATTTTTAACCAGTCATTTGGGGTAGGATCTCAATTAGGATTACTAAAATTTTCTAGAAACAATGAATCAGATGCTGATAAATTGGGATTGGTTTTTATGACGATGGCGGGATATGAGCCAGCTACAGCAGCGGAGTTCTGGAAACGGATGTCAACAGCGAAAGGAGACGGACAAGCGCCACCGGAGTTTATGAGCACGCACCCAAGTGACGAGAGAAGAATTGCTGATATTTTAGAATATTGACCTGAAGCCCGAAAGTGGGCCAATAAATAGAAGTAGAAAAGGGTCTCTTTGTAATACAAACTAATGTCTCAAATATGTAGGCTATTTTACTTTAGTAAAACGTCCTTTCTTTTTCATATCCATTAATCCACAATCATCGCATTTGTGAGACTTGGTCTGTAAATAGAAATATCGGACCAAATAGGTAACTGCTAAGAGCATTAAGATTGTCACGATTATTTCTTGCCAGTTCATCTGTTAATAAGTCCGTTTTAAGATTGTTTAAAGTTAGCGAAATTCAAATAAATTTGCCATTGTTGATGCACTTAAAAGACCAGATTAAGTATGAAGTTTGATAGACAGATGTTTACTGATAAACAGTTAGTTGATTTATATTCAGCATTGCTGAAACCTCGTATGATTGAGCAGAAAATGCTGATTCTATTGCGTCAAGGTAAAATTTCAAAATGGTTTTCGGGAATTGGGCAAGAAGCAATTTCTGTTGGGGCTACAGAAGCAGCATCAGAAGACGAGTTTATGTTACCCATGCATCGCAACTTAGGTGTTTTTACGAGTCGCGGTATTGATTTGCATCGATTGTTCGCGCAATTTCAAGGTAAGGCATCTGGGTTTACAAAAGGCAGAGATCGTTCTTTTCATTTTGGGTCTAATGAACATCATATTGTGGGAATGATTTCTCATCTGGGCTCTCAATTGGGAGTAGCTGATGGAATTGCTTTAGCGAATCAATTAAAAGAAAACAAAAAAGTAACGATTGCTTTTACAGGAGATGGAGCAACAAGTCAAGGTGATTTTCACGAAAGTTTAAACGTTGCTGCAGTTTGGAATTTACCCGTCATATTCATTATCGAAAACAATGGTTATGGTCTTTCTACCCCTAGTGCAGAGCAGTTCAGGTGCAAACAATTCATTGACAAAGGTATTGGCTATGGAATGGAGGCACATCAAGTGGATGGGAATAATATTCTAGAAGTATATCAAAAAGTGAGTGAGTTAAAGGAGTCGACGAAATGGAATCAACGACCAATCCTATTGGAGTGTATAACCTTTAGAATGAGGGGGCATGAAGAGGCTTCTGGAACAATGTATGTACCAGACGAATTATTTGAGGAGTGGAGTGTAAAAGACCCAGTTGTCAACTTCGAAAACTTTTTAGTCAGTGAGAATTTGCTTGACGCTTCTACAATTGATTCAATTCGGTCAGAAATCAAAGCAGAGATTGAACTTGGTTTAGAAAAAGCATATGCTGAGCCTTCCATTCAAGTTTCTACAGAAACTGAGTTGAAGGACATTTATGCTGATTTTGATTATTCACCGGTAAGTCCGGCTGCTGAGGTGAAAGAAATGAGAATGATTGATAGCATAGCAGATGCAATCGATTTAGCTATGGCGAAACACCATAACCTTATTCTGATGGGGCAGGACATTGCAGAGTACGGAGGAGTTTTTAAGGCAACCGATGGATTAGTAACGAAATATGGGAAATCAAGAGTAAGAAACACACCACTTTGCGAAGCTGCTATTGTGGGCAGTGCTTTAGGGTTATCTATCAATGGCTTTAAAGCTATGATGGAGATGCAATTTGCGGACTTTGTTACAGAAGGATTCAATCAGATTGTAAATAACCTAGCAAAAATTCATTGGCGATGGGGTCAAAATGCAGATGTAGTAGTTAGAATGCCAACAGGTGCAGGAGTTGCTGCAGGTCCTTTTCATTCACAAAGTAACGAAGCATGGTTCGCTCACATTCCAGGTTTAAAAATTGCTTATCCTTCTAATGCTTATGATGCAAAAGGTTTGTTATTAACCGCTTTTGAAGACCCTAACCCAGTAATGGTATTTGAGCATAAAGCACTTTATCGGAGTACTACTGAAGAAGTACCAGTTGGATATTATAATTTGCCTTTTGGACAAGCAAAACTAGTTACTGAAGGTACCCAACTTTCTATGATAACCTACGGAATGGGTGTTCATTGGGCTAAGAACTTGGTAGATGAAAAAGGTATTTCCGCAGATATCTTGGATTTAAGAACGTTGGTGCCTTTGGATTGGGACAGTGTTTTTAAATCTGCCAAAAAAACTGGTAAAGTGATTTTACTACATGAAGACACTCTCTTCGGCGGAATAGGAGGTGAATTAGCTTCAGAAATTGCAGAACATTGCTTTGAGTATTTAGATGCTCCGGTTAAACGTTTAGCATCTTTAGATACAGCTGTTCCTTTTCACCCTAATTTGGAAGCGAACTTTTTACCACAACAGCGATTAGAAAAAGCTGTGGAGGAGTTGTTAGCGTATTAAAAAAATACAGCCATAACGTCTGCTGCAGACATTTTATGAAAGTACTTTTTTAAATCAAATTTTGCTAAAACAGTGCGAACCTCGTCTTGGGAATGTTTGCAACCTTCCAATACTTGTTCAACTTCCTTGACATCAGCTACTCCGAAAAAATCACCGAAGAATTTAGCCTTTTTAATAATACCCTTTTCTACTTTTAGATTCACTTCTAGTGTTCCCCCAAGAGTTCTGGCGCCCTGCTTGAAGTTGTATTTTGGTGAATGGCCAAAATTCCATTCCCAAGTAGCATATTTTTCGTCTCGAATTTTTTGAATTTGGGCTAAATCACTTTCAGTGAACTCATATATTTTAGCATCGGGAAAAGTTGCCAAAACGTGATCCATGATTCGCAGGGTAAACGTTTCTAATTTCATCGGCTCCTTCATGTGGTCAGCCACGTTAGTAACCCTTTTAGGTATAGACTTTACCGCTCTATCTTTATATTTTAAAGGGTTGATTTTTAAGGCTCCACTTACATCTTTTATTTGAGAAGAGTAAAGAATAGTTCCATGATGTAAAACTTTGTTTTTGAATACATGTTCTGCGTTTCCTGAAAACTTTTTCCCATCAATAGTTAAATCATTTCGACCTTCAAATTTTGCCGCAACACCTAGATTGTTCAACACATCTATTATAGGCTTTGTATATCTTTCGAAATCTACTACTTCGGTATTCTCACCAGTTCTAGTAAATGAGAAGTTGAGGTTGCCTAAATCATGATAAACCGCTCCACCACCCGAAAGTCTTCTGACTACTTTAATGTCTTTTTCCTTTACAAAGTCGACATTAATTTCTGCCATTGTATTTTGATGTTTTCCAACAATTATCGCATTGTCGTTTCTCCAAAGCATGAAACAATCTTCTTTTAAATTCTTAAAAATGAATTCGTCTGTGGCTATATTAAAATAAGGGTCTGTGGAATGGTGGTGAATACAAAGCATGGCGAAGTGATATAAAATAAAAAAACCGTTCCGATAATTATCGGAACGATTTCAAAGTTAAAATTTATTTGGTTACGCTTCTTGAGAAACTTTAGGAGCAGCGCTCATTATTTCTTCATTTGCATACTCTTCGAATTGTTTAAAATTATTTACAAAGGACTCAGCTAATTTATTAGCTTTAGAATCATATAAATTGTTATCAGACCAAGTATTCTTAGGATTTAATATTTCTGTTGGAACGTCTTCACAAGAATTTGGCATTGCTAATCCGAAAATTTCATGATTTGTAAAATCTACATCATTTAGCTTTCCCGTTAGAGCTGCAGTAATCATTGCACGAGTGTATTTTAATTTTATTCTAGATCCTGTTCCATAAACGCCTCCTGACCAACCTGTATTGATCAACCAAACATTAACATTGCTTTTTGCCATTTTAGAACCTAACATCTCAGCATACTTTGTTGGGTGTAATGGCATAAAAGGCGCTCCGAAACATGCTGAAAAGGCTATTTGTGGTTCAGTTACGCCTGCTTCAGTTCCGGCTACTTTAGCAGTGTAACCTGAAATAAAGTGGTACATCGCTTGACCAGGAGTCAATTTGGATATTGGAGGTAAAACACCGTAAGCATCTGCTGTTAAAAAGAAGATGTTTTTAGGAGCTGGACCAATTGAACCTGGCTGGATGTTATCAATGTGGTGGATAGGATAAGATACTCGAGTATTTTGAGTCTTTTCGCTATTCTCATAATCTACTTCAGTTGTACCATCTTTGAAATTAATGTTTTCCAACATTGCTCCAAATTTGATAGCATTGAAGATTTGAGGTTCATTTTCTTCTTTCAGATCAATTGTTTTAGCGTAACAGCCGCCTTCAAAATTGAAAACAGAATCATCATCCCAACCGTGCTCATCGTCTCCAATTAACCTTCTGTTTGGATCAGAAGAGAGTGTCGTTTTTCCTGTACCCGAAAGGCCAAAGAAAACAGCAGTATCTCCATTTTGTCCAACATTTGCGGAACAATGCATTGAAAGCACATTCTTTTGGTGTGGTAAAATGAAATTTAGTGCGGAAAAAATACCTTTCTTGATTTCACCTGTGTAACCAGTTCCTCCAATTAAAAGTAATTTCTTAGAGAAATTCATTACAGCGAAATTGTGTTGACGAGTGCCGTCAACTTCAGGGTCAGCCATAAATCCAGGAGCGCAAATGATATTCCATTCCGCTTCAAAATTTGCTATTTCTTCTTCAGAAAGCCTTAAGAACATGTTAGAAGCGAAAAGACTAGAATAAGGGAATTCAGAAACTAATCTCAAATTTAATTTGTACTTGTCTGATGAACAAGCAGAAACATCTCTTACGTATACTTCTTTGCCGGATAGGTATGAAGTAACTCTATTGTTTAGGGCATCGAATTTATCAGCATCAAATTTGATGTTGATACCGCCCCACCACACTGCATCTTTGGTGATTTCATCTTCCACAATAAAACGATCTTTAGGTGAACGTCCTGTAAATTCGCCAGTATCTAATGCTAGTGCTCCGGTATCCGTTAAAACACCCTCGCCACGAACTATTGTTTCTTCAATTAATTGTGCTGGTTCCAAGTTCCAATGTGCCGCGACAACATTGCTTAAACCTAACGTAGAAATAGAAGCATTTTCTGCTTTTCTTCCGTACTCGTTCATAAAATTTGTTTTTGAATTATAACTCCGAAAATGTGAGGTAACAATGCACTTTCGTTCTTAACAATGTACTTTCGTTATTTATTATTAATTAATACAAAGTTAACAGCGATTTTGGGAATACTGTTTAATTAGTTAGATAAATTTTATTAACAAAAAATAAAGTATTCTTTTGGTAATTAATACTATAAGGCAAGTGTTTACATTGACTTTTAACACAAAACGTCTGGTAATAAACAGATGAATATACCAATCACGTTTACTTAATAGTTTTTACTTTAATTGTTTTGGCTTCAAATATCCTAAGTAATAAATAATTGCTAGCGATGCAATGAAAAATGGCAAAGCTGGAATTTTATATCGAGAAAGGGCTCCGAAATTGTAAGATGTCAGTCCAACAGTAACTCCAAATATTACGGGGATAAGCATGAAAGCCCTAATTTTTCTGTTTATTATAATTAAATTGAGATGGTTAATACTACTGTTTCAAATGATTCTATAATTCGATATCAATATGTATTAGATAAAATAGATACCTTTCGACTACGAGAACCTAAATTTGGAAGGAAGGAAGCTGGGAATTACAGGTTAGAACTTCTAGTAGAACCAGATAAATCTTGCACGGATACGACTTCAAGAATTAATGTAATCAACGAGAAACTGAATGTGGCATTTGAGGTATTAAATAATAACACAGTAATACCATTCTCTGTTGATATAAAAAATAATACAACAAATGCAAGTACTTACTTCTGGAGCTCAGGCGATGGAGCCACTTCTAATAAACTCGTTCCAAGCTTTAATTATATGCATTCCTGTACTTATAGATTGAACTTAACAGCTACTTCAATAGTAGGATGCTCAGATAGCATAAAACAGCAGCTAAACGTTTTGATGAAGTATATTGATGCGAATTTGCTTAAAGTATTCTTAACTGAAAATGCCCTTGGAGATATTTAGGTTTCCACACAAATAAATAATTCTGGGTATAATACCATCGATGAAATTACTATGGTAGTTGAGTTGAATAATGAATTTGAATTTAGAGAAACCTTTACAATAAAAATATATTCAGGGCGAAATGATGGATTCACGTTTGGTTCAACTTTTATACCGGATGCTGGTAAAAAAATAGATTTTGTTTGTGTCCGAATTCTTTCAGTTAATGGTGAAATAGATTCGATTGCAACAAATAATCAACTTTGCGAACTAGGTTTTAATAACGAGCTTATTCTTAAACTATATCCTAATCCGGTGTAAGCTGACTTACATTTACAGTTTACTTTATTGGATGATGGAATGGTAAAGCTTTCAATTTTAGATGTATTGGGCAGAGAAATAGGACTCTTCATTGATGAATTTCAACAAGAAGACTATTACAACTCGGTCATTGTCCTGAGTAGTTTTGAAAGTGGTCTGTACCTTTATACTTTCACTTTTAATAGAACTGAAAAAACAGGAAAGTTTCTTGTAGAATAGGTTCAGTTATTCTCCAATAGCGCGTTTATTACCTTTTGTTGGTCCTGTTTTTTTAAAGAGTTGAAGAAAGGTAATCGCAATATATTTTTGGAATATAAATCACAATGAGGTAATGGCAGGCCTTCGTACTTTTTCTCAAAGAATGGGCTTGAGTGTAGCGGGATGTAATGAAATATTGCCAATATTCCTTTTTTCTTAAGTCGAAGAATTACCTCTTGTCTCGTTATATGATTCTCGAATAATAAATAGAACATATGGCTATTATTGTGAGCAAATGATGGAATTATTGCAGTTCGAAATTCCTTCGATTTGCCTTTTAATTTAGTCTCATAAGTATTCCAAATGTTTTTTCGTTTGTTTTGGATGGTATCTATTTTTTCTAACTGGGCCCACAAGAATGCCGCTGTAATTTCTGAAGGTAAAAAAGAAGATCCAACATCTACCCAGCTGTATTCATTTATTTCACCCCGAAAAAAAGCACATCGATTAGTTCCTTTTTCCCAAATTATCTCAGCCCTTTCAATGAACTGTTCATCATTTATTGCAAGTAGCCCTCCTTCTCCGGAAATAATATTTTTTGTTTCATGAAACGAGAAAGTTGCTAGGTGACCTATCGAGCCAAGAGCTTTTGTAGTTCCGTCAGGAAATGTGAAGTAACTATCAATTGCTTGCGCTGCATCTTCAATAACGAATAGGTTATATTTTTTTGACAATTTCATTATTTGGTCCATATCGCAAGCGACACCTGCGTAATGAACTGGAACAATGGCTTTTGTATTTAAGGTAATGAGACTTTCAATTTTCGTTTCATCAATTCCCGGATGATCACGTCTACTATCGCAGAAGACAATTTTTGCCCCTCGAAGAACAAATGCATTTGCCGTAGAAACAAAAGTATAAGAAGGCATAATGACTTCGTCACCTTCATTAATGTTAATTAGAATAGCGGCCATTTCTAATGCGTCTGTGCAAGAGGTTGATAAAAGAGCCTTTTTTATTCCATATTTATGCTCAAAAAGATGCTGACATTTTTTAGTAAATATTCCATTTCCAGAAATTTTTTGACTGTTCACCGCCTCTTTAATATAGTGGGTTTCTCTCCCAGTTAGAAATGGTTTATTAAATGGAATATTCATTACACTTTCGATATTTATTCATCTCCAAAAACAAAGGATAATGAATCTTACAGCAATTGACAAATCTATTTAATTTTGTGTTCACATTTAATACTTATTCATGCACATCATTTTCGCCACACAAAACCCTAATAAAGTACTTGAAATTCAAAATCAAATTGGGGAATCACATGCTATTGAATCTCTTTTGGATTTAAACTTTTTAGAAGAATTAGAAGAAACACAAGAAACATTGGAAGGGAATGCGTTGCAAAAGGCTCGATTTGTTTACCAAAAGTTTGGAAAAGCGTGTTTTGCAGACGATACTGGACTTGAAATAGAGTCTCTAAATGGTGAGCCCGGCGTATATTCAGCGCGTTATGGCGGACCAGAAAAGTCGTTTGAAAAAAATATAGACTTGGTGCTTTCTAAATTAAAAGGGCAAGGGAATAGAAAAGCTCAATTTAGAACAGCAATTGCATACATTGACAAAATTGGCAAGGAACACCATTTTGAAGGGGTTTGCAAGGGAGATATTTTAAAGAACAAAATTGGCGAAGGAGGATTTGGGTATGATCCAATTTTTCGTCCAGAAGGTTATCAAGAAACTTTTGCCCAATTGAGTATAGCAGTGAAAAATGAAATTAGCCATAGAGGTTTGGCAGTAAGTAGTTTGATTAAATTTCTTAAAGCCTAATTGAATCCTTAATTTTACAGTTCAAAAAATATTTATGCAAGCAAAGATAAACACTGATAAAGGAGAAATGCTCGTTGAGTTTTACGAGAAAGATACACCAAAAACAGTTGAGAATTTCGTTAAACTATCGAAAGATGGTTTCTACGATGGATTGACTTTTCATAGAGTAATTCCTGATTTTGTAATTCAAGGTGGTTGCCCTGATGGAACAGGAGCAGGCGGACCAGGTTATTCTATTGATTGCGAATTAGACGGTGAGAATCAATTTCACGACAAAGGAGTTCTTTCCATGGCTCACGCTGGAAGAAATACAGGCGGTTCTCAATTTTTCATTTGCCACAGCAGAAACAATACTGCGCACTTAGACAGAAACCACACTTGTTTTGGAAAGGTAATCGAAGGACTTGATGTAATTGATTCCATCAACGCAGGAGATAAAATCAATAAAATTGAAATTATAGAAGTATAGAAATTATGAGTTTAGCAATAAAAGGAAGAATTAAGACCATTCTCGATGTAGAGAGTGGAACAAGTAAGGCCGGAAAAGGCTGGAGAAAGCAATCATTTGTAGTGGATACAGGTGCGCAGTACAACCCGGATGTTTGTTTTGGCGTTTTTGGTGATGAGAAAATTGACATGTTGGCCAAATTTAATCCAGGAGCAGAGGTAGAAGTTGCATTCAATGTATCTTCTAGAGAGTACAATGGAAAATATTACCACAACATTGATGCTTGGAAAATTGATCCTATAGGAAGTCAAGGAGCAGGTGGAAACACACCACCTCCTCCAACCGATGACCCAAGCTCACTGAATATGGCAGACTTAAGTTCTGACGCAGAAGACGATGATTTACCTTTCTAATTAAACAAAATTGGATTCTCTTACTCAAATTGTGCTTGGTGGAGCTGTTGGCGAAGCCGTATTGGGTAAGAAAGTGGGCAACAAAGCAATTCTTTGGGGCGCAATAGGAGGTACCATACCTGATTTAGATACAATCCCCGGTTTATTTCTCGACACCGTTAGTCGTTTGGAAATTCATCGGGGATTTTCGCATTCCATTGTTTTTGCCATACTCGTTGCTCCGCTATTAGGTATTTTGATTGACAAGATTTATCGCAAGAAAAAGCAGGTAAATTGGTGGGGCTGGACCCAATTAATGTTCTGGGCCATTTTTACGCATCCTTTGCTAGATATTTTCACAACTTGGGGGACTCAGTTGCTTTGGCCTATGGAGTGGAGAATTGCCATTCAGTCTATTTTTGTTATAGACCCAATGTACACCTTACCATTTTTACTCTGTTTAATGGTGGTTCTTTTTTTAAAAAGGAATAGCCCTGAAAGAAGGAAATGGAATAGATTAGGCTTAGTTATTAGCTCTGTTTATTTATTGTTTACTTTAGGGGTAAAGCTATATGTTGATGAAGTTTTTGAGAAGGCTCTGACTAAAAAAGGATTTGAATACACACGGTTTGATAGCCGACCAACGCCATTAAATGCAGTTTTATGGACTTCGAACATTGAATTAAAAGATCACTTTTTGATTACTTATTACTCTCTTTTTGATGCGCATCAAAACATAGAATTCTTCGAGTTTCAGAAAAACGAAGCATTGCTTTATCCGTATCGGAATGACCATCAAATTGAAAGATTGATACAGTTAACAAAAGGTTTCTATACCGTTGAAAAAACAACTAATGGAATTGCGATGAATGATTTACGTTTTGGATTAACTGAAGGGTTTGATAAAGGGAAGGGTGATTTTGTTTTTACCTATCTAATTTCAAAACAAAATGGCGAGTTAAAAGTTGAACAGAAGAAACAAAACTTTAAGGGAATGAATTCAGCCTTAACCGGTCTTTGGAATAGAATTATTGGCATAGAAAAATAAACCGTTTGTCACAAAAATAGAGTTACACCAATTAAAATTTTATTTTTCACCCAATTGAGCCAATAGATATTAAATGAGGTTATTAGTTGTTATATGTTTACTTGGCTTCAGTTCGAGTTTTGCTCAAGTTGCGGAGATTGAAAAATTGAATTTTAATATTCAGTCCACCGAATCTGCTCCAACCATTGACGGAGTAATAGAGGATGACTTTTGGAGTAAAATACTTTTCGTAACCGGTTTTAAACAAACTACTCCAAGACCTGGTCAAGGGCCGACTTACCAAACAGAAGTGAAACTGACGTACGACGACGAAGCGCTATATGTAGCTGCTCGAATGTATGATAATCCAGATAGTATGTATGTGTTTTTAACGGAAAGAGACCAGCTTGGGAATTCGGATTTTTTCTTCGTTGCCTTTAACACCTACCGAGATGGAATTAATGGAGAAGGTCTTGGAATTACACCTTCTGGAGTTCAATTTGATACCAAATATTCTAATGATGATGAAAGTTTAAGTTGGGATGTAGTGTGGGAAACTGCTACTAACATTGATGACAAAGGATGGACTGCTGAATTCAAGATTCCTTGGTCGGCACTGCGATTCCCGGAAGTAGAGGAGCAACACTGGGGGATCAATTTTGGCAGGGAAATTAGAAGAAATAGAGAACGGTCATATTGGAATTTTGTAAATCCTACGGTTGATGGCTTTTTGACTCAAACTGGAAGTATAAAAGGGATAAAAAATATTAAGCCTCCTGTTCGATTATTCTTTTTCCCATATGCTTCTGCTTATGTAGAAAATAACTCAACGAATGGTAATTCATTTAGTAATTCGGAGAATATTGGAATGGATGTGAAGTATGGAATTAACGATGCATTTACGGTTGATATGACATTGATACCTGATTTTGGTCAAGCAAGGTTTGATAATCAAGTTTTGAATTTATCGCAGTTTGAAGTTCAGTTCAACGAGAATAGGCAGTTTTTTACCGAAGGAGTTGAATTGTTTAACAAAGCAGGGTTGTTTTATTCTAGAAGAATAGGTGGCGTGCCTTATGATTTTGGTAATTCATTCGGGCAATTAGATACGTTGGAACGCTTCAGAGGAAACCCCAATCAAAGTCAACTTCTTAATGCCACAAAACTATCAGGTAGGACAAAAAGAGGGCTAGGAATGGGTTTCTTTAATGCAATTGAAGGGAATGAATTTGCGGAAATTGAAAACTCTGAAACTAAAGAAAAAAGAAACTTTCAAACCAATACACTGACCAATTATAACGTTCTGGTATTAGATCAAGTTATTCGAAACAACTCTTTTGTTACGTTCACCAACACAAACGTTATGCGCCAAGGAGAGAATAGAGACGCAAACGTAAGTCAAGTTGATTTTCAATTGGCAGACAAGCAAAATAAGTATGCCGTAAGCGCTGCAGGGGCAGTTAGTAATCAATTTAAAAACGGAAAAGTAAATACAGGGCAGAAGGGAAGTGCGGCAGTCGAAAAAATTAGTGGAAACCTTACCTATTCCCTTTCTCATGAAATTATAACGGATCGTTTTAATCCGAATGATTTAGGCTTTCAAATGATTTTTAACACTCAAGAAACAGTTGGTTCTGTTCGACTTCAAAATTATGAAACAAAAAAATATTTTAACTTTTGGAGACACAACGTCGAAGTCACCTACTCAAGAATCTTTAAGCCCGATCATTTTGCTAACTTTGCTGCTTCTTGGGAAACGGTTTGTAGCACTAAAAAATTTAATGCCTTTGGTTTAAATGCAGGAGCGGAACCTATTGAAACCTACGACTTTTTCGAAACCAGAACATTTGACCAGTATTATAAATTTCCTAGAAATGTTTCTTTTGGAGGGTTTATTTCTACCGATTACAGTCGCCCATTCGCTTTTGACATACGTTACCAAAATAGAGTTTTCGATGAAGCTGGGCGATATTATACGCGACTATATCTGTCTCCAAGAATTCGTCCAAATGATAAGCTTTTCTTTGTTTTTGATTTTACTTGGGAACAAAGTGAAAATGAGATTGGATATGCGATTTCAGCTAATCGAAATGCGAATAACGATAAACTAACTATGGGAAGAAGGGGCATTGACGTCCACATTGCATCTATCACATCGAATTACATTTTTAATAATAAAATGGCACTTAATTTAAATTTACGCCATTATTGGTCCACTGCCACCTATGATAAATTATATGACCTTGAATTTGATGGAAGTTTAACAGAAATACTATATGATGAAGGAGAAAATTCCTCTAATGTGTTGAACGAGAATACAAGTTTTAATGCTTTCAATATAGATTTAGGGTTTAGGTGGCGTTTTGCTCCTGGAAGTGATATTAATGTGGTTTGGAAGAATGTAATTTCTCAGAATGGAGATCCATTAGAACGTAACTACTTTAATGATTTAGAGCAGACTCTCCAATCTCCACAAATTAATAACCTTTCTATTAAAGTGCTATATTTTATTGATTACCTAAGTTTGAAAAAGAAGAATCGTTAATCGACAGTATTGAAGTTCACTAATCTATTTTCTAAATTTAAATATTGGCTATTAGGAATACTATTAGTTGTGTTGATGACACAGTTGTCGTGGAAGACGGCTGATGGTAAATACAATTCTCAAATTATTTCTGGTGACGGAATCGGCTATTATCAATACTTGGTAAACTATTACCATAACGGAACCATTGAAAATCAGGAGAAAAATTCTGATTTTATGATGGAATATAATGGTCGAATTGTAAATAAATGCTTTGTTGGCGCTGCAGTTTGCATGGCACCATTTTATAAAATCGCTGAATTTCATTCCTTCATTGTTGGCGAATCTTTCGATCCCTATTCACCAAGAGCAAAAAAGTCTATCAATGTAGGGTCATTGTTTTATTTGTTCTTAGGATTAGCATTTATTTTTCTCTGGTTGCGATTGTTGAACTTGAAAGAGTCTTTTATTTTTTGGAGCCTCCTGGGAATTTCTTTAGGAAGTAATTTATTTCTATACGCGGTTCTTTCACCCAGTATGACACATGTTTACTCCTTCTTTACTGTGTCTGCCTTTTTATTCTACACTGCTAATTTCTTTTCTAGTAAAAAGTCATTATCTTTTATTCTCGCAGGTTTTTTCTTAGGGTTAATCGTTGTAATTCGACCTATAAACGGAGTTGTAATTTTGTTACTTCCTCTGCTGTTGCAAGGAAGTAAGGGGATAATTGAGAGTTTTGGAACAGTGACTTTTAAAACTTGGATGATAGCCTTAATTGTTGGTTTATTGCCGGTTATTATTCAGTTTTACCTTTGGAACTTGCAGACGGGAGATTGGTTGGTTTGGTCTTATGGAGAGGAAGGTTTCTATTGGTCTAAGCCTAAGGTTAAGGAAGCATTGTTCGGATTTAGAAAAGGCTGGTTTGTATACACACCTCTTGCTGCACTTTCTCTTTTTGCCTTGCCAAAACTGTTCAAGAAAAGTCGCGTTCAATTTTTCAGTTTATTACTGTTCCTTTCAACATTAATTTATATTGTTTCATCTTGGTGGAATTGGTTCTACGGTTCTTCTTTTGGTCAGCGGTCCTTTGTAGATTTCTATGCATTAATAGCTTTTCTTTTAGCAACTCTTTTTGATTCGTATTATGGTAAAAGGCTATTGAATATTTTGTTAAAAATTTTGATAGTCGGATTAATTGGACTCAATTTATTTCAATCCTTTCAATACAAAGAAAATATTATTTCATCTTGGGACATGACCGCTAAAAAGTACGTCGCAACATTTGGTGTCAGTGAGCCGAATCAATTTCGGATAGGGGGTAGCAGAGAAATATTGCCGTTCAATGCGCAGAAGGAGTTGTTGTTAGATACGAGTCTAGTTTTTGATGCTATAAATCAACAGAGAATAGCAAATCAAACTACGTATTTTGATTACTCTAGCAAAGAATATGGTGTTATAATAAAATACAATCTGGGAACTTGTTCTAAATTAAGTCGAGGTTACTATTTAGAAATTGAAACAAGTCGATTGGAATTGGAATTGAACAGCTCTGAAAATGCAAAGTTGATTGCTGAAATAAAAGATATGGATGGAAATAGTAGTTATTACTCTTGGTTTTTACTTAACGAAGTTCCTGCAAAAGAAAAAGATCAATGGTTGAGTTATCGCTACCAGTTAAAGATTCCAAAATGCACTTCAGATAACAGCGAACTAGCTGTTTATATCAGGAATGAAGAAAAGACAGATTTTCTAATCTCTGCGTTTGATGCAATGCTATTTGACTTGTACTAGGCTTACCACTCGAAACTGTCTTCATCAAACCACTTCCCTTGCAGCTTTAGAACTTGTTCAATTAAATCTCTCACACAGCCTTCACCGCCTTTTTTTGATGAAATGTAATCCGAGATACTTTTGATCTCTTCAGCTGCGTCATTTGGACAAGCTGCAAACCCGACTCTCTGCATTACTTTGTAATCAGGAATGTCGTCACCCATGTAGAGGATCTGTTCCTTTGTAAGTCCAAATTTTTCTTTGAGTTTTTCAAATACTTCAACCTTATTCTTACAAGCTAAGTTGACTTCTGTAATTCCTAGCGTATTTAATCGTTTTCGAACACTTTCTGATGTGCCTCCGCTGATAATAGATATGTGATAGCCTTTTTTTACAGCATGCTGCAAGGCATAACCGTCTTTGATGTTCATTCTTCGAGCTTGTTCGCCATCTGGCAAGGTAATAACCATTCCGTCTGTTAAAACACCATCAACGTCTAAAATGAAAGCTGCAATTGGTCTAAGCTTGGCTTTGATGTTTGACATATTATTTGCTTTGTTGTGCTTTGTAAATATCAGTGGTAATCAAGTCGTAGATTTTTTGATATTCGGGGTTACTTGCTAAATATTTTAGGTGACTATCAATTACCTTTTTATCGTTTCTAACAGCAGGGCCAGTTTGAGCATTAATTGGCTTTTCGTGTCTGATTTTATCAGCTGTCTTCTCTACCAAGGGTCTAATAACATCAAATGGAATTTGCTTTTTATCTAATATTTCTCCTGCTATATGGAATAAATGATTGCTGAAGTTGTTGGCAAAAACTGCAGCAACGTGAAGTGCTTTTCGCTTTTCTGAATCCATAGCGTACACCTTTCTCGACATTGATTTAGCTAAGCTCAGAAATAAGTCTTCAGTTTTCGAGTCATTGGCTTCAACGCAGATTGGAATCAGCTCTAAGCTCTCTGTTTCATTTTTTTGAAAGGATTGCACAGGGTAGAAAATTCCATAATGTTTAAACCCACATGGCTCAAACACATCAATAGGAGTAGAGCCGGAAGTATGAACAATGGGTACGTTTTTTACTTTGATGGCACAAACGATATCAGCTAAAGCATCGTCATTTACTGCTAAAATAAAAAGATCTGTATCAGCTCTTAGATTATTCAAATCAGTGGTGTAGTTGGTATTCATAGCCTGACTTAGTAACATGGCTGAACGTTGAGTTCTACTATAAACCTCATGAATAATGTAACCTGTATTTCTAAAAGCAAGCGCAAAGTTGTGAGCTACATTTCCTGCGCCAACTATAGTAACTTTTTTAATTTGTTGTTTAGCATTCATACCTCTATGGTGTTATTTAACGGAATAAATATAATCTAAAAATTACTAATTAGTTAGAAGATTTATTACTTCTAATTCTATTCCAGGCGGCTAATAAACTTCCCAAAACCATCACTATAATACCAACCCATAACACATTAATGTATGGAAAGACTAACGCTTGCATAATGACGAAATCTCCTGAATTTTTATTCTTCTCGGCTAACAATATTTTTAGCTTTTCTGTGTCAGGATCAATTCCTGCGAACCCAAACTGCAAACCAAGTTCGTCTATTTCTGAATTAATAGAGAAGATGTTATTGCCTCGAATAACCATAATTGGATTAGCTTCAAAGTACTTCCCTTCCAATGTTTTAGCTGTAATTTTAACCCCCAAGGCAATATCACTCTCTAGTAATCTTAGTTTCTCTTTATCAATGTTTCGCTCAAAATTAGAAAGTTTAATAATTGAGTTACTGGTGAATAGGGAGTCTCCGATTTTAAGGTTTAATGTATCAGAATCTCTATAAATCTCTTGAGTAGTAGAGTCTAAATTTTCTAAATCAGCGTAGGTAATGTGGGTGAATATATCTTTATCTATAAAATGTTTCGTGTCAGGCTCGGGTACATTTCCCATTTGTTCATTTAATTGAACAAATGGTGATAACCTAAACTCTTTCTGATATTTACCTTTCTCATTTACTTTCAAGTAATCCATATCAAAGTAAACGTTTTTACCGTCAACTCTTCGTTGTGTATAGGTTATATAATACGAATCCATTAATATCGTATCATTTCGCAACAGCATAACGTTTTCGTTGTTCGCATTTTTGTTGTCTTCAAAATTGATGTTAACCTGAGTTCTGTTCTTGGAAATAATTTTTTTATTACCTGCCGATAAAAGTGACCCTAGGATCACCAAACCAAAACCAACATGTGCTATTGCGGAACCTCCTTTTTTTACATTTCCTTTTATGATTCGAAGTAGATAATCTAGGTTAGCTAAAACGGCAAATAATGAAGTGAACAATAGAGTGATTAAAAATACGTCTCTTATTTTCAGTTGAACAGCCATAATTATGGCAGCTGCGAATGAAATCATAAAAGAAGGCGCGATCTTTTTAAAGAAGGGTACAACCTCAGTCTTTTTATATTTCAAAAATTGACTGATGGCAACGAATAAAGTAACTAATATCGTTAACGGAATTTGCCATGAATTGTAATGCTCAATTGGTTTTGCCGGAGGGGCAAGTGTAGTTCCGAATAATGCGTTGACAACCGGAATAGAAGTAGAAAGTGTGATTTGAAATGCCGAAATAACCAAGACTAATGCTCCTAAGAACATCCAGAACTCTCTGCTCCAGAATGCATCTTCTTCTGATTTTTTGAGAAATTGTCCTCCATTTTTGAAAAGGAAAAATAAGGCCACAAATAAATAGAACAATAAGAAAATAATTAATTGTCCGGGCAAGCCATCTGCAAATGAGTGAACCGATGTTTCACCTAATATTCCACTTTTAGTAAGATAAGTTGAATAAACCACCAATAGAAATGAAAACAAGGCTAAAGCGAAAGCTGAAAATATACTCTTCATTTTTGTCCTATTTATCAGCATTAGATGACCTGCGCCAACCAATACTAACCACGGTACTAATGAAGAATTTTCAACTGGATCCCAAGCCCAAAAACCTCCAAAACTTAGTGCTTCATAAGCCCAAGCTCCGCCCATTAAAATACCCAAGCCCAAAATTCCAATTCCAAAGAACGTCCACGGCAGAGCCGGTTTTATCCATTCTTGGTAACTTTTTTTCCAAAGTGCTGTTAATGCGTAAGCAAATGGAATAAGAGTGGTGGCGAACCCAAAAAATACAGTTGGTGGGTGAATAGTCATCCAATAGTTTTGTAAAAGAGGGTTGAGCCCATTTCCTTCTACAAATCCCAAGTAGTTCGGATTTGATACAAAGGGTAAGTTAAACATGTCTGCATGTTCTCTTAATAAAATAAACGGATTACTGCCTATTTGAATATCGAAAGGAAAAATACCAAGTAGCATTGCACTCAAGAAAACTTGAACCGTAGCATAAATGGTCATTACACCACCTTCCCACTTTTTGGTGGTGAAAATTAAAACATTTCCTAAAACGATGTTCCAAAACGCCCACAACATGGTACTCCCTTCTTGACCTTCCCAGAAGGAAGAGATGATGTACTTCATTGACATGTCTGAAGAACTATGCCTCCAGATGTAATAATATTCGAAAGCATGGGTGTAAATAAGGTAGAACAGGATGCCTATTAATCCTGCCATGGCGAAAGAATGCAAACGAAAAAAGAATCGCCCCCATTTTTTCCATGAAATTACTTCTAAACTAAGTTCAGATGAGTTATAGTAAAAAGCAACTGATAATAAACTTGCTACAAAACTTAGGAAGATTAAAAAAATTCCTACTTGACCTGCAATCAGGTTTTCTCCTACGTATTCTATCATTCGTTAAGATTTGCTCTCAGCTGTAATTTCTGTTAATTCTCCTGCTTCTCCATCTTGATATTTTGATGGGCATTTCATCAAAATCTTATCTGCTAAGAAATTCTCATCTTCTAAACTACCAGTTATGACAACTTGTTCTGATCGTTCGAAATCTTGAGGTTTGGCGCCGTTAAAAATGACTTTTTGCTCATTTCCATTTTTATCTATCATGTAAAACGAAAACTGGTTAGCATTGCTTTCAGGTGCGTAAATGATATCCTTTTCCTTGTTCAATTCTCCTACAACTTGAAATTGCTTGCCCGGATTATTCATTGCTACTCCAAAATCTGCATATGTCGCAGCATCTGCAACGGTGCTAATAATTGCTCCTATGGCAATTGCAATGACTAGAATTCCTATAATGTGTGATTTTTTCATAGCTTACGTATTAGCTTCTTTTTCTAATTTACTCACTTTCCTATCAATGGTAATCAAATAAATAAACAATCCTACTAAGATGACAGCGAGTACCGCAATGACAACATAGATTTTACCTTCAGATCGCATGTTATCAGCCATGTGAACATTTTCTGCATTTGCAATGAATGAACTGATCAATAGTCCTATTAAAATAATGTATCTCATGCTTCTAATTTTTGAGTGACTTTCGAAATTCGAATTCTGATTGATGCAATCCACCAACCCAATAGAATCCATCCGATAACCGCAGGATAAAAAACGAGTTTCATTTTGTTGTCTAAGTCGTAATTATTGAAACCGGGGTTACCACCATTTCCTGGGTGGAGAGAATCTGTCATTCTTGGCAATATACCTATAAATACGAGTAACAAAACAAAGGCGAATATGTTGTAAACACCTGATATTCTAGCTCTTTTTTGCTCGTCTTCTAACGAACCTCGTAAAACGATATAGGCTAAATAAATTAGCATTGTAATGGCAGAACCATTTAATTTTACGTCGTTCACCCACCAAGCACCCCAAGTAAACTTAGCCCAAATACTACCTGTAATTGTTCCTAATATGCCAAAAATAATACCGGTATTTACAAGTTCTTTGGCTTTGGTGTCGAATGATAAATCATTAGAAGAAAGTCCTTTTACACTGTAAACAACCGACATAAGAAATAAGAATATCATACTGAACCACATTGGAACATGAAAGTATAAATTTCGAATACTTTCGTATAAAATAACTTGTTTTGGAACAGGAATTAATAGACCTCCAATTAAGGTATAAAGGAGTAAGATAATCGTAAGGGATTTCCACCAATTTATCATTGGAAATGAGTTGTTTAAATCATTGTAACTGGAGCTAAATTAGCTTCTCCAAAGGTAGGGAAATAAAATAAAGGAAAGCATCACAATAACTATATTTAACAAGCCTAAAGTAACTATAAACACTTGGCAATCCTCCCATGAAAAACCTAAACCACACAACATACTTGCCTTAATTGCGGTCAATAATGTTGGTAGCATAATTGGAAAAGACAAGATGGCGGTTAGGGTTGCATTGTTTTTTGTTTTGGAAGCAATTGCCGAACTCAGGGTTAAAATAGTAGAAATTCCTAAGCTACCTAAAAACAATACGACAGAAAACAAACTCATGTTTTCGACTGGGTTGCCAAGTAGCACGCTGAAGAGCAATAGAGTCAGTGCAGCAATTACAAATTGCAAAATGGCGTTGAACAGTATTTTAGAAAGTATGATGGCCTGCGGTTTCGCGATAGAGTAGTAGTAGAAAAACTCTCTGCCTGCTTCTTTTCGAAAGCTGTTAATGCTTGCATTGGTAGAAGCAAAGAGTAAAACAATCCACAATAAGGCAACCCAAGTGCTAAGCTCTTCTAAACGTGAAAAAATGAGGTAGGCAACAAAAACGGTGGAAATCACATATAGCAATATTCCGTTAAGGGCAGCTTTTTGACGCAGCTCCACAGTAATGTCCTTTTTCAGGAGTTGAATTATTTCTTTTGAAAGTGCGATTGCCTTAATTTTTTACAAAGGTAATGGAATTCAATTTTGAAGTGAGCATGATTGTCAATTCCTTTTCAAAGATTCCATTACTTTTAGGCAAAAATAAAATCATGTATACATAACGAAGATTCCTGATGAAAAGCCTTTTGGCCTGGACCATGAGGGAAATTATTTTTTTTCTAATTTATTCAACGTTAATTACGGTTCTCTATGAAATTATTAATATTAAATGGCTACAAGTACCATTAGCTCCGGTGGGCCTAATTGTAACTGCTGTAGCCTTTATGGTAGGTTTTCAGAACAATGCAGCTTACGATCGAATTTGGGAAGCCCGTAAAATATGAGGAGGAATTGTAAACGCTTCTAGGTCGTTAATAATTAACGTTCGTGAAAGTTTTTATTTACATCGATCTGAAGTAAATTCAGACGAGAAGCAAACCTTAACTGTTATAACAAATAGACACATTGCTTGGCTGACTGCTTTGCGTTATGCCATGAGAACAAAAAAATCGTGGGAAGCAGATTACAATCTAATTCATAATAAAACCAAGTTAGAATATAACATTTCGGAATAAGAGACAACTCTATATTAGGAGTTAATACCTTATATGTCAGCATAATAATTCCAGATAGTGATGCAAAAAGACAATAAACCAAATGCAATCATTAGTATTCAATCAAAACACCTGAGAAAGCTTACCGATGAGAAGAAGTTTTGGGATTTTTCTTTTTTGAACTTTCAACAGATATTACAAGAGTTAACCGCGCTTCAAGGCAAATCAGAACGAATTAAAAATTTCCCTTATCAAAAGCAATACGGAATTATAGGTTATCATTTTGTGCACATTTTTATGTGGTTGTTACCAATGGCTATTATTCCTGCATTTGCTCAAATGGGACTAGGAATTTCCTAGACCAATCCTTTTATAGGCAGTTACTTTGTATGGTTGAACATTCCTTTTACTGTTATTGTAATTTGGGTATTTAATACAATGCTTCGTTTTGGGTTGGCCGGAGAAAACCCTTTCGAAGGTTCAGCAAACGATGTCCCAATCTCGAATATTTCTCGTAGAATTACCAGAGATGTACTTCAATTAATTGATGAAGATTCTGGGTCTTTTCCAGAACCTTTTGAAAATATTAATGATGTTCAGATGCAGAAATTCGTTGGAACAATCAGTTTAATCCCAATAGAAAAATTTTTCAATGCCAAATAAAGCTTTTTGCTAGTCAATTTTTATTTAGGCTAGTTCTTTATTATCTTCTTCATAGTCTTCTTCGAAATCATCATAGTCATTCGACTCTCCATAATAATCAGAACTTCTGTCATTTGAAGTTTTATTATTTGAGTTATTACAAGATATAAGAAGAGTAATAATTACAAAAAGATATGCTAATGTTCTCATCGTTTGCTTTTTAGATTGCACAAAACAACAGGATATGACGCACTTAGTGCGTCATATCCCTATTTTAATTTATAAATCTAAATTACATGTAAAATACAATTCTCATTTAATTTGAGTAACATAATGCTTCCTAAACGAATATTATACGTATAAAATACCTTTATTTTAGAAGATCTTTTTAGTAATGGAAGTACTTACTCATTTTTTATTCCCCTCCTTTAATGTGTTTTAATTTGTACTCAAACATCAAGCCCATTTGAGTACTTCTTTTCTTAATTTCTTCCGCTTTTTTCCCTTCAAAGTGTTGGTTTATGGTCGTATGAAATAAGGCTAACCAGCGTTCAAAGTGCTTGGCCTCAATGGGCAGGGGAATGTGCTTTTGAAATGGGCTACCGGTGTATTTTTTTACATTGAACACGATGGTTTCCCAAAAGCCATACATTTTTTCTAAATGCTTGTCCCAATTGCCCTTTACTACGTTTTCAAAAATGGGCCCGAGTAACTCATCTTCTATTACTTTTTCGTAAAATTCGTTTACCAAGAATTGAATATCCTCGCTGCTCGTTATTTCTTTTGCCATTCTTTAAAATTAAGCCCATTCTATATTTAACTCACTATTTTTCCCAAATTTCAAACTCTTTTTTCGTTCATTTGTCTTCTAGACAAATCAATCTATATGAATTTATTTAAATTGACTCACTAGCAGCGTTTGTTTACTAACAACGCTTGCACTAAACGCACAAGACATGAACTTTTTCGATTTTAAAGTAGAAAACATAACGGGAGAAGAAATTGAACTCAATCAATATCAAGGGAAAAAGATTTTGGTAGTAAATACCGCATCTAATTGCGGTCATACACCACAGTATGAAACCTTAGAGGGGTTGTATAAAACGTACAGTGAAAAAGACTTTGTAATTATCGGTTTTCCGGCAAACAACTTTGGTGCGCAAGAGCCTGGCACAAACGAAGAAATTGCAACTTTTTGCAAAGCGAACTATGGTGTATCTTTCCCCATGATGGGTAAAATCTCTGTAAAAGGAGATGATATGCACGAATTGTATCAATGGCTAACACAGAAGGCGAAGAATGGAGTAGAGGATTCTGAAGTGACATGGAACTTTCAAAATTATTTGATTGACGAAAAAGGAAATTACGTAGCGATGGTAGCACCTCAAGAATCACCTGCATGTGATAAGATTATCAATTTTATTGAACAATGAAATTAGATATCCTCGCCATTGGCGTTCACCCTGACGATATTGAGCTGAGTTGCGCAGGCACTATTTTAAAAGAAATAGCGGCCGGCAAAACGGTAGGTGTTTTGGATTTAACCCACGGTGAATTAGGAACCCGAGGTTCCGGTCCATTGCGTTTAATTGAGGCTGAAAAGTCTGCAGAAATATTATGCTTAGCTTGTCGTGAGAATGTTGGAATGGCCGATGGTTTTTTCAAAAACGACCAAGAGCATATTCTTTTGATCACGCAAATTTTAAGGAAGTATCAACCAGACATTATACTTTCGAATGCACCAAGAGACCGACACCCAGATCACGGCAGGGCGTCCAAACTTATATCTGATGCTTGTTTTTACAGTGGACTTCGTAAAGTAGAAACAAAACTAGACGGTAAAATTCAAGAGGCATGGCGCCCGAAAGCTATCTACAACTACATTCAAGATCGTTTCATTGAGCCTGATTTTGTGGTAGATGTTACGCCATTTGTGGATACCAAGTTGGAGGCTATTAAAGCTTTCTCCTCTCAGTTCTATAATCCAGCGTCAAACGAACCAGAGTCACCGTTGACGATGAAAAATTTCTTCGAATATGTTCGAGCTCGTATGGCTGACATGGGACGCTATATTCAAGCAGATTATGCTGAAGGATTTTTGGTAGAACGACCAGTAGGAGTGAAGTCGCTAAGTGACTTACACTAATCTTTTCTCACCTTTCGAATCACTCTCTTGAGGTAAATAAAGTCTTGTTTCTTCAGTAAAAAATCACTTGTTTGTAAATTGGTAGTGGTAATGATTTTGTAGAACAGGAAAAGGAAAATACTGAGGTAAGATAAACTCGCACAGGCTGCAGCCCCCATGAGTCCTAACGTTGGTATGAGACTAAAACCTGTAACAACAGTCACTACCAAACCGATACTAGAGCTTGTAGCGTTTACCTTTTGTTGGCCAGTTCCTGCGAAATACCTGCTCAAAATAACTTCGCAAGCTAGCGCAATAATTCCAGCACTCATAAAGCTAATGACCAGAGGTGTTTCATTAAAATCGGAACCCAATAAGTTGGTGTAAATAATCTCTGGAATTAGCATGAGTATAACAACGAGCGGCAGGGTGAGTATAAATACCACTTTTAAGAGGGTAAGACTCAAGCGCGCAGCTTTTACCTTCGATTTTTGACTTGATATTTTTGCATACTGCACGGCTCCAATGCTTTTACTTGGTAGCAATAAACCTTCAGAGAGCTGAACGCCGGCCATAAATTTACCTACAGATGCTCTTCCGCTGAAATAATCCAACAAGAAGTAGTTTAGTCGATAGTTTAACAGCTGTGTAATGTTGGCAATTTGTAGGTAAAATCCATATTGGATTAATTCCTTAAAAAGCTCAACAGTAGGCCAAACAGTGCGTTTTTCAAGTGTTGGAAGTAACCGGACAAAACTTAACAGAAAGGCTAGACAATAGGCGATAAACGTACTTTGAATGAAAGCATCAATACTTTGGTCATTCAAAACAAAGTAAAATATACAAAGTGTTCCTATTTGCACCAATGCCTGAACTAGCGCTACAAAATTGAAGGTTTTAAAACGTTGTTGGCCTGCCAATAAACCTAAGTTGGCACCTATGGTAGATTGTAAAAACCCTAGAACCAAAATTGCAGTAGCATATTCAGAATCTAAAACAGGAATAAGTAAAATCAGGCTATAATAAAAGGCAGTGCTTAGTACAATCCACATGTATGCTGCCAAGAGCAGTGCATTTGCACTCTTGCGAGAAGTAAAGTAAATCAAACTTCCACCACAAACCACATTACTAATTAACAAGTAGATGGTAATCTCTAGCACAATGATACCGACAGTTCCTAGGCCTTCACTGCCTAAAAAGTTCGAGTTCAGTAAAAGCAATGCAATTGAAAGCACAGCCAAGCTAATTCGAGTAGAAACGGTATTTATAATGTTGCCTATCAAGTTGTTTTTTTGTTAAAGCTAGCTTTCAGTTGATTCCAAAAATTCCAAAAATTGAAGTAATAACGTTTGCCATCTACCAATATTTCTTCTCCCGCTGTGCTAAGGGTATGCAAACCTTCAGAATACCTGCCCTTTTGCGGAAGAATTTCTTTTACAAAAGACTCTTGGAATTCGGTAGGGCTGAGCTTATCAATTTGTTTTAGAACAACGATACCCCCGTATGTTTTAGAACAATTTTGAGTAGGACGAATAATTTTTTCATTGAATAAAAACGGTGTTCCGGCCGGTCTTGCCGAACTAATATCGGTCAGCACAGGATTTAAAAGATGCGGCTTGTAAGGGCCTTCAATGGAGTTGGCGTAAAACAAACACAGGTTTTCTTTAGGTGAACTTGCGTGCATGCAGCTCAACCACCATTTGCCGTCTTGTTGAAAAAGGGTGGGGTCAATCCACTGGCCTTCTAAAAGCACATGCTTTTGAAGATGGTTTAATTTGTCATCCACTTCGTGAAGTTGTAGAAGGTTGCTTTTGTAATTTTCAGGTAAAATGTAACGCTTCTCGTTGTGGCTGATGCTAAAAGGGTAGGAGTAGTGAGTGTCGTCATTCAGAAAGTCAATTATTTTACCAGAATTGGTATCCAATTTTTTTAAACTTCCCTTGCTACTTTTGTAATTGTACAATTCCAAGAGCACTTCTTTATTATTCCATGCAAATGGGTCTGCGTAGTAGCTATTACTCGGAGCTTCATTCAACCATTTTATCGGTTTCATGGGCTTGTTAATTAACTCTTCTATCGGCTGGTTAACTCGTCCCACATTCCATTTTTCAGCTCTAAACAATCGATTAAGGTGAAAACTTACCTTGTTCGAGAAAACATTGAATATAAACCGAAGCGAAGTCAAGTTACCCGGAACCTTGTACAATTTACCTTTTTCGGAAATCGTTTGCAGGGCCAACTTTTGTTGCGGATGGTTGATAATGGCTTTGACAGCCAGTGCAGGCCAAACAGCCGTTTCTTCTAAAACGTGGTATAGGTTTGCTCGATAACTGTGGTTAGTGGTTTGGAAAAAGCCTTCTCGAATCAGTTGACCTTGATCTAGCTTTTCATTAAGCTGCTGTAACATGCTTCCGGTTATAGAGTCGCCTTCAAAAATTTCCCAAAATGCAGCAGGCCCACCTCGGTATTTTCTTGGATTACCGTGGTGAAAAGACCAAATTCCATAGGTTGGAATGCTTAGTGCTTCACCTTTTAAAATTCCAAAACCAAAGCGAAGTACAACATCTAAATCTAGCGATTTTAATTTTGCTAAATCACTATTAGTTAAGTAGTTTATTATTCTTTTAGACTCTGGAGTAAAAGAAAATTTTGGAGTAGCTGGAAATTGCTTCTCCCATTCAGTCAATTGCAATGGTCCGTTCCGATCTATCTTTTTATAAATGAATCGAAATCCTAAAGAAACACTTGTTGTTGGTTGATTGGTGCTTCCTGTATTTTGAATAAACCCAATAAATTCAGTGTGTTTTGTGTCCAACAAGTGTTGAATGCTGTCCGCTTGCCACTTTTTGAGCAATGGACCATCTACTAAAACGGCAAAACGAAGCTTTCTATTTTCAGGCATGCTCTTTTAACGTTTTATAATATAAATGTAGAAACTGATCTTGAATTCGTTCTTCTGCAAAATTAGCTAAAGCGTAGTTACGAAGTTTCTGCTGGTCGTATTGATTGTACTGGTCCAACATGGTAAGAATTCCTTTTTTCAAAGCTTCTGCAGAGTTGGGCTCTAATAGAATACCTCTTTCTTCATTCATGTATTCAGGAATTCCACCCACCGCGGAAATCACAACCGGAACTCCACTTGCAAAGGCTTCAATCATTACTACCGATTGTGTTTCAAATTGACTGTACAGTACTAAGAAGTCGGCATGTTGTAAAATGCTTGCTACTTTTTCTAAAACGATCTCCCTATGAAAGGTAAAACGGTCTTTCATACTACCCTTGTTCAATATTTCTAACATGAGGTTTTCATCTGGCCCTGTTCCAATAATGTCTAGCTCAAAGTCGGTTCGTTGCGCACCGGCTTCATTCAACGCAGCGCCAATAAGGTCAATGTTTTTTGGCGACTTGGTTAAGTTAGAAATGTGGACGATTCGAATCGGATTATTTGCTTTGTTCCATTTGGGCTGAAATAATTCCGTATTCACCACATTAGGTACTATGGAATAATTAGCCTTGATATCGTGGCGCTTAATTGCTTCTTTTAAATAGTTTGAAACACAGGTAATTCCACTCGATTGTTTGGCGGTGAATTGGTAAAATTTCTTTCTAAAATAACCCTTGAAAGCGCCACTCTCAAATGTGTAACCCGACCAATGTTCGGTGATTAGAAAAGGGATGTTTTCGGCGGTTTTTAAAAAGTTAGCCAGTAAAGCAGATTTTCCATTGATGTGAACGTGACAAAGATCTGGTTTGCCAATGTCATTCAAATAAGCTCTGTAGCCAATTTTTTGAGATCTTCTATACCTAAAAAACGAAACTACTTGATTCAATAGACTGAAACCAAATTGGGGCCTTTTGTAGTAAACTCGGTACTCGGGAAAGCCATTTAGTTGCGATTTATCGACCGTAAAAAATTGAGAAACGGAGTCGTCAGAGTGTACAAAAATTACTCCTAGATGACATTTTTTGGAAAGCGCTATAGCATGATTTTCAATGAAATTACCATCAAATTCTTCGAATTTACTAGGATACCACTTGGGTAAAAATAAAACGTTCAGTTCGCGATCAATCAAATGGGTTCATTTTTAACCAAAAGTATTCATTCCGTTTAAACCGCTTTCATAAAGCTTTTGAAACGACGAATGACAGATAAAAGTATAGCACCTATGGTGATTTTAATCAGCGCTCCTGGTAAAAAGGGTAGCACTCCTTTAGTAAAGGAAGCCTTGGCGTCTAGAAATCGAAATAGACCCAACCAGCCACAAACCAGAATCAGAACAGTTCCAATAAGCATTTGCAGTAGGTAGAACTTAAATCGTTCTTCTTGTTTTCTTGCGAGCAGTCCACAAACAATTGTAGCAACTATAAAACCTATAAAGTAGCCTAAACTTGGTCCTGAGAACTTTTCCCAACCTCCTTCAAACCCTGAAAATACTGGAGCACCTAATATTCCAATCACGATATATATTCCAATTGTAATCGTACCCCATATTTCCTTTAACAATTGGGCAACAATTAGCACAGCTAAAGATTGACCTGTAATAGGAGCAACCGATACACTTTCCGATAATGGTATGGAAAGTTGAGCTGCTGCGCCTAATGCTGCAATAGATATTAAAGCGCCCGCGCCGTTACTTATGAGTTTCTCTGCATTCATCTACTCGCTCTGAATAAAAGTTTAAAATTTCAATTTCTACCACCTCTACTTCTTTGAATGAAGTGCCAACTAAGTGAAATGGACGGAAGAAATTATTAAAAAATGATTTTTTAAGACAATCTGCAATGTCGACTTTTTCTAGAAGCACACCATTATTGTAAAACCCCATGACCAAATCAACGTTTAAATTGACTTTTGTTTTATTGAAAAATTGAACTTTCAATAGGGTTTCATTTTCTTTTCCTTGTTTGAAAGAATAATTAATGTTTACTTGCCTTTTTTCGTCCCCAATTTTTATTTCTTCAACGTGCTTACTTTCTGCGCTTTCTTGAGCATAACCATTGAAAAGACTAGCAAAAAATATGATTGTAAACGACAAAAGTAGCCTCATTTCTTTTTTGTGCGAAGATACGTCTTCTTCATTCGAAAATAAAAACAGATTTTTGTTGATGAAAGTGTTGTTTTAGAACAGAAAAAGTATTTATTTTGCACTCCAATTTTTTAGCGGAAAAGATATGTCTAAAGTTTGTCAAATAACAGGAAAGAAAGTAATCACAGGTAACAATGTATCTCACTCAAAGAGAAGAACGAGAAGAACATTTGAGCCTAACTTGTTTACAAGAAAGTTTTTTAACCCTGATACCAATGAGTGGGTCACGTTAAAAGTTTCTGCTTCAGGTATTCGAAACATTACTAAGAACGGCTTAACGGCTTGTATTAAAGTAGCAAAGGCAAAAGGATTCATGTAGAATTCTTTTTCTAAATATAGTAAAAGCCCTTCCGAGCATTCGGAAGGGCTTTTTTTATTGGAAGTGGTTAACTTCGCCAATATTATCTAAAGTATTGTAAGTTGGTCGCTAGAAGGCTTAATAAGCCTTCGCCAAGGCTTTAAAAATACTTGTCCAGCTTGTATTACCGTAGTTTTTCCCAAGTCTCACCATAATGAGGTTCTTTTCAGGGTGAACATAGATGTACTGTCCTAAAATTCCCTCTGCTGCGTAATCTCCTTCACTTCCTTTAAGCCACCATGCGTATTGATAGTTTTCAGCAGAACCATCTGTCGTATCGCGTTTGGTAGATTGTTCAATCCATTCTTCGTTCAATAATTGCTCACCTTCCCAATTTCCCTTGTTTAAATAAAATCGGCCTAGTTTGGCAAAGTCTTGCGCTCTTGCATTCAAACAGCAAAATGTTTTTTCGAGACCATTCTTTTTACGATCTAAACTCCAAGAAGCATCGTATTCCATTCCGAGTGGAGTCCACAGCTTCTCTTGCAAATATGTCGTAATTCGCTTCCCGTTTAGGCCTCTTTCCAACGCTAAACCCAATACTTGAGTTTGTCCGCTTTGGTAATTGAAATAGTTACCAGGTTCACCTTCTAGCTTAGCCTTTGCGACTTGTTTTCTCAAATTTCTGCCATAGTAGTAGCTGGCGGCATGGCCAAATGGGTTGTAGTAACTTTCGTTGAACTTCATTGCGGAAGTCATTTGTAAAAGGAGCTTCAAGGTTACTTTGTCCCAACCATTTTCTTTCAGTTCCGGAATGTATTTTGTAACTAAATCCTCTTCCGAATCTATTAATCCATCTTGAATGGCAAACCCAATGAGCATAGAAGTTACCGATTTAGCCATAGAGAAAGACGCTACGATGGATTCTTCTTCGTATTTATTGTAATACTGCTCATACTGAATGGTGTCATTCTTAATAATTAGAAATGCAACCGTTTTATTCTTTTCTAAATAATCGTCAAAGTCAACTACCTCTCCATTGATTTTAAAACTCTTAGGTTTTCTTAATTCAGCTCTTTTTTTAAATTGAAAAGCTTGGTCTGACTTCGTTAACGTTCTACTAGGGAATTTCTTATAGTCTGTAATGTCGGCAAAATTGTAAACAAAGAAACGTCCAACAGTACACGCGCTTAGGCTAATCATGATGGCAAAAAGGAATAGCCATTTAAGTTTTACTGTCATTATTTAGGAGCCTTTTGGATTAGAATAACTGCTAAAATACCATAGATGATGTTTGGAATCCACATGGCAATCATTGGGTCTAACCCGCCATTAGTGGAGAAGGTTTGAGTGACTTTCATAAACATAATGAAGGTAAAACTCAATGCTAGCCCCAGCCCTAAGTGCAGCCCAATGCCACCACGAACTTTTCGGCTGGCAATCGCAACTCCTATGAAGGTCAGCACAATCGTTGCAAAAGGAAACGCAACCCGTTTTTGCTGTTCAATTTTTAAATTAATAACGTCTTTTGAACCTTTAAAAGTGAGGACTTCAATTTCCTTTTGTAGTTGAAAATAATCCAACATTTCTACGTCGGCGTTTCTTCTTGTAAAGTCTCCGGGAAGCATGTTAAGTATGGTATCTTTTGAAAGTCCATTCACAATTCTTTCTGACCTACCTTCAATGAATCGTTCATAATAGTTTTGAATGGTCCACATTTGTTTAGTGGAATCCCAACGTACAAAGTCGCTGATCAATTTGTACGTCATTTCACCGTCCTCATTGAATGACTCCAAACTAAATTTCACTCCTACATTTGTAGGTACGGCATAGCTCCCAATGTATGCATAGCTGTTTGGGGTAAGTTGAATGTGAATGTTTTTATCCTTGTTTCGATATTGATTTTTTATATACTTGTATTTGAATTCGAGCATTTTGACATTGCTCTTCGGGATTAAAAAATTATTCAAGTAAAGCGAAAGCGATCCAATGAGTACAGCTCCAATGAGGTAGGGCAATAGCATTCTTCGAAACGAAATTCCACTGGCTAAAATGGATACAATCTCGGTATTGCTTGCCATTTTTGAAGTAAAAAATATAACAGACACAAAAATGAAAAGCGGACTGAATAAGTTGGCAAAGTAGGGAATGAAATTTAAGTAGTAATCGAAAATAATGGCTTCTGTTGGAGCACTTTTTTCAATGAATTCATCCACATTCTCGGAGAAATCGAAAACAATAGAAATTGAAATAATTAGGGCTATGGAGAAGAAAAAGGTGCCCAAAAACTTCTTAAGTATGTAAAGGTCTAGTATTTTCATTTAGAGACGTTGGGCCATGTTAACCACCATTTTGTTCTTCCATTCAACAAATGTGCCATCAATAATTCTTTTTCTAGCTTCCTTTACTAACCAAAGATAGAACGCTAAATTATGTAAGGTGGCAATCTGAGCTCCTAAAATTTCTTTTGAAATCATCAAATGTCTCACATATGCTTTGGTATAAAAGCTATCCACATAACTTTCTCCATCTGGATCCAATAATGAAAAGTCATCTTTCCATTTTTGGTTTCTCATGTTCATGAAACCGTGCTTTGTAAATAACATGCCATTTCTAGCATTTCGGCTTGGCATCACACAGTCAAACATATCAACTCCTAAAGCAATATTCTCTAAAATGTTAATCGGCGTACCAACACCCATTAAATAACGCGGTTTGTCTTTTGGTAAAATATCACAAACAATTTCGCACATCTCATACATTTCTTCAGCAGGTTCTCCGACTGAAAGGCCACCGATTGCATTTCCTTCTCTTCCAAAAGAGGCAATGGTTTCTGCCGATTCTATTCTAAGGTCTTTGTAGGTGCTACCTTGAACAATAGGGAAAAGCGTTTGACTATATCCATAAAGTGGTTCGGTACTGTCAAATCGATCGCAACAGCGTTTTAGCCATCTGTGTGTCATGCCCATAGAACGTTTTGCATAATCATAATCGCAAGGATATGGAGTGCACTCGTCGAAAGCCATAATGATGTCGGCACCAATAATTCGTTGAGTATCCATAACATTTTCTGGAGTGAAAAAGTGTTTTGCTCCATCAACATGTGAGGAGAATTTTACCCCTTCCTCTATAATCTTTCTTCGATCAGCAAGAGAATAAACTTGATAGCCTCCACTGTCCGTTAAAATTGGACCATCCCAACTGTTGAATTTGTGTAACCCTCCAGCTTTTTGCATAGTATCTAATCCTGGTCTCAGGTATAAATGATAGGTATTTCCCAAAATAATCTGAGCTTCGATATCTTCTTTTAGCTCTTTTTGGTGCACTGCCTTAACCGTACCTGCGGTTCCAACCGGCATAAAAATGGGGGTCTGTATTTTTCCATGGTCGGTCGTTATTTCTCCCGCTCTTGCCTTTGAATTGGCATCTTCATGTTGTAAGCTAAACTTCATGTTCGTTTTTCAAAAAAGAGAAGCAAAGATAAGTAAAGCCGTGCAAAAGGAAGTAGTCGAAACTACAGCGATTTCTTTGCTGTTAATGAGCCCTTAACTCACAAAATAGGACTAAATTTCACCTTATGAATTTGAACGATCAATTCACAGCAGTCTCAACTTTGCAGCTATCATTAGTAGTAGGTTTTCTAGTTGTAATAGGTGTTCAATTGTATTACTACCTAAGGTACTTTTTCCCGCTTTCTAAGTATTACTCTACCGGTAAATCGAGCACAGGAGAAGGGGTTTCGGTAATTGTTGCAGCCAAGAATGAAGCGAAAACTATCGAGAAATGCGTGCAGAAACTTTCGAATCAATCGTATTCCAATTTCGAGATTATCATAGTAAATGACTATTCAGAAGATGGCACGTTGGAACTGCTCAACGGTTTGAAATCGAATAAACTGATCGTTCTAAATAACGAAGCTGAGGCAGGTAAAAAATCAGCTTTAAGCCAAGGGATTGAAATTGCTAAACACGAATTATTGTTATTCACGGATGCCGATTGCTTGCCCAATACAAACCTGTGGATTTCAACTATGGTACGACATTTTTCTGCTGAGAAGGAGATTGTTTTGAGTTTTGGTGCATTTAAACAAGGTAGAGGATTACTAAATAAACTGATCCGTTTCGAGGGATTCATGACAGCACTGCAGTATTTTGGATTTGCACAGGCAGGACATGCTTACATGGGTGTTGGTAGAAATTTAGCATACAGAAAGTCTAGCTTTATTAAGATTGGAGGATTTGATAGTCACCAAGCTATTATTAGCGGAGATGATGACTTATTGGTGAATAGTATTGCTACCTCCGTAAATGTTGCAATTGAGATGGGTAAAGAGTCTCATACCTTTACGACTCCAGAGATCTCTTGGAAACGTTTTATTTTTCAAAAACGACGGCAGTTAAGTGCAGGGGTGCATTAT
>JAOKCF010000010.1 GCA_028245195.1 Vicingaceae bacterium | reverse complement strand
GCAAGACATGAATTAGATTTACGCATGATACGTGACAGCGTTCAGTTTTTAAGTGATAGTTTAATGAGTCATGTTGCACTAGACAATGACATAAGCGTAACCAATGAACTCCAAACTTTGTCTATCAATACTGTCGGAGACCAGTTAACAATTTCGTCTGGGAATATATTAAATATTGGGAGGTTGAGGGATTCTGCAAATGCAGACATTCAAGATACAGCTGTTATTTTACGAAGTCTAATAAATTTTAAGTCTAGCGATAATTTAGGCGATCACACTGCTACTAGAAATATTGAATTAGGTACAAACTATCTGTCTGGCGATGGAGACAATGAAGGTGTATACATTACCACCTCAGGAGATGTAGGCATTGGTACAATAGCGCCTTCAGCAAAGCTTGAAGTTCCAGCAGACATTTTAGTAAATGGTATAACTGTAGGAAGAGGTAATGTAAGCACAACTGCGAACACTGCAGGGAACACCAATATCGCGTTAGGAGGTTCAGCACTTAAAAATAATACCACAGGGAATCAAAACACCGCTGTAGGATCGAATGCTCTAAACTCAAACACCACTGGCCCTTCAAACACCGCTATAGGATCGAATGCTTTAAACTCAAACACCACTGGCCCTTCAAACACCGCTATAGGATCGAATGCCCTAAATTCAAACACGATAGGATTTGGAAACGCCGCCTTAGGATATTCATCCCTAAACAAGAACACTACAGGGGATTTAAACACCGCCTCAGGATATTCAGCCCTGCATAACAACACTACAGGGGGCTTAAATACCGCCTACGGATCTGAGGCTCTATATTACAATACTACAGGCTTTGGGAACACCGGCTCTGGACATAATGCTCTAAACAAGAACACTACAGGGAATTTAAATACCGCCTCTGGACATTTAGCTTTGGAAAAGAATACTACAGGGGGAGGGAATACCGCCTCGGGGTATTTTGCCTTAAATAAGAACATTACAGGGTCATACAACACAGCTAACGGTGTTCAAGCCCTACATAAGAATAATACAGGAGATCAAAATACTGCCTCAGGGAATTATGCCCTGCATAACAACACCATAGGGGGGCTCAACTCAGCTACTGGTTCTCACGCATTGAATAACAACATTACAGGAAATTACAACACTGCTTTAGGATCTAACGCAGGATTTAAAGCACTAGGCAGTAATAACTTGTTTTTAGGTTATGAAGCAGGTTACACTGAAACAGGGAGCAACAAATTGTATATTGAAACTAGCAATTCAACTACTCCTCTCATTTATGGGGACTTTGCTGCTGATTCAGTACAAATTAACGGGAAACTGAATATTAATGGGGCATTTAACTTCCCAACCTCCGACGGTGCTAATGGGCAAGTTTTACAAACTAATGGCAGTGGCAACGTAACATGGGGTTCTGCGGTCAGTGATAATTTAGGCGATCACACTGCTACTAGAAATATTGAATTAGGGACAAACTATTTATCTGGTGATGGGGACAATGAAGGAATTTATATAAACCCCGCGGGGAATATAGGAATTGGTACAACAAATCCTTCATATAAGTTTCATATTAAAGCAACCAATAATTCTGGAGACATTCTTTTAGAAGATGAATATCCATTTATATATTTAGATATTACTAATCAGGGCAACGCGGGGTTTCAATTTAAAAAAGCTGGCAACAATAAATTTGAGATGTATTATAATGGCCCTGCTAATAGTTTTATAATAAACCATTTAACATCGAATGGCCCTGACCTTACTATTACTAGTACGGGGAACTTAGGAATAGGTGTTTCAGCTCCTACTCAAAAATTAGAAGTTGCTGGAAAAACAAAAACCACGACACTGCAAGTTACGAATGGTGCTGGGGCAAATAAAGTAATGATTTCAGACGCAAATGGAAATGCAAGCTGGAGCTCGACCGTCACTCCGTCAAACCTTACTAGAAGCATTGCAATTGCACCTGGCATGTTTTCGAATACAGCGATGATTAATGCAACTTACAAAACATTGGGAGGCTGGGCGCTTCCGGTTATTGAAATGGCGGACAATACAACTAATCAAATTGCAATGGCTTTGCCTCTTCCAAGTGATTGGGTTGCTGGGACAGCTATAAAAATAAAATTATTGTATAGTAGCAGTACTAATTCAGGAAACATTTCCTTTTCCTTTGGGTCTGCAAAATTAGCCGAGAATGCATCAACTATTACTGGGACAGGCAGCAGCACCGTTTCGTTGAATGTTTCTTCAACTGCGCATGGATTGAAGGAATATAGTTATTCTATTTCTACGAACTCTACAACTAAAGTTCTTCATTTTTATCTGAGAAGAAAAGGGACGAGTGGAGCGGATACCAATAATGGGAACATGTATATTCACGGAGTAAATATAGAATATACTGCTAATTAGCATTTGGAGCCTAACGAAAAGGAGTTCAGATTTAAGCGAAGGCGTTAGCTTAACGGCGATTAATGGAGTAGGATCTTAAGTTCAGAGGTTACAACATTTAGAGGAACAATTTAATTATGAAGAACATCAGCTCTTTAATTTTATTTTCATTCATCAGCATCACTTGTTGGTCGCAACTCAATGTTTATCAAAATGTGATTAGCAGCGGAGGGAGTTACGATTCTTCCTCAACATTAAAAATCTCTTCAACAATTGGGGAAGCATTTATTCAAACGATTGGAGACCCATCAACAAATGTGTTTTTATTAACACAAGGGTTTCAGCAAACTTTTGAAGTGAATAGTATGACTTTTGATATTACTGTATCCAATCCTCTGTGCAATGAACGGAATGACGGATTTGCCCAGGTTTCAAATATTATTGGGTGTGACTCTAATGGTAGTTATTTAATAACCTGGAGTAATGGTAACGTCGGAAATCGTGCAAGCAACTTGAGTGCTGGCTCTTATACGGTTCAAATAGTTGATACTGTAGCTGGGCATAGTGCTTGTGCGGGGTTGGCTGAGTTCAAAATAGATGCGCCTAATGACAAACCTTGCTTGTTAAAGTTTTATAGCGGTATAACACCAAATGGAGATGGTAGAAATGAAACTTGGATTATTGACAACATAGAAGCATTCCCTTTTAATAAGGTGAAGTTTTATAATCGACTTGGAAATAAAGTTTGGGAAGGAACAAATTATAACAATTCAACAACTGTTTGGGGAGGTGAAAATTTGTCAGGGAATGAACTTCCTTCTGATACCTATTTCTATATTTTCGAAGCAGAAGGAGAAGTAGAAAAAGGATGGGTTGAGTTAACAAGGTAGAATATGAAAGTAAAAACTTATATAATTGGCTTATTGTGCCTTTTGTCGCTGCAAGTTGCAGCACAACAGGATCCTCAATTCAACCAATATTTCTTTAACCCACTTGGTGTTAACCCTGCATACGCAGGCTCAAGAGCAGCAATGAGTGCAGTAGCTATTCACAGATCTCAATGGGTTGGGTTTGACGGAGCACCTTCATCAGAATCTTTCGCTATTCATTCCCCTACTGCTAGCAAAAAGATGGGTTTAGGGCTACAAGTTTTAAATGATAGAATAGGTCCAAAAAATACAACTTCAATTTCAGGGATTTATGCATATAAAATTAGACTTGGCAGAGGAAAGCTAGGGTTTGGGCTAAGGGCTAGTATTTATAACTATGCTTTTGATTGGGATGATATTGAATATAAGGACGGCACAAATTTTAGCAGTATTGAAAGAGGCAAGGAAACTTACTTTACCCCTTCTTTTGATTTTGGAATGTACTATTCAGATCAAAGAAATTATGTGGGAGTAGAGATTACCCATTTAAATGAAGGTCGTTTGGGAATTCAAGCTGATAACGTTAATCTTGATTTCGCTTCTAGGCAAAGGGTTCAGGCTATTCTAACCGGGGGTCGTGCTTTTGTAATCAACAGAAAAATTACGTTTAAGCCATCAATATTAGTAAAAACAATAAGTAACCAGCCAGCTTTTATCGATTTGAACGCAAGTTTCTTGTTGAAAGAAAAGTTATGGTTAGGAGCATCATACAGAAGAGGATATGGAGCAGTTGCAATTGTAGAGTATAATGTCACAAAATCATTAAGAGTCGGTTACTCGTTAGATTTTGCTTTTACCTCACTAAATGCACAAAATGCTGGGGCACATGAAATTTTCATTGGTTACGACTTAAAACTTTTTAGGTCTGGAATCATTTCACCCCGTTATTTTTAATAGATTCGGATTCGATATAAAGTCGCCAACAAATTGCTAAAGAAAGCCACCACCCTTCTGATTATATTTACTTTAAGCGTAAGTTCTTTTGCCCAGCAAAACGATAAGAGAATAGAACGTGCGAAAGGAAAATATGAAAACAAAGAATATATAGAGGCAATAAAGTTATTTGGGAAACTATATTCAGAAAAAGAACCTTCGGAAGCATACATTCCTGTTAAATACATTGCAAACTCATATAGAAAAATTGGCAATTACGAGCAAGCAGAGGGATTTTATACTCTGGTCGTTAATTTAGCTAATGTAACTTCAGAAGACCATTTAAACTTTGGTCAAACGCTTAGAGCAAATGGTAAATTGGCCGCAGCAAAAGAGCAATTTGAGAAGTTTGCTGAAAAATCGCAAAACAGAGTTTTAGCCAATTTATTACTTCAATCAATGGACGAGGTGAAGGTCTGGGAAAATTCACCGAAAAACTTTATTGTTGAACTTGGAGAGGGGTTAAACACAGAAGATTCTGAATATGGGCTAGTTTCATTTCAAGGAAAGTATTTCATAACCACAAACCGCACTAAAGACTTTAATTCCCCTGAATCTTTTTCTTGGGATGGCACTTCATTTATGTCTATTTATGAAACGGATACTGCAGGAATCAAAGGAGCTAGTGGAAAGTTAGTTATGCTTCGAGGCAAGATAAATACTGACTACCATGACGGGCCTTTAACTATTAACCAAGAACAAAATAAGTGCATAATTATGCGCATAAACAATGAAATGAGAGGCAAGAGTTTCATAAACAGAATGAAATTATTTGAAGGGGAGTTTGATGGTAGCAAGTGGAAAAACTTTAAAGAACTACCTTTTAATAGCGATGAATACAATACGGGTCACCCCGCATATGGGAAAGATGAGAATGAATTGTTTTTTATATCCGATAGAGCAGGTGGACAAGGTGGAATGGATATCTATCGAGTAGAGCGTGAAGGGAAAGTTTGGGGTGAAGTTCAAAATTTAGGTCCAACAATTAATACATCAAAAAACGAGTTATTCCCTTATTATCGGGATGATAAGTTGTACTATTCTTCAAACGGTCTTTTAGGTTATGGAGGATATGATATTTTCGTTGCAGAGGGAAAAGGAGTATGGCAAGCCCCAAAAAATTTAAAAAGCCCGATTAACTCTACAAGAGACGATTTTGGTATTTTTTTTATAACAGATTCAACAGGCTATTACTCTTCTAATCGTGAAGGAGGAATAGGGAAAGATGATATTTACAAGTTTAATTATGCTGAAAAAACTCTTACTATCGGATTAAGCGGAATACTAGAGTACAATGCATTGCCGACAGTTGCCACTAAAGTTCAAATTTTAAACGAAAATGATTCTATAATAGCATCTGAATACACTAATGAAGAAGGAAGGTTTAAGTTTAGCAATCTACCGTATAATGAAGATGTTTTTCTTACAATAGAGAGTGAAGATTTAGACTTAATTGAGGATGGTAGATTGTACCTAACTGATGAAAAGGGGGATAAGATTAAATTGCTAACTCGTTTAAAAGACGGCAGCTTTGCATTTAAGGTACTGAAGCCAGATGAGATTAAATCTTTAGCCCTTGAAGAAATAGATGATTTTGAGTTAGTGAATCCCTCAAGTTTCGATGGTGTCATTTACAAAAAACTGCCAGGTGATTTTTCAGAGCCGAAGTTAATTTACCTAGTTAACGAAGGCGGTGCTATAATAGATTCCATGTACACAGATGCCGAAGGAGGGTTTAAATTTGAGAAGCTTGGCTTAGATGATGAGTCTAACTATTTTATTCAGATTGCTGAAGAGGATCCGGAATTGGAAATGGTTTTACTCAATGAATTAGATAGGTATTATCAAATAGAAAATTTAAATGACGGGAAATTTAATATTTCAAACGACCAATTAATCAATATTAATACTGGCATTACCGGAATTATTGCTCGAGTAGAAACATTTGGAAAACCAAAATCTGCCGCCAAAATAAAAATTTACAATAAAAAGGATAGCTTAACAGCTACCGTGTTTTCCAATAAATTTGGCGAGTTTCAATATAATAGATTGAGAATTGATGAACGATACTACTTTAGGGTTGATGAACTTTCAGAGGAGGAGAGTTTAAATACAAAGATGTATGTTACTGATAATCAAGAAGGAGTTTTATTCTTAATTAAAAGGGTGATTGATAATCGTTATGCATTCAACGCTCTTCCATACGATGAATACTATAAACTGAAAAGCTTACAAGCTTCAAGGGTTCCTAATTCTATTGAACTTAAAGGACAAGTTTTTAAAAAATTACAAGGAGATTTCGACGAGAGTATGAAAGTATATCTGTTAGATGAAGCAGGTAACGTTGTTGATTCAATGTATACAGATGAAGAGGGTAATTTTACCTTTGAAAAGTTAAATGCCGATCAGAACTATAGTTTTAAACTTGACGATTCAGAAGGGGTGAATTTGGTTTTATTAGATGCGGATGATCTAGTAATTGAAGAAGCAATTATTAATGAAAAAGGGAACTTTTCATACAAAAGGTTAACCTATCAAGTGGCCAACTTTGAACCTTTAGAATTAATTGATTCAGAAATAATTGATTATGAAGGAGGGAAAAAGTATTTCGGACAAGTATACAAGAAATTACCTGGAGAATTTAAGTCGGGGATGGAGATTTTTATACTCAACTCAGAAGGTGAAATTGTGGATTCTGTATTTACAGATGCCGAGGGCAGGTTTGATTTTCTGAAGTTAGACTCGGACGAAAATTACTACTTCAAGTTGAAGGATAACAAAGATGACTTTTTTCTGGTTACATTAGATGAAGATAAAAATATTATAGCAAAGTTGATAAGAAATTCAAATGGGGAGTTTAAGTACAGAAAACTAAGATTAGATGAAAATATAGTTCTTTTAGAAGAGGATTTTGATCTTTATAAATTGATTTTATTTGAACAAGAAGAAATTGATTTAGATAAGTTTACAGTATACTACAGGTTTGATGCAGTGGAGTTAGACACAGTCTCTAAGTTAAAATTGAAAAGCTTTGTTAAGTTGGGAAACAGTCAAGGATTTAATGTTGAAATTCACTCTTATACTGATAAACGTGGTCCTCAGACCTATAATCTGAAGCTTTCAAAACAAAGAGCAAATAGCGTAAAAGAGTATTTAGTTAAATTGGGGTTGAATTCTAAAAATATAATGCTGAATTATTATGGTGAATTGCACCCTGTAGTTGATTGTGAGAAAAAGGCGTGTAACAATTCTGATCATGCATTAAACCGAAGGACGGTTCTTAAGCTGGTTAAAATCGAATGATAGCATTAATTTACCTTGTAATTATTTTTCCTGTAATTCGGACAGATGCTATTTTATTGTCCGTTATAATTGTTGCTTTTTACTTTTTGTATAAAAGCAGAATTGTTAGGATTCAAAAGCAGAAAGACCTTTTAGAGTCGCAAGTCAAGCAACGTACTATTGAAATAATTGAGCAAAAGGAGCTGTTTGAGAAGCAAAAAAGAATGCTGGAGGAAGAAAAGGCTAAATCCGAGAAGCTGCTGCTTAATATTCTGCCTAGAGAAATGGCTGAAGAACTTAAAAATAAGGGGAAAGCAAAAGCTAGAAAATACCGATCCTCTACAGTTATGTTTACCGATTTTGAAGGTTTTACAAAGTTGGCAGAGCAGTATAAACCAGAAGATTTAGTAGCAGAATTAGATAGTTATTTCATTAAGCTCGATGAAATTGTCAATAAGTACAACGTTGAAAAAATCAAAACAATTGGGGACGCCTACATGGCTGCAGGTGGAGTACCAATTCGTAATAAAAGTAATGCCATAGACACTACTCTTGCGGCTCTTGATATTCAAAGAGCCATGCAAGAGATTAAAGAAAAGAAAGAGGAGCTAGGAGAAACGGGATGGGATTTGCGAATCGGATTACATACCGGGGCTTTAATTGCAGGTGTTGTCGGTATTAAAAGGTTCGCATACGATATATGGGGAGACACGGTTAACATTGCTGCTCGCATGGAGTCAAGCGGGCAGGTTGGAATGGTTAATATTTCAGAAACTACCTACGAAGCTATTTCTGAGTTTTTCATAACAGAATACAGAGGCAAGGTTAAAGCGAAGAATAAGGGTGAAATAGATATGTATTTTGTACATGGCATTAAAGCTGAGCTTTCAAAAGATGAGAAAGGAATTGACCCTAATGATGCATTTTGGCACTATGTTAACCTGAAGCTATACAGTAATATTAACTACAAAAACGCCGAAAAATATATTATTAAGCGATTGGCAGGGGATTTACCTGAGGGGTTGCATTATCATGGTATTCATCACACAAAAGATGTTTGCGAGGCCGTTGAAAGGCTGGCAATTTGGGAAGGGGTAAAAGGAGAGGAATTATATTTATTAAAAACTGCTGCACTTTATCATGATGCTGGGTTTATTGATTCTTATGAGAGTAATGAACCAATTGGAGCAAACTTGGCGAAAGAAATGCTTCCTAGTTTTGGTTACACAGAGGATCAGATCAAACAGGTGATTGAATTAATTGGTGCTACAAAAATGCCCCAAACTCCGAATAATCACTTGGAGGAAATTATGTGTGATTCCGATTTGGATTACCTTGGTCGACAAGACTTTTATCCAATTGCGGAAACATTAAGACAAGAACTGGTGGAATTTGGTAAGTTAGAAGACAATCCGATGCAATGGGTGGAGATGAATATAGGATTCTTAAGCGGTCACAAGTACTTTACGAGGTCTTCTCAGACAAGAAGACAACCAGAAAAAGAAAAGAGAATAGAAGAATTAAAGAATAAACTTGTAGCATCTAAGAAGTAATTCGGCAAGATATTTATAGTATCGATTAAAAATTATGCTCAACAAAGTAGAACATATAGGAATTGCAGTGAAAAACATTGAAGCGTCGGCTAAAATGTATGAAACTTTACTTGGTAAGCCTTCTTACAAAACAGAAGTGGTAGAAAGTGAAGGAGTTTCCACTCTATTTTTTCAAATAGGTGAAAGTAAGATTGAATTGCTAGAAGCGACAAACCCTGAAAGCCCAATTGCAAAATTTATTGAAAAAAGAGGAGAGGGAATTCATCACATAGCTTACGATGTGAGTGATATTGAGGCTGAAATACGGCGTTTAAAAGCTGAAGGGTTTCAATTGATTCATGAGACGCCTAAGAGTGGGGCAGACAACAAGAAAATTGCGTTTCTGCACCCAAAGTCGACCGGAGGAGTATTAGTTGAGCTGTGCCAAGATAAATAACCATTAACCTGAAGCTTTCTGCAGATTTGAAGGCAGGATAGAATATACAAGAGAAATAAAACAATTATCAAGATTAAAATAATATCTATAGCGTACCTCTTTTTGCTTGCTCCCTTTCAATAGATTCAAACAAAGCTTTAAAATTGCCCGCTCCGAAGCCTCTAGCTCCCATTCTTTGAATTATTTCAAAGAAAAGTGTTGGTCTATCTTCTACTGGTTTTGTAAAGATCTGTAGTAAATATCCTTCTTCATCAGCATCAATCATTATTCCTAAACCTTTCAATTTCTCAATGTCTTCTTTTAACTCGTGGCTAAATTCGGCTAAACGACCTGGAACAGATCGATAATAATCATCAGGAGGAGTAGATAAAAACTCAATTCCCCTAGATCTTAAATCTGCCACCGTGGTTAAAATGTCATCCGTCGCAATTGCAATATGCTGCACACCTGGGCCTTCGTAAAAGTCTAAGTACTCTTCAATTTGAGATTTTTTCTTTCCTTCAGCTGGCTCGTTAATTGGAAATTTAATTCTACCATTTCCGTTACTCATTACCTTACTCATTAGGGCAGAGTATTCGGTATGAATTTGTTTATCATCAAACGATAGGAAATTCACGAAGCCCATTACGTCTTCATAGTATTTTACCCAAGTGTTCATTTCGTTCCAACCAACATTTCCAACCATATGGTCAATGTATTTTAAGCCAGTCGGTTCTGGATTATAGTCAGACACCCATTTTTCAAATCCTGGCATGAACGTACCAGTGTAATTTTTACGTTCTACAAACATGTGAACTGTTTCGCCGTAAGTGTAAATACCTGCCGTTACAACTTCGCCATGCTCATCTTTCTCAACTTTTGGATCTTGGTATGATTTGGCTCCTCGAGTAGTAGTTTCTTCGTATGATTTTCGAGCATCTTCAACCCACAAAGCAACAACCTTAACCCCGTCACCGTGTTTTACAATATGCTCATTGATAGGGCTTTTAGAATTAAGAGGTGTAGTAAGCACCAACCTTATTTTGTCTTGTTTTAAAACATATGATACAGAATCCTTACTTCCGGTCTCAAGACCTTTATAAGCGTAAGATTGAAAGCCAAAAGCCGTTTTGTAGAAGTGAGCAGCCTGTTTTGCATTACCCACATAAAATTCTACGTAATCAGTACCTAAAAGCGGCAAAAAGTCTTGCGCACCTTCAAATATTTTTTCTAATCCGTATTTAACTGATTTAATCTCTTTTTTTCCCAATGTATTCTGTTTTTGTTTGGTGGTCAGTCTTCTAATTTAAGCAAATGTTATTAATTCGCTATTTTAGACAAATAGTTTTTGTGTCCCCATTTACTTCCACTTTGGTTAGGCCCAATTTTGTAAGTCCTTTCAGGCCTTTATCCCACTGCTTTCCACTCAATCCCGCTTTTTCTTTTAAATCTGCAATTTCTAAGTTCCCTTCTTTTTTCAGGACTTCAAAAATTGTTTTTTCCGAGTCACTCATTTCAATAGCCTTCTTTTCTGGTCTCATTTGAGGAAAGAATAAGACATCTTGAATAGAGTTTGAGTTGGTCATAATCATAGCCAACCGGTCAATTCCTATACCCAGACCAGATGTTGGAGGCATTCCAATTTCGATGGCTCTTAAAAAATCCTCATCTAAAATCATGGCTTCATCATCTCCTCTTTTTCCAAGTTCTAATTGCTCTTCAAACCTAGCTCTTTGATCAATGGGGTCATTTAGTTCGGTAAAAGCATTGCAAATCTCCTTGCCGTTACATACCGCTTCAAATCGCTCCACCAATCCCTCTTTAGAACGATGTTTTTTAGCTAAAGGGGACATTTCTACCGGATAGTCAGTAATAAAGGTAGGTTGAATTAAAAGAGGCTCACACTTTTCACCAAAAATTTCATCTATCAGCTTTCCTCGTCCCATTGTTTCATCAATTGGCACTTCTAACTTTTCTGCAGTAATTCTTAATTCCGCTTCATTCATTTCAGAAATATCCACTCCAGTAAAATGCTCAATAGCCTCGTACATGGTGTAACGTTTCCAAGGACGCTGAAAATTAATTGTATTTTTTCTTACCTGTACCTCGGTTTTCCCGTGGATGTCAAGTGCAATCTTTTCTACCATCTCCTCAACCAAATCCATCATCCAATAGTAATCTTTGTAGGCTACATAAAGTTCCATTTGGGTAAACTCAGGATTGTGGAAGCGGCTCATCCCTTCATTTCTAAAATCTTTTGCAAACTCGTAAACTCCGTCAAACCCACCAACAATTAGCTTTTTAAGGTAAAGTTCGTTGGCAATTCTTAAATACAAAGTCATGTCCAGTGTATTGTGGTGCGTTTTAAACGGACGAGCTGCTGCTCCTCCATAAATGGGTTGCAAAATTGGGGTTTCAACCTCTAAATAACCCTTATGATTCAAAAACTGCCGCATAGAGTTAGTCAGCTTTGTTCTTTTTATAAAGGCCTCCTTAACATGAGGGTTCACAATCAGGTCGGTATATCGCTGGCGATACCTTTGCTCAGGGTCAGTAAAAGCATCGTGTGTTTTACCATCGCTATCTGTTTTGACAATTGGCAATGGGCGCAACGACTTAGTCAAGAGAATTAATTCTGTTGCATGAACCGAAATTTCTCCTACCTGAGTTTTAAATACTTTTCCTTTAACCCCAACAATATCACCAATATCAAGGTACTTCTTGAATACATCGTTATACATTGTTTTGTCTTCCCCTGTGCAAATTTCATCTCTGTTGATGTATATTTGAATTTTTCCATAAGCATCTTGAATCTCTGCAAATGAGGCTTTACCCATGATTCGTTTACTCATGAAACGGCCTGCCACAACAACCTCTTGAAAGTTATTTTCAGCTTCCTTATAGCCTTCTTTGATTTCTTTCGAATTTGTGTTGATTGGAAAGAGTTCTGCGGGGTAAGGATTTATGCCTAAATCGATCAGCCGCTTTAAAGTTACTCTTCTTACTTTCTCCTGTTCTGTTAGTCCAATACTCATAATGACAAAATTTGTCGGCAAAGATAATATTAAGTGGCTTAAAAAAGGTGGCGTTAACTCCTTAGTTTGCTCAATGTGGAGCTTTTTTTGGTTACTTTGCACTTCTTAAAATTGAATAGCTATGATGGATAAATTAATTGCAGGTTTTACTTCTCATTTAAAAGAGGCAATGGGAGTAGGTATTAAATCTGACTTTCTAAATGCGGACAACTCTTTAATGAACGTATTAATTTGTGGACTAGGGGGTTCGGGTATAGGTGGAACGATTATTAGTCAATTGGTAAGTGGGCAATGTGCGCTGCCAATTACCATCAATAAGGACTATAAAATACCATCTTTTGTGAACCAAGATACGTTAGTGATTTGTTGTTCTTACTCTGGAAATACAGAAGAAACACTTGAAATGTATCAACAAGCTTACGATAAAGGGGCAGAGATTGCGATTATTACCGGTGGTGGTAAATTTGGAGAGTTAGCAACAGAGAGGAATCACAATATGATTCAAATCAGAGGAGGTCTTCCTCCAAGAGCGGCTTTTGGATTATCTTTTCCTCAATTGTTTTTTGTACTGAATCAATATGGTTTAATAAGCGATTATTTTATTGGAGAAGTAGAAAGTGCAATTCAATTGATGGATAAAGAAGAAAACTCCATTCAATCAGAGGCCATGAAAGTAGCCAACAAATTACACGGAACGTTTCCAATAATTTATACAGAAGCTCCTATGGAAGGTGTTGCGGTTCGTTTTAGACAGCAAATTGCTGAAAACTCTAAAATGTTATCCTCTCACCATGTTATTCCTGAAATGAATCACAACGAATTGGTTGGATGGAGAACAAAAAACGAAGATTTGTCAGTCGTATTTTTTAGATCAAATGACGAGTACCATAGAAACACAGCTCGAATTGAAAAATCAATCGAGGTTGCTGGAAAGTATACAAGCAATGTAAACGAGATTTTTGCTAAAGGAAAGGGAAAAATTCAACAAGCTTTATATCTTATCCATATAGGTGACTGGATTACCTACGATCTTGCTGAATTAAAAAAAATAGATTCTGTTGAGGTGGATATTATTACAGAACTGAAGGATATGCTGGCAGAGTTGAAATAAAAGCCTTTAAAATTTTTCAAAAAAGAGTCGAGCAGCTTCCTGTTCGGCTCTTTTTTTTGAGTTGCCTTCTCCAACTATTGCCTCTCCTGTGCCAATGAAAAGTTCACACTTAAAAAATTTAATACTTTCAGTTTCTACAGCTATAGTCTGAAATTTGTAGTTCATTTTTTTACTTTGAGAGTATTCAATTAGCTTGCTTTTGAAGTTTGTTTCAGTTGCAAGCAACTCGTCAACATCCACATAATCTTTAATAATTTTATTGACAACAAACTTCTTACACTGTTCGTAACCTTTATCTAAATAGATTGCACCAATAAGCGCCTCAAACGCATCTCCAAAAATTGATTTAGAACGATATAAATTAACAGATGTTTCAAGGAATGTATCAAGTCCTATATCTACTGATAGTTGATTTAAGAAATCCCGACTAACTAATTTTGATCGTATTTTAGTTAAGAATCCCTCATCTTCATAGGGAAATTTTTGAAAAAAATATTCCGCTACAATTGATCCAAGGATGGCATCTCCTAAAAACTCAAGTCGTTCATTACTAACTTTGTCGTTATCCTTACCATCGTTTACAATAGATTTATGTGTAAAAGCTTGATCGTATAGTGAAAAGTTTCTAGGATAAAACCCAAGGATTTGCCGTAAGGTTTTTTGTTTGCTATTGTCAGAAAGAAGAAAATATTTTATCCCTTTAAAAAGGCTCAAGACTTATATTTTTTTGAAAATTGCAGAAGCATTATGTCCACCAAACCCGAATGTATTACTTAGTGCGGCCCTAACTACTCGTTTTTGAGCTTTATTAAAAGTAAAGTTGAGCTTTGGATCAAAAGCTTCATCATCGGTAAAGTGATTAATGGTTGGAGGCACGATGTCGTTTTTAACAGATAATATACATGCAATAGCTTCAATAATTCCTGCTGCACCTAAAAGGTGACCAGTCATGGACTTCGTTGAGCTAATGTTTAAATTATACGAATGTTCTCCAAATACGCCAAGAATCGCTTTTGACTCTGCTACGTCTCCAAGTGGAGTTGATGTCCCATGTACATTAATGTAATCAATGTCTTCCGGCTTCATGCCTGCATCTTCTAAGGCATATTTCATCACGTTCATTGCTCCTAGACCATCAGGGTGCGGAGCAGTCATGTGATAAGCATCAGCTGAAAGACCACTTCCTACAACTTCAGCATAAATTTTTGCCCCACGAGCCTTAGCATGCTCGTACTCTTCTAGAATAAGAGAACCACCACCATCACCTAACACAAAACCATCTCTGTCCTTGTCAAAGGGTCTAGAGGCTGTTGTTGGATTGTCGTTTCTTTTAGAAAGTGCCTGAAGGGCATTAAACCCTCCAATTCCAGCTTCAGTAACTGCAGCTTCAGACCCTCCTGCTACACAAAGATTCATTTTACCTAATCGAATATAGGTAACGGCATCAATAATGGCGTTGGTACTAGATGCGCAAGCTGAGACCGTGGTAAAGTTTGGACCTCTTAATCCATGTTTAATTGAGATATGGCCTGGTGCAATATCTGCAATCATCTTAGGAATAAAGAATGGATTGAATCGAGGAGTGCCGTCTCCGGCTCCAAAAGCGACAGCCTCGTCTTGAAAAGTTTTTAAACCTCCTATACCTGCACCCCAGATTACACCGAATCGATCTTTATCAACAGCATCCATGTCTAGCCCTGAATCAGCAATAGCTTGATCAGCAGCAATCATGGCATACTGAGCAAAAAGGTCGAGCTTACGCGCTTCCTTTCTGTCAAAAAAATCGTTTGGATCGTAATTTTTTACTTCGCAGGCAAATTGAGTCTTAAATAAGGAAGCATCGAATTGAGTGATGGGAGCAGCGCCGCTCCTCCCATCTAACAATGCGTTCCAATACTCTTCAACGGTGTTTCCAATTGGCGTAATTGCGCCAAGTCCGGTTACAACAACTCTCTTCAACTCCATTGTGTAGAGAATTAATTATTTACCGTTTGCTTCAATGTAAGTAGTTGCGTCACTTACGGTTGCAATTTTTTCTGCTTGGTCGTCAGGAATAGCGATGTTGAATTCCTTTTCGAATTCCATTATTAACTCAACTGTGTCTAATGAATCGGCACCTAAATCATTTGTGAAACTAGCTTCTGCTGTTACTTCACTTTCTTCAACGCCTAATTTATCAACGATAATTGCTTTTACTCTTGATGCTGTATCTGCCATCTTTTCTAATTTTAATTTAAGTTGCAAAGAAAATCCTTCTTGAAAGAATATCAAAATTTATTTTCACTACAAGATTAATAATTAATTATTGCCCCCACATCATAATTATGCGAAGGTTTACAAACTGAGTTTTATTAGTTTTTTGGGTTTAATTTTTACTTCGTCTTTTATCAATATTCTTTCATCACCTCAGTCAGAGTCTTTCTTTCAAGCAAAGGAACTTGTGCTTCTTTTGAAGGAAATCCAATAGGAAGCAGAAGGTATGGTTTTTCATTTTTTGGTCTGCTAAGTAGTTCTGCTAAAAAATTAAGAGGGCTTGGAGTATGAGTTAAGGTAACTAAACCAGCATGATGAATTGCAGAAATGAGCATTCCAGCGGCAATTCCTACCGATTCGTTCACATAATAATTTTTAGCTTTCCCTTCTATTGTATCTTCATACGTTTGCTTGAAAATAACAATTAACGCTGGGGCAATTTCCAAGAAAGGTTTTTTCCAATTAGTATCAAACTTTTCTAAATCTTTTAGCCACTCATCACTCATTCGTCCATTATAGTTCTCGTATTCTTCTTTTTCTGCAGCATCTCGAATTTTTTTCTTCACTTCTATAGAGGTAACTACTGCAAAAAACCAAGGTTGTTTGTGCGCTCCAGATGGTGCGGTTGATGCTGTTTTTATGATGTTTTCAATTACTCCTTCAGGAATTTTTTTGTCAGCAAACTCTCTGATAGAGCGCCTGCCATTCAATTCATGAAAAAACTGAGCGCTTCTGTCTATGACTTGGTCTTCGTTGAAGTTATTTGCCTCAAAAAATTTAAAGCCTTCTTTTGGTTGATTTGTTTTACTCACAGAGCGATTTAAACTAAATTTGGGTTTTGATTTTTTTACATGTCCAAAATAGCCATTTTTGCTTCAGGTGCGGGAAGTAATGCCGACAGAATCCTTGCTTTTACAAATGATTTACAACCAGACGTTCAGGTTGACTGTTTGTTAACCAATAAGAAAGTTGCGGGAATCTACGAAGTAGCTGAAAAAAATAGCGTTCCTATTTTTTATTTTTCGAATCAAGATTTTTCTGATAGCACTAAAATAGTTTCATTTTTAAAGCAGCGAAAGATTGAATGGATAGTTTTAGCAGGGTTTCTGAGAAAGGTAGAAGCAGATGTTGTAGGTGCGTACAACAACAAAATTTTTAATTTACACCCTTCTTTACTTCCAAAGTTTGGAGGAAAAGGAATGTTTGGCGAAAATGTGCACAATGCTGTAATTGAAGCAGGTGAAAATGAAAGCGGAATTACGATTCACCTAGTAAATAATGAATTTGATAAAGGAGAAATTATTTTCCAAGCTAAGTGCTCTGTCGCCGAAGGACAAACGGTAGAGGAGTTGGCAAAAAAAATACAGAAATTGGAGCATGAAAATTTTGCCGAAACAGTTGTGCGGTATATTGAGAATTCTGAAGTTCAAAATTAATGGGACCATTGACCGACAGTTGAAATCTATACCTATGAAACTCTTTCTTCGATTCCGCTCACATTAACAACAAAAAGGAAAAAAATGAATATAGATTATAAAACAAAAGAAAAGCAATTGCGTTACGATCGAGCTTATTTGCGTATGGCGGCGGAGTGGGGGGCATTGTCGCATTGTGAACGCAAGCAAGTTGGAGCATTGATAGTAAAAGACAGTATGATCATTTCTGATGGATATAACGGAACTCCAACAGGCTTTGACAATTGCTGCGAAGATGAAAATAACAAGACACAGTGGTACGTATTGCATGCTGAGGCGAATGCCATTATGAAAGTTGCTAAATCCACGAACAATTCTAATGGAGCGACGCTTTATATTACACTATCCCCTTGTCGAGAATGCAGTAAATTGGTATTGCAGTCTGGAATTAAGAGGGTGGTATATTTAAACTCCTACAAAGATGACTCAGGGATAAAATTTTTGGAGAAAGCAGGAGTTGAGATTGAACACATACCTAACATTCAAGAGTAAATGAAATCAAATAGATTATTAATACTAATGCCAATTTTTGTTGCTGTTGCACTGGCAATCGGGGTGTATTTAGGCAAAAACATGGAGGGGCAGAGTGAAGCTGCTTTGTTTTCGAAAAAAGAGTTTACACAAAATGATAAGTTGCAACAGATTATTAGCTATATCAATAGTGATTACGTTGATACTGTTCGTTCGCAAGAAATAGTAGAGGAGACAATTAGCGAAATTCTTCAGAATCTCGATCCACATTCGTATTACATTCCAAAGCAAGATTATGCTGCAATGAACGATCCACTAGAAGGCGAGTTTGACGGCATTGGAATTGAGTTTCGCATTCAAGAAGATACTATTATTGTTGTTCAAGCATTGGCAGGGGGACCGTCTGAGGAGTTAGGAATAATGGCTGGAGATAGAATTATTACCGTTGATGGAGAAAATGTAACAGGTGAGACGATTAACAATAGCAAGGTGGTGAAATTGTTGAAAGGTCCAAAGGGAACAACCGTAAACGTTGCAATTAAACGAAAAGGAACAAAGGATGCTATTGACTTTGCAATTAGAAGAGATAAGATTCCTGTTTATAGTGTCGAGGCAGAGTACATGATTAATGATTCAACCGGATATGTTAAGGTCCTTCGGTTTGCAAAAGACACCCATTCAGAGTTTATGTCAGCAATGCGCTCGCTGAAAAAGCAAGGGATGACTAAATTGATTCTTGACTTAAGAAATAACACAGGGGGGTACATGAACTCTGCAATTGACATTTGCGATGAGTTTTTGCCTAAAGGAGATTTAATTGTATATACCAAAGGCAAAGCACGGTCTAAACGAGAGTTTTTCGCCACTTCCAAAGGAGAGTTGGAGAACGTGAAAGTTGCCGTTTTAATAAACGAGATGTCTGCTTCTGCTAGTGAAATAGTTGCTGGAGCATTACAGGACAATGATCTAGGCACTATAATTGGGCGTCGTTCGTTCGGAAAAGGTTTGGTGCAAGAAGGGATGAATTGGCCCGACGGTTCTGGAGTTCGCTTAACAGTTGCAAGGTATTACACCCCCACCGGTAGAAGCATACAAAAATCTTATGAGGGAGGAATAGAAGATTATAACAACGAAGCATATGAGCGCTACAATAATGGAGAATTACTTAACTCAGATAGCATTGATTTTCCAGATTCCTTGAAGTACACAACTAAAGGAGGAAGAATTGTATATGGTGGAGGTGGAATAATGCCAGATATTTTTGTTCCAATCGATACTGTAGGTAGCTCGTATTATTTAGGTAGTTTGAATTATCAAGGAATATTTTTTCAGTTTGGCTTTCAATATGTGGATAAGTACAGGAAATCGTTAATTAAAACCTATGAAGCTGAAAACTTTGCTCGGAAATTTAAGATCTCTACAGACATGTTGCAGGAGTTTTACATTTTTGCTGAGGGAAAAGGAGTGGATTATGATGAAAAAGGGGCATCAACATCGGAAGTAATAATTAGACAACGATTAAAAGCAACCATCGCAAGAAATTTGTTTCGAGAAAAAGTATTTTACCAAGTAGTAAACGAGGACGACATAGTGGTACAAGGCGCTATCGAAAAGTTGTCTAATTAATCTTGTAGTTTAGGAATATCAACCTCAAGCGCTTCTTCACTGTCCGTATTTTCGGGAGCTGGGCCATAAATAAAGGTCATGTCCTCAACAGGAATGACCTTTTTACCATTTGCTACTAAAGAAGCAGCCATGATCACACAGGAAATAATTATAGTATAAAGTAGTATTCCTGAATCAAAAGCCTCAGTTTGGTATTCTGCAGGAATCGCAAAGAATAATAAAATGGTAATTAACCCTCTAGGGGCAAGCCAAATTTGAGGGTTAATGTCTTTCTGGACAAATAATTTAATAACAAGGATTCTAACGACATACAAGGAGGTTAAAATGGCAAGGCTAATTAAAGCAACTTTTAAGTTGAGCAAAGAGGCAAGCGTAATTGTAATACCAAAAAGCACAAAGAAAAATGTTCTAACAACAAAGGCGGTTTCCATAGTAACTAAATGGAAATCGTGAAGAATATTTTTTACTTTTTTAGGTTGCAACCACTTTCGAAGAAATCCTTTGAAAAACAACTGGTTATTATTTAGAACTAAGCCAAAAATTAAAATTATAAGTAACGAAGAAAGGTGGAATAATTTGCCAACTGAATATAGGATAAGCAGCACAGCAATAAGCAGGAACAACTTTACTTGAGAGTTCATCTTTTGAAAAATAAGAACTAATCCGTAACTAATTAAAGTACTCAGAATTATGGTTATTGAAATGTTACTTACAACATCCCAAATAACAACTTTGGCATTGTCCGCTCCTGCATTGCCTATAAGGAAGTAAAAAACCATGATACCTAATATGTCGGAGAAGGTACCTTCATATACCATAAATTCTTTTTTTTCTTCTCCCAAGCCACCAACAGATGGTATAATAATAGCACTGCTCATGATCGAGAGTGGAACGGCATAAATAATACAAGTGAAGAAGTCTTCTATTAAAAAATAGTTTATAATATAGGCAATGGCAGCTGTTGAAAGTATCAAAGAAATTAAGGCTACACTAAATGATTTCCAAATGATTGGCCATTTTTCTTTGGTCAATTGAAGATCTAAGGCGGCTTCTAGCACAATCATTATTAGCCCTACAATTCCTAATAACTCAAGTAAACTAAAAAGTTGTTTTCCTGCGGAAATCCCTATAAAGTTCATGCCTTGTTTCATTAGAATTCCCAAGACAATTAACATTAAAACAGAAGGGATATTTGTTTTCTGTGAGATAATATTGAAAAAGTAGGAGAGAATTATAATGAGACTTATCCCAATTATAGCGATGTAAGGGTTTATTACTTCCATGGGTTTTTCAAGTTTACTTTAGGGCCTGTGTTTTCCTCCTCAGATGGGAATAAATCTTCAAAAATTTGATAAGCTAAAATCGGAAAATTCTCGCTGATAATCTTATTAATATCGTTTTGATGATTTGAGAAAGTTGTTTTGGAGATACCGGTTGTTAAAATCACTCCGTCTTTAGCATAAAGGGTATAATGCAATTGCACAATGCGGTTATAACTCCCTTGCTGAGCAGCAGTCATGTCCGAATAATCGTTTTTTATATCCAGTTGGTTGACAAAAAGGAAATAATCATTGTCAAATTTAAAATGCATGCTGTCCAGCATTTGTTGATCAGTTATAACTGCCTTCATATACCTTTCTCGAACATCTCTTGTAGATATAATCTCGCCGTTATTAATTTGACCTCTTTTATAACTGTTATCCTCTTTCTTTTTAAGTTTAGCTCTAAGTTTTTCAGTTTTTGTTTTATCCTCGGTTACGGATACCAGTTCATATTCCAACCGCAAATTATCGTAGACGTAATTTAAATCTTGTGTTACGGCAGTATCTTCGATACCGTAAAAGGAATTTACTTTACATTTTTCTTCAAAAGCGTAATAAATACTTTGGTCTATTGCTGTTGTAAACCTATTTATGATTTGACTTGAAGTAAGGGTATTGTTTTCTGCTAATGTCTTATTAATGTCGCTGAGGTACATTTTACTCTCAAAAGGTACAATTAGAACAGATTTTTGATTCAAGTTGATAGCTTGGTCAGTAAACCTTAAAGTAGAATGCTGGGCTTGAATAATTCCACAGATGAATAACGCAACGAAAAGAAGTGTACTTCTCATATTTTCTTTTCTTCAAAAATAACCTTGAGAAGTTGCTTGTTGTGGCTATTACAACTCAGTTTTAAAACAGGTTGGTGTTAACAATTAATTGAATAACTTCAAAATGTCATTTCCGTTAGCAAAAAGCATTAATGACAACAGAATAACGATACCTGCAATCTGAGCATATTCCATAAACTTCTCTGGAGCCGATTTTCCTACAATTATTTCGTAAAGCAAAAACATTACGTGACCGCCATCTAAAGCTGGAATAGGTAAGATGTTCATAATAGCCAAAATGATAGATAGAAAAGCGGTGAAATTCCAAAATCGCTCCCAATCCCAAGTCGTTGAGAAGGCCTTGCCAATAGTAATAAACCCACCCATTGACTTATAAGCTCCTGTCTCTGGAGTAAACATTAATTTCATTTGTTTCAAATATGAGTCAAACTTGTTATATGCTTCTCTAAACCCCTCAGGAACAGATTGTGCAAAAGTATAGGTTTCAATACTGAAATCAAGTTGTTTATCTATTGCCTCAACTCCGATTCCAATTATTCCTTCATCTGAAACATCAACTATTAATCCTACGTTTTCCCCACCTCTTTCTACAATTAGCTTAACCTCTTTATTTTTATTTTTTTGTATTTGAGCTATTAAATCCCTCCAATATTCAACACGAACGCCTTGAACATCAATAATTAAATCTCCTTCCATCAATCCACCCTTTTCTGCATTTGATCCTTTCCCTACGGAGCCAACTTTTGGCTGCAAAGCAATCTGTAAAAACGGTTTTTGATTCTCAAGCATAGCTTCAACAGTTTCTATTGACATTTCTATGTCTAAGGGTTCTCCCTTCCGGTCAATGGTAACGGTTTTATCATCATCTAGCAAAATGTTGATTTGGACATCACTGAATTTTTTTACTTCTTTTCCGCCTGTACCTAATATCTTGTCGCCACTTTGAAACCCAAAACTTTGAGCAGTTGAATCGGCATAAACACCATACCTCATGTTTTCGGGAGCCATATACTCTCTACCCCAAGTAAACATCACCATAATGTAAATCAGAATTCCAAGAATAACATTGACGGTGACTCCACCAAGCATAATAATTAAACGTTGCCAAGCCGGTTTTGAGCGAAACTCCCAAGGTTCAGCAGGTTTCTTCATTTGCTCTTTGTCCATGGATTCATCAATCATTCCGGAAATTTTAACATAACCGCCCAATGGCAACCAACCAATTCCATATTCTGTTTCACCTTTTTTGAATTTAAAAAGTGAAAACCAAGGATCAAAAAACAAATAGAATTTTTCAACCCTAGTTTTAAAAAGCTTGGCAGGGATAAAATGTCCTAGTTCATGTAAAACAACTAGAATTGATAAACTTAGGAGCAATTGACTTGCTTGAATTAAAATTTCCATTCAAAAAAATTAAGCGGCAAAGATAGTTAATATAAAAGGCACCAAACCCATAGCCAGTTGCTAAAACTCATCGTTTGGAATAATTAACAACAAATGAAGCTGGAGATTTGAACTTACAGTAATTCAGTTGCCAAGCTACGAGCTTCAGAATTGCAATTTACATAATCATCAATGCTCGGGGTTTTGACAAAAGAGGACTTCTGCATCACCTGTTCGTTAATGTTTGCGATTTCTAGGAAGCCAATCTTATCTTGCAAAAATGCCGCGTTTGTTATTTCATTCGCAGCGTTTAATGCGCAAGCAGCTGTGCCGCCTAGTTCCAATGCTTGATAAGCTAGTGCTAAATTTTTAAATGTTTTTTGGTCTGCTTTTTCAAAAGTAAGCTCTGGGTAATCCATAAAATTAAAACGAGGAAAATCTGAACTAATCCTTCTCGGGTATGCTAATGCATATTGAATGGGTAGCTTCATATCTGGCAAACCCATTTGCGCTTTCATACTACCATCTTCAAATTGGACAACAGAGTGAATAATGGACTGCGGATGAACAACCGTATCAATTTGGCTACTTTCCAATTGAAACAACCATTTCGCTTCAATTACCTCCAATCCTTTGTTCATCAACGTTGCCGAGTCAATGGTAATTTTTGCACCCATTTCCCAATTAGGGTGTTTTAAAGCTTGAGCTTTTGTAACACTAGCCAACCTCTCTGCAGACCAACCTCTAAAAGGACCTCCAGATGCGGTTAAATATATTTTCTCGATTTTGTTATGGAACTCTCCTGCGAGGCATTGAAAAATTGCTGAATGTTCAGAATCAACAGGCAGCAACGGAACCTGGTATTGATTCGCTAAATTGGTTATTAGGTCCCCCGCCACTACTAATGTTTCTTTATTGGCCAATGCTATTGCCTTTTTTGCTTTTATGGCAGCAATGGTTGGGTTTAATCCTGAGTAACCTACTAAAGCAGTTAATACTAGATCAACTTCGTCCATTTGTACTACATCTTCCAATGATTTTTCTCCGCAATAGGTTTTTATACCTTCTTTCCACAACCGCTCAGAAAGTGCTTCATACTTAGATTCATCTACGATGACAACCACATTTGGCTTAAATTCGAGCGCCTGTTTAAGCAGCAATTCATCGTTAGAGTAAGCAGTGAGTACTTCAACTTTAAATTTGTCGGGATTTTGTCTGATTACATCAAGAGTTTGTGTGCCAATAGAACCAGTCGAGCCGAGTAGTGCTATTTTCTTTTCTATTGAGGTCGTATTCATTTTCAAGAAACTTTTGTGTAAAAGTAACGTACATTTAATTCTAACAGGATGACAAAAGCAGATATTTGTCTTTTTAAAAGTGAATGAAACCTACGATGAATCAGAAACACTCAACAAAACGCACGATTATTTCTTTTAGTATAGCATTGGCAATATCATTATTGAGTATTTATATTCAACACTATTCTGAAACTAAAGCGATTGATTATAAAAATTTAGAAGTAAAGGTTAGCCCTATTGAAAGTCCCACATCACTGGAATCGCTTCATTAACGCAAGGCTTTCTTCTTCATACTCTGCACTACCTTATTGGCGTCACGCATAGACTTAATTTTTATCAGATCTCCATCGCCCAATTCGGCTAATTCTTTTAACGACTTGTTGGTCCAATTGTCGTTCTTAATTCCCAAAACCGTTATGGTCAGACCTTCGTTTGCTGTTTTCTTAATTTTTTTCCGCAAACTCATGTTGTTTTCACCAATGTTAAACGCTCCGTCTGAGGCTAAAAATATTTGATTATTCCCATCTTGTAAAAAGTTATTCTTACCCACTTGAATTGCCTTTTTTATTCCTTTTACTGCATTCGTACTTCCATCCGCTTTTAAATTTTCTATTTGCAGCGCTATTTCTGCCTTTAAATTCCCTTTGGAGGTGGGAAGGACAACATTTGCTTCGCCGGAATACGTTACAATTGTGATGTAGTCAATTTCTCTAAGAGGTTCTAGAAGCTCAATCATGGCTTTTTTCAAAATATCCATTTTTTGCTCTTCTCGCATGGAGGTAGAGGCATCAATTAAAAAAACCACATTGTTTGGTTTGTATGATTGATCTAGCAAATTACTTTCAGCAGCTGTTTGTTGCTCTACTTTAGCTTTCTTCTCGGACTCCTGTTCTTTTATAATAACAGAAGTTTCCTGAGTAACTTGTTCTTCTGCTTCAATAGCCTCTTTAACTTCTTCTACTTTAACATCAACTTCAGCATTTTCTTTGTTATCCGCACTGCCAAATAGAATTTGTCCCAAGGAAGGGGAATTTCTCCGATCATCCGGATTTTTTCTCGTTGTATTTCTTGTCGGTCGAGGTTGTTTTTCAATTTTCGAATTAGATTGCTTGTCTGTATTTGTTGGTGTTTCAACAACAGTTGAAGTAGCTTTTACTTCCTGTGCTTCCGCAGTTTCAGCTGCGAGAGCGAGCTTATCCTTGCTTTCACTGTCGTAAAGAAACAGTTCAAACTTCTGAATTTTAGTAACTGGTTGAGTTTTCCCGGTAGGGGGTTTTAGGGCGCTTCCAAATTTAGGGCAAGCAGTTCTATTATTCTTTGGTAAGTCCTTTACTATCGCTTTAACTGTAATTTCAATTGGCGAGGAGTTGTTGCTGAAATACAGTTTTACTTTTCGCTCAATTTTACCTTTTTTGTCAGGGTTTAGTTTAATTTGAATTCCTTCTGTTGCTCCGGCGTTAAAGCTTTTAGAGGTGTATTGCGAGCGAACAGTTTGTTCCCCTTCAATTCTCAGCAAGAAAATATTTTTTAAAGAGATGTTTTTCACGTCAAAATCAACAATGTCAGAATTCAACAAGGAAATTTCGCCTAGGTCGAAATTAGTTTGACTAAGTTGAATTTGGGAAATTCCCCATAAGGGCAGTGAACAGAATAAAAACGATACAATAAATCTCATAGATGACAAATCTATTCAAATACCATGCAAAAGTGAAAAAATCTATCTTTGTTTAGAGAAATCGTTTTGTGTTTAGGCTAAAATGTAATCCAGGAACCTTCATCATCATTCTAAATGAAAACCAAGTCTATTCAGTATAATTTTCTTTTCAATTTGAGCAATACGTTGCTCAAAATAATTTTCCCATTAATTGTCTTTCCATATGTTTCAAGGGTTCTATTAGCAGATGGAATTGGGAGGGTAAATTATTCTATGGGGGTAATTAACTATTTTATTATTCTTTCCACCTTGGGTATTCCTATCTATGGTATTCGAGAAATGGCGAAAACCAAAGGAAATCGTTTGAAAGAATTGACCTCTTTTTCACAACTATTTGCCGTTAACATCTTATTGGTTCTCCTTTCGTATTCCGTTTTGGTGTTGTTCATTTTTACTGGTATTATTGAAAGTGAGGTCAATTTAATTCTCATCAACAGTTTACTAATTGTATTCTCCTTGTTTGAGGCGGAATGGTATTTCCAGGGGATTGAAGATTATAAATTTATTACGCTAAGGAATTTGGTGGTGAAAATCATTGCTTTAGCGTTGGTTTTTATCTTTGTACAGTCAAAATCAGACTATAATGCCTATGCGCTTATCATGGTTTTCGCGCTTGGAGGAAATGCAATAGTTAACGCTTGGTTTTTTGTGCACAGGTTTGGTAAAAAACTATTGGAACGTTTTTCGTTCAGGGCATTTCAACTGGCAGTTAAGGAGCACTTATCTTTAGTTATTACCTCCTCGCTACTAGCGGTTATGGGAAGTATCTATCTTAATTTAGATACGGTTATGATTGGCTACTTTTCAAGTAAGGCTGAGGTTGGAATATACACGGCTCCAATGCGAATTGTAAGATTAGCCATCACAATAATTCTCGCACTCAATACAGTTATGATTCCAAAAGCAACTCAATTTTTTGAGAAAGGAGAAACAGTTAAATGGAAAGAAATAATAAACATCACCCTTCGGTATATCTTTTTTGTTTCTCTCCCGGCAATATTGCTGCTATACTATTATGCTGAAGATTTAATATTGTTATACGCTGGGGAGAGCTTTAGAGGCTCGATTCCGGTGCTTCAAATTCTTGTATTGTTAATTTTCACGGTTAGTTTAAGCAACCTGTGTGGAATGCAAATCTTGTTTCCTGGAAAAAAGGAAAAGAAATTTTTAATTGCTGTGACCTTAGGAGCAGGGTTAAACTTTACTTTAAATTTGATCTTAATTCCTAATTACCAAGCAGTCGGGGCTTCAGTTGCCTCGCTCATAACCGAGTTTTTAATTGCAGTGGTTCTGTTGTATTTTACAAAAAATTACTTTTCACTTTCTTCTTTGTTGCAGCTAAAAAATTACTTCATAGCGCTCTTGTTAATGGGGACTTCACTCTATTTGGTGCAGCAGTTTTTCCCATGCAATAACCTTGTTTGTAGAATTATAGCATTAGTCGTGGCAAGTCTAATTTACCTCGTAACTTTGTGGTTACTAAAAGATGAGTTGTTGTTAAGAAAAAAGAAACATGCAAAAACACAGTAGTCAAACTTTATTACTTACTGCATCAATTGACCCAAATGTTTCTAAAACTCCACTAACGGTTATCTCCAATCCAAATCAAAGACTCAAAGAGTATCAAGAAAACCTTAAAGGCATATTGAATAGTCGAATTTTCAAGCAAATTGTGTTTTGCGAGAACACCCAATACCCTTACGATTTTAAAGAAGAAAAGCAATTGGCTTCTTCTTTAGGCGCAGAATTAGAAATTATTAGTTTTTTAGGGAGCAATTACAAAATTCAAAAACAGGGGAAAGGGTTTGGAGAAGGAGAGATTATTAATACGGCGTTAGAAAAGAGTGAAGTGCTCTCGAAAGCGAAGGACTTTTATAAATTGACAGGAAGAATACAGGTAGATAACTTTAAATCGATAGTTTCAAATTGTAGCCATTCAAACTGTTTCCTTTTGTATCAAAGAAACAAACCTATTGTAGACACCCGTCTTTTTAAATGTGACGTGTCTTTTTATAAAGAACATCTTACTAAGGCATACGTAGAAGTTGAAGATTTAGAGGGCAACTACTTGGAACATGAATTTTTTAAGGCGCTGAAGGGGCAATCGGGTGTTAGAAATTTTTCTGATTACCCTAAATTTAACTCCCTATCTGGTTCAACAGGAATATCTTATAAAAAAGGAGCTTTTAAATATGCAATCTATCAAATAATGCTAAAAACAGGGCAGTTGAGTATTAAATGAAACGATGAATAGGGAAACTTGTAAAATATCGATTGTTACTGCTTGCTTCAATAGTGCAAAAACCATACAAAGCACGATTAATTCTATACTGAATCAATCGGTTAAGCCATTTGAATACATTGTTGTTGACGGAGCATCTTCTGATGAGACGGTTACTATTTTAACACAAAATGAGCAATGGTTTAAGGATGCTGGAATTCAATTTAAATGGATTTCTGAAAAAGATAAAGGCATTTATGACGCTTGGAATAAAGCGCTCAAATTAATTGAAGGGGATTGGGTGGCGTACTTAGGGTCAGATGATATATATCTTGACACTGCGTTGGATAATTATACGCAACGTATTTATGAATTTCCCGAAGCTGATTTTATAACCGCAAAAGCTCAACTTATATCTGAAGGAAAGGTTGTTCGAGAGTTTGGGGAACCGTTTAAATGGGAAATCTTTAAGCGTGAAATGAAAATTTTACATGCAGGTGGATTTCTGAATATGAAGTACATTGAGCAATGGGGGAATTTCGATATAAATTACAAGATCACAGGCGACTATGAGCTTCTTCTTCGAAAGGGAAAGAGCTTAAGCGTAGTTTTTATTAACGAGATTTTAGTGCACATGGGAGCCTATGGTGTAAGTAGCACGCATATCACTAGTGCATTTAAAGAAGCCCGAGTAGCTCGTGTCACAAATAAGGCAAGGAATGCAGTTTTAGCCTATTTTGATTATTATTTGGTTTTGTTTAAAATAAAAATAAAGAAGCTGCTGGTAGATGAATAAGAAAAAGGCGATTTCAGCATACCTGCTCGCTCAGGGTTTTTTTATTTTCAATTTTATTGGAATCATTACTCCTATTGCTGTGACTAATGTTTTAGCAGGGTTTGGCTACAAATACTTGCTGACTAAGCAATTTCGTAACATAATGATTAGCCTTTTTACTCTTGCTATTGTATATGGTCTCATACATTTTTACTTAGGGGTTAACGTTGTTTACTACCTTCGATCTACGGCATATTATTTTTTGCTTTTTGTTTCCAGTTTTATCGGGTTTAAGTATTTGCAAGCGAATCGAGAGTATTTGGATGGGGTCTTTCGCTTTTCTTGCATCTCTACTTTTGCACTATTTGTTATTGGGCTTGCACTTTATGAATCTGAATTTAGCAGCTATTTTTGGAAGTATCATGATTTTGTGGGGACTGGGAATGTTTTTAAGAGATATCAGGGCTTAGCATACGAACCCTCACATTATGCGTTAATCGTTACGCCTTTAGTTATTTATTCATTTTTAAAGTTATACCAAGACTTTTCAATCAAGCATGTACTGCTATTTTCTGCAGTATTTATCCCAGCATTGGCAACGATTTCATTTGGATTCTTAGGGGCTTTTTTCATTGGTTTCTTGGTAGTTATAACTTTTGCCTATTTAAAATATCGTCGTATTGAGCAGTTTTTTTTACTGTTATTATTTACGGGTACTCTTGGGTCGGCTTCGGTGATGGTATTGAATGATGGACTGAGTGAGCGAGTGGGTAAAATTTTTGGCGGAGACGACACCTCTGTAAATGGAAGAACCTATCAGGCATTTTATTTAGGGTACAAGTGTGCCGCTGAAAGAAGCCTCATTTTTGGAATCGGAGCGGGACAAATAAAGTTGATTGGTGAGGATGTAATTAGGCCTTATTATTCAGCTTCAGACTCAGAGGGGTATTCTAAAGAAAATTGGCCAGTGTTGGCGCTGCCAAATGCTACAGCAGAAACTTTAGCCATGTATGGAATTCTTGGATTATTGTTGCGTTTTGGCCTACAGTTCTATCTCTTTATAAGAATGAAGGTGTACCAAAACTATTTTAATCTTTTTCTTTTTTCTTTTATGTTCAGTTACCAGTTGATGGGTAGTTTTTTTACCTCTACAGCAGAAGCAATATTGTGGGTAATGTGCTTTATTCCAATGTTCCCGCAATTTAAAATTACAACAAAAAAGGACGGATTGAGATGAGAGTAGCCATGATTTCTCGTCCAACTTTGTTTTCTGCTCCTGGCGGAGATACGGTTCAAATAAAGGAGACAGCCCACGCGCTAGCCAAACTTGGAGTGGAGGTAGATGTATTATTGGCCAACGAACAAGTTGACTATAAAAACTATGATCTGCTTCATTTTTTCAATGTAATTCGCCCGAATAACATCTTATCTCATATTGAGCAAAGTGAGCTACCCTATGTGGTCTCAACTATTTTTGTTGATTACTCTGAGGTAGAATTAAAGGTGAATGGATGGAAATCGATTCTACTGTTAAAACTATTTGGCAAGGATGGAATTGAATACATCAAAACCATGGCAAGAAGCTTTGCCAACAAAGAATTAATAGGAAATAGAGCATACCTCCTTCAAGGCCATAAGAAAAGTGTTGAAAAAGTGCTTCAACAAGCAGCTTTATTGCTTCCCAATTCGGAAAGCGAACTGCATCGGCTTAAAAAGTGGTATTTTTTTGAAACCGAGCATCGGGTTATTCCGAACGCAGTTCACCCTGTTTTTTTAGACAAGGTAGCCGACGTTTCGAAAGAGTTAAGGGTACTTTGCGTTGCCAGAATTGAACCCATTAAGAATCAGTTGACGTTAATTCGAGCATTTAAAAATATGAACGTCCAATTAGAGTTAATTGGGAAGCCGGCTCCTAACCATCAAAAATATTTTGAGAAATGTGTAGCTGAAGCTGGGGGGAATGTTCTTTTCTCGGGGCAATTAGAAAGAGATGAGGTAATTAATCGCCTTCGAAAGGCAAAGGTTCATGTTTTGCCAAGCTGGTTTGAAACCACGGGTTTAAGTTCACTTGAAGCTGCTGCTTTGGGATGCAACATTGTAATTACAAAGAAAGGAGATACCGAAGAGTATTTTGAAGATTATGCTTTTTATTGCGAGCCTGATCGTCCTAAATCAATTCAAGAGGCGATAGAGAAAGCTTTAGAAGAGCAAGTTAACCTGAAGTTCAATGAATTGATTAGTAAAAAGTACACCTGGGAGGTTGCTGCTCAGAAGACCTTTGAAGCCTATCAAAAGGTCTTGGATAGTTGAAAATAAAGACAACTCATCAGTTGGCAACCGCTTTGCTCAACTATTTCAACAAACAGTTTTTTAGAGTCCTTATTTGTAGCCGTGAATAAAAAGTACAGGAGTTTTAAATTCTACTATCAGATTAACGGTAGATTTACAATAATTCTGACTAAGAAATGGAGAAGCTAAATCATTATTTGAGCAGAGGGATACACTTTAGTATTCTTTTTATTGCGGTCACATTTCCGTTGCCCTATAAAGTAGCGAACTTAGGTATTGTTGCCTTAGCTTTATTTTGGATCATTCAGAAAGTAACAATCGAGAGAAAACCAAGCTATAAGTTTGATAGTAAATCGGAAAAATGGATTTTCTTTTCTTGCATCGGTTTTTTCTTGTTGCAAATTGTTTCATTAGCATACACTTCGGACTTCAATAATGGAGTTAAAAACATAGAAAGCAAATTGAGCTTTCTAATTTTTCCCCTTATTTTGTTTGACTTGCGGCCCAGCTTTCGTGAATGCTTAGTTTGGTTGAAAGCCTTTGTGTATTCAATGGCAGTGTGCACCATTGTTTTACTAACACAGTCTATTTCCCATTATTTTTCTGAGGGCACCCTATTAACCTACCACGATTTTACGAGTTCACTTGCGTTTCACGCTGTTTTTTACTCGTATTACATTTTTCTTTCCGTAATCATTTCTGCACGTTTCATCCAGAACAAATTATTGGTTTCGTATGAAAAAGTATTGTTTGTAATTGGCCTTTTACTTTCCTTCATGGGCTTACTTATTTCTGCTTCGAAGAACGTTCTCATTGTAACATCTCTCTTTTTAGTTGTAGGGGTTTTTATTCGTTTATTGAAACACAAAATAGGATGGAAGGAAGTACTAGTAGTCTTTTTAATTGGCGCTGCCTCTGTTTACGGAATTTCAAAAGTTCCTGCCGTTAAAAGTCGCATTGTAGAGCTGACGCAGCTAAATGGCATGGAGAACCTTGAGAAGGTTAAACGAGGGGAATTCATTGTTGAAGAAGATATTTGGCAATTTAATGGAACATCATTGCGGATTACCTTGTGGTATGTAGCATGGAAGAAAATACTGAAAGACGATGTGCTTTGGCTAGGTTATTCTCCTGGAGACAGAAGGGCGGAGATGAATGAAGAATTCTATGAAATAGGATTAAACCCATGGTATAAAAATTATAACATTCATAACCAATTCATTCAAGTGCTTGCAGAATTAGGATTGCTCGGCTTAAGCTTGTATTTAATTTTGCATGTAAGCTTGTTTGTTGCAAGTTTGAAGCAAAGAAACGTTCTCTTGGGAGCCTTTTTAATTGGGTTTACCATTTTTCAATTGACAGAATCGGTAATTGAACGCAATAAGGGGATTGTATTTTTTGTATTCTTTTTACTGTTACTTCTACAAATGAAACCTCAAATTAATGAGAATAGGAATATTAGGAACTAGGGGCATACCAAATCACTACGGAGGATTTGAGCAATTTGCTGAATTCCTTTCTATGGGCTTGGTCAAAAAGGGGCACGAAGTTGTCGTTTATAATTCGTCTGACCATCCCTATCAAAAATCGGAATGGAACGGTGTTCAAATTCAACATTGTAAAGATTGGGAAGGGAAGATAGGAACCGTTGGGCAATTCTTTTATGACTTAAATTGTATCCTCAATTCCAGAAAACAAAATTTTGACATTCTATTACAATTGGGTTACACGAGTAGTTCTGTTTGGAAAAATTTGTTGCCTAAAAATGCCATTGTTGTAACCAATATGGATGGGCTCGAGTGGAAACGCACAAAGTTCAGTGGTTCCGTTCAGCAGTTTTTGCGCAAAGCAGAAAAGTGGGCGGTTACTAGTTCCGACCATTTAGTAGCCGACTCAAAGGGCATTCAGTCTTTTCTTAAAAACAAGTACAAGGTCGACTCCACTTTTATCGCGTATGGATCAAATTTGTTCAACAATCCCGATGCAACGGTTATAAAAAAGTACCAACTGAAAGAAGAAGGGTACCATATGTTGATTGCCCGCATGGAGCCAGAAAATAACGTAGAAACAATTTTGGATGGGATGAGTGCATCTAATTCAGAATTGCCATTTTTAATAATTGGCAAAACGGAAAATGCTTTTGGTCAGCACTTGGTTGTAAAGTTTAAGCACGACAAACGAATACAATTTTTAGGGGGAATTTACAATTTGAATGACCTGAATAATTTGCGACATTTCTCTAATTATTATTTTCATGGTCATTCTGTAGGCGGCACAAATCCTTCGCTTTTAGAGGCAATGGCTTCTTCTGCTTTTATTGTAGCACATGAAAATGAATTTAATGGAGCAGTACTAGAAGGAGATGCGTTGTATTTTACCACCGCAGTTGAGGTGACAGACATTTTGAACCAAAAAGTAACCTCGCACATGCGGTTAAACTACGTTGATGCGAATCGAAAAAAGATCGAAGAATTTTATACTTGGGAAAATATCATTAATTCCTATGAGGACTTATTCCTTAAATTAGCCAATAAAAAGCCAGATTAGTGTATAGAAATCACGAATACTTTCTTTCCTTCTATTATAGAATTGTTGACACCGTCGTTTTAAACGTTGCATTCGGCTTGGGGATATACCTGCGTTTTTATTCCGGGAATAACTTCAATTTTCAATCGAATGCTCCGTTTGACTTTCTGCAAAGTAATTACATTGGTTTGTTGTTGTTCATCAATATCACCTGGTTTCTGGTGTCTAATTCACAGAAAATTTACAACCTACAAAACTTTACTAGTAAAAACAGGTACATTTTTGCAGTAGTGACTGCAATTGTGTTGCAACTCTTAATTACGGTTGCATTCAATGGGTTGATTAAAACCTTCTATTCGCGGTTTTTCTTGTTGTATACGTACATCAGTTTTTCAGCTTTTCTGCTCGTTGGTAGAAAGTTAACCTTCTTTGTTTACCTGCGGAAATTGAAGAAGAATAAAATCCAGACCTCTATTGTGTTAATGGGGTCAAAAGCGCAACTGAGCGAAGTACAAGAGTTTTTAGAAAATAATATTTCAACGGAAACCCAAAAGATTGTTCAATTAGAACCGGTAGGCATCCAATTACAAGAATTGCAGAAAATAAACAAGGATTTCCCTATTTCTGAGCTGTATGTTTCATTGTCAGGCTATTTAGAAGACGAAATTGAAGAGCTTTCTTTGTTTTGCGACAACCACTTTATTCGTTTAAGGTTAGTATTTAATTGGAAAAAAGTAGGGTCTCAAAATTTTAATGTGGTCAATTTTAGTCAAACCAACATTCTAAAGCTTTCGCTTACACCGCTTGACGATCAATACAACGCACTCATTAAAAGGGGGTTAGATTTACTATTCTCAGTGTTGGTAACCGTATTACTCTTTAGTTGGTTGTTCCCCATTATTGCCATTGCAGTTAAATTTAGTTCACCAGGGCCTGTTTTCTTCAAGCAAAAACGTTCGGGGTTAAATAACAGAGGTTTTAACTGTTACAAGTTTAGAAGTATGAAGCAAAATGCAGAAGCTGATGCAAAACAAGCCACGCAAAACGACCCAAGAATAACGAAGGTGGGGGCGTTTTTACGCAAAACCTCTTTAGACGAGCTACCGCAGTTCATTAACGTTTTGAAGGGGCAAATGAGCATTGTTGGTCCTCGACCTCACATGCTAAAACACACTGAACAATATGCGAACCTGGTTGGCAACTTTATGAACCGACATGCTATTAAACCGGGCATTACTGGGTTAGCGCAAATTAAAGGGTTTAGAGGAGAAATTGACGATTTTATCTTGTTGCAAAATAGAGTTCGCTTGGATCGGTTTTACGTGAACAACTGGACCTTGTTTTTTGATGTGAAAATTATATTCTTAACGGTTTTTACCATGTTCAAAGACCACAGATAAGCACGATTGCTTTTGGTCCCAAAACAAGCACTTCCACAATTACTGCAAAGCAGAAGCGATTAAAACAGCGGCCGAAGCATAATCTTTCACAGCCCCTATAATGGTGCTAAAGCTTGGCTCCACCTTGTCGGCCAACTTTTCTAGCGCAGTGTTAAACAATTCGTAAAGAAAGACCAAGCTAACGGCAAGGGCGATAAACAACCACTCCACACTATTTAATTGAACGATTGTTCCAAGAACTATAATCGCAAGCATAAAAAACAAATGCACCCAAGCATTGTGTTCGTTTTTGAAAAGTAGCTTTATGCCATTAAAGGCAGGTGCAAAACTTTGCACGCGCTCTTTCACTGAAAAGGAGGTTGATTTTTTCATGGTGTAGAAACGAGTCGGATCGAATAGAATTGCGCGGAAGGCGTTGTTTTACGAAGCAAAAAAAGCCTTGCATTTGCTGCAAGGCTTTTCTTAAGTGGTGCTCTGGAAGCATGAAAAAATAGTTCTATGGTCAATCTAGGTCAAAAACGAAACCTTAAGCTTCGCTTTTTAATTCTTTTATATGCTTATCCGTTTAAATACCTCATGTCTTGTGTGACTTCAATTAGTAATCTATCAAATAGTTGGTCTCCAAAATACCTCCGGTTCAACTTGTAACAGAACTCATTTAGATAATTCTGTAAGTATTTTCCTTTAATCTTATGACGAATACCGAATAGCGTTCTCTTGGCGTGACTTATTGCTATATGTACCCATTTGAGCGTGTTATTGGTAGTTTCTTTGGTTGATTTTTCCGTAATATGGACTTCAACATAATCAGCTATGTCAACATAGCTTGTACTTTTATCACTAAAAACGATGCTTGAATCTTGAATGCCATTTTCAACAGTTTCGTTTATGTCTCCAGACTTATGATTATCAAGAACTTTCATCTTAAAATATCGAACATGCTTGCTCTTCTTGCCTGTTTCTAAATCCTCCAAAGGAGTTGATTCTGCCATCACAGCTACATTAGTTTACTTCTGACTTCCTCTCCCTCTTTTTAAATTTTGCTTATCAATATCCTTAGTTTCTGTTTCAAAATATCCTTCATCAAATTCAACCATATCAACTAATTTATAACGGTCATCTCGCTTGCCCATCGCTGCTCTTATCTTGTGCATTATCAACCACACAGGTTCATAACGTTTTCGACCTAATTGGTGCTGTAACTCTTTAGCAGAAATACCTTTTTTACTATAATTCATAAAAGCCATAGCTATAAACCGCTCTCTAACAGGAAGTTTATAACTTTCCATCATAGTCCCACTTCTAAGTGTTGTTCTAAATCTACAAGAACTACAAGACCATTGATCCTTAGCTTTTAAATAATAATGTTTCTCATTTTGACACTTCTTACAAGCAATACCTTCTCTTTCTCTTAAAGCCTTGAGGTGATCTATGCAAGATGACTCATCTGGAAAATCTTCAACAAACTTTAATAAATTTATACCTTTAAAATAAGCAAAATTCTCTAATTGGGGCAACTTTACGGATAAGCGTTTCTTTTTTATTTTAACTCACTTGAATGACTTCAGTTTGTTAAAATAAAAAAACCTCAATCACATTGTGATTGAGGTTTCGTTTCTCAAGTGGTGCCAGCTGGAATCGAACCAGCGACACAAGGATTTTCAGTCCTTTGCTCTACCAACTGAGCTATGGCACCCTCACCGCTATTAAAAACTGTCAACACAATTTTTATCGGGCGTCAAATGTAAAAATAAAATTCGTGCCACAACAAAATTTAATTTAAAAAATTTCCTACTACTCAAACTATCCATACTTTTGACGCAATGAAAGTACGCTTGGCTATTGATATTGGGAACACTCGAACTAAGTTCGCCACCTTTGAAGGGAGAGAAATGGTGCATACTTTTAGTTTGAAAAACGATGCACTTGAATTGAATAATGAGATTCTAAATAGCTATGAAATAAGTGCACTAATAATTTCATCTGTCAATGAACAAGCAGAAGCCGAGTTAGAAATACCTGCTTTGAGAGTTCCAAAGCTGCTGTTAAGCCATGCAACAGCGCTACCTTTTAAGTTGGAGTATCAAAGTCCTGACACGTTAGGAAAGGATCGAATTGCAGCAGTTGCAGGAGCGCAGGGTCAGTTTCCAAACCAAAACACATTGGTGATTGACGCAGGTACTTGCGTTACTTATGATTTTTTAACAGCAGAGGGAGACTATTTGGGCGGCGCAATTTCACCTGGAGTGCAATTAAGGCTGCAAGCCATGAATGACTATACAAGTAAACTTCCTTTATTGAAATGGGAAGGAGCCGATAACCCTCAAAGCATTGGTGATACAACTATTACGTCAATGCTTTCTGGTGCCGTAAACGGATTAATCTCTGAAATGAGAGGGTTTATTGAAAGTTATGAAAAGCAATATAAATCACTAAAAATCGTAATTACAGGGGGAGATTCCAATTTCTTTGTAAAAGAGTTAAAAAATGGCATCTTTGCAGACCCAAATTTGGTGCTAAAAGGCTTGAATGACATACTTATTTACAATGGCGAATAAAACGTTCGCTCTCACATTGATTTTATTAATGGTATTTGGCTTTTTGAGGGCTCAAAAAAACACAGATTCTCCATATTCGAGATATGGTATTGGAACCCTAAACACATCTACCTTTAACGGTAATTTTGGTCTAGGTGGGGCTGGAATTGCCTGGCGACCATTTCAGTATAAGCCTTTGGTTTATGATTCGTTATCACGAAGCAATGCAAATTTGAACGATCGAGGGTCCAACTTTATTAATCCTGTTAATCCGGCCTCCTTTTCCAACATTAGTTTAACAACGTTTGAGTTTTCTGCAATATCTAGAAATGCCGAATACACTTCAGGTGGTCAAATCAGATCAGGGAGCAACACTCAGTTTGGTCATATGAGTTTAGCTGTTCCATTAGGCGAGAAGGCAGGAATGGCATTTGGAATAAAGCCTTTTAGCTTTATTGGATATGACTATTCTACCACGGATACTATAAACACTGAATTACTTGACTATAGTTACGAAGGATCAGGAGGAGTGAATGAAATTTACTTTGGATTTGGGTACGAGTTTTTAAAAAACCTTTCTGTTGGGGTGACGGGAAGTTATTATTTTGGACAGCTAATAGATAATAGAAGAGTTGTCTACGAGAACACAAGTTCAGGGTTTATGAACTCGCTAGATGAAAGAAAAGTCCAAGTAAACAGCGTATCCTATCAATTAGGGATTCAATATTTCAAACATTTGAATGAAAAGTTTCGAGTTGTTGTTGGGGCAATCCTATCTCCAGGAGATGAGTTTAATGCTGAACGGTCAAGAATAGTTAGAAACTATAATGGAGTTGAGGGGCTAGAGCGTTTTAGAGATACAGCTCTGTTTGAAGATAACTCAAAAGTAAAAGTTGCAAATAGAGCAGTTTGGGGAATAGGTGTAGCATTAGAAAAGAAGAGTAACTGGATGTTAACTGCTGATTTACGCTTAAATACTTGGGGAGATGCAGATTTTGGTCCAAATGTAGAATTAGCCAATGGACAATCAATTCATGTGGGATTCGATAAATATGTAAATACAACAGGATTTGGGTCATACCTTAGTAAGATAGGCTACAGGTCCGGATTTAGATACAATACCTCTATCGTCAGAATTAATAATGAAGACGTTTCAGAGTTTGGCATAAGTTTTGGATTGTCCTTACCATTGCGAAAAACCTTCTCTACATTAAACTTTGGAGCTGAGTTTGGACAAAGAGGAAAAGATGAGGTAGGATTAACACAAGAGAATTTTTTCAACCTACAAGTCGGTGTAACAATAAATGATAAGTGGTTTATTAAAAGACAATACGATTAAAAAAAGCAAACATGAGAAAATTAGGATTATTGATGATTTTAGCCTTAATGGCAGGAAGTTCATTTGGACAAAAGTATGGAGCCGATAGTGTTAAGTGCATAGAGAGCCTCTCTTTGTATAGAGACTATTACAAGCAAAAAATGTATAATGATGCTTACAAGTATTGGAAAGTAGCATATGACATTTGCCCAGCTTCATCTGAAAAAATGTATGTTGATGGGGTTGCTTTGTTAAAGAGAAGAGAAGGGGAAGCAAAAACAGAAGCTCAAAAATCTGCAATTGTAGATTCTATAATAACAGTTTACGATAGGAGAAAAGAGAATTTTGGAAGTAACAAAGGGCGAGTTGACGGAAGAAAGGGTATAGACTTATTGCGGTACAAGAGGAACCAGCCTGAATTGCCGTTTGTAGTTTTAGAAAGCGCAGTTAATGAAGGAGGCAACTTTGCTGAGGCTGGAACAATTGCCTCTTATATGAGCGCAGTAGTGTTAATGGAAAGAGCTGAAAAGAAAACTCCGGAAGATTTGGTTAAGATTTTTGGACAATTGACAGATATTTTAGCGTTTAACATTGCTAAATATGAAGGCAAAAAGACTCAAGAATATTACGTGCAAGCCCTAGAGAGTGTGAATAAACTTGCAAGTCCTTATTTGAGTTCTGAAGTGCTAGTTAAAATGGCCGAAGACGGGTATGAGAAAAACAAAGCAGACGCAACATGGATGGAGAGAACGGCTGACATTCTAGATAAAAAGAATTGCACGGATGCTCCAATTTTCTTCACCATTGCGAAAGAAATGCACGCATCTAACCCATCTTCAGTTTCTGCTGAAAAAATGGGAATTATGAGTTTGAAAAATAAGGAATTTGGTGCAGCTGAAAGTTTCTTTCAACAAGCGATTGATTTAGCTCAAGATGAAACTAAAAAAGCAGACTATTACATTGAATTGGCAGAATCTCAACGAAGTGCAGGCAAATTTGCACAAGCAAGAACCAATGCGAGAAAGGCAGCAAGCCTTAAAGGAGGATGGGGATTACCTTACCTAATTATTGGAGATATAATTGCCTCTAGCTCCTCTTGTGGCGGCGAAGACGCTTGTGCACAAAAAGCGATTTATTGGCTAGCAGTTGACTATTATAATAAAGCAAAATCAATAGACCCATCGGTATTGGGTAAGGCAAACGGAAAGATTGCTACGTATTCAAAATATTTTCCAACTCAAGAAGATTGCTTCTTTGGTGGAACGAAGGCCGGGGATACAATTAACATTGGTTGTTGGATTGGAGAATCTACAAAAGCTAGATTTTAATTGAAACAACACCTCAACTTAAAGAGCAAGAGCACCTTTATAAAATGCTGTTTACCAGTGTTTTTTGGGGTGCTTTTTTCGTGCTCAAATGATATTGAAGAGGTTAAGAAATACGACAATATAGAAGTTTTACCAGACCAAGTGGTTAAGGAGGTTGAGGTGATGTATAGCACAAGCGGGAATGTAGTTTTTCAACTTCATGCACCAATATTACACCAATATGCTGGGGAGAAAAATTACAACGAGATGCCAGAGGGTGTGGAAGTAAAAATTTTTGATAATCATATGAACGTTACCACTAAACTCACTTCTAACTATGCCATTGATTCCATTTATGCCAATAAAATGCAAGCTCGTGAAAATGTTATAGTGGTAAATGAAAAAGGAGAGCAGTTGAATACAGAGGAGCTACTTTGGAATAAAAATACTGAACAAATTACCTCAGATGTCTTTGTGAAAATAACTACTGCAGACCAAATAATCATGGGAACGGGCTTGATTTCCAACCAAAACTTTACAGAGTATAGAATTCTTCAACCAAGCGGGATAATCAACATCGAAAATGATTAAAGTTATAAAGTTCATAGAAAAGGCTTGGATGGTAATAGCAATTGCTACCTTCCTAATTGCCATTTATTGGGCAATTCAGAATAGTATTTATGATGCGCTTTATTTTTTTGGGTTTTCGGTAATTGCTATTTTCTTATTCATTATGCGAAGAAAACAACGTATGTTTCACGAAAGGGAAGCCGAGAAAAAAGGGTAAATAAGTTATATTTGATTTTATGGACAGTTACCAATGGGGAATAATCCTTAGTACGCTTGTTTTTTCAGCTTTCTTTTCAGGGATGGAAATTGCTTTTGTATCGGCGAACAAGTTGAAAATTGAACTCGACGGCAAACAAGGGGACTTTTTTGCAAAAATAATTTCTAATTTTTTAAAAAGGCCTTCTAGGTTCATTGGAGCAATGCTAGTTGGTAACAACATTGCCTTAGTCGTTTATGGAATTTTTATGGCAAAAATTTTGGAGCCCAAGATTGCTGCTTTTACCGAAAGAGAATTAGTTATTCTAATTATTCAAACGATTCTCTCAACCCTTATTATTCTTGTAACCGCAGAGTTCTTACCCAAAACACTTTTTAGAATAAACCCTAACCTTATGTTGCGGTTTTTTGCCTTGCCCCTTTTCATTATTTATTGGATTATGTTTCTTCCAATGCTATTAGTTATTGGAATTTCAGAACTATTGATAAAAATATTTTCGCCGCAGTTGAGCTCTGAAGAAGATTTGAATTTTGGAAGAATTGACTTAGAGCACTATTTAAAGGAAGGAACGGAGCATGTACTTTCTCAAGAAGAAGTTGACCACGAAATTCAAATTTTTCAAAATGCACTCGACTTCTCAAAGGTAAAAGCGCGTGAATGTATGATTCCTCGAACAGAAATCGTAGCGCTTGAAATGGAGGAAGACCTTGAAAAATTGAAAGATAAATTTATAGAAACAGGTCTTTCTAAAATATTGATTTACAAAGATAATATCGACAACATTATAGGGTACACTCATTCATTTGAGTTGTTTAAAAAACCCGAAAGCATAAAGTCAATTTTATTACCACTCCCTATTATTCCAATGTCTATGCAAGCGAATGAAATATTGGAAATATTTATTCAACAAAAGCGCAGTATTGCAGTGGTTGTGGATGAGTTTGGTGGTACAGCTGGAATTGTTACAATTGAAGACATAATTGAGGAAATTTTTGGAGAAATTGAAGACGAACACGACAAAGAGGCTTTGATGGAAACCAAAATTAGCGATAACGAGTTTCTGTTCGCAGCGCGATTGGAAGTGGATTATTTGAACAACGAATATAATTTGGGTCTTCCTGAGTCAGATAATTACGAAACAATTGCAGGTTTAATTATTGATACTTTCGAGAGTATCCCTGCAATGAATGAGCAAATTCAAAAAGATCAATTTGTTTTTACAGTGAAGAAAGTTTTTCAGAATAAAATTGACCTTGTTCATTTAAAGGTTCTGAAGCAAGATAATTAATGTAGAATAGCTACTTTCATTTGCTTAAAATTAAGCGTTTTTAATGCTTTATTAATTCAGTTTACTATCGTATATTCGCAACCCTAAATTTTTAATTGATTTCAATGGCAATAATTGGAAAAATAAGAGAGCGTTCGTTCTTGGTTTTAATTATCATCGGTATAGCGTTGCTAGCTTTCATGCTAACAGAATATTTTTCTGCAAATTCTAACGGACAACAAGCTCCATTAAGTATTGCAGAGATAAACGGACAACAAATATCTCCTCAAGAGTTTGACTTTAAAGTTCAAAGAGGTTACGAGAATTACCAAAAGCAAACGGAACAAGAGTTAGATGAGAGAACTAAATCTACCATTCGCGAGTCGGTTTGGGCTGAGATGAGTTCCGATATCTTAGTCGGAGAGCAACTTAAAGAGTTGGGAATTCAAGTTACTACTAGAGAACTAATGGACTTAGTTAGCGGGTCGAACCCTCATCCACAAGTGAGGCAAGCTTTCACAGACCCAAATACTGGTCAATTTAATGCTAATGCGGTAATTCAGTTTCTACAAAACCTTGATAATGATGAGGCAACGAAGGCACAGTGGGTTGATTTCGAAAGAGCATTGAAAAGGAATCATAGAATGGATAAATACAATGTATTAGTTAAAAAAGGCATTTACACTCCTTCTGCATTTGCAAAAGAAAAGTACAATGAAAATAATGGAGCGATGGCCTTTAAATATATTTTTAAGCCATATTCTTCTATTGAAGACTCTACAATTGAGGCGTCTGAGTCAGAGATTTCAAGTTTATATAATAAGACAAAGTCAGATTATGATCAAAAGGCGAGCAGAAAAATTGCTTACGCTTACTTCCCTATAGTACCATCTGTAGAAGATCAAGAAGAAACAAAGCAGTGGGTGAACAAGACATATGAAGAGTTTAAAACGAATGGGAATGACTCTACTTTCGTTAATGCTAACTCTGATCAAAACTTTATACCTGTTTATTATTCAAAGGCAAATTTTCCTATTGGAGCTGATACTTCACTTTGGAATCAGGACTCTGGATATGTAGTATCGCCAAAATTAGTCGGAAATATTTGGTCAATTGCAAAGGTGAAAGACATTAAAATGGCTCCTGACTCAGTTCGAGCTAGACATATTTTAATAGGAGCACAAAGTAGAACAATGGAAGCAGCAGAAAAAACTGCAGACAGTGTTATGGTCGCATTAAAATCTGGGAATCCTTTTGACTCTCTTGTTCCACTTTCTGATGACAAAGCTTCAGCCATAAAAGGCGGAGATTTAGATTGGTTTGCTGAAGGAATGATGGTAAAACCACTTAATGATGCTGCTTTCTCTTCAAACGTCGGCGAATTTTCAAAAGTAGAAACGCAATTTGGCTTTCACATTATTGAATTAACTGAAAGGTTACCTGAGGTGAAAAAGATTCAAATAGCAACAATTACTCGTGAAGTTAAACCAAGTAAAGAAACCTATGCTGATTTATTTAATCAAGCAAATAGCTTTTCTATTAATGTAACTGATATTGAATCATTCAGAGGTGAGTTGTCTAAGAATAATCTTCAACAACGATCTGCTGTGTTAACTGAAAATGACAATTTGGTTCAAGGGTTAGGGCTCTCAAGAGACTTAGCTAGATGGGTGCAAGATGCTGATCAGGGAGATGTATCAGAAGCAAAAGATGTTGAAGGAGCTTTCGTTGTTGCAATTTTAGAAAATGTAGACAAGGAAGGAATTGCTCCTTTAGACAAGGTAAGAAACAGAGTTGAATTTTTGGCCAGACAAGAAAAGAAAGCTGAAATTTTAAAGTCAGAGTTTAGCGATGCAATTGATATTGGATCACTAGCAGGAAAAACAGGGTTAGCTGTTGAGAATGCAAATGTAACTTTTGCAAGTCCGGCGATACCGAGCGTTGGATTAGAGCCAAAGGTAGTAGGAGCAGCTTGGGCGTTAACTCCGGGTCAATTAAGTCAGCCAATTTCAGGAAATAATGGAGTATTTGTAGTTTCTGTAGACAAAAATGTTAGTGCAAGCGAACCTAATTTGGCAGAAATTCGAGAAAATGAAATCAGAACTATGGCTACTAGGGTAGAAAATGGAGCTGTTTACAATGCCTTGAAAGATAAAGCGAAAGTTGTCGATAATCGATTGAAGTTCTATTAGTATATCAGTACATAAAACATAACACAAAAAACCTCTATGATTTTTCATAGAGGTTTTTTTATGCTTGTTATGTTACCTACTTTATAACTTCAAGTTCTTTTCCAACCTTAGCGAAAGCTGCAATTGCATGATCTAAATGTTGCTTTTCATGACCTGCTGAAAGCTGAACTCTTATTCTTGCTTGCTCTTTAGGAACAACTGGGTAGAAGAATCCAATAACGTAGATACCCTCTTCTAATAGCTTGTCAGCGAAAATTTGAGAAAGTTTAGCATCGTAAAGCATAATAGGAACAATTGCCGACTCACCATCTTTAAAATCAAAACCAGCAGCTTTTACGCCAGCTTTAAAATAAGCTACGTTGTCCATTAGCTTATCTCTAAATGCTGTAGTTCCTTTCAATAAATCTAATACAGCAATTGAGCCTCCTACAATTGCAGGCGCTAAAGAGTTAGAAAATAAATAAGGTCTAGATCGCTGACGTAGGAGTTCGATAACTTCCTTTTTGCCTGTAGTAAATCCTCCCATCGCTCCACCTAGCGCTTTACCTAAGGTGCCAGTTATAATATCAACCCTACCCAAAACATTGCAATATTCAGCAGTGCCTCTTCCTGTTTTACCTATGAATCCATGAGAATGGCAGTCGTCTACCATTACCATTGCATCATATTTTTCGGCGAGGTCGCATATTTTGTCCAATTGGGCCACATAACCATCCATTGAGAATACACCATCCGTTACAATGATACGAAATCGTTGGTCTTGAGCTTTCTTTAGCTGTTCCTCTAGGTCAGCCATATCGTTATTGGCGTACCTATACCGAGCGGCTTTGCAAAGTCGAACGCCATCAATAATTGAGGCGTGATTTAAAGAATCAGAAATGATGGCATCTTCTGCGCCAAGAAGTGGCTCAAAAACACCACCATTAGCATCAAATGCTGCAGCATACAAGATGGTATCTTCTGTCCCACAAAATTCTGCAATCTTAGCCTCTAAGGTTTTATGAATGTCTTGTGTCCCACAAATAAATCGCACAGAGGACATTCCAAAACCGTGGCTATCTAACGCAGCTTTTGCAGCATTAACAACCTTTGGGTGTGAGGAAAGCCCCAAGTAGTTATTGGAGCAAAAATTAATGACTTCCCTATCACTATCTAATTTTATAACAGCATCTTGAGCTGAGGTTATAATTCTTTCTTTTTTGAATAAACCAGCATTTTCTATGTCAGAAAGTTCGGCTTGTAGGTGTTCTTTAATTTTTCCGTACATCGTTTTCTATTTAGATTTTCAAAGGTAATAAAAGGGACTTTCTTAATAGAAGGAAAATTCAACGAATGAATAATTTGACAATTCGCTAGTCATTATTTTTCACAACTACTTGCAGAAAGGACAATCCTCTCAGTAATTCAGAAAAGTTTCCAGAATATTTATTTCCATTGAGATTCTCTTCAGTATAGAGCAAGGTGCCGTCAGATTGAAAAAGTAAAATATCAAATTTGTCATTGGTTGGATTTGTAAATTCTAGATTAAAAGTTCCGCTATTTGGATTCGGGAAAAGTAAAATATCTTCATTTCATGCATTAACAGTAAATTCGGAGACGATTGAGAACTCAACTTCATCTAATTTTTAAACGATAAAACGAAGTCGTGAGGCTTATGGGATCGGAATCAATCCAAGAATACGATTGCGCGCTGTCTTTACTGCCACAAACACCCGGGTATATACAAACCACTTGATAGAGAATATTATCACTACTTCGCTCAAGCACTAAGTCCAAATAAGTTGAACCCGCTGCCATGGGCCATCTAATCAGCGCTCTTTTATCGCCATCTACTGACTCGATGCTAAAGTCCAGTAACCTCTCGCTTTGGCTAAACGAAAGAAGTTGAGAGAAAAAAATAGCACAAAATAAAAGTAGTTTTTTCATGTAAAACAAATATCGTAAAAAGAGATAAATTGATTCCCTTTAAGGGAGTTACGCTGAACAAACCCGGTCTAAACTTCATCTAAAATTTAGTTAACTTTGCAAAACTAAAATAAGATAAAAATTATGGCAGAGATTGAATTGACAATGCCCAAAATGGGAGAAAGTGTTGCGGAAGCGACTATTACCAAATGGTTAAAAGCTGAAGGTGATACTATTGAAGCGGAAGAACCTGTTTTAGAAATTGCGACGGATAAGGTTGATTCCGAGATTCCAGCTCAAGAGTCTGGCGTACTAAAGAAAATTTTATTTCAAGTAGACGACGTTGTAAAAGTTGGAGGTACCATTGCCATAATTGAGGTAGAAGGGGAAGCAAGCGCAGGAGTTTCAGCTCCAGCCGCTGTTCAAGAACAAGATCCAAAAGCTGTCGAAGAGATTCAAAATTTTGCAACAGTAGCGCTAATAGAAGAATTGACCAAGAACTCTCCTTCTGGAAAGTTCTTATCTCCCTTAGTTAGAAGTATAGCAGAAAAAGAAGGAATAAGTGGAATAGAGTTAGATCAAATATCTGGGACTGGCTTAAATAATAGAATTACTAAAGAAGACTTGGTAAAATTTATCCAAAATAAGGAGAACGCTCCATTTCCTTCTGCGACTGAGGCTAAATCATCCGTTGCAGCACCTGCAAAAGCACAAGCTGTTGTTCAAATGGGAGATGGCGATGAAATTATTCAGATGGACCGAATGCGAAAGATGATTTCGGACCACATGACAATGTCTAAGCAAACATCGGCACATGTAACTTCATTTGTAGAAGCTGACGTTACTGAAATGGTAATGTGGAGAAATAAGGTTAAAAACATTTACGAAAAGCGCGAAGGAGAGAAAATCACATACACTCCTTTAATCATGGAAGCTGTCGCACGAGCTATTAAGGAAATGCCAATGATTAATGTATCTGTTAGTGGCGATACGATCATTAAACGAAAGCACATCAATTTAGGCATGGCAACTGCCTTACCTTCAGGAAATTTAATAGTTCCTGTAATTCGAGATGCAGATCAAATGAACTTGGTAGGGTTATCAAAGAAAGTAAACAATTTAGCGAATAGAGCAAGAATTAATAAGTTGAGTCCCGATGAAGTTTCAGGAGGAACATTCACGGTGACTAATGTAGGAACGTTTGGTAACGTTATGGGGACCCCAATTATCAATCAACCTCAAGTAGCTATATTGGCTGTTGGAGCAATTCGAAAGAAACCGGCAGTAATTGAGACCCCGTTTGGAGACACAATCGGTGTGCGTCATATGATGTTCCTATCTTTATCTTACGATCATCGAGTGGTAGACGGTTCTTTGGGAGGTAGCTTTGTGCAAAGAGTAGCAAAAATTTTAGAAGAATTTGATTTGAATAGAGAAATTTAGTTCACTAACAATATTCATACAAAGAAGAGAGCGTATGACACGAAAGCGCTATTCGAAAAAGTTCTTACCAAACAAGGTATTAAGCCTGAGCAGTACAATTTTGTAGACATTAATTACCGGGCTAGAATAAAAAGGGGATTATCTTTCAGATAAGAGTACTTATGAAAAATATCAATTCGTAAGAATATTTATAAAGTAATATGACGTTAGCATTAAAAAAGCCTATAGTATTTTTTGATTTAGAAACCACAGGAGTTGATGTAGCGAAAGATCGGATTGTTGAAATATCGATTCTAAAGTTATATCCAGATGGGAAGAAAGAAGTTAAAACCCGAAGAGTCAACCCAGAAATGCCAATCCCCAAAGGGTCCTCTGAGATTCATGGAATTTACGACGACGATGTGAAGGATGAGCCGACATTTAAGTCAATGGCGAAGAGTTTGGCTGTTTTTATTGATAATAGCGATTTAGCAGGATTTAATTCTAACAAGTTTGATGTGCCATTATTGGCAGAAGAATTTCTTAGAGTAGGAGTGGATTTTGAGATTGACAATAGGAGTTTGGTTGATGTGCAAAATATTTTTCACAAACTGGAACAGCGAACTTTGGTGGCTGCTTATAAATTTTATTGCGGAAAGGATCTTACTAACGCACATAGTGCAGAAGCTGATAATATGGCAACCTACGAAGTATTACAAGCCCAAATTGAGAGATACGAGGAACTAGAGAACAATGTTAACTTTTTGTCTGAATTTTCTAAGAGGACCAACAATGCTGACTTAATGGGTCGAATTGTGTACAATGAAGAGAAGGTTGAGGTTTTTAACTTTGGAAAGCACAAGGGAACTCCTGTTTCCCAAGTTCTTGAAAGAGACCCTTCTTATTATAAATGGATGATGAATGGAGACTTCCCTCTTTACACAAAGAAAGTTCTTACAGCAATCAAACTAAGGTCTTTTAACCAATAATAATGAAGATTATTTGTATTGGTAGAAATTATTCAGCACATGCAAAGGAATTAAATAACCCGGTTCCAAAAGAGCCCGTTGTATTTTTAAAACCCGACACAGCTCTGCTCCCTAAGAGCATGCCATTTTTTTACCCTAGTTTTTCTAAAGATGTTCACTACGAAGCAGAACTTGTAGTGAAGATAGACCGAGTTGGTAAAAACATTAGTCAAAAGTTTGCGCACAAATATTACTCTGAACTTACTGTTGGCATAGACTTTACAGCAAGAGATATACAGCAAGAATGCAAAGAAAAGGGGCTCCCATGGGAAAAAGCGAAAGCGTTTGACGGTTCAGCAACAGTTGGAAAGTTTATTCCAAAAGAAAAATTTCACAACTTAAGCGACTTAAATTTTTCGTTAAAAATAAATGGCGAGAGTAGGCAGCAAGGAAACACAGGAGACATGCTATTCTCAATTGATGCAATTATCGAATACGTCTCACAATTTTTTACAGTAAAAATTGGAGATTTAATTTTTACTGGAACACCTGAAGGTGTTGGGGCAATTGGAATAAATGATTCGTTTGAAGCTTTTCTGGAAGAAGAGAAAGTTCTTGATTTAAAGATTAAGTAATATCTTTTTCGGCGAAACAAATTCCATAATCCTCTAGCTCTTTTAAAATAGGGTCATAAATTGACTTTTTAATCGGAATGTGAACACCGGGTTCATTAATTGTACCATTTAGAATCTTTTTAGCAGTTATCCCAACAGGAAGTCCAACTGTTTTAGCCATTGCAGTATGAGTTCGATCTTCTCCCATAACAACCATAGAAGAATGCTTTTCAAATTTCTCTCCTCCTTTGATGTAAACAAACTTATGCCACATTACAATCATGTCTTTGTCGTCTTCTTGTAGCGTCCATTTCCGCACTAAAATTTTCTGTAAAATTTCTGCAGGGGTCGCATTATCCAATTCAACCGGAATGTCTTCAAATAAGTCCAGCCACTGATACTTTTCAAACAATTGGATGTCGTCGTGAGCTATATTAAGGTAATGGCGAAATTTAAGTTCCACAGAGTCATTGGGGTTATAAGGCAAAAATAAGTTGATAAAGGACCTAAATGTTAAATCTTTAGAATTAGCAATAGTGTACGAATCATCTGTAGCCCCTAACTGTACAAATGCATCCCATGCTCTGCAATAACCAGGTTTTCTCAAGGTGCCTCTAAACATGGTTGCAATATTCTCTAAACCATACACTTGACGATATTTTAGCGAATCGCGATTCGCTATACCTTCAAATTTCCCGAAGCCTTCGATGTCAATTATTTCAGTTCTGCGAAACATCTTTTGGTAAGGGATATACTTGTACGTGCCCTCTTGTATAAACTTTACCGCTCCTCCTTGACCGGCCAAGATAACATTTCTGGGATTCCAAGTGAACTTATAGTTCCAAGGATTATTGTCACTTTCTGGAGTAACTAAGCCTCCTGTAAATGTCTCGAAATCTGTTAATTTTCCGCCGCTCGCAACAATTTCATCAATTACTTTTTTAGCAGATAAATGATCAATTCCAGGATCTACTCCAATTTCATTAATGATGATAACTCCATTTTCTTTTGCTTTTGCATCCAATTCTTGCATTTCTTTTGAAATATAAGATGCTGTTACCATGTGCTTTTTAAAATTAATACAGTCTTTAGCTACACTAATGTGCATATGAGCAGGAAGCATCGAGATCACAAGAGTAGAGGCCTTAATAAGAGCCTCTCTTTGATCTTTATCTGTGACGTCAAATATTTCAGTCGTCACAAAGGGCAATTCTTTGAATTTCTTATCAAGAAATTCAAAATTTCTATCTGCAATCGTAACTTGCCATTCGTTTGCTTCAGCATTGTTTATAAGGTATTTAACTAAAGTCCCCGTCGACCGCCCCGCCCCAATTAAAAGTATCTTTTTCATGTATCGTAAGTGAACCTCTAAATTAATTGAATTTAAATGCATGGACTACCGAATGCAATATTAATTGCTATGTTTATTTTTGAGTGATGGAAAGGAAGTTTCTTGGTTGGGGATTTGTTTTAGGAGGTTTGGCCTTTATAATCGGAGCATTCGGTGCCCACGCCTTGAAAGACATATTGACTGAAAGTCAGCTAGCCAGTTTTGAAACAGGGATCAGGTATCAAATGTACCATTCCCTATTCCTGCTTTTTTTATCGACTCAAGGTCAATTAAAAAGCAAATTGCTATTGAACTTATTGGTAATAGGCGTATTATTATTTAGTTTTTCTATCTATTTGCTAAACTTAAGAAGCTTTTTAGGTGCTGAGTGGTTCGGTTTTTTAGGACCGATTACACCCATAGGAGGGTTGTTGTTAATATTGGCATGGGCTATTGCCGCATTCAAGACTATTCAAAATAAAATGAATTAAGCATGTGTGGTATAACAGGAATTATTGCAAACTACTCTCTTTCGAATGATGAGTTAGCGAGGACTGAGGTTGCTATTAAACGTCTTAAAAAAAGGGGCCCGGATGCAGCGGGCATTGTTAGTTACGACTCAACTGTTTTAGGACATCGCAGATTATCCATCATTGATACAAATTCGGCATCTAACCAGCCCATGGAAGACGCAAGTAAGCGCTATTCAATTGTTTTAATGGAGAGATTTATAACTATAAGGGACTTAAAGGATTTAATTGAGAAAGGGTATCAGTTTAAAAATGAAAGTGACACTGAGGTTTTATTGAATGGATACGATTGCTACGGCACTGTATTTTTTTAAACAAATTGAATGGCTTTTTTGCTTTTGTAATAAATGATATACAGGAAAAAACAAGTTTAATTGCTCGAGATCGATTTGGCATAAAACCACTTTTGTTTTGTAAAAAAGAAAATGCATTCTACTTCGCTTCAGAAATGAAAGCTCTGTTGGAGTTTGACATTCCACGGGAGATTGATTACACTTCATTTTACCTCTTGGATTAAGGATGTGGATTGGGCCAACTCCGGATTAGACATTATTGCGTTAAGTTCATTAAATGAAGGGACACCAGTTAGCCTTATCAAGGCACAAGCTTCTTGTAAGCCAATTGTTTATGCAAAAGTAGGAGGTGTTAGTAATATTGTAATTCCGAATGAAACGGCCTTACTATCACCTTCAAATTGTCCGGATTCTTTCAGCAAAAATCTACTTCAATTAATTGAGAATGAAGACCAAATACTTGAATTGGGAAGGAGGGGGTTGGAGTTAGTGCATGAAAAGTATCATTACAGTCGCTTGGTGAGCGATATGAATAATTTATACATGGAATTACTTCGCTAACATTTTTACAAGAAACTACCATTAATTGAATAGATTTGTAGTTTAAAAGATACTACAGAAATGATTAAAAGAATTTTAGGAATCATCGTAGCTTGTTATTTTTTAGCTTCTTGTAAGCCTTTGAATCCAAGTATCATGTTCAGGACTCCAAAAGATTATAAGTACAACACCCAAGCGAAAGATACTACAGAAGAGTATCGAATTGCGGCGAATGATGCAATCAGTTTTCGATTGTTCACCAACAATGGGATGAAACTAGTAGATGTTACAGAGAACAATGCTCAAATGTTTCAACAGTTAAATCAAGGTATTACTTATATCGTTGAGTTTGATGGTCAAGTTAATTTGCCAATTATTGGGAGGGTAGAGGTTAATGGTATGACAATTCGTGAAGCGGAATATTTTCTTGAAGAGAAATACGACGAGGTGTTTGTTGATCCATTTTTACTTTTGAATGTAACCAATAGAAGGGTTACAATTTTTCCGGGAAGCGGCGGTGATGGTGTGGTGATAACCTTACAAAATAATAATATTAAATTATTGGAAGCCCTGGCCTTGGCAGGAGGTCTTGCGAACGAAGGGAGAGCTGCTCGCATAAAACTAATAAGAGGAGATTTAGCTGATCCTGAGGTTTATCTAATTGATTTAGCTACGATAGAAGGAATTAGTCAAGCTGATATTATTTTGCAAGCTAATGATATTATTTATGTAGAACCAATTGGTGTTACATCACGGCAATTGTTAGGAGAAGTGACACCTATCTTGAGTTTGTTAACAGGACTGTTAACTCTTTATTTTGTAATTGATAGAGTTAAATAATAGTGCAAGAATCTCAATCCCCATATTCTAATCAAAATAAGAGCTCCAAAGTAGCACCTGATCAATTTGGCAACTTCAATACTTATTTTGACCTTAGATTGTTCATCTATGTATTGAAAAAGAACCTATTATGGGTTATACTTGTGATTGTAATTTCTGTGTTAGGAAGTTTTCTTTATTTGAGGTACACATCGCCGATCTATCAACCTGACGCTATAATTCAAATTGAAAAATCAAACAAGGTTAATCAGCTTTTAAATGTTGATGATTATTATGAAACGAATGTTTTTAATGGAGTTGATTCTAAAAAACGTAGCTACGGTTATGGCTATTATGAAGATGAGTCGAAAGAATCGAAGGGGATATGAAAATTTTTTAAGAGAAAAAAGAATGGAGATTGAAAAAGTAAAAATTGAGGGATTGTTAATTTTACATCCAGCTGTTTTTGAGGATAAGCGAGGTTATTTTTTCGAGGCATTTAATGCTGAAAAATTTAAACAAGCAGGACTGCAGACTAAATATGCTCAGGATAATCTTTCAAAATCTTCAAAAGATGTATTACGCGGGCTTCATTTTCAAAACCCACCATTCGCACAAGGGAAGTTAGTATCCGTGATCAGAGGAGCTGTTTTAGATGTTGCTGTGGATATTCGGAAAAACTCTTCAACCTACGGACAACATTATTCAATTATTTTATCTGAAAAGAACAAAACTCAATTTTATATTCCTCCTGGTTTCGCACATGGGTTTAAAACATTGGAAGATAATACCATTTTCTCATACAAATGCACTGAGGGTTACAACAAGGATGCTGAAGGTTCAATAAAATGGAATGATCGGCAGTTGGGTATAGATTGGGATGTTAAGAATCCAACCGTATCAGAAAAAGATCAAGTTGCTCCAACTTTTAAGGAGCTAAATACTCAATTTATATTTTAAGCATGGAAGGCGAGTTTTTTGTTTTGAAAATTTCTTCTCTTTTTTTGGGCAGTTTATTATTTAGCTTCTTAATTAATAGAATCTTTTTGAAGTTTTCCAGGAATTTAGGTATTCGAAATATTGACGATAAGGTTATACGGTAGAATTCAACATCTAAGCCTGCTTTTGGAGGAATTTCATTTTTTATTGTATTTTTACTAGTAATCCCGCAATATCAGATCTTTTTCCCAATCAACACACCCCAATTGACCTTAGGTTAATAGGGATTGTAGTAGCCTCTTGTTTAGGATTTTTAGTGGGGTTAGCAGACGATGCATTTAATACAAACCCTAAATTAAAGTCAATCGCACAAGCATTATGCGCGATAACATTAATAGCAACAGGAAATTCAATTTGTGTGTTTGTAACGGAGTGGCTTAATTATGCAATCACATTTTATGGGTTGTAGGGTTAATGAACTCAATTAACATGTTGGATAATATGGATGGGATTACTACCATAGCTTCCATATTTGCGTTAATTGGTATGTTAACTGTAATTGTATTTAACAGAAACTTTGAATCATCATATTTCGTATTGGTTTTAGGTTTAATTCGGGCTTTGCTGGGATTTTTGTTTTTCAATTGGCATCCATCGAAAATGTATATTGGAGATACAGGCAGTCAGTTTTTAGGAGTTGTTTTAGCGGCGCTTTCTATTAAGTTCTTATGGAACCATAGTGCTACAGAATATCACACAACCTCGCGACAGTTTATTCTTCCTATTCTAGCCTTCATTGTTCCCTTATCTGACACAGCAAGTGTCGTCATTAATAGAATATCTAAGGGTCGGTCACCATTCGTTGGAGGGAAGGATCATACCACTCACCATTTATCTTATTTCGGGTTATCTGATTAGTCTGTTGCATTATTAGTAGCAGGTTTGGGTATTTTCTCTACTGTAATGCTATTGATTACATTGTCAATTAAAAATTGGACCCACTTGTTTACAATTCTGTTTGGATTTTACGCCTTGGTGGTTTTCGTTTCATTATATTTAACTACCAAACTAAAGCTGTTTGAAAAAAAACCAAAAGAAGATGAAGAAGCAAAACAACCTATTGAAATCAATTAATTTACTACTAATCCCTTTAGCCCTTTTTGGATTAATTCAATTGTTCACTTTCTCTTTTAATAAAGATGAAGAGGAAGCTCTTCATCAATCAAAGATGGAAGAAGAGTATCAGATTTTTTCTTTGAGGCCACCTGCTGAAATTCAGTTTGCTGGGGGAAAAGTTCCTTTGGAAGAGCCGGAAGTTTATGAAAGGTTAGATCGAGAGATTCATTCCAATACTTATTTTCATTCCAACACAATTTTGTACTTTAAAAAGGCAAATCGTTGGTTTCCGGTAATTGAACCGATTCTAAAGGAGAATGGTATTCCAGATGATTTTAAGTATTTGGCTTTAATAGAAAGTGGTTTGCAAAACATCGTCTCTCCGGCAGGAGCTGCAGGGTACTGGCAATTTATGAAAGCTACTGGAAAAGAGTATGGCTTAGAAATTAATGGGGAAGTAGATGAGCGATACCATATTGAAAAGGCTACCAATGCTGCTTGTCATTATTTAAAAGACGCATATGATATATATGGAGATTGGGGTTTAGTTGCTGCATCATACAATGCAGGTAAGGGAAGAATTTCAATCGAATTAGAGCGGCAAAAGGCAGGAAGTTATTTTGATTTACTACTTGTTGAGGAAACAGGAAGGTATGTGTTTAGGATTTTAGCAATAAAGAATATTTTTGAAAATCCCCAAAAATATGGCTTTAATATTCGGAAAGCTGACTTATACCCTGAGTTGGATTATAAAACTGTTAGCGCAGATTCAACAATAACTAGCTTTGCAGATTTTGCGAAACAGCATAACATTAGCTATAAAATATTGAAGCATTTTAATCCTTGGTTAAGAGAGTCATATTTGAACAATACTTCAAAAAACAGCTATGAAATTAAATTGCCAACTAATACGAATTACGAGTTAAATTGATAACAAATTTGATTTTTTGCTGTTACTTAAGTAATCGTAAATAAGTATGAGCAAGGAAGCATTTGAAACAGTTGAACCCCTTGAAATAGAGGGAGCAAGAGTCCATAATCTTAAAAATATATCTTTAAAAATTCCAAGAGAGAAGCTAGTTGTAATTACTGGCCTAAGTGGAAGTGGAAAGTCATCTCTTGCTTTCGATACTATATATGCAGAAGGCCAGCGTCGCTATGTTGAAAGTTTTGCGTCATATGCTCGGCAGTTCCTAGGAACACTAGAACGACCAGACGTTGATAAAATTAATGGCTTGAGTCCTGTCATTTCTATAGAACAAAAAACGGTCAGTAAAAATCCAAGATCTACAGTAGGCACAATTACTGAAATTTATGATTTTCTCCGTCTACTTTATTCTAAGACGGCAACAGCTTATTCATATACTACCGGAGAAAAGATGGTGAAATACTCCGACAAAGAGATACTAAACTTAATTATTAAGGAGTTTGAAGGCAAGGCTATAACTCTATTGGCTCCCGTTATTAAGGCTAGGAAAGGGCACTATAAAGAGCTGTTTAAAAATATTCTAAAGCAGGGATTTATAAAAGTTAGAGTAAACGGTGTCATTGTGGATATTTCTCGTAACATGCAAGTGGATCGATATAAAACACACGACATAGAAATTGTGGTGGATCGAATTCAGGTGAATGTGAAAGATAAAAATCGAATTTCAGACGCCATCGCTTTAGCAATGAGACATGGGAAAGGAGTATTGATGGTAATTGAAAAAGGGAAAGAAAAGCAAGATCCTAGATTTTTCAGTCGCAATTTAATGTGCCCAACTAGTGGAATTTCTTACGACGATCCTGCTCCTAACACATTTTCATTTAATTCCCCTTATGGAGCGTGTAAAAAGTGCAATGGCTTGGGTGAGGTGGCAGAAGTTAGTAGAGAAAAAATTATTCCAGACGAGAAAAAATCAATTAAAGCTGGGGGATTACTTCCACTTGGCGACTACTCTAATAAATGGATTTTTAAACAAGTTGAAATAATACTTCATCATTTCGGATTTAAGTTGTCAACGCCAATACAAGACTTAACAGAAGAAGTTCTGGGCACTATTTTACAGGGAACAAACTCTCCCATTACTATAGTAGAAAAGATAGGTAGTGGTAGTGGTAGTGGTTCTTCCAAATGCTCTTTCGAGTTTGAAGGGGTTACTTCTTTTATAAATAGGCAGTACGAGGAGAACAAGGCAAAGCAGCTTGGAAAATGGGCCGAACAGTTTATGAACAAAGTTCCTTGCGATTCGTGCGATGGTTCTAGATTAAAAAAGCAATCTCTTTTCTTTAAGATTGGGAATAAAAATATTGCAGACCTATCTTCTATGGATGTGGATGAATTGGCTGAATGGTTTGAGGAAATTGAAAGTTATTATTCAAAACGAGAGCTAGTCATAGCGAGAGATGTATTGAAGGAAATACGGACAAGAATTCAGTTTTTATTAGATGTAGGACTAACTTACTTGTCGTTAAACAGAAGTGCAAAAACACTGTCAGGTGGAGAAGCTCAGCGAATTAGACTGGCTACTCAAATTGGGTCTCAATTGGTTGGAGTACTTTATATTTTAGATGAGCCCAGTATTGGCTTGCATCAAAGAGACAATAATCAACTAATTGAAGCCCTGCAAAATTTAAGGGATATTGGTAATTCAATCATTGTTGTGGAGCATGATAAAGACATTATGCTTGCATCTGACTACATAATTGACATTGGACCCAAAGCTGGAGTTCATGGAGGTAAAATTGTTGAGCAAGGAACTCCTGGAGATGTGTTAAGAGGAAATTCGATAACAGCTCAATATCTAAACAATGATATAAGAATAGAGATTCCAAAGAACAGAAGAAAAGGGAATGGGCAATTTATTGAACTTAAGGGAGCCACTGGAAATAATCTGAAAGATGTTAACTTGAAACTCCCCTTAGGAAAAATGATTTGTGTGACAGGAGTTTCGGGCAGTGGAAAGTCTACCCTAATTGATTCTACCTTGTATCCTATATTGAACAACTATATTTATAACGGCAAGCGAACCCCTATGCCATACAAGTCCATTTATGGGATTGAGCAGCTTGATAAAATTATTGAAATAGATCAATCTCCAATTGGCAGAACACCAAGGTCTAACCCGGCAACTTATACGAACGTTTTTACCGACATTCGAAAGCTATTCGCTAATATGCCAGAGGCAAAAATTCGAGGGTACAAACTAGGGAGGTTTTCGTTTAATGTGAAAGGTGGACGTTGCGAAACGTGCCAAGGAGCTGGTGTTCAAACTATTGAAATGAATTTCCTTCCCGATGTATATGTTGAGTGTCCGGAATGCAGAGGACGACGCTATAATAGAGAAACTCTGGAGGTACGATATAAAAGCAAGTCAATTTCTGATATTTTAAACATGACTGTTGATCAGGCAGTAGTCTTTTTTGAACACATACCCTCTATCTTGTTAAAAATTAAGACTCTGCAAGAGGTTGGACTAGGGTATATTCATTTAGGCCAAGCCTCAACCACACTTTCAGGCGGTGAAGCACAACGAGTAAAATTAGCAACCGAATTAGCGAAGAAAAATACAGGGAATACGTTTTATATATTAGATGAACCGACTACAGGGTTGCATTTTGAAGATATTAGAATACTTCTTAAAGTGTTAAATAAATTAGCAGACTTGGGCAATACTGTTCTTATAATAGAGCACAACTTAGATATGATCAAGGTTTCTGATTATATTGTAGACTTGGGCCCCGAAGGAGGGAAGAATGGAGGAACTATAATGGCGAAAGGAACACCAGAGCAAGTAGCGAAGAACAAATACAGCCATACGGCAAGGTACCTTAAAAAAGAACTAAAAGATGGGAGATAAGAGAATCATTGAAAAATTTGAGGAGAAAGAGTGGAGTGAGGTTAAAAGCAACGACTCTTGGGCCGTTTTTAAAATCATGTCAGAGTTTGTAACGGGTTTTGAAAAGCTATCTGAAATAGGACCGTCTGTATCTATCTTTGGATCTGCGAGAACCAAACCTGATCACAAGTATTACAAAATTGCAGATGAATTAGCATATAAAATTTGCAAGAAGGGCTATGGAGTGATTACCGGTGGTGGCCCAGGAATTATGGAAGCGGCAAATAAAGGTGCTCAAAGAGCAGGAGGTAAGTCGATTGGACTGAATATTAATTTACCATTTGAACAGTCTCACAATGAGCATATTGATCCAGATAAGAATTTAGACTTTAATTATTTCTTTACGAGAAAATTAATGTTTGTAAAGTACGCTCAGGGTTTTGTCGTCCTCCCTGGAGGTTTTGGAACCTTGGATGAGTTTTTTGAAGCTCTAACCCTAATTCAGACAAATAAGATTGCTAAATTCCCGATAGTTTTAATGAGTAAAAGCTTTTGGGGTGGGCTTTTGGATTGGATTAAAGAAACGCTTCTAGAAACAAATGGAAACATTAATGCTGTTGACCTTGATCTGTTCTATCTTGCTGACAATGTAGATGAAGCGTTAGAACACATAGACAATTTCTATAAGAAGTATACGTTAAAACCGAATATGTAGAGAGTAAAAATGAGACACAAAAAAGCCCCAAGCTATTTTATAGCTTGGGGCTTTTTTAAATAATTAATGTTTACGATTAAACTACTCCTTGCGCTAGCATTGCGTCAGCAACTTTTACAAAGCCTGCAATGTTTGCACCTTTTACGTAATTAGTAAAGTCACCTTCTTTACCATATTTCGCCGCAGATCCATGAATTGAAACCATGATACTGTGAAGTTTCTCATCAACTTCTTCAGCAGTCCAAGATAGTCTCAATGAGTTTTGACTCATTTCTAACCCTGAAGTTGCAACACCCCCTGCATTTGATGCTTTTCCAGGAGCGAAGAAAATTTTCTTGCTTAAAAATACTTCAACTGCTTTTGGTGTAGATGGCATGTTTGCGCCTTCAGCAACACACGTACAACCATTAGCTACTAAGGTTTTAGCATCTTCTTCATGTAATTCATTTTGGGTAGCACAAGGCAAAGCAACATCGCACTTCTCGTTCCAGGGAGTTTTCCCTTCATGATAAGTTGAACCGCTAAATTCCGAAGGATACTCAGAAATTCTACCTCTGCGGCCATTTTTCAAATCCATGATCCAAGCTAACTTTTTTGCATCAATACCATTGTTATCAACAATGTATCCGCCTGAATCAGACATGGTGATTACTTTTGCACCTAATTCAGTAGCCTTTTCGCAGGCATACTGAGCAACGTTTCCTGAACCAGAAATAACAACAGTTTTTCCTTTAAAGCTATCACCTTTAGTTTTTAGCATCTCTTTCGCAAAGTATACTGTTCCATAACCTGTTGCTTCTGGTCTAATTAAAGAACCACCATAAGTTCTTCCTTTACCCGTTAAAATTCCGGTAAATTCATTTCTCAATCTTTTGTATTGACCAAATAGGTACCCAATCTCTCGCCCACCTACTCCAATGTCTCCAGCAGGAACATCAGTATCGGCCCCAATGTGTCGTTGAAGCTCAGTCATAAAGCTTTGACAAAACTTCATCACTTCATTGTCAGACTTTCCTTTTGGGTCAAAGTCTGAACCACCTTTACCACCGCCCATTGGCAAAGTGGTTAAGCTGTTTTTGAAAACCTGTTCAAAAGCTAAAAACTTTAATACACTTAATGTAACAGTAGGGTGAAAACGTAAACCACCTTTATAAGGACCGATTGCAGAATTCATTTGAATTCTAAATCCTCTATTAATCTGAACTTCTCCTTTGTCATCCAACCAAGGGACTCTGAACATTAAAACTCTTTCTGGTTCAACCATTCTTTCCAGAAGCTTACCTTTTTGGTATTCGGGATGGTCTTCAATGAATGGAATTACTGTTTCTGCAACCTCTTCAACAGCTTGCAAAAATTCTGGCTCATTGACGTTTCTAGCCTCAACATTTGCCAAGAAATCAGTGATTTTATTGTCAATAGAGGCATTTCCTGTTTTACTCATTATGGGATAGAATTATATTATTTCTGTTAATTTCTAAGAGCAAATGTAAATAATTTAATTATTCATTATTACAAGTATGTGCAGTCAACTTCTGATCTTAATAAAAGGGATAAATTGTATTCTGACTATTCTTTCACCAATTTTTGTGAAACAACAATTTGTCCATTTTGAATTACTTGAAAAAAGTACAATCCGCTAGTTAAACCGGCAGTGTTAATATCAAAACTGCTAGAAACGTGTTTTTCGATAATTAGTCTGCCGTCGATTGAATACAATCTAAGTAATTTTCGAATACTTGAGTCGCTTAATTCAATTGTAATTATTTTGTTGAATGGATTTGGGAATACTTTAACTCTTCTTCATTCAAGGATTTCAAGTAAATAGTTATTACATTCGTTAAAAGTATTGAAACATGCGCTCAATTGGAATAATTCCTGCAAGATATGCTTCTACTCGATTTCCTGCTAAACCTTTAGTAGAAATCAAGGGCAAATCTATGATTCAACGGGTTTACGAACAAGCAAAAAAATCAACTGCGCTAGATCATGTAGTGGTTGCCACCGACGATCAACGAATTTTCGATGTCGTTAAAACGTTTAACGGAGAAGTAGTTATGACTTCTGAAAATCATCAAAGCGGAACAGATAGGTGTTTAGATGCTGCCCTTCAAATGGAAATTGAATTTGATGTTGTGGTCAATATTCAAGGTGATGAACCTTTTATTTCGCCATCTCAAATTGACTTGATTTTAAGCTGTTTTACGCAAGAAAACACAGAAATAGCAACCTTAGTCAAACTTATTGAAGATGCCAAGACCTTGTGGGATCCCAACAAGCCCAAGGTGGTGTTGGATGACGATGATTTTGCAATTTTGTTTAGCCGTCAATGTATTCCATATTTACTAGGGGTAGAAAAGGAGAATTGGAATGAAGTATTCAATTTTTATAAGCATATTGGCATGTACGCGTATCGATTTGAAACGCTCAAAGAAATATGTAATTTAAAACCAAGTAGGTTGGAAAAAGCAGAAAACTTAGAACAACTTCGCTGGATTGAAAATGGATACCGAATAAAGACGGCAATTACCGAAGAAGAAGCCTTTTCAATAGATACTCCAGACGACCTAGAGGAACTAATAAATTAGGACTTGGTTGATCGATATGTTTGATTAAAAAACTAGGAACTGAAAAAATAATTTTATAAAAATTCATCATTCATCATTCATCATTCTCCATTTTTAAATACCTTCGCATTATATGCAAAACATCAAGATTGACCTGTACATTTCCGATTTACTTTACAGCTATGACTGTGTTGTAATTTCTGATTTTGGAGGTTTTGTAGCGAACTACGCGGCTGCGAAGATTCAACCCATTCAACATAAAATCAATCCTCCCTCAAAACAAATTTCCTTTAATAAAAATTTGAAGAATAACGATGGTCTTTTAAGTAGCCATATTGCTGAAAAACAAAGCTTGAGTTATAGTGAAGCAAACGAATTAATTAAAGCTTTTGTGGATCAATCGATTGAAGGGTTAAACAAGGGGGATAAGATTAAAATTGAAAAAGTTGGAACTCTATTTTTAGACCCAGAAGGGAATATTCAATTTATTGCTGAGGAAAAGAATGACTTTCTGTTAGATTCCTTTGGTTTAAGTTCTATGAGAGTTCAGCCTATTTTAAGGGCAGGAGCAGAGCAGCGAATTCAGAAAGAGATTAAAAAAGTTATTCCGATTGCTAAAGTGGGAGAGAAGAAACGGCGTTCTATTTTTTGGCCAGCGGCAGCAATGCTCCTAGTTTTATTTATCGGAGCCTATTTTTTGAATTTGCAGTTTAATGTATTAGATACATCTGCTATTCAGTATTCTAATTTATTTAATATAGATAAAGAGGCTTCCTCGTTCGAGGAGCGAAAAGCAACTGATTTTACGGAGTTCAATGGTAAAGTAGAAGAGTTAAAACTGGTGGAAGGTATTTTTCAATATACCATTTCCCCAACAGAAATAACTAATATTTGGGTAGATAACAGAACTGAAAAGGTGGAGCCAAAAGTTGACAATACCAAAGTTGACAATGAAAAATTAAGGCAAGACCTAAAGTATCATGTAATGGGGGGTTGTTTTTCGAGTAAACGTAATGCTGAAAGATTAGTTAAAAAGCTAATTAACAAGGGTTACGATGCCCTATTATTGGGCCAGTTTAAAAACCTGCATGCTGTTAGCTTTGGTAGCTTTGTATCAGACAGCGATGCAAGGGCCTTACTTTCAAAAGTTAAATCGAATGAAAATAAAGCTGCTTGGCTACTAGCTAAACAGTTTTAGTCGAAAAACAGTTTTACAGGAACATTCATACGCCATCTTACGTACTTTTACTTGCTCAAAAATAAAGGTATGAAAGCTAGAATCGCAGCAGAAACATTTGCCCAAACATCTAAAATTGTTTTACCAAACGACACCAATGTTTTGACAAACCTTATGGGAGGTCAACTATTAAGTTGGATGGACATAACTGCGGGTATCTCAGCTCAACGTCACTCAAGACGTGTTGTGGTTACAGCATCTGTAAATAACGTGTCATTTAATCAGCCAATTAGGCTGGGCGATGTTGTTACCATTGAAGCAAAAATTTCTAGAGCATTTACATCTTCCATGGAAGTTTACTTAGATGTGTATATCGATTTGCCAAACGGAACAAAGAAAAAATCAAATGAGGCCATTTATACTTTTGTAGCAGTGGATCAAAATGGCAGCCCCATAGAGGTTCCTGAGTTAATAGCAGAAACAGATTTAGAGAAAGAACGGTATGCCGGAGCCCTAAGAAGAAGGCAATTAAGTTTAATCCTTGCTGGTAAAATGAAACCTGAAGCAGCAACAGAGTTGAAAGCGCTTTTTGGTTAAAATAAAGGTAATAGGAAGTTTTCGAGGTCAGCTAATTCATTCGGCTGGCCTGAATTTAACACAAGTAAGTTGTAATTTATACTACCATCTATGTTTACGTCAACTGCAATAATGTTGTCATTTACTCCACTTCCCATGCCGCTTCCAATAAGGGTTATATTGCCCTCTTTGTAATACATATATGCATGCACATTTGCTGTGTAAATCGCCTGCAAAAAAAAACCTCATTTGGTAAAGTATCTAGAATTGGTTTTACTTCAGTGTGGAAATTTGAGCTTCCTGGATAATGAGGGCGATAATTAATTTCTATGTTCCCAAATTTATTGTCGGGAGCCCACCAAATTAATTCATGACAAAATAGAAAGATATTGTTTGAATCATTCTAGTTGCTTTGAATAGTTTGAACAAGAAAATCTTTTTGATCCCCGTCAATGTTCCATTTATTTGGATTTAAAACAATGAAGAGGTCGTTCTCCAGAACAAACGAGTAGAAATCTCTCGGGGATCGATTTCTAAATTCGGGTCCCCTGTCATGATTGCCCGCAGCAATATAAATAGGAAAATTAAATTTCGATATTGTTAATTGGGCAGAGTCCCAATAAGCAGCGGTTGCAATTGGAACCGCATCTCCGTTTAAAACTCCTAATCTCATATTTGGATAGTTGTTTTAAAAGGAATGTGCTGCACAAAAGGAGTGTGCATGCTATAAATATGATTAGAGGAACTGCCATATGTATGACCAGCAGCAAAAAATGAGTACTTAACATTAGATTTTTTTATGTTTGTTTCGCGAACAAAAATGTCATCTTCATTTTCTTTTTTACAACCGTTGAATACGATTAATAGACCGAATAGTAAGGAATACATAAATCGAATCTGGCTCAATTAATTTATTTTTCTTGCTTAACAAATTTACTTATAATGTTTAAATTTAACTCCTCCATGCACTTAAAATGCCCTTTTGGACACTTGTCGAAACCAATTTTAGAGCAAGGACGACAATTTAGATTGTTATTTTCAATTACCTTGAATGTGCTTCTGTTTTCTTTATTGAGGTAAGGATACATGCCAAAGTCGGGCACCGTATTTCCCCAAATTGAAATAATTTTTTTCTGAAATGCAGCGGCAATGTGCATCATTCCGGTATCGTGAGTTATAACTGCAGAAGCTTGCTTCAGTAATACAGCAGACTCATTCAAAGTCATTTTACCTGCTGCATTGAAAATCTTCTTCGAATCTATTTCTCCAAGTTTAGTACCAAGATGGATGCCTTCCTTTCCTCCGATTAAAACGATTGGTTGTTTTACGGCAGTCACTAAATCTCTGAACTTACTGTCGGGAAGACGTTTGGTTGCATGAGTGGCTCCAAGGACTATAGCTACATACGTTTTAGAAAAACCTTCCGGAAGAAGCTGTCCCTCCTCGATCCCTTCTGGTAGAAAGTAATCGAGTCCTTCTTCATCGTTTTTAACACCTAATGCTTTAACAGATTGCAAGTATCGATCAACAATGTGAATTTTTGGCATTCGATTTATCTTGAAATTTACCAATAACCATTTCTGCCAATTGAGTTTATCGAAAGAAAAAGAAAGCCCTCCTAGTTTTCGTTTTACTCTGCTAGAGCGCAAATTTTTATGTAAATCCACTACATAATCAAATGCTTCGTTTTGCAACTCTTCAATTACCTCATTTGTACTTTTTTCAATCGAATGAATCTTAGTTACATAAGGGTTGTTTTCGAGTAGGCTTTTATAACTAATCTTAGTAAGGTAGTGAATTTCAACTTCCCCATCTAATTGCTTTTTTAAGCAGCGAATTACAGGAGTAGTAAGAACAATATCCCCAATTGAGCTAAATCGAATAACTAATATTTTAACCTTCATATTCACTAAGGCAAAATAAACGAATTTCATTCGATGTTTTCCATTCAAGGATTAACCTACTAAAAACATTCTAAAGTTTACTTTTGCCCTATGCATTTAATCGATACCCATACACACCTATATTCTGAAAAGTTTAACGATGATAGAGAAGAAAGAATAAAAGGAGCAATTAATGCCGGAGTGTTACAGTTTTTTATGCCGAATATTGATTCAACTTCTGTGAAAGGCATGAAGGATTTGGTGAACAAATACCCGGATCATTGTTTTGCGATGATGGGTTTGCATCCATGTTCCGTGGGGTCGAATGTAGAAGAGGAACTACAATTAGTTGAACTTGAATTAAAGACGGGTAAATTTATCGCTGTTGGAGAAATTGGGATGGATCTATATTGGGATAAGAGTTTTCAAAAGGAACAAGAAATGGCATTTCGCAAGCAAATACAATGGGCGAAACAATTGAACTTGCCAATTGACATTCATTGCAGGGACGCTTTTGAAGAGATTTTAGCAATTATGGACGATGAGAATGATGAAAACATGAGAGGTGTTTTCCATTGCTTTACAGGAACGTTAGAGCAAGCGCGTCACATTTTAAATTACGGAGGGTTTAAATTAGGGATTGGTGGTGTTGTAACGTTTAAGAATTCAGGGTTAGACAAAGTGGTAAAGGAATTAGGCTTAAAGAATATTGTTTTGGAAACAGATTCGCCTTATTTGGCTCCTACTCCCTATAGGGGTAAACGAAATGAAAGTGCATACCTTTTAAATGTAGCAGATAAAATTTCCGATATTTTTGAGGTTTCTGTTGCTAAGGTTGCAGAAATAACAACCAAGAATGCAATTCAAATATTTCAACCATGAGCACATCAAAAGAGTTATTATTGATTTATACCGGCGGAACAATTGGCATGGTCGAAGACATTGAAACGGGTTCATTACACCCTATCGATTTTACCCAATTGGAAAACGAAATACCGGAATTAAAAAAGTTTGATTGTAACATAACCGTAAAATCCTTAGTAAAAGCGATAGACTCATCCAACATGAATATTGTTGTTTGGAAAGAATTATTAGAAATTATTGAATCTAGCTATGAGTTTTTTGATGGCTTTGTGATTATGCATGGCTCAGATACAATGGCTTACACCGCCTCTGCAACCAGTTTTTTGTTGGAAAACGTGAACAAACCAATTATTTTTACGGGAAGTCAATTACCCATTGGTAAAATTAGAACTGATGGAAAAGAGAACTTAATTACCTCCATCGAAATTGCATTAGCTACTGAGAATGGAAGGCCAATAGTTCCTGAAGTCGCGCTTTATTTTGAATATTCATTATATCGAGCCAATCGCACAACAAAGGTGAGTGCCGAAAATTTTGAGGCTTTTCAATCTCCAAATTATCCTTTACTAGCAGAAGCAGGAGTTCATATTAAGTACAACCGATTTGCAATACGTGGCTGGGAAGACAAGAAGCTTATAGCAAGAAAAACCATAATAGATGATGTTGCATCAATAAAGATATTTCCTGGCTTACGAAGAGACATTTTTCAGGCAATTGCAAACATGCCAAATTTAAAGGGTTTAATTATTGAAACTTTTGGAAGTGGCAATGTTCCTTTTGACACTTGGTTTTCGGAAGAGATTTCTCGATTGAATGAAAGGGGTGTTATTATATTGAATATTACTCAATGTACAACGGGCAGTGTAATTCAAAGTAAATATGAAACTGGAGTTCATTTAGAGCAAGCCGGAGTGATTAGTGGAAGAGACATGACATTTGAGGCAGCGATAACTAAGTTAATGTACCTATTGTCTTGTGGAGAACTGTCTGATGCTGAAAAAAGAAACTACCTTGATAAGAATATTAGAGGAGAGATTTCCTAAATGTAAAGAATTAATATGTAGTTTTCCAACCGCTTTAGCCATTAAATTTATTAATTTGGCAAGCCGTTTTGGGCTTAGGGTGAAGATAACAAAGGAGAGGTGGCCGAGTGGCTGAAGGCGCATGCTTGGAAAGCATGTATACGGGCAACCGTATCGGGGGTTCGAATCCCTTCCTCTCCGCACTTAATCTGCAAAGGGAGAAAAGTTCTTTAAAGATGGCATCTAAAATTGTTGATTTAAATAAGAGACCATGTCTATCGAATGTGCGCTTATGGTTTGCTTCTATGAAATGAGATTTTATCAACTGAAGTGGTGTAAACAGCTTTTTCAGCACATCAAAGAGCTTTTTGCGCTGTTATTTGTCCATTAAAAATCAATATTTTGAAATAAATTATTAGAATTGTATAAAGACTATTAAATTCGCAGACAATTACAAGAAAAATTAAAACTAAATCTGAATCACTAATTATTAAAATATGAAAAAGTTACTTACTTTATTTGCTCTTGCATCCTTTTTAACTTTTGGAGTTAGCAACTGCGCAATGGCTCAAGAGGGCGAAGAAGCTGCAACAGAAGAAACTGCAACTGAAATGGTAGATTCTGCTGCTATGGCTGCTGAGAAAGCTGCTGAAGAGGCTGCGGCTGTTGCCGAAAAAGAGGCAATGGAAGCCGAAAAGAATGTTGAGGAAACAGCAGTGGTTGAAGAGGAAAAATCTTTTCACCAAGTATTAAAAGAAAAGTTTATCGAAGGTGGCCCGGAATTTATGGGTATTGTATTGTTATGTCTTATTTTAGGTTTAGCAATAGTAATAGAAAGAATAATTTACTTGAACATGGCAACTACGAATTCCACTAAGCTATTGGCTAATGTAGAAGATGCTTTAAATTCAGGTGGAGTTGATGCTGCCAAGGAGGTATGTAGAAATACAAGCGGACCTGTTGCAAGTATCTTTTATCAAGGATTAGACAGAAGCCACGAAGGTGTTGAGATGGTTGAGAAATCAGTTATTTCATACGGTTCTGTTCAAATGGGATTGTTAGAGAAAGGGGTTTCTTGGATTTCATTGTTTATTGCCTTGGCACCGATGCTTGGTTTCATGGGAACAGTAATTGGTATGATTGGAGCATTTGATGCAATTGAAGCAGCAGGAGATATTTCTCCTTCATTGGTTGCGGGAGGTATTAAAATTGCACTTCTAACAACCGTGTTTGGTTTGATCGTTGCAATTATTCTTCAAATCTTTTATAATTATATCGTAGCGAAGGTGGATAGCATCGTTAATGATATGGAAAATGCATCTATTAGTTTAATTGACTTATTAGTTGCTCATGAATTGAAAAACAAAAAAGCTTAATTATGTCTGAAGGACTATCAAAAATATTACCTATTGTGCTCTATGTCCTTTTAGGAGTTAGCGCATTGTTGGGTGTTCTGTTTTATCTTGAAGTAGTTGATACGGAACTTTTAATGACTTGGTGTTATGTATTAATGGCACTTGCTACTGCTTCAGCAGTTGTATTTCCAATTATAGCGATGACAAAAGACGCAAAAGCGGCCAAAGGAGCTTTAATTGGTGTTGGTGCATTGGTAGTTGTTTTTGGAATTTCATACGCACTGGCAGGAGATGAAATGACCCCGAAATATGCTAAGTTTATATCAAGCTCTGAGGAATCAAAATTAGTTAGTACTGGTTTAGTTGCCTTTTATATTTTGGCAATTGGAGCAATTTTAGCTACCCTTTCTTCAGCATTTATGAAAATTTTTAAATAAGAAATTAGATGGCAAGGAGAGAATCCCCAGAAATTAATGCAGGTTCGATGGCAGATATTGCCTTCTTACTATTAATATTCTTCTTGGTAACTACTACAATGGATGTCGATACGGGATTAACCCGTAAGCTCCCACCGCCGATTGAGGAGGAATTGGAAGAACCACCGGAGGTGAAAGAGCGCAATGTTTTTCAGGTTTTAGTTAATGCCAATGATGCACTCTTAGTTGAAGGAGAACTAATTTTAGTATCTCAATTAAGAGAAACAGCCAAAGAATTTATTGTTGGTGATAAGACCTTTACAGACGAGTCAATGCCAGAAGGTAGAGCAACGGATGTTCCATTGTTAGGTAAAATAATGGTTTCGAAGCAAATTGTATCTCTTCAGAATGATAGGGGAACTTCTTACGAAATGTACATTAAGGTTCAAAATGAGCTAGTGGGAGCATACAACGAAGTGAGAAATGAATATGCTCAGCAAAAGTTTGGAAAAACGATGCAAGAACTTGAAGCTGAAGATTCAAAATTATCTGAAGATCAATTAAAAGCGGTTAAGAAGGTATATCCACAACGAATTTCTGAGGCTGAACCTAAAAACGCAGGAGAATAGATATGTCAAAGTTTAAAAAGAAAAAAAGCGGTGGAATTCCTGCTGTTAATACAGCGGCTCTTCCGGATATTGTTTTTATGCTGTTGTTCTTTTTCATGGTAACTACCGTGATGAGAGAAGTAACATTGAAAGTAAAGGTGGTGACACCGATGGCTACAGAGGTTAATAAGCTAGAGCGAAAATCATTAGTAAGTTACATTTACATTGGGGAGCCTACAGATTTATTACAAGCTCAATTTGGAACAGCGGATAGAATCCAATTAAACGATGCGTTTGCAACTAAAAAAGATATTATTCCTTTTGTAGAAGGAGAAAGAGAGCAAACGGACCCTGCAGAGGTGCCGTTGATGACATTTTCAATCAAAGCGGATCAGAAAGCTGAGATGGGAATTGTAACGGATGTTAAGCAAGAGCTTAGAAAGGCAAATGCATTAAAGATTAACTATTCCACGAAAAAGACAGATAAGATTGTAGATTAGCCATAATTCCCACGGATAGAATAAAAAAGGCTCGCAATATGCGAGCCTTTTTTATTTCATGTGATTTATTTTGAAGTTTGATTGGGTTTTAACTTTAGTTCATAATACCCGTTGGGAAAATCCCAAAACTTTATATACATTAAAATGTTATCATAAGGTAGTGTGATTCCCCAACATTCCAGTTATAACTTGTAATTGAATCAAGTAATTCTGAAATAAAACATAATCCATTATCATTACTGTTTTATTCAATCTTTGAATTGGATACACCAAAACCCTACAGATTTGTGTATCCGTTAATGAGTGAATCCATTCTTCAATTATAGATTTCGATTAGACCAGTCCGTTTGAATCCCGCATATCTATCATATACCATAACCATTTTCAACCCTACCGGAGAAATCTCATCCGTCATGTTCGGATATTATTTCAATCCTATAGATTACTACCCGATGTCTAATCCACTTCCTTTCCCTCCCTTCGTTCTTACTCAATTGAAGTTGTTAGATAATTAATAGTAAGTGTTTTAACCTATGATTGGAACACTTAGGTTATCTATAAATATGGTAATGAAACGATAAACGTTAGAATATTACAGAATTTCTCAATTTATTTTCTGAGAAAGATTCAATCGGGTAGTAAGGGATTGAAGGAGGTGGGGATAATCCTAAAAAGTCGAGTAGGGGATAACGTTGAGGTGAGTTTGTTATTAATGGGAATTCTCATCAATTAAACCAATTGATACAATCTTTGGATTCTCAATTTTATCTAATTTTTTTGGTCGTTTTCCCATAGATGAGGGATTAAACACCCCCTATAAAACTCATTCCACTATGGTGGTTTATTCTTATTGTACGGTTAACCTTACCCCCTTAAACTTTTCTAAAATCATCTTTCAAGAAAAAACAAATCATCTACTTGACAATCCAATTCTTTTGAAAGTTTCAAACACAATAATATAGAGGGATGATATCTGTTATTTTCAATGGAGTTTATTGTTTGTCTAGAAACACCTATTTTTTTTGAAATATCTTCTTGTGTATATCCAGACTTTCTTCGATATAACTTTAAATTATTTTTCATGAGTTATAGTGTTTGAATAGTCTGAATTTAAACACTAAATTAAATAAGAGAATTATTAAAAATAAGTTAAACACCAATACATACATATAGTTAATATTAAACACTAAAAATGTAGATATAATTATTAATCCAAAACTTATAAAGAGAGATAAAGACAAACTCTCTAACCTAATTCTTGAAATTAATTCGTCTTCAATTTTCTCTTTACTAAAAGAGTTTATTAATCCCGAAACAATAATTAATAAGGTAAAAAATTCGTCACCTAACCCATTTTCTATCCACCCAAAACCTGTTTTTTCTGATCCAAACCACTCATATGAAAAAATTGAAAAAACGTTAACAATAAAAATGTCTTGTATTCTATCTGTTAACAATAAAACTAATCCAACTAGTATTGACAAATAAAAAGCCATACCACTTGTTTTTTTAAGCTTATTACTAAATAAATAACTCATACGATAATTTTTAAATTTCAACAAATGTAAAGTTTTTTTGACATAAGACAAAAAACTTTACATTTAATCAAAAACGGATTTTTAATTTAACTCCTTATTGGAATAAAAGAACTTATTCTGATGAAAAAGGATTAGGGAATGAGAAAACCTCAGAGGAGTTTGTGGTTAATCTATCAGAACATCTTAGAGATTGTAAGAGAGTGTTAAATAATGGAGGAAGTTTCTTTTTAATTCTTGGAGATACATTTTACAATGGAAACCTTCAAAATATTCCTCATAGGGTAATCCTTAACCTTCAAGAACAAGGATGGATTCTCAGAAACACAATTATCTGGTCTAAAACCAATCCCAAACCTTCATCATCAAAATCCAATCTAACCCCATCTTATGAGTTTATATTTCATCTAACCAAATCTATAAAGTATAACTATTATCCTACATTAACTAAACTCTCCGATAAAACAAAACCATCTCTCCCCCCTCGACACAGAAGTGTAAATGGAGAATACTCAAATTCTGTTTCACCATATCTACCTAATATAAAAGGAAAGAATATGGGAGATTATTGGAATGAAGATATTGTAAGAACATCAGTAGCAAATCAAAAATTAGATATTGAAGGAGAACACCCTGCTCCTTTCCCTG
>JAOKCF010000001.1 GCA_028245195.1 Vicingaceae bacterium | reverse complement strand
TGAGCCTAGGTCAATTACGACGTCCTTTTCTTTTATTTTTGCAAATTGGGTTGGTAAACCACAGCCTAAACCTAAATCTGCATCCGCAACGTAGCCTTTAGTATCCGTGTAATCGTCCATCATAATGTTGTAGACTTTGTTGGTAGGGGTAGTTGCGCCGCAACATGAAGAAGCATTGTCAACTTTATCTTGCTCAGCAATTTTTGCGTAGCGCTCTTTTACGACCTCTTTTAATTCTTGTTCGGTATTCATAGTGTATGTTTTAAATTATAAGTGGGATTAGCAACAATTCATGCTGAGAGTTAGATCTTGATTGAGGAATAGTGAAAGTTTTCCTTTCATAGCGTTCCAGTTCTCTTTGTTAATGCAATAGCAGACACTTGTTCCTTCTATGGTCCCTTGTATTAAACCTTGTTGCTTTAATTCTTTTAAGTGCTGTGAAATAGTAGGTTGTGCAAGTCCAATTTCGGTTACTAAGTCACCGCAAAAGCAGGTATCTATCTTAAATAGATGTTGTAAAATAGCCACACGAGCAGGATGAGCAAACGCTTTGGCAATAGTTGAAATGTGATTTTGCTCTTCGGTAAATTTTTCTGTTTTCGTTAATCCCACGCTTTCTTTATTAGCTTATTGCAATATTACGATGAATAGATTGAAAAGCAAAAGAAGGTCGCAAGAAAATTTGCGACCTTTTCGTAGAGTTGTTTTTTTATAAATTAATAGGCTCTTTCGTTTCTTCCTTCAAAGTAATAAATGAAACTTTTGTTCACCACCTTCATCCCACCTGGGGTTGGGTAGTCTCCGGTGAAATACCAGTCTCCTTTGTGATTTGGAATAGCTTTATGCAAGCCTTCAATGGTTTGATAAATAATTTGCACATCAGCATTAATTCCTTTCGGCTTCAGCATTTCAGAAATCTTAGCAGAAATTTGTTCAGCAGTGAAGGGAGCATATATTTCTTTAACGTAATTTCGAATTTCAGTCTTTGGTAAGTTTTCCTGAGCTTTACACTTTTTGTACACTTCATTGATCAGTTTCTCTCGTCCTGTATCTTTTAATAATTCTATTGTTGCCGAAAAAGCAATAAAGTCGCCAAGTTTTGCCATGTCAATACCATAGCAATCAGGGTAACGTATTTGTGGCGCAGAAGAAGCAATAATAATTTTTTTAGGGCCTAAACGATCTAAGATTCGAAAAATACTTTGTTTTAGGGTTGTGCCTCGAACAATGGAATCGTCAATTACAACTAAATTGTCTACCCCTTTATTGACCGTTCCATAAGTAATGTCGTATATGTGAGTAACCAAATCGTCTCTTGCCTCATCTTGCGTAATAAAGGTTCTCAGTTTCGCATCTTTAATTGCAATTTTTTCAACCCTTGGTCGAATGTCTAGAATTTTGTCCAGTTTTTCAGCAGTTGTTTCGGATAACTCTAAAATTTTCTTCTTCTTAACAACATTCAAATAGCTTTCAATACCATGAACCATTCCGTAGTAAGACGTTTCTGCAGTATTTGGGATAAAAGAAAAAACAGAGTTTTTTACATCGTTGTCAATTCCCTTTAATATTGCAGGAACAATTGAACGTCCCAATTCCTTTCGTTCTTCATAAATATCCTGATCACTTCCTCTAGAGAAATAAATCCGCTCAAAGGAGCAAGCTTTCTTGTCTAAAGGTTCTTTAATCTGCTTGAATTTTACTTCGCCATTTTTCTTAACAATAATTGCTTGTCCAGGCTCTAATTCGTGCACTTCTTCTGTCGACACATTAAATGCTGTTTGAATAGCAGGTCGCTCAGATGTTACGACAACAACTTCATCGTTTTCAAAATAAAAAGCTGGTCTAATTCCAGAAGGATCTCTTAATACAAAGGCATCACCGTGGCCAATCATTCCTGCCATAGTGTAACCTCCATCCCAGTCTGTAGAAGCGTTTTTTAATATTTTATGAACCTTCATATTCTTTGCAATTAGGTCTGAAATTTCTTTCTTCGCATAACCCAGTTGCTTGTATTTTTTATATAATTTTTGGTTTTCCATGTCTAGGAAATGGCCGATTTTTTCCAATACTGTAACGGTATCTGACTGTTCTTTTGGATGCTGCCCTAAGTCGACCAATAAGTCAAAAAGCTCATCAACGTTGGTAAGGTTAAAATTTCCTGCAACCACTAAATTTCTCGTCATCCAGTTGTTTTGCCTTAAAAAGGGATGACAACTTTCTATGCTATTCCTTCCGAAAGTACCGTAACGTAAATGACCTAGTAAAACTTCTCCTGTAAACCCAACGTTCTTCTTCAAGTAGTCGACATCTTTAAGTAATTCAGGGTTTTCTTCTTGAACTTCTTGAAGCCTACCGTTAATTTTTTCGAAGATTTCTTTTATTGGCTGGTTGCTGTTTGATCTTATTCTACTAATGTATCGATCGCCCGGAGTCATATCTAATTTAATGTTGGCAACACCTGCACCATCTTGCCCTCGGTTGTGTTGTTTTTCCATCAATAAATACAACATATTCAGCCCATAAGCTGCTGTGCCATATTTTTCTATGTAAAATTTTAAGGGTTTCTTTAAGCGAATTAATGCGATTCCGCATTCATGTTTTATTTGATCGCTCATGAGGTTGTAGAGGATAAAAAGGTGACAAAAAATTGAGGTGCAAAGGTAAAAATACTTTTCGGTCTATTGGTGCACTCAGAAGACACCTCACGATTATTACGGTTTTACAATCCAAATAATCTCTTTGTCCCAATTTTGTCGGATTCCGATGACCTCATTATAAATAATTACCCTTTCTGCTTGCTGTTTTTTATAGTAATCGCCGGTATCCCACTTCTTGTTTTCATTGTCATCTGAAATTAATTTAAGCCGATACTCAGCAGCTTTCAGATTTGTAAAGCGATAAAGGGTGTCAGTGGTGTAGTATTCTTTTAAAACTGACCCCTTAGTATCTGCCAATTGTAAAATCAGATTTTGTTCTTCCATGTTTTTTACCTTGACCAGTAAATTGCCAAAATCTTCAGCTGAATTAAAGGTTAGTACGCTCGAAATACTGTCGTTAGTGAAACCATATAAGTCTTGAAAAGAATTTGGTAGAACTTGCAAGAAAATACTTCTAGGAGAAGGAGTATTTACTTTTATTTGGGCTTGTTTTACATCATTGGTATCAAGGGATATAGAAAATTCCACGATGTTGGAGTCAGAATCAATAAAACGTATAGAATCTTTCTCAATCGCTTTTATCGGTCTTTTGAAAAGTAATGAAAGTGGCTCAAAATAGTTCTGTATACCGTTCAACTCTTTCTTCAACTCTAGTTTTGAGCTGTCATTTAAAACAGCAGTTGTGAATTTGATTGTGTCTGAAAAGTTAGCTTCATTTATACTCGCACTAAGTTTTGTGGCAGCAGTTTTTTTATACCAAATTTTAACTTTGTTTTCTTCATATTCCATCTGTTCCACAAAGTTGTTGATGGCAGTATCTATTAAGCTGAACTCTATCTTTTTAGGAGCGAGATTGAATGTTAGTTCCAAGCTGTTTTGAAAAACTTCTTGTTTCTCGATAAATTGCTTTTCATTGGGTAAAGCAAAAGTGAATAATTTGATTTCACTTGTATCGTTTTCAGGGTTTATCGTGTTTGAAAGGAACCCAAATTTCACATCAGCTCTGTCGTATAGATAATTATCATTATTATCTACCAGTGCAAATAATTTGTACTCACCACGGGCTAGATTGGTAATATTGAAATCACCTACTTCGTTTGCTCTACTTATATAGGAGGGTAATATTTTACTTACAGCAGAATCCTCTGAATTTGAAGGGTAGAGAAGAAGGACCGCATCCTTTTCTGCAGTGAGATCAAAGGCGTCCACAACTTTTCCTGAAAATGATAAGGAATCAATCACAGGTCCTGTTGAAAAAACATATTGAAAGTTGCTTAAAGGATTTCCTTCATTTAAGTCAACAATGGCATTTCCAAAATTGAAAACGTACGTGGTATTTTCCTTTAGGGTATCCTTTATTGTAAATATTAAATTTTTACCCTTCGTTTTACTTTCCAATGAATACTTTAATGGAGGGGAAACCAATAATTGCTCCTTTAATTTTCTTAATACAACATATTCGTCAAATTCAAGTGTGAAAGAATTCGCGTTAAAATTTAAGGACTGGTTTTCAGGAACTAAAGACATCACCTCTGGCGGTGTCAAATCTCTATCACCACCAGTTGGTGCAACAACTTGCGCACAAGCTGAAAGTAGCAAAACTCCGAAAATTAGACTAAAGTATTTCATTGTTTTTACCACTTATTGGCTATTAGATTGACAAGTTGTTCCAAGTATTCCTGATCTATATTATCAAAATCATTTAATTGGTCACTATCCACATCTAAAACCGCAAGCACTCCTCCATTTTTAATAATGGGAACTACAATTTCAGACTTTGAAGAGTTGCTGCAAAAAATATGACCTGAAAATTTATCGACGTCGGGCACAACGATGGTTTTCGCAATTTCAAAACTTTTACCACAGACACCTTTACCCGGTTTTATTCTGGCACAAGCAATTGGCCCTTGAAATGGACCGAGTACCAATTCATCTGTCTTCCATTCGTAAAAACCTACCCACAAGAAATTAAAAACCTCCTTTAATACCGCTACAACATTGGCTAAGTTGGCTGTTCGATCAGTTTCTGCTTCTATCAATGCGCTTATTTGGGGCAAAATTTGCTTGTATTTTGCTTCTTTTGTAGCATTTCTATCAATAAGTATGGATTCTGCCATAGAATGTAAAAGTACCTAATAAGTAGCCGAAATGGTGAGTAAACTTAATTTCACCCCTTCAATTTTTCGCAGAGTATTGGCGCATGCTTCCAAGGTTGAACCGGTTGTTACTACATCATCAACTAGTTGAATGTGTTTTCCTTTTAGTTGATCTGTATGCACTAAGGTAAAAGTATTCGTTACATTTTCAAACCGTTCAAATCTTCCTTTTTTTGTTTGACTAGCAGTTTTAAGTTCTTTTTTGATGGATGTTAGGTTTAGGGCCATAGCGGTTATTTTTCCCATGCCTTCAGTAATTTAGTGACTCTTGTTATCTCCCCTTTTCTTTTGTTTTTTGCATGAATTGGAACCGGAACAAGAACATCAATACCGTTGAAAAAACCGGAACTTTGAATTTCTAGAGCTGCCAATTCACCTAAAGTAACTCCAACTTCTTTTACCCCCCTTATACTTTAGTGAGTGCAATAGTTTTTGGAGTGTGCCATTTTTTTCGAATTTTGCAAAGGCGGTTGCTTTTTCAAAAGTAACTCTTCCCCAAAATAGCTGTTGAATTGGATTATTAGTAAAGTCTGTAATGTTTAAAAAGGCCAAGTTGGCTCTGCAAGAAATGCATACGTTCTTAATTTTACCCCTAATGGCTTCTCCATAAGAATAACAAACCTTCGGATAAATAAGATTAAAGACAGCCTTGAGCATCCATTAAATTTACCATTATATTTGCATCATATGACAGAAAAGACTCCAAATCAGCAGGCCGATTCGGCTAACAAAGTCAATAAAGTTTTAGTGGCTCTAGTTATTCTATTGTCTTTAGCCCTTGGTATTACGCTTTGGCAATTTTTTGATTTACGTAAAACGGCTGCTCAAAAAGGATCTGAAATTGAGATAATGGCTGACGAAAGAGGAGAACTTCAAAACGAACTGGAGCAAATGTTAAATGAGTTAGATACTATGGAAACAGCCAATGACTCCATGAAAGTTGAACTCTCGAATAGAAAAAATGAGATTGAAGGGCTATTGGCAAAGGTGAAAGACAAAGATTTTGCCATTTACAAGTTAAGAAAGGAAACAACTACACTGCGCACTATTATGAAAGGTTATGTTGTGGTAATTGATTCAATTAATACACTGAACATAGGCTTGCGAAATGAAAATACTGAGGTTAGGAGTACGCTAAAAGTAGAACGCAGTAAAGCGAAGGAACTCCAGCAGAAAAATGACAATTTATCAAGCAAGGTAGCACTAGCAAGCCGACTTGATGTTTCGGAGATCCGTGTTTTTGGAGTAAATGTGAAAAAGGACATGACCGGAAAAGAAACTGATCGAGCTCGCAGATCGGATAAGATTAGAGCATGTTTTAAACTAAACGAAAACAAGGTAGCTAAAGCGGGGAAAAAGCCATTATATTTAAGAATAATTGCTCCAGATGGCAAAATATTGACTGCTGAAAATGCTGACGACAGTCGTTTTGAATTCAGGGAAGGGAAAGGCTATTATTCAGGTAAAATTGAAATAGATTACAACCAATCAGAACAAGAGTTATGTTTGGACTGGGTGAAGCCCATAGATGAATTTGAAGTTCTTCCCGGAGTATATCAGCTATATATTTATGCAGAAGATTACGAAATGGCAGCTGTTAGTTACGAACTAAGGTAAATTCTTATTTGCTGCTCATATAATCCTTTAATTGACCATGTTCAGCCATGTGGATTAAATTGATGTCTTGTTTGTAGAGTTTATAAGACTTCCAAATAGGCGGGTTACTGGCAAAGGTGTCTAAAAAAGAATATAAGGGTGAATTCTTAAAACAATAAAGGGGTGGTAACCAGCGATAGCCTACACCAATAGAGTTACCGACATTTTTAACCGAATGCCAATAAAACGGAGGATTCCACAATACGTCACCAGGTTTTAAATGAACAGTTAAACCATCAATATATTTATACAATTTATAAGGGCCGCTAAAATCTGGATTAAATGGGTCGAATTGCCCTTCCTCTGATTTTATCGGACCATCTCTGTACACATTTCTTACCGGATTTGGGTCAACAATTGGAGTGTGTTTTGGATGGTAAAGAACCCATTTTTTTTCTCCATAAACTTGCGTAAATAAATTGCATTGGTTGGCATTATGAATAGGAGTAATCGTATTATCTCCTCCCATAAAAACTTGAAATGCCTCAAAAGCGGTTAGTGGGTTCCTTCTTTCTCTTAACCATTTGTAATCAAAATCTAGAATATGCTCAGGATGTTTATCTAAAAGCGGATAAAAACGATAATATTTTCCCGTTCCTTTACTTATGCCATCAATCAACTCTGCCAACGTCATAGTTTCGTATTGGTTTTCCATTTTTAGTTGGTCAGCCATCACTATTTTGTCTTCCCCATGTAAATCTTTAAAATAATCAAAACTCCATTCTTTTAAACAATTCCATTCATTTGCGGCTCCTTCTAAAATAACAGGAATCATTTTATCTACATATTCCGATTTAAAATCTTTCAAGCTGAGATTTTTTCTGCGTTCTACTGGAATTAATCTTCCTTCGCCTTTTTCTTTAAGGCTATTTTCAAGATTTGTATAAAATTTTCGTCTACTATTTAGGGTAAGGTTGTATGCCTTTTCCCTTCCTAAAAAATGGTCTAAAATTTGAAATTTAGCGTATTTACGAAGTTGAGAATTGCTAATTTTAATATCCATTTTCATTATAAAAACATCTAATTTGGAATGTAAACTAAGTTAAACTTTTACTTTCATAATCAATCTTTTTTCTTTCAATTGACTTTTAGACTTTTCAATAAAAGATTGATTAAAAAAAACCTCAATTTCTATTATCTTAGATTGCTTTGAATAAATTGGATTTTCTGGTGTATTGTATAAATGATGTGGCGCTGAAAATTTTAACGGAATAAAAGAAATAGAAATTCTTTGATTATATTTTAGGAAAAATGTCTGTAAAAAACGTTGAAAATCTTGCTTTTTTTTAAGGCCGTAAAATAATTTCCCTTTTGATAACTCTTTGTCTTTTATTGCTTTCCAATTTGCTTTACGTATAAACTTAGCTAGCTTATAATTTGCAGTATAACCAAAACCGCTAACTTTTAATAGTTTGTTTGAATTAAGATAATTGAAATGGTCATATTGAAAAAGTTGATGGTACGGGTTAAATTCATTTTTTGGAAAATGATATCTATTTCCATCCTCGCAAATGACTTCGTACGTATAAGTTTGATTTAGAGGGGTGTCATGCCATCCTATTGCAAAATTTCGAAAAATGAAAAGTCCGCAGAATATTATTACCACTGAAATAATTGTATTTTTTTTACTAAAAAGTTCGTCTAATAAACTGTCAGGTGCTTTGTAGATAAAATAAAGCAGAAATAAATCTATCCCAATCCATTTCCAAAATAGCATACTGCCAAATGTGAAAATGGCTAAATGCATAAAAATTAAACTTGCTAAAATAACTTTAGTTGCGTTCTTACGGAAAAGTATAATTATAGAAGAAGCTTCTGTGAGAAGTATAATTATTTTTAATGGGAATGCAAATTTTATAAAAAATAAGGTAATATTTTCAGTTAATTGATTCGACATAGAACTCAACCAACCACGAGTTTTAGCGTTCAGAAAAAACCATTCTAATCCATTCTCGGTTAACCATTTTAAACCATACGCACTATTAAGGCACTTAGCTTGGAACGCGGAAAAGTAATTGCCTGCAATTAAGGAAAAAACTAATAAAAAAAAGTGAACGGTTTTTATTTTAAGATATTTTGATAAAAGTAAAAAGCTATAAACTAATAGGATTAAGTCAAATAAAACCCTTTTATCGAATAATGGAAAACCACCAATTGGAAAATTAAATTGAGAACGAAATAATAGGGCATTTATAAGAAATAAGGGGACAAAAAGAGGATGAAAATAAATGCCTACTAAGAAAACAAGAAGCAAGATGCGATCAAAATAAAAACCTTGATTAAAGTAAAAATTATATTCATAGGTAATAAGTTCCCATGTTAATAAAAACCCAACAAACAAACCCAGCCCTTTAATCCAATTATGATATTTGAAATTTTTCCATCTAAATATCTTCCAATTCCATAAGAACGGATGTATAAAGAGGTAGGTAAAACAGCTAAAAATTAAATTTTTTAAAGCACCTAGAAAGATAAAAGAATTTAAGAAGGGGTTTGCTTTAAGGTTCTCACCAATCCAATTTAATTTAGCTGGAAAGTAATTTTCAATTGAAATAAAGTTGGAGAAAAACCCGTTGTAAAAAATACTAAAGGCTACATAATTGATAATTAAATAACCAATGAGCAAGAAGCATATTGGTTTTAAATAATTAACTATGTTCTGCTTCATGCCTGCAAATATAGTTGAAGAAACTTTTTAATTAGTCATTTTATTAGCTATGCAGTATAATTTGCACTTAAAGAAGGGGAAATACTTTTTGGTAAAACATGTTGTGTTTATCTCAATTAAATTTCTACTGTTGTTCTAATACTATAAATTTTTTCACTGTTGTTTTTTCCTTATTCGTAAAATGTAAATAGTAAATTCCTGCAGCATAATTATCTATATTGATTTGGGTTTTTGCATGGTGTACATTTATTGTAAACCCAGTAGTAACCATTCTACCCATTCCATCAAACACACTCAAATTACTATTCTTAAGCCCTGTAGTTTCTATCGTTATAGAATGAGTTGCAGGATTGGGATAAAGAGAAATACTATGACTTAGGTCCACTTCATTTAAGCTAACCGTTGTTGGTACAGTAAAACTGTATTTAAACCCGTCGCCAAAGTTAGGTTCGAATATTTTAAGCGTTGAGCCGATTAAATTTTTAATTCGAATAGAGCCATTTCCACTTGAATTGGCAAAGAATGATAAGCCATCGTCGTTGGAATCGAAAACGTTGATTGAATAGCAACCAGCATTTAGATTAAAAGTATCTCTGTAAGTAGAATTATTATTTAAACTAGATCGCTGCATTAAAATACTACCATTTTCATCTCTTACATTATAGCTGCTTTGAAATCCCGCAGCATTGGTTGTAAATTCAAGCACAAAATTTGATAGGATTACCTCTGTAGCGGAAAACTCTCTTATGATATCATCATTATGAACATATTGGTCGCTTTGTCCATTAACAGTAAGGATTTGAGCAACGAATGTATTCGTTCCGTTTGTTAGGCTGTTCCAAAAGTTGGCAACTGTTGGCAGAATAACGGTTGCTTTATCTAGAAAGTTTAGATTCCCTGTCCAATTGTAAGTCCCTTTTATTCCATTATTAATGGAATATTCTATGTGCATAGCTGTAATTGCAGTAGCCCCTGAATTTTGAATTTCTATTTCAGAACCATTACAAACAGGATTGCTTTTCCCAAATTGAATATGGTTGGTTGGACTTATCACTTCAGTTATTCTCGCATCTAGATTAAAGTTCGGGGCACCATAAGAGACAAGTTGATTATTTACGATGTATCGCGAATCGCCTGATGCTGTAGATACTCCATAATCAATTTGAACAGTATCAGCATTACCTACCAAACCGGTAATGTCATATTCTGTTAGGTCAGAAGGTGCGCCTGGGCACCATCCTGCGCGATCGTATATCCAAGTACCTCCTTGCGGGAATATTGGGTTTTCTGCGCATTCAGACCAAACACTTCGGTTAAACTCAATAGGACCGCCATTAATATTAATGAAATGATTCCTAGGTATAAATTCTCCCTGTTGGCCATGACCAGTAATTACTGATCTAATTTTAAACTGTCTTGCAGATGTATCTAAATTTATTGTTTTTGGAGCAAAGAATGAATTATTCAATATTGAGCTATAAGCGGTACTAGTGACCTGCCATATTTGATCTAGTTGCTTGATATCTCTCGGAGGCGTTCCAACGATAAAGAAGAATTGTATGTCCATTTCTTCTTGGTTTTGGCCACCCCTTTCTAGAGTAATTCTTCGTGGACCATTTAAAATAGGGAGAAAGTCGGTTACATCAAAATACCAAGCTTTCCCGTCATTTCCTAAATCTAAATTGATGCCATAAGGTGTAACAAAAGACATAATTTCTAATTTGGACGCACTTCTTCTGAAATATGACAAATTGGAAGGAGTTATTTGAATTGTACTGGAAGAATGAGTGGTCGATAGAACTCCTCCGTTTAAATTAAACAAGACATTATTTTCAGGCCAGTAATTAGTTGATACAACTCCAATACTATCTGAAAATACAGTGCCTGGTTTTGGATATATTGTTCGTTCATTTACAATGAATGGATTGTAGAAAGTCGTATCTACTAGGGTATCATTGCTAATTGTCAAGTTATAAGTGCCTTGGTAAAGATCGATGTTTGGTTTTGTTACTGAAGCAGAAAATTCTTTAAAATGAGAATCTCCTTTAAAAGCTGAAAAGGTATTTTGTGAGAAATAGGTTCCATCTCTATTGTTTGGACTATTATCCGTTATCGTTGCACTCCTTGAATCAATATTGTATTCCAATTCTAATGAAGTATAATTTGGATGTGTTGCAGTTACATTTTTGTATCTCCATTCATCAATAGCGGCCACAGGTAATTCTGCAGACCAAATTCTTACATTGTCTACTTGACCGTTCCAATAGCGATTGTGAAATCCTTTTGAAATTTGAACAGGTAAGGACTGACCGGTATTAACCAATGTATTGGTAATTGCCGTAGGATTGTCTCGAACACCATCTACATAGAACTTGAAATTGTACATTGTTGCTCCATTAAAGGTGACTGCAACATGATGCCATTTATTATCATTTAAAACGGTAGTTCCAATAATTGAACCTCCATTAACTTCAACTCTTAACTTACCATTACCATCAAGTCTAAATATAAATTTCTGACCACTACTATTTGTGCCCCAACTAACTAAATCATTTCCTGCAACTCCAGTTTTGATCCATGCCTCAATTGTTCTTGAGTTTGAACCAGAAACACCAAAATATGAATTTGCCTCTACATAGTTGCTTGGAGCCAAGTCTAACGCGTAATCGTTGGAGGTAGAAATTTGTTTTGTTTGACTTGTTGTGTTGGATTGCAGTTGCAGGTTCGAAGCATTAAATCCTGGTTTGTAGGAAAGTTCTATTAATAAATTTGAGGTACCATTCCAGTTAAAAGGGCTATAAAATTGAATTCTATTATCGCCATTGCTTACAGTATAATTGTGAAAATACACTTCTTGCAGGTTTCTAAAATCTGCACTATCAGGGTTAGCTAAATCACTTAATCCTGTATGCTTTAGTTTTATTCGAAATTGGGATAAGTTGGAGTTACTGGCAAGGTTGTTAAAGCTTAACCCGTCAATGTCTCCTGAAATTAGACCTCCGCTTAATAATTCAGCGCTAGTTAAGAGAATATAGGTTTTCCCTCCATTTCCAACGGGGTTAAAAAGTAATGAGTCAATGCTATTTCCAGTTCCAATCGCTGCAGTGTCTTCATTTAAGATAGATTGAAGGGTTACGTTACTTTGTGCAGTTGGAATGCCATTCCAAGTAGGTAATGTGCTATAAATTCCGCTCGAGTTAGTGTCAGGGAATATACTATATCTTGCAATGATACTTGAACTTGAGTCGGCATTTGTTGAATCCGTAACATACGTGTTACATGAGTAATCCCACTCTCCGCAACCAAGATTTCTCTGACCGCCGGTGGACACTAATCCGTTTTTGCATCGCATGGCATAACGCATGATTACCTTCTCAAAGGAAAGACTTGAGTTGTTAGGGAAGTTAGCTACTACATTTCTAGAGGCATTAGAATAATCCAAAACAGGCACAACAATGGTGTCTCCAATACTTTGACCCTGGCTACCAATTGAAAGTAATGAGAATGCTAAAACAAGACTTAGATATATTTTTTTCATGTGCTTTTATTTCTGGGTTCTAAAAATAGCGATACTTATTTACAATGCAACGCTATTGAGGTGTAGAAACAAAAAAGCCTTACTTCGAATAGATGCAAGGCTTTTAAATGAGGTAAATAAATTTATTAGTCGTTCAGTGCTTCAGCGCCACCAACAATTTCTAATATTTCATTGGTAATAGATGCTTGTCTAGCTTTGTTATAGACAAGTTTCAAGTCATTAATAAGATCAGAAGCATTATCTGTTGCTTTATGCATAGCTGTCATTCTAGCTCCGTGCTCTGAAGCATGAGAATCTAATATAGCTTTGAATAACTGTAATTTAATCGACTTAGGAATGAGCTCTTCAACAATAAATGCTTTTGAAGGCTCATAAATGTAATCAGAAACAGCAGTTGATTCTTCTCCTTCAACCTCATTAGAAACGATTGGCATCATTTGCTCCACATTTACATTTTGAATAGCAGCATTTACAAATTCGTTGTAAATAATCACTACTATGTCAAATTGTTTGTACTCAAAAGATCTCATGATCTTTTGAGTAATCTTAGCTACATTATTAAAAGTAAGATCATCGTAAATGGTATCTAACTTACTAGGTAGGGTCGTTCCTTTAATGTTGTAAGCTGTCTTCTTAAAGAAATCATCTGCTTTTTTACCAATTGCTAATACCGTCACATCTTTGTCTGCGTATTTTTCATTGATAACTTTCGATGTCTCTTTTATAATATTAGCATTAAAAGCACCGGCTAAACCTCTGTTAGAAGTAATGGGAATCATCAAGACTCTTTTCACTTCTCTTTGTTCAGCATAGATACTCCCTTCGTCACTGTCTGCATTGTCATTTAAGTTGCCCAATAACTCTTTCAGTTTATTGGCGTAAGGTCTCATTTGCGTAATTGCATCTTGAGCTCTTCTTAGTTTGGCAGCAGACACCATCTTCATGGCAGAAGTAATCTGCCTTGTGGATGATACCGAAGTAATCCTATTTCGTATTTCTTTTAAATTTGCCATTTTATTAGCTAGTGTTTAGCTATTGACTATGCAGTATAATTTGCACTTAAGTCATTCGCTACTTTTTCTAAAATTGAAGTTTCTGCATCTGTATATTTTCCTGCTTTTAATGCACCTAAAGTATCTCTGTGCTTAGCGTTCAAATAGTCTAAATATTCCGCTTCAAATTTTCTTACTTGGTTTACTGGAATACTTCTCAATAATCCTTTAACTCCTAAATGAATAATAGCAACTTGATTTTCAACAGACATTGGGTCATTTTGAGCTTGTTTCAAAATCTCAACGTTTCTAGCTCCTTTGTCTAGTACAGATTTAGTTGCAGCATCTAAGTCAGAACCGAATTTAGAGAAAGCCTCTAGTTCACGATACTGTGCTTGGTCTAACTTTAAAGTACCTGCTACTTTCTTCATAGACTTAATTTGAGCAGCTCCCCCAACTCTAGATACTGAGATACCTACATTAATTGCAGGTCGCACACCAGAAAGGAATAAGTTTGACTCTAAGAATATCTGACCATCAGTAATTGAAATTACGTTGGTTGGAATGTATGCAGAAACGTCTCCTGCTTGTGTTTCGATAATTGGAAGTGCCGTAATTGAACCACCACCTTTCACTTTACCTATCAATGAGGGAGGTAAATCGTTCATTTGAGAAGCAATTGTATCGTCATTAATAACTTTTGCCGCTCTTTCCAATAATCTAGAGTGAAGGTAAAATACATCACCAGGATATGCCTCACGACCTGGAGGTCTTCTTAATAATAAAGAAACCTCACGGTAGGCAACTGCTTGTTTCGATAAATCATCAAATACGATTAATGCAGGTCTTCCTGTATCTCTAAAATATTCAGCAATTGCAGCGCCGGTAAATGGAGCGTAAAATTGCATTGGAGCAGGGTCGGAAGCGTTTGCAGCAACAATAGTAGTGTAGTCCATTGCACCTGCATCTTCTAACGTCTTTACAATACCTGCAACTGTAGACCCTTTTTGACCAATAGCAACGTATACACAGTATACAGGCTCGCCTCTGTCGTAAAATTCTTTTTGATTAATAATGGTATCAATAGCAACAGTTGTTTTCCCTGTTTGTCTATCTCCAATAATTAACTCTCTTTGTCCTCTTCCTACAGGAATCATTGAGTCAATTGACTTAATACCTGTTTGAAGTGGTTCAGATACTGGTTGACGGTAAATTACACCTGGAGCCTTTCTTTCAATTGGCATTTCAAATGTTTCACCTTGAATCGGTCCTTTACCGTCGATTGGAGTTCCAAGAGTATCAACTACCCTTCCTAACATACCTTCTCCAACATTAACAGACGCAATTCTACCTGTTCTTTTTACAGTATCACCTTCTCTAACTTTGTTAGAAGAACCCAATAATACAGCACCTACGTTATCTTCCTCTAAGTTAAGAACGATACCCATAAGTCCATTATCAAACTCAATCAGCTCTCCTGATTGAACTTGTGACATTCCATAGATTCTTGCAATACCATCTCCTACGTAAAGGACGGTACCAACTTCTTCTAAGTCTGCTTCGGTTTTTACACCTGCTAATTGATCTCTAAGAATTGCAGAAACTTCTGCCGGATTTACTTCAGCCATTTTTATCTGATTTTTATGCTTGTACTAATTCTTGTTTAATGTCATTTAACTGTCTACGAATGCTAGCGTCCAATTGTTTGTCGCCCATTCGTAAGATCATTCCACCGATTAATGACGCATCTGTTTTTTCTACTAATTCTACAGCAGAAAGAGAATAATCGGATTTGATTTTGTTTATCAACTCAGCTCTTAGAGCATCTGTTAATGCTGAAGGAGTTGTAACTGTTAAACGTGCAATATTTTTTAGTGCATCGTAAACTTTAATAAACTCCTCACAGATAACGTCCAACATAGCTTCTCTCTTATGAGATACTACTAATTGGATGAATCGTAAAGTATGTTCGTTTATTTTTTTGTCGAAAATCGCAGTTATTACACTGCTCTTTTTGTCCGCCTTAATTAGTGGACTTCGAAGCATTGATGTTAGTTCATTATTATTAACTATGGTGCTATGAATCAACTTTACGTCAACAATTACCGTATCCAAAAGCTGTTGCTCTTGGGCTAATTGTTGTAATGCTTTCGCATATCTTATTGCTGCTCTAACTCCTTTCATGTCGTTATTAATTCAATTTAGCATTTTGCATCGCTGCAGAAATTATTTCTTGCTGCTTTGCATCTGAAGAAATTTCGCTCTTAATTATCTTTTCAGCAATTTGAATAGACAATACTGCTACTTGACTTTTTAATTCAGTTACTGCAGCGTTTCTTTCCGCTTGTATAGCAGATTTTGCAGCTTCAATCATTTTTGCACCTTCTTCTTTTGCTGTCTCCTTCGCATCAGAAATCATTTTGTCTTTTGCTTCTCTTGCTTCTTTAACAATTTGATCCCTTTCGATTCTTGCTTCAGCCAACAACGCCTTGTTATCTTCTTTCAACTGACGCATTTGCTCTTTAGCATTTTCTGCAGCTTCTAACCCTTCTTTAATAGAGTCTTCTCTATTAATAACAGAAGTAAGAATAGGCTTCCAAGCATATTTTCTAAGTAAGAACAACAACGCGAGGAATAAAATTAGTTGCCAAAAGAACAACCCAACTTCAAACTTGTCTAATAATTTTTCCATCTTTATTTTTTAATGTTGAAATAACCCTGCAGCGAACCGCTGCAGGGTTATTTAATAGTTTGATGATTAAACTGCGAATAAAGCAGCGAAACCAATACCTTCAATAAGTGCAGCAGCGATAAGCATTGCAGTTTGAATTTTGTTGGTAGCTTCTGGCTGTCTTGCGATAGCCTCCATTGCTGAACCTCCAATTCTACCGATACCGATACCGGCACCAATCACAATTAAACCTGCTCCTACGATTTCTGGAATTTGCATAATATATAGTTAAATTAAAAAATACGAATTAATGATGATCGTCATGTTCTGCAACCGCACCGCCAAAATAAAGGGCAGTTAACATCGTAAAGATGTAGGCTTGAAGAAATGCAACCAAAAGTTCTATGATTGATAAAAATAATGTTAACCCTAAAAATGCTCCCCTAGCAAACCAGTTGGTAAAAATGTATAACAAACCGATTAAGCTCATCATTACAACGTGACCTGCTGTCATGTTTGCAAATAATCGAATCATTAAGGCAAATGGCTTTATAAAAATCCCCAATAACTCTATAGGAGCTAAAATGATTTTCATTGGAGCAGGCACACCTGGCATCCAGAATATGTGACCCCAGTAACTTTTATTACCGGATATTGTTGTAATTATAAATGTGATTATGGCCAAACAGAAAGTTACAGCTAGGTTGTTGGTTACACCAATTCCTAAAGGAGTCATTCCTCCTAAATTTAGAAACCAAATAAAGAAAAATACAGTTAATAGATAACCCATAAATCTTCTGTAGTGCTTTTCGCCAATGTTGGGAATTGCAATGTCATCTCTAACAAAGATTACTAGAGGTTCAATAAAACGTCCTAGTTTATTAGGTATTTGATCTTCTCCATAAGACTTAGCAACACTTCTGAATATGAAAAACATAAGTAGTCCAAAAAGGAAAATCGACATTACATTTTTTGTAATTGAAAAATTTAGAGGTTTCGTTTGTTCAGGATGATTTGTTTCAGGATCGATGCTTATTGTGCCTTCTACATCTGTTTTGTAAATTTTATTGTGATAGACTTTATAAAAGTTACCGTTGTGCTCAGCTAAAGTTTTACCATGATGAAATTTTGAAGAAGAGAAAACTTGCAGGCCTTCGTCGATTAAGATAATTGGAAGAGGAAATTCTATTCCCGCAGCATGCCAAATCGAAAAATCGTAAGAATCTTCAAGGTGATGATTAATATATGCTTTGATCTCGCTTTTTGTTTTATCCTTTCCCTCTAACGCACTTTCGTTGTTAGATTCGTTACTTGCTATTAAAGAAAATGGAATTGCAAAAAGTGCAAATAATAGCGTAAAAAGTATTTTTTTTCCCGTCATTTCTATAATTCAAAAAGAGGTCCTAATTCGGGCGCAAAAGTAGTGAATATTATTTAGAAAGAAAGTTAAGAAATGCACTTATTTCTTGAATTTTTTGGTTTTATTTTAAGATCGATTTAAAAGTCTTATCAACACAAATGTCTCGAACGTTAAGCAGATTCCATAAGGTATAAAAAATGATGTAAACTCTAAGGTTGAAATTTCTAAATCTGACTTATAAACTGGATTAAAAAAAACCATAAATACGGCCAATTTTAAAAAAAAACCGCCAAGAAATATAAACCCTAAGCTTTGACTTTTTTTGTCATTCAAATGAACGATAATGCCATAAGTGAAAACAACTAAAAAATAATTGGTTAAATATGACTCATTAATTAGATTAAGATTCCAATCAACATTTATAAAAGAAAGGGTTGACTGGTGTATAACAAAAACTATAAGAAGTACGAAAAGTAAACAAAGAGAGAATGAGGTGAGGTTATTTATCATTTTCTTCTTCCTTGTTTATGCGATTCACTTGCTTGAGTAAGCTATAAAAAGAAAGAACCACACCAATTAGCGTGAGTCCAATGGTCCAATAATTATCTTCAATAGAGTAACGGTTGTCCAAGTACTTTCCAAGAAATGAAAATAAGTAAATGGTAATGCCCATTTGAAAAGCAATGCCTGTAAGGGCTAAATACCTAGGCCGTTTTTTCTTTGGATCCTTCTCTGATGTCATTCTTTATGCCTTTTATAACAGCACCCATTTTACAACTTCCAGAGAAATTTGCGCCTGGTTCAATTTGCAACTTGTTTGTTGTGATGTCTCCCACCAAATTTGCAGTTGATTTTAGGCCTAAGAGTTCATTAACAGTAATGGTGCCTTTAATGTCTCCAAATATTGTAGCATGAGAACATTCAACAGTTCCGTCAATTAATCCACCTTCACCAACAACTACCTTTCCGGCAGATTTAAGATTGCCAAAAAGCTTTCCATCAATTCTTATGTCTTCCTTGCAATTAATGTCACCACTAATTTCTGTTCCTGTTCTAATGATGTTGATTGCTGAAGAATCTGCTTCGTTATTTCTTGCCATGGTATTTGAGTTAAGCTTAAACATATTACTTGCAAAAGTAACATTTAATTAAAAATCATCTAGAGTAAATATTTTAAAGCATATACTCTTTTCTGAAAAACTCAATATACTCTTCTTCGTTTTTAGTTTTAAAGAGCTTTCTAAAATTTGTGTTCGAAATTAAATATTGGTTTCCATTAAATTGGGATACGATAGTGCTTACAGCAGGATTGTTTTTAATTGCTTTTAGGTATTTAATTGCATCAGCTTCATTGTTAAACCCCCTCACTAAAAACATAGTTTTGTCTTCTAGAGCCGATTCAGTTATTGATAATCGAATTTCCCGGAATGAACTTTTATTAAAATCAGCCAGTTTATTTTTTAAAATGCTAAAGCCTGCATTTTTTGTCTGCTTGGCAGAAAGAATGACCATGTGCTGGTCCTTTGCATCTCGAACGTAACTCACTTTTTGAGCTTTATTTTGAGTTGCCCCGCCACTCGTTATTTGTTGATTTAAGAAATTAAGCATTTCCTGAGCTCTCGCTTGTTCTGGTGTGCTAGGGTGGTCGGCTATCAGTTTTTCAAGCGCTCCTTTAAATTCAGATTTAGGTTTGGATCGACCAATGGACTGAGCCTTTAATAAATCAAACTTTGCTTTTAAGTGATTTTTACCAAAAGTGCGATCTGCTTTTTCACAACTGTTTATAACATCGTTGTAAAGCCCGTACTTATATAGTTTGTAAGTAGAGACATAGAACTCCTCTACTTTTTCTTTCGTCTCTTTCGTCTCTTTGCTATAATTTGGATTTTTGATGAGATAGGCATATTCGCTAAATGGATGGTTGTTCTGCACCCACTTTTTTTCTATGTCTGCTTTTTCTTCGTACTCGTTTATGGTATAAATTCGATACAATTGATAATGCGCCGGCAAATTATATTGCGAGGTGTCATATTCTGTAACTACTCTTTCAAAAGAATTAATGGCGTTGACATAGTCCTTAAAACTTTCCTTAAAAATAGTACCCACATTGAACAATGCCTCCGAAATCTTACAGTGCGCTGCCAATTGTTCTTTATAGTCCTTTGGAATAGCTTCTAAATAAAAATTAGCATTGTAGCGTTGCGCTTGTTCAACAGAATCTTCTGTGGCTGCCTCTTTTTCTTTGGGATCAAGCTTTTCAACTATTTGATTGGACACTTTATTCTTTCTTCTCCAATTATCGCTTAATTGAATGTCCCCCCAAATGGTTTTAAAATCGTTAATTCCAAGTGCAGAGGTAGTAGGGTTATAGAAATACCATTTTCCTTTCCGACCAACACCTGCGACGTTAATTAGACCCGGATTCGTTTGGTCTTGAGCAGAAGCTAAATTATTAAGTTCTGCTTGTTTTTTTCTTTCGTCCTCTTTCTTTAGAGCTTCTATAATTTCTTTGACCTTCTTTTCGCGATCTCCAGTACTTAAATTAGATAATACCAATAGACTGTCTTGCAGTTTAATTATCTTTAGGTTGCGAACTAAGTCTTTTAGGTTATTGTTTTTATCCTCCGTTGGAAAATATTCAGGGTGCTCTTCAGGTAAAAATTGAAGTGTGCTATCGTAACGCTCTTGCGCTGCAATATAGTTAGGCCTATCAAAATATAAATCTGCCAACCTTAGATAGGAGAGTGACTTTTGCTTATTGTTTGAGACACTCGTATTAATTGATTTCTGAAGTAATTCAACGGCCAACGGTTCATTATCTTCTTTTAGTGCTAACTCTGCTAGGGCAAAATAAATTTGATCTTTAAACTCTTCATTTTTGATGTCTTTGAGCATTTTGTTTAACTCTTTCTTAATAGCTTTACTATCGCTTCCTTTTACATCAAAGGCAATTGCTCTGCTAATTCTGGCATTAAACCGCATTTTGTAATCAGGGTTTAACTTTAGTACGTTTCCATATGCTTCAGTTGCTAGTAAAAAATTCTTTTTCTCTTGATATAGTTGGGCTAAGATAAAAGTATACCTGGCTTTGCCTTCTCTTTTCTTAGTTAATTCAACGGCTTTTTCTAAGTTCTCTATTGCCTTTTCGTAATCCTGATCCCGTTTAATATTGTAATCTGCAGCAGTTGCATAGTATTCACCCAAGAATTCTTTAGGATATTTTCTAATGTTACTTTCTGCTAAATCTAAAAACTCTTCCGCTCTGTCCCATTGGGTTGTTTCAATTAAGGTTTTAACAAGCCAAGTGAGTCCCCTGAATCTTGCAGGGTCTTTTTTATAATGTTGGTAAACGTAAAGGAATGTCTGTTCAGCTAAACCATACTCTTGTTTATAGAGGCGCGCTTGTCCAATTAAAAAATAACTATCATCTATCCACTTAATGTATTCTATTTTTCTTTGATCAATGGAGTGGCGTTCAATCACCTCTGAGCATTTTTCAATAATCTTGTCCATTGGAGCATACATGCCCTGAGATTTTTGCTCATCTGGGTAAATAGAAACGGGTAACAGCTGAGAATAGTCATCTTTAAAACCGTCTTTAAGGTTCGTCTCTTCTAACAGCATAATTTCTCTGGCATTGAAATATCCATTAAAACGAGACGTCATGTTATGAAAACCGCGGTTCAGAGCCTTGTTCTTGTCAGTAGAACAAGAGCTTAGCAAAATGGCGATTACTAAAAAAAGGCGGAAGATGTTCTTTACCAACAAATAAATTCTTTTTCAGTTAACTTTGAAAGACACAGATTAGTATGTGAAAATTTTGAAATTACAAAATTAGTTAAAGTATAACGAAAAGTGCTTTGCAGATGATTGGTGTGGTATAAATATTCGGATATTTGAAGAGACTTTGCCAAACCATGGAAAAAGAAACTACAAAAAAGCGAATCATAAAAAGATTGAAGAACAAGTATCGCCTTGTTATTCTTAATGATGCCAGTTTCGAAGAGAGGTTCTCTTATCGACTTTCGCCACTGAATCTACTAACGTTGATTTTAAGTTTCGTTGTCGTTTTAATTGTATTGGTTTCTGTGGTGATTATTTACACTCCTTTAAGAGAATCAATTCCAGGTTATACAGACGTTAGTTTGAGAGAAGATTTAACCACGATGCTTTTTCGAACTGATTCCTTAGAGAGTGAGTTGCTCCGAAATTCTGCTTACTTAAGAAATATTCAAGGAGCCTTAAAAGGCGAATTACCGTTATCAAAAGACTCAATTTACAATGCAAACCAAGAGGTTATTTTACTTGAAAATCCTTTAGTTAAGTCAAAGGAGGATTCAATGTTGAGAGAGTATGTGGAACGAGAAGACTCCTATTCTTTGACAGATGATAAGGAGAATATATCAAAACAAATCTATTTTTTTGCACCGCTAAAAGGAACCATTACCAACGAGTTTGATCCTTCGAAAGAGCATTTTGGAATAGATGTGGTAGCACCAAAAGACGAAGCAATTAAAGCTACCTTGGATGGTACTGTTGTTTTTGCGGAATGGACAGTTGAAACTGGATACGTGATACAATTACAGCATGCGAATAATATTGTATCTAATTACAAACACAATTCAGTTTTATTGAAAAAGGTGGGAGATGAGGTGAAAGCAGGTGATGTAATTGCAATTATTGGTAACTCAGGGGAGCTCTCATCAGGACCGCATTTGCACTTTGAATTGTGGAAGGAAGGAAAACCAATAAACCCCAAAGAGTTTATAAATTTCTAATATGGGGTTAAAAGCTAGTTTGAGTAAGCCATTTGCTAAATTGGCGGTAAAGAATGTTAGAAAATGGTCTAAAAACCCAATAGAAACACAAGAAGCAGTGTTTCTTTCCCTCATTGCTGCAGCTCGAAATACAACATTTGGAAAAGATCATGGTTTTGAAAATATTCACAACTACGGAGATTTTAAAAAGGCTGTTCCTGTTAACGATTACGAAGGCTTACGCTCATATGCGGATCGAGTAAAAAAAGGAGAGGAAGACATATTATGGCCGGGTAAACCACTGTATCTGAGCAAAACTTCTGGCACTACTTCTGGAGCAAAGTATATTCCAATTACGAAAGAATCCATTCCGCACCAAATTCAAGCAGCTAGAGATGCTATTTTGCATTACATTGCTGAAACCGGCAAAGCGGATTTTGTGAATCACAAAATGATTTTTTTACAAGGAAGCCCTGAACTAGATACAAGCGGGCCGATTCCGGTTGGGCGATTGTCGGGTATTGTGGCGCACCACGTTCCAGGTTATTTGCAACGTAACCGTTTGCCCTCTTTAGCAACAAACATCATTGACGTTTGGGAAACCAAAGTAGATGCCGTTTGCGATGAAACCATAAAAGAAAAAATGAGCCTCATTAGTGGAATTCCACCATGGGTTCAAATGTATTTTGAAAAATTGATTGAGAAATCAGGCAAGAAAAGTATTCAAGAAATTTTTCCAGACTTTTCTTTATTCATACACGGTGGCGTGAACTACGAGCCCTATCGACACACCATGGAAAGTTTAATTGGCAAACGAGTTGATTCGATTGAATTGTATCCCGCCTCAGAAGGTTTTATTGCCTACCAAGATTCTCAGAAAGAACAAGGGATGTTGCTTTTACTGAATTCGGGAATTTTCTATGAATTTATTCCTACAGAAGAATATGGAACCAAAAATCCAACGCGAATTAGCTTGAGTGGGGTAGAGCTAAATCAAAATTACGTGCTCATTTTAAATACCAATGCAGGCTTGTGGGGTTATAACATTGGCGATACGGTTCGTTTTGTTTCATTAGCTCCGTATCGAATCGTAGTAACAGGAAGAATTAAACATTTTACCTCGGCTTTTGGTGAGCATGTTATTGCTGAAGAAGTAGAAAAAGCAATTGCGTTTGCTTCAGAAAAAACAGGAATTGAGGTAGTAGAATTTCACTTAGCTCCACAAACAGAATCTATTAACGGGGAGTTGCCTTATCACGAATGGGCAATAGAGTTTAAAGAACAAGGAATTGACTCAACTGGGTTTGCTGCGCTATTGAATAGCAAAATGACTGAACTCAATTCGTACTACAAGGATTTATTGGAAGGCAAAATGTTACAAGCCTTAAAAATTGCTTCTATTCAAAAAGATGGTTTTCAAAACTACATGAAGTCGAAAGGTAAATTGGGTGGGCAAAACAAGTTACCGAGGTTGGCGAATGATCGGGGGATTATAGAGGAGTTAAAGGGCTCTAGAATAATGTAGACTGGACAGGTTTGATTTGGGAATATTTATGTGTTTTCTAACACTATTGTTGTAATATTTTCGTCATATTAACAGAAACAACTACCCTCGGCTCAATAACTAATACAACATGAAGAGAAAGTCCTTTTTACCTTCTATTATTATTGTTCTTCTTTTGGTTTTATCAAATCAGACTTTTGCATAATGGAACACTTTTTTTGATCTGGTAACTCAACGATATTCACTGCCAATCTTTAACGAGTTAAGTTTTATTGATCCACAAACCGGCGTTGCTGTATGTTTCAATCACAAAGCACCAGCAATTGGGCCTCAATTTAATGGAGGGTCGCTTGTTAGTACTTCAGACAGCGGAAAAACGTGGACTACTCAAGAAATATTAGATTCGATGACATTTGAGGACGTCAAGCATCTTTCCGTTACAAAAGTTATAGACAGTGCAAAATCACGTTATTTTGACACAACTACTACTGAACAGGGTGCGATTGCACTTATTAATGATGGCGGTGCTACTTGGTCAATAAATTATTTCCCTATGCGCCTCGGTAAACTATCCATTTTAAACGATTCTACTACAATAGTAGTTGCTCATGCTGTGTTAAATGCAAGTCAATATTCTTATTTTATGCTATCTAGCTATTATGATGTAAGTTGGACGGTTATCCCTTCTAACTTTCTTGGAGAAGAAATAACTGATTTGTTGTTTGTGAACGACTCTAAAGGTCTTGCAAGTTCCGCAACGGGGCGGCTTTTAAAAACAGTAAATCAAGGAGTTTCTTGGGACTCTCTTCCCCCTTAATTGGTCAGGAAGAACATCCATTGAAAATTTAAGCAGTCCTGATTCTATTAACTTGTTTTTTAATGTTGATGAAGCTTCATGGCAGGTGGTTTATCATTCACCATATTTAGGGGTTACTTGGAATAGAATAGGACAATTTCAAAATGTGCAATTTTTGGCGAAAGCTGAATTTATTACTGATTCAATCGGATTTTATGTTGGCAGTTATATTATTAAAACTTATGATCAAGGAGCGAGTTGGATCTATACGTCTGTGAAAGGAGTGTCCTACACCTCTTTTACTATTTGCATTCAGTTCTTCGATGAGGACTTAATTTATCTGGGAGGTTGGAAATCTTTTTTAAGAACTTCAAATGGGGGAGACACTACCATTCTAAAAGGAATTACCGGAAACAAAAACGGTGCTGCTCGACATACGCTTTACCCTAATCCAACAAAAGGCATTGTGAATATTCCACATATTGAAGGTTTGAAAACAGTTGAGGTGTATAATATTGTAGGAAAACTGCTCCAAGATTTTGTCATGCTGAGCTCCGATAGCTATCGGAGTAGAAGTGTGACAGAAATTGAACTTACCAATTTTGAATCTGGGATTTTCTTTCTGAAATTATATAACGAAAATGGAGAAGTAGTCACGAAGAAGGTGGTAAAACAATAAAAAGATTTCTTCATTCCACTAATTTTCATTCGCAATGATAAATACAATAGTCATTGCGAAGGAGGCACGACTGTGGCAATCTGGTAGTCAATAGATTGCTTCGTTCCGTTTCTCTGCACTAGCAATGACGGTATGAATAGACAGATTGCCTCATTCAGTTTCACTTCATCCGCGATGACAAATTTAAAAACCTAACTATTCTTAAACTGTTCAGTTACTTTTTCAATTACCAAATCCAATGGTTCGAATTCGAATTGTAATTCAGTTTTAATTTTTTCAGCAGAAAAGCATTTATGTCTAAAAGCAGTATCGACACTTTGTTTGGTGAGAACCGTTTTGCTGCCCAATAAAAAATAGCGCATTTCGTCCAACCTTCGCAATCCGTTAGCGAGCCAGCGCGGCGCGGCTTTTTGCGACGGATTTTTACCTAAGCCTTTTGCAATGTGGGTAAACAGCTTTTGAAAGCTCCAGTTGTCAGCAATTAAAACATAACGTTGGCCAGAAATGGTAGAATTCATTAATTGATGCATGGCTTTTACCACATCATTCACGCCAATAAATGCATTACTGCCAGGCGTGTAATAATTTAATCCGTAGTTTATTTTTTTAATAATAGCAGTGCTGCTTTCTTCCCAATCGCCAAAGCCGATAATGGTGGCTGGATTCACTATGACCGTATTGAGTCCTTCTTCAGCAGCTCGCCAAACTTCGTTCTCCGCATAATACTTAGTAATAGAGTAATAAGATGTTTCGTCGCTGTGGGTCCAAATTGCTTCTTCATCCGTACAACGACCATCTGCATAGTTCCCTAAGCTGGCGACGGAACTAACGTGGCAAAACTTCTCAATCCCATTAAGCAAGCTGAGATTTACCATGTTCTTGGTTCCTTCAACATTGCCTTCATACATTTTATCGGCCTTTCTTCTATCGAATGAAACTACCGCTGCACAATGATAAACGTGAGTGACCTCGTCAAAAATATCCTCTAAACTAAAGTAATCGGCTAAGTCTGCCTTAACCCAGTTAATCTGATCAAAAAGTTCGGTGGCATTGTAACTGGCGAATACTTTTTTTACTTTTTCTAAACTTACAGTTGAACGATAAATTGCTTTCACTTTTTCGCCATTTTTCAATAACAAATGCAGTAAATGACTTCCTACTAATCCCGTTCCGCCGGTTACTAAAATCATAATTCAAAATTACTCAATAAACAAACCGCTTTTAGCCAGAATTGATTGGTTATCTTTGTCGAAATTTTTTGAAAATGGATTTTGTAGCAGAGCTAGAATGGAGAGGGATGATTAACAACATCACTCCGAATACACAAGAGCAATTGAATAAAGAGATGACAACTGGTTACGTCGGGTTTGACCCAACAGCTGATTCGTTGCACATTGGGAATTTAGTGCCTATTATGCTTTTAACTCATTTTCAAAATGCAGGCCATAAACCAATCGCTTTAGTAGGCGGAGCAACTGGAATGGTAGGAGATCCTTCAGGGAAGTCTGAAGAGCGAAAGTTTTTATCGGAAGAGTTATTGAACCACAATTTAGAGTGCCAGAAAAAGCAGTTGGCAAAGTTTCTTGATTTTGATTCAGACGCTAAGAATGCAGCAGAGTTGGTAAATAACTTCGATTGGTTTAAGGAATTTTCATTTTTGGACTTTTTACGTGATGCAGGAAAACACATTACAGTGAATTACATGATGGCAAAAGATTCGGTAAAAAAGCGCTTGGAATCTGGAATTTCCTTTACTGAGTTTTCTTACCAGCTTATTCAAGGCTACGATTTCTTTTGGTTGAACCAAAATAAGAATTGCAAGTTGCAGATGGGTGGATCAGATCAATGGGGAAATATAGTTACCGGAACTGAGTTTATTCGCAGAAAATCTGATAGCGAGGCATTTGCTTTAACTTGTCCGTTAATTACAAAGGCAGATGGCAGCAAGTTCGGAAAATCTGAAGGTGGAAATGTTTGGCTAGATGCTGAGAAAACTTCACCGTATAAATTCTACCAATTTTGGCTGAATACTTCTGATGAAGACGCAGGGAAGTACATTCGGATATTTACTTTAATGCCTCAAGAAGAGATTGTAGAATTAGAAAAGCAACATGGAGAAGCACCACATTTAAGAGTGCTTCAAAAAGCATTGGCAGAAGATATTACCATTCGAGTTCACTCTCAAGAGGAATTGGACAATGCGATTGCAGCGTCAAATATTTTATTTGGAAATTCAACGGCAGAGAGTTTGAAAGGTCTTTCAGAAAGAGATTTATTAAGTGTTTTTGAAGGAGTTCCGCAAGCTGAAATTTCAAAAGCTATTTTGGAAGAAGGGCAGGGGATTATTGATTTTACAGTAGCTTCAGTAAAAGCTTGTAGTTCAAATGGTGAAGCTAGAAGAATAATTCAAAACAACGGAGTGAGTGTGAACAAAGACAAAGTAGACTTAGAAAAAATAGTTACAACAGCAGACCTTATTCTTGGCAAATATGTTTTGTTACAAAAAGGAAAGAAAAATTATTACCTGATTACTGTTGTAGACGTTTTACATATCGTTTTTTAACTTTCTTTGTTGTCGCCATTACATTTGTTTCGTGTTAAAAGCAATTGTCTCACGAAGAACTCTTTGATCTTTTGCACGGCAATTGGGCTTCTACCATGAAGGTAATGGAGTACAAAAGTTTTCACTATGAGGTGGATTCGACTCTTTTTCATACCGAAGGAAGGCGATTGGGAATTGTTTTAGTCCTAAAGGAAATTTTCAAAAGACTTTTGAAGGCAAAGAAATGGGGAGTTATTGGTTAGAAGAGGACGATTAGGTACTTTCTACCTCAGACACAGCTTCCATGCAAATATTACACGTAAATGCTCGGAAGTTGGTTTTGCAGGATGATTCTGTGAAGCTGTATTTTGAGAAGTACGTTTACTAGGGTTTTACTTCAAAGTATTAAAAAAAGTACGTTCCATTTCAATTGGCCCTTCTGCAAAAGCTTTACTGATGCCACCTTGTTCGTTTATTAGAAAGTACGTAGGAACCGTTGTTATTTCATAGGCTTCTCTCAATTTGTAATCACCACCAAAATGTAGAAAGTCCCAAGTATAGTTATTCGCCTCGGCTACAGATTTGTTGATGTTAGGGTCGTCGTCCAAGTTTATGCTTATAAAATGAACTTTGTCACCATATTCTGCATGTAGTTTTTGCATCACCTTTAACTCCCGTAAACTAGGAATGGAAGTGTTGGCCCAAAAGCTGAGGTAGACTTGTTTGCCTCTGTAATCTATTAGGGAGTGTTCTTGCTGTTTTGAGTCTAATAAAGCAAAATTGATCGCCTCCATCGATTTTCCATAACGTTCTAGTGCTTTTAGAATATTTACAGCTATTTCTTTATTCTCTAGACTTTGACCATTTTTTAAAATCTCTTGAAGTATTTTCTGGCTACTTTCTTGATTAATTACCTTTTTATGGTAGACCTCAAAAAGTCCATAAAGAAGGTACAATTCAGTTAATTCGGCACTTTCAAAGTTTTTTAATATGTTCAATTCCTCCAAAGTCCGATCTAATGATTCTTCAAACATTAGTGCTTTCATCATTTTTTGACTGCCGCTTTTTATTGTCAGTTGGTCAAAATCTTCTTGGTAGAACTGCGTAAAGAAATTCATGTATTCTTTATGATGATATAAAATAGGCTGATCTTTTATGTAGGTATTTCCCAAGGTGTAATTATCACCGCCTCTAATATCTTCGAGGTTTGCTAAGGCATATATAATGTAATTTTTAAGAAAATCAAGCTCCATGCTTTCTGCTTTTTTTCTCCATGACGTCAGAAAGGCTTGTGTTTCTTTGTTCGCACCTTTGTACATCATTTTAGCATAATTCTGCTCAAAAAAATCTTGATACGCTTTGTTAAAGCTTTTAATTTGTTGGTTCAGCTCGGTTGCTTTGGGAAAAGGAAAGCTAAGGTTCAAAAATTTATTAAACGCCTGGCCACTATTTGCTTCTTCGTCAAATGTTAAGGAGACATTATAGACTTGTCCTACTTCAGCAAACAAGCTTGTTTCCTTATCTTCAATTCTAAGGATAACTTGTTTTATTTCATCTAAGTTAATGCTCAGTTTGAAACTTCCATTCGTTATTACTTGCTCGTTCAGCCATTCCCTCTCATTGGTAATGTAGTCGCTGAAAACACCAATTTTTATCGTTTTAGATTCGAACCCTTTAATGTTTCCTTGGATAATTGTTTCATCAGCGATTAGCTGCAGACTAAGAAATAGAGTAAACAGTAAGACGAAGGTGTTTCGAATCATTCGATTAAATAGTTATTTCTTTGGGTAAAAATTGATTGGCATCGCCACCGTGACGAATTATATCACGCACAGTAGTTGAGTTTATTGTGGCATAGTCCAATTCAGTAAATAGAAAAACGGCTTCAATTTCGTCGTTTAGCTTTCTGTTCATTTGAGCAATGGTATGCTCATACTCATAATCCAGCTGATTTCTCAAGCCTCGTAAAATGTATTTTGCTTGCACTTTTTCACAATAATCAACGGTTAAACCTTGGTAGATATCTACTTCCACATTAGGCTTGTTGGCGAAACATTGCTCAATCCACTTTTTACGTTGCTGTAAATTAAACATGTATTGTTTGGATGAGTTGGTTCCAATGGCAACAATAATTTTATCGAATAACGGAAGTGCTCTATTAATAATTGAGGTGTGGCCCAAGGTAATTGGATCAAAGGAACCCGGGAATATGGCTATTTTTTTCATGTGTTTAGCTTTCTTCGAAGAAAGTAAATGTAACATTTCCGAATTTCCTAGTGGAAATGAAATTTGGGTGTTCTTCAAATGAAGTTTTCCTTCCGTGTTCTAAAACAAGTAACCCTCCTTCAGCTAGCAGACCTTTTTTGAAAATGGTACTTGGTAAATTAACTATTTCCTCAAGCCCATATGGTGGGTCTGCGAAGATGATATCGTATTGTTGGCTTAGTTTATTTACAAACTTAAAAACATCTGCCTTCAGCGCAGTTATGCTGTTTAATTGTAATTCTAAGGCTGCTTTCTTAATGAATTTAATACATCCTACATGTTGATCGACAGCTAAAACGGAACTCGCTCCTCTTGAAGCGAATTCGAAAGTCATGTTACCTGTTCCTGCGCACAGATCTAATACCTTGGTATCTTCAATCTCTGTTCTGTTGCGCAACATATTGAACAACCCTTCCTTTGCAAAATCAGTGGTAGGCCGAACTGGTAAGCCCTTTGGTGGAGAGAATCTTCGACCCTTATGTGTTCCGCTAACTATCCGCATAAATGCTGATGAAATAAACTAAAATTTGAGTAGTCGTTCAATTCTCCTAACACTGCCGAGAAATGAATGTTTGAAGGTTTCTGCCCAAAACTGACCTTATCAATGTAGGTGTAAAGTAGTTTGTAAATTGCAGAGTCTTTTTCAATCTCACCAACTAAGATGAGTTTGCAATTATCTCTTTCCAACTTTAGATGTTCCATTACATATAACAAAAAGTAAATAAAATCTTCTTTGCTTTGATATTGGAAACTGTTAAAAAAATTGAGCTTGCCGTTCGGAGCATAAATTATTTCAAATTGCTCTTGTTGTACGTTAATTAGAAGCTCATTTTCTTTCATCTTATTTAAACCAACGGCTTCTAAAATGGGGTAAGAGAAATGCAATAATTGATGTGGAGGTAGTTTTGCTTTTAGTAAAAACTCTAACCCACGAGGAATTGCAAATACAACCACAGCATCGAAGCTTTCTAGCGGGGTGTGATGAAAAATAAACTGGCTTTGATCCTCTATCGGATGGTTAAAGTTCAAATAACTTTCTAACTCTTTTTCATCAAATAATACGTTAGGTACAAGAGTATATAATGAATTAGAAAGACATATTTGCAAACCTTTTTGTAATTGAAACGCTTCGCTAGGAAGAATTTTTTCGACACTTCTGAGGGCTTCAACCCAGTCAACGGATTTTTTAAAGTCGTACTGCTCGTATGAAATGTAAGTTTGAGATTGGTCGTCAAAAAATGCAGACTTCAGTTGAAGCTTGCTCAATACAACAAAGTGTTTGAGTTGAGTCGTTTTTCCAACATAGCGTTCATCAAAAAATCGAAGCTGTGGAATTGGGGTAAGCGCCATGTTCTGTTTACCAGTTCCCGGTTGTGATTGGTTCATTCATTGAACCTACCTTAATTTCATCGGTCAACTTAATGGCTTCGTTTTTGGTCTTAAGTCCCTTGTAAACTATTTCTAAAGTAGTTGAAACTTCAAAAACATTCACATTCACTTTGTTTTTCTCAATTACGCCAGCTTGGATTTTAAATTCATTACCATCTCCAAAAGGAACGTATTTAAGAGAGTCTGCTGCAAAACCATCTACGAATATCGAAGTAGCTGGAACCAAAGAAGTATCTCTAATTACAATGCCTAATATAACCGCTTCCACCTCTGTTAAAGAATCTGGAACGTTACCGATTGCTTTAATAATGGTCAATGAATCATTTTTTACAAAGTTGATTAACTCAGGGAAGTTAGCAGCATAGCGCCCTTTTTCCTGTTTAAACTTCTTTTGTGCAACAGCAATTTCTTGCAATCTATTCTGCACAATTTCGCTCCTTTTTTGAGCCATGTCTCTGAAATCAATCTTGTTTTGAACTCCATCATAAATGAAGTACGCTAATATAATTGCAATTACGAATAAGGCTGCTTGAATACCGATTTTCATTGATCATAAGTTTTTTGTTCTAATCTCACAAATCTACCATTTTTTTGATTTTATCGGAAGGTCTTTATCTGATTCGATAAGGTTAAATTTACCAACCTACTTATTTGGTTATTCATGAGTGCTTTTCAGCAGAAATTTTATGGTTTTTTACCTGGTGTTCCAACCTCCGATCAAGTTGATTTGGTGGAACGTATGGAACGTTTTCTGTTCCAGAACGCAGAAAGGGCTGGTTTTATTATCCGAGGGTATGCTGGGACTGGAAAAACGACTGCAATTGCTGCAATGATTAAAACGTTTCCAAGTTTTCAGTTAAAATCTGTCTTATTGGCCCCAACTGGTCGGGCAGCGAAGGTGCTTTCTAACTTCTCTAAAAAGCCATCTTATACCATTCACAAAAAAATATACCAAAGCGAACGAGGAAAAGATGGACAAACTCATTTTAAGCTCGGAGCAAACCTCCATACCAATACGATTTTTATTATTGATGAGGCTTCAATGATATCCGATGGTGGCGCATATGAGCAGAGTTTGCTGGATGATTTAATAGAATATGTATTTAGCGGTAAAAACTGTCGCTTGGTTTTTATTGGAGACATTGCTCAATTGCCACCAGTAGGAAAATTGCTTAGTCCGGCTTTAGATCCAAAATATTTAATGTCAAATTATTATTTGAAATTAAAAGGGGTAGAGTTATCACAAGTAATGCGTCAATCATTAGAGTCTGGAATATTGCACAATGCAACATTAATCCGAAATCAGACTCAAGAAAAAAGGCCAGTGCTGAAATTTGATTTAGATGGTTTTGATGATGTGAAGCGAATAGATGGACTGGAGTTGGAAGATGAATTGCACACTTGCTTTTCAAAATATGGAGCGGATGATACCATCGTAATCACTCGATCGAATAAAAGGGCGAACATTTTTAACCAGCAGATTCGAGTTCGAATTAAAGATTTAGATAATGAGATTGCTACAGGAGATTACCTGATGGTGGTGAAAAACAATTATTATTGGTTGGATGAAAAATCGCCTGTAAGCTTTGTTGCCAATGGCGATGTTGCAGAGGTTATGGGGATGGGAAATATTGAAGAGTTGTACGGGTTTCGTTTTTTGAATGCCTCTGTTCGCTTAATTGATTACCCTCAGTTGCAACCGATTGATGTGAAGCTGCTTTTAGATTCTATTCACTCCGAAGCACCTTCTTTAACCAAAGAGGACAGTCAGCGGTTATTTGAAACGGTAATGGAAGATTACGTTGAGATACCGAACAAGAGAATAAAAATGGAGCTGATGAAACAAAATCCTTATTTTAATGCGTTACAAGTAAAGTTTGGTTACGCAGTAACCTGCCATAAATCACAAGGTGGGCAATGGAAAGCTGTTTTTGTAGACCAAGGTTACTTAACCGAAGAAATGTTAGATACGGAATATGCTCGATGGTTATATACGGCTGTTACCAGAGCAACAGAGCGCTTGTATTTGGTAAATTTTAACGATCAATTTTTTGACTAAACCAACTTCGTTTTAACAATAACTTCTGAATGTAAAGTTTTATGAACGGAACATTTATCTGCGATTTCGAGTAGTTTTTGACGCTGTGTATCATCGAGATTTCCTGATAATTCAATTTTCCTGTTGAAGTGGTCAATTTTTGAGCTCGATTTTTCGCAGTCATCACAATCTTGAGCATAGTCCTTGTTGTGGGCGACATGAACAATAGCCTCTTGTAAATCCCATTTTTTTCTTGCTGCATAAATGTGCAATGTCATAGATGTGCAGGCTGCTAAACTAGAACTAAGCAATTCATAAGGCGAAGGGCCTAAATCTGCACCACCAATTTCTTCATGTTCATCAGCTAGAAAATGGTGATTACCTGCATTTATTTCAGTAGTGTAGCTGTCTTGCTCTGTCTTCGAGACAACCTGACTTTTGCTCGTTAAAGGGGCCTTTTGATTGTTTGGGTTTAAATATTTTTCTACCCAAGCGGCAATCATATTTCCGACATAAATAGAATCTGCTCTTTTGCTTAATAAATGATCTGCACCATCCAAAGAAATAAAGCTTTTTGGGTGAATTGCTGCAGCATACATTTTTGCTGCATTATCAATACCAACAATAGTGTCTTGCGGGGAATGGAGAATTAGGAATGCTTTACGAAGCTTCTTTGCTACTTCTTCGGGTTTGTGTTTTTCTAAATCATCAATAAAACCCTTTGCAATGGTAAATGGTCTTCCGCCAATATCTACAGTTGCCTTTCCTTTTTCTTCAATTTCATCAACCTTTTCAGCCAACAATTTCGTTACATGGTAGGGGTCGAAGGGGGCTCCAATAGTAACAACGGCTTCAATACAATCTAATTAAGATCCGGCAAATAGAGCAGCAGCTCCACCCAATGAATGACCAATTATAATTTTAGGAGCCTCGTATTTTTTCGTTAAAAAGTCAGCCGCTGCAAAAACATCTTGTATGTTAGAGGTAAATGTTGTGCTTTCAAACTCTCCTTCACTTCCTCCCAAACCGGTAAAATCAAACAGCAATACAGCTATTCCTTTTGAAGTTAACCCACGACTGATGCGTTTGATAGCTAACAAATTTTTTGAACAAGTAAAACAATGTGCAAAGATGGCAAAGGCCAAGGGCTTCTGATCTACCGGAAATTCAATTTGCGCGCTTAGTTGGTAACCATTGTTATTGGTAAAGCTGAATTGTTGAGACTTCATTAAGTTGAGTTTGCTGCTAAGTTAGCTTTAAAATGAGAGGTGTAAATGTCTTCCAATTCACATTTGTTATAGTATTTTTATAATAGTGAACAGTGAACCATTTTTGCTGTTTAAAAAAATAAACAACTATAACTATGAGTAACATAAAGTTTAAAGGAGACCCAATTGAAATTAGCGGAAAGATTCCTAGCGTAGGAGAAAAGGCATTAGATTTTACTTTCGTTAAAGATGACTTTAGCGAAGGTTCATTGGCTGATTTTCAGGGGAAAAAGAAAGTATTAATTGTGGTGCCAAGTTTAGGGACTGGAATTTGCCAATTAGAGGCTAAAGCTTTTAACAAGCAAATGTCTGAAAGAGATGATACAGTAGGATTAATAATTTCTAAAGATTTACCTTTTGCAATGAAACGTTTCTGCGCTTCTGAAGGGTTAGAGACTATCGTAAATGCATCAGACTTTAGGTATAATGATTTTGCAAGTCAGTACAATGTAGAAATGACTACAGGGCCTTTTAAGGGTTTGTTTGCAAGAATAGTTTTGGTGCTAGATAAAGACAACAACATTACCTACAAAGAAGAGGTAGATGACATTACACATGAGCCTAACTACGAAGCTGCAAAAGCAGCAGTTGAGGCTATTGGATAGAGCATTCTTAATAGGAAGATAGTGTTGGGGCGAGGATTTTTATTCTCGCCTCAATTCGTTTAGAAATGTCCTCAGCGTTGTTATACAGCATATAATGAGTAGCTCCTTTTACAGTTTCCGCTTTATTAATATTCTTTAAAGGAAAAATTAAGTCTGCCGTGCCATGTAAATGGTAAAAAAGACGGTTCAACTCTTCTTTGTAACTCTAGTTTGAGACTTGTTGCACTCCCCAAGCCAATAATTCAACACTAGCGGAACGAATCATAGAATCAAATAATTTATTTCTGGTAGTATCTGATTTGTCATAGTAAGGCTTGAAAGCTACACTTGCATCAATGGCTAGTTTAGATGCCGTTTTGTTTTTTGTGGGCAACAGGTCCATGTATTTAAAAATACTCGGAACTTCAGATTTGTTTTTTACAGTAGAGATTAAAAACAAACTTTCTACCTTCTTAATTCTAGAAATTTCTATTGCTAAAATACCACCTAGGCTCATTCCCATAATGGAAAAGGTATTGTCTTTAATTTTTTCTGAGAGTCTTTTAGCATAGGCCGCAATCGGTTCATCATTTAACGGTTCAATGTAATCTAGAAATTTCAGTTCCACTTCGGGAATTGATAGTTTTCCAAATATACGATGGTCTAAGCCTAGCCCGGGGATACAATAAATGACATGTTTGTTTATCATGTGGTAAAAATAAAAAGAACCGACCCTGTCGGTTCTTTCAGGGTCGGTTCTTTAATTGTGTTAATTCTTTTTGTATTCTTGATTTATTCCAGATATCTAATCTTTATCCTTCTTATTCCTAGCAGCTATTTCTCCTCCGTAAGAAGGATTAATTTCTTTTGTTTTTGTGCTTCTAATAATAAAATTTATACCTGCTCTAATTTGCGCATGTCTGGCATGTTGAGGTCTAAAACCACTAAGAATATTGTCACTCACAATATAAAATTGAACCTGTCCGGGATTAATGTTGATTCCGATTCCGAGGTTGTTAAAAGAACGATTAATCATGCTGTAAGAAGCTGCCAAACCAATCCACTTAGTGGCCTTGTAATTGGCACTTAAAGTTAAAGAAGGTTTAATGTTTCTTTTATAGAATTCACTTTGTATTAAACCACCAAATACAAGTCTTTCGTTGTATTTGTAATTGGCGCCCATATAAATTCTACCTACGAGAGGATTTGTGTAGCTGTCATTACTTTCCTGAACATTGAATGCTACTTCTAAAGAATCTACAAGCCTATCATATGGAGAGGTACCAGTCGTATCATCTTGAGGTGAAAAGGCATTTATTTCAATACCATCAAAATAAGATTGTCCCTTATCTATTAGGTAATTTGTTGTATTTGTATTCCAATTAATGAAGCCCAAATCCACGACACTAGCATTTAGGCTTAGCTTTTCATTTAGTTCATAATTCATACCTAAATCGATACCAAAACCTCTGTTGCCACTTCCCGAAAGAAACCCGTCTTCTCCTGTCATGCTCGATGAGCTAAGAATGTCAGTATTTCCTGAGGTGTTTATTAGAATATCCGATGTTGCCGTTAAAGCATAGGTATTTGGATCTGTAGTCAATTTAAGGTCTGACCTCTTCGTGTCTAAATTTGCTATCCCATAAAGGTACTTTAATCGAGCGCCTAATCTTAATTTATTGGTAAGCTGATGCGACAGACTAATGCCGTATTCTCTATAATAATTCGCTGAAAAAGCTGTTCCGGTAAAATCAGCAGTATTATCGTCATATGCTAAATTTCCTTTATGAATAAAGGTTGCTAAATCTTTGGTGTAATTAAACCTCATGTTGATATTTTCAGTTGCATTGAACATGATTTGTGTTCGTTTGCCAACTTTAAATCCAAATGAGATTAAATCAATTTTAGTAATGAAGGATAAAAAGTTTTCATCTTCTAAACCGGTTATCATTGAATTAAAATCTAATCGCAATGAATCACCATCTTGTTTGATAAAATCTGAATAGGCGAAACCGCTATTGCTTAAACTATAATAGGAGGAAGACAAAACGGGAATTCCTATGAAGAACTTGCCGTTGAATTGATTGGCAGGATTCGAATAAGAAGACTGCGGGATGTCGTTAAAGTTGAACAACGTTAAATCTTGTTGTGCTTTGCTCACGAACGAGAATAGAAGACAAAGACTTAGTGTAAGTATTTGATTTTTCATGGCTTTGTCTGTTAATTGAAGCTAACTAGTGAATTTAATGAAATAATAATCTTTAGTCGGTTCGCAGAATTGAAAACCACATTTGTTCCCATGTTCGCACCTTCTGTAGAAAGCTTTGCAGAGATAGCTACCTTAGCGGTTCTGGAAATTCTTTTTAACCGTTCGCGATCAATTTTTGTATCTGTTATATTGGTAGTAAATCCATCAGCTTCTAAGTCGCTACTTATTAATTTGGTTGGAGCAGAAGGTAATATCATACCGAAGCCATTAGAGTAAATAGGATTACTAGGCAGAATCAATTTACCTAATTCAACATTGAAGCTGTCTAAAAAAGTAAGTTGTAAATCCACATCCATTGGAAAACCATTCTCCGCATAAATTCTTAGTGTTCCATCTGTTAAGTCGCCAATTTGTTCCAGGGTAACATTGATCGTGTCCTCAATGAAAAATCCATTGGCCCTTCCTTCAAATGGAATTCTAAATTCAAGGTCAAGCCCTAAATCACTTGTGTCTGTCATGAAGTTTCTTCGTTGTCCGTTTCTTGGTGGTTCCCCATTCGGATTAAACAATGCTTCTGAATCAAAAGCAATCGATTTTGTAAGGTGTGAAAGAATAGTGTCGAGATTACTATTTACATTGTTCAGCTCAAAAACAGTTTGAGCGACACCGTATTTATCAGGAAAGTAAATGTTTAAGGGTTGCAGCTCCGTAGGAATATCAAAAGGTATTACGCTAGGATTTCGATTTGGGTTTACAGCATTTAACTTCGTAAATTCGAAGTTCATAGGGCAGGAGAAGCTGTTTTTCGCAGTAAGCCTTAATGTCGGATTGGAGATGAAAAGATCCTCTTTCGCAAACTCTTGAAAATTCTTAAAAAAGGCAATCGCGATACTGTCACTTTCCAAAGGTAATGGCGTACTTCCTAATGAGCCATAAAACTCTTTGAAGTTAATATTCGTAATTGCCCCAGTCATGGTTAATTTGTCATCTCTATTACTTGCAACACCACTTTCGAGTTGAATAGAATATTGAATGTCGATAGGAAGTAGATTGTCCGCAGGATTTCCATCTTCATCTTCAGAGAGATTTACTTGGTAACCTTTTAAGTCGACTACTTGCAAACTAACCTGATTATTAGGTTTCGCGGCAGGGACGACATAATTTAAGACCAGAGTGTCACCTAATGAATCAGTAAATGTTCTAAATTTTGCCGCGATTGTTAAATCGTAAGGGAATGAGTTTTCTAATCTAAAAGCTAGTGTTCCTGTTTTTAAGGTCATACTATCTACAACGATACCGAATCTGCTGTTGTCAATAATTTTTTTCTGTGTTGAAGCATCAAAATCTATACGCTGGCCATTGTTAAATGGAGGCCCTGCAGGCATAGAATCCAAAAGACCATTTGTAGCTTGAGAAACGGTGAAAGTATCTGCGAAATTTTCTGTTGGAATATTAATTACGGTTGATGTGTCTGACGAAAGGACAGAACTTCTATAAACAATTTCTAAACCGCCGTTAGCAGTAGTAAAAATGTCTCCATTGGTGTCTTGCCGTACTACAATATCAGCTAAGCTCAGGTTTGAGCTTATTAATGGAACAGCAAAATTAGGGTTCCAGTCGTCTATCTTTATTTTTTCGAACTCAAAATAGTCTTCCGTGCAGGCGTATAAACCACACGCAATGGTTATGAATAATAAAGTTGTTTTAAATAAATTTTTCATCTAAGAGTGTTAGAAGTTAGTACGTCAAATGTAATATTTTAAGAATTTTTAAGACTACCTATTTTTCAAATAGTAAACATTAAGTCCAGAAACTCTTTGTTATTATTTACGAAATAGATTGAAACTTGTTCGGTGATGTTCACAAACGCCAAACTCTTTTAGTGCATTTCTATGATTGAGCGTTCCGTAACCTTGATTGTTTTGCCAGTCGTAATGTGGATAATCCTCAGCAATCTTCTGCATGCAATCATCGCGATGAGTTTTAGCTAAAATGGAAGCAGCTGCAATGTTCTTAAACTTGCCATCTCCTTTTATAATGCATGTATGGGCAACGGATTTATAGGGGGTAAAACGGTTACCATCAATTAAGAGATGATCAAAATCTAACTTCAGTTGATTTATAGCTCGATGCATCGCTAAAAATGAAGCATTAAGGATGTTGATTTCATCAATTTCTTTTGCTGCAACTATTCCAACCGCCCAACCCAATGCGTTTTTTTCAATCCACAGTCTTAATTCGTCTCTCGTTTTTTTATTGAGTTTTTTAGAATCGTTTAGTGAAGTATTGCGTTTTTTAGGGTCTAAAATAACTGCCGCGGCATAAACTGGCCCTGCATAGCAACCTCTGCCGGCTTCGTCGCAACCAACTTCTATTTGTCCTTTTTTAAGGTGGTTTTTTAGCCTCAATTCTTTAGTGTCTTTTCAATGCTATTCCATAATAAGTTGGCACTGATTTTCCAAGAAAAGTCTTGTTTTCTCAGTTTGCCTTTTTCTATTAAAGAGGCTCTTTTTTCAGGCTGATTGGCAATTAATTCCATGGCATTAGCAATTTCGCTTACGTTTCGGGGATTGCACAATATGGCCGCATCTGCCGCGACCTCTGGCATTGATGTTGCGTTCGACGTGATTACGGCTGTCTCAGTTTGAAAAGCTTCTAAAATTGGAATTCCAAATCCTTCGAAATAAGGCAGGTAAGTGAGGGCTAAAGCGCTAGATAATGCCATTGAAAGCTCTTCGTCAGAAAGCCTTCCCATAAAGTTTACGTCTACTTTAAAATTCATCGATTGAAACGTTTTTTCCAACTTTGATGGCCACCATTTTTTATTACCTGCAATCAGTAGCTTAGTCTTATTTGTCGTTCGTGTTTTAAAGTCCTCAAAAGCTAATAATAAATGCTCCAAGTTCTTTCTCGGGTGTATTGTCCCTATAAAAATGAAAAAATCATTTTTCGACGTGTATCGCTCCTTAAATTCTAGTTGCTTTTCAATTGAAGCTGGGTTAAAAACTTCGTTCGCCCCATTGTACACGACATCAATTTCTCTTGACGGGACATTATAGGTCGAAGAAATATCATGCTTGGAATACTCAGACACTGTTGCAATTCGCGTAGCTCGTTTAGCAAACTTTGGGAAGAAATGCTGTAAGTACCTTCTGTGACTCCAAATAATATGTTCTGGATGATGCTCAAAATTGAGATCGTGAATTACAGCGAGGCTTTTACAATTCAATTTTGGAGGAACCCATCCTTCTGGTGAAAGGAATAAATCAAAATTATTTTGATTGATGTATCGTTTTAAATTTATTTCGAACCAAACGAACCATAAAACCGGATGACGAGCAGGTGGGCTGACGGTTACAAAACTTACATTTTCTGGAAACTTGAACGTATTTTGTTCAACTTGTCTGTCGAAAATGAACGTGAATTGAATTTCTGGGTGAGCTCTGGTAATTAGTTGAAGAGTTTCATATGAAAATCGAGCTATGCCGTCCATTTTGTCTGGAACCAAAAGTCTGGTATTGACGGCAATTTTCATACAATGAAGTTATACTTTTTCTACCATGTAATTGATTCCAAAGAAAAAATACTCTTTTAAGAAATTATTCTTCTTCCAAATCAGCTGTTCTTTTTCAACTCTTTCCTTTGCTTTTTTATTGGGAAAAGCAAAAGGCAAGTAATATCGAATGTATTGAACTGTATCTTGCTCAATATTGAATCCCTCTTTTTGAAATTCTTCTTGCCATGTAGCCAAACTTCGGATGTTTTCGTTACCCAATAAAATGTTTTTCTTTAGGCTTTCGTCATATATTTCAATGATTCTCTTATTCCCTCTTTGTTTGTACAATTTTAGATTTTGGATAACATTATTCCCATTTTCTTCAATAATCAGTAGTCGTCCTTTCGCGTTAATCACATGGTGCAGAATTTGAAGCGCTTCGTTTAGTGGCTCTAAGTGGTGTAAGGTATCTTGAATGATTACTAAATCGTAGCTGTTTGCTTCAAACTTGTGATCGAATATATTCTCGTATGAGCACGTGAACTTGCTTACATCACCAAACTGACCCCAGTATTTTAACCTTCTTGGAATTTGATGAATGTAATGCTCCAAAGTTGTGCCGTGAGAAGCAATTCCATTTATAGATAGAAAGATAGCAGTTGTTCCGAAGCCACATCCGCAATCCCAAATTCGTAAAGTTGGATCGGTTATGTTGTCCGCAATGTATTGCAGGCGCTGGCAGAAATATGCCTTACGAAATTCAAACTTCGCCGGATTTTCTAAATACTTGTAGTAATACTGCAAGTCTTCGTTGTTTTTTAACTCTTCAACAAAGAGGTCAAAAAACTGCTTAACCGTCATCTTCATGCTTCAAAATAAGGGTCGCAAATATACGTACCTCTATTGGAATCAAACGAATTGGATTGCTTTACTTTGCATATCCTACCTTTTTCGATATTTCATGCAACGGAAATTTATTAATAACCTTATATTCATTCTCTTTCTTAACCTTTTGGTGAAACCATTTTGGATTTTAGGAATTGATGTTGCTGTTCAAAATAGAGTAGGAGCTGCTGAATATGGACTATACGCTCCAATTTTCTCTTTTGCAATCCTACTGAACATAATCTTAGACTTCGGCATCACAAATTACAACAACAGAAACATAGCCCAGCATTCACATATGCTACGCCGCTATTTTTCAGGAATTTTTAATGTTAAATTGATTCTTGGGCTAATTTATTTGGCCATTACCCTAGCCTTCGGTTTAATTTTTGGATATGAAGGAAGATCTATTTGGCTGTTATTTGTGCTTGGAATCAATCAAATAATGGCTTCTATGATTCTTTATTTACGGTCGAACATTTCGGGGTTACATTTATTTAAAACCGAAGGAATCCTTTCTATAATGGATCGAGTTATTATGATTGGATTGTGCAGTGTTTTGTTGTGGAGTGGCTATTTTGAAGGACATTTTGAGGTTGAGTGGTTCGTATATGCTCAGTTTTGGGCCTATTTCATAACTGCGATTGTTGCTTTCTTTTTGGTTTATGCAAAAGCCAAATTTTATAAAATCAAGATAGATTTTGTTTTGTTTCGAGTAATCTTAAAACAAAGCTTGCCATTTGCCTTGTTAGTATTATTAATGTCTTTTTATTATAGATTAGATACAGTTATGGTAGAACGGCTGCTGCCGGATGGGCGAGTGCAGGCAGGAATTTACTATCAAGCTTATCGATTGTTGGAAGGGTTTAATATGTTTGGTTATCTTTTCGCTGGCTTGTTATTGCCGATTTTTTCTAGGATGCTGAAAAACAACGAATCTGTTGCTAAGTTGGTACAAACTTCTTTTAATCTACTTTTTATTCCTGCTGTTTCGGTCGCTGTAGTTTCTTTGCTATATCCTCAAGAAATTATGAATATTCTATACCTTGAGAATATAGTTGAATCAGCAGAAGTTTTTGCTGTATTAATGATTTCGTTTATTGCTATTGTTCTCACCTATATTTATGGAACCTTGCTCACCGCAAACGGCAGTTTGAAAAAGCTGAACATCATTTCACTCATAGGGTTAGTTGTAAATTTTACAATGAATTGGATCCTAATTCCAGAATATGGTGCTTGGGGAGCAGCAGTTGCAACCTTAGGTACTCAGTTCTTCGTTATTCTGGCGCAAATAATTATTTGCAAACGACTTTTTGAAATGCACTACGAATGGAGTTTTATTCTAAAACAGGTTCTTTTGGTGGTTGTCGGAGTTATGGTTTCTATATTCTCTGTCGTATATTTCTCAGATTTTAGAATTCATGGCTTCCTCATAATCGCATTGTTTGGAGTGCTAGCTTTATTGCTTGGTTTGGTGAAGAAGGAAGATGTATTGAAAGTGCTGAAGAGAGGTTGATTCTCCGTCGGTAGTATGAAGGTTGGTTAGATGGTTACCCATCTTTCAAATAACCCTCGAATTATAGACTCATCTTTTTCATTAAACGTTAGTCCAATTTGAACTCCGTCAGTATGGTTTTCAATTTTAGCGTCTAAAATATTTTTATCAATAATTGGAAGTATCTTTCCCATTAAATCAAAACCAATTTTAAAAGAGAGGCTAGCTTGGGGTTCTACTTCTATAATTTCATTTTCTTTTAACGCCAGCGCAGCTCCAAGCTTATAGGCTTGTATAAGTCCCCCAACACCAAGCTTAGTTCCTCCAAAGTATCGAACAACAGCAATGTAGGTGTTTGTAATCCCTGCAGATCGTATTTGCCCTAAAATTGGAGCTCCTGCAGAGTTGGCAGGTTCTCCATCGTCATTTGCAATGTAATATTCCTGATCGCCAATCCCAATTAAAAATGCTGAGCAAATGTGCCGGGCTTTAGGATGTTCTTCTTGAATCTTTTCCAAGCACTCCTTCACATCTTCCTTTGTATGAATAGGAAAAGCATAGACATAAAACTTGCTTCCTTTTTCTTTAAAGAATGAAGTGGAAGTCTTTTTTATGGTCTTAAAGGTGCTCAAGTAGAAAATATTATGAGTAGAAGGGCAATGATTGAAACTAGAATTCCTATTTTATTTTTTATTGAAAACTGCTCTTTGAAAATTAGCAGTGAAGCAACAGCAGTTGTTAAAACAACACCCATGTTGTTAATTGGAAATACAACAGAACTTTCTAAATCAGTGTGGTTAAAAATTGAAATTAGAAAAAAGATGGAGCCGTAATTAATAACTCCTAGTACAACTCCTCCGATCAAAGTGTTTCTGCTAAAATCTCTTTTGCTTTTATCAATGCTCATTGCTGCAATTCCAATAGTAAATGCGGTTAAGAATGTAATTGCTGGGAATATTTTTGCATCAAAGGCATTGGTATTTAAATAAGCACCTTGATTGTATTTTAAAAAAGTATCAATGAATCCTGAACCTAAGAATAGTACGAGCGGTATTGCTAAGAGTCTTTTGTCGAGTTTTTTACCATCCACTTTTTCTTTATGTGTAGAAAGGTAAACTCCAATTAACGCCAATAAAATTCCTGCTATTTTGATGGCATTTACGACATCATTGTAATACATTATGGCAAAGCCAACAGGAATAATCAATGCCATTTTATTGGCGATGGAAGCTACTGATGCTCCTAGTTTTTGAGCAGTAATGGCTATAATATTGAACAGCGATATAAATACGACTCCTAAAATTAGACTGTTTACAAACCAAGGCGATGTGGTTACCTTTTCAAATGAAGGTGTCTCCCCTAAAGTTGCAAAACCTGTAATACCGGCAATAAAGTAGTTTACTACTATAGCGGTAAACGTATTTACCCTGAAACGTTCAAATGATTTGAAAATTATGAAGATAGCAGCAGAGCATAGGATGCTTAAAATTAAGTAGATCATGCAGTCGGATTACTGTAAATGTTGAGCGTGTCATTTTCAAGTTTCTCACTATGCTCAAGGGTCCCTTTCAATGTTGGACAGTTAACTCCTTTATATATTGTCTTCTTTGCGCTAAAGACTCTTGCTTCGTCCCAAAGGTTTGAGTCGATAAATTGCTGCAACGTTTTTGCTCCTCCTTCGATTATAATCGAAGTAATATTTCTGTCGAAGCAAACTTTAGCAACTTGAGTGGGCACACCGTTTTCGAAGTTGATTTTGATGTGGTCAATGTTTTTCTGTTGTTTTGTTTCAATCGAATTTAAAACGATCGTGTTGGATTCGTTGCTATGGATTTTTGAGCTGTTCGGAACTTCAAGATTCTTGTCGACTAAAAATCGCGTTGGGTTTTTGCCTGTTACTTCGCGAACAGTCAACTCAGGGTTATCAATAATTGCAGTGTTTTTACCCACTAAAATGGCAGATTCTTCTGCTCTCCAAAGATGAACGAGTTGTTTTGAAATGGAACCTGTTAGCCAAACTTGCTCATTCTTTTTTCCAATAAACCCGTCCGCACTCTCGGCCCATTTTAAAATGATGTACGGCCTTTTTTTCTCGTGAAAACAAAAAAATCGACGGTTTAAATGCCTTCCCTTTTTTTCTAAACATCCTGATTCAAACTCAATACCGGCAGCTAATAGTTTTTTAATTCCATTTCCTGCAACCTTTTCAAACGGGTCAAGGTTACAGATCACAACTCTTTTAAAGTTGTGTTGAACGATTAAGTCAGCGCAAGGAGGTGTTTTCCCAAAATGAGTGCACGGCTCTAGGGTGACGTACATGGTCGATTCGGATAACAAGGACTTATTTGAAACTGATTGAATCGCGTTCACTTCGGCATGTGCCTCTCCACAAGCTCTATGATAACCCTCTCCAATTATTTTGCCCTCATGAACCACCACAGCTCCAACCAATGGGTTTGGTGCAGCATTTAAATTGCCCAAAGCTGCAAGCTGAAGGGCTCTGTTCATGAATATTTCGTCTTTCAGGGTCACGGTTTCAAAAGTAGATAAAATACTAACTTCGGCAACTCATATTTAGTTCAGTAAACCAATGACACTAGCCGACTTTTCGAAGAGTTTTAAGAAAGAGTTTAAAGATCAATTTAATGAGAATGAGCTAAATAATCACCTCGCAATTTTGTACGACTTTTATTTAGGTTATGGCAGAGCTCAAGTTGTTCTAAATTCAAGTGAGTTAATAGAGGTTGAGGAGTTAAAAAAATTAAACAAAGCCATTGCTGAAATAAAAACACACAAACCGATTGATTACATCATCAATCAAAGTGTTTTTTATGGCAGAGAGTTCTATGTTGACGAAAGTGTCTTGGTTCCAAGATCAGAGACGGAAGAGTTAGTCCAGTGGATTCTGGAGCGCGAAGATACAGGAGGCAAGTCCATTTTAGATATTGGAACTGGGAGCGGTTGTATTCCAATCACTCTTTTCTTAGAAGGAAAATTCTTCAAAGTAGATGCAACAGAAATTTCTGAAAGTGCTACCAAAACTGCAATTAAAAATGCTAGATTGTTGAATGCAAACATTGAAATTGAGGTTCATGACATTTTAACACAAGTTCCAAAAGAGCTATACGATATCGTTGTGAGTAACCCACCCTATGTAAAAAGGGAAGAGTTGGAGGCCTTAGATAAAAATGTGATCGAATACGAGCCCGTTATTGCACTGGCACCGGAAAGTGATGACCCATTGTTATTCTATAAACGCATAGTTGAAATTGCGCCAAAAATGCTAAAGCGAAAAGGGGTTTTGTATTGGGAAATTCATGAAGACTTGGGTTCTGAGTGCATGGCACTTTTGGAAAAGGGAGGTTTCGAGCAGGTTGAATTAAAAGAAGATATTTACGGCAGGAACCGAATGATTCGTGCAGTTTTAACTTAACGACACGTTTGCGAATAAGCCTCTTTTGCGTCTTTTTCTCCCAGGTTGGCTGCTTTTAAGAATGCGGCACAAGCTGCCGGTTTATCTCCTAGGTTTTGTTCTACTATTCCTTCTAAGAAATAGGCTCTTCCATAATTAGGATTTAGTTTTTGGGCTGTTTTTAGGTCGCGTTTAGCGAAGGCTATATTTTTCAATTTCAAATAGGTAAAAGCTCTATTCGTATAAGAATCGACTTTTGGATCTAGTTCAATGCTTTTAGTGTAGTCAGAGATGGCTTCATTCAAGCGATTTAATTTTGAGTATTCGTTTGCTCTATTGAAATAAGCATCAGCATGCGGTTTTAACTGGATGGCTTTGTTGAAGTCTTTCACTGCTGCTTCTGAGTTCCCGTCTTGTGCAAAAATATTTCCTCGATTAGAATACGCGTCAGCGTAGTTGGGCTGAATCTCAATTGCTCGATTAAAATAGTCGAATGCTTCTTCATCCTTGTTACTTTTCAGAGAATAAGACCCAAGGTTATTATACGCTTGTGAAACATTTGGGTGAGTCTCAATAACAGAGGTCCACAAGGTTTCATCATTCTCCCAAATTTGTACTCTTTGAAAAGAGAGGAAACTTAATACAATTAGAGGAATGCTGAATAATAGAATGAGCTTAGAGCTTTTAAGTTTTTGGAGAAAAGACCCAAGAATGAGGAGTAATCCAAATAAGGGTAGGTAAATGTATCGGTCGGCGGTAATTTGATTGCCAAAGGGCACGAATTGAAGCACGAGCGCAATTGTTATTACAAACCACACTGATCCAAAAATCAACAGCTTCTTTTTTCTAAAGCGAATGGTTGCGACTAATAATCCAACAATTAGCACAGGGCTCAAATAATAAAGAAGAGGAAGAGCTCCATTACTTAATTCTGGATAAGGATAAAAAGCCGATAGATGATATGGAAAAAGAAACTTAATAGGATAAAATAGGAAGGAGTGACTCACTAATAATGCTCGATCTAATGCATTAAAAGTTTCCGTTAAGTCAGATAGGTGTCCAGCTGTTTCTCTGCCTAAAATGGTCACCACTCCAAATAAAATAGAAATTACTAAAAATGGAATTTTCTGCAACAGTAATTTTATTTCAAATTTATTGGATAGATAGTAGTCGTAAGCAAACAGAATTATTGGAAATACAACCGCAGCTGATTTTGAAGCGCAGGATAAAAGAAACAGCGAAAAGCAGAGTGCGAAAAATTTTATTTTCCCTGAAGTTTTATAACGGATGTAACTCCAAAAAGCGGCAAGGAAAAAGAGACTGAATAGTAAGTTGCTAAAAGCTGAAACCCATGCCACTGACTCTACTTGCATAGGGTGAGTTAGAAATAAAATTGCTAAAAAAATACTAGTTTTTTTAGCGTTTAAAAAATGCTGCATTAATTTAAAAACTAGGAAGCTATTGAGAATATGAACTAGTAATGATAGTCCGTGGAAAGCGGTTGAATTTAAACCAAATAAGGAGTGTATTGCCGCATAAGAAAGCGTAGTAACTGGTTGATACATACCAACAAATAAGGTGGAAAAAATCCCCATTATTGAGTTAAAACCAAGCGTTCTTATATAGGGGTTTTCAACCACCTGAACGTGGTCGTCCAAATAGGTGAAAGAATTGGTAATGCCTGGGAGGTATATGGCGCATGCCATTATTGCAATTGCAAAAATGTAAAGAAACCTATTATCCCACTTCATTCTATAATATTACGAAAGAGACTTCCATTTTATGTCGTAACTGACGCCATTCTTGTTTACACATACTATTTTTGCTTCAAGTTCTTTATTTTTTAACGTAAAGTATTGAATAGATTCTAGTTGTTGGGAAATGCTTTTTTTATAGTTATGAATCATTAAGTTAACTAAGCCAATGTTCGATAACGCCCTATATATACCCTCATCATTTTCGTTGGCTTTAAAAGCAGACAATGAAAGTTCATAGTATTGCATGGACTGATAAAAATCATCTTGGAAATATAAAATGTTACCCAATTGAAGGTAAGCTACCGCAAGTTTCTCTTTATTGCCTGTTTCTTTAAAGATTTCGATGGCCTCGTACGCATATTTTATAGCGATTTCATAATCACCTTTAGCGTAGCTAATTCCCGATTTTTTAATAGTAACGTTTCCAATTTCCTGAGTAATGTTTAGTTTAGAATAGAGAGCAATTGCTTTGTCAAGATGAAAATTGCTGCTATCGTATTGAAAACTATAAAAGTAATGAGGTGCCAAAAGTTGATGAAAAAGGGCCTTGCTCTCAAAATCACTTTGTTCCCTTGCGTCATCAATTAATTTTGGTAAAAATTGTCTCGCAATAGCATGTTGAAAGCTGTTGGCTAAAAAACTGGAATGAGCTCTAACTAATTCTCTCTTAAAGGTGTCCGAAAGGTCTTCTAATGGCAGTTGATTAAATGATTGTAGGGCGTTCTTATATTGAACGGAGTCATTTGCTTTAAAGAAAAATTGTGCGGATTTCTGGTATCCTGTGGCTTTTTTACTTAGTTTACTAGATTCTGTCAATGCCACTAAACTATCGGGTAAAACTTCCTGACTTGAAGAAGAAAAAGAGAGGAGAATAAAAGCTAGAAAACTTAAAAATAGAGCTTTTAAAATTTTCATATTGAGCTTGATTTACTTGTAAAGACTTAATAATTGCTTCACCATGTTTTTCGAACCCATGATAGTTGGAACTCTTTGGTGCAATTCTTCAGGTTCTATTTCCATAATCCGTTGCGTTCCGTTGCTTGCTATTCCACCTGCTTGCTCCATTAAAAATGCCATTGGGTTGCATTCGTATAGTAAGCGCAATTTGCCTTTTGGCGCTTTTGTAGTTTCAGGGTAAATAAAAATGCCACCCTTAATCATGTTTCTATGAAAATCAGCAACCATAGAACCAATGTACCTTGCAGAGTATGGCCTGTTGGTTGGTTTGTCAATTTCTTTACAATAAGCAATGTAGTTTTTTACAGCTTCAGAGCAATATGCTAAATTGCCCTCATTCATAGAATAGAGTTTTCCATTTTTTGGAATTTTCAATTTAGGGTGCGACAAGCAATATTCTCCTATGGACGGGTCTAGGGTAAACCCATTTACTCCGTTACCGGTAGTATAAATAAGCATGGTTGAAGAACCATAAATAACATAACCTGCTGCTACTTGATTCTCACCTTTTTGCAGATAATCGGCTTCGGTAGCTATCGTGCCAACCTCAGATACTCTTCTATAGATGCTAAAAATGGTACCAATAGAAACATTTACATCAATATTAGAAGAACCATCCAAAGGGTCAAATGCTACAATGTATTTCCCATTTTTCGATCGAGTGCTATCAAAGGACAGATATTCATTTACTTCTTCCGAGGCAATTCCACAAGCTTCCCCTCCATTTTTTAGCGCTGCAATAAATTGCTCATCGGCAAAAATGTCAAGCTTCTGTTGTGTTTCACCTTGAATGTTTTCTTGTGAGGTGGCGCCTAATATATCCGCTAAACCTGCTTTATTGACCTCTCTATTCACGATTTTCGATGCAATCACTATATCATTCAAAAGTCTGCTTAATTCTCCTGTTGCGAAAGGAAAATCATCCTGTGTTTCGGCAATAAACTCACTCAACGTTTTAACTCCTGACATGGCACCTCTGTTTTTATTTCACTTGAATGTGACAAATATCGTAAAATTCAAAGTTTTACTAAAGCCAAAAAAGTGCTATTTATTTCACACTCGTATCCCTAAATTTGTACTAAAAATAATGGATTTTGTTATTCGAAGAGGTAAGAAAGCAGATTGTTTGAGAACATTAGAGCTGATTTGCGAGCTGGCCGAGTATGAAAAAGCGCCCGAAGAAGTTGCCATCAACCTTAAAGAATTAGAGGAAGACGGATTTGGCGAGAACAGCATTTATGAATTAGTTGTTGCTGAACAAAAGGGTGAAATCATTGGAGTGGCTATCTTTTATGAAAAGTACTCTACTTGGAAAGGAAAATGTGTTTATCTGGAAGATTTAATAGTGACAGAGTCGAAAAGAGGAATAGGTGCAGGGAAGGCTTTATTTGAAGCAGTTATTAGCTTTGCAAAGGAGCATAATAGTGGTCGAATGGAATGGCAAGTATTTGATTGGAATACCCCAGCAATTGATTTTTATAAATCATATAATGCTGAACTAGATGGCACATGGTATAATGGAAGGTTCACAAAAGAGCAACTTCAAAACATGAACTTATAAAAAAATGAAGGTATTAAAATTTGGAGGAGCCTCTGTGAAAGACACAGAAGGAGTAAAAAATGCAGCCAATATTATTAAAAGCCAATCTGGTGAGAAGTTAGTTGTGGTGGTTTCTGCCATGGGAAAGACTACAAATGCTTTTGAAGGAGTATTAGAATCACATTTAAACAGAAGCGATGAAGTTTTCAATCAACTGGAGGCGATAAAATCATTTCACTTTGAAGTTTGTAATGAACTATTTGAAAATAAGCAAAACCCAATTTTCCAAGAGTTACACAATACTTTTGTAGAAGCAGAATGGCAGATCGAAGATGAACCAATTGGTAATCGGGGTTTTGAGTACGACCAGCTTATTGGACTTGGTGAATTATTCTCTACAAAGATACTTACTGCATATTTGAAGTTAATAGGAATTGAAAATGCTTGGGTTGATGCTAGAGATATAGTTCGAACTGATAATACGTATCAAGCGGCTAAAATTGATTGGGAGGAGACAGAAAGATTAATACAACAAAAGCTAGCCACAATTGCACAAGATATAATAGTGACTCAAGGCTTTATTGGTTCAAGCTCAGAAAACTTTACCACAACGTTAGGAAGAGAGGGCTCAGATTTCTCTGCAGCTATTTTTGCTAGTTCATTGAATGCAAAAGAGGTGGTAATTTGGAAGGATGTAGAAGGGATGTTAAATGCTGACCCTAAATATTACGGCTCAACTGTAAAGCTGGAAAATATTTCTTACAAAGAAGCGATTGAACTAGCATATTATGGAGCTTCTGTTATTCACCCTAAAACGGTAAAACCACTTGAGAATAAAAAGATACCGCTGTATGTTAAGTCGTTTAAAAACCCGAGTACGAGTGGAAGTTTAATAGACGGTAACTCTTCGAAAGATTGTGACATACCTTCTTATATTCACAAAGAGAACCAGATTTTAGTTTCGTTTAGTTCTAAAGAATTTGATTTTATTGATGAACTAAGGCTTTCTGAAATTTTTCAATTGTTTTCTGACATTGGCTTGTCCGTTAATATTTTGCAGAATTCGGCGATTAGTTTTACAGTAGCATTTGATTTTGATAAAGCGAAAATTGAGGAATTGAGAAAGGCAGTCTCTGATAAATTTAGAGTGGTATATAATGAAGGAGCTACCTTAATAACTATTCGTCACTTTACAGAACAAATTATTGCCGATTTATTAAAGGGAAGAACAGTATTACTTGAGCAAAGAACGAGAAGTACCGCTAGATTTGTTTTGACTTAATTTTTGATACTTGTCATTTAAAAAGCTATCAAGCAGCATAAATAAACAAGCTATTGATTATGAAGTCTATTGTTCGAGGATGATTTAGTCTATTTAAGGAAAGGGGCCTATCTTTGTTTTTCACTAAATTTGACAATTTTTAAAATAAGAGCCAGCTATGAACGATCAATCTTATGACATTAACTCGAATGGTATATTCCAGTTTCTTAAGAAAAGAAGGAATGTACTTTTGATTACCTCTGCATTGGCATTTATTTCTTCCATTATATTCTCTTTTTTAATTGAAGATAAATTTGAATCGTCAGTTATTCTCTTTCCTTCTACAACAACATCAATTTCAAGGGCATTGCTCAACGATGAAAATTATAGAGAAAAAGATTTTTTAGAGTTTGGAGAGGAAGAGCAAGCGGAGCAGTTAATACAACTTCTTAATTCTGATGAAATAAGAGGTCATATTATTGAAAAATTCGATTTAATGAATCACTACGATATTAATCCAGAAGAAAAATATCGTCAAACCAAGTTGTACGAAGAGTATCAGGAAAACATTGATTTTTACCGAACGAAATTTATGTCAGTAAAAATAGAAGTTCTAGATACTGACAAGAATTACGCAGCAAATATTGCAAATGAAATTTCGGCAAAAGTGGAAGAAGTTCTGTCCGGGATATTAAAAAAAGTTGCCCGTCAAGGATTTGAAATTGTTGAGCGAGAATTTAACAGTTTGGTAGCGGAAATTAATCGAATGGAAGACACCTTAAATCAGATAAGAGCGAAAGGTGTGCAAGATTATGAGACACAAGTGGAGGTGCTGAGCAATCAATATGGAGCGGCTTTGGTCAAAGGAAATGCATCGGCGGCAAAGGAAATAAGTAATAAGTTAGATACCATTTCGAAATATGGGGGTAAATATTTGAGCCTAGTACAACAAATGGAATACGAGCGCGAAAAATTAAGTGATCTTAGAAAAGTGTATGCCGAAGCAAGAGTTAATGCAGAATCAAGTATAGATCAGACGTTTATTGTTAACCGAGCATATGCTTCCGAAAGGGCAAGTTATCCTGTACGCTGGTTAATTGTTGTAAGCTCAACGATAGCAACATTTCTTTTCACAATGATTGTATTAATCTTATTTGATCCTAAATCATAACAATGGAAAAAATAGAAATAGAGAATACTATGAAATCTAATATAGAAATAGTTCAATTTGCGTCTAAGAAGTGGAAGCTTCTTGTCGTTATTGGAGCAATTGCAGGAGTTTTTGCTTACGTTTTTTCCTTACCTCAATTTATACCACCAAAGTTCAAATCTCAAGCCATTATTTATCCGGCGAACTTAGGGCAATATGCTGAGGAAAATGGCTTAGAGCAGATGCAACAGTATTTAGAATCGAATGAGTTAAGAGGCCATATCACAGAAAAGTTCAACCTCTTTGATGAGTACGATATTGACAAAGAAGACCCCAATAAACAAACATTTATGAATGCTGCCTATGCAGAACACATCTCATTCGAGGAAACGAGATTTGAGTCAATCAGAATTAATACACTGTCCACCGATCCGGTGAAAGCGAGAGATATTGCAGCAGAAATTATCGACGAGGTAAATAATATAATCCGCAGAACAGAGCGAGAAAAATATACGGAGATAGTGGTCATCAATAGAAAGATGATGGTTAATAAAAAGGCTCAACTTGATAGTTTAGAAAATAAAATTAGAGAGATTAGTACAAAATATGGAATCTTAGACTATATAACCCAATCCGAAAGAGTAACAGAGAAATACATGGACTTCCTACTTGAAGGTAAGAAAGGGAAAGATTTTGAAGAAGCTAAGACGCTATATGAAAATCTCCAAAAGCATGGCAGAAAATTTCATGATTTACATGCTCAGCTGAACGTTATAAATGACGAGTATATGACGAGAAGAGGTGGTTTAGAACATGCTTTAAAAGACCTGAACAAAGTCCAAACCTATTCAAATGTTGTTGTAAAACCAGAGGTTTCAGATAAAAAATCCTATCCAATTCGGTGGCTAATTCTTGTAACTGCGGTTTTCGCCTCAATGGGTTTTACTTTTGTGATGTTATTGGTCTTAGGTTACCAAAAAAAGTAAGATGTCTGAAGAGTTAAAGTCAAATTGGGTATTGATTTTGAGCTTTTTGTTCATTATGACCAATAGCGCCTTGATTGCATCAGAGCAATATTGGTTTGCCATAATACCGTTCGCTATAGTGCTGTTATTTATGGCTTTTGTAGCAACAGATAAGCTCATGTGGTTTATCGTTTTCACCACCCCACTGTCGTTAAATCTAGAAGAACTTGAATTCGGTGGAGTAGGCATGTTTTTACCAACAGAGCCTTTGTTATTTGGTGTTATGCTCATATTTATTCTAAGAGTGCTATACTATAGGAAGTATGACATGTCTGTTTTGAAGCATCCAATTACAATAGCAGTTCTGATTAATTTGGCTTGGATTATCATTACAACGTTGACAAGTACGATGCCTTTCGTGTCTTTAAAATTCCTTTTGGCTAGGCTTTGGTTTATCATTGCATTTTATTTTATAGCGACACAGCTTTTTAAGAAAGTTAAAAATATTCGATTGTTTTTTTGGCTGTACTTAATTCCTTTGGCGGGTGTAGCGCTGTACACGTTTTTGCACCATAGTCAATACGGTTTCGCAGAACGTCCTGCGCACTGGGTAATGCAACCTTTCTTTAAGGATCATACGGTCTACGGTGCAGTGGTCGCAATGATGTTTCCGATTATGGTATTGTTGTTTATTCTTAAACGGTATAAAAAGTATAGAGTGATCACGGCATTAATGATAGTTGTTTTAGCGTTGGGCATTATTTTTTCATATGGTCGTGCAGCATGGATTAGTTTAATAGTAGCGTTTGCTGTTTCTTTAATATATCTGCTGCGTTTAAAAGGAACCTTTGTGCTTTCTGCGGCCGCATTAGTTTTATTTTTTGCCGGAATTTTTAGGACAGACATCATAAACACTCTTAAAAAAAATGAACAAGACTCAACTTCAGAGAACTTAGGTGAGCATGTTCAGTCCATTACGAATATATCAACAGATGCATCAAACTTGGAGCGAATAAATAGATGGAACTCGGCAATAGAGATGTTTAAGAGAAAGCCGATAATCGGCTGGGGACCGGGTACATACGAATTTAAGTATGCCCCATTCCAATCATCGGAGGATGTTACAATTATTAGTACAAATGCAGGAGATGGAGGTAATGCGCATTCTGAATTTATTGGGCCGTTAGCTGAAGAGGGCCTGCTAGGAGGATTAACCTTCGTCTTAATTCTCATTATGTTCTATTATCGAGCTACTTTCTTATATTTTAGATTGCCGAAGGGGGAGATAAGAACAATCGTATTCTTTATTATTCTTGCTTTTACCTCATATATTATCAATGGTACCCTAAATAACTTTTTAGATACCGATAAGGCAAGTGTGCCGTTTTGGGCGTTTATTGCAATTATTGTTGCAATCGATTTAAACTTTGAGAAATTTTTGACTACAGAAACTGAGCAGCTAGAAAAGTAATATCGTCGTCTAAGCCAATGTTTGTTTTACTCTGCTGAATTAGCGTGGTCAAGGAATCCTCAACTTCAGAAATATTTTTTTTCTTTTAGAATAGAAGCTATTCCTTCAACTTCCAATTGGGTGCCATTTTGGTCAGGCATTTCTGTTAATCCATCCGTAAAACAACCTAACATGTCATTATTATTTACCGGAATAGTGCCTCTTATAAGGGATGGTAATTTTTCAAACATTCCTAAAATGGTAGTCCCTGTTTCAAGTAGCTGAACTTTTTTACTTTGTGGAAAATAGGTCGCTGGTGGCCACAATTGATGTAACTCAATTCTTTTTTTGGATCAAAAATGCCAATAAAAAGGGTAATAAACTTTTCGAAGTTTGCCGACTCAATTATTTTTTGATTGCACAATTCAACTAGTTCATCTAAGTCATTCGCAATTCTAATTAACGCTCTCAAGTTCGCTTGGAAATTAGCCATTAGCAGAGCGGCAGAAATTCCTTTTCCCGAAACATCTGCAATACAAAATGCTGTTCTACCATTAGAAAGTGGAATTACATCATAATAGTCTCCACCGACTTCACTATGAGGTAGGTATAAGGCAGTTGCTTTTAGAGAAGCCGTGTTCGGTAAAGTTTTAGGAAATAGCAGTGTTTGCATATCTTTTGCTAGCTCTAACTCCTTATTTATGGCAGCTTGATTAATTTCTTGTTTGTTCAATCTCTTGTTCTCTAGGGCGACAACAGTGATATTGATTAATGTCTGAATAAAACGAAAATGTTTTATAATTGGACTGATTTCCATTTTTTCTCCATCAACATCTGCCAATAGCACAAATGCTAGCGGTCGGTCATTGTGAAAAATTGGGATAGCGATGTCAAAATGATTTAATGAAGAACTACTATTTTCTCGACTAACGGTGCCGATGTCTGTAAAAGATTCAAGTAGTCTCGAAATGTCTATTTTTTCGCACTCATCTTTCGAAATACCTTCACTCATTGAAACCTTCCACTGTTTTGTATCAAAGGTAAAAAGGTCGAGCTTAGCAATGTTTAAGCTGTCGGTAAGGATTGATTTAAGATTGTGAAGAGGTACTCCTCAGAGGAATTGTTATTGATAGCGTTTGTGATATTTAAGAGGGTATCTAACTTCGATTTTGATTGTTTAAGTTTGCCTTTTGCCTGTCTTGTTTTATCATCTGTCATTCCTTGTTAAACTTACTAAAAAGTTCAGGAAGCCTTTTTACCATAGCCATCTCTTTAAATTTGACCTTGCTTTCATCTACAGGGCTTCCAAAGTATGTCTTGTTTCCCTCCAATGTTTTTCCTACTCCACTTTGTGCATAAAGCGTTGTTTTATCCCCTATATAAATTCCACTTGCTATGCCAACTTGGCCCCAAATGGTAACTTCATTTCCAATCTCAACACACCCCGCTATTCCCACCTGTGCTGCAATCAAACACTTTTTGCCAAGAATGGTATCGTGTCCAATTTGTACTAGATTATCAATTTTGGTTCCTTCACCAATGGTTGTAATAGCGGTAACTCCTTTGTCTATAGTGCAATTAGCGCCAATTTCAACATTCTTTTCAATTAAAACTGAACCGTTGCTATTTAATCGATCAAAGTGAGTGCCTCTATTTTTGTAATAGAATCCAAATGAGCCCAGAATTGTTCCTGATTGGACAATCACATTATCTTCAATTGTTACATCATTTAGGACGCTAACATTGGGAAAAATTAGGCAGTTCTTTCCAATTTTAACGTTCTTTCCTATCGTAACTGAAGGATGAATCTTTGTTCCGGTCCCAATTTCAGCAGGTTCTTGCTGTTCCTCAGAGAATGTATATGGATTGAAATAATTGAGAATAAAATTGAAGCTTCTGAAAGGGTCATCACAAATAATTATCCCTTTACCTTCAGGTACTTCAACTTCCTTGTTAATTAGCACTACTGATGCACTGCAATTAAGGGCTTTGTCATAATATTTTGGGTGGTCTACAAATACAATATCTCCATCCTCTACTCTATGAATCTCATTAATCCCGGTGACCAAAAGATTCTCATTTCCTTTAAAAGGATAGTCAAGCAGAGCAGCAATGGCCGAAAGCGTATATGTTTTACCTAATTTCATAGGTTATGATTTCAAACGCTCACAATAAGAGCCATCCCTGGTGTCGATTCTAATTCTATCACCTTCGTTAATGAATAAAGGAACTCTCACTTCTGCTCCAGTTTCAACCGTTGCAGGTTTAGTTGCATTGGTTGCTGTATCTCCTTTTATACCGGGTTCAGTAAAAGTAATTTCAAGGTTTACAAAGGCAGGTAAGTCACACGATAGTGGCTTTTCCTCTTCAGCGTGATACATAATATCAACCATATCTCCTTCTTTCAAGAATTGTGGTGCATTGATCATCTCTTTTTGCAAGAAGGTTTGCTCGTAGTCATCAGTATTCATAAAATGAAAACCTTGCTCATCATTAAATAGAAACTGGTACTGTCTTGTTTCAATTCTAACCGGATCAATTTTTACACCTGCATTAAAGGTATTGACTATGATTTTACCTGATGTTAAACTTTGCATTTTGGTTCTTACAAATGCTGGTCCTTTACCTGGTTTTACATGTTGAAATTCAAGTATTTTGTATAAATCGCTATTCCAATTCATACATAATCCGTTCTTAAAATCTGAAGTATTTGCCATAATTTAAATGTATAGAATCAAAGATAGGGATTAGACTTCAAATCCCTATTTATAATCTGTGATTCTTAGTGTTTTTTCAATTTTATAAAGTTCGTCCGTTTGCTCATTTGAACCAATGATGGTAGTTCTATTTTGGTTATACCCGTCCATCAACTTGTGGTATAACTCTATTCCCTTCGTGTCCAAATTAGAGCACGGTTCGTCCAATAGTAATAATTGAGATTCGCTGCAAATTGCCATGCCAAGTTTTAAGCGTTGCTTCATCCCTGATGAAAAGTTCTTGATCAATTTAGACTTAGCCTCTGTTAAATAAACTAAGTCAATAAATGCATTAGCAGTTAAACCGTTTTGGAACGATTTAAATTGAAGGTGAAAATCAATTAATTCCTTGCAAGTGAACTCTTCAATTAAATCAATATATGGAGCTGTGAAGTTAATTGCGCGATAAACTTCCGCAGCGTCTATTTCGGTTTCAAAACTGAAATACTTTATATCTCCTTTAGATGGAAGTTCAGCAGCAGATAATAGCTTAATAAAAGTTGACTTACCACTGCCGTTTGAACCTATTATTCCAACTTTTTCACCTGAAGTAATTTCGCAAGAAATGGACTCAAAAATCCATTCTCGATTAAATCGCTTTGCAAGTGAATTAATTTGGATATTCATTTTACTTATATTCTGAAGCCGCCTTAACTTAAAGGGCCTCTTATAATTCCTTTTTGGGAACCTTCAATAAAATTTAAAATCTGTGTTTTCTCAACTGAGTCCTCAATAGATGCCTTTATCTCTTCGATTGATTTAGAAACATTTGTGCCGTGCACAAAAATATGTCGATAGATATCTTCGATTTGACTAATTGTAGCTGTTTGGTAGCCTCTTCTTCGTAAGCCAATCGCGTTAATTCCTGCATAAGTTAAAGGTTCTCTGGCTGCTTTAACAAAAGGTGGAACATCTTTACGAACCAAAGATCCTCCAGCAATAAATGAATGCTCCCCAATTCTTATAAATTGCTGAACTGCCACCACACCTTCTAAAATCACGTGATCTTCAATTGTAACGTGGCCAGCAATGTTAGCCGTATTTGCTAGAATAACATTATTCCCGATGAAGGCATCGTGAGCAATGTGCACGTATGCCATAAGTAAGCAGTCATTACCAACAACGGTTTTATTTCTATCGACAGTACCTCGGTTAATGGTAACACATTCTCTAATGGTAGTATTATTTCCAATCTCTGCTGTTGTAATCTCTCCGTGAAATTTTAAGTCTTGAGGTATGGCAGAAATCACTGCACCTGGAAATATTCGGCAGTTGTTGCCAATTCTGGCGCCATCCATAATAGTAACATTAGGACCAATCCTAGTATTATCTCCAATTACAACGTCACCAGCAATATAAGTGAAAGGGTCTATAGTGACATTTTTACCAATTTTTGCATTGGGGTGAATATAAGCGTGCTCCATTATTTTTCTTTTACAATTTGCGCCATTAACTCCCCTTCTACAACTACTTTCCCGTTAACATAAGCCTTGGCCGCCATTAAAACCATTCCTCTTCGAATTGGTTGTAGCAAATCTAATCTAAATATTAGGACATCACCTGGAATTACCTTCTGTTTGAATTTTACTTTGTCAATTTTTACGAAATAGGTCAGGTAGTTTTCAGGATCTGGAACAGTACTGAGCGCTAAAATTCCACCGGTTTGAGCCATAGCCTCAACCATAAGAACACCAGGCATCACAGGCGCTCCTGGGAAGTGACCTTGAAAGAATTGCTCGTTCATTGTCACATTTTTTACACCTACTACGTGGGAGTCGCTTAGCTCAATAATTTTGTCAACCAACAACATTGGATAACGGTGAGGGAGTATTTTCTCAATGCTATTAATGTCGTGAATCGGCTCAGACGTTAAATCAAACTTTGGACTTGCTTTTTCTCGTTTTTTAATTTCGGCTTTTATAATTCGGGCGAAGTCAATATTGCCTTTATGTCCAGGTCTCGCAGCTAAAATATGTCCTTTTATTGGTCGTCCAACTAAAGCTAAATCTCCTACAATGTCCAATAATTTATGTCTAGCTGGCTCATCTTGAAAGTGCAACTTTAAATTATTAAGCACTCCTGTATCGGTCACAGCAATTTTAGGTTTACCCAATAATTCTGCAATTTCGTCTAACTTCTCTTGTGGAGGAATATGATCAACTAACACAATTGCATTATCTAAATCTCCTCCTTTTATGAGGTTGTTTTTTGCCAAAAATTCCAATTCTCGCAAGAAAACAAATGTTCTACACATGGATATGTTCTCTTCGAACTCCCCCAGGTGATACATATGCGCATGTTGCGTTCCCAATGTCGGGGAATTGTAATCTACCATTACCGTGAGGCGAAACTCATCTTGGGGTACCGCCAACATTTCTGTCATACGATCTAAGTCCTCGTAAGTAATGTTCTCTTCAATAACAAAGTAATCTTTTTCTGCTTCTTGATCTTCAATTCCTGCGTCCTTTAATGCCTGCAAGAAAAAGCGAGCACTGCCGTCCAAAATAGGAACCTCTGGACCATCTATTTCAATGATTAAATTGTCAATTTCTAAACCATAAGCAGCAGCTAGAAGGTGCTCCGTTGTATATACCCGCGCGCCATTCTGTTCTATTGTAGTTCCTCGCGAAGTATCCACTACTAAGTCACAATCTGCTTTAATAGTTGGCTTTCCGTCTAAGTCTATTCGTTGAAAAACGAATCCGTGGTTTTCAGGTGCCGTTTTAAAGGTTACTGTTGCTTTTTCTCCTGTATGCAGTCCAACTCCGTTTAAAGATATGGAGTTTTTTATGGTTTTTTGTTTCGTGCTCATAAACTAATTTGAGTCTGATTTTAATGCTTTCAATTGTTTTTCTAGGTCGCTAATTTGGCTAGCCAAATCAGGTAACTTTCTAAACATTACATATGACCTCTTATAATCTCCAATTGGAATAGCAGGGGAGCCTTGAACTATGGCGCCCTTTTCGTTAATTGAATTTCCTATTCCACTTTGTGCAGCAATTTTTACTTCTTTAGCAATTTTTAGATGGCCTACTATTCCAACCTGTCCACCAATCATGCAATTTTTCCCAATTTTAGTAGAACCGGCAATCCCAGTTTGTGCTGCTATTACTGTGTTTTCTCCAATGTCTACGTTGTGAGCAATCTGAATTAAATTATCCAACTTAACTCCTTTTCGGATATAAGTAGATCCTAAAGTTGCCCTATCAACGCAAGTGTTTGCTCCTATTTCAACGTAGTCTTCTAATATTACATTCCCAATTTGAGGAACCTTTTTATAGTTGTTTTCACTGTTCGGCACAAAGCCAAATCCATCAGCTCCTAAAATGGTTCCTGAATGAATAACACATTCTTTACCAATTTGAGTTTCAGAATAAATCTTAGCTCCTGCAAAAACGGTAGTGTTGAATCCAATAGAAACGTTATCTCCTATGAAAGAATTTGGGAATATTTTAACTCCATCTGCAATTTTCACATTGTCTCCAATTACAACGTTTTCTCCTAGATAAACATTCTCACCTATGCTAGCTGTTTCTGAAATTATTGCGGACTTAGCAATTCCTACTTTGTTGTTTTTTACTTGATTGTACATTTCAAGTAATTTGCCGAAAGCTTCGTAAGCATCTGCAACTCTAATAAGTGTTGGGTTGTGCTTTAAAGGTTGCTCTGCAACAAAATCGTTTCCAATGATTACTACTGATGCTTGAGTTTCGTAGATGTACTCTGTATATTTTGGGTTTGCTAAAAAAGACAACGAACCTGGTTTTCCCTCTTCAATTTTTGAAAGGGTAGAAACGCTTGTTTCTCCGTTTCCTTCTATTGTCCCTTGCAGTAATTCAGAGATTTGGTTGGCTGAAAATTCCATCGTTCAAAAGTAATAAATAATTAAAGTAGCCCTTGGCTACTTGTTTTTCAAGTTATCAACCATAATTTGTTTAGGATAGCAAATAAAATGTTTGACAACTTCCTCTGTTAATGCATTTATATTCAGTTGGTCAGCAGCTTCAGCTATATCTTTTATCTCACCATTTTTATAGAGTAAATTAATTTTATCTTTTTTGGGTGAGTAGGCATTGTTTTTAATGGAGTCCGTAAAGATGAAATAGCTTGCTTCTTTTCCACTAATACCTGTCGCTGTTGCTAAGTCTTCCAAGTGTTTGTTAACCTCTGCTTTTGAAAAGGCTTTCTTACGAATGTCAATTTTGTACAAATTTCGATTTACTAAAGATTTACATAAACTGCCTAAAACAAGGTCTGAGTGGTTTTGCCACATTTTAATAGAGGCTGTAATATCAAAATCGTCTAATTCTGAGAAGCGGATTAAAGTTTCAGGATTTTTTTCAAACGATTCTTTGTCATGGTTTTGGTAAAGGAAGTAACGCAATGCATCTGTGCAGAAAAGCTCTTCGCCGTTAAGGGCCAACTCTTTTGCTCTTTTTAGAATATGAACAATTAAACGTTCTGCTGAAAGTACTGTTTTATGTAAATAGACCTGCCAATACATTAGCCTTCTAGCAATGATAAATTTTTCAATGGAATAGATCCCTTTTGCTTCAATTACCAAATTACCTTCTCTTACGTTTAGCATGGAGATAATTCTTTCCGAACTTATTACTCCTTCAGAAACACCTGTAAAAAAACTATCTCTTTTTAGGTAATCTAATCGGTCCATATCTAACTGGGATGATACCAGTTGATGCAAGAATGTTTTCTCGTATTTATTCTCGAATATTTTTATGGAGAGCGTTAACTTTCCTTCAAATTCTTCATTTAATTGTTGCATAAAAAAGCTAGAAATGTCTTCATGGGTAACATTTCCTACGATACTGTACTCCAAGGCATGCGAAAATGGACCATGTCCTATGTCGTGTAAAAGAATAGCAATGAGTGTCGCTTTGCGCTCTTTCTTCGTGACTTTTTGTCCCTTTGATTCAATTACGTCCAGCGCTTTCATGGTAAGGTGCATGGCGCCCATAGCATGATGAAACCTGGTATGCAAGGCCCCCGGATAGACTAAATGTGTTAACCCTAATTGTTTTATTCTTCGAAGTCGTTGAAAAAACGGGTGCTCTATGATGTCAAAAATTAAATTGAAGGGCAATGAAATAAACCCATAAACAGGGTCGTTAAACATCTTCTTTTTATTGTATTTACTATTTCTCAAGCGATTTAGATTTAACTAATTTTAGCAAGTGTGATTTGTAGCTTCGGCCCTTTTCACTTTACTTGCAATCAAAACAAAACTGAATGACGAAGATAAGAATCCTATGGACAGATGACGAAATTGCTCTTTTAAAACCACACATCCTTTTTTTAGAAGCAAAAAATTATGAAGTAACACCTGCCACTAGTGGAGATGAAGCTCTGGATTTGATTAGAGGGAATCGTTATGACTTGGTCTTTTTAGATGAAAATATGCCCGGCTTATCTGGTTTAGAAACCTTGAGTAAAATCAAGACAATGAGCCCTTCCTTGCCAGTGATTATGATCACAAAGAGTGAAGAAGAGTCTATTATGGAAGATGCAATTGGAGCAAAAATATCAGATTATTTAATTAAGCCAGTAAATCCAAACCAGATACTGCTGACGATTAAAAAGCATTTAGATACAGCTCGTTTGGTAAGTGAAAAAACCAACATTGGATATCAGCAAGATTTTCGAAACATCGGCATGAGCCTTCATAATAACATGGATTATAAAGATTGGGAAGAGGTATATAAGAAATTAATATACTGGGAACATGAGTTGGAGAAGTCTGTAGATACGGGGATGTCTGAAATTTTAAATACTCAGAAAGAAGAAGCTGGTAACTTGTTTGCCCGTTTTGTTGAGGACAATTATTTGGATTGGATGGAGTACCCTGAAGGCGCGCCATTGATGTCGCACAACGTGTTTAAAGAAAAGGTACATCCGCTTATTCAGAAAGAGGGCTCAACGTTTTTAATTGTGATTGATAATTTGCGATTAGATCAGTGGCAAATATTGAAGCCTCAGATAGAAGAAATGTTTTGGATTGACAGTGAGGAAACCTACATGAGTATTTTGCCAACAACAACACAATACGCACGTAATGCTTTGTTTGCCGGGCTAATGCCCTTAGATATTGAAAGGATGTATCCAAAATTATGGTTGAATGACCAAGATGAGGGAGGCAAGAATATGAACGAGCAAGAATTAATTGGACATCAGTTGAAACGATTGGGAAAAGACACAAGATTTGCTTATAACAAGGTGTTAAATCCCAGTTATGGAAGGAAAGTAGTGAGTGAAATCCCAAACCAAATGAATAACGCATTCAATGTAATTGTTTACAATTTCATCGACATGTTGTCTCATGCTAGAACGGATACTGATATTATAAAAGAGTTAGCAGAAGATGAAGCGGCGTATCGCTCATTGACTTTATCTTGGTTCGACCATTCACCTTTAAAAGAAGCGTTGAAAGAAATTGCATCTAGAGGAGGACGAGTAGTAATTACAACAGATCATGGATCGATTAAGGTAAAGGAAGCCTCGAAAGTTGTTGGTGATAAAACCGTGAATACTAATCTAAGATACAAGCAAGGCAAAAATCTAACATATGAGGCAGGTGATGTTTTAGCAATTACGAAACCTGAGCTAGCTAGGTTACCTAAAGTAAATGTTAGTCAGTCTTTTATATTCGCAAAAGGAGATGCCTTCTTTGCTTACCCAAATAATTTTAATCATTACGTAAGTTATTACAAAAATACGTTTCAGCACGGGGGTATTTCCATGGAAGAGATGATGGTTCCAATTATTCAGCTTTCGCCTAAAAAGTAATTGTATGAAAATCTTAGCAACTGAAAATGAGTTGGAAACGGTTTCTAGAGCCATTATTGGTTCAATTAAGGAATATCAGATCATTGCCTTTCGGGGTGATTTGGGTGCGGGCAAGACAACGCTAATTAAAAATATGTGTAACTTGCTTGGTGTAGAAGATAACGTGAGTTCACCCACTTTCTCAATTGTAAATGAATATGAATCAGATGATGAGCGGGAAGTATTTCATTTTGATTTTTACCGATTAGAATCTGAAGAAGAAGCTTTTGATATAGGTGTTGAGGATTATTTTTACGGAGGAAACCTCTGTTTAATTGAGTGGCCATCAAAAATAGAAAATTTGTTGCCCGAAAAAAGGCTTGAAATTCACATATCTATTGCGGGAAAAGGACGAGAATTTTTAATAAACAAAATCAATTGATGTCTGAAGATATTGTAAAATCATTGGCTCAGGCCGCCACTAGAATGCTTCCTCAAGAGCAGCTTGAAGCGGTTAAAACAAAAAATAATAGCCTGTTTATTGGTGTTCCGAAGGAAACCTCTCTGCAAGAACGCAGAGTTCCTCTTGTTCCTCAAGATGTAGAACTTTTGGTAAACAACGGGCACGAAGTATTAATTCAATCAAAGGCGGGAGAAAAAGCTAATTTTTCTGACAATGACTACAGTGAAGCTGGAGCTCAAATTGCATACGATACCAAGTTAGTATATAAGGCTGACATTATTCTTAAAGTGGAACCGCTTTCACCAGAAGAATTAGATTTGATGCAACAGGGCCAAACGTTAATTTCTACCCTTCAATTACCAGTTCAGTCCAAAGACTTTCTTAAAAAATTAATTGATAAGAAGGTTACGGCAATTGCCTATGATTATATAAAGGATAATACAGGAAGCTTTCCTGTTATTCGGGCAATGAGTGAAATTGCAGGGAACAGTTCAATTTTAATTGCTGCGGAATACTTGAGTAATGTGAACGGTGGCCAAGGGCTAATGATGGGCGGAATTTCTGGAGTAAAACCAACTGAGGTAGTTATTTTTGGTGCAGGTGCTGTTGCAGAGTTTGCAACTAGAGCTGCCTTAGGATTAGGCGCTTCTGTAAAAGTGTTTAGCAACAATACTTCTAAATTAAGACGATTACAAGACGCTCTGGGAAGAAGAGTTTATACTTCCACGCTTCAACCGAAGGTCATCGCAAACGCATTAAAGCATGCGGATGTGGCAATAGGTGCTATGCGTTCTCCTAAAAGTCGTTCGCCTATTATTGTGAGTGAAGAAATGGTGCAAAACATGGCAGAAGGCTCAGTGATAGTTGACGTTAGCATTGACCAAGGTGGCTGCTTTGAAACTTCCAAGGTGACGACACATGCCAATCCAACCTACAAGCTGTACGGTGTTATTCATTATTGTGTTCCTAACATACCTTCTAGAGCTGCACGAACAGCCTCTTATGCGTTAAGCAATATTTTTGCTCCGGTAATTATTGAATTAGGAGATGGAGGAGGAATTGATCACTGCATTCGAAAAATTTTATCTGTTCGTTCAGGTATTTACCTTTATAAAGGAATGTTGACCAATCCATTTTTGGCAGAAGAATTTGGTTTGCCTTTCAAAGATTTGGATTTGTTGTTGGCAGCCTATTAAATTTTTCTGAAGCACATGAAGCGGTGTGCTTTCAACTTACTTTTGTAATATGACATTTTGGAGAAGATTTAGAACTTATTTAATTGGTGTAGGCCTCGGATTGCTTATTGTGTATGTAATTTTTGGAGACCGAGAATTAAATACGTGGACACCGGAAAATCGAATTATGACCACCATTGATAGTTCTACGGTAAGTATTTCGGCTAGGGCTGTATGTCAATTGAAATGTTTGGGATTAGAAGATAAAAAGTGGGTGGAAATTCAACATGCTTCTGATATTAATTTTTCAGAAAGTAATGCTCAGAAAAAGCCGTGCCCGGTTTATCGCTTAGAAAATAAATTTGACAAAGGAGAATACACTATGATTTGGGAAGTGTGTGAAAATGAAGAAAGAGTAGAGATGTTAAGTGTATCTAAAGAGGGAAAATCCTGCGACTGTTAATCAGCAGCGCAGTTACCGCACAATCCACTCAGTAAGCCGTTAAAATTCCCGACACTATAACCTTCAGGTAGAGAAATATTGATTTCACTCTTAAAGCATTCAACTTTTTCACAGTTGTTACACTGAAAATGGAGGTGGTTGTGATGATGGTCCTTTACTTCGCAAGTTTTGCATAAGGCAAAATATTGTTTTCCATTTTCAGCTACAATCTTATGAGCAAGGCCATCCTCACAGAATCGATTTAGTATTCTATAAATAGTCGCTCTATTGATATCTATTATATTGTCAGCAATCGTCTCGTGACTGATTGCATAATCTTGGGATTTCAAAATTGTCAAGACCTTTTCTTTTGTAGGAGTATTTCTTCTTTTCATAAATATTATTGCGACAATGTTGCAATAGTAGTAATTCTTTCTCTATTTTTACCAAAAATAACAAAAGCCATTATTATGAAAACAAAACTTATTTATGCCTTCATAGCAATATCTTTATTTGCATGTAAGGAAGATGACGAGAATGAGCCGGTAACGCCTATAATACCCAATGAGGAAGAGGTAATTACGACAGTAAAATATACATTAACACCTGTAATGGGCGGAACTGCGAAAGTATTTCAGTTTAAAGATTTAGATGGAGACGGAGGAAATGCTCCAGTGATAACGACAGATTCTATAGATGCTAATGTTACTTACTCCGGTACTTTAGAGTTTCTAAATGAACTAGAAACTCCTGCAGATTCTATTACGAATGAAGTTTTAGAAGAAGGCGACGAGCACCAGGTGTTTTTTCAAGTAACCGCGGGGGATTATATAATTTCCTATGCTGATGTTGATAAAAACGGAAATCCACTTGGTTTATCTACAACTTTTGAATCTAGAACGATGGGAGGATCTTTAACAGTAATTTTACGACATAAACCAGATAAAGCCGCAACAGGGGTAAGTGGTGGAGACATCACAAATGCCGGCGGTGAAACAGATATAGAAGTCGTTTTTCCAATAAATGTTAGATAAACTTTTAATTTTATTTTTTACCATTACAGTAATTAGCTCGCATGCACAAACATGCGAGCTAACTGTTTTTGGGAAAGTGTTAGATAAGGGCACTTTAAAACCAATAGAGTTTGCTTCTATTTATTTAGATGAGTTAACTACAGGTGTGGTGTCAGATTTATCCGGAAATTTTGAATTAAAAAAACTATGTGAAGGGGAATATCATATAGTAATTAGCCACATCGGTTGCGAAACTCAAAATATTTTATTTCGATTATCATCAGATACTACCTGTACATTTTATGTTGAGCATAGCAGCGAATTGATAAATGAGGTAACAATTGAGGACCATATTCAAGAATCAAAAAGCCAAGAAGTGGAGGTGTTGAATGCAAGGCAAATCAATCAACAACTCTCAAAAAGTTTAGGGCAAACGTTAGAAGATATCAGTGGTGTTTCAACGATAAAAAATGGGAATGGGGTCTCAAAACCAGTTGTTCATGGATTATATGGCAACCGATTATTGATTTTAAACAATGGTATAGCACAAAGTGGTCAACAGTGGGGTTTTGATCATGCACCGGAAATTGACCCACTTGTAGCAAACCGTATTACGGTGGTAAAAGGGGTTGGGGCCGTGGAGTTTATGGGTAACAGTTTGGGTAGTGTTATTTTGGTTGATCCAAAAAAAATAGAAAAAGAACCTCACTTACATGGCAAGGCACGTTACTTTTTTAACTCTAACGGACTTGGAAACGGAGTAAATCTTGAATTGCAGCAATACAATAAATGGTTCGGGTGGAAAGTAAATGGCTCAATTAAAAAGACTGGCGACTCCAATACGCCCAACTACTTCTTGACTAACACTGGGTTTGAAGAGTATAATTTTGCAGCCGAACTTGAAAAGCAAATTACAACTAAATGGACGGCAAATGTTTATTACAGCTCTTTCAATACTCAAATTGGAATCCTAAGAGGCTCTCAAGTTGGGAACTTAACAGATTTGCAAACTGCCTTTGAACGTGAAGAGCCTTTCTACACACAAGATGATTTTTCTTACGACATCCAAAATCCAAGACAAGAGGTAAACCATCACTTGTTAAAGGCAAGTACTAAGTATTTGTTTTCTGAACAGGCATGGGTTGAGTTGGTCTATGCCAAACAACTCAATTATAGAAAAGAATTTGATGTTCGAAGAGGTGGGAGAGGAGATAAGCCTTCGTTGAGTTTGGACCAAGAAAGTGATTTTTTCGAAGCCAAATTCCATTATTATTTTAAAAATGAATGGCATTTGAAATCAGGAATCCAAGTTAATCGAGTAAATAATCAGAACATACCTGAGACTGGTATTTTGCCATTGATTCCTAATTATTTGTCTAATGAAAGGGGTTCTTTTTTAATCGCCACGAAATCATTTAAGAAGTTAAAGTTGGAGCTCGGAGCAAGGGTTGAAGAAGAAATTCGGAAGGTAGCGACTATTTCGATTTCGGTTCCAAGAGAGATTTTAAATTTTGAGAATAAATACTTGAATTACATGGCTTCAGCGGGTATGCAGTATTCGTTTAATGATCAATTTTCAATGAATTATAATGTTGGTTTGGCTGCTCGAAATCCTGAAGTGAATGAGCTGTATAGTAATGGCTTGCATCAAGGAGTGAGTGGAATTGAAGAAGGGGATATTAACCTAGATTCGGAGCAAGCAATAAAAAACACGCTTTCATTTGCGACCAAGAAAAAAGATAAATATTTTGCAGAATTGTTGTTGTATCATCAGTATATACAAGATTATATTTATTTACAGGCACAGGATGAATTTCGCTTAACCATACGTGGTGCTTTTCCCATTTTTAAATACGAACAAACAGATGCTCAGATCTATGGGTTGGATTTTGTGACCAAATATCAGATCAACGAGAAGTTGCTGACGGAGCTTAATTACAGCTTTATTCGAGGGAATGAAATAGATAATGGGATTGCACTAATTAATCTGCCGAGTAATTCTATTTTATCCTCTACGAGCTATCAAATACCCGAAGTGAAGTCTCTTAAAAATGTAGAACTTCAAATGATTCACAAATATGTATTTGAGCAACGAAAGATTATTGAGGAGCAAGATTTTGTGGCACCTCCAGAAGGATATTATTTATTAGGGTTTAGAGTTTCTGCAGAAAAACAATTGAAGGGCATTCGATTGGAAGCACATTTGGGAGTAGAGAACGCTTTGAACACCGAATACCGAGATTACTTGAATCGTCAACGATACTTTGCAGACGAGTTGGACAGAAACTACACGGTAGGGTTAGTCTTGAAGTTTTAGGGAAGCGCTTCAGAAAACCTTAATAAGAGCTACCACATTAATTGCCATTTTATTTAAAATGAACTATCGGAAAGGTTTCTACTTGTACTTGTTGATCGTTATGGAAAGCAAGCTTTAGAAATTGCATGCCGGAGAAGGTAGATGAAAAATTAGGGCTGAGGGTAAGTGCAATTTGGCTCGTTGGGGTATCCAATACTTCTTCCCACAGCAAACGCCCATGAACATCATAGAGTCTAGCAACTGCCTTTGTCAGATTTCTTTCCTTTAATTGAACATGAATTTGGTCCTTATACGGGTTCGGGTAAACCTTTATTTTTTCAACGGATTTAATTTTTGCTTCGTAGAGCCCAACAAGGATATTAAAACACAGGCTGTCTGAAATTCCCGATAAAATTGCCTGATTGAAAAGCATGCGGTGACCTAAATTATTTAAATGCACTCCATCACCTGAGTTAAACCTAGGAAGAATGTGCCCATTGGTATCAGTGATGATACTCCAAAAATCAATTGCGTAATTACCAAATTGAGCTAATATAGAATCTCTCGTGTCCAATTGAATTTGAATTTGCCTGCTATTGTTGAAATTGCGCGGCTGTGTAGTACTAACCCACAATTGTACACCTAAACTGTCCGCTTCCTTTTTCATAAGGCGGAAATTTCTCATTTGATTTGGTGTTGAAAAGTTGCGCCCAGCATCGTTGGAGGGTAAGTTGATAACTACGGCTTGCGGATGAAAGCTAAGTGCTTTTGTGATGTTTCGATTAGTATCTGTTGTTATGCCAACAGCCGAGGCTCTTACGCTACTATTGCTAGGTATTAAGTGATAAGAAGTATAACCACCTCTTGCCAAATTGATTACTTGCTTCCTCGTATCATTTTGGTATAGTTCCGCTTTAAAACGATTTACCCAAGCGCTATCGATTACCGATGCTCCTGCACCTGCTGCTGTAGAAGAGCCAATTACCACTACGAAGCAACTATCCGAATTCCCAGCAATCTCAAAGTTGAAAGATTGGTCTTGCAACGAATCAGCAGTTATCCGGACTGCGCTTTGAAGACTTGCTGCAGAAGGAACCACCCAGTTATACTGCCCAATAAACGCAGGCACGGAGTCGATGAAGTTCCAGTTCTGACCATTATCGCTAGAGTATTCCAAAATCGTTTGAGCTGGCACAGTGGTTTCCCAATTTAGTTTTACAGTTTTTCCAACTTGCCAATATTCTCCTCCACTTGGTTTCTGAAGTGCTAATGAGGGCGGAGGTAAAGTGTCCGAAAACTCCATTTTCAGTGCACCGATATAATAAAATCCATTACTATTAGTGTTGTTAGGTCCGGAGCTCATCCGTATTTCAATTTTTCCAGAATCGGATGGAACGAGATTAAATACCACTACAGAATCTGTGTTGTTGGAAACATTTAGAAGCGCAGAATCGAGCGTTCTGCCTGCACAAAGGTATTTTGTTTCCCGATTATCGTTGGCGATCCTTGAACCAAAAATGGTAATCGTGTAGATTTTTGAAGTATCTAAATTGCTAATTTCAAACGATGCTGTTGGTTCTGCAGATCCGTTGAAAATAGAATCCGAACCAAAAAAGCTATCCCTACTTGCAGAAACGGGAATTGATAGATTGGAATTTGGAGACTGAGTTCCTGAATTATTAATTCCCCTGAACGAATCAGTTACGTAGATTGCAGTACCGGTGTTTCTGTTAAAACGATCTTTTAAGTTACCTATGCTTCCGTTTTGTGGATTGGTCATGTTGTTCCATGGAGCAGTTGAGGTTGAATTTCCATAATCAATGAGTATTGTGTTGTTCTGTGCTACAACTTTTATAAAAGGGAGCGAAAGCAAAACGATAATGAAAAGCATTGGAGTTTTTTTATTTACCGTAAAGTGCATGTTTTCTTTAGTTTATAAGGGAGGTGAAGATAAAGAATAAGAATGTCCTGTACAAACCCTCACGGTTTTGCCAAATCGACTCCTTGAATAGTTTACCTTGATTCAATGCAGAAACTTCTCACCTTTTAATTTCTTGTTAATTCTACATTATTTTGCAAAACAAAATCCCCGCCCCAACCTTTATACCAGTACTTTTACATTTAGTATGAAATTAGATGAATTGAGAAACCGCTATCAGGCCGATAAGCGGGTTATTACTATTGCTGAAAAATTCAAAAATAGTCTGCTTTCGCACGTCCATCTTTTAGGAACAGCAGGTAGTTTAAATGCGTTCATTGCTTACGGAATTTCTAAAAACATACCCATTCACCAGTTTATCGTGTTGCCCGACAAAGAAGAGGCTGCCTACTTTTTAAACGACTTAGAAGCGTTGGCGGGCGAGCGAGCTTTGTTCTACCCATCATCTTATAGAAAGGCATACGAAACTGAGAAAACAGACAATGCAAATATTCAGCTCAGAGCTGAGGTGCTAAATAAAATTAGCGCCAAAGAGCAACAATACTTCATCGTTTCATACCCTGAAGCGCTTTCTGAATATGTAATTACGGAGAAGAACCTTCAAAAAAACACCTTAGACATTCACTTGAATGATTCATTGACGATTGACTTTTTGGTTGAAACCTTAAATGCGTATCACTTTGAGAGGGTCGATTTTGTAGGCGACCCAGGTCAGTTTTCGGTACGTGGAGGAATTGTAGACATCTATTCTTTTGCCAATGAAAACCCGTATCGAATTGAATTTCTTGGAGACGATATTGAGTCTATTCGAGTCTTTGATCCGGGTACTCAATTGTCGCTTAAAAAGCTAACAAGAATTGCCATTTTGCCAAATGTGCAAGAGAAAATTTTGGAAGAGGCTCGAGTGCCGATTTTCCAATTCTTACCAGACAATACTTTATTTTGGTTTAAAGATTTTAGCATCTGTCGAGATAAAGTAGGGGAGCAGTACAATAAGAACGTTGAAATATTTCAAAAGTTAGATTCCCCGTTGCGTCATTTGCCGCCAGAAGAGTTGTTTATTTCTAAAGATAAATTCATTCATGCTTCGTTGCGATTAAATACCATTGAATTCGGTCAGCAGACCTACTTTCAGCAAGACATGAAAGTCGAGTTTAAAAGTTCGCCTCAACCTGCTTTCAATAAAAATTTTGAATTGCTTGGTAAAGATTTAGCTGACAATAGCGAAGCGGGAATTAGTAATGTTTTAGTGGCCAATAATGCTCAGCAAATAGATCGCTTGTATACCATTTTTGAGGATTTAGGAAAAGAGCTTCAAATGGAAACACTGTTGTTGCCCATTCATGAAGGTTTTGTAGATCAGGAGCAAAAATTGGCCATTTATACCGACCACCAAATTTTTAACCGTTACCACAGGTTTCGTTTAAAGGAAGGTTTTAAACGAAAAGACCAGGCCATTACCTTAAAGGAATTACACAACCTAACACCTGGTGATTTCATTGTTCACATAGATCATGGAGTAGGAAAGTTTTCCGGGCTAGAAAAAATTACTACGAACGGAAAAACACAAGAGACCATTCGAATTCTATACAAGAATCAAGATATTTTATACATTTCCATTCATTCGTTGCACCGTATTTCAAAGTTTGTAGGCAAAGATGGCACTCCACCAACGGTAGATAAATTGGGCTCCGATACTTGGAAAAAGCTGAAGGCAAAAACGAAGAAAAATGTAAAGACAGTCGCCTTCGATTTAATTAAGCTTTACGCTGAGCGGAAGCAGAAGAAAGGGTATGCTTTCTCGCCCGATAACTATTTGCAAAATGAGTTGGAAGCATCATTCCTATATGAAGATACACCAGATCAATTTAAGTCGACCCAAGATGTAAAAGCCGACATGGAGGCAACAACTCCGATGGATCGATTGGTTTGTGGAGATGTGGGTTTTGGAAAAACAGAAGTTGCTATTCGTGCTGCATTTAAGGCCGTTTGCGATAGTAAACAAGCAGCCATTTTAGTTCCGACTACCATCTTAGCCTGGCAACATTATCAAACTTTTAAAGCTCGATTGAAAGATTTTCCGGTGAAGGTAGACTACATCAATCGTTTTAAAACCAAGAAAGAACAAAAATTAACCTTAGAAAGGGTAAAAAATGGAGAGATAGATATATTAATTGGTACGCACCGAATTGTTGGAAAAGATGTTAAGTTCAACGATTTAGGCTTAATGGTAATTGACGAAGAGCAGAAGTTTGGAGTAAGTGTAAAAGACAAATTGAAGCTGTTTAAAGTAAACGTAGACACGCTCACCTTAACGGCTACACCAATTCCTAGAACCCTGCAATTTTCGCTGATGAAAGCACGAGATTTGTCGGTCATTAATACGCCACCGCCCAACCGTCAACCCATTTTAACTGAAGTTCGAACGTTTGATGAGGAGTTAATTCGAGATGCCATTGCATATGAGATCAGCCGAGGCGGACAAGTGTTCTTTATTCATAACCGCGTGCAAAACATAAAAGAGGTGGCAGGCATGATTCAACGCTTGGTGCCGGACGCTCGAGTATTAACTGGTCATGGACAATTGAAAGGAGAAGACTTGGAAGAGCGAATGATGAGTTTCATTAACCATGAATTTGACGTATTGGTGGCTACCACCATCATTGAAAGTGGCTTGGACATTCCCAACGCCAACACCATTATCATTAACAATTCCAATAATTTCGGATTGAGTGACTTGCACCAAATGCGAGGAAGAGTAGGTCGTTCTAATAAAAAGGCATTTTGCTACTTGCTAGCACCTCCGATGATTTCTTTAACTCCAGAGGCACGCAAGCGATTACAAGCCCTTGAACAGTTTTCTGATTTAGGAAGTGGTTTTCAAATTGCGATGAAAGATTTGGACATTCGAGGAGCTGGGAACTTATTGGGAGCTGAGCAAAGTGGTTTCATTTCTGAGATTGGTTTTGACATGTACCAGAAAATTTTGAACGAAGCAATCCAAGAACTGAAGGAAACCGAATTTAAAGAAATGTACGATGAGCTACAAACTGCTTTTGTGTACGATTGCCAAATTGAAACGGACTTGGAAATTCTAATTCCAGATGATTACGTGAGCAACATTGCGGAACGAATTAATCTATACAAGGAGTTAGACAATTACGAAACAGAAGAGGAGTTAGAAAATTTTGAAAGAGAGTTAGTTGATCGTTTTGGGCCAGTTCCTGAGCCGACTAAAGAAATGATTAAAGCTTTGCGTTTGCGTTGGATTGGCAAAGCCATTGGAATAGAAAAATTAGTGCTGAAGCAAAATAAACTTATTTGCTACTTTATTTCCAACCAAGACTCGCTGTATTATCAATCTCCACTGTTTACCAAGGTGCTAAACTTTGTACAGAAAAACTCCAACCTGTGCACCTTAAAAGAACGAAAAGGTAGGTTGAGTTTAGTTTTTGAGCACGTAAAAAGTGTTGGGAAAGGGTTGAATTTGTTGGGGAGGGTGTAACCGGTCTCGGGTATGAAAAGTAGGGTATTTTGGTGCTTCGTGCTTGTCCTCTGAGACAAAGCTTGATATAAGTCCGAAACTTTCGGAAAGCACCGTCTGACCTGTATTTTATAACTGTTGTTGGCGTGTCGTTTTTGTACCAACATATTATTTCATTGTATATTTCAGCAATGAAAAGCGCTATAGTCTTGATTCTTGTGAGTCGAGAACCAAGCTAGATTCATCACCATTTCCTTTCCAAACTTTTTTTCGAAGCAATTTTTAATTAATGACTCCTTGTCCAACAAGTTCAAGGAATTCAGCACTATCCATACAAGGTTTTATTTCGTAGTCATATTGCCTTTGGGGGTAGTAATTTGAATTATTTATTTCAAGGCATGAGACATCATATGCAATCATCGTTGTATTTGATGAGCCTCTTATGACAATCTCATTTTGCTGACTTGCTGCAAAAGCTTTGGTTATTGATTGATTGCCTTTACTTTCAATATAACCAATTCCGTGTTCATCTAAGGAAACATTCGATCTATCTTCGTTTGTGACAAACAGATATATACATCCTTCATAATTCTGAGGAATATCGATCACGTAGGATGGCTTGTATTGGTCAAACTCGTGAATTATGATTAAAGCAAGCTGAATCGAGCTCACTACAAATGTAAACACCTTAAAACTTGAACGAACATTAAATTTAGAGAGTAGTAGAGTAACTCCAAAAACTTGAATAACAATTACTCCGGCAACTCCAGCCCCATGTATTGTTTCATATCGACCTATGTAGAATATATACGCAGTCGTGAAGAGGTAGAACAGAAATACAAATGTGAAATATAAATATTTTCCTTTATTATTATTCACTTCAAGACACATTCATAAAATGGTTTAATTTTACTTGCGCTGGTAAATGCACGCCAAAACTGAGTAACATAACAATGACTGTTATATCTACTATGTCATTAATTTATTTATTCTAAATATAATGAATCTAAAGAGTTTTTAATGTCTGATCTATAGTTGGTTGCAATGCGACTGTGAATTGTTGCCGGTTTTATGCGGTTATGAACTAATAACATTTATGTTTTCTTTGAGTCACTTCGATTTTCAGTAAATGTGTTATAACACATGACGCAAAACATGGGGGACTATCTTCTTAGTGAACTTTGCATCAAAGCCGCAGAGGTCTTAAAATTTCTACTGTTTAAATAGCGAATCAATGGAATACGAAACTTCTCAAAAGTTGTTTATGTGATATTCAGGATGAGGAGACTTGAATATTTTCTAAAAAAACGTTACACCAGCTCTGAAACTTTCTTATTTCAGAAGATTATTTTGAAGAAGTAAGCTGATAAAACTGATGCATGCTAAACACATGTGGCAAACTTAAACACGACAGAATGATGAAGAAAATACCGATGTAACTTTCAACTGTAAACAGCAAAAAATAGACCAGAATACCTGCTCCACCTATGGTAAATGGTAAGGCGTTTTTCCACATGACTGATGAATCTTTATCTAAACCAACGGAAAGGTGTTTCCAGCCATTCATGCTATGTTGTAACACGAAGTATATCCCAAATGCCATCAATAAAGAAAGTTGACTTGCTAGTAATAGATAAATTAACGTCAAGACCAAGTTGGTAGATTTGTTTAATAACGCTAAAATAAGACCAGAAGAAATAGCTAACACTTGAATCAACAACAACCCATTAGGGGGTATTTCATGAATTAGATTTACAAGAGTTAGGTTAGGGATTTGCTTCAGGATATTGCTTAATTCATCTAAATGGAAAAATAGAACCACAGTTAAAAGGCTACCTCCCCATAAAAATGACTGCCAACCCTGCTTTAAATTCCATTCTTTAAAGTCGGTTTGACCAAAGTGCCAAGCAGAATAGAGTATAAAAAGTACTAATGCCACATCGGAGGATAACCACCAAACTATTCCAAAAAGGGCACCTTTGAGAAGGTAGCTCAGGACAAAATAGATGAGCTGTTTGGTTGAACTAATTTTCTGAGAGGTGAGATGATCTAAAGCACCATGAGCTAACCCTACCGATAAAAATCCCACTGCTAAAATGCCCCAAGCAATAAATTCAAACTGTAAGAAAGAAAGCAGAATGGCAATAGCGGTAAAAACTAAAGGCAATACTATGATTGGCAATTGGTTTATTTGGTGATAGATGTCTTTTAAAGCTGCTGTTAAAAATAGCTTCTTAGGTAATTTAGAAAAAATAAATACTTCTTCTGAAGGCGTTGTTTTTTCTCTTAGAAACTTCAGTACCATAATTACAGGTACTTTTTCAAATAGCGTTTCAAATACAATTTTTCCTTGAAGGGGTGTATTGCTCAATATTTTCAATAGCAATCGATCATAAAATGAAAACCTGCTTTTTTTTGCCTCTCTTACGGGTTTTTGATTATTTTTCAATGCTTTCGTTTGCAAAACAGCATCTTCAGCCATGTTGTGAAAAGCATAGCCCGTTGAGCACTTTAATAGGTTTGCTCGTGCTCCCATATTGATCCAATTGTCTCCATAGTCAGCAACATCAATTTTACCTGAATTCATGGGAATTACACCTACTTCAACCTCTAGTATTTCGAAGGAAGCACCCAATTGTTGCACATAGTCTTGCAGAATAGTATCGGCTTCTTCTTTGGTTAACTTTTCTTTACCAAATCGGGTTAATTCAACAAGTGCAGTATCAGACTCAAATGTGAGAACATAAATAAATTGCGTAGAATCATTTTGAGGAATTTTAAAATTCATCAAGCCCATGGAAGAAGTATCAAATACCTGTTTATCTGTTTTAATTTTCCATCCGTAAAATGACTGGTATAAACTACTTTGGTTCTTTTCTAGTTTTGAAAAAGTAGGTGGTCGACTGTCAAAAACTTTATGGCATTGTAATACCGAGCCACCCGTGGTAACCTCTAAATAATTAGAGCCTATAGTAGGAGTATGGTCTAAGGTGCTTTGGAAATAGGTAACCTCTCTTAGGCCTAAAACTTCTTTTGTTTTGTTAGTAAGATCAGGGCCTTTAACGTGATGATAACTTAACTGCTGTATGCTTTGTGTGGTAATTCCAGTAATCTCAATTTGTTTCCAACTGTGGCTAACTAACTCTTCAAGATTCAAGGTAAAAAGTTCTTCTTTTGTAGACCAAAAACAGAACGTTTTTTCATCCGTTAATTTATGGCTTGGCTCAATAACGGCGATGGTTTTTCCATCGAGTAAGCCGTTTTTGTAAAGGTTTAAAATGAGCAAACTGTTAGCACCACCAAGCCCAATAAATAGGAAGTCGTATACTGAAGAAGTATTGGCTAAATCAGGCTGTTTCATTTTTACCGGAGTGAATAGTGTTGCATAAAAAAAGGGATGATAATTTTTAAATTATCATCCCTTTCAATATTTGTTATATAGATTATGCTTTTACTGTTGCATCATCTGATCTGCTTAATGCATAAATAACTAAACCGAAACCGATTTTGTTAATTGCATCTGCAATGTTGTATACGATATCCATAGCGTTAAGTGCCGCTGCAGTATCTGAGACTAATTGTATACCAAATAATCCACCTGGAGTACCGAGGATGTAACCTAAAGGATAAATTGCCCAACCAACTAATACAAACCAACCAAGTATTTTCGTAGCTTTTGCTACTTGAGGACCTGCTTCTTGAGCAAGTTTAGCAACTTCTCCAAACCAAACTAAGTAAACAATATAGAAGTATGCAACTCCAGAAAGCACACCCCAAAGTGCACTGTTATCTCTATCTAGAACTTCACCGACATATCCTGTTACTAACATAACTAGTGATGCAAATATTAATTTCCAAAGCAAACCAATTTTCGCACCTGCTTTTTTTGTAATTAAGTAAAATTCAACACACATTAATGGAACAGTTAAGATCCAATCAACATAACGAAAAAATGTAGGAGATTCCCCCGTCTCAAGATTATAACTTCTCATGTAGTAGTAATGCACTGCTGCAATAAAAGTAATTAAGCCTGAAACAAGAACCGAGGTTCTCCACTGCTTTGAAGTGTTGTTGAGCTCCAAAAAGAAAAATACTGATGCGGCCATCATAGCCATTGTCCCGATAAAGAACGTAAAAGCAACATAATTGTCACTAGCAATTTTTAAACTTTCCATAATTTTTTAAATTAGTTATTAATGAATCCAATATTAAGAAAAAGAACGTTAATTGCTTAACAATCTTCAACGTTTTGTTAAAAAAAGTAAAATAAACTGGTCTCAAAGTAATTTAAATTACTTTAAATCAATTACTTATATTTAATTAAAAATGAAAGTTTTTTTCAAAAAAATCCTTAAAACTCTCTTAAGTCGAAAGAAATATGCATCAGTTATAAGTGGAATCTTATTTGTTGCTTGCTAAAATCGAAAAGAAAGCCTTTTTATTTTATATTTCTAACACTTAATTGGCCCTTATAGCCTCAACTGGATCTAATCTACTCGCTTGGTAAGAAGGGATAATGCCAGCAATAATTCCAATACCGGCAGAAAGTCCAACGCCTAGTAAAATGTTACCTAGTCCCAAATTGGTTGGAAAGTCTACTATATAAGTCATCACTAAGGTGCCGAGAAAGATAAAAAATAGTCCTACGGCTCCTCCAATTAAACACAAAAACACAGACTCAAACAGAAATTGGAAGAGAATGAAGAAGTTTTTCGCGCCCAAGGATTTTTGAATACCTATAAGATTGGTTCTTTCCTTAACAGAAACGAACATGATGTTGGCAATGCTAAATCCTCCAACAAGAATCGAGAAAATACCGATGACAAAACCTGAAATGTTAATAACACCGAAAATTTGGTCAAAACCTTGGGAAATCATACTCATCTTATTGAGGGCAAAGTTATCTTTTATCTTTGGCTTCAACTTTCTAACTGATCGCATTACGCCTGTAAGTTCATCCGTTAACGCATCTAAAGCATTTGGTTTGGCTTTTACCATAATAACTGCTCCGGAACTTCTGCTTCTCAGATTGTAAAAATTACGAGCAAATTGCAACGGCATGAACATCTTCCGGTCATTCGACTGTCCCATCATGCTTTCGCCTTCTTTTTTTATCACGCCAATTACTTCTACTTTACGGCCCTTTATTTTGATTTTTTTCCCTAGCGGATTACCGGCACCAAAAAGCGATTCGGCAATGTCTGCGCCAATTACAGCGACAGGTCTGCCGGTATTACTTTCCAAATTTGTAATGTAACGCCCCTTTTCAATTTTGAGATCCCAAATTTTATTGTATTCAGAGGTAACACCATTTCCCTCCACTCGGTCTATGGAGTTATTCTTATATTTAACAGTATTCGAGCCTCCAACAACCATTGCGATTGATTCAGCATTTTGAAGTTGCTTTTTTAGCATTTTGAATTCATCTAAATCTGGCTGAGGACGACGGATGTAATCCCACCAAGCTTGATTAGGGTCAAAATCCCATGGCATTTGAGCTACGTAAATTACATTATCGCCCAAACTTGAAATGCTGCTGCGTATGTTGTTCTCTAATGAATCTACCATGGTAAACACTGAAACCATTGCAAAAATGCCAATGGTGATGCCCAGTAAAGAAAGAATGGTTCGCAGTTTATTGACAACAAGTGAGTCAATTGCAAAAAGTAAGCTTTCTTTTAATAATCGTAGGTAGAGCATTCCGTTGTTTAAAGTGCCAAGTTAAGCGAAGTAAAATGTTTTCGCAGTACCGTTTATAAAATAATGAGAAATGTGAAATACTGAGGGAGAAGTCTGGTGAAGGATAAAAGATGAAGGATGAAAGGTAAGGGCAAATGTTACATTGCTTAACCTTAATCTTTAGACTTTCATCCTTAAGTCAACTTTTAACTTTCTTTCCTATATCATCATTAGACTTATATTTCTCCAAATTCTCTCTAACGAAGGAATCGTAATCCTCTTTGTCAATTCCAAATATATTTTTTAAGGCAGCGTGGAAGTCTTCCTCTGTTTTTCCGGATATAAGCAGTGTGAGCAAGCTTTTTTTACCTCCATATTCTTTCATGGCTAATTTGCAAAACAGGCCGCCTAGAGCATATTTGAAACTGGTATCATCATCTAGTTTTTTGTTTTCCGGAAGGCTTGAAATGCTTAAGCTATCCATCTGAGATGCGGTTTTTTTCAAATGGGATTCAAAAGGATATTCAACTGAGCCACCTGTATAGGTTGCACAGACTTCGTTAAACCAATAATGAGGATTAAAATCTACTGTGTATAAGTGCACCAATTCATTCGGATAGTATGGAAAGTTGTTGGCTGAGACTAAAATATTTTCTTGCGACATGGCAATTCCGCCAGTCTGTGCATCGTAGGTCAAAAATGGTATGTAATCAAAATCCAATACATCGCAATAATTTTTTAAATATTGCAAAACGGTGATTTTTGGTCTTTTGTTCGCTTTTTTAAATAAATAGGCCATTTTTTGTTCCAATACATTGTTTTTTGTTGCTTTTGGCGAGTATAAGAATTCAATGGTTTTAAAGCTATTTTTATCAAAAGCGATTAAGTTTTCACCTAATTGATCGATAAAATAGGGTCGATTTAATCCGTCAAATGCAACCGTAAGGTTCATTATTTTGTAAATGAAACCATTTTGCCCAATGGCGAGCTTTGCCTCATACTGTTGGTTTTCGGTTGCCCAAATTCTAAGAATTTGTGGGCTATTTTGAATCAGAAACCCTTTTTCAAACTCCCCTTGTAAGAAAAAATCTTGCTGGTCGGTAAGGATTTTGGAGTCCCACTGGCTGTTGCGGTATTCTCTACTCGAGTCATACATGGCGTTGACGTAGTTTGAGGCAAAGTCGGCAACCACCAATTTTTCAGGGCCGTAAGTTGCAAAAAAGAACGAACGCTCAACCTGAATAATTTGATTGTTAGGATTCTGAGTGTTTTGCGGAATGAAAGTTTCTTTTTCTTCCGTTATAACTTCTTCTTTTTCATGGCACCACGTATTTTAAAATGAAAGTAGAAGTTAATCTACTGGTTACTATGTTTCGTTAACAAAGCATAAGGTTTAAAAAGGATTTTTAAGAAACAATTGAAAAGGAATTTTGAATTCAATCTTTGAAATTGTAAGATTTGTATTTAAAGCAAGCGTAATTATCAAAATTTAATCTTGTATTCTGAATATTTTTCAACCATTTTTCACTTTCAATTCCACATTCCACACGCTACATTAATTACTTAGTTAATAACTCTTTCAAATTGTTCATTTCTTCTTACGAAATACACGTTAAACCCTTTCACACTTTTGAGATAATCGTTAACCTTGTTAGGATAAGCAAATTCCTTCATGTCAGATAAAAAAACAATAAAAAACGCTTTAATATCAGTATTTTACAAAGATGGTCTAGATGCCATTGCGATGCAGCTGCAAAAGCTTGGAGTAAATATTTACTCAACTGGCGGAACTCAAAAGCACCTTGAAAGTTTAGGTATTAACATTCATAGGGTTGAAGACCTTACTTCTTACCCTTCTATTTTGGGTGGCAGAGTAAAAACATTGCACCCAAAAGTGTTTGGAGGAATTTTGAGCAGAAGAGGTTTAGCAGAAGATGAGAAGCACTTGGCGGAATACGAAATTCCTGAGTTTGACTTGGTAATCGTTGACCTGTACCCGTTTGAAGAAACGCTTGCAAGTGGAGGTTCGGAAGCTGAAATTATTGAAAAGATTGATATTGGAGGAATTTCACTGATTCGAGCAGCTGCTAAAAACTTTGATGATGTTTTAACCGTATCCTCAAGGGAGCAATATTCAGAAGTATTGACTTTGCTGGAAGAAAAAGGTGGAGAAACAAATAAAGCGGATCGAAAAGCAATGGCAAGAAAAGCATTCGATATTTCGTCGCACTACGATTCTAAGATATTTGATTACTTCAATGCTGAAGGTGAGACGGAGTCGTTGAAATTAAGTGAAAGGGAAACTGCTACATTGCGATACGGAGAAAATCCTCATCAAAAGGGAACTTTTTATGGTGATTTGAATGCAATGTTTGAAAAATTGCACGGTAAAGAATTGTCTTACAATAATTTATTGGATGTTGATGCAGCTGTAAATTTGATCGCCGAATTTAAAAATGACGACCCGACGTTCGCAGTTCTAAAGCATAACAACGCTTGTGGAATTGCTACTAGAAAAAGCATGTCTAGCGCATATGCTGCAGCATTGGCAGGAGATCCTGTTTCAGCATTTGGAGGAGTTTTAATTGCAAATGATACGATTGATGTTGCAACAGCGGAACAAATTCATTCGCTATTTTGCGAGGTGGTAATTGCCCCGTCATATGAAGTTGAAGCTCTGGAGGTGTTGAAAGGCAAAAAGAATAGAATTATTCTGCGGCAGAACGAAGTCGAAATGGCTAAGAAAACAGTCAGAACTGCTTTGAATGGTTACTTAGTGCAAGATAAGGATTCACAAACTGAAACAAAAGCGGACTTTGCAACAGCAACGAAGTTAGAGCCAACAGAAGAAGAAAAAGACGATTTAGTTTTTGCAGCTAAATTGGTAAAGAATACAAAGTCAAATGCGATTGCTTTTGTAAAACATGGGCAGCTACTGGCAAGCGGAACAGGGCAAACATCAAGAGTTGATGCGTTGCAGCAAGCAGTGGTAAAAGCCAAGCATTTTGGGTTTGATTTAACAGGTGCTGTCATGGCATCTGATGCATTTTTCCCATTCCCCGATTGTGTGGAATTGGCAAAAAATGCAGGGATTACTGCAGTAGTTCAACCAGGCGGATCTATTAAAGATCAATTGTCTATCGATTACTGCAACAACAACTATTTAAAAATGGTATTTACCGGTGTTCGCCACTTTAAACATTAAAAAGTATGGGATTCTTTGATTTTTTTACGCAAGAAATTGCAATTGACTTAGGTACTGCAAATACGTTGGTAATTCACAATGACAAAGTTGTAGTGGATGAGCCTTCTATAGTTGCCATCGAAAGAAGTTCAGGAAAGGTAATTGCTGTTGGAAAAAAAGCCATGCAAATGCATGGAAAAACCCACGAAGAGATTAAGACTATTCGCCCATTGAAAGATGGAGTGATTGCTGATTTTCAAGCAGCAGAATACATGATTCGTGGAATGATTAAGATGATCAATCAAAAGAAGCGTTTTTTCAATCCATCATTGAAAATGGTGATTTGTATTCCTTCTGGAATTACCGAGGTAGAAAAAAGAGCCGTAAAAGATTCTGCAGAGCATGCAGGAGGCAAAGAAGTGTATTTGATTCATGAGCCAATGGCAGCAGCTATTGGTATTGGAATTGATGTTTTGGAACCGATGGGTAATATGATTATCGACATTGGGGGAGGGACTTCAGAAATTGCTGTAATCGCACTAGGAGGAATAGTTTGTGATAAGTCAATTCGAGTTGCTGGAGATGATTTTACCAATGACATTGTTGATTACATGCGTCGCCAGCATAATCTGTTGATTGGTGAACGCTCTGCTGAGAGAATAAAAATTGAAGTTGGTTCGGCTTTGCCAGAATTAGATAATCCACCAGACGATTACCCAATTCAGGGGCGTGATTTAATGACGGGAACACCTAAAGAGATTAAGGTTTCATACGTTGAAATTGCTCATGCATTGGATAAATCAATTACCAAAATTGAGGCGGCAATTTTAAATGCACTAGAAATGACTCCTCCAGAGCTTTCTGCGGATATTTACAGAACAGGGTTGTACTTAGCAGGAGGCGGGTCATTGCTCAGAGGTTTAGATAAACGAATATCATTGAAAACAAAACTACCTGTTCACGTTGCTGAAGATCCGCTTAGAGCAGTGGCAAGAGGAACAGGAATTGCATTAAAAAACTCAGCTAAACTGCCGTTTTTGATTAGAAATTAATAGCATAACGAGGACATGCGAAACTTAATCACCTTCATTCGGAAGTATTCGTTTTTTTTCCTCTTTGTAGGTATGGAGGCTTTAGCTTTCTACCTTATTTTAAAGAATAATCATTTTCAAGGGTCTTCTTTTTTAAACTCTACTAATAAAGTTGCTGGAGGTATTTATACTAAATACTCTGACTTGACAGAATACGTCAATTTAAAAGAAGTTAACGATGATTTGAGCAATGAAAATAGGCTACTAAGGGAGAATCAATTAGGTAGTTTTGTCCGGGTGTTTGGTGAAAATATAATTGTTAAAGATACCATCTACAAACGCAAGTATCTTTATACAAAGGCTAAGGTGATTAATAACTCTACCCATAGACAGAACAACTATTTAACGTTAAGTATAGGCTTTAACAATGGAGTTCAGAATGGAATGGGAGTTATTGGGCCAAGTGGAGTAGTAGGTGTTGTAAAAGATGTGTCAGCCAATTATTCTTCAGTGGTTTCCGTGCTGCACAGGGAGTCTAAAATTAGTGTTAAGCTAAAAAAGTCCGCCTACTTTGGTTCCATGCAATGGGATGGGGAAGATTATCGATTGACGGGTTTGAAAGATATACCAAATCATGTTTTTTTGACTGAGGGGGATACTGTAGTTACAAGTGGTTATTCTAGTATTTTTCCTGAAGGGTTGCCGACAGCGCTTATCAAGACTTTCGAAGCTCCGGAGGGAGAGAACTTTTACAAGATACAAATGCAACTGCTTAATGATTTTAGGCAATTAACATATGTTTACGTAGTGAATAATAATACTTCAATGGAAGTAAAAAATTTAGAATCAGGGAGGGAGAACGCCAATGATTAAGACTTTTGTGACATATCCGCTTCAGTTCATTGTTTTTGTATTGTTCCAAGTGCTTATTTTAAACAATATTCAACTAGGAGGTACAATCAATCCTTACCTCTATATTTTATTTATTCTTTGGTTGCCAATTGAATGGAACAAGGCTTTGGTATTGGGAATTTCTTTTTTGCTGGGATTAAGTATAGATGTATTTACAGATACCATGGGGATGCACGCATCTGCTTGTGTTTTTCTAGGTTTTGTTCGTCCGTATTTGTTGAATTTACTTGCGCCAAGAGATGGTTATGAATTGAACGTTTCGCCTACGGCAGGTGGTTTAGGGTGGTCTTGGTTTCTACAATATGCAACTATCTGTGTATTTCTGCATCATTCGTTTTTGTTTTTTGTTGAAGTATTTAGGTTCTCCGAATTTTTCGATACCCTAGGGAGAGCTCTAGCAAGTAATATTTTCAGCCTTGTGATGATTATTTTAGTTCAAGTTTTTAGTTCAAACTCTGAAGATAGAAGATGAGGCAATACGAATCTAGACGGATTATTATTAGTGCAATTTTCTTAATTGTGGGCATCATATTCTTAGTCCGACTTTTTTTCGTCCAAGTAATCGACAGTCAATATAAGTTAGATGCAACTAATAACGTTTTGCGCACCATTGTAAAGTATCCTGCTCGTGGTTTAATATACGATAGAAACGGAACGCTGCTTGTTTACAATGAAGCTGCATATGACCTAATGGTTGTACCAAAAGTAATTGATGAAGACTTTGATACAACCGGGTTCTGCGTTTTACTGGAAATGACGAAAGATGGTTTTGATGAGCGCTTTAATAGAGCAAAAAACTACTCTAGGTACAAGGCATCTATTTTTGAGAAAGAAATCTCAGCGCGATCATACGCCAAAATACAAGAGCAACTTTTTAACTATCCTGGCTTTTTTGTGCAAACTAGAACACTTCGAACATATCCGAAGCAAACAGCTGCGCATATGGTAGGCTATGTGGGTGAAGCAAATCCTAAGATTATTGAAAAAGATTCCTATTATAAGTCGGGTGACTACATTGGAATAAGTGGCATTGAAAAGCATTATGAGAAAGTGCTTCGCGGTAAACGAGGCCAAGAAGTTCAAATGGTGGATGTCTTTAATCGACCAAAAGGGAAGTTTCAAGATGGGGCGTTTGATACCACTGCGGTTTCAGGAAGTAATTTGAAGTTAACCATTGATGCTGATCTTCAGTCCTACGGGGAAAAATTAATGCAAAACAAAAAAGGAAGTATTGTTGCTATAGATCCTTCTACCGGAGAAATACTGACATTAATTAGTATGCCAACTTATGATCCTAATTTGTTGGTAGGTAGACAGCGTTCAAAGAATTACGGAAAGCTAAGTCAAGACACATTAAAGCCTTTGTTTAATAGAGCGTTGATGGCAGCATATCCGCCTGGGTCAACCTTCAAAAGCATTAATGCATTAATTGGATTGCAAGAGGAAGTATTAACACCTTCTATTCTTTACTCGTGCTACAGGGGATATAGCTTTGGTGGCAGAAAAATGGGATGCCATCAGCATCGGTCTCCAGTCAACTTAGAATTCTCTATTCAAATCTCTTGCAATGCGTATTACTGTAACGTATTCAGAAGTATTATAGACCACTACCCTACAGTAGAGAAGGGCTACAATGTTTGGCGTACCTATGTTACAAATTTTGGTTTAGGTAAGAAAACAGGGATAGATTTACCAAATGAGTTGAGTGGTTTTGTTCCAAAAACAGATTATTACGACCGATATTACTTAAAAGGGAAGTGGCACTCGACAACTATCTTATCGTTAGCTATAGGTCAGGGGGAATTAGGATTTACTCCGATGCAAATGGCAAATATGGTAACTGCTATTGCAAATAGGGGCTACTATATTACTCCGCACATCGCAAAGGAAATAAATGGGCAATCAATCACTTCATTTGATTCAACTATTATTAGGAATGAAACTGGAATTGAGGCGAAGTATTTTAATGAGGTGGTAGAAGCGATGTATAAAGTTGTGGAAAAAGGAACAGGAACTTCGGCCAAAATTGATTCATTACAAGTTTGTGGAAAAACCGGAACAGTTCAAAACCCTCACGGAGATGATCATTCGACGTTCATTGCATTTGCACCAAAGGACAATCCAAAAATTGCTCTATCGGTTTACGTAGAAAATGGATATTGGGGTTCTCGGTGGGCTGCTCCAATTGCCGGTTTACTAATTGAACAATACTTAAGGGACACTATAACCAGGCCCCATATAGAAAAGCGAATGTTGGAGGGAAACTTAATCGGAACAGTACCTAAAATTACGTCAAATGAGGGGAAGTAAGAGTCTCATTGACAATATAGATTGGATCACCGTAGGGCTATATTTACTTCTCGTTTTAGCAGGTTGGTTGAACATTTATGCAGCAGTTTATAACGAAGAGTTTGAAAGTATTTTCGATACTACTCAGCGTTATGGTAAACAGTTGCTTTGGATTGGAACGGCAGGAATAATTGCAACTGTAATTCTCCTCATTGATGAACGTTTTTTCTCGACTTTCGGCTATTTTATATACGGTTTCATACTTTCCGCCTTGGTTGCTGTGCTATTAGTTGGGGCTGCTACAAAAGGTGCAACCTCCTGGTTTGCGATAGGTGGGTTCAAAGTTCAGCCTTCTGAGTTTTCCAAGTTTGCAACTAATTTAGCCTTGGCAAAGTACTTGAGTACACTCAACATAAGAATGACCGATTTAAAAACAAAGCTAACCGCAGTAGCAATTATCGGAGTTCCTGCCATATTAATATTACTGCAGAATGATACAGGTTCGGCCTTAGTTTATGGAGCATTTATTTTGGTGCTTTTTAGAGAAGGGCTTTCAGGCAACTTTTTGCTCATCGGTTTAGTATCGGCCTTTTTGTTTGTAATTACCCTCATTTTCCAAAATGATTTGTATCATTTTCCATTTGAAATTGAAATAACCGGAGGTTGGATGCTGATTTTTGTGCTTGCCGTGCTGTTGAGTCTAGTCTACTATTTTAATCGTAAAAAGAAGCAGGTGCTGCTTTTTGTGACGGTAATTTTTATCGCCAGCTCAGGATTGGTGAAAAGTGTAGATTATGTATTCAACAACATTTTAGAGCCTCATCAATCAAAACGAATTAATGTAATGTTGGGGATTGAATCTGATCCCTTTGGCGCTGGATACAATGTGAATCAATCGCTTATTGCAATAGGCTCGGGCGGTTTTTTTGGAAAAGGGTACTTAAAAGGAACACAAACGAAATATGATTTTGTGCCAGAACAAAGCACTGATTTTATCTTTTGTACCATTGGTGAGGAATGGGGTTTTATAGGCAGCTTTGTTGTGATTACCTTATTTATGGCGCTGTTGCTGCGCATATTGTTTCTTTGTTCGCGACAGCGTTCTGCGTTTGCTCGGATTTACGGGTATGGAGCCGCCGTCATTTTCTTCTTTCACTTCACCATTAACATCGGAATGACAATTGGTTTGGCGCCTGTAATAGGAATTCCTCTGCCATTTTTTAGCTACGGAGGCTCTTCGCTTTGGGCATTTACCATTTTGCTATTTGTGTTCATCAAAATGGATGCAGATCGGTTAGAGGTGTTGTAGTAATTTGGGAAAAGATATGTAGAGTTGCTAGAATGCAACTAATCTCTATAAGTATTCCCAATCTTTGCCCCAATTTCCAATTTTAGGAAATTTGAAAATTTTAAATATGTTAGGAATTGTGATATGAAATGAGCATTTCAACTTTAAGTGGATTTACTCTTCAACCGCTTCTACTGCAATAATCTCAGGAGCTACTTTTTTTACTGCTTCTTCGACGCCAGCTTTTAAGGTCATGGCAGACATGTTGCAACTGTGGCAAGCTCCTAGTAGTTGCACTTTGGCAATGTTGTCCTCAATTCTCAAAAGTCGAATGTCACCTCCGTCTGCCTCTAAAAATGGGCGTAATTGCTCGATGGCTCCTTCTATTTTAGTGAAAAGTTCTAAATTTTTAACTGCTTCCATATCGTTCAAACAATGTTAGGTAAAATTTAGTTCTAAACTGCCTCTGGAGCAGTTAAACCTACTTTTTCGGCCACCTTTGCAGCTAAATCTTTAAATGCGATGGCTTGTGGAGTTGTTTCTTGCAAAACAGCCGGTCTTCCTACATCTCCTGCTTCACGAATACTTTGAATGATTGGAATTTCAGCTAAATAATTTATATTCATTCGCTCTGCCAACTCTTTTGCACCTCCTTCACCAAAAATATAGTATTTGTTGTTCGGCAATTCAGGTGGAGTGAAATATGCCATGTTTTCAACAAGCCCTAATATAGGCACATTGATTTCTGGTAAACTGAACATTCCTAGCGCCTTTCTAACATCTACTAAAGCAATTTCTTGAGGTGTGCTAACTATAACAGCTCCAGTCAAAGGCACTTGTTGTACCATTGTTAAATGAACATCGCCGGTTCCCGGAGGTAAGTCAATAATCATAAAATCTAACTCTCCCCAATAGGCGTCTTTAAAAAGTTGCGTTAATGCTTTAGTCGCCATTGGCCCTCTCCAAACAACTGCTTGGTCGGGTGTTGAGAAAAAACCAATGGATAACATTTTTACACCATGGCTTTCTACCGGTTTAATGTATTCCTTTCCATCCACTTCAATTGTTGTTGGTTTTTCCATTGCAACATCAAACATCGCTGGAACTGAAGGGCCATAAATGTCTGCATCGACCATACCAACTTTAAAACCTTGCATTGCTAACCCAGCTGCCAAATTTGAGGCAACAGTAGATTTTCCAACTCCACCTTTACCTGAAGCAACAGCAATAATGTGTTTTACATTAGGCAAAATACTTCGATGCTCTGGAGCTCGTTCGTGTGCTTTCCCCATTGCAGAAATAGTTACCTCCATTTTAATGTCTGGCCCAAGAAATCGTTTTAGTTGATGCTCACAAGCCTCCTCCATGCGTTTTCTATTGTGCATAGCAGGATTTGAAATTTTTAAATCAAAAGAAATAACTCCGTTTCTAACTTCAATTTTTGAAACTAAATTTAAAGCAACAATGTCTTTCTTCAAATCTGGTTCTATGACAAAAGAAAGAGCCTCAATGATTTTTTCTAAAGTAATTTGCATAAGGTAAAATTAAGCTTACTTGAATTGAATTTCCTACCTAAGACAAGTAGAATTTAACTTAGTTTAATCAAACGTCAGTTCTACAGTGGGATCCCAATAAACCTGCTTATAATTTTGAATTTTATCATCTTTTATTTCAACCCCTTCACCTTCTAAAGCTTCTTGCATGGCTATTGGGGAAGGGAAATGATGCTTCCCAGTTAACATTCCATTCCTGTTTACTACTCGGTGAGCAGGAACGTATTCTTTTTGGCTGTGTGAAGCATTCATAGCCCAACCTATCATTCGCGCGCCACTTTTGGTACCTAGGCAATTTGAAATTGCACCATAAGAGGTTGCTCTTCCTTCTGGAATCAATCGAACAACTTGAAAAACCGAATCGAAATAATCTTTGTTTTTCTCGGTTATTTTAATTGAATTATTTGGCATTAGGTCTAAATTTTAAATAGTGAATGTTGTGACCTTTCTCAGTGAAAATTTGCTCGTAATGTGTCTTAATGTTTAGGATTTCTTGGAAGTCGGCATCAAAGTTTTGAATTCCCTCTTTGTATAAATTGTCAGTTTTGAAAAGCACTTCATAGCCATTGCTTTCGCATTCTTCCGCACTAAACTCGTAGAAGAAGTCACTGTCCGTTTTCAGGTGGATAATTCCGTCAGGTTTCAAAAATTGCTTGTATCTCTCAATAAATAAAGGACCGGTTAACCGTTTTTTTTCTCTCCTGTCTTTCATTTGTGGGTCAGGGAAGGTAATCCAAATTTCATCTACTTCACTTGCTGCAAAACAGCCTTCAATAAACTCAATTCTTGTTCTTAAAAAAGCAATGTTTTTTAAACCCTCTTCTTCTGCTGTTTTCGCACCTCTCCACATTCGAGCACCTTTAATATCTACCCCAATAAAGTTTTTGTCAGGAAATTTACGACTCATTCCAACGCTATACTCTCCCTTTCCACAGCCAAACTCCACTACCAAAGGGTTATCGTTTTTGAAGAATTCCTTTCTCCAATTGCCTTTCATTTTATAGTCAGTCCGAAACACTTCGTTCAGTTCAGGTTCGAAGGCATGAGGAAACATTTTCATTTCCGCGAAGTGCTCCAGTTTTTTCTTTCCAGCCATATTATTTGTAACCTAATAATTTGTCCATGCTTTCGCTTGAAACGGTATGGTAGTTTGGTCGTGCTTTTTCATAAATAGTCTTCGCAGCTGGCAAACCACCTTCAGACTTTAATAACGCCTTATAAATAGGGGTAAGAAATTTACGCCGACCAACTTCTATTAAAAAATCTTCAACTGAACTGCCAAGACCTTCATAGTTGTTAGGAATTACTTTTTCAAACCAAGCGGCCTTTATTTCAGAATTTCCAGATTTTGTAAACCCAAATACTCCGTCTAATTCACTCATCTGCCGTTGACTCAATGTGCCATTTATTAAATTGATAAAATACAACCACTGCGGTGTTACCCATTCGGAAGATTGAATGGCACTAGCTTTTCCTCCTTTGGTCCATTTGGCTAATTCACGTTCAACCGTTTCGAATTTGGTAGAAGTAATCTTAGGGCAATTATCAGGTAAGCCTTCTTCAAAAATCCATTTGTTTGGCTGAATGGTTGTTTCCCATTCGGCGTTTTTACTTAATAATTCTTTATCCAGATAATCCAAAAATGATTCAGTCGTCATCACTTTGAATTTGAAAGCATTAAAATAAGTTTTTAAGAAACTATCCCATTCTTCACGACCTACCGTTTCTTCTATTAATTTCAATAGAAAAAACCCTTTATCGTAAGGAATTCCTGTTAACCCGTCATCCGGGTTTCTGCCTTTTAAGTCAACTTTTAAACGAGTGTCAGCAGAACGATTTTCACTGTTCAACCATTCAATTTCATCTTGTAAGTCTTGGTAAGATAAAAGCGCGAGCATGTTTGCGAAATCAGCACCAAATATTTCTTCCATGATTCTATTTTCGAAGTAAACTGTAAATCCTTCATTCAACCAAATGTCTTCCCAAGAGGCATTAGTAACTAAATTTCCTGACCATGAATGAGCCAATTCGTGCGCAATTAATGCGGTAAGTGATTTGTCGCCGGCAATGATGGTAGGCGTTGCAAATGTTAACCTTGGGTTTTCCATTCCTCCAAAAGGGAAAGAAGGGGGTAAGACAATTACGTCGTACATGCCCCATTGATAAGGGCCGTATAAGGCAGAAGCTGTGTCTACCATACTTTGTATGTCTTCAAATTCATAGGCAGCAGATTCAATTACAGAAGGTTCAGCATAGACTCCTGTATTCTTACCTAAAGACTTGTACTCTAGGTCTCCTACTGCTAAAGCAAAAAGATAGGAAGGAACAGGCTGTTCCATTTTAAAGTGATATACGCCGTTTTCGTTCTTTTCTGTTGGGTTGGTAGCACTCATAAGCGCCATTAATTCTTTCGGCACGGTAACTTCCGCTTCGTATGTAAATCGAATACCTGGACTATCTTGACAAGGCAACCATGTTCTAGCTAAAATTGCTTGCGATTGAGTGAATAAGAAAGGGTGTTTTTTACCGGCGGTTTGAATTGGATCTAAAAACTGAAGAGCATCAGCACCCTCTGCCGTTGCCAAGTATTCGATACTTATCGTTTTTGTTGACGCGGTAATGGGTATCGCTAACTGGTCTCCGAGAAATGGCTCCTTTTTATGAATAGCAACAACTAAGTCTTCCTGAGAATCATCTCTATTTACCTTATTTATAGTAAGGTTGCGGACATCTAAATAAATGGTATCAACTCCTTGCATATGATCAATGGTATAGGTTGCAGTGGCCGATAATGTTTTTTGATCAAAATCGATATTTGCTTCCCAATTTAAATGCCTCACTACCGCTTCCTGAGGCTTTGAGTAACTATGGTAATCAATATATTCTAGCGCAGGGTTACTTGTTTCGTTCATAGCAGGTTCTTGTTGTATTTGTTCTTTTCCTTTTTCCGTTCCGCAACTGATTGCTGAAACGGCTGCTAAGGCAAGAATTAGTATGGAATTTTTCATAAAGTATTATCAAAAAAATGAGCCGCGAAGGTAATGATATCTAGTAATCGAAATCAGGTTGTGTGGGTAAAAGGAAGAATAACTCGATTTACTTAACATTGATTTAACCAGACTTTAACGCATTGATAAGTCTATTTTAAAATTCATGATCAAGACTTGCCATAGCTTTGTACAACAATAAGAACACAATGAAAAAAGCGATTTTAAGTTTTATTTTTTCTCTCAGTACTTTAATTGTTTTGGCAGGTGGTAATGTGAAATCTACTACAGTTCAAGGTAAAGTAATTGATGATGAGGGTAATCCTGTAACAGGAGCGAAAGTTGTATTGCTTGATTCGAAGCTAGAAGCGTATACTGACTTCGACGGGTTATTTAGTTTTAATAACGTAACAACTGCATCTCAAAAAATTAAAGTAAGTTTTGTTTCTCACGAAGACTTAGTAGCGCAAATCGAATTAAAAAATTCAACTCGAACTGACCTGAAGTTAGAGATTCAATCAAAATAATACTAATCTTAACATTAGTTTAAAGCCTTAAAGTTCTCGCTTTAAGGCTTTTTTATTTTTTAACATCTCCAATGTTAACTTAATGTTAATTTATTCTTACATTTGTATTATCACTGAAAGAAGTAAGATTATGAAAAAAGTTATTGTTTTAGGTTTAGTTGGTTTGTTTTTTGGAGCATCGCTTATGGCCCAAGAATCATTGGTGTTGGAAAATGGACAATATTACACTGCCAATAAAGAGTTGGTAAAAGGGGACTACACAACTAATTTTGAAAACGGAAATAAGGAAGCGACCTATACTTTGGAAAATGGAGTTTTAAATGGTCAGGCTATTTTTTATTATAACAATGGAGAGAAGAAGGAAGTTGGTGAATACAGAAACGGTGAGAAACATGGAAAATGGATTAAATGGAATGAGAGTGGTAATAAAGTAACAGAAGCAAATTACTATTTAGGAGATAAAGAAGGAGATTGGACCATTTGGGATGCTGAAGGAAATAAAAGATACGAGATGTTCTATAACAAAGGCGAGAAAGTTGGTGCTTGGAAAATGTGGAACGAAGAACAAAAGTTAGTTTCAGAGAGAGAGTATTAGAAGTAATATTTTCTCAAGCCGATTTAATTGGTGTTAGTTTAAAAAGGAGAAGCATTGCTTCTCCTTTTTGCTTTATCAAATTGTACAACTTCGATGAATTTGTTTGCTAAATCTAATTTATCTGGTAATTATTAGTCCTGAAGTGAGAGTTTGATTTCTCCAAATGAACTGGTAAGGTGCAGTTGTGTCTGCTTTTCAATCTTTTTGCCAATTCTGCTTCTAAAACTATTGGTTGTTTTAATTGCTGGACTGCTGGTCTCTACTTCCTTTTCTTCTTGTATGCTTCCTGCAGGTAGTTTAAGACCCGACATTTTACATTCTGCAATCACTTTGTAACTTCCTCTGCTGTTTAAGTTAATTTTTATAGGAGAGAACTCTCCGTTCACCGTTAAGCTTTTGGCACTGGGAAGTACATTGGCAATGTTAAGTGTGCCGTATTTGTCTTTAATTACCCCGCTTCCGTGAAAACTTTCTATGTTAACAGAGCTCATTTTAGATTCCAATACAAGATCGATTACCTCGTTTAATTCTAATGAGCCAAATTTTAAATAAAACTGAGATTTGGTCACTTTGTAAACTTTAGAGTTAGACATTTCAGGTTAAATTTTATCGGGAATATATCAAATTTTCTTACTTTTTGATCGTTTCGAGCTTTAGTTTAAATTCTAAATTCTCATTACCTTTGTGCACCTTCGTAATAGTTTATTAGGACTTTTTTTGGAGAACTTTCTAAAACTTAACCACTGTAACTGGACAAATATGGCACAAAAAATAATTTATACCAAAACGGACGAAGCTCCAGCATTAGCTACATATTCTTTGTTGCCTATAATCAAGCGCTTTACTAATGCTGTTGGCGTAGAAGTAGAGTCCAGAGATATTTCTTTAGCATCGAGAGTTTTGGCGATTTTCCCAGAGTACTTGGAAGAAAATCAGAAAGTAAATGATGCATTATTTGAATTAGGCGAGCTTGCCAAAACAGCTGAAGCTAACATTATTAAACTTCCAAATATTTCAGCTTCTGTACCTCAATTATTTGCAGTAATTGAAGAATTGCAAAGTCAAGGCTTTAATATTCCGAATTACCCTGAGTCGGCGAAAACAGATGAAGAGAAGTCAATTAAACAACGATACGATAAGATAAAGGGAAGTGCTGTTAACCCTGTTTTAAGGGAAGGTAACTCAGATAGAAGAGCACCAAAAGCAGTAAAAGAATTTGCCCGGAGAAACCCACATTCAATGGGTGAATGGAAAAGTGATACAAAATCACATGTTGCTACTATGGGTGCAGATGATTTTTGCACCAATGAAAAGTCCTTAACATTTTTGAAAGCCGATGATGTAAAAATTGAGTTACACAAAAGCAATGGCAAGGTTGAAGTATTGAAACAAAGTACGCCCTTACTTGCAGGTGAAGTGATAGATGCTACCTTTCTTAGTAAGAAGGCATTGGTGAAGTTTTTAAGAGCACAAAAAGAAGATGCCAAAGCTAAAAATGTTTTGTTTTCATTACATATGAAAGCAACCATGATGAAGGTATCAGACCCCATTATTTTCGGTCATGCTGTTCGAGTATTTTTCGATGAAGTTTTTGAGCAATTTGGAGATGATTTAGATCGAATTGGTGCAAATCCTAACGATGGTTTGGGAAGCGTAATTGAGCAATTGGATGAGCTGGATTCAGATAAAAAGGCAGCGGTTATAGCAGCTATTGATAAATGCATGAATGATGGCCCGGATATGGCCATGGTAAACTCATCAAGAGGAATTACTAACTTGCATGTTCCATCAGATGTGATTATAGATGCTTCAATGCCTGCTATGATTAGAACTTCAGGCATGATGTGGAATGCAGACGGAAGCTTACATGAAACAGAGGCAATTATCCCGGATAGCAGTTATGCGTGCATTTACGACGAAACATTTAAATTTTGTAAAGAGCACGGAGCATTTGATCCAACCACAATGGGAACAGTTCCCAATGTAGGGCTTATGGCTCAAAAAGCAGAAGAATACGGCTCTCACGATAAAACCTTTGAAATAGAAACTGACGGAATTGTTAAAGTTATTAATCAGGATGGGACTGCAGTAATTGAACACAAGGTTGAACAAGGAGACATATGGAGAATGTGCCAAGCAAAAGATGCCCCAATTGAAAATTGGGTTGAACTGGCAGTAAATAGGGCAAGAGCAACAGGTTGGCCAACTATTTTTTGGTTGGATGAAAACAGAGCTCACGATGCTGAATTAATTAAAAAGGTAAATAAATATCTGCTAAATCATGATATTGAAGGGCTCGATATTCAAATTATGTCGCCAAAGGAGGCCACTATATTTACCTTGGCCAGAATTAAGAAAGGAGAAAACGCTATTTCAGTGACAGGAAATGTTTTGCGTGATTATTTAACTGATTTATTTCCAATTTTAGAATTGGGTACTTCGGCAAAAATGTTGTCTATCGTTCCGCTTATGAATGGAGGCGGTTTGTTTGAGACCGGAGCTGGTGGTTCAGCTCCAAAGCATGTGGAGCAGTTTACTGCTGAGAACCATTTGCGTTGGGACTCCTTAGGAGAGTTTTTAGCGCTAGCAGTTTCATTAGAACACCTAAGCGAAAAGAACAACAATCAGAATGCACAGGTATTAGCAGACTGTTTGGATCAAGCTACAGAGCAACTTTTGTTGAATGGCAAGTCGCCTTCCCGTAAAGTTAATGAACTAGATAACCGAGGGAGTCACTTTTACTTGGCATTGTATTGGGCTAAAGCATTAGCAGAACAAGATGATAACGAAGAAATGAAAGCTACCTTTATGGGATTGGCACAAACGTTAGAAGAAAACGAAGCTAAAATAGTGGAAGAGCTAATTCGTGCGCAGGGTGTTGCAGTGGATATAGAAGGTTATTTTCATCCAAATGAGAAAAAAGTGGAAGCCGCAATGCGACCAAGTGCAACTTTGAACGAAATTATTGGGTAGAGTATACGCAGGTGTTCTAAGATAAGCCAGTGCGACCCGATTAAAAAAACAGCCTTTTCATGCTAACTTACTTGTCCAATCTTTGACTGGTAGTCAAAGAGAGCAAGAATTTTTATTATCTTCCTAATTGTCCAATATTTTTAAAAACAATTTCTAGGTCTTTGGCAACAGCATAATCACGGCCATATTCAAAATTGAGTTGCTCAATATTTTCTTGGTCTATTGCAAATGAATCGTGCAAATCAGTAGGATTTAGAATACCCCTTTTAACCTTTAAGTTTTTATCTGAATTTTCGTCGGAGGTGTAAAAACCCACAAAGGAAATGGCACCTAAAAGCACCTTAAGGAGATTACTAAAGTAACTGCGTTTATTGTTCACAAACCAGAAGAAAAGAGGCGAGAGTAACAGGAAAAAAAGCGACAAGCAGAAGTCCAGTATTCGTTTGTTTTTTTGATTAACAGGTTTTAGAATCGTGTCGGATGCCATGATGTAATATTCTCCTGAGCTTTCAATGCTATTGCTACCAATGATGTATAAACTCTCTGGTGGAGCAATTTTAAAGTCTAGGTCTTTCTTTATATCGCCCATTTGATCAATGATTTGAGCAGATCTTAAGTCTTTAGCGCAAAAAATAACTTCGTTAATGTCGTAGATATCAATGATGTCTTTTAGCTGATACAATCGGGCAGAAAAACCACTGTTATTTTCTCCTTCGTTCTCTGCATTTACATTGATGATTTTCTCTGGATTTATGAGTGTGTTCTTAATAAACGAACTAATCCTATTCACTTCATCAGCTTTACCTACGATGGCAATTCGTTGAGCCCTGTTACTTGTAAACTTTCTTATTTTTATGAGGTGCAGAAAATAACGAAGAAGAGGAATGCCAGCGGTCGCAAATAGAACTGTAAAAATAATAATGGCTCTCGAGAAACGGTAATTTTCGCTCAATAATGAATACCCTATTAGCAAGAAAACCGAGCCACTTACAACGCCAGTTACTATCTTTTTAAAAGAAGTGGGGATGGAATATGCTCCATTAAATAATAGCGAAAAGAGGTAAATTAAAAGAATAATTGGAATCCCATACGTTTCAACTTCTTCAGGATATGCTCCGCCTTCTGTGAATTTTACATTGTATTCGTAGTATTCTTTAAAAAAATAAACACCACAACCCAAAATAACTCCGTCTAAGATAGGGAGTAAAAAATATTTTATTGTGCGTGTTAAAACAGCTAATCCTGCTCGAATATAAATGGCAAAATTGATTAACGTTGAAAAGAGCTGCGCATTTTTATTCGAAAAGTGTTTCTTGGCGAAAATTGCCATGGCCCTGTAAAAAACAAACACGTAATTAATACTGCTTTTTTTGGTGCTTTCTCCTTTGTAATGAATTATCTGTGTCCCTGAGAAATAATGATTGGTGTAGCCCGCTTGAGTAATGCGATAAGAAAGATCAATGTCCTCTCCATACATGAAAAAGCTCTCGTCTAATAGTCCAATTTTATCTAGAAGTGATTTTCGCATCATCATGAATGCACCGCTTAATATTTCAATTTCGTGGTTCTCGTCTTTGCTTAAATGACCTAAATGGTACTGACCAAATTTCTCTGATTTTGGAAAGAGTGCGGATAATCCAAAAATTTTATAAAAGGCAACTGCTGGGGTAGGTAGTCCTCGTTTTGATTCAGGTAAGAAATTTCCATTTCCATCTAGCATTTTAACGCCAAGACCTCCAGACTTTGGATTTGCATCCATAAAGTCACAACAAAGTTTAAAAGTATTTTCCTCAACTACAGTGTCAGGATTGAGCAATACAACGTATTCTCCCTTTGCTATTTTTATTGCTTGGTTGTTTGCTTTAGAAAAGCCTTTATTGTCCTTATTTACAATTACATAGGTATGTGGAAACTTCTCCTTCAGCATTTCAAGTGAACCATCAACCGAGTTATTGTCCACTACAATTACTTCAAATTCAATGTTCTTGGAGGAGTTGCAAACTGAATTGAGACAATTCTCTAAAAAGTATTGAACGTTGTAGTTAACAATTATGACACTTAGCTTCATTCTATCGGACTAATGTGTTTTCATAAGGAACTCTATTCAATAATGAACGGCCCAAGGTTAACTCATCGGCATACTCCAATTCGTCACCCACTGAAATTCCCCTAGCAATAGCTGAAATATTGATTTGAAAATCTTTCAACCGCTTAAATATATAGAAGTTGGTCGTGTCACCTTCCATGGTTGTGCTCAACGCCATAATAACTTCTTTTGCTTTGCCTTCAGATACTCGATCTACTAATTCTTCAATACGAATGTCAGAAGGTCCAATTCCATCCATGGGTGAAATAATTCCACCTAAAACATGGTATTGACCTTTATATTGCCCTGTATTTTCTATTGCCATTACATCTCGAACATCCTCTACCACACAAATCAAACTCTCATCTCGTAGGCCATTGGTACAAATAGAACAAACCTTCTCTTCCGAAATGTTGTAACACTTTTCACAATACTTAATGTTATTTCGAAGTTTTATAAATGCCTCTCCAAATCGATTTACTTCTTCCTTTTCTTGCTTTAGCAGAAAAAGCGCAAGACGCATGGCGGTTCTTTTTCCCACTCCCGGGAGTGAAGAAAATTGTTCAATTGCATCGGCCAATAGTTTCGAAGGGTATTCTTCCATGAAGTCCAAAATTACGATTCTGAATAAGGAATTACGAACAACGATTTTTTTAATTACGAACGATAAATCTGTGAATTAATAATTCTTTCGGTTCTATACTATCTGTGTTTTTAAAAAATTAATCTCGGTTTGAAAATCCAAATTGTTGGCTAATTGGAAAGCTTTGATTTTCGATTTTAAATTCAATAAGAATTTTTGATGTTTTGCACTGCCTGGTTGAAAAGCTCTGTGCTGAAGGGAAGTATTAAATTTTTCAATTTGCTGATTGATCAGTTGAGTTCCTTTAGAAAAATACGTCTCTGAAAAATTATCCCAAATGTAATGCACGGCTGTCTCGTTTGGGTGCAATAAATCCTCTTTGTAAAAGCGGTAATCGCGCAAATCATCTTGTAACAATTCGTAAGCAGGGAAATAATGACAATTACTTTCGTTCTTACAAATTTCCTCTACTGCTAAGTGTAAAGTGGATTTACTGAGTTGGTTTTCTCGAAATCCGTCTTTCAAATGACGAATAGGACTAATCGTGAAGATGTAATTTTTATTAGGATAATTTTCCTCCAAGTGCTTTTTAGCAAGTTCCCAAGAGTTAACTATTTCGGCTACGGATAATAACCTTTTAGTAAATAAGTTAGACGGTTGTTTGTGGCAGTTATTTACAATTTTACCTGTTGCTTTTTCTTCATACACCCAGGCAGTGCCGTAAGAAAGAATAATGGTGCTCTCTGTCTTTAAAAAGTTACTTTGGTCCTCAATTGCTTGTTGCACGTTGATTCTAAAATTCTTTTCTGAATTTGAATTTAACTCAGAATGCAGGTCATAAGAGAAATGGATGCCTTCATTTTCTGAACTCTCGACTTCTGAAGCAGAATTCAAACAAATACTTTGATGAATAGAAATTGGATTGTAGCTAATTCCAAATGGGTTAATTATAACCGGAAACTTTAATTCTTTTATTTTTTTTCCAATATTCTCAGCAAAGCAGGAGCCGCTGAGGTATATTTTGGATTGGTGACTCAATTTAATTGAGGCTGGGTTAGGTTCAAAAATTGTTCTAAAATCTCTTTTCATCTTCTTTTGCAAATTAACTACTTTTAGCTTTCAATTATGGCAAAAAGAGAATTCGAGAAAATAGATAAACAAGCAGCTCCTAATTGGAAAGTTAAGATGCACGAAATAATTTTCGAGGCTGATACTCCAAAGGGTAAGTTCTTCGACGTGGTATTGCTCTGGGCAATATTGGCATCAGTTATTGCCGTGATGTTAGAAACAGTAGATTCCATTAAAACAGCTCACCGCGATTTTTTAATCATTCTAGAATGGGCGTTTACTATCTTGTTTTCTATAGAATATTTCTTGCGACTAATTTCTATAAACAAGCCATGGAAATACGCAACAAGTTTTATGGGTATTGTAGACTTACTCTCCACCATTCCCACCTATATCTCACTTTTTATAGCCGGTCCGCAATACTTGTTGGTTATACGAACGATTCGATTATTAAGGATTTTTAGAATCTTAAAGTTAACTCGATACATTTCGGAAGCCAATGTGTTACTAAATGCGTTAAGGTCAAGTGCCGTTAAGATTATTGTCTTTATTGGCGGAGTAGTGGTTTTGGTGTTGATTATGGGAACGCTAATGTACATTATTGAGGGTCCGGAGCATGGCTTTAGCAGCATTCCTACCGCTATGTATTGGACCGTTGTAACTATAACCACTGTAGGGTATGGCGATATTGCTCCCGCAACAACACTTGGCCAAACATTGGCCTCTATTATTATGCTGTTGGGTTATGGAATAATTGCTGTACCGACAGGTATAGTGGGAGGTGAAATTGCCAGATCAAAAATGCCGAGACATCATAGTGAAGTAACTACTCAGTCTTGTCCTAACTGTTCTGAAGAAGGACACGATTACGATGCGAAGTACTGTAAAAATTGTGGAGAGGGACTATAGTTTTTAGTTTAAATCCTTAGTCGTCACTTGCGGCTTTTAGTTCTTCAATTACTACTAAGCCTAAATCAATTTGCAAGGAATCTCGCTTTACCATAAAGTCAGCCTTTATTGAAGGCAAAATTGGTTCTGCCGAAGGGAAATCTTCTTTTAAGTGATCTACCTGCTTGCCATTTTTCCAAAAACGATAACAAACGTGAGGGCCTGTAGCCAAACCAGTGCTACCGACGTAACCGATAACATCTCCTTGATACACTTGCGTTCCAACTTTTGCATTCCGTTTACTCATGTGTAAATACTGCGTCTCGTAAACTGAGTTGTGTCGGAGCTTCACATAATTGCCGTTTCCTCTGCCATAAGCGGATTTAATTACAACACCATCTGAGGTTGCTAAAATTGGCGTTCCTCTTGGAGCAGCATAATCTGTTCCTAAATGTGCTTTCCAACGCTTTTGAACTGGGTGAAACCTTCTCATGGTAAAACGAGAACTAAGCCTACTAAATTTCAAAGGAGATTTCAAAAAGGCTTTTCTTAGACTGTTGGCTTCTTCATCGTAGTATTCGGTTCTTCCATCTACATCATAACCAAAAGCAAGGTAAGGCCGGTCGAAGTGTTTGAATTCTACTGCCTCAATTTTTCCAACCCCAATGGAATTGTCGTCAACAAACTTCTCTTCATAAATAACTTTAAACCAATCGCCTTTTTGAATTCGATAAAAATCAATAGACCATGCAAAAATATCTGCTAGTTTCACTGCTAAATATGGGTTTGCATTCGATTCTTGCAGGGTTTGGTAGAGGGAAGAGTTAATGATTCCAGAAGCTGTCTGAATTCTTGTTTCAATAGGCCTCTTTTTGCGCTCTATAACTATGGAATCTCTTAAGTCATAAACAACATAGTCAACTGCATCAATTTCATAAATAAAGTAGGCTGCTTTTTTAATGCTGTCTGCACTAATTAAAAGTGTATAGCCTTTTCCTACTGCAATTCTGCGCACATCAAAAATTGACTCGGACTTTTTTGCTAGCGCATCAATTATTCCGTAGTCTATATTATACGGTAATAGGATGTTTGCTAAGAATTCATTTTTTTTAATGTTCGATTGAATTACTTCAAATGAATCTACATTAATGTCAAATAATAGGTTAGCTGGTACTATTGTGTCTTGAACAATAACAATAGGAGCTGAATCCTGATTATTATGTTCAGATTTGAGAATGAACAATACAACGAAAAGCCCCAAGAGTGCAGTTAATCCAACACTAATCCATTTTAATTTCTTCTTCAATGTTTGTCTCTTTTTAGGTTGTAATTCCTTCAATGATTTGTAGCTGTATTCTTCAATTAGCTTACCCTAATATTAATCTAGCAAAGCCGAAATTACACTGCTACGGTAAATTAAAAGTGACTTATAGGAATAGTTATTTACAATGGATTATTTACAGTTCGAGAGTCAAATTTGAAACTTCGATCCTAAAATCGTTGGATTATCAAATCAAAAACGATTTACGAAATGCTGGTAAGCCTAACTCTGCTAATTATACTACAAAATTTACAATTTTACCTGGTACAACAATTACCTTTTTTGGTAATTTACCCTCTAACCATTTAGCAGCATCTTCATGAGCTAAAACTCTTTTTTCAATTTCATCTTTCGATAAATCGAGGGGTAATTCTACCATAAACCGCATCTTTCCATTAAATGAAACGGGGTATTTATGAGACGATTCAACTAAATGACTTTTTTCAAATTTTGGAAAATCGGCGGTTGAAATAGACTCTGAATGTCCCATTTTGTTCCATAACTCTTCTGCAATATGCGGTGCGTATGGTTCAATTAAGATTGCCAGTTTCTCTAAAATTTCTTTTTTATGGCACTTTAAATCAGTTAATTCATTCGTGCAAATCATAAAGGCAGAAACTCCAGTGTTAAAAGAAAATCGTTCAATGTCTTCTGTAATCTTTTTGATGGTTTTGTGGAGAGCTTTCAGCTCATCTTTGGTTGCTTTTTCATCGGAAACAATAAAGTTGTTCTCTTTGTCGAGAAAGAGTCGCCAAAACTTTCTCAAGAAACGGTGAACACCTTCAATACCTTCCATATCCCAAGGTTTCGCTTGTTCTAAAGGCCCCAAAAACATTTCATACAAACGCAAAGTATCTGCACCATACTTTTCTACAATGTAATCCGGATTAACAACGTTGAATTTCGATTTCGACATTTTTTCCACTTCAGATCCGCAAATGTATTTGTCATCTTCCAAAGCAAAATGGGCTGCACTTTCTTTTCCGTTATTTTCAGATTTGAATTTGTCTGTATCTAATTCAACTCCTTCAACAAAAGCAATGTTTACATTAACCGCAGCAACTTTGTGTGATAATTCAGACTCTTTCCATTTCAAATTTTCAGAAGTAAAAACAGTTCTCTTTGCTTCTTCAATTGCTTTTTTAAGTTCAATTAAATCGTCAGGAGTAGATTCATCTTTGATAAATCGGTCAGAAATATTTTTTGACAAATAAACAGAATGTTGCTTTTGAACTTCCTGATCGTTTTTATCGGTCCAAGTGGTGGTTAAAATTGAGCGATAAACGAACCTAGAATTTCCCAGAATCATTCCTTGGTTAATCAACTTTTGAAACGGTTCATTAATATTTAACAAACCCTTGTCGTTTAAAAATTTGGTCCAAAAACGAGAATACAACAAATGACCTGTGGCGTGCTCTGCACCACCAAAATATAGGTCAACATTTTTCCAATAGTCTAAACTTTCTTTGGCTGCAAATCCCCCTTCTCTTTGTTTGTCCATGTAGCGATACAAATACCATGAACTTCCAGCCCAACCTGGCATGGTTGACGCTTCTATAGGATTTCCTTTGTAGCTCCAATCTTCAGCTCTCGCTAAAGGTGGCTCACCATCTTCAGTCGGTAAATATTTGTCTACTTCTGGCAAGGTTAAAGGCAATTCATTTTCGGGGATAGCTTTTGCAATTCTGTCTTCAAAGTAGACTGGAATAGGCTCTCCCCAATATCGCTGGCGACTAAAAACTGCGTCTCTTAAACGATAATTCGTTTGTCCTTTTCCAATTCCTTTTTCTTGAATGGCATTAATTGCTCCACCAATTGCTTTCTTGACTGATAAGCCATTTAGAAATTCTGAATTACAAATAATACCGCTTTTGTTATCGTCCGCTCCTTCTTCTACATTTTGACCTTCAATAACGGCGGGAATTTCTAATTTGAAATGTTTTGCAAAATCCCAATCTCTTTGATCTCCTGAAGGAACTGCCATAACAGCGCCTGTTCCGTACCCTGCTAAAACATAATCACCAATCCAAATAGGGATTTGCTTTCCGTTAAACGGATGTATGGCGTAAGAACCGGTAAATGCTCCTGTAATCTTTTTAACTTCTGTCTGTCTTTCTCTTTCTGAGCGAGAAGCGGCATATTTTACATAAGCATCAATTTCCTCTTTTTGGTCAGTTGTTGTAAGCGCTGCAACATATTCGTGTTCTGGTGCTATTACCATAAACGAAACACCAAAAATAGTGTCAGGTCGCGTGGTAAATACTTCGATTTTTTTATCAGAATTTTCTACATCAAAAGCAATTGAAGCTCCTTTTGATTTTCCAATCCAGTTTCGTTGAATCTCTTTGATAGCATCCGTCCAATCTATGGTATCTAACCCGTCTAATAAACGCTTAGCGTAGGCCGTAATTCTCATGCTCCATTGCTTCATTTTCTTACGTTCAACGGGGAAACCGCCTCGCTCAGAAACGCCATCTTTAATTTCATCGTTTGCTAAAACAGTGCCTAAACCCGGACACCAATTCACAAAAGAATCTGCTAAAAAAGCCAAGCGGTAATCCATAAGAATAGCTGCTTTTTCTTTTTCTGATTTCGCTTTCCAATCCTCAGGCGAGAATTCAAGTTCAGAATCGGTATGTGCTTTTAAGTCTGCCGTTCCGTTGGTTTCAAAATGTTGAATTAAGTCTTGTAAATCTTCCGCTTTGTTGGTCGATTTGTTGTACCACGAATTGAACAGTTGTAGAAAAATCCACTGCGTCCATTTGTAGTATTTAGGAGAAGAAGTTCTCACTTCTCTGCTCCAATCAAAAGAGAATCCAATTTGATCCAACTGCCTGCGGTAGGTAGAAATATTCTCTTTCGTTGTGATTTTAGGGTGTTGTCCTGTCTGAATCGCATATTGCTCGGCAGGTAACCCAAATGAGTCGTAGCCCATTGGGTGTAAGACGTTAAACCCTAAGTGTCGTTTGTATCTTGAATAAATATCTGAAGCAATATAGCCTAATGGATGTCCAACGTGCAAGCCTGCCCCTGAAGGGTAAGGAAACATGTCCAAAATATAATATTTTGGTTTGTCACTTGTTGACTCTGCAGCAAAGCTTTGATTATCTCGCCAGTAAGCTTGCCATTTTTTTTCTATTTCAGAGAAATTATAATCCATGTTTTCTTCAAATTGGACTGCGAAATTAAGAATTGCAAATACGAATGAAGAATCAAATAAAGAAGAATGTTAGCTTGCTTGAATCTTAATCGACAACTATTAATCGCATTACACCTAATTTCGATTCACTTTGAATTTTTACAAAGTAAATGCCCCTAGTTAGAGTTGAAATATCCAACGTCTTAGTGTTTTGAAACTGTTGAATTAATTGACCTTTAAGGTTAATGATTTCCACCTCAAAAATTCGAAGATCAGTTTCAATTGAAATGATTTCGTTAGCTGGGTTTGGATAAATCGTAAAATCCAATTGTTGTTGAACTTTACCCTCTGAGATTCCAACATACTGTTTACGATCATAAAAATCCTGAACAGAGTCCGCTGCCACTTGCAGCGCAGTTATTGAGCCAACAACTCCACTAGTATCTTGAGCGAAAACATAGGCGTAATTCAGTTCGATGCTTGTGCCAATAGTAAAAGTTTTGGCAACATTGGCTGTAGATAAAACTACCTGATCACTTGGAGTATTCTTAAAGCTAGTGTCTGCAGGACAAAAATTTAATTCCGTCCATTGATTAGGGTCATTAACTAGAGCAGGGTCGCCAGGGAAGTACAAGGCACTAGTCCTGGAAGTGTCCAAGCATGTATTAAATCCGTTCCCCCCCCCATAATATATTGGTCGCCTATTCGTCCATCTGTAGTTTTGATATTGTAGAAGATGGTAATCTTGATGACTCCAACCTTGAGATGAATTATCTTTTACATACCTAATTGATCCCGACAATTTTGTGTCTAACAACTTTAGTGCTTGAATCCCGACATCTTTGCCGTAACCTTTAACGAGTGAGTTACCATCGTCGAAGTTTGAGGAGTTGTAAACGTAGGTCATGTTTCTATTGGTGTCTGTGCCAATAAAATCATCATTTTGATTGCCAATATCAAAATCATTGTATAACGATAGTCGAAAGTCTTTGTGATTCAGAGCAGGGTCTGTTGAACGATGAAAAATTTTTGTATTAACAAATACGGTATTTTCAATTTCAGCAACCTGATTAGTAAAAGCATAAACCATGGTGTGAATCTCCAACTGCATTAAGGTTTGAATTCGGGCAGCTATTGTATCAATGATTGTGAAAGGGGAATTTGGATCGCGAACAACACTGTAAAATCTATCTACTGGTTGTTTGGAGAAGCTATTGCTGATCAGGTAAATTGCCTGGTCACCTTTGATAATAGGATAATCTCCTAAGTGGGGTTCGTAAATACTATCTCCATCTATATCTTCAAAAGGGGCTAATACTTTTGCAGTGTTAGAGTTTCCATTTCCAGGCCATTCCAAAATGGAAGTCGGAATTTGGTAATTGGGTTGATTCCAATTGGCAATATGATAGTCAACAGTATCTTTTTCAACTTTCCACAATCGTTGAAATTTAGAGGAAGTGTCAATTGTTTGATTGATAATGTCAACAGGTCCAGTTTTCATAGCGAACTTGTTTGTTAGTGGCATGTAACCATAAGAATTCTTATACACTTCAGGTGCTATCGAATCAGCAGAGCTCATCCACAATGAAGCTAAGTAGATTCTATTAATGCTATCGCCTTTCGGAGTCTCAAAACCAGCAAGATTTGTTGCTGTGTCATGAAACAAAAGCCCATTCGAATTTACTAACGCTCTCACATTGCCAATATCTAAGTGTTCTTGGTGTTGTGCAGAAAGTGAAGTGCTAAAGACAATAGCAAGCAGTAGTTCAATTCTCTTAATTAAGTTCTAAGTAAAAAGTAGTAGGATGCGCCTTCGGATAGATTCGCTGCTTACATGCAATTAATTACCCTACCAATACTTTCCAAGCTTCTTCGATCTTCGCATCCTTCAATAATAGTTGAGCGGCTTTTTGCTTAGCTTCCCATTTATCTGAAAAACTAGAGGTGCTAATTTCTGGCAATACTTCCACATTACCCAACATTCCTAAGTCGTTTCCTGATAAGATAGTGCTGTTTTTAATGGCTTCTGGTAAAGCGTCTACACCTATTCCTTTTTGGCGAATTGGTTTTGGCACTTCAAATAACGCATCGCCGCTGGCTCGTAAGTAATAATCTCCACCCATTCTGCCAACCAAGTCAATTTTATTTTGGTCAATCATGCCTTCTTCATTCAAAATGGCATCGTCAATGTGAATTAGTTTTACTTCACAAATCACCAAATTACCGGCGCCACCTTCATTACCCAATTCTAAAACTTCTTTTACAATACACTCCATCTGAACGGGAGACTCCTTTACTCTAAAAGGGCGTACCATTTCTGATTCAATCGGAGTTAGTCCTGCTTTCACAAACTCATCCACTTCAGGGCCATATGCGGTGCTAGAAAGACTCATCTGCTGTACAATAGGATAATTAACAATGTTAATGACACATTCCGCTACCTCCTTGACGTTATGATAGGTATCTTTCTGTGTGTTTGTTCGACCACTTTTAGCTGGTGAAAAAATGGCAATAGGTGGGTTTGCACTGAACACATTAAAGAAGCTAAATGGACTTAAATTTCTGTTGCCATCTTTATCAATGGTGCTTGCAAAAGCTATTGGTCTAGGACCTACGGAACCTAGTAAAGTGTTGTGCAGTTTACCTAATGAGACGTCTTTCGGATTAATTTTCATGAGCTATTTTTTAGAATTTGAAAATTACACAACCTAAGTGAAATTAAAATTGTTGAAAGCAGATTTGCTTTTTCTCATTTATTAGAAAATTTAGTACTTTTGCCCTCCCCAATTAGTTGGGTTGAGATCTTATTATATTGAAAAGCGGATGTGATGAAATTGGTAGACATGCTAGACTTAGGATCTAGTGCTTCACGGCGTGTGGGTTCGAGTCCCTCCATCCGCACCATTTGAATGGCGTAAGGCTTTTGTTTTACGCCATTTTTTTTAAACAAAATTTTACAATGGAAGTAGTTAAAAAAGACATTGATAAGCTTAACGCTGAAATTACTATCAACATTAAAGAAGCAGACTACAAAGAAAAAGTAGAGTCTGCTTTAAGAAGACACCGCAAGCAAACCAACTTACCTGGATTTAGAAAAGGTATGGTGCCAATGGGCATGGTAAAGAAAATGGTTGGAACCAACTTGTTAGTGGATGAGATTAACAAAACCCTTTCTGACAACCTATACAAGTTTATCAGCGAGAGCAAACTAGATGTTCTTGGAAATCCACTCCCTAAAAAGGAAGATGCTGCAGCAATAGATTGGGAGAATCAAAAAGATTTCTCGTTTACCTATGAGATTGGTTTAGCCCCAGAAGTGATAGTTGAAATTACAGAGAAAGACAAGTTCGAGAAATTAAAGATTAAGGCAGATCAGAAAATGATTGACCAACAGATTACTGAAATTGCTAAGCGATATGGTAAAATGGGCGAGGCTGATAAATCTGAAGAAGAAGACATGCTTTTCGGCAAGTGGGAAGAGTTAGACGGTAAAGCGCTTAAAGAAGGTGGTATTTCAAACGAAACTGTTGTCAATATTCGAACAGTAAACGATAAGAAAGATCAAAAGAAATTTATTGGCAAAGTAGTAGGTGATGTCGTTAAGGTGAAGCCACAAGACATTGCTGATGCTAAATATGTAGCTGCTTGGTTAGGGATTGATGATCAATACATTAAAGATCAATTGTCAGAATTTCAGTACACCATTTCTAAAATAAACAGAATGGAAGCTGCTGAATTTAACCAAGAGTTTTTCGACAAAATTTACGGGAAAGATACCGTGAAATCGAAAGTTGAAATGGAGGATAAGTTGAGAGCAGAAATGGAAACGTCTTTCGCTCAAAATGCTGAGCAATTGTTTGAAAGAGATGTTCAAGACTATTTAATTAAAAAGGCAAAATTAGCCTTGCCAGATTCGTTCATGAAAAAGTGGTTAATGACTGCGAACGAAAAGCCAATTACGAAGGAGCAAATTGATTCAGAATATGAGCAATATGCGATGGGCTTAAAATGGCAGTTGATTGAAAACAAACTGATCAAAGACAATAAAATTGAGGTAACAAAGGATGAAGTTATTGCTCACACGAAAGGACTAATTGCTCAGCAATTATCTGGAATGGGTGGTAACATGATGGAAGATGCCGAAATGGAAGAAACTGCAAATAGAGTTTTAGAGAACCAAGAGGAAGCTAAACGGTTATATGAGCAGTTATATGCATCTAAGTTGAGAACGTTTTATAACGATACAGCGAAAATCAGGGAGAAGGAAGTGTCTTACGATGATTTCGTTAAATTAGCTGAGAAAAAGAGAACTAAATAATATACTTTATGGATTTCGGAAAAGAATTTAAAAAATACGCTACAAAGCATCAAGGGTTAAATAGCATGCAAGTAGAGAACTACGTAGAAGCATCAATGACTCCTTACATTATTGAGGAGCGTTCTTTGAATGTTGCTCAAATGGACGTGTTTTCTCGTTTGATGATGGATCGAATCATCTTTTTGGGAACCGGGGTGAACGATCAAATGGCCAATATTATTCAAGCACAGCTGTTATTCTTAGAATCTGCAGATGCTAAAAAAGATATCCAGATATATGTAAACTCTCCTGGAGGTGGAGTATATGCAGGTTTGGGAATTTATGATACCATGCAGTACATTGCACCAGATGTAGCAACAATCTGTACTGGTATGGCTGCCTCTATGGGCGCTGTATTATTGTGTGCAGGAGCTGAAGGTAAAAGAACTGCACTGCCACACTCAAGAGTAATGATTCACCAACCATCAGCCGGAACGCAAGGAATGGCTTCTGATATGGAGATTGCTTTAAAAGAGGTGCTTAAAATTAAAGATGAGTTGTATGATATTATTTCAAAACACTCTAAGCAACCGTTTGAGAAAATTAAGAAAGATTCTGATCGAGATTATTGGATGTCTTCTTCTGAAGCGAAGGAGTACGGTATGATTGACGAAATATTGGTGCGAAAATAAATCGCGCAAAATCACGTAATTTAGCCCTGTCCCGTTTTTCGAGACGGGGCTAAATTTTTCTATAGAAATAGCTTATGAGTGAAAAGAATAAAATCCAATGTTCATTTTGTGGTCGAGATAAAAAAGACACTAATGTTTTAATTGCGGGTATAACAGGTCACATTTGCGATAACTGCATTGTGCAAGCTGGCGAAATTGTAAAAGAAGAAATTAAGCCAATGGCTAAGGATTTCAACATTACCATTCATAAACCGGCTGAAATTAAAAAGCATCTTGACGAATATGTTATTGGACAAGAAGATGCCAAGAAGGTGCTTTCAGTAGCGGTGTATAACCACTACAAGAGGGTGGTAAAGGGAGCTGTTATTAAAGACATAGAATTAGAAAAGTCCAACATCATGTTGGTTGGAGAAACGGGAAGTGGTAAAACATTATTAGCAAAAACCATTGCGCGTTTATTAGATGTTCCTTTTTGTATTGCAGATGCAACAGTATTGACTGAAGCAGGGTACGTTGGAGAAGATGTGGAAAGTATTTTGTCTCGTTTATTACAAGCTGCAGATTACGACGTAGCAAAAGCTGAAAAGGGGATTGTGTTTATTGATGAGGTAGATAAAATTGCACGTAAAGGAGATAACCCTTCCATTACAAGAGATGTTTCTGGTGAAGGTGTGCAACAAGCGTTGTTAAAGTTATTGGAAGGTTCATCTGTAAGTGTTCCACCACAAGGAGGACGAAAGCATCCAGAGCAAAAGCTAGTATCTATCAACACACAAAATATACTGTTCATTTGTGGAGGAGCTTTTTCTGGGATAGAAAAAGTAATTGGAAAGCGATTGAATTCAAACGCCTTGGGCTTTAAAGCGAAGACGGAAACTGAAGTTATTGAAAAAGAAGATTTTTTACGTTACGTTATCCCTTCTGATATTCGTTCGTTCGGGTTAATTCCGGAATTGATTGGTAGAATTCCTGTTGTAACGTATTTGGAGCCGTTGAATGAAGAGGCACTAAAGCGAATTTTGACAGAACCTAAAAATGCCATTTTGAAGCAGTACATGAAGTTGTTTGAGATGGATGGCTTTGAATTAAAATTCGATAAAGAAGTTTTAGATTACATTGTTAAGAAAGCGATTGAATATAAATTAGGTGCGAGAGGGTTGCGTTCAATTTGCGAGGCCATCTTAATTGATCATATGTTTAATATGCCTACCGATACAACGTCAACCGATAAAGAAATACGCATTGATTTAAAATATGCAAAAAACAAATTTGATAACTCTGCTTTCAAGCAATTGAAAGTTGCTTAAACGAGGTTTAAATTAAAGTAAAAGCCTTATTTCGAGGTTTCGGAGTGACGCTTTTTTATTTATACAATCTCTGTTCTTTCAAAAGTTTGAAAGGTGAAAGCGTAATTATGTTTTTCATCTTTCTCGTGAAATCCTTCTGTTTTCAACTCCCAAATATTAGGGTCTAATTCTGGAAAATAAACATCGCCGTCAATTTCTGCGTGGACTCTGGTAATGTAAATCCGATCTGCAAAAGGCATGCATTGCCGATAAATTTCACCTCCTCCTATAACCATCAACTCAACTTCTCCGCTATTTTTTGCAAACTCAATTGCCTTTTGAAGGTCAGTGAATATTTCAGCACCTTCAAATGTATAAGATGCATCTCTTGTCAATAAGATATTAGTTCTATTAGGGAGCAGTCTGCCAAATGATTCTAAATTCTTTCGTCCCATTAAAATACAATGCCCTTTTGTTGTGCGAACAAAGTACTTCATGTCATCTGGTAATTTCCAGGGTAAGTCATTGTCTCTACCAATAACATTATTTTCTGAAGCTGCTACGATGAGCGAGATTTTCATATTCAAGAATTATTAAACTGCCACGGCCGCTTTGATATGCGGATGTGGCTCATAATTTTCTAAGGTAAAATCTTCGAATTTAAAATCAAAAATACTCTTTACCTTGAGGTTTATTTTCATAGTTGGCAATGGGCGCAACTCTCTAGAAAGTTGTAATTCTGCTTGCTCTAAATGATTCGAATACAAGTGACAATCTCCTAATGTGTGCACGAAGTCACCTGGTTGCAAACCGCAAACTTGGGCAACCATCATGGTTAAAAGCGCGTAGGATGCAATATTAAAAGGAACGCCTAGAAAGGTATCGGCACTGCGTTGATACAATTGGCAAGAAAGTTTTCCGTCTGCAACATAAAACTGAAAAAATGCGTGACAAGGAGGTAGCGCCATATTTTCGACTTCTGCCACATTCCAGGCACTCACAATAATTCTTCTTGAATCAGGAGTATTTTTAATTTGGTCAATTATTTTTTGAATTTGGTCAATAGACCCGCCGTTTGGGGTAGGCCACGATCTCCATTGCGAACCGTAAACTGGACCTAAATTCCCGTCTTCATCTGCCCATTCGTCCCAAATTCGAACACCATTACTCTTCAGGTATTTTATGTTGGTATCTCCAGTTAAGAACCAAAGTAATTCGTGAATAATAGAGCGGAGGTGAAGCTTCTTTGTGGTAACTAATGGGAAACCCTCTTGCAAATTATAACGCATTTGATAACCAAATACACTCTTGGTTCCTGTGCCTGTTCTATCTGTTTTTACCGCACCTTGGGCTAAAATGTGTTGTAATAAGTCGTGGTATTGTTGCATTTGAATGAAATCTAAATTCTACTCAAATTTACTTCTACCAGTTGTGTTTTTTTAAGGGAGTAGAACCAATTTAGGAACAAGATATAAACAAGTAAAAACTGGAAATAGAAAAACGAATACTCTTTTTGATGAATGTGATTTAGGTTACTATCATAACGCTAGGAAGGCTCTTTTGAAATGTTTCAAATTCACTTTTCATAGCTGCCGAAAAATTATTCTGCTCGATACAAATCATCCGAAGTTGTGACGCATTCTTAGCCCATTTCAGAATTGCTCTGCCGCCTTGGTCACCAATTCAGCAACCTACCATCCCAATTACTTGAATGGATTTGGAAAAAATTTCAGTAAGAGCAATTGCGCCCACATCACCTATTGAGTTGTAAATCAAACTAATTGAAGTTAGTTTTGATGTTGAGTTTGTCTTGAGCTCGCTAGCAATTGAAATGGCATCTGCAGAGGTGAGTTCTAAATTTCTTAAATGTAAACTTGTTACATCTGTCAAGTTAACATTAGTCAATAAGTCGGTCATAGGTTTGGTAAATAAATTGAGTAGTAGTTGAGTCTTGATTAATTTCAAACTCTAAGTTGGTGAATTCGGCTCCTCTTCGTCCAACTCCATTCCGATCTCTAACATCTTCTAATTTATTCCAATTTTTTACCGTTAGATGAAGTATGGCGCATAAGCCATCTCCTTGAATGTTGAAGTATAAAGATTCTTCTCCATTTCTGTCTTCATACTTCTGGAGCCAATAGGTTAGTTCTTGGTCATCTATAATTGTTAGTTGACGAACTAACTCATCTTTATACAATTTTGAATCTGGAGTGTTACTTTCAAATATTGGATTGCTATTATCACATTTAGGCCTATCACAGCCTGTGATCCCAAGTAGCAATTGAAATAAGAGAAATGCTGTTAAGTATTTTTTCATGGTTGTTCATTAACGTTAAGTACCAGCGAATGGTTTAATGTTGTTTATAAAATGTTAGCCACATCGTTTTATTCGATTGAGTTCCATAAACCTTTTAGTGCCTGGTCGTCACCGTAAAACAACCTTTTTTTAATTTCTCCATTATCAGTTAAGATGCCTGCATTAAAAATAAAATCTTCCCAAGATGGAGACTCTGTTTTTATTTTTTTTGATGTTCGATACATATAATTATTAGGTCGAATATCTTCCGCTGGTTTGATTATGCTTCTGTAAATGAAGTTAGTTCCTGATTTGGAAAAAGAATTATACTTGATATCTTTAAATGTCTTATTCGTGCCTTGTAATGAAATGACTTGAACTTTCCTGTCAAGTTTAAAGATTAGAGGGGTATAGTTCAATGAGCTTGATATAATATTTTTTCTGCCATTAATTGTGTCAATGTATTCTCTTGAATAGTTGACGCCTATAATTATAGACTTGAAGTCAGCTATTTGCCCATCGTCTAGCCTCCAATAACAATTATTTTGTATGTCAATTGGATAATACGTCTTAGAATAAGGCGAATATACAATAGTGTATATATGTCCTAATGAGTCAGTTTTTCCAAAAAGTAAAGGGTTTACAGTAATTGTTTTATAACCATATTTTGCATAAATATTTTTAGCAAATTCATCGTATTTAGCACATTGCCCTATCCATTTGTTTGTGTCAAAATACTTAATGACTGAATCTAGTGGGGTGTTTGCTATTTCTTCTTCACTTGTGTTCATTTCAGAATCATCACCATTTGTAATGATGTTATGACAGAAAAATGCTACTCTTAAAATGGAAGCCTCATCACATAACTCATTGTCAAATCCAAAGTACCCTAAATCCATTGGCGAATAGATAGGGATGTTTTGGGCAAATTCGATTGAATCAGAAGTGCCAATTTGGTTTTGAGTGAAGGCACTTCTATCGAAGATTGTATCTATTCTCAATTCAACCATTGTAAGGAACCTATCAATATATATATTAACAAATTCTAGTTGGTAGTCATTATACTTCGTTATATTAAATGATGTAGTTCAATTTTTTTCAATCTTATTACTACTGAGAATTATTACTAAAAACAACAGGTATTTATTCATAGTACATTATTGTGCACGTTCAGTAAATGGCAAGCAGAGCTATGGAATTTGCTAAACTTTTGATTTTTCGCTTTATCAAAGCGTTGTATTTAATCTTTCTCGTTTATAATGATTCTGCGTTATTTGATTTAAATATGTTTTTGTTCCAATTAGTTTAAATTTCATTTTGCCCGGAAGTTGAGCGAATAATGAAGAACCACCACCCAATAAGATCGGAATTGTTGTAAGTACCATTTCGTCTATCAAGTTCTCTTTTAAAAAGTTCCGAATTGTTGTTCCACCATCTATATATAATCGATTAAATCCTTCCTCGTAGATTTGCTTTAAAATTTTGTTAAGGTTCCTTTGGTCAAAAATGCTTTTCCTTTATGGCTTTCAGGTATTTCTTTTAGTTTATAGCTCAATACAAATACTGGTTTGTCATAAGGCCAATCAACATCAAATCCGAGCACGGTTTCGAAAGTTATTCGTCCCATAACAAGGGCGTCAATTCCATTGTTAAATTCATCATATCCCATATCTTCACCATTTGGGTTGAGGATTGAGTGTAAACAATCTATGCCTCCGTTTTTATCAGCAATGTATCCGTCTAAACTCTTTGCGATAAATACTTTATTAGTCTTTTTGATTTCCATCTTTTTTTCGTGAATGTCAACAATCGAATGAGATGAAAGCTAAGCTTATTTCCGTCTGTATATGTTACATGCAGCAGTAAAAATATAATGTTGTTAGCCAATGGGTGACTTAGAGCTGGGAAATAGAATGAAAGGGAATAGTGTTTACCCCAAGATCATTCCAGCTACCGTAGCTGAAATTAAAGAAGCAATGGATCCACCTAATAACGCCTTCATGCCAAACTTAGAAAGGGTTTTTCGTTGCCCAGGAGCAAGCGAACCAATGCCCCCAATTTGAATGCCAATGGAGGCAAAATTGGCAAAACCACAAAGCATGTAGGTGGCCATAATAATAGACTTGTCGTATTTCAAATGCGAAACATTGGTTACGTCTTTTAGCCCTGCTAATTGTATGTATCCGACAAACTCACTCGCTGCTAATTTAATTCCCAGCAACTGTCCCATTAGCATCATGTCTTCTTTGGCAACTCCAATGAGCCACATCAAGGGTGCAAATATGGTTCCCAGTATAAATTCCAACGACAGGCCATCGTAAGAGCTATTGGCTGCAATTACCTTATTCAACGAAGTGAAATGCCAGTCAATGCCTAACCACTCCACAGTGAAGCCGTCAAAGGAAGCCAATGCGCCCAAGCCACCATTTACAAGTGCAATAAAGGCTACAAATACCAAGAGCATAGCACCAACATTCACTGCTAACTTTAAACCTTCGGTAGTTCCATTGGCAATGGCATCTAAAAAATTTGATCCTATTTTATCTGCAGAAACTTCCACTTCTGTGTTAATTGATTCGGTTTGTGGGTAAAGAATTTTTGAAATAACAATAGCTCCAGGCGCAGCCATTACCGAAGCGGCCAATAAATGCTTTGCAAAAACGAGTCGTAAAGCCGGATCATCTCCACCTAAAAAGCCAATGTAAGCAGCAAGCACTGCCCCTGCAACTGTCGCCATTCCTCCAATCATGACCAAGAGAATTTCACTCTTATTCATTTTTTCGAGGTAGGCTTTAATTAACAGCGGTGCTTCGGTTTGACCTAAAAAAATGTTGCCAGCTACACTCAAACTTTCAGCTCCAGAAATTAGAAGTAATTTAGAAAGCAGCCAACCAAATGCTTTTACTACTTTTTGAATAATACCAAGGTAAAATAAAACGGAAGTTAACGCCGAAAAGAAAATAATGGTAGGCAATACTTGAAAAGCGAAAATGAACCCAAAGGTGTCCATATCTACAACTAAGCCTTCAAATAAAAATTTACTTCCGGCTTGTGTGTACTCTAAAATTTTGACAAATATTTTGCCGATAAATTCAAATATATTTTGAATGAAAGGAACTTTCAGCACACCAATGGCAATCACGATTTGAAATGCTAAACCTATGCCAACTGTTCGCCAGTTTATCGCTTTGCGGTTGCTACTAAAGATAAAGGCAATAACAAATAAAGAGGCCAAGCCAATAATTCCTCGAATAAAGGAATTAAAAGAAAACCCATCCATTGGAATGGTCGCTATGGCAGATGCATTTGCTTCGTTGGATACTTCTTGAGCTAATAATTCTGTAGGTAAACAGCCTAAGAGTAGCAGAAAGAGGAGGGTTGAAATATTTTTCAAATCTGAGGTTGGTTAGTTATTGCTTTCGCCTCTTTTGTTGATTTCATCTCTAAGCCTTGATGCTTCTTCATAATTTTCAGTATTCAAGGCAATGTCAAGTTTTTCGTTCAACTCCGTAAGCGATAACGAAGCTAGACCTTTTTTTTCTTTTTTATCAGACTTCGGCATTTTTGCCGCGGGTTTAGAGTCTGAATCAGCCCCTTCTTCTAAGATTATTCCAGCTTCCTTCAAAATAAATTCGTGCGTATAAATGGGGCACTTAAAACGAACTGCAAGCGCAACAGCATCCGAAGTTCGAGTATCAATTTCAACCAGGGAGTCACCCTGTCTGCAAATTAATTTAGCATGAAAAATACCTTCCATCAAGTTGTAAATTAATACTTCCTCAATATTTATTTTGAATGAATCTGCGAAACTTTTAAATAAATCGTGGGTTAATGGCCTACTAGGAGTCATATCCTCCAACTCTATGGCAATGGCTTGCGCTTCAAAGCCACCAATAATAATGGGCAGTCTTCTATTTCCATCTTGTTCGCCTAACACCAAAGCATACGCTCCCGATTGTGTTTGGCTGTAGGATAATCCTACTATGTCTATGGCTATTTTCTCCATGGTTTGCTTGAAATGAAATAACTTTTGTGCGCCATTAAATGTTTAGAACAAAAGTTATTTGATTCGTGTTTTTGAAATTAATTTATGGCTTTTGCAGCTTCTACTAATTTCGGCACAACTTCAAAAGCATCGCCAACAATTCCATAATCAGCCGCTTTAAAGAATGGTGCATCAGGATCGGTATTAATGACAACAATTACCTTTGACTGGTTAACTCCAGCTAAATGTTGAATGGCTCCTGAAATACCTACTGCAATGTATAAGTTAGGTCGAATAGCAACACCAGTTTGACCTACGTGCTCGTGGTGTGGTCTCCAATCCATATCAGAAACTGGTCTTGAACAAGCAGTTGCAGCTCCTAATGCTTTTGCAAGGTCTTCAATCATTCCCCAATTTTCAGGACCTTTTAAGCCTCTACCTGCACTTACCACTAAATCCGCTTCTGTTAATGGTAAATCAGTTGATTGAAATTTTTGCTCCACCACCTTTAAGCGAGAATCCCCTAATTCGTAAGCTTTGTCTTCTACCGTTGCCGTTTTGTTGAATTCTTTTTTCTCCAATGCATTTGGCGTAAGCGAAATAATTTTTGTTGGAGTAGTTATTTTAACATGGGCGTAAGCTTTACCTGAAAAAACTGCTTTTTTCACAATAAAGTCAGCGTTCTTTTGTGGCAAGTCTACTGCACCGGTAACAATTCCAGCATTCATTTTTGCAGCCAAAATTGGTGCTACGGATTTTCCCGATAAATCGTGAGAAAAAACAATAATGGAAGCGTTGTTTTCTTCTGCCGCGTGTTGAATTGCTTGAGCAACTAAGGTTGGCTGAAAGTCGTTTAATTTATCGTTGGTTACATGAAGCACCTTATCGGCTCCGTATTTTCCAAGCGTATCTAAATCATCTGCATTTCCAACTACAACCGCGGTTACGGTGTCTCCAGATTTTTCAGCAATTAGAGCGCCGTAAGACACTGCTTCAAAAGCTGATTTGTGAACTTTATTGTTTGCCGTATTGGCGTATACTAATATTGACATGTCTTAAATGATTTTTGCTTCGTTTCGTAATAAATTAAGTAATTCAGCAGGGTTGTCTGCCGATACCATTTTACAAGCTCCTTTTGCAGGAGGTAACTCGTAAGAGGCAATCTCTGTAGTGTTTTCAAAAGCACTTGGCTCTACCACACTCAAAGGCTTTGATCTGGCTGCCATAATTCCTCTCATGTTCGGAATTCTAGCTTCAGCCATACCTTTTGCCGCACTTAAAACAAATGGTGTGTCTACTTCAACAATTTCTTTTCCTCCTTGAATGTCTCTTTCAACTGTAGCAGTATTTCCTGCCATATCAAGCTTAGAGGCATTTGAAATAAACGGTTGATCTAAAAACGCAGCAACCATTCCGCCAACTTGCGAACCATTATAGTCAATCGTTTCTTTCCCACAAAGAACCAAATCAAATGCATTTTCTTTTGCGTAGTCGGCGATTTGCTTGGCAACACCTAAGGCATCTGTAGGCTCCATATTGATTCTTACGGCATCATCTGCTCCAATAGCAAGCGCTTTTCTAATCGTTGGATCATTGTCAGCTCCGCCAACATTCAAAATGGTCACACTTCCGCCGTTTACTTCCTTTAATTCCAAGCCTCTAACCAATGCATACCACTCGTCGTAAGGGTTGATTATAAATTGCACTCCATTCTTATCAAATGCAGTATTGTTGTCGGTAAAAGCAATTTTCGACGTAGTGTCAGGTGCTTTACTGATACAAACTAAAATTTTCATATTGAATTTTTTAAATTAACTTATTTACAATAAACACATTAAGTGTAGACGATAGGTTAGCATAGAAGGTCTACGAAATTAATCAAAATCAGTGCATTCAGGCAAATTATTTTTTTCTCAATTTCAATTCTGGAATTAAAACATCAGATGTATTAGTTTGTTGTCAATTTATTACTTTTGACATCCTTTTTATACAGAACAATCGATTATGAAAACTTTACAATTTAGAGAAGCCCTCCGAGAAGCAATGAATGAAGAGATGCGAAGAGATGACAATGTCTTTTTGATGGGGGAAGAAGTAGCTTTATATAATGGTGCTTATAAAGTAAGCCAGGGTATGTTAGACGAATTTGGACCAGAGCGAGTAATCGATACGCCTATTGCAGAATTAGGATTTGCTGGTATTGGAGTAGGAGCAGCGATGAATGGTTTAAAGCCAATCATTGAATTCATGACGTTCAACTTCTCTTTGGTAGCGATTGATCAAGTAATAAATGCATCGGCTAAAATGTTAAGCATGTCAGGCGGTCATTTTGGTTCACCAATGGTGTTTAGAGGCCCAACCGGTTCTGCGGGACAATTGGGAGCTCAGCACTCTCAGGCATTTGACAACTGGTTCGCAAATACACCTGGATTAAAGGTGATTGTACCTTCTAACCCTGCAGATGCAAAAGGTCTATTGAAATCAGCTATTCGAGATATGGACCCTGTTATTTTCATGGAGTCTGAGCAAATGTATGGTGATAAAGGAGAAGTTCCTGAGGGAGAATATTTAATTCCAATTGGACAAGCGAAAGTAGTGAGAGAGGGAGCAGATGTGACGATAGTTTCTTTTGGAAAGATTATGAAAGTAGCTTTGGCTGCTGCAGAAGAATTAGCTAAGGAAGGAATAAATGCTGAAGTAATTGACTTGAGAACTATTCGCCCAATCGATTACGCAACGGTAATTGAGTCTGTAAAAAAGACAAACCGAATGGTAATTTTGGAAGAAGCATGGCCTTTAGGTAACATTTCTACAGAGTTAAGTTACATGATTCAGCGAAATGCATTTGATTATTTAGATGCACCAATTCGAAGAGTAAATACTAAAGATACGCCACTTCCATATGCGCCAACCTTGGTTGAGGCTTGGATGCCGAATATAAAAGACCTTATGGATGCGGTTAAAGATGTTGCTTACGTAAAGTAAAGAACATCCTACTATTCTGCCAATATATTGGTATAGTATCAAATAAATAATAAAAGCTTGATTAAGAGGGTTGCCTATTTAATCAAGCTTTTTTATTAGAAATAGTTTTGCAGTGTGCGCCTCATTCGGCTGTTAGTCAAATAATTTGAATGCTTTCTAAGTTAAAGAGTTTTTAAATTAAGTTTCGGTTTGGGCATTTGTTCAGCTTATTGCATATAAAAAATATTACTTCTACTTTTGCGGACTTCAAAAAAGAAAAAAGATTACACATTAATAATACACTATGGAAAATTTTTTATTATACGTTGTTCCTTTTCTAGGAATTATTGGATTGCTTATAATGGCAGTGAAATCATCTTGGGTAACGAAACAAGATGCCGGAGATGATAATATGAAAGAACTTGCAAATCATATCGCAACAGGTGCAATGGCTTTCTTGAAAGCTGAATGGAAAGTAATGGGCTATTTTGTTGTAATTGCAGCAATATTATTAGGTTGGTCCGGTACGATGACAGAAAGTTCTCATCCTATAATCGCAATTACTTTTCTTATAGGTGCTTTTCTTTCTGCACTAGCAGGATATTTGGGAATGAATATCGCTACAAAAGCAAACGTAAGAACTACGCAAGCAGCAAGAACTTCTTTAGCGAAAGCTTTGAGTGTTTCTTTTACTGCAGGTACGGTAATGGGATTGGGTGTTGCAGGTTTAGCGGTTTTAGGCTTAGGTGGAATTTTTATTGTTCTTTTAGCTCTATTTGGGCCTGAAGGAACTATGGTTGCGGAAGGTAGCTACATTTTAGCAATTGAAATACTAGCAGGTTTTTCTTTAGGAGCTGAATCAATTGCATTGTTTGCAAGAGTTGGAGGTGGTATTTACACCAAAGCTGCTGATGTTGGAGCCGATCTAGTTGGAAAAGTTGAAGCAGGAATTCCTGAAGATGATATTCGTAACCCTGCGACTATTGCAGATAATGTTGGTGACAATGTTGGTGATGTAGCAGGTATGGGGGCTGATTTATTTGGTTCTTATGTTGCAACTATTTTGGCAACTATGGTTTTAGGTGCTGAAGTAGAGTTTGGCACTCCAGATCAGTTTAACGGACTTTCTCCTATCCTATTACCAATGGTAATTGCAGGTATGGGATTGATTTTCTCTATTCTTTCAACATTATTTGTTAAAGTTAAAGGTGAAGATGGTTCTGTTCAAGGAGCATTAAATTTGGGAAACTGGTCTTCAGTAATTATGACGGCTATCGCATCTTACTTTTTAGTTGATTTTCTAATGGTAGAGAATATGACAATTAGAGGTTATGAACTAACGTCAATGGATATTTTTTGGGCAATTATGACGGGTCTTATTGTCGGAGCAATCATGAGTATTGTAACAGAATATTACACCGCGATGGGCAAAAAGCCTGTAAATTCTATCGTGCAACAATCTTCAACTGGACATGCAACCAACATAATCGGGGGTTTATCTGTAGGTATGGAGTCAACGGTAATTCCTGTTCTTGTTTTAGCAGCGGGAATTTACATTTCTCACGAATTTGCAGGATTGTACGGTGTTGCTATTGCAGCAGCGGGTATGATGGCAACTACAGCTATGCAATTAGCTATTGATGCTTTTGGACCGATTGCAGATAACGCTGGTGGTATTGCGGAAATGAGCGGATTACCTGATGAAGTTAGAGAAAGAACTGATAATTTAGATGCTGTTGGAAACACTACTGCAGCCGCAGGGAAAGGTTTTGCAATCGCTTCTGCTGCTCTAACAGCGTTAGCATTGTTTGCAGCTTTCGTAGGTATCTCAGGAATTGATTCAATTGATATATACAAAGCAGATGTATTATCTGGTTTATTTGTTGGAGCAATGATTCCATTTATATTCTCTGCATTGTGTATTGCTGCTGTTGGTAGAGCTGCAATGGCTATGGTACAGGAAGTAAGAAGACAATTTAAAGAAATTCCGGGTATAATGGAATACAAGGCAACTCCTGAATATGATAAGTGTGTAGATATCTCTACAAAAGCTTCTATTCGAGAAATGATTTTACCCGGATTGATCGCGTTAATTGTTCCTATTTTAGTTGGGTTTACTTTTGGTCCTGAAGTGTTAGGAGGTTTGTTAGCAGGTGTTACTGTTTCAGGTGTGTTAATGGGAATTTTCCAAAACAATGCAGGTGGAGCTTGGGATAATGCTAAGAAGTCTTTCGAAAAAGGAGTAATGATTAATGGTAAGATGGAATACAAAGGTTCTGATGCACACGCTGCTTCTGTAACTGGAGACACTGTTGGAGATCCATTTAAAGATACTTCTGGTCCTTCCATGAACATCTTAATTAAGTTAATGTCTATTGTTTCATTGGTAATTGCTCCGCACATTGCTGAGGGTGGTGGTCACGGTGCTGCAGCTTCTCATGGCGCAGAGTCGGCTGTAACAATGCCGATAGAAACTGCATTGGAAGGAAATGGTATAGCTGATGGTAGTTATGCTCTTAATGCTGAAAGTGGAACATTGAGATGGGTTGGAAAAAAAGTAGGAGGAGAGCACTACGGTGATATTCAAATTGAAAGTGGATCTGTGGTTGTTAAAGACGGAATTATTCAAGAAGGAGAAATATTCATGGATATGAATTCAATTAAAGTAACTGATATTAAAGATGCTGAAGAAAATCAAGACTTAGTAGGTCATTTGAAAGCATCTGCTTTTTTCGACGTTGCTCAGTTTCCTAAAGCTAGATTGCACATTTCAAAAGGAATGATGGACGATGATGGAGAACAAGTATTAGTCGGAGAGTTTACGATTAAAGACGTAACTGAATCTATGAAATTCGATGTTGAAGTTCGGCCAACTGCCGAGGGATTCGGAATCACTTCAGCATTTGCAATTGATAGAACAAAATTTGGGATCAAGTACAAGTCCAAGACTTTCGAAGCAGTGCTAGATAAATTTATTTACGACAACTTTGATTTAAAATTTCAATTAACAGCATTTAGAATGTAAGATTTACTTCTAAGACATAAAAAAACCTTGAAGATTCCTTCAAGGTTTTTTTATGTCTTTTTTATCAATTAAAATAGGCCGTGAACTTCTGCGTCAATTTTACTAATCACATTTCCTAAATCTTCTTTGTTCTCTAAGATGTTAATATTGTCAACGTCAATTACCAACAGGTTGCCCTGGTCGTAAGTGCTAATCCAAGCTTCGTAGCGTTCGTTTAAGCGTTTTAAATAATCCAGTCTAATACTTTCTTCATATTCTCTTCCTCGATTGCTAATTTGCTCTACAAGCACAGGTATTGAAGCTCTCAGGTAAATTAGTAAATCCGGTGGGGTAATAAATGATTCCATTAACTTGAACAATGAAAAATAACTTTCAAAATCTCTAGAAGTCATTAAGCCCATTGCATGTAGGTTGGGAGCAAAGATGTAAGCATCTTCATAAATCGTTCGATCCTGGATGACATTTTTCTTATTGTTCCTAAATTCTTGAACTTGGCTAAATCGGTTGTTCAGGAAATAAACTTGCAAATTAAACGACCATCGCTGCATGTCGTTATAGAAATCATTCAAGTACGGATTTTCATCAGCATCCTCAAAATGCGGCTCCCATTTGTAATGTTTTGCTAAAAGTGATGTTAAGGTAGTTTTTCCGGACCCAATGTTTCCTGCTATTGCTATGTGCATACTTGCTATTTTATAAGTCGCTAAAATAGTAAAAAGCAGACGGGCTGCAAGGCTTTTTATTATTTATTCGTCGAAAAAACGGTTAGCTTTCCGGAAGTAAAAACGTAAAGCCCGGTTTTTTCAATTCGAATGTTTTTTAAATGTTTAATTGGAATTTCTCGACATGATTCGTCAAAGCTCTTTTGAATGTAACTACAGTATTTTTGACCCTTCAAATATCGAATCTCTTCATTTACAATTTGAAAGAGTGTTATATTCTTAATTGGTATTTTGCGCTTGAACGTTCCAAAATGGTCAAAAACAAAAAGTGCTTCGTCCGAGCTAATGAAAAGTTGATTGTTAAATTCCAATAATAGATTAGGTGTAATCCTTTCATTGAACCACTGCGAAAGATTTAATGTTTGTTTGTCTTTACTATAATTGTAATTTAGATGGATTGCTCGTTGTTGGATTAAGTCATAAATCCAAATTCCGTTAGAGCGAGATTTACAGGCATTGGAAATTTGGTCATACCCAAGTTCTTGCAAATCTATATCTTTCCCATTGTCGCTTAAATAATTATCTAGCAAAAGAACCAGATTGTAATCAGCGAAAAAGACCACTATTTCATAGGGGTTTGTTGCATCTACATGACTTATTGACCCATATTTTCTGCTGTTAAAGGCAGCTAGCGAATCTCCTTTATTGGAGTACTTCCATATAATGTTCTCATTCCAAAGAAAGATATTGCCAAGTTGATCAGTAGTGAAGTAATCTGCTTTATGAGAGAACTCAAAAAGTTTTTTGCCAAGTACTACTTCCTGAGACAGTCCGGCAAGACTAAGGCATAAAAATAGGAAGGTGCTAAGGATAACTTTCATCTAAACTATTTGATTCATTGCAAGAATATCCTCAATATGCTCTCGAGTATTGCATAATCTGGGAACTTTATTTTGACTTCCTAATTTGTTTTTTTTCTTCATCCAATTGTAAAAGGTTTTATCTGGCATTGGCTGAACTAACGGTAATTCCAGCGCCATATTACCTTTTCGTTTTGCTTCGTAGTCAGAGTTGAGCTCTCTTAGCTTTTCGTCCAGGTAATGTGTGAATTGCGCTAAGTCATTTGGCTGTTTCCGAAACTCAATAAGCCATTGATGTTTACCTGCTTCTTTTTGTGTTAAATAAATTGGAGCTGCTGTATAGTCTTCTATACTTGAGCTTGTTAAGTTGCATGCATGCTCTAGCGCTTGCTCGGCATTATCAACAATCACTTCTTCTCCAAATGCGTTCATGTAATGCTTCGTTCTTCCAGATACCTTAATCCGGAAGGGATATTTTGATACAAATTGGATGGTGTCGCCAATTTTATAGCGCCACAAACCTGCATTTGTAGAAATGATCAAGGCATAATCTGTTCCTAGCTCTACTTCATCTAAACTGAGCGTCTTTGGAAATTTTTTGTTCCACTCTTGCATGGGTGCAAATTCATAGTATATGCCGTAATCTAGCATCAATAGTAGTTCGCCTTCGTGATGTAAATCCTCAATGCCGAAAAAACCTTCAGAGGCATTGTAAGTTTCCATATAGTTCATCTTTGAGCTTGGAATAAGCTCTTTAAACTGCTGACGATAAGGTTTAAAAGCTACACCACCATGAAAAAATACTTCTAGATTGGGCCAAATGGTTGAAATGTTTGGTGCTCCAGTATCTTCTAATATTTTATTTAGCAGAATTAACATCCATGAGGGAACTCCAGAGATACTCGTGACATTTTCATTTACCGTTATCTTTGTCATTCTGGAAAGTTTCTCTTCAAAATCTTTCAAAAGAGCGGTTTCTCTATTAGGAGTCCGCATAATGTCTGCCCAAAAAGGTAAATTCTGAATGATTATCGACGACAAATCTCCCTCGTAAGATTCAGTATTTGGATCAATACTTTGACTACTGCCCCCCATCATTAGTGTTTTTCCGGTAAATACAAATGTTTCTGGGTGTCGTTTGCAGTAAATGGAAAGCATGTCTTTTCCGCCCTTGTAATGGCACTCTTCTAACGCCTCTCTAGTTACAGGTATAAATTTACTTTTGTCAGAAGTTGTCCCAGAGGATTTTGCAAACCATTTTGTTTCTGAAGGCCAAATCAGATTTTGTTCGCCTCTCTTTAATCGATCAACATAAGGTTTTAAGTCTTCATAGTCATGAACAGGCACTGTTTCTTTAAACTGCTGAATGGTGTCCAGTGAGTTGAATTTGTACTTTTTCCCAAATTCGGTGTTTTTCGCCGTTGCAATCAGCTCTTCAAACCATTCATTTTGAACTTCAATAGGATATTTTAAGAATAGCTCAATTTGATGAGCTCTTTTTTTCATCCACCAAGAAAAAATTGAATTGAAAATGGGCATGCTTAGAGTGAAGTTTGGTTTCCATAAAAATAATAATATTATGAGGAAATAGCTCATAAAAAACCGCTTCTCTTACATCAAGAGAAGCGGTTTACAACAGTATTGCTTTATTTTAGTCAATAATGATATCAACAGGTAATCTCGTATATACTCCTCTAGTGCTAATCACACTTTTAATATTTCTGTAATAATGTTCAGCTTTCCCAATGTCTTCACCAAGGATTTGGTACTTAACTTCAGTTGAAAACTCTTTCATCATTTTTTCAAATGGATCTTCTTGTGCCGGCATTTCTTGCAGTCTATAATCTTCTAATTCCGATGTTTCAACAGCAAAGGCAATGGCGTCATTCAAGCCTCCAATTTCATCAACTAACCCAATTTCTTTAGCATTAATTCCTGTCCAAACTCTCCCTTGTCCTATGCTGTCCACATTCGCTTGAGTTATGCCTCTTCCGTCAGCAACCTTTTGAGTAAAATCTGAATAAATAGCTTCAATCATACTTTTTAATGCTTCTCGTTCCTTAATTTCTAAAGGTCTGAAAGGAGTTAATCCATCTGAAAATGTATTGGTGTTCACTCGATCGATATTAATTCCCAGCTTATTATTGAACATTCCTTTCATGTTAGGAATTAACCCAAATACTCCTATCGAACCGGTTATGGTACTCGCTTCAGCAAAAATTTTGTCGGCAGCACAAGAAATGTAATACCCACCTGAGGCTGCAACACCGCCCATTGATACAATAACAGGCTTTTCTGCTTTTGCAAGAACTACTTCTCTCCACATAACGTCTGATGCAAGAGCGCTTCCTCCAGGGGAATTTACTCTTAATACGATTGCTTTTATTTTTTTGTCAAGTCTAGCTTCTTTAAGTGCTCTCGCAATAGTCTCTGATCCCATAACGCCATCACGACTCTCGCCACTAACAATTTCGCCTTCACCAAAAATAACCGCTACTCTGTTTTTAGAGTTGATTTTAAGTTTGCTATCTTCAATTTTTGTATCTTTTACTTTGTTCAATTTTTTCAACGCAATCTTTTTTAGCGTCTCATCCTCTTCAATCCCAACTTTCACTTTTAAGGCAGCTAGAACTTCATCCTGATACATTAGCTCATCAATTAATTGGTATTGCTTTGCATCATTTGCACTTCTAATTAATAGGCCGTCTGCAATTGCATTTAATTTCTCTACCGAAATATTCCTTGCTTCTGAAATCTGCTTGGTCATATGGTCCCATAAGGTATTTACAAGCGTAGATACCTGCTCTCGGTTCGCATCACTCATGTCTTCTCTTATAAATGGCTCGATAGCACTTTTGAATTTACCATGACGAATCACCTGCATGTCAATATCTAGTCTGCCAAGCATGTCTTTAAAAAACATTACTTGCGCACTTAAACCTTTAAAAGTCATTTCTCCGGCAGGGTTTAAATAAATCTCATCAGCAACACTACTTAGATAGTATTCGCCTTGACCAAAATTTTCACTGTAGCTAACTATAAACTTGCCAGATTCCTTAAAGTCGATAAGTTCATTTCTGATTTCTTCAATGCTTGCCATATTCGCCTGTAGAGATGATATATCTAAATAAATGCCCTTAATGTCATCATTCGACTTTGCTTTTTTAATGTTGTCTAAAATATTTTTTAAACTCAACGGAGTTTTATTCTCGAATGTGTTGAAGTCAATGTTCTGAAAAGGATTGTTTGACGGTCGGTCTTGAATCGCATTTTCGAATTGAATGTGAAGAACACTGTTTTGAGCAATTTTAGGAGCCTCTTTGTTTTCAGCTCCAGCAACTAGGGCTGAAATACTGGCAATAAAAAAAACAACCACTAAAAAGATGGTTAAGCTGAACCCCAAAATGGAGGCAAACATAAATTTGAAAAACTGTTTCATAGGTTAATTTTTTTTTACAAACCTAACCGCTTTAATGAGTGCAATTGAATAGATTTACATTAATGGTAATGCGAAGTGATAAAAGGAGAAATAGCGTCTACCTTTCTTTGGGTTCTAATATTGGAGATCGTTTGTCTCATTTAAAGGAAGCAGGCGAGCAACTTCAATATCTGGCAAAAGAACCAATTGAATTTTCTAAAATTTATGAATCGCAGCCATGGGGCAACGACCTATTAAGCCCATTTTTGAATTGTGTTGTTCATGTAAATACCAGTTTAACTCCAACGCTAATATTAAAGAAGGTTCAAGAAATTGAAATAGGAATGGGCAGACTTGAAAAATCTAACGGAGGTGAATATCAGAATCGAGTTATAGATATTGACATATTAACCTATAATAGTGTAACCATAGACTCTCTTTGTCTTATCATTCCACATCCACTTTTAACCAAACGCAGATTTGTTCTATTACCATTTGTAGATTTGGCTCGTGATTATTGTCTTCCATACTCTTTAAAATCAATTGAAAGCCATTTATTGCAATGTGAAGATGAATTAGAGTGTGCGTTGTTTGAAAAAAAATAAATTTGAAATGAAAGGAAGTTGTGGGTTATTTGTATGTAATAACAGAATTCACTAATATTGCACATTAGAACTAAAATGTTTAGAACATAATTTGACATGAAGAAGAATACTATTAAATCATTTGCGTTAGTTGGATTGGCTGCTGTTACTACTGTAGCTTGTAATCCTTTGAATAATATGACCAAAAGAGCCTCTGAGGTAAGCTATACGGTCACTCCTAATCCGTTAGAGATGCATGGAGATAGTGTTGAAATTAATATTGCCGGAACAATTCCGCCAAGGTTTTTCAACAAGAAAGTTTCAGTGGAAATTACTCCAACTATCAACTATGAAGGTGGAGATAAGAGCCTTGATAAGATTTTATTAGCAGGTGAGGATTCTGAAGTAGACGGGCAAAAAATTAATTATGAAAAAGGGGGAAGCTTCTCTTATACAGATAAGGTTGCTTACGGTACAGGAATGGATGTAGCTACTTTAGACGCTTCTGCAGTAGGTAAGTATAAAGGCAAAGAAAAGGCATTTGAGCCTGTACAAATCGCAACTGGGACTGTTATAACTCCAATGTCTGCGATGGATGATGATAAAGTAATTGTTGGAGCTGATAAGTTTACAAAAACAACCCCAGTGAACTCGGCAGCTGTTATTAATTATGATAAGAACAAATCTAATGTTCGTTCTTCTGAGTTTTCTGATGAAGATGTTAAAACGATGAAGACTTTGGCTGCTGAAATGGCAAAGAACCCAATGTTTGTTTTTAAAGGAGTAGATGTGACGGCTTACGCTTCACCAGAAGGAGAAATTTCTTTGAATGCTAACCTAGCAAATCAACGAGCTAGCTCAGGAGCTTCTGCAGTAAATTCTATTTTAAGAGGTGCAAAAGTTAAAGCAGCTTCAGACGCGGATTTCTTTATGAAGAATGGTAAAGGAGAAGATTGGGATGGCTTTAAGGCTGCTATGCAGGCTTCTGATATTAAGGATAAGGAATTAATCTTAAGAGTTCTTTCAATGTATGAAGATAACGCGAAGAGAGAGGAAGAGATTAGAAACTTAGCGGCAACATTTGAAGTAATTCAAGAAAGCATTTTGCCAAACTTAAGAAGATCTGAAGTGAACCTAAAAGGTGAAATGACAAGTTTCTCTGATGAAAAAATCAAAGATTTTGCTACTTCAAACCCTGATACTTTAAGTGCTGAGGAATTGTTATATGCAGCAACAATGTTTGATGACTTGCAAAAGAAAATGGATGTTTATTCAACTTTTGCAAAAAAAAATCCGAACGATTGGAGAGGACCAAACAATTTAGGTTACGTTCAAACTATGCAAAATTCAATGGCTGATGCCAAAGCGAACTTTGATAAAGCAAACTCATTGTCTCCAAACAATTCTATTGTTAATAACAACTTAGGCGTTTATGAAAGAGCAATGGGCAACACGGACAAGGCTGCGGAATATTACGCGGATGCAAATGGAGCGGGTCCTGAAGTTGGATCGAACATGGGTTACTTACAAATGCGGATGGGAGATTATTCTGAAGCTGTTGCAAGCTATGGTTCTACGAAGTCTTTTAACGCTGCATTAGCACAAATGTTGAATGGAGATTACCAAACTGCTGTTAAAACAATAGATGGTTCTTCAACTGCTAGTTCTGCAGAGAGCTTATATTTGAAAGCAATCATTGGAGCGAGAATGGGAGATAAGAATATGATGGTTTCTAGCTTAAAGGCTTCTGTTGCTTCAAATGGCGACATGAAATCAAAAGCGAAGAAAGATGCTGAATTCACGAAATATAAAGATGATTCAGAATTTCAAGCTGCAGTGAACTAAATCACGAAACAATAATTATTTAAAAAGGCATTTTATCATAGAAATGCCTTTTTTTATGTTCTAATGTAAAGAGTTATGTTTATTGCAACATAGTTTTTAATAGGTGATAGGAAGAAGAGGTGAAAGATTGATTAGATTGAAGGAGAATTCTTAGGTTAGGTTGCGAACCTTTTTCATTAAATCAGAGGCAAAAACTAAGTCAGACAGCTCCTTGTTGGTGGTTTTTAAAATAGTATCTTTTGTCCCTTCCCAATGCTTGTGCCCCTTATGAATGAAGATTACATGGTCGCCAATTTCCATTACAGAGTTCATGTCATGAGTAACCACCACAGTAGTAATTTGGAACTCTTCCGTTAATTCTTTAATTAAGTTGTCAATTAAAATAGAAGTACTGGGGTCTAATCCTGAGTTGGGCTCGTCACAAAATAAGTAGCTTGGATTTAATGAAATTGCCCTAGCAATACCAACTCTTTTTTGCATTCCTCCACTTATTTCAGCAGGGAATCGATCATTGATACCGCTCATGTTAACTTTGCTTAAGCAAAAGTTTACGCGGTCTTGCATTTCCTTCTCTGTCATGCTCGCATGCATTCGAAGTGGGAATTTAATATTTTCTTCTACACTTAATGAATCAAATAATGCACCTCCCTGAAACAACATTCCAATTTCCTTTCGAACTTCTTTCCTATCGTCTAGTTTCATGGCTGTAAAATCCTTTCCGTCATAAAGAACTTGTCCTTCATCTGGTTCAATTAGTCCTACAGTACATTTCGTTAGCACCGACTTTCCTGAACCGGAAGCTCCAATGATTAAGTTGGTTTTACCTTTTTCGTAAACCACATCGATGCCGTGCAAAATTTGTTTGCCGTTAAATGACTTTGATATGTTTTTAAGTTCAATCAAATTAGTAATAATTGAGTGATTACATAGTTTGCGATTAAAATAACGATACTAGATTTTACCACACCTTTGGTACTTGCAACGCCAACTTCTAATGCTCCACCTTTTACATTGTATCCGTAAAAAGCGGGGATAGATGTTATAATGAAGGCAAATACAGCCGTTTTTATTAGAGCATAGTATATCGAAAACATCTTGAAGTCTAATTGAACCCCCTCAATGAATGCGTCGGTGGTAACGACTCCAGAGAACTCTGCTATTAGATAGCCACCGGAGATCCCGATAAACATGCTCCAAATGGCTAAAAAGGGATTTATAATTACGGCCGCAATTATTTTGGGTACAATTAAGTACGAGGCCGAATTCACTCCCATTATTTCTAACGCATCAATTTGTTCTGTTACGCGCATCATTCCTATTTCAGAAGCAATATTAGACCCTACTTTACCTGCTAGAATAAGTGCAATGATAGTCGTAGAAAACTCTAAAATCATGGATTGTCTAGCGGTAAACCCTACGGTGTAGTCTGGTATTAAAGCACTGTCGATATTAGATGCGGTTTGGAGCGTAATTACAGCTCCCATAAAGGCTGAAATAATGGTAATAATACCCATAGAGCCAAGCCCAAGGGAATTCATTTCAAATGAAATTTGCTTCCTAATTAAAGAGGCTTTTGTGGGTTGAGAAAAAGTTCGTCCCATCAAAATAAAATATTCCCCTATGTTTTGCAAAATTTTCATTCAGTGTACTAAATTAACTGAATTCAATTCAATTGAACGCAGAAAATGGAGGAATATAAATAAGTTATAAAAAACCAAATGTGAATTTTGCTGAACCAATTAAAAGGCTTACTTTTGACCTCCCAATATAAAAACCAATTACCTAAGATATATTGCGGGATGGAGAAGTGGTATCTCGTCGGGCTCATAACCCGAAGATCGTCAGTTCGAGTCTGGCTCCCGCTACTAAAACAATAAAACGGTTATACTATTATATAGTGTAACCGTTTTATTATTAAAAAGGCATCTTATTGATTTCTTTTGGTTAGTTCACAAATACTTCTGTATTTATTTTACCAATCTGCATTCCATTCACGTAAGGTATGAACCAAACCATCCTTGCCAATAAAAAACTTATCAATTACACGGTCTTTTTCAATATTTCCATTTTTATTAAATCTTGACTCAACCGCTCCTACTTGAACTATGCTTCCATTCCAAGTCTCAACATTATACGGAAGGTAGTAAAGTATTTTCTTTTGGATAGAGTCATACTGCGAAAAGTAGTTTTTTAACATGTTTACGTCCATTTTAATAGATGATTTCATGTTATGGGGATAATACGTCAAAGTATCACTTATTGAAGAAAACACGCCCTCAGCATCTAATGACACATGACTTGACAACATTTTTTTAACAATAGCCACATCAGCATCAGATCCAATTGAATATTTTACTCCTGTTTCAACCCACTCTCCAGCTTTTCGATCTACTTCAATTTCTTTGATTGAATTGTCACAAGAAATTAATATCGAAACTAATAATAGTAATAATGTTATTTTTTTCATAATTGTTTACTTAAGTTAAAGTATAAATCTAATTTAATAAATTTTATCGAATTCGAGTATAAATTGAATCATGTGAATTATCAATTCAAAATCTCTCTTAGTAAAACTAATGTTAGATATTTTAATAGAGTTATCTATTAAAGCCTCAGAAATTTCTGAGCCTTTTTTTGTACTTCATAAATGAGAAAAGAGAGTAGCTATTTGAAGTTAATTTTTGTTCATTTCGTGATGTCGTCCATGCTAATCCTCTTGAGAGTTGAGCATATTATTGATGTGTGTCTCAAGTCCAATGTACAATACAACATCAGGGTTAAATGACTCAACTATTGATTTATTGGTTCCATACTTCCAAGCATCAAAAATATAAACACTTTCATTAAATAGTTCGTTTACGAATGCTATCATATTCTTACCAAAGGAATCTCTGATAACTAATATTCTTAAACCAGACTTAGCGCTTTCCTTAATAAACCTTTGTTCGTATACAGAAGGGTAAGGGAAGCCTTTTAATGGAGGGAAGCCATACTTTTGAGCTTTTTTTGCTTGATTATTGGAAAAAAATGGAATTTTTTCTATTTCTTCTAGTTTGTCAATACCCATAACAGCTCGATGGTAACCACTTCTGATAAGCGTGTCCTTCCAAACAGGTTTTAAGTCATCAAATGTGGTATTTTTAAAGTCATTCTTAAGTTTGGCCAAAGTTAGTTCGGTTGCAAGAAACCCAGCTTTAAAATTCCAATGGTTGTCTAATTTGTAGTAAAGTTGACCATTCGTTTTTTGTTCTACAAAGTAGTTATAAGGGTCTATAATTAAATTTGGCAACTTGTCTTTAAAACGTTGCGTTATTTGTTCTACTCGTCGTGTCCCGTTGCTTGTTAAATTAAATGGGAGTTTTTCTGAATAGATATTGTGTTTAATAGGCGCAATCACCCAGTAGCTCTTTATATTTAAAGAGTCAAAATATTTATTTCGGGAAATCCATTTTTTTTCAAGTTGATCCAATTGTCCTTCAGAAAACCCCATATGACCTTCATAAATTTCTATTTCATCTCCTGCTTTAAAAAACCAGCCATCCTCCCCGGCTATTGTCTTATTAGGGTAAGGAGAGATATTGAAATATTCATATTTTATATTTTGGTATACTTTTAATAGGGGAGTCCTGAATGAGAAATTATCGTTTAAATACTCTTCAGCGTCTTTTGGGAATTTGTCTAACCGTTGAATGTCTGCGGTTAATGTATCGCGGAAGGTTCTATTCTCATCCGTTCGCTCAAATTCCCACACCTTAAAAAGGTTATTTACAAAAGGCAGAAAGATGACCACCAGAAATAGCAATGGGAGCAATACTTTAGAAATCTGTTGTATATATTTCATAGTTAAAACCTGAAATAGATGAATGGATTATAAGAGCCTGAGTTTATTAGAATAACTGAATAAAGCATAATACTAATTAAAAACAGGTCTTTAGACAAACTAAGTACTGGAGCAGGAATGACTTTTATTCTATTAATTTGAGCTCTACCCCATTCAAAAAATTGAGAAGAGGATAAAATTGCTATTGCAATTATGAATAGGGCTTCTTTATCTAGAAATTTAACAGCGCTATTAGGAGAGCTAAAATCAAATGAAAATAGTTTACCAATATAATTCAGTGCGACGTCAATTTCTTCAATTCTAAAAAGCACCCAACCTAACATAACTATAATTATAGTATACATCCATCGAAGGGTTGGGGGTAATTTTAAAAGTATTTTATCAAACCCTATTTTTTCAATAATAAGGAATAGGCCATGGAATGCACCCCATATAACAAAACTCCAAGTAGAACCATGCCAAAAGCCAGTAATTAAGAAGACAATTATTAAGTTAATATACGTTCTGCTATTGCTCATCCGACTTCCGCCAAGTGGTATGTACACATAGTCTCGAAACCAAGAAGAAAGTGAAATGTGCCACCTTCTCCAAAACTCCTTAATACTTTTGGAAATGTATGGGAAATTGAAGTTTTCTAAAATCTTAAAACCAAACATTCGTCCTAATCCTATTGCCATATCTGAGTACCCGGAGAAGTCAAAATAGATTTGAAGTGAATAACAAATAATTCCAAGCCAGGCTGCGCAGGAACTTAATTCATCCGCCGGAAGAGACATTATAGAGTCAGCAACTTTTCCGCACGTATTCGCAAATACTATTTTTTTGAATAGTCCAAGTATAAATCGTTGGATTCCTGATCGGAATAAACTGGAGTTTTCGTTTCGTGTTTTGATTTATAATATCATTGTATCTAACAATTGGGCCAGCAATAAGCTGCGGGAAAAAGCTAATGTATAGTGCATTATTTAGGAAGGTCGTTTTTTCGCGCGATGGGTCTCTAAAGATATCCCATAGTAACGACATTTGTTGAAATGTAAAAAACGAGATACCCAATGGCAGAATAATATTCTTTTTTGCTATCGAATCTAAGTCATTGGAGAATAAGAAAACCAAGTCGTTAATATTTTCGATAAAAAAATCGAGATATTTAAACGTTACAATTACTGCTGTGTTTACAATAAGACCAGCAATTAGCCAAGTTTTCTTATAATTTATGCTGGATTCAATGGCCCTTACGAAAAGATGATTCACGACTATTGAGCCAATTAGGATTAACGAGTAACTTACTCCTCCCCAAGCATAAAATAGAAGGCTGCCTATTAATAGTACATAATTTCTGAAGCTAGTTCGCAGCAAATAGTATAACGCTAGTATGAGCGACAAGAAAACAAAAATAAAAACTAGGGTGCTAAATAACATAGGCTAATCTCACGACTGCATTAGAGTGGGTCATTAGAGACCATCTCGTAGTAATGTATATATATTGAAATAAAAATGCGTTAAATGCTATTGTAATTAGCTACTGCTAAAATAAATATTTTTTAAGCTCAAAAAAAGCATTGATGAATTAAACAAACATAAAGATAACCTATAATAGAGCTTCTACTTTATCTCTTTAATACTGCAGGAATTCGTTTCTTTGCACTTTCAATTCACCCTATGTCGCATAAAGCAGGTTTTGTAAATATAATCGGTCATCCCAATGTTGGGAAGTCAACATTGATGAACCAATTAGTAGGAGAGAAATTATCAATTATTACGCCTAAGGCTCAAACAACCAGGCATCGTATTTTAGGAATAGTAAACGAAGAACACTATCAAATCGTTTATTCAGATACCCCTGGAATCGTAGATCCTGCCTATAAATTGCAAGAGGGTATGATGAAGTTTGTGTATGCAAGCTTGGAAGATGCCGATGTTTTAGTTTTAATGGTTGAGCTGGGTCAAAAAGACTTGAAAAATGAAAAATTAGAACTACGGTTAGCGCAGATTGAAACTCCATTGCTTATTTTGGTGAATAAGATAGACTTGACCGATCAAGTGGCGATGGAAGCAGCAGTTCAACTATGGTCGGAGAAGTTTTCAAAGGCTGAAGTGTTTCCTATTTCAGCTTTGTTGGGTTTTAATGTTGATTTTCTCGAAAAGAGAGTATTGGAATTACTTCCAGAAAGTCCGCCGTTTTATTCAAAAGAAAACTACACTGATAAATCAGAACGATTTATTGTTGAAGAAAAAATCCGAGAGAAAATATTGCTAATTTACAAGCAAGAGGTTCCATATTCAGTAGAAATAGAGGCAGAAGAATTTAAAGAGGAAGAGAGTATTATTCGAATTCGAGCCGTAATTCATGTAAGTAGAGAGAGTCAAAAAGTAATTATTATTGGAAAGAAAGGCGAGAAGATTAAAAGAGTTGGGTCCGATGCAAGAAAGGATCTTGAAGAATTTTTTGGCAAAAAGATATTTTTAGAACTTTTTGTCAAAGTGAACAAAGATTGGCGTAACAATGAAAAGCAGTTGAAGCGATTCGGTTATTTATAGAGAATTATGAGAAATATTGTAGCAATTGTTGGAAGACCGAATGTCGGAAAATCAACCCTTTTCAATCGATTAACGGAGAGTAGGAAAGCCATTGTAGATGAATCTAGTGGAGTAACTAGAGATCGTCAATATGGAACAACAACTTGGGGTAAACATGAGTTTTCAGTAATTGATACTGGAGGATATGTAAGGGGTTCTGAAGATGAGTTTGAAGAAGAAATACGGAAACAAGTAATTATTGCTTTAGATGAAGCAAACGTAGTTCTTTTCATTGTAGACGCTGCGGTTGGAATTACTGATTTAGATAATGCAGTAGCCAAGTTGTTGCGAAAAACGAATAAAAAGATTTTAGTTGTCGCTAACAAAGTTGACAACCATGCACGTATTGCAGATGCTGCTGAGTTTTATAATTTCGGATTAGGAGAAGTGCACAACGTTTCTAGTATCAATGGAAGTGGAACCGGAGATTTGTTAGATGAGGTTATTGCTCAATTTGATGAAATAGAAGAGGTTGAAGAGATTGATATTCCAAGGATTGCAATTGTTGGTAGACCAAATGTTGGAAAATCTTCATTTATTAATACCTTAATTGGACAAGAACGAAACATTGTTACACCAAAAGCGGGAACTACCCGAGATGCATTGGGTACAAGGTACAATTCATACGGATTTGACTTTATTTTAACAGATACTGCAGGATTAAGAAAGAAGAGTAAGGTAGAGGAAGATATAGAGTTTTACTCTGTAATGCGTTCTATTCGAGCAATAGAAAACGCAGACGTTTGCGTGTTGTTAATTGAGGCACAAGAAGGCATGATGGCTCAAGATATGAACATTTACAGTTTAGCTATAAAGAACAAGAAGGGGATTGTTATTATGGTAAACAAGTGGGATTTGATTGAAGACAAAGGCTCAAATACCATGAAGGATTTTAAAGGTAGAATTATAGAGAAAATCCAACCATTTACTGACGTGCCTATCATTTTTACTTCTGTGAAGGATAAGCAAAGGATTCACGATGTTCTTGAAATGGCAGTAAAGGTGTATCAAAATAGAATCAAAAAAATATCCACTTCAAAATTGAATGATGTGATGTTACCTATCTTCGAGAACAATCCTCCGCCATCTGTAAAAGGTAAATTTGTTAAGGTAAAGTATGTTACTATGCTTCCGACGCATAAGCCGACTTTTGCTTTTTATTGTAATCACCCGAAGTACATTAAAGAGCCGTATAAAAGATACATTGAAAACAGGTTGCGAGAGCACTTTGATTTTACCGGTGTCCCGATGCAATTGTTTTTCAGAGAGAAATAAGATATTTAGTAAAAGTAAAAGCCCTTGTAAAACTTTAGTTCTACAAGGGCTTTTTTTTATGTTAGTTTACTTCGTATTAAAGTCTAAAAGCACTTTTTACTTTATCTACATAGTTCAATTCTTCCCAAGGGAATAATTTTACAGTCATGCTAATTGTTTCGCCATTTGGAGATGTGAAAGTCTTTTCAACTTCTTCGCAGGTTCTTCCCATATGGCCATAAGCCGCTGTTTCAGAATAGATAGGAGTTCTCAATGCAAAGCGTTGTTCAATTGCATAAGGTCTCATATCGAAAATACCTGCTAATTTTTTAGCCAATTCTCCATCTGTCATGTTAACCTTAGATGTTCCGTGAGTATTTACGTAAAGTCCCATTGGTTCTGCAACGCCAATAGCATATGCTACTTGAACTAATGCTTCGTCAGCTAATCCTGCAGCAACTATATTCTTTGCGATATGTCTAGTAGCATAAGCAGCTGAACGGTCAACTTTACTTGGATCTTTTCCAGAAAATGCTCCACCACCGTGAGCACCTTTGCCACCGTATGTATCAACAATAATCTTTCTTCCGGTTAAGCCTGTATCTCCATGTGGTCCACCAATTACAAATGTTCCAGTTGGATTTATGTGATATATAATATCATCAGTAAATAACTTTTGAATGCCTACAGGTAATTTAGCAATTACTCTAGGCATTAAAATTGAGATGACGTCTGCTTTAATTTTAGCAAGCATTTGATCATCATCACTCTTTTTTGAACCACCTTTAACAAAATCGTCATGTTGAGTAGAAACAACAATTGCAACTATTTTTTGTGGAACATTTTCATCTGAATATTCAAGTGTTACCTGGCTCTTAGAATCTGGTCTTAAATAGTCGATTTCTTTGTTCTCTTTTCTTAAATCAGCAAGTTCTTTAAGAATTAAATGTGATAAATCTAATGCCAAAGGCATGTAGTTTTCGGTTTCGTTGGTAGCATAACCAAACATCATTCCTTGGTCACCTGCGCCTTGGTCTTCTGGGTTAGCTCTTTCTACTCCTTGGTTAATGTCAGGAGATTGCTCGTGAATGGCAGAAAAAACGCCACAACTATTGCCATCAAACATATATTCTCCTTTGTTGTAACCAATTTTATTGATTACGTCTCTTGCTATTACTTGTACGTCTAAGTAAGCTGTCGATTTAACTTCTCCAGCTAATACAACTTGGCCAGTTGTCACTAATGTTTCGCAAGCAACTTTTGATTCTTTATCAAAAGCTAAAAAGTTATCGATTAAAGCGTCAGAAATCTGATCGGCAACTTTATCAGGATGCCCTTCTGAAACAGATTCTGAAGTAAATAAGTATGCCATATTCTTCTATTAATTTTTAGGTTTGCTAAAGTACGAATTGAAAAAGATTTTTAATTAAATAATTGTATATTCTTAGGTGGTCAATTGTTTGAAAATATCTTCCAGTTTCAACTCTTCTTTTTTTAAGGTTAAAACGGTGGTTCCTTGAGCAATTGCAAATTGAAACAACTGGTTCCTGATGTCTATTTCTGAATTAACCTGAACTAGATAATTATTGCCTACTTGTTTTTCTGCAGATTGCACACCTGCTATATTTCTTAATGCCTTTTCGTCAATCGCTTTTTCAAATTCAATTTGAATTGCGTTTTTACTACTCAACAAAGTGCTCAAGTCTGATGCCTTTTCGTTTGCTACAATTTTCCCTTTATTAATAATTATTACTCGATCGCAGATTGCTTCAACTTCCTGCATAATGTGAGTAGAAAGCATTACTGTCTTGGAAGATCCGATTTTCTTAATTAGCCCTCGAATTTCTTCCAATTGATTTGGGTCGAGTCCTGTTGTTGGTTCATCTAAAATAAGAACTTCAGGGTCATGAATTAGAGCTTGGGCCAGTCCAACTCTTTGTTTGTAACCTTTCGAAAGTTGGCCTATCTTTTTATTCTGCTCAACGGTTAAACCCACCATTTCGATTAATTCATCGATTCTTTCGGCGGTGTTTTTTATTTTAAATACTCCTGCAATAAAGCCCAAGTATTCTCGAACATACATGTCGTAATAAAGTGGGTTTTGTTCTGCTAAATAACCAATTCTCATTTTGGTTTTCAAGGGAACTTTACTCACATCTAAATCGCAAACATGAGTCTCTCCCATGTTAGAAGGTATGAAGCTGGTTATAATCTTCATCATTGTAGACTTTCCTGCACCATTTGGCCCTAAAAAACCTACAATTTCTCCAGGATTAACACTGAAACTTACATCATCAAGAGCTTTCTGCTCTCCGTAAAGTTTAGTTACATTTTTAACAACAATAGACATCTTCTTTCTCTTCTTATAATGCAGCACGAATTTACTAAATTTAAAATCTGAAATATGGAAGAAATTAGAGGTTTAGTAGTTAAGTCTACAGGTAGTTGGTATGATATAGAAAAAGAAGACGGACAGCGAATTAGCGCCCGTTTAAAAGGGAAGTTCCGTTTGAAAGGCTTAAAAAGTACAAACCCAGTTGCGGTAGGAGACTTTATTCGTTTTCACATGGAAGGCGAGGAAGGTGTTATTCATACTATCGAGGATCGCAAAAACTACATTGTTCGGCGGTCAATTAATCTTTCAAAGCAAATTCAAATTATTGCTGCAAATGTTGATTTGCTATTTTTAGTAATAACAATTGACAGTCCACCAACAACTCTGGGTTTTGTAGATCGTTTTTTGGCTGGCGCAGAAGCATATCGAATACCAACAGTTTTAGTTTACAATAAAATTGATTTGTACCAAACTGCCGAACAAAAGGAAGAGCTAGAGCGATGGAAAGCTATTTACTCATCAGCAGGTTATGAGCAATTAGAAGTGTCTGCTGAAGAGAAAACAGGAATTGAAGAACTAAAAGCCATGATGAAAGGGAAAACATCGATTTTCTCAGGTCACTCTGGTGTAGGGAAAAGCACCCTTGTAAATGCATTGGATGAAAATTTTAAATTAAAAACCTCCGAAATATCTGATTTTCATAAAACAGGCAAACACACAACAACCTTCGCTGAATTATTTGAGTTGCCATTTGGAGGTAAAATTATTGATACTCCCGGAATTAAAGGTTTCGGAACAGTGGAGTTAGAAAGTGAAGTTTTATCTCATTACTTTCCCGAAATGCGGAGTAGAATGGGAGGTTGTAAGTTTAATAACTGCGTACATATTAATGAGCCCAAATGTGCCGTAAAAGAAGCTGTGGAAGCAGGCGAAATTGCAATCGAACGATACGAGAATTATCTTTCAATTTATCATGATGATGAAAGGGAGCACCACAGAGAAAAGGGAGTTAGAGGTTAGGCCGCTTATGCGGCGATTAAAGGTGAAAGAAAAAAGAGCTGGAATAAATTAAAAATAGAGATAAGCCAAGGAAAATTCGAGTGTAAATTTACTTTTTGGGCTTACTTTTATCTTCAATCCTGTAACTTTTATCCATGAAATAATGAAAGTAGTTATCCAAAGAGTTTCCGGAGCAAATGTGGAGGTTGACAATAAAATAGAGGGCCAAATTGAGCAAGGTTTGATGATTTTGGTTGGTATAGAAGAGGCAGATACAAAAGAAGACATAGAGTGGCTGTGCAGGAAAATTGTGAATATGCGAATTTTTGGAGATGAGAATGGAAATATGAACCTATCGTTGATTGATGTTAAAGGAGAGGGTTTGGTAATTTCTCAGTTTACCTTACATGCTTCCACGAAAAAGGGAAATAGGCCGTCTTTCATAAAAGTAGCAAAACCTGATTTTGCAGAACAGAAATACGAAGAGTTTAAGCAGGCTCTTGGGAATTATTTAAATGGCAAAGTTCAATCTGGTAAGTTTGGAGCAGATATGAAAGTGAGTTTAGTAAACGATGGCCCTGTAACAATAGTATTAGATTCGAAAAACAAAGAATAATGACATTAGAACAAGCTCAAAAAGCAGTTGGCGATTGGATTAAGCAATATGGTGTTCGGTATTTTAATGAGCTTACCAACATGGCTCAATTAACTGAAGAAGTGGGTGAAGTTGCTCGAATTATTGCACGACGATACGGAGAGCAATCTGAAAAGGAAAGCGATAAGGGGAAGGATCTTGGAGATGAATTAGCCGACGTGCTTTTCGTAATTATATGCTTAGCAAACCAAACGGGAGTGGATTTGCAAGCAGCTTTAAAAAAGAATTTAGAAAAGAAAACTAGCCGGGATTCTGCTCGACACCAAGAGAATGAGAAGTTGAACTAAACAAAACTCTTATTCGTTTCTTCAATAAATTTCCAAAATTCCTCTTTGCCAAATTTCGTGGTGCTTGAAGTAAGAATTGACGGAGGGAGTTCTTCCCAAGTTTTCAAAAGCTCTTTTTTATAGTGCGTAATGTTTTTATTCATAACAGAGCTAGAGAGTTTGTCAATTTTAGTAAATATGATGATGAATGGAAGTCGATTTAACCCCATCCACTGCATGAATTCCATGTCGATTTTTTGGGGTTTCAACCTGCTGTCAATCAAAACGAAGGTGCATAATAGGTTTTCTCTCGTTTTTAGAAACTGATGGGTGAATTTACTCCATACATTCCTGCTTTGTTTCGAACTTTTAGCAAATCCAAATCCAGGTAAATCCACAAAGTAGATCTCATCGTTTATTACAAAGTGATTAATCAATTGAGTCTTTCCCGGTGTTTGAGAAGTTTTAGCCAATTTACTATGGTCACATACCATATTTATAAGGGAAGACTTGCCCACATTTGAGCGACCTATAAAAGCATATTCTGGCTTGTCTGGAGCTGGGCACCTTGCAATGTCTGTGTTGCTAATTAAAAATTCTGCGGTATGAATAACCATATTAATTAATCTTGAGTTACGAATTACGAATTCGTAACTCTATGCTGTTTAGTTTTTGTTAACTGAAATACTAGGATGATTTTTTAAGAAACCTTTCTGCCTAACCATTCATTCAAAATTTCATTGAATTCTTTTGGGTGCTCCATCATGGCGGCATGGCCACATTTGTCAATCCAGTGTAATTCGGAATCTTCTAAGTGTTTGTAAAATTCTTCGGCAACTTCAGGCGGAGTAATGCTGTCATTTTTTCCCCAAATTAAACAAGTTGGCATTTTAAACTTGTCTAAATCTTTTGCCATGTTGTGTCGAATAGCTGATTTTGCCATGGCTAAAATTCGAATTAACTTCGATCTGTCATTAACTATTTTAAACACCTCATCAACCAATTCATCAGTTGCAACTGCGGGGTCATAAAAAGTTACTGCAATTTTCTGTCTCAAATACTCCTTGTCTTCTCTTCTTGGAAATGAACCTCCAAATGCATTTTCATACAAACCGGAGCTTCCAGTTAAAACCAACGAATGAACCTTCTTCGGTACATCTAATGAACAAACCAGAGCAACATGTCCACCTAAAGAGTTTCCGAGCAACGTAACATTGTCCAACTTTTTGAACTTCATAAAGTCCTTAATGTAAGTAGCCATTCCTTCTACAGAGGTTTTAAGTAATGGGTTGGTATAGAGTGGCATGATAGGAACAAGAACTCTGTAGTTTTCTGAAAATCCATCAATTACGTCCGCAAAATTGCTAAGTGCTCCAAAGAGCCCGTGCAACACCAGCAGAATATGACCTTCTCCTTTTTCGAGGTACTCAAATTTGTCTTCTTTCTTTATGTAGTTCTCATAATTCATGAACCAAAGATAAGTCATTTTGAAAACTTGAGGCAGTTTAGTGCTTTAACTTTTAAACCCCGGTAATGTGAATAGAATGCCCTCGGATTCCTTCTTTATTTTCAATTAGGTATTAGCGGCTAATTTCCTCCCACTTTTTTTAACTGTCATTAAATCAATATTAAAGAACCCTAAAAACAATAAAAAACCGATAAATGAGTTAAAAGTTATCAACAAAGTGGTAAGAAGTGGTAAGAAGTGGGGGATTTATTTATAATTTTACTCAATTATTACTAAAAAGCCCACTATTTAAGCGGTTATGACAAATTTTATAGGTGAATTCGATTGTAAACTTGATGCTAAAGGCCGCCTTATGGTGCCTTCAGGTCTGCGTAAGCAATTGAGTCCCGAAGCGAATGAGTCATTTATTGTAAATCGTGGTTTTGAAAAGTGTTTGGTGTTGTATCCTAAAAATGATTGGGAGCGCATTTCGGCTGAGGTAAATCAGTTAAACCAATATGTTAAGAAGAATCGCGACTTTATTCGTTATTTCTACCGAGGAGCTACAGAATTGTCGCTAGATGGAACTGGTAGAATTCTTTTACCAAAAAGGCTACAAGAGTATGGAGCTTTTGAAAAGGAATTAGTTCTTTTCGCTTACTCTGATCGAATTGAAATTTGGGATAAGGATACCTATGACGGCTTGCTAACAGATGAGCCAGAAGATTTTGCTAACCTCGCTGAAGAGGTTATGGGTGGTCAAAACAATCAAAATGGAGGTGACGATGGCGTATCATAAGCCTTCGTTGCTTCAAGAAAGTGTCGATGGTCTTTCGATTGTAGCTGATGGGCGCTATGTAGATGTAACTTTTGGCGGCGGTGGCCACTCGAAAGAAATACTTGAAAGGCTTTCCGAAAATGGGAGGCTGTTTGCTTTTGATCAAGACCCAGATGCAGAAGATAATAGTATTGAAGATGATCGCTTCTCCTTAATTGCTCAAAATTTTTCATTTCTCAAAAACTTTCTTCGAATGTACAATGTCATTCCTGTGGATGGTGTTTTGGCAGATCTAGGGGTTTCCTTTCATCAGTTTGATGTTCCTAAAAGAGGATTCTCATTTCGATTTGAAGGCCCTCTTGATATGCGAATGGATCAAAAGCGAAAGTTGACCGCTGCAAAAGTTGTCAATACTTACTCCGCAGATCAGTTAGAAACAATTTTTAAGGAATACGGAGAGCTTCGAAATGCAAAGCAAATCGTTCAAAATATTGATGCAGCAAGATCTCAAAAGAAAATTGCAACGGTAGAAGAGTTAAAAGCGATTCTTAAAAATATTACACCTGAAAAGATAGAGCATAAATTCTTGGCGCAGGTTTTTCAGGCACTTAGAATAGAGGTGAATGAAGAGCTAAAGGTGATTCAGGATTTATTAGAGCAAACGGTAGAAGTATTAAAAGATGGGGGGAGAATGTCAGTCATTACTTATCACTCGCTAGAAGATCGATTGGTGAAAAATTTTTTTAAAACAGGAAATGTACAAGGTAAGGTAGAGAAGGATTTTTTTGGAAATCTAATTCGACCGATGGAGCCTATCAATAGAAAGCCAACAGTGCCTGGTGCAGATGAGGTAAAAGATAATAATAGATCGAGAAGCGCAAAGTTGCGAATAGCAGAGAAAATAAAGTTGAATTAAGGTGAGGTTTAACAAATATAAAAAGGAAGATAAGCCAGATGAAAGTCCGGCAGAAAAAGGCACTACTGCGGGCTTTAAGTCTTTGTTGACTGGCAGTTTTCTGTCGAAGGAGATTGTATTAGGCGCATTGCCTTATATCTTCTTTCTTACTTTTTTGGGTATCTGTTACATTGCTAACGGATACCGCACTCAAAAGGTGGTAATTAATCTTCATCGCACCAACAATTCTCTAAAGGAATTAAGGTCGGAATACATCACAACCAAATCGGACTTAATGATAATTAGCAAGCAATCTGAGGTTGCTGAGGCGACAGCTGAAATGGGGTTAAAGGAGTTGACTTCTCCACCAAAAAAAATAATGCTTTCAAAAAAAGAGAAAAAAGCAATTTTAAATGACTGAAATAAAAAAAGACATCGCTTGGCGAATCTATATCGTGTACTTCACGGTATGTCTTTTTGGGGTGGCTATAGTTGGTAAGGCCCTAACTATTCAGTTGATTGAAGGAGGAGACTTAAAGAAAAAAGTTCAAAGTAGAACTTTAAGAGACAAGAGTATAGATGCAGTTCGTGGAAATATTTACTCTTCCGACGGAAGTCTCTTGGCTACCTCTATTCCTATTTATGAAGTTAGATTTGATCCAAATGCTGATGCCATTTCAGATGTGCTTTTTGCAGAAAAGGTCGATACACTAGCTTGGAGCTTGAGTGAACTATTCAAAGATCGGTCTCCTGCATCCTACCGGAAAGAATTGATTTCTGCACGAGAAAAAGGATCTCGCTACCATTTGATTCGAAGGAATATAAAATACACCCAGTTAAGGCAGATGAAAAATTTTCCGCTGTTTAGGAGAGGGAAGTATAAAGGTGGCTTTATTACGATTCAACAAAATAAAAGAGAACGACCATTTCGAGTTCTTGCAGCTAGAACTATTGGTTATGAGCGAGAAGATATTTCGCCTGTTGGCCTTGAGGGAGCATATAGTGATGCTTTAAGCGGAATTGACGGAAAGCGCTTGATGCAAAAAATATCTGGTGGAGTTTGGATGCCGGTTGGCGATGCTGATGAAATTGAGCCAGAAGACGGAATGGACATTTACACTACCATTGATGTGAACCTTCAAGATGTTGCAGCAAATGCGTTGGAGAAGCAATTGGAAAAGCATGAAGCAGACCATGGGACGGTAGTTTTGATGGAGGTAGCTACAGGTTCGGTAAAAGCTATTGCAAACTTAAAAAGAACGTCAAGCGGTTCTTATTATGAGGGTTATAATTATGCGATTGGTGAAATAACCGAGCCAGGTTCAACTTTTAAGTTACCTGCATTAATTGCAGCTTTAGAAGATGGTTATGTCGATATGGGTGACATTATTGATTGTGGTGATGGGTCTAAGCAGTATTACGATAGAACCATAAAGGATTCCAACCACGATGATGGAGGTTGGGGAAAGATTACTGTTCAGAGAATTTTAGAGGTGTCATCAAACATTGGGATGGCTGAAATTATTACAAAAAGCTACAGCGAAAACCCACAGCAATTTATTGATCATTTGGCAAAGATGAATCTACGTGATAAGTTGGGAATTGAGATTGAGGGGGAGGGAAAGCCATATATCAAAAATACTTCAGAAGATACATGGTCTGGAATTTCTTTGGCTTGGATGGCACATGGATATGAATTGCAAGTAACGCCACTTCAAATATTAGCCTTTTACAACGCTGTCGCTAATGGTGGTCGAATGGTAAAGCCAAAGTTCGTTGAGAAAATAATGAAAGGTAGAACGGTAGTTCAGGAAATTAAAACAGAGGTGTTGAATCCAAGAATTTGTTCAAAAGAGACGATTGACAAAGTGCAATCTGCACTAGAGGGTGTCGTGTCAAATGGAACTGCTTCAAACCTTAGAAATGCAGATTACAAAATTGCTGGAAAGACAGGGACGGCTCAAATTGCAAATAATCGAGGTGGAATAAATGCGTACAAAGACAAGTCGAAGGTGAGTTATCAAGCCTCTTTTGTAGGTTATTTTCCTGCAGATAATCCTCAATATTCCTGTATTGTAGTAATCAATGCGCCGAGCATGAATGTGTATTACGGAAATTTAGTTGCTGGGCCAATCTTCAAGGAAGTAGCTGATAAGGTATATGCAAATAGTTTGGAGATGCATGAAGAGCTTGAAGAACAGAAATTTTTTGCTAATTCGGCGATTCCATATTCTAAACACGGTTATAAGGATAACATCGAACAAGTGTTTAATGCATTGGATATTCCAGTGAAGTCTTCAGCAGGAGATCAAAGTTGGGTGGTAACCTCTACTCAATCAAAGGGGGTGCAGTTAGCTCCAAGAGCTATTCGAGAAAACCTGGTACCCAATGTAGTTGGGATGGGTTTACGCGACGCAATTTATTTGCTAGAAAATCAAGGTTTGAGGGTAAAAATTAGTGGAGCAGGGGTTGTAAAATCTCAGTCGTTAACTGCAGGTGAACGAATTCAGCAAGGGCAACAAATACAAATCGAATTATCGTGAAGAATTTAAAAGACATATTGTATGGTGTTTCCATTTTGGAAGTGATAGGCGATACATCTGTCGAATTGTCTGGAATTGCCTTCGACTCAAGAAAGATAGCGAGTGATTTTTGCTATGTTGCTCAAGTTGGAACGCAAGTGGACGGGCATGATTTTATCGAAAAATCTATTGCAAACGGAGCAAATACAATCATATGTGAAAAACTGCCTAAAAGTTTTTTGAAAACCGTAACCTATGTGAAGGTGCAAGATAGTGAGCAGGCATTAGGAGTAATGGCTTCTAATTTTTACGATAACCCTTCTTCGAAAATAAAGTTGGTGGGAGTTACGGGTACAAATGGTAAAACTACAACGGTTACTTTGTTGCATCAGCTATTTAGCAAGCTAGGTCATTATGTTGGTCTGATTTCTACTGTTGTGAATAAGATTGGGGAGAAGGAAATTAAATCTACTCATACAACTCCCGATGCGATTCAACTGAACGAGCTGTTGGTGGAGATGTTTTTGGCTGGCTGCGAATTCTGCTTTATGGAGGTAAGTTCTCATGCAGTTGTGCAGCACAGGGTTGCAGGCATCACTTTTGCCGGAGGAGCTTTTACTAACATCACACACGAGCACCTAGATTTTCACAAAACATTCAAAGAATACATAAAAGCCAAGCAAAGTTTTTTTAACCTCCTTCCAAAAGGCTCTTTCGCTTTGTCGAATAAAGATGATAAGAACGGACAGGTGATGTTGCAGGAGAGTGCTGCAATAAAGCGCTTTTATGCATTAAAGACTCAAGCCGACTTTAAAACTAAGGTGATAGAAAGTTCATTTGATGGCTTGAGTTTGAATATTGATGGCCAAGAGTTTTGGAGTCCGTTTATAGGATACTTCAATGCATACAATTTGACGACGGTTTATGGGATTGCTATGCTGTTGGATCAAGATAAAATGCAAGTATTAACTGTTTTGAGTACACTAAATTCTGTTGCAGGAAGATTTCAGCACTTAAAAATTGGAGGGATAACAGGAATCGTTGATTATGCTCATAGCCCTGATGCCCTTGAAAACGTGCTAAAAACCATAAAAGACATTCGAACTGGCAACGAAGAAGTGATTACCGTGGTAGGTTGTGGTGGCGATAGAGACCGTGCCAAACGTCCATTAATGGCAGCGATTGCCTGCAAATTAAGTGACCGTGTAATTCTTACTTCAGACAACCCGAGAACAGAAGATCCTGATTCAATTATTAATGAAATGAAAACAGGTGTTGATGCTTCTTCGAAGAGAAAAGTCTTGGCCATTACTAATAGAAAAGAAGCAATTAGAATCGCAAGTTCATTAGCGCAAGCGAATGACATTTTGATAGTCGCAGGAAAAGGGCATGAGAATTATCAAGAGATAAACGGAGAACGATTCCATTTTGACGACTTAGAAATATTAACTGAAGCATTGACTGAAAACCAAACGAAATAGGCATGTTATACTACTTATTTGAATATTTAAATGAATTAGACTTTCCGGGAGCTGGAGTGTTTCAATACATTACTTTCCGAACGGCAGCATCTGTTATTGTTTCGCTTTTAATTTCTATGGTTTTTGGAAAGCGAATAATTAATTATTTGCATACAAAGCAAGTTGGGGAAACGGTTCGTGACTTAGGTCTTGACGGGCAAAAGGCAAAGCAGGGAACGCCAACAATGGGTGGTTTAATCATACTGGCCTCTATTTTAATTCCAACATTGTTATTCGCCAAGCTAGATAACATTTACATCATCTTGATGCTTGTTTCAACGGTTATGTTGGGCGCAATAGGTTTTATCGATGACTACATTAAAGTTTTCAAGAAAAACAAAGAAGGGCTAGCAGGCAAGTTTAAAATTATAGGTCAGGTTTTCGTGGGTCTTTTTGTTGGGTCTATTCTTTACTTCCATGAAGATGTATATGTAGCTCAAGAAGTTAAAGTGGAAACCGTGCAAATGGTGGGAGAAAGTTCAACAACTTGGGAGCCTACAAAGTCGATGAAAACAACCATCCCGTTTGTTAAGAATAATGAGTTTGATTACGGTTCTGTATTAGACTGGTGTTGCGATAATTCGATGGATTGGGCATGGTTAATTTTTATTCCTGTAGTGATTGTAATTGTTACGGCCGTTTCAAACGGAGCGAACATGACCGATGGTCTCGATGGGTTGGCTACTGGAACTTCTGCCATAATTGGAATCACTTTGGCAGTTTTTGCATACGTATCTGGTAATGTCATTTTCTCCGACTATCTCAACATTATGTATATCCCAAACTCAGGTGAACTGGTAATTTTTATCGGTGCTTTTGTGGGAGCTTGTATAGGTTTCTTGTGGTACAACTCTTATCCTGCTCAGGTATTTATGGGCGATACAGGAAGTTTAGCCTTGGGTGGAATTATTGCAGTTTTTGCCCTAGCAATTCGAAAAGAACTATTAATTCCAGTTTTCTGCGGTGTGTTTTTGGTCGAAAACTTATCGGTAATGATTCAGGTGGCTTATTTCAAATACACGAAAAAGAAATTCGGCGAAGGACGCAGGGTGTTTTTGATGGCTCCATTACACCATCATTATCAGAAAAAAGGAATGCACGAATCAAAGATTGTTTCTCGCTTTTGGATTGTAGGAATTATGCTTGCCATCTTATCAATTGTTACGTTGAAACTTAGATAGAATAATGATAGCAATACTTGGCGGCGGAGAAAGTGGAGTAGGTGCAGCTTTGCTAGCAAAGAAAAAGGGTCTTGTGCCCTTTGTCTCAGATTTTGGAAAAATCAAAGACAAATACAAGAAAGTTATTGAACAAAATGAAATTGAATGGGAGGAAGGAAAGCATTCTGCAGAAAGAATACTGGAAGCAGATGAGGTAATCAAGAGTCCGGGCATTGCTGATGAAGTGCCCTTGATTCAGCAATTACTAAGCAAAGGTACTTCAGTGATTTCTGAGATTGAATTTGCTTTTCGCTATTGCCAAGCTAAAATCATAGGAATTACCGGAAGTAATGGTAAAACAACGACGACACTTCTATTGCATCATGTGCTGTTGAGGTGCGGAGTAAATGCAGGAGTTGCGGGAAATGTTGGAAAAAGCTTTGCAGAACAAGTGGCAACTGAAGATTTTGATTGGTATGTATTAGAGTTGAGCAGTTTTCAGCTAGATGGGATAAAAGAGTTTAGAGCGGATATAGCAATTCTACTCAACATTACTCCCGATCACTTAGACCGCTATAACGACTCTTTTGAGTTGTATGCCGATGCTAAAATGAGAATTGCCATGAATGCCAACCCAACCGATAAATTCATCTACAGTGAAGATGATGAAAGCATCAGATTAGCCATGCAGCGAACGAAAACAGAAGCGGAACTCATTCCATTTTCAATAAAAAAACAACTCCCGAAAGGAGCATATATAGATCACGAACAACTAATAGTTAAACTAATAACAAACGACCAATTTATTATGTCAATACACCATTTAGCCTTGCAAGGCAAGCACAATCTTTATAACACTATGGCATCAGGAATAGCCGGTAGAGTATTGGATTTAAGAAAGGAATTAATCAGAGAGTCTTTGTCAGATTTTCAGAATGTGGAGCACCGATTGGAAACGGTTGGAACCATTCACGGCATCGAGTTTATCAACGACTCAAAAGCAACAAATATAAATTCAACTTGGTATGCGCTAGAAAGCGTGAATAAAGACTTGGTATGGATAGTTGGAGGAGTTGATAAAGGAAATGATTACGACCAATTACTTATCCTTGTTAAGGATAAAGTAAAAGCAATAATATGTTTGGGTACGGATAATTCGAAAATAATAGAGGCGTTCAGAGATCATATTCAAATTATTGAAGAAGCTCATTCTGCGGTAGAAGCTGTTAAAAAAGCATATGAGATTGGACAAAGTGGAGATGCTGTGTTGTTGTCTCCAGCTTGCGCTAGTTTCGATTTGTTCGAAAATTACGAGGATAGAGGACATCAATTTAAGCAGGCTGTAAAGTCATTGTAAAATGCATTTTATCAATAAATACATAAAGGGTGATCGAGTAATATGGGCAGTGGTTTTACTCTTGGCTATATTCTCTGTGCTGGTTGTGTACAGCTCGATTGTAACGCTTGCTTATAAATATCAAGGTGGGAATACGGAATATTATCTGTTCAAGCATTCCATTATTTTATTTATAGGGTTTTTATTGATGTATTTTGCGCACAAGGTTAATTATCGGTATTATTCGAGGATGTCGCAGATTGGATTGTTATTAGCCATTCCGCTGCTCCTCTTCACGCTCCTTACGGGTGCGAGTATCAACGATGCAAGTCGTTGGTTAGTAATACCTATTATTAATCAAACTTTTCAAACCTCCGATTTAGCAAAACTGGCATTGATTATGTTTTTGGCAAGAATGCTTTCCAAGCGCCAAGACAATATCAAAGATTTTAATCAGGCATTTTTGCCCATTATGATTCCTGTCTTAATTGTATGTGGGCTAATACTTCCCGCCAACCTTTCTACAGCAGCAATGCTGTTTGTTACTTGTTTGGTATTAATGTTTGTTGGTCGTATAAATTTGAAGTACATATTTTCACTGATTGCTGTTGGTGTCACGCTATTGAGTATTTTCATTGCAATTGGACTTAGTATTCAAGAAACGAAAACATCAGATGCGAATTCTGCATTGACGAATAGGGTTATCACATGGAAGAATAGGATTAGCAACTTTTCTGATGGAAGTGCTCAAGCCAACTATCAAGCTGAGCAATCTAAAATTGCAATAGCTACTGGTGGGGTTATGGGAAAAGGGCCTGGTAGAAGCACTCAGAGAAACTTTTTGCCTCAATCTTATTCCGATTTTATTTTTGCCACAGTTATTGAAGAATATGGAATAGTAGGCGGCACATTTACCTTGCTGCTGTATTTGATTTTGTTATACAGAGGAGTGTTAATTGCAAAGAATGCTCCCAGGACATTTGGTTCTTTATTGGCTATAGGATTAAGTTTTAGTTTGGTATTTCAAGCGATGATTAACATGGCCGTTGCAGTGAATCTTTTTCCGGTTACTGGTCAATCATTGCCAATGGTGAGCATGGGAGGTACGTCTATTTGGTTTACGTGCTTGGCAGTTGGAATTATTTTAAGTGTAAGTAGAAATACTGAAAACGAAAAAATGGAGGAAAATCATGGCTAATCTGAAAGTAATAATTTCTGGTGGAGGAACAGGAGGGCATATCTTTCCTGCGATTGCTATTGCAAATGCCATCAAGAAATTACGACCTAACACTGAATTTTTATTCGTTGGAGCCCTAGGTCGCATGGAGATGACAAAAGTGCCTGAAGCAGGATTTGAGATTGTTGGTTTGCCAATCATGGGTCTACAGCGAAAACTAACCTTAAAGAATTTGAAGTTCCCGTTTATGTTGCTAAAAAGCGCAGCAATGGCGAAAAAAATAGTGAAGGAGTTTAAACCTGACATAGCTATTGGAGTAGGAGGTTATGCAAGCGGACCCTTGTTAAGGGCTGCGAATAAAGCAAAAGTTCCCACACTACTGCAAGAGCAAAACTCATACGCCGGTTTAACGAATAAAATATTAGGAAAAGAAGCAAGTAAAATATGCGTTGCCTATGATGGAATGCAAGTTTTCTTCCCAAAAGAAAAAATCATTTTAACTGGGAATCCAGTTCGATCGGAGGTAATTAAGCTAGAAGGTAAGAAGGAAAGAGCTCTTGAGTTTTTCAACCTAGATGCTGCTAAAAAAACAGTTCTAGTAGTCGGTGGTAGCTTAGGTGCATGGTCTATAAATGAAGCGGTAGAAAATTCTATTGCCGCATGGGAAAAGGCAGGAACTCAAGTGGTTTGGCAAACTGGTAAATTATTTCATGAGCGTGCTCAAAAGGCAGCTGTTGGAAAGGAATCTTGGTTAAAAGTAACTGAGTTTATTAAGCGAATGGATTTGGGTTACGCCATTGCTGATTTGGTAGTGTCGAGAGCAGGTGCTCTTGCCGTTTCAGAACTTTGTTTGGTAAAAAAACCTAGCATTTTCGTTCCATTGCCTTCAGCGGCAGAAGACCATCAAACTAAAAATGCAAAAGTACTTACGACCTTAAGTGCAGCTGAATTAATAACAGATGCAGAGGTTAGGGAGAAGCTGGAGAAAACGGTTTTAGACTTGATAGATAATGACGCAGAGCTGAGTAGGTTGAGTGAAAATATTAGTCCATTGGGCTATCATGATGCAGCAGATATTATTGCAAACGAAGCGGTGAAGCTTGCGAATTCTTCATTGAAATGATAAACAAAGAAAATATTTATTTTATCGGAATTGGAGGCATCGGAATGAGTGCCTTGGCTCGGTATTTTAACCAAATGGGGAAAAAGGCAGCAGGCTATGATCGTTCTACTACTACGTTAACAAAACAACTCCAAACGGAAGGCATCTCTATCACTGATTTCTCTGAGGCTGATGCAATTCCTCATCCATATCGCGATGCATCAAAGACTCTTATTGTATACACTCCCGCAGTATCTGCAAATCACCCCATGTTAGTTTATTTTAGAGAAGAGAATTTTGAGTGTCTTAAACGAGCGCAGGTTTTAGGATTGATAAGTAAAGAAATGAAGACAATAGCAGTTGCCGGAACACATGGTAAAACAACTGTTTCTTCTATGATTGCCTACCTGCTCAAGTCGGGAGGGGTTAAGGTGAATGGATTGTTGGGCGGAATTTCTAGAGATTTTGGAACGAATTTAATACTCGACCCAGAAGCAGAAATTTTAGTGACCGAGGCTGATGAATACGATCGTTCCTTTTTACAGCTATTTCCGAATCAATTGATTATAACTTCTATAGACCCTGATCATTTAGATATTTACAAGGATGGCGAAGATTTAAAGAACACATACAACCAGCTTTTAGCACAAGTAGACGATCAAGGTAGGTTATACGTGAAGCCAGAAGTAATGAAGGTTTTAGACATACCTAGTAAAATACCTACTCGAACGTATTCGCTAGATCAAGACTCTACTATTCGAGCGCGAAACATTCGAGTAGAGGATGGCTTTTTTGTTTTCGACTTCGAATCAGAGCGTTTTTCAATTGAAAATGTGAAGTGCGGACTACCTGGTTTGCATAATGTTGAAAATGCTATGGTTGCCATGGCAGTCGCTTTTACGCAAGGTGTAGATGTCTCAAAAATTAAATCAGCAATTGCTGAATTCCAAGGAGTCAAACGACGTTTTGATGTGCATTTAAAAACCCCTGAGTTCGTCTATGTCGATGATTATGCACACCACCCTGAAGAGGTGAGAATGTTGTTAAAGTCAGTAAAGGAGCTTTACCCTGGAAAAAAAATTACGACCATTTTTCAGCCTCATCTTTTTAGCAGAACAAGAGATTTTGGAGAAGACTTCGCTCTAGAGTTATCACTTTCGGACGATTTAATTTTACTTGAAATTTATCCTGCGCGAGAAGAACCAATTGAAGGAATAACCTCTATGTGGTTATCAAAATTAATTGGCAAAGAAGGAGTTAGTGTCTGCGAGAAACATCAATTGCTGAATGTTTTAAAAACCAAAGAAATCGAAGTGTTACTTACAGTAGGAGCAGGAGACATTGATTCTATGATAGATCCAATTATTAACCATTATCAAATCGACGCATGAAAAGGATATTGAATATAAGTGTGTGGGTGTTGCTTTCGTTGGGGTTAATTGGTATTCTCGGCTTTGTAAACCATGCTCAAAAACAAATGGTTTGCACTGACATTAATATTAAAATTGACAATAGTAACGGTAACTTTTTCGTTGGCGAAGAGGATATTTTTGGCATGGTGTATCATGAAATGGATACCATTTTGGGAAGGCCTATTTCAGCAATTGAGGCAGAAAGATTAGAGCATAAGATTAACAATCACCCTTCAGTTTCAAATGCTGAAGTGTATAAAACAATAGATGGGACGTTGCAAGTTGAGGTTTTTCAAAGAACACCTATTGTTAGAATATTTAGCACCAATGGAGATAGTTACTACCTGGATAGCACAGGAAAAGTAATGCCCCATTCTGATAAATATACTTCGAGGGTTTTTGTAGCTAATGGGTTTATAAATGAGCCCTTTAAGAAGGTAAGTCATTTAAATGCAAAAATGATTTCCGATTCAATTCAGGGCAGCATAATGATAGACGATATTTTTACAATGGCGCAGTTTATTCGAACAGATCCTCTTTGGAATGCGCAGATTGAACAGTTGTATGTTAATAAAGAGTTGGAAATTGAATTGATACCACGCGTTGGAAATCATAGAATTGTAGTAGGAGATGCTACTGATATTAAAACTAAGCTAAATAAGCTTAAGGTGTTCTACAAGAAGGGTTTAAATAATACGGGGTGGAATGAGTATAGTGTCATTAACCTAAAATTCGCAAATCAAGTGGTTTGCAAAAAACGAAATTAACATGGAATCATCATCAGATATAGTTGTAGGACTTGATATCGGAACCACAAAAATTGTGGTAATGGTGGGCCGGAAGAACGAAGTTGGGAAGCTTGAGATCTTGGGTATGGGTCGTTCTGAATCTTTAGGAGTAACTCGCGGAGTAGTTGCCAATATTGAGAAAACGGTTCAATCTATTCGCACAGCTGTTTCTGAAGCAGAGAACAAATCTGGGGTAGATGTTCGTGTAGTGAATGTAGGCATTGCCGGACAGCATATAAAAAGTTTACAGCACCGAGGTATAAAGATGAGAAATACCTTAGATGATGAAATTTCTCAGGAAGATATTGACATGTTGATTAATGACATGTTTAAGTTGGTGACACTTCCGGGTGAAGAAATTATTGATGTTTTACCACAAGAGTTTATTGTAGATAACGAGCAAGGGATTAAAGACCCTATCGGGATGTCAGGCATTCGTCTAGAAGCCAACTTTCACATCATTACAGGACAAGTAGCGGCGGCAAAGAACATTCATAAATGTGTGCACAAAGCCGATTTAGAAGTTCAAGATGTGATTTTAGAACCTATTGCTTCTTCTGCAGCAGTATTAAGTGAAGAAGAAAAAGAGGCAGGAGTTGTGTTGGTTGATATTGGGGGAGGAACTACGGACGTAGCAATTTTTCAAGATGGAATTATTCGGCATACGGCAGTAATACCGTTCGGTGGAAATATCATTACTGAAGACATCAAAGAAGGGTGCAGCATCATAAAAAATCAAGCGGAGCTATTAAAGGTAAAGTTTGGTTCTGCCCTAGCAAATGAAAGTCAAGAAAATGAAATTGTTTCAATTCCTGGTTTAAGGGGACGAGAGCCAAAAGAGATTTCGATTAAAAATCTATCTCACATTATTCAAGCTAGGTTAGAAGAAATTATAGAGCACATTTATTACGAGATTAAAAACAGTGGCTACGAAAACAAGCTAATTGCCGGTATGGTGATTACCGGAGGTGGTTCTCAAATGAAACACATTGGACAATTATTTGAATATGTTACTGGCATGGATACGAGAATTGGTTATCCAAATGAGTACTTGGCAAATGGTAATTCGGATGAAATCACAAGCCCAATGTACGCGACGGGTGTTGGTTTAATATTGAAAGGTTTTGAAAAGTTAGAACGTCAAAAAGGACAATTGAAAAGCACTGAGCAAGAAGACTCAATTAAAGTGCGCCAAGGGGAGAAAACGAAAGGAGGTTTTTTGCAAAATATGTTGGCCAAAGGTAAGCAGTTTTTTGAAGAAGACGAGACCTAATTAAGAATTAATAATTATCAATGAAAAATAGTTGATTAAGACTATAATTCATTGCAGAAATAAATAGGATTAGAAATTAAATAACAGTAGAGGGGAACAAAAGAATTTAACATTCTTTATTCTAAACTCTACATTAATAATAGAAATTATGAGATTTGACTTACCCAAAGAACAATCATCAATTATTAAAGTAATCGGAGTTGGTGGCGGCGGAAGCAATGCTGTTAACCACATGTACCGTCAAGGAATTACTGGTGTTGATTTCATTATTTGTAATACGGATCAGCAAGCATTGGATTTAAGTCCGATTCCGAATAAAATTCAGTTAGGGTCTACCTTAACAGAGGGAAGAGGGGCCGGTTCAAACCCTGAAGTGGGCAAGAATGCAGCCATTGAAAATGTTGATGACTTAAAAGAATTGTTGGAGAAAAACACTCAGATGGTTTTCATTACCGCAGGAATGGGTGGTGGAACTGGAACTGGAGCTGCTCCAATTATTGCACAAACTGCTAGAGAAATGGGTATTCTCACAGTAGGTATTGTTACAATTCCATTTAGTTTTGAAGGTAGAAGAAGAAAAATTCAAGCAGATTCTGGTTTAGCAGAGTTGAGAGACAATGTTGATACGTTGCTTATTATTTGCAACGATAAATTGCGAGAAATGCACGGGAACTTGAAAATTTCTGAAGCTTTTTCTAAGGCAGATGATATCTTAACCATTGCAGCAAAGGGAATTGCTGAAATTATTACCGTTGCTGGATACATCAACGTAGATTTTGAAGATGTTAGAACAGTAATGAAAGACGGTGGAACCGCAATTATGGGTTCCGCTTCTGCTGAAGGTGAAGGACGAGCAGTGAAGGCCGTTAGCCAAGCATTAGCTTCACCGTTATTGAATGACAATGACATTACAGGAGCAAATTACATTTTACTGAACATTACTTCGGGAGATGAAGAAGTGGCGATGGATGAAATTGATGAGATTACGGAGTACATCCAAAATGAAGCAGGTAACACTGCAGATATTATTTGGGGTAATGGAATAGATGAATCTCTTGGAAATAAATTGTCCGTGACCATTATTGCAACAGGTTTTGGAAAATCAGAACCAGGTGGATTTACTACCGCGGCTGAACCAAAAAAAGTGGTAAGAAAGTTAACAGATGATGTGAACACTGTAATCACTGCTCCTACAGATAATGAAACAACTACAACTCCTGAAAATTCGGATGAGCCAACAATGAAGATTCAGAGTGAGGAGCAGAAAAGTTTTGAGTTTCAAATTAGACCATCTCAAGCTCAAAAGCACCCACAGAAAAACGAAGAGCCTGAAGTAAAAAAGTATTCGTTAGAAGATGAATTCAAATCTGATGAAGATGCAAAGGCAGACGACTGGACGCCTCACAGTGTGGGTGTTCCTAACAATTCAACTGATGAGGTACAGCCGGAAATGACTTCTTATCAGTCTACTCCTGAAAAGTCTGCAGAGAACGAGGAAGCACAGATTAAGAAGACTCACGAAAGAATTAGAAGGTTAAAAGAGTTGAGTTTAAAAATTAAAAGCCCGGGAGGAATTAACGATTTAGAGAAGGAGCCAGCTTATAAGAGAAGAAACATCTCTTTAGACGAAACACCGCACTCTTCTGAATCTAACGTATCGCGTTATACTTTGAGCGAAGACGACGATAATAAAACGAATTTGAGACAGAATAATTCATTCTTGCATGACAATGTAGACTGATTATTGGTTCTGTTTTATCTCATTTCGTTTCACTCCTTTCGCAATTTGGATTTAAATAACCTGATTGCGTTACTTACCATTCAATATTCTTAATTCCCTAACTTCACATTCCCTACTCGATATTCTTTCTTCAACCTTTCTTAGTTTCATACTTTGGTATTATCTTTGAACCACGACGAAAAAAACAAGCATGAAAAAGTTAAACTTATTATTGGTAGCCTTATTTATTGGTTGTGCCATTCAAGCACAAGAGGAAGACAACTTAGTTCCAAACCCTAGTTTTGAAGATACCGGAAAAAAAGGAAAAGTAACGGAAAAAGGACAGGTTTATTTAGCTGCTCCTTGGACCTCTGTTACCATGAACCCCGTTGATTTGTATTCTGAAAGTACCAAAACAGATGACTTTGCTACACCTGAAAATAAGAGAGGTGAAGAAAAGGCTAGAACAGGAACCAATTATGCTGGATTGAATTTTTACGGTTACAAAGGGAAAGCGCCAAGAAATTACCTTGGAGTAGAACTTTTAAAACCGATGGAAGAAGGCAAGGAGTATTGTGTGAAGTTTCACATTTCCATGTCGGATATGTCGAAATATGCAGTAAACAACATTGGAGCATTAATACAATCTGAGCCAATGAGTGAGGCCACTGACGGTAATTTGTATAAAAACCCACAAATAATTAGTGTCACGAAAATGATATACGAGAAGCAATATTCGTGGACACCAGTTTGCGGGACGTTTATTGCCAAAGGGAGTGAGAAGTTTATTGTAATCGGAAATTTTGCACAAGATGTTAATACCATGTTTGAAACTGTTCGGTTGTCAAGAGAGTTCACCGGTCGTCAAACATACGATGGGTATTATTATATTGATGATGTTTCTGTTATTCCAACCGATAAAATTGGTGATAAAGATTGTGCATGTGAGCGCATAGCAGGAGGACAGATGAAGACAGAGTACAAGTCGTTTGAAACGAAATTGATTGATGAAAAAGAGTCGAAAAAAGTGACCTACGTTAATTCTGATGGGTCTAAACCCGGAGAGGAACCAAAGGTAGTTGAAAAGAAAGATGACACTAAAACGGTTGAACAAGGAGGAGTTGTTTACAAAAAAAACTCAGCAGAAGAAGTGGAAGAAGAACCAGAGGACCCCAAGGTATACTCACCAAACGATGTAGTTATTTATTATGAATCGAAGGAATTTCAAGTTCCTGATAGTGAAAAGGAAGTGATTGACGAATTGGTGAAGTACCTCAAGAAAAATAAATCTAAGGTCATTGAAATTCAAGGACATGCTGATCCTTCCGAATCAACTGTTACTTCAATTGGAAAACGAAGAAGCGCATTATTAAGAGTGGCCTTGACCAAGGCAGGAGTTCCTTCAGAGCAATTAAAAACGATTTCGTTGGGTATAACAAAATCTGGATCAAAAGAAGATGCTTCGCAAAACCAGCGGGTTACTTTCAAAGTCCTCTAAATTGAGATGTATAGTAAAAAATATAGCCACTTCGGTGGCTTTTTTTCTGCTTATAAGTTTCTGCAAGGCACAAAATCTTAATCCTAATCCGGGTTTTGAAGAAGTTCATGTCTGCCCAACGGGGCTTCGCCAACTAGAATTGGCAAAACACTGGTTTGGAGCAAATGCAGGTACGCCAGAATTATTTCATAACTGCGGTTTAAAAGCTTCTATCTCTCCTAAGAGCGGCGATGGAATGGCAGGTGTTATTTTTTTAAGCGAAATAGGATCTTCTTTAGAATATTTACAAGTAGAATTAATCGACACGCTTTTGGAAGGGGAAGAATATGAGTTTAGTTTATACATACGCCTATCAGAAAACTCACTCATTGGGATGAATAAAGTCGGGGCATTCTTTGGTAGAATTGGATTGTACTCGAATCTCTGGATTCGATTTCAAAACCATCCGCAGCTTGTATTTGAGCAGATGGCCGATCAATCACATTCGTGGCAAAAGTTGCATGCGAAATACATAGCAAAGGGCGGGGAGAAGTTCATAACGATTGGGAATTATTTCGCTAAGCATTTTATTACTGAAAAGATCGTGAATACAGCGGCAAAGAGCAGAACGTCCTGCTATTACATAGATCTTTTATTTGGGCAAAGAACGATTTGCAGTTCCTGATTCACCTCTAAATACAAATAAAGTCAGCTGGAGTCATGTTGTTTACTTTGAAAAGGATAAATTTTCTATTTCAGAGAATGAATTGTTGCGATTGGATCAATTTATTGAACAGTTACCACTTCCCATTTTTTATCCTATAAAAGTTGAAGGGCACGCAGATCAAGATGCTAGTATTGAACACAATCTCCAGCTTTCGCAAAAAAGAGCTGATGTTGTGAAAGAGAGGATGAGTAACTTTAATCTACAAAACTTCTACACTTCTTGGTCCGGAGAGCGAGAAATTATATACCTTGGAGTTCAAGAAGAAGGTAAATCAAAAAATAGAAGAGTTACAATAACCGTTGAACGATAAATGAAAAGGATATTTTTTACAATTGTTCTGTTAGTTACTTCATTGTTTTTAACAGCGCAAGAAAGGGATGTGTACTTGGCTGAACTGCTATTGAAAGAAGTGAATGGTATTCGCACAGCACAAGAATTACCACAATTAGAATTGGATGAGATTTTATCGGCTGCCGCTTTTGATCAAGCAGAATACTGTTCCGAGCTGGGGCGGTTAATTCACACTCAAGATAACAGTAAAAAGGATAATGTTACTCAGCGTGTTCTATATTACGAAGGATTACATGGCCAACTAGAAGAAAATTTATCGCAAATTGTTTTTGGAGCGAAAGAAGCTCTAGCACCAAATGGATTAAGGGAAGAAATAAACACCGACGAGAAGTTGGTGAAAGCTATAGTTACTGCTTGGTTAGAAGATGAGAAAAGCAGTAAACTGAACTTACTAGACCCACAATTTACAACTTTAGGTCTTTCTGTAATTGTAAGTGATGAGGTGGACCATTTATTTTGTGCGGTATTTGGAAGTGAGCCATACGAGCCGCTTGGAAAAGAAAAGTTGAGTTTGAAAAATCATGGAATAGAGCCCTTCGACAAGCAAAAATGTAGTAATTTCTTAGAACGTTTTTCAAGTGTTCCACAGCTTTTTTCAGACGTAATAAAAATCAAAGGCAATCAGGTTTATTTTGAATACCACAGTTTACCTTTTGTAGAACAATTGTTGAGCGATGCATCAGATGCCGTTGCAATTGATTGGGTAGATCAAAGACAATACAAATGTGATAAAGGGGTCCAATTGTTTCCGGGCACTGTTGCCAAAGGATTCTTGCAAAAGCCGCTTAAAAAGTCTTATTTGTTAGGTCAAAACTTAGCAGATAGCATTGGAGAGTTGAATGTAAAGATGGGAAATGTGCCGAGCTTTTATTCGAAAGACTTAACTGAACCAAATCTTATCATAATTAAGGACGGGGTGCACTGTGCAACGGTTCCATTTAATAAAATAGAATTGAAGAAATCGGAGCAAGTTCCTATTGAGTTTGCAGTAGCAGGAGAAAGCGCTGCGACCGAATTTCAATGGAAAGATTCATTGCAATTTAACATTCCCTTATTTCCAAATGGTTGGGATTCATTGAAAAACGCAAAATCTGAGTTGGAAAAGTTGAACTTTACAATTGCTTCATCGAACCTTGTACTTCAAGTTTCACCGATACATCAAGAGAGCCTTCAAACGATGGAAGAGGAAAGCTTGGATAAAACTCAAGTTGCGTGGGATTCGCTGCAGTCTTATGTTGAGAATACCTACTATCAATTAGAAATGGCGGAATTGAATGAAGAAGAGAAAATCGAATTTCTAAGAGAAGCACAAAAAGAAGATGGAAAGTTAAAAATGTTTTTACATGGGTTGAATGAATTGCAATATGCTGTTAAGGGTGAAGCGAAGGTTCAGTTAAAAACAGAATTGGCAGAGCAACTTAATCTGTATCGCTTCTTTTTGGGAAATAATCAAATTGAACCAGCGCTTTTTGTTCAGTCTAAACTTCTGAATAAAGTTAGAGCAGGGGAGTTGAGCGCAAAAGAATTACCGCAAGCTGATCCTAGTCAAAAAAGGAATACATTGGCTGTTATCAACAATCAAATAGTGTTAGAATCATTTATGGGAGCTGAGAATTATGGTGGGAATCCGATTTACCTAGCTTTCTTTGAGCTCTATTTAATTAATAAGCGGCAATCTGAGGTAGCATTTAATTATCATGTTGCGAAATTAGAATATTGGTCTAACCATCAAGGAGAAATAAGAAATATGGAAGGTTGGTTATCTGATTTTAGAAAAATTTCGGCAGGTCAAATTGCTCCTGAGAAGTATGCAAGAGCTATTATGAATTATAGTTTATTGGCGGTAGATTACTTCTATGATCAGGGGGTGTTTGACAAGCGGAAGAAGAGTTTTACGGAATTAATGAAGTGGCAAGAAAAGGGAAATCTGAACAGCAATGAAAAATTGAATTTAGCAAAGACGCTTTGTTACCAAGACCAATTTAGCTATGCAATTCAGCTATTACGAGCTGATGTGCAAGATGAAAAAGTAAATAAAGAGATGCTTTTTTATTTTCTACAAATAGCAGTGTATGACAAATCTCAAGTAAGTGATTTAATGTATGCAGGGTTAATGGAAAAGGCGAGTCAATTGTATCCTACTGTTTTCTGTCAGTTTTTCACCAAAACAGTAAATGGAAAGCAAAATTTAGAAAATACACAATTAAAAAATAGGTATTGCACTATTTGTAACTAAGAGCGGGCATAAGTTAATCGTGTTTGCACCGACTCTTGAGTTCCGTCGTTGTCAACGTCTTCAATTGTAAAACGCTCTAAAACTAAATTTCTGCCATCGTTAACTATGATGTTATAAACTTGCACGTTAGAGCCACCGTAATCTAGTATAAGCTTAGCATCGTTTGAAATTAACGTCCAAAATAAAACTCTTCATTTGGTTCGGTAGGGTCACATTTTAATACTTCATACCTTGTAGTTGCGATACCCGAACTTTCATATCGGGTAACATTGTCTCTTTCATAATCAAATACCAAACTTCTATTTGCTAGAATTATTCCATTCGCTCTAACCTCAGCACTTGTATGTTTGAAGTTTTTATTCACTATTCTTTTATAACCCGAAAGTGCATCGTTATCGCCATCATCGTCATTTCTGCAAGAAGTGCCAAAAATAAATGCGGTAAGTAAGAAAAGTCAAAAAAAATTTTTCATGAGGTAAAAATTTTAAAGGGTAAAAGTACTTGAATTATACTGGTAATGGAAAATCGTGCCAAGTTCCAGTTTTGTTATCTTTAGCGCATGATTAAAAAAGGCGATAAAAAAATTATCCGTGCTTGGACCTTTTACGATTTGGCCAATTCTGTATACCCCTTGGTTATTACTACAGCAATTTTTCCAATGTTTTATGAATACCAAACAAGTCATGATGCCTACGGTAATTTAACAAACGATTTGGTTGAGTTTTTAGGTGGGAGTTTCAGAAATACGCAGCTCTACTCCTATGTAATTTCAGTTTCATTTATAATTGTTTCAATTATTTCACCATTGTTATCAGGCCTTGCTGACTATTCGGACAGTAAAAAAAGTTTTTTAAAATTCTTCTGTTACCTAGGGTCTCTAGCCTGTGCATCTCTTTTCTTTTTTGATGTAAATCATTTAGAGTTGAGTATGATTCCTGTTTTATTGGCAAGTGTTGGGTTTTGGGGTAGTTTGGTGTTCTACAACGCTTATTTACCCGAGATTGCTCATGCTGAAGATCATGATAAAATTTCTGCGAGAGGATACTCCTTGGGATATGTTGGAAGTTCTGTTTTATTGATATTAAACTTGGTAGCGATAATGGGTTTTGATATGCCTGTTAAATATGCTTTTCTATCTGTAGCAGTTTGGTGGATTGGGTTTAGTCAATATACCTATGCTTACTTGCCGAATGCCTCTTACTCAGATAAACCCAAAGAAAATAAGTTTACCAAAGGATTTAAAGAACTGAAAAAAGTTTGGGGAGAATTAAAAGAGCTAACAACATTGAAGCGATATTTAGGTTCCTTTTTTGTTTACAGTATGGGTGTGCAAACGGTCATGATTATGGCTACACTTTTTGCGGCCAAAGAAATTAACTGGGAAGGCGATGGTGCCAAAACAGGATTAATAGTGTCGGTTTTAATTATTCAATTTATTGCAATTGGAGGAGCTTACCTGTTCTCTTGGTTTTCGAGTAAAATAGGAAACATTGCATCGCTGTCCATCACCCTTTTTATTTGGGTGTTCATTTGTTTGGGAGCATATTTTATTCACGAACCAATTGAATTTTATGTCATTGCTGCTTCTGTTGGATTGGTGATGGGAGGAATTCAGTCGCTTTCTCGTTCAACCTATTCTAAATTGCTTCCACAAACCAAAGATCACGCCTCATTTTTCAGTTTCTACGACGTAATAGAGAAGTTAGGAATAGTAATTGGAACCTTTGCTTATGGGTTTATTGAAGGATGGACAGGAAGCATGAGGAATTCAATTTATGCCTTGGGAGCATTTTTTATTGTAGGTTTTGTTCTATTATTAAGGGTGCCAAAGAATGAACAAATTGCAGCCAATAAAAGTTGACTTGTGCTTACTTTTACAACCTAAAATTTTCAAGTTTTGAATCAAGATAAGATATACGACATTGCCATAGTTGGCGGAGGAATTGTTGGAGTTGCAACGCTTTACCAGATGCAGTTAAAATTTTCTCATTTAAAAATTTTATTGATTGAAAAAGAGGACCATTTAGCGGCTCACCAAACAGGCAATAACTCTGGTGTTATCCATTCCGGTTTGTATTATAAGCCTGGTTCTCAAAAAGCGATTACTTGTGTAAGAGGAAGAAGAGCATTGGTAAAGTTCTCTAAAGAATACAATATTGACCATGAGGTTTGCGGGAAAGTTGTTGTAGCAACTGAAGAAGCGCAACTTCCTTTTATGGAGAAGATTTTTGCGAATGGTTTAGCAAACGATACGGAAGACATTGAGAAAATAACCGGAGACCAAGTCCGGGAGATTGAGCCCTTTTGCAATAGTATAGGAGGAATAAGAGTAGGTTGTACTGGAATTATTAATTACGTTCAAGCCACTGATCGAATGGCAGAGTTGGCACTTGCAATTCAGCCTGAGAGTAAAGTCTCTTTAGAGGATGCTTTCATTCATGCAAACCACGAAGGAGGGGTTTCTTCAATAAAAACGGAGAAAACAAGTTATAAGGCCAAGCACATGATTTATTGCGGAGGATTGCAATCAGATCGTTTAGCAAAAGATGATGGAGTGGATTTGGACATGCAAATTGTTGGTTTTCGAGGAGATTATTATGAATTAAACGACCAAGGAAAACACAAGGTGAAACACTTAATTTACCCTGTTCCGAATCCTGCATTTCCATTTTTAGGGGTTCATTTTACTAGAATGACAGATGGAGAAATAGAATGTGGGCCAAATGCTGTTTTCACATTTAAGCGGGAAGGGTATGGAAAAACCGATTTTGACTTAAAAGACACAATGGATGCGCTAGGTTATATAGGAACTTGGAAACTATTTGCAAAGCATTGGAAGTTTGGCCTAGATGAATACAAAAGAGCTTTTAGTAAAAGATTATTTCTAGAAAGGTTGCAAGAATTAATCCCTTCCTTGACAATGGATGATATTCGAACGGGAAGGGCCGGTGTTCGTGCCATGGCTCTTGGCCCAGATGGTGAAATGATTGAAGACTTTAAAATCGAATATAAGAACAACAGTATTCACGTGTTAAATGCCCCTTCACCTGCAGCAACGGCATGTTTGGCAATTGGAGAAGACATTGCCACCATGGCGCAAGAGCGCTTTAATCTGCACTAGCGTATGAGTTCAGCAGTAATAGCAGGAATTGTTGCTTTGTATTTTCTCTTTTTGTTGCTGATTGCTCGCATTACCTCTAAAGGAGCTGATAATAACTCATTTTTTGTAGGTAACAAAAATTCCCCATGGTATTTAGTTGCTTTCGGAATGATTGGAACTTCGTTATCTGGCGTTACGTTTATATCCGTGCCTGGTTGGGTAGGTACAAGTCAGTTTTCATACCTGCAGATGGTGTTGGGCTACTTGTTGGGATATGTTGTAGTTGCAAATATTTTAATGCCACTATATTATCGATTAAATTTAACATCCATTTACACCTATCTCGAGCAACGTTTCGGTTTTTGGAGTTATAAAACAGGCGCATTTTACTTCTTACTTTCACGTACCATAGGTGCTGCGTTTCGGTTATATTTGGTGGCTAATGTACTGCAAATCGCAATTTTTGATGATTGGAACATCCCTTACTACCTTACTGTTGCGATTACCATTTTGCTAATATGGGTATATACTGCAAAGGGCGGAATCAAAACGATAGTCTGGACAGATGCCTTACAAACCTTGTTTATGTTGTTAGCCGTTGGTGTGGCAATTTACCAAATAGGAGATCAGTTAAATCTTGGTTTTTCAGACTTAATATCTACCGTTAAGGCAAGTGATTACTCTAAAGTATTTTTCTTTGATGATTGGCGAGCCTCTAATTTCTTTTGGAAACAGTTTTTAAGCGGAGCATTTATAACTATTGTTATGACTGGTTTAGATCAAGATATGATGCAGAAAAACTTGAGTTGCAAAAATATAAAGGAAGCAAAGTGGAATATGTTTTCTATGAGTATCGTTTTGGTGCTTGTTAACTTGTTGTTTTTGGTTTTAGGAGCACTTTTATTTATTTACTCCAATCAGAATGGAATAGAAATAACTGCCATGACCGATGAGTTATTTCCATCTCTAGCATTGAGTAATACGTTGGGTATTGCTGTTTCGGTATTTTTTATTTTGGGATTAATTGCAGCCGCATATTCTAGTGCCGATTCGGCATTAACTGCCTTGACAACATCTGTTTGTGTCGATTTTTTGGCTGTTGAGAAAAAACCAGAACTTGAGGCTAAAAAAACAAGAAAAGCAACTCATATCATAATGTCATTTGTGTTGTACCTAGTAATTTTACTTTTTAGCTTGATTAGTGATGAAAGCGTAATTAGTAGTTTGTTTAAAGTGGCGGGATACACTTACGGACCACTTTTAGGCTTGTATGTGTTTGGCTTACTCCACAAGATTAATTTAAAAGATAAATGGGTGCCTTTGGTTTGTTTGGTTTGTCCTGTAATTTGTTACGTCATTCAACTTAATTCTGAATCATGGTTGAATGGATATAAATTCGGTTTTGAATTACTGATGTTAAATGGCTTACTAACCTATTTTGGTTTACACTTGTTACGCAAGAAGCGATTAAAAATTTCAGTTTGAAATAAAGTTCTATTTTTTTAGAATTGTTGACTGGCTTTTAATATCTTCGATCTTAAATTTAAAAAGATGAAAGAGTTAATTATATCCTTTAGTTTACTGCTCCTTCTTTCTGCTTGCACAGCGGAAAGTAAACGAAATGAGCCAACAGTGAAGGAAGAGATAAATGAGGAAACAGCTACTGTAGATGAGTTTAAAAAAGCATCTTATTACGCAATACCTTCTCCAGAGGAAATGTTTGCTTTTATAAATGACAACGGTATTGCATATAATAAATCTTTGCTCCACGATTATAGAGAGGCTTCTAATTATACTGATCCTAGCAAGAAAGCATTAGTATTTGGAATTTATGCAGCAGATTTAGCATATACTGCCGCTTATCAAGATGTAGAGTCTACGATTAAACTTTACGAAACCGTTCGAAAACTTAGTTTAGACTTGCAAATTGAAGAACTAATGACAGAAGATATGGTGGCACAGATACAAGCAAATATGGAAAATCCTGATTCTTTGGCTTTAATAGCAAGCGATGCTTATTATAACGCCGTTCAGTATTTAGAAGGTAACGGACAAAAAGGGAAACTAGCATTAATGTCGTTAGGAGGTTGGACTGAAAGTATTTATATAAGCCTAAATGCTATTGAAGACGTCGATCTTGCTTCTTCGGCGGTTGAACGAATCGCAGCTCAAAAAATAACGTACGATAATTTATATACCTACCTGTCAAAAAATAGGAATGAACTAGGGGTGACAAATGAATTGAAGAAAATTCAAGAAATTAAGGGAGTATTTGACTCTTTTCAGCAAGGTCCTTCGGTGAAATCAATGAAGAAAAAAGAAGGGAAGTTGGTTTTTGGGAAAGGCAAGAAAACACAAATGACAATGGATCAATTTTTAAAATTAAGAGAGGAAGTTGGGATGTATAGATCTCAAATTGTAGCTCAAAATATATAAAAACTATGAGGCAATTTATTTTACTTTTCGGTATTGTTTTAACTGGTTTGACTTCTCAGGCGCAAACAGAGTGTTCTTACTACCACAAAAAAAACTGCAGTGATAACGATGGCGTATTTATGAAGTATGACAGCCAGTCTAAAAGTGCCATTATGACGAAAGGGCAGGTTTCAGAATTTCATTTAGTAGCTTACAATGGGCAAGATTATCGAGTGTCTGTTTGTAATGAAGAGAATCTTGGAGGTGAGGTTAGGTTTAAAATTTATGAAAAACAGAAGGTGTTGATCAAACCAAAAGTAGAAGAGGAGATAGTTTTTGAAGAATCCGCTTCCGATGAAAGTTCAGACGATTATTCTGAGCATGATTATTCTGAGGATGACTATTCGGAAGATGATTATTCAGAAGATAGTTATTCAGAAGACTCCTACAGCGAAGAAACTGTTACCCCAGTAGGTAGCAATAGACCTCAATTTAAATTAGTTAAAGAATTACTATATGATAATTCCCAAGACGCCTACAGCCCCTATATCGAGTTTACAGCTGAAGGTTCAATGAGTTTAATTGTTGAAGTTACCGTTCCTGGAGAAGAATCAAAAATGAAGTTGAAAGTCAGAGAAACAGGCTGTGTTGGGGTTTTAGTGGAGCATGTAAAATCTCAAAAGACAGGATTTTAATCTTGCCACTCTGCGACAAATAAATTTGTTTCTCTTGTGCCACCATTGTTTCTATTTGAAGAAAATACCAAGTGTTTTCCATCGTTAGAAAAGACAGGGAAAGCATCAAATGTGCCGTCATTTGTTACCTGCTCTAATCCAGTTCCGTCGATATTAATCATGTACAAGTTGAAAGGGAATCCTCGCTCTGAATGATGATTCGAAGCGAAAATAACTTTCTCTCCTGAAGGGTGAAAGAATGGACACCAGTTTGCTTCACCTAAGTCTGTCAACTGTCTCAGTTCTGAGCCATCCGCATTACATATGTATAGTTCCATATTAGTTGGTTCCACCAAACCTTCGGCCAACAAGTCTTTGTATTTCTTCACTTCCTCATCCGTTTTGGGACGACTCGATCTGAAAATTAATTTCGTTCCTTCAGGTGAGAAAAATGCACCACCATCATAACCCAAATCGAATGTGATTTGCTTAACATTCGAACCGTCAATGTCACAAGTGAATAATTCTAAATCGCCCGTTCGTAAAGAAGTAAAGACAATTTTATCACCTTTTGGTGAAACGGTAGCTTCAGCATCATAGCCCGGTTCTGTTGTTAATTGATTAATGATATTACCCTCTAAGTCTGCAGTAAATATGTCAAAACTCTCGTAAATGGGCCAAACATAGCGACCATTTGTTCTTTCTGGAGTAGGAGGGCAAGCAGAGTCCGCTAAATGGGTAGAAGCATAGACAATGGTCGTGTCTCCGGGCAAAAAGTACGAACAAGTTGTTCGACCTAAACCTGTACTAACCATTTGTGGCATTTTTTCCATCAAATTGTCGTTTTGCCAATCGAAAACAAATACCTGATCACATTCCAATTCCCATTCAGGATTGCTTACTTGAAAAACCAACTTTGAGTCATCAAAACTCCAATAAGCTTCAGCATTATCACCACCATCTGTTAGTTGTTTAAGACTTGCAAAATGGGTTTCTCTTTCATTGATTATAGAGGCTTCAGTTGCAACTGAATCTGCAGGTATTGTATCTTCTGTTGAAGTTTCTGCTTTCTTTTCAGCTCCGCAAGCGATAATAAATAAGCTTAAAATTGAAATATATACTTGTTTCATTTTTTAATAATTTGTGTGCCAAGTTAAGTTTTTAGTAAAAACGAAAGAATAGTATTGTTTAGCTTTGATTTTTTTTTCAAAATTATGAAGTTGAAATTATTATTTGCCGTTTGCACGGCTTCACTCTTGATGTTTTCTTGTCAAGAAAAAAAAGTAGACTCTTTAGTGGTATTAAAATCTGATATCAAGTACTTGGCTTCAGATTCTTTGGAGGGCAGAGAAAGTGGAACTGAGGGGGAGCGTTTAGCTGCAGAGTACATTTCAGAAAGAATGAGAGCAATTGGTTTATCCGAAAAGGGAGAAGCCGGGTTTCTACAAACATTTGATTATGCTCCAAAAGCAAATCCACATGAAGAAAAGTTAGATTCAGCGAAAAGTATTCAGGTTTCCAATGTACTAGGAATGATAGATAATGGAGCTAAAAAAACGGTAATTATCGGCGCGCATTACGATCACTTAGGTCATGGAATTTCAGGTTCGCTTTATGCTGAAAAAGACGGTGCAATACATAATGGAGCGGATGATAATGCAAGTGGAGTGACGCTGATGTTAGCCTTAGCGGAAGAGTTGAAGAACAGTAAAACTGCAAATAAATCAAACTACCTGTTTATGGCATTTTCTGGAGAGGAAATGGGATTGTTAGGGTCAAATTACTATTGTAAAAACCCAACCATCAATCTAGATGAAGTTCAATACATGTTGAATTTTGACATGGTAGGGAGATTAGATACTTCGAAAGGATTGGCAATTAATGGAGTTGGAACGAATCCAAATTGGACGAATGAATTAGAAAATGCGAATTGGGATAACTTATCTTTTATTTATGGGGAGTCCGGTGTTGGACCTTCTGACCATACTTCGTTTTACTTACAAGACATTCCGGTATTGCACTTTTTTACTGGTCAGCATGAAGATTATCACAAACCAAGTGATGATGTTGAGAAGATAAATTACAACGGCATCCAAATGATTAAGGCATTAATTGCGCGTCTTGCTGAGCAATTAGACGCTCAAGACTCGTTAGAGTTTGTGAAGACGAAAGACGAAAGTGAGGACAATCCAAGATTTACAGTAACGCTAGGAGTGATGCCAGATTATTTGTTTCAAGGGGAAGGAATGCGAATCGACGGAGTTACCGAGGGCAAACCAGCTAGCAAAGCCGGGTTCTTAAAGGGAGACATTGTAATTCAAATGGACACCGTCTTAATACACGGAATGAAAGCGTACATGAAAGGCTTAAGCTTATTCGAAAAAGGCGATTCTACCATGGTGAAAGTTCAACGTGAAGGCGAAGTGATTGAGGAGATGGTGAGGTTTTAAGTTATTAATACCTTTCTCACCATACTCATAGCTGACATAGCGCTTCTGCGTATGTTACGGTCTCTATTTTTTTCAAACAAAAACTTCTTTGCGATAACTCCACTAGTCGAGGCTACTGCAATCCAAACTGTTCCAACAGGTTTTTCATCTGTTCCTCCATCAGGTCCGGCTATCCCTGATGTAGCGATGGCTAAGTCTGTTTTTAGCAAGTTTCTTGCCCCGTTAGCCATTTGTTTTACCACAGTTTCGCTTACGGCTCCTTCTTCCTTAATTGAATCCTTATCAACATTCAGAACTTCAACTTTTACTTGGTTATCGTAAGAAATAAATCCGCCTAAGTAAAATGCAGAACTTCCGGGTCGGTTTGTTAATAAATGAGCAATGTAACCACCTGTGCAGCTTTCTGCAGAAGCAATGGTTTTACCTTTTTCTTTCAATAAATTACCCAATGCTTCTTCCATCGATATGTCATCTTCACCAAAAATATATTGAGGGATAAGGTAATGTAATTCTTGTGCTTTTCTATTCACTTTTTCCTGCAATGGTTCTATTTCAGTTCCCATAGCTGTTAACCTAACCCTAACAATTCCTGGTGATGGCAGGTAGGCAATCTTAATGTCTTCAGCAATTAAACTGATTTCCCAGTCTTTAATTATTTCAACTAAGAAAGACTCACCAATACCTTCAGTCATTATGGTTTTATGGAAGATTGCAGGTAATTGAAAAATTTCCTGCAATCTTGGCAACACTTGTTCGCTCATCAAGTGCTTCATCTCGTAAGGCACACCGGGCATACTCACAAAAATGGTGTCGTTTCTTTCAAACCACATTCCACTGGCAGTTCCCATTTCATTAAGCAATATGGTGCACGCTTTAGGCAAGTCTGCTTGTTGGTTGTTAGACTCCAACATTTCTCTTCCTCTTTCTTTAAAAAATGATTGAATTTTTTCTAATACTTCTTGGTTGCGTTCAAGATACGTATCGAAATATTCACTTAACACGTGTTTCGTGATGTCGTCTTTAGTTGGACCCAACCCACCGGTGATTAAAACCAAACTAGCTGCGGAATGTTCCGCGGCTAGTAATGCTTTTTTAATGGCTTCTCGTTCGTCCTTGATGGAAGTAATTTGACTTACTTGAATGCCTAGTGCATTTAATTTCTTGCCCATCCAGGCAGAATTTGTGTCTATGGTCTGTCCAAAAAGTATTTCATCACCAATGGTGATTAGCTCTGTTTGCATTTATATTTAAAGCTTGATTAAAATGGATTACTAGCGCCACCCAATTGATCTTGAGAAAAACCTTTTACAATTCCTATGGGCGTAACACTTAATACGGGAATCTTAGAATGATTCACAATTTGTTGCGAATATTCACCAATAAAAAACCCAGTATAGTTTTCTTGATCTGTCATAGTTGCAATTAAATCTGGAACTACCTTATTTGCAAACTCTAAAGTAGCTTCTGCAATGTTTTCATTGCTGATTACTGTCGTTTGATGAGCAATTGACTTGTGATCTAGGTGCTCTTCAATTTGTTTTACTTTTAAATTCATGATGGCAGTGTCATCATCCTCTCTCATTAATTGTGCGATGTGTACTTTACTACCCATTAACTCTGCAAGTGCAACGACTTCAGAAACTTTATCTCTCGTATGTTGTGAACAGTCGATTGGTAAAACGATGTTTTGAAACCCCATTTTGTCAGAGTGTTCCTGCACTGTTAGTAATGGAACAGCAGAAGAGGTTACCACGCGATAAGCGTTACTTCCCATGAAGAATTCTTCAAAACCACTAACGCCATGTGTTCCAATAACAATTAGGTCAGCACCACAATCTTTAGCAGATGCAATAATTCCCTTGGAAACGCTTCCTTCTTTTACTTCAATGTTATAGGCTATATTGTTTTGTTTGCTAAACTTTTCCCCAACTGCATTTAGCTCTTCAATAACCATCTCTCTTAACCCTTCGTAGTTGGGAAGGCTAGCAGAAGAGGCAGTTAAGTTTGGCAAAACATCTATGGTAGAAGTTTTGTAAATGTGAACCAAGTGTAATTCAGAGTCAAATGCCTTGCACAAATTAGCTGCATACTCGAGTGCTAACTTTGAAGTGTTTGGGAAGTCAATCGGTATTAAAATCTTGTTTAGTTGGGATTGGTGTTTCGTGTTATTCATATTTTGATAAAGTTATTCAATTTCATTTTATTCAACTACCAAATTGCGAGCTAAGAATTAATTTTTTGTAGTTTCGTGATAAAACTCATTTCTCATGATTCATCCGTCCGAATTAATACTAAACCCTGATGGGTCAATTTACCATTTGGCGCTGAAGCCAGAGCAAGTTGCTAGTAAGATCATTGTTGCCGGTGACCCACAGCGCATAGCTACCATTTCTGCAAAATTTGATTCTATTGAATGTAAAGTTAAAAATAGAGAATTCATTACCCATACCGGAAGTTACAAAGGGCAAAGAGTTACGGCATTGGCTACAGGAATTGGTACAGATAATATTGATATTGTATTAAATGAGTTAGATGCGCTAGTAAATTGTAATCTACAAGAACGAACGGTTAAAGAGGAGTTAACTTCGTTGGAAATTGTTAGAATTGGCACGTGCGGCTCAATACAGGAAAGTGTTCCGGCAGATGAAGTAGTAGTTTCTACCCATGCCATTGGTTTAGATGGATTGATGAATTTTTACGAGTTTGAAATGGATGCTGAAGAGCAAGAGATGTTTGAAGCATTTAAATCTCAGACTTCCTGGAACGACCGGTTCAATCAGCCTTATTTGGTGAAGGGTTCGAGTGCATTAATTGCAAAGGTTGGTAAAGGGTTTCACCCAGGAGTTACCATGACAGCAAATGGGTTTTATGCTCCACAAGGTCGCAGATTACGCTTATTGCCGAGACACCAAAGTGTAAACGACGATTTGCGGAAATTTGACTTCAAAGGGAATAAAATTGTGAATTACGAAATGGAAACATCTGCGCTTTATGGGCTTAGTGGCTTAATGGGACACGAGGCGTGCACCGTTTGCGCCGTTGTTGCAAATCGCTATGCCAATTCATTCAGTAAAGATTATAAGCCCGTTATGAATAAGTTGATTGATACTGTTTTGGAGCGATTAACGGCATAAAACAATTTTAGAAAAACATTTTCTAAAATGCTTCACCTTATGTATGACGGTCCAGAGAGCATCTTGAAAGAGTAATTTGGAACATTTCTTTATTTAACATTTTCAGGTTCAAAACTTCATTTTATTTAAATTCAAGCGCTTGGTCTTTGATTATCTTTGATAAATATGAAAGATGCCTCAAGAATATCTGCGCTAATTAACCTTTTGGATGACCCAGATGAGACTATTTTCTCTCAAGTGAGCCAAGAACTGCTCAGTTTTGGAGATCAAGTTGTGAGTGAGTTGGAAGATGCTTGGGAAAATTCTTTCAATGAAATTTTACAACTCAGAATTGAATCCATCATTCATCAAATTCAATTTCAAGAGGTGAAAAATCGCCTTACAGATTGGAAAAATGGAGAATCACATTCTTTATTAGAGGCAGCCATTATATTAACGCATTATCAATACTCTGAGTTAGATGAGAAAGCGATCCGTCAAACAGTAGATAATTTATACAAGCAATGTTGGCTTGAAATGAACCCTGATTACACGGCACTTGAAAAGGTGGGCGTGTTAAATAAGGTATTCTTTGAATTGAATGGTTTTAGTGGAAACAAGGAGGATTATAATGCTCCACGAAAGTCGTACATCAATAATGTATTGCAGTCTAAAAAAGGCAATCCCATTAGCATCTGTATGTTGTATTTAGAGTTGGCCGAACGCTTAAAGTTGCCCATTTACGGAGTGAATTTACCTGAGCACTTTGTTGTTGCCTATTTAATCCTACCACTTCAATATTTAGATACGGTAGATGATGAATCTGTTTTATTTTACATAGATCCATTCAATAAAGGCTCCCTTTTCCAACGCAGCGACATTGAAGATTATTTGAAGAAGCTGAAAATTGACAAACAAGATAAATTTTTCATGCCCTGCGAAAAAATGACCGTGGTAAATCGAATGATAAATAACCTAATGTTTGGTTACAACAAAAATGGTCAATTGGCGAAGGTAGAAGAGTTGAAAATTCTCAAAAACTGTTTAAAGTAGATTCTCTATAACATTCATACAAAATCCCTATCTTGGTTTTTTTTACTTTTTGAAAAACTATGGAAGGAACTTCAAAGGCTATAGCTTTTATTACCAACGATGCAGTTGTTTTAGGAATCTTAATGGCTATTCTGGCTGTTATCTTTAAAACATCTAGCAGTAGTAAAACAAGATGGGTAAAATTTTATAAAGTAATACCGGCGTTATTGCTGTGCTATTTCGTTCCTTCAATACTTAACTCTGCAGGTATAATTTCCGGAGATAGTTCTAATCTGTACTTTGTTGCGTCTCGTTATTTGCTTCCTTCTTCTCTTGTTTTATTATGTTTAAGTATTGATTTGAAGGGAATTGTGAAGCTTGGGCCTAAGGCAATTATCATGTTTTTTGCAGGAACCTTAGGAATTATATTAGGTGGGCCAATTGCAATATTAGCTGTTTCAGCATTTGCGCCTGATTTAATTGGCGGGTCAGGGCCTGATGAAGTATGGAGAGGCCTTGCCACTGTGGCAGGAAGTTGGATTGGTGGAGGTGCCAATCAAACCGCAATGAAAGAAATTTATGGAGCAAGTGACAAGCTGTTTTCAGCAATGATTACGGTAGACGTTATTGTTGCTAATATTTGGATGGCGTTTCTGCTAATTGGAGCAGGGATGACGGAAAAATTAGATAAGAAACTAAAAGCCGATTCTTCAGCTATTGAGGAAGTGAAAAAGGGAATTGAGGATTATGCGGCAAGTAACACTAAGATTCCTATCTTGACAGATATCATGATCATTTGCGCCATTGGTTTTGGAGGAACCGCGATAGCTCACTTTGGTGCAGATTTGATTACCCCAATTATGCAAACTAAGAAAGAGTTTCTTGAAGCTTATCGTTTGACATCGATGGCAAGCCATTTCTTTTGGTTAGTTGTAATCGCTACTATAATGGGATTGGTTTTTTCATTTACAAAATTAAAGTCATACGAAGGAGTAGGAGCATCTAAATTTGGCAGCGCCTTTCTATATATTCTTGTTGCTACAATTGGGATGAAAATGGACATATTAGCTATTTTCGATAACCTCGAGTTGTTCCTTATTGGGATTATTTGGATGCTGGTTCACGTAATTATTCTGCTAGTTGTTGCAAAAATTATTAAAGCACCATTTTTCTTTGTAGCGGTTGGAAGTCAAGCGAATGTTGGTGGTGCTGCTTCAGCTCCAATTGTCGCTTCAGCATTTAGTCCGGCCTTGGCTCCTGTAGGAGTGTTACTAGCAGTGTTTGGTTACGCGGTTGGAACGTTTGGTGCTATTTTCTGTGCCCAGTTGATGCAGATTGTTTCACAATAAAAATAAAACCATGAGTTGGATTACAAAACTTTTATTAAATGCAGTTGCATTAATTATTGCGTCTTACCTGCTGCCCGGAGTTGAGGTAGAAAATTTTTACGATGCTGTTATTGTAGCCATCGTATTGGCAATACTAAATGCATTAGTCAAACCATTATTAATTATTGTGACGATACCAATAACGTTAATCACTTTAGGGCTTTTTTTATTTTGCATCAATGCCATTATTTTATTAATTGCCGACAAACTTGTCGATGGGTTTGATGTTGATGGATTATGGTGGGCCTTTTTGCTGAGTTTAGTCATGTCCATTTTAAATTCCATTTTTGGATTAAATGAAAAATCAAATAGACCTAAAAAAAGATAATATGAAATATACAGAACCCATGTTTAAAGCCGAAGAGTTGAGCGGCAAAACAATTTTAGTAACAGGTGGTGGAACAGGTCTGGGAAAATCAATGACCAAGTACTTCATGCAATTGGGAGCTAACGTGATAATTGCAAGTAGAAAGCAAGATGTATTGGACGGAACAGCTAAAGAGCTTACGGAAGAAACTGGAGGCAAAATTTTGGCCGTAGCATGTGATGTTAGAAAGCCATTAGAAGTAGAAAGCTTAATAGCCAAAGGAGTTGAAACATTTGGAGAAATTAATGGATTAGTAAATAATGCTGCAGGAAATTTTATTAGTCCTACAGAACGACTATCGCCAAAAGCATTTGATGTTATCGTAGACATTGTTTTGAAAGGGTCGTACAACTGTTCCTTATTAATGGGTCAGTATTGGATTAAAAACAAGATTAAAGGAACCGTTCTCAATATTGTGACTACTTATAGCTGGACAGGATCCGGATATGTGGTACCGTCTGCAGTTTCGAAAGCAGGTGTTTTAACTATGACACGTTCATTAGCGGCCGAATGGGCGAAATATGGTATTCGAACCAATGCCATTGCGCCCGGACCATTTCCAACCACCGGAGCATTTAGCAGGTTGTTCCCAGAAGGGTTAAAAGAAAAAATTGACCCATTGAAACGAATTCCATTAAAGCGCTACGGTGAGCACCAAGAGTTATCCAATTTAGCGGGATATTTAATGTCAGAATTTTCTGCCTACGTTAACGGAGAGGTTGTTACTATTGATGGTGGTGAATGGCTATACGGAGCAGGAGAGTTTACAGGGCTCGATGCAGTTCCGCCGGAAATGTGGGACCACATAGAGAAAGAGGTTCGAGGGAAGAACAAGAAGTAGTTTTCGATTGTCAATTTACAACTTGACTGTTAATTGAATATTGTGTTTAAAGTCGCATGGGATCACATTTACATTCATCCGCTGCCGGACAATCATCGTTTTCCGATGGAGAAGTATGATTTGCTGCCAAAGCAATTACTGCATGAAGGAACATTACTGGAAGAGAACTTTTTTAGTCCAACTAAAATAGACTTAGAAGATGTTTTTGCCATTCATGATAAATCATATTGGAAGAAGCTATCTGGTTTGCAGTTAAACAGGCAAGAACAATTACGTTCTGGTTTTCCGCATTCTGATGAGCTTATACAACGGGAGCTTGTAATTACTGGTGGAAGTATACAAGCTGCAAAGTTTGCCTTAGAAAATGGTGTAGCTTTTAACATAGCAGGGGGCACACATCATGCTTTTGCCGACCGTGCAGAAGGCTTCTGTTTATTGAACGATCAAGCGGTTGCGGCATCTTATTTATTGAGAAATAACTTGGCTTCAAAAATTTTAATTATTGATTTAGACGTTCACCAGGGGAATGGCACAGCTAAGATTTTTGAAAATGAACCAAGAGTATTTACATTTAGTATGCACGGTGAACACAATTACCCGCTTCGTAAGGAAAAATCAGATTTGGATGTGGGCCTGCCAGATGATATTACTGGTTCAGATTATTTAGAACTATTGGATCAACATTTACCCGTTTTATTAGAAAAAGTACAACCTGATTTTATCTTTTATCAAAGTGGTGTGGATATACTAGAAACTGATAAATTAGGACGATTAGGAGTTAGTATAGACGATTGTAAAAAGAGAGATGATATGGTATTAACTATGGCTCATCGTAAGAGTATTCCGATAATGGCAAGTATGGGTGGTGGTTACTCTAAAGATATTAAATACATTGTCGAAGCGCACGCTAATACATATAGAGTCGCGAAAGAATTGTGGGAATAGCGAAGAAAGAACTATAAATTGAACGGCAGAATAAAACAGGTCGTAACTATAAATGGTTGTTCTTTTGCTGCGTTTTAGTAATCGATTCTTTTTTAGGCTATTACAAAAATGGCTTTGAAATTTAAATCTCAAAGCCATTTCCAACAAAACAATTTTCACAAGACTACTAGTGATAAGAGTTTCATGAAAACTCGTTTGTTTAACGATTAATTGTTGTCTTTATTTCATTGAGATTCTATGAGAAGTCTCACTTTTGCAAAAAAATAAATAAGTTGATGGAAACGTACTTCTCTTTCGCGATGCTTTGTTTTACTTCATTCATTACCCTAATGAATCCTTTGGGGATCATGCCTGTGTTTATGACCATGACTGATTCATTAGATAAAGAGGAAAGAAGAAGAACTGCCAAAAAAGCCAACATTGTGGCTGCAATTACGCTGATTGTTTTTGCATTTTCCGGTCAATTATTGTTCAAGTTTTTCGGAATATCCGTGAATAGTTTCAGAGTTGTTGGTGGAATTATTTTCTTTATGATGGGTTGGGATATGTTACAAGCTAAATTGGTGAAGGTTAAAATGAACAAAGAGTCGGTAAACAGAGAGTACGTGGATGATATTTCTGTAACACCTTTGGCTATCCCAATGATTTGTGGACCTGGAGCAATAACGAGTGCAATTGTTTTAATGGAAGATGCTCAAACAGCAGAAATGAAAGGAATTGTTATTGCATCTATTCTTGTTGTAACGTTTATTGGATACTTGGTTCTTTGGAGTTCGGGAAAAATTACCGTTTGGTTAGGAGAGACTGGAAACAAAATAATGATGCGTTTAATGGGTTTAATTGTCATGGTCATAGCGGTAGAGTTTTTCTTCAGTGGGCTGAAGCCTATTTTAATAGATATGCTTAATGCGAAAGCATAAAAAAGCATATACAATTCTACTGATTGCCTTTGTTGGGTTAGTTTTCATTAATCTAAGATCGATTATTTATGGACTGCAACAAGGCGCAGGTCAGGCTGAAGTGCTTTGGAATGCACAAGAAATAGATGACCTATTAGCCGATCCAAATTTTCCTGATTCTACAAAGCAAAAGTTTAGCTACATTGCTGAAGTCAAGGCATATTCAGAAGAATTTTTAGGTCTCACACAAACTGAAAACTATTCTTCTTTTTACGATCAAAAAGGGAAGCCAATTTTGTGGGTAGTAACTGCGAGTCCCGAGTTTGAAATTAAGGCATATGAATGGTCATTCCCTATTGCTGGCAGTTTTCCTTACAAGGGATCTTTCGATTTAGAAATTGCGCAAGGAATCCAAGATGAAATGATTTTTAAAGGTTATGATACGGATCTGGATGAAGTAAATGCGTGGTCAACTTTAGGCTGGTTTAATGATCCCATTTTATCTTCCATGTTAGATCGTGGTCCTGGTTCTTTGGCGGAATTGATTATTCATGAGTTGATGCATGCAACCTTATATGTAAAGGATAGCGCGACTTTTAATGAAAATTTGGCAAATTTTGTAGGGAAATTAGGGGCAGAAGAGTTCTTAACCTATAAGTTTGGAGACGATAGCAAAGAACTTAATGATTATGTTTCTTCTCGAATTCGAAGAAACGCCTACAAAGACTACCTTAGAAAGGCAATTGAGAAGCTAAACTCGTTTTATTCGAACATTGATACACCACAAAGCTTGGAGAAAAGAAGGAGCTTAAAACAGCTGCAGATTGAAGAAATGAAAGAAGCACTATTTGAAATCAATTTCTTTTCAGATTCACTAAATGGGAGAGAATGGTTGAATAAAATTGAATTTAATAACGCATATTTTTCAGGGTTTTCTACCTATTCAAGTGATTTGCCTAAATTGCAAAGACAATTAGATACGGAGTTTCAGGGAGACCTAAAAAAGATGGTAACTTCGTTTAAGACTAACTTATAAATCTTTGTAAGCATGAACAAGGCAACCACCGAATCAGAAAGCAAATACAAAGAGTTAGAAAAAATGAGTGCAGAAGAAATTCTGATCAACATTAATAAAGAAGATAAAATTGTTCCATATTCTATTGAGAAAGTAATTCCAAGAATTGCTGAATTTATTCCTCAAATTGTAAGCCGATTGCAAGAAGGTGGTCGGCTGTTTTATATGGGTGCTGGAACAAGTGGAAGATTAGGAGTTGTAGATGCCTCAGAATGCCCTCCAACCTTTGGAGTAAGCGATGATTTAGTTGTCGGGTTGATTGCAGGAGGAGATTCGGCCATACGAAAAGCTGTAGAATTCGCAGAAGACGATACTGAGCAAGGTTGGAAAGATTTGCAAGCGTACAATGTTTCTGAATTAGATTTTGTTATTGGCATTGCCGCCTCTGGTGCTACTCCATATGTAATTGGAGCGATTGAGAAATGCGAAGTCAACAACATAAAAACAGCTTGTATTTGTTGCAACGAAGGCTCTCCTTTGGCAGCTGCAGTTACATATCCTGTTGAGGTAATAGTAGGTCCTGAATTTGTTACCGGCAGCACAAGAATGAAAGCTGGAACTGCACAAAAGCTATTACTCAATATGATTTCAACGGCTGTTATGGTGAGTTTAGGACGAGTAAAAGGGAACCGCATGGTAGACATGCAACTGTCGAATAATAAATTGGTAAAGCGAGGTATACAAATGCTAATTGCAGAGCTGAATATTTCGTACGAAGAAGCAAAAGAATTATTGAATAAATATGGTAGCGTTCGCAATGCGATTTCTAATTTTTAACAAGCAGTATTTTATATCAAAGCTGCAGAACATTATACTCTCATTTGTAGTTTTCTAAACCATGCACGCAATTGAACCACATTATAATTGGAGAGATTATTACGTTGCTTCAGAAGATAAACGCTCACCGTTTTATGGCAGAATTTACAGTGAGTTTGAGTTTGCTCACGCCATTTACGATCACGTTATTCATCCACAATGGGATGAAATAGAATCGCCTACACTCTACATTAAAATTCTTTACGTGGATTACGATCAGGGGTTTGTCACCATCGAGATGATTGGCGAGTGGAACGACTTGTTGCACAACGATATCATGTTTCTAAAGCGAAACATTATTGATGAGTTGGCTGGGGAAGGCATCGACAAGTTCATCATGATTGGCGAAAATGTATTGAATTACCATGCTTCAGATGATTCGTATTACGAAGAATGGTTTGAGGATGTAGAAGACGGTTGGATTGCATTCATAAACTTCCGTGAGCATGTAATGGCAGACTTTCAAGATGCTAATATCGATTACTTCTTAGTTGCCGGAGGAGAACTGGATGATTTAAATTGGAGACTTTTTACTCCGCAAACCATGTTTCAAAAGGTGAAAAGTTTGGTGGTTAAACGCTTAGGCGTTTAAAATCAAGAATAAATATTTATTTAATTACGGATGTAATTTACCTATATCAGGTAAATTAATATTCTTTTAGTTGTAGCCTGCTAGAATCTATGTGCCAAATAACAAATTTGTAACGCTTATCTGCACATTCCGTAACTCGTAATTAACAATTCTTAATTGGTACGTGTACGTTTCGTAATTCTTTAAACCTGCAAGGTTTTCAAATCTCTATACAGCCCATCCTCTTTCACTATCAATTCATCGTGAGCCCCACTTTCTGCGACGCTTCCTTCTTTAAGCACCACGATTTTATCTGCTTTTTTAATGGTAGACAAGCGATGAGCAATTACAATCGAAGTTCGTCCTTTCATTAAATCATCCAATGCTTCTTGCACTAAGTTTTCTGATTTTGAGTCTAACGCACTAGTCGCCTCATCTAGAATTAATATTTTAGGATTTTTTAAAATGGCTCTTGCAATGGCAATTCGTTGCCGTTGTCCACCCGAAAGTTGCACTCCGCGCTCACCAACTAAGGTTTCAAATTGCTCTGGGAATTCTTCAATAAATTCCAAAGCATTTGCTTTTTTAGCAGCAGCTCTTACTTGTTCTTTTGTCGCGTCCGGATCGCCATATAATATGTTCTCGTAAATAGTTCCTCCAAAAAGAACTACATCTTGTGGCACAATAGCCATTGAGGAACGAAGCTGATTTAATTTGTAATCGTCGATGTTTTTACCATCCACTTTAATAGAGCCAGATGTTATATTGTAAAATTTGAGCAACAAAGCGGTAATGGTTGTTTTTCCCGCTCCTGAAGGACCTACAAGCGCGACTTGTTGCCCGCTTCCAACATTAAAATTTAACCCGTTTAAAACAGAAACATCACTTCTACTAGGATAGGCAAAAGAAACATTCTCGAAAGCTACTGTTCCAAGTTGAACCTTACTGTCCTCTTTTTCAGTATCTTTTGAAGATTCTTGTTCTTCATCTAAAATTTCTAGTAAATTCTCAGTGGCACCAATGGCTTTTTGTAATTGGGAGTATAAATCTGCAATGCCGCCTAAGCTTGCTCCAACAAAAACAGAGTATAAAATAAAGGTGAATAAATCACCAACACTCAGCTGACCTTCTTGAACTAAAATTACTCCATACCAAATTACAGCAACGATAGAACCGAAAAGGCAAAAGATAATGAAGGAAGCAAAGGCGCCTCTCCAAATTGCAGCTTTTAGTGAAATGGCAATTACATCATCAGTCTTTCGCTTATATCTTAAATATTCGAAAGTTTCATTTACAAATGCCTTCACTGTTGCTATTCCTTGTAATGTTTCTTCTACAATTACATTTGAATCAGCAATTTTATCTTGCGCTTCTTTTGAAAGCCCTTTTATCTTTTTACCAAAAATAATAGCGATAACGATGACTACAGGAACCAATGCCAACATAAGCAATGTAAGCTTACCTGAAATGTAAGTCAGCAAACCTATTCCTATGGCAATTACTAATATTTGTCGTAAAAACTCAGCAATGGTAGTAGTAAACGTTTCTTGAAGTAACGAGATGTCTGAAGAAATTCTACTCGTCAATTCCCCAACACGCCTTTCGCTGTAAAAGGCCATTTTTAACTTCACTAAATGGTTGTAAGTTGCCTGTCGCAGTGCGGCCAATGATTTTTGAGTAACAATAGCAAAAAGGTAAATTCTGAAGAAAGAAAAAACTGCATTTAAGAAGAATACTCCTAATAGAATCAACGCAATTTTATTAATATCTTCTACTAAATCTGATTTTGCAGCATCCACTAGTTGCCCTGTAAAATAGGGAAACACCATAGAGGCTAAACTGCTTAAAAGCAAGAATACAAGACCTATAGCAAATGTTCCCGAATAAGGTTTTACATACTTAAATAAGCGAAGGCTCTTTTTTAAGGCCTCTTTGCTCACTTTTTTCTTGGGTTCATCGCTCTCTTTTTGACTTCTTCTTCCGAATTTTGCCATGAATTTTTTTTGAGCAAAATTAACCATTCATCTATCCCAAAACTTGCAGAAAAAAAAATACTTGTAGGTGTTTGGAGAATGATTTTAAAATCCTACTTTTGCCTTCCGTTTTAAACGAAAAAAGAAACAGAGATGAAAAGAACATACCAACCTTCGAAAAGAAAAAGAAGAAACAAGCACGGATTCAGAACTAGAATGGCGTCTGCAAACGGTAGAAAAGTTTTAGCAAGAAGAAGAGCGAAGGGTAGAAAAAGTTTAACTGTTTCTGCTGAGCCAAGAGCATAAGAACCTCATATACAATTTTTAAAAAGGAGTTGCAATTGCAACTCCTTTTTTTTGTGCCCTTTTTTTTGAGCTGAATCAGAAGCAAAAGAGGGTTTTTGTTGTTCTGCTTGTTACCATAAGGTAAAAAGATGTAAAAATGAAAGTAGCTTGCCGCTTCAAGAATTGCTTTCTAATCTTACTTTTGATACTATAAATACAACACTGTATGATACGAGTAGCTATAAATGGATTTGGAAGAATAGGGAGAATGACAACAAGAGTATTGTTGGAGAGAGAGAATGTACAAGTGGTAGCTGTAAATGATTTAGCTGACACTGAAACGTTGGCGCACTTATTTAAGTATGACTCAGTTCATGGCGGATTTGATGGGAAAGTTGAGGTAAGAGATGGGCAGGTAGTTATGAAAGGGAATGCAGTGCTTTTTTCGAAAGAAAAGCATCCCGAAAAATTGCCTTGGAAGGAATTAAAAATTGACATTGTTATTGAGTCCACTGGGTTATTTAGGACGAGAGAAGAAGCTTCAAAGCATTTAATGGCCGGAGCGAAAAAAGTAATTATTTCGGCACCAGCAAAAGATGCTGACATTAAAACAGTGGTATTAGGAATCAATGAATCAATCTTAGACGGATCAGAGAAAATCCTGTCGAACGCTTCTTGCACAACTAACTCACTTGCGCCCTTGGTAAAAGTAATTGACGAGTTGTGTGAAATAGAAAGTGGATACATTACAACGGTTCATTCGTACACAGGCGATCAGAAATTACACGACGCACCGCACCGAGATTTACGAAGGGCTAGAGCCGCAGCGGTTAGTATTGTGCCAACCACCACAGGAGCTGCTAAAGCAATCACTAAAATATTTCCTCATTTAGAAGGGAAGCTGGGTGGAGCGGGAATTAGAGTTCCTGTGCCCGATGGGTCATTAACGGATTTCACCTGCGTAGTAAAAAACCCTAAATCTGTTGAGGTTATTAACGCTGCATTTAAAGCTGCTGCGGAAGGTGAATTGAAAGGAATTTTGGCATATACGGAAGATCCTATTGTTTCTATAGATATTGTTGGCAATCGGCATTCCAGTATTTTTGATGCTCAGCTAACCTCTGTGATTGGCAACATGTTAAAAGTAGTGGGCTGGTATGACAATGAAATTGGTTATTCCAATAGGTTAGGCGACCTGGTAGAGAAAGTAGGGTAGGGTATATTTTCTTATTTTTATGCAGAATGAAGCAGTTAAGATCAATTATTTTTATTGTTGGAATATTTCTTTGTTATCAAAGTATTGCGCAATCAAATGCATGGATTCTTAGTTTTGGCTCTATCGCAAAAGACGGATCAACTGCAATTACAGAAGATCAATCGGGAAATATTATTACTTCAGGAATAATTAAGGATTCCGCTTCTTTTACATGGAGGGGAACGACTTACAATCTTTATCCTTGGAGGGGTGATTGTTTTATTACCAAGCAAACCGCTGCGGGACAATTGATATGGCTGAGGCATATTGGTGGAACCGGCAGTATACAGGTGAAGGGGGTGGCAACTGATGCTCAAGACAATTTTTACATCACAGGGTTGTTCACTGGAACTGCAGACTTTAATCCAACATCAAACAATTTTGATCTGATATCAACGGATCCACAAGGAGATATTTTTGTCGCTAAGTATGATGATTGGGGTAATTTTATTTGGGCAAAGGGCGTTGGGGGCCCCGGAGTAGATTATGGGTCAAGTATAATCATTGGCAGAGATTCGAACGTGTTTATTGCAGGTAGTTTTGAAGGAAGTGCAGACTTTGATCCGGGATCTGGAATACAGCAAATTATTGGAAATAGTGTACAAGATGTTTTTGTACTAAAACTAGGACTCTCTGGTAACTTCAAATCTGTTTATCCTTTTGGTGGAGTAGGTCCAGATTTTTGTACGGATTTGAAAATGGATAACCAAGGTCATTTATTGGTAAGTGGCAGTTTTGGTTCTCAAGTAGATTTTAATCCGACAAGTGCTACCGACACGTTAACTTCATCCGGATTATTAGATGCCTTTATTCTAAAGTTAGATAGTAATCTTTCATTTAATTGGGTGAAAAAAATAGGAGGTAATGGGGTCGATGAAATTCTTGCTGTAGAAGTTGATGGTACAGGTAAAATATACCTTGTAGGAGCTTTTGAAGGGAGCTGTGATTTTGACCCAGGGTTAGGCGTTAGTCAGTTGACGGCTAATAATACGGATGGGTTTGTTCTGCAATTAAGTTCTACTGGTAATTACTCTTGGGTAAATAAAATAGGTGGGGTAGGAGACGATCAAGTTGTTGACATTGCAATTGATAATTTATACAAGGTATATGTAACCGGGTTTTTTAGAGATACAGTAGATTTTGATCCAGACACCTCTGTTTCGTTCAATCTGGTAGCTCAGGGCAATTATGATCATTACGTGTATCAATTGGACACTGTGGGTAGTTTTGTCTGGGTGCAACAAATTTCAGGCAATTCAAAAAGCACTTCTAACTGCATATTTGTAGATCAGCAAAATAATTTATACACAGCAGGAAGTTTTGAAGGAACGGTAGATTTTGATCCATCGTCGTTGGTCAATAACAGAACATCCATAGGACAGTCTGATATTTTTATTCAAAGACACAACCCTTCGCTTTTGGTTGGCTTCCATGAGCTAATGGAAGAAAATGATGCAAGCGTAAAAGTATATCCCAACCCAAGTCGAGCTAGGATAAGAGTTGATTTTGAAAAAGCGCACAAAACCGTAGAGATGAAGATTTACGATCAGCAAGGAAGGTTAGGCCAAGAGCGGAACTATAAAAATGTGCAATTCATTGATACAGTAGTTGAAGGCCAAATGGGAGTTTACTTCGTTGAACTGCTGCTAGATTTAACAGAGCGGAAGGTATTTAAAGTAGTTAAAAACTAGCTGTGCTTCCTGAATTATTCAACTTTTATCTCCAGCAGGAGGAGCCCAATCGCTCTTGTTTTTTGGCATTGCGGATATTATTCGGGCGTATCACCCTGAAATTGCAATAGACTTTAAATACGGCTTACCTTTTTTCATGTTTAAATGGAAAATGTTTTGCTACTTGCGGAAAGACAAAAAAACCAATCAACCCTATATCTCAATTGCTGCAGGGAATAAAATCTAACATCCTGCACTTTTTCAAGGAAACCGAAAACGATTTAAATTGCTGTTTATTCAGTGAGAACAAGATATTCCATTTCAAATTATCCGAGAAGTGTTTGATTTGGCTGTGAAACATTATTGATTTTAGAATTTTAGCATAAGGTATGCCTGAAATTTCTAAATCCAATTATCTAAGAAACAAGCTTTTTTTTGATTTCAATATGTTAAATTTCTTTTTTATTGATGTTAACTTGTTGATAAACCATTTTGAAATTGAAATTTTTCATATCTTCCTGGCTCAAATATTTTTTTATTAACCAAAATTTTAAATATGAAAAAAATTAGACTATCTAAAATATTCGGATTTCTAGTAGGTGCCTTATTTTATATGGCTCCCACATCAGGAAATGCGCAAACAAACATTGCACCGTTGGCAACGGTGACAGCATCGACCTGTAACACAGGAGCATGTAGTACGCTTAACGATTTAAACTTAGGCACATGTGGGACGCAACAAATGTGGATTTCTACAGCAACACCCCCTTCACTTGTGCCTGGGGTAAATTACATCGAGTGGGTTTTTCCATCGGTTCGTTCATTCGATTCATTGATAATTCATCATGCTCAAAACAACGCTCGTTTCCTAACTGGAGCGACTGTTCAGTTTTGGGATGGTGCTGCTTGGGTAACGCACAGCAATTTTGCTAACTTACCGCAGAACTGTATCAATAGAGTCGGAATTGGTAAATTATCATCAGATCGATTTAGAATTACTTCGTTTATTCCAGGTACTGGTCAAACAAGTAATATGAACTTTAGAGAGATTGAAGTTTTAGAAGCGCCAAGTGGTTTGCACGATGCAGCTGTTTTAGCATTAGATTCTCCTACAGTGTATTGCGCAGGAACACAGAATGTTGTGGCGACTATTGCAAATTTTGGAATCAATCAAATTGATTCTGTTGAAGTAAATTGGTCAGTAAACGGTGTTGCACAGCCAGTAGTAAAATTCATAGGATTATTAGATACTATTTCAGGAGCAGGTTCAAGCACAGCTCAAGTTATTTTGGGCAATGCAGCTTTTGCTGCAGGAGTATCCAATCTTCAAGTTTATACTTCTAATCCAAACGGACAGTTAGATACACTTAATTTTAACGATACTGCAAATGTAGCAGTTCAAACTGCAGCAGCACCGACAAATATTACTTTTAGTAATGCAACGTTGAACAGTGTAGATGTAAATGCCGTTGGCGGAGCAGGAACTGTTGATTACGAGTTTGGTCCTCTTGGTTTTGCCATTGGAACAGGAACTTCTGGTTCTTCAGCAACTCCTAATTTTACAATTAGCGGACTTTCTCAAGGTGCAACATACGATGTATATGTGCGTTCCAATTGTGGGTCAGGAGATATTTCTGCATTCGTAGGTCCACAATCATTTAACACCTCTTACGGAATTCCTTTCTCTCAAGATTTTGAAAATTGGACGCCAGGTAACTTGGCCAATACAGCACCTGAAGGTTGGTCTCGATTTGGATCTGGTCCAGATTGGGAAGCAGAAGATGCAACCGGAGCGAATGAAAATTCAAGTAATACCGGTCCGTTCTTTGATAATACGACTCCAACTGCTGTCGGTGGTATGTATGTATATTTAGAAACTTCCACAGGAGCTGGGGTAGATACTTTATTCTCTCCACCTATTTTTGTGAATCCTAGTTTGACCACTGTAGAAGTTGGATTTTCTTATCACATGTTTGGAGCGGCAATGGGAACGTTAGAAGTGTATGCCGATACAAACGGAACTAGAAACTTATTAACTTCTCTTGTTGGTCAGCAGCAAGCAAATCAAGCAGATGGTTTTATTCGCTTTTCAACGCTGTTGAATGGTTATCAAGGCAAGTCTGTTCAACTCGTATTTGTTGGAATAAGAGGAACTAGCTTTACATCTGACATGTCCATTGATGATGTAACGATTGATCCTGTTTTACCATTGAACGCAGGCGTTATTGAGCTTCAAAATCCTGTAGGAAACATTTGTCCAGGTCCTGTAACTCCTGTTATAGGAGTGAAGAACTTTGGTTCAAGCATTATCGATTCAGTAAACGTGGTATGGGATGTAAATGGAATCTTAGATTCTGTAATGTATGTCAGTACTATTTTACCAGGCGATACAGCTGCGGTTTCATTAGCTACCTTGAACATTAGTTCAACTCTAGTATATAACTTAGAGTTTTACACGAACAGACCAAACAATGCAGCTGATCAGTTTAATGGTGATGATACATTGAAAATAGCAGGTTTGCAAACAGGTTTAGCAGGTACAATTACCTTAGACCCTGCATTACCTTCCTCAGCAACCAACTTTACCTCTTTTGCTCAGTTAGAGCAAGTGTTGAATAATTATGGTGCTTGTGGTTCAGTTGTGGTAAATGTAGCTCCGGGTACTTACAACGAGAGTTTTAGTTTAAATAATGTACCTGGAATGTCATCAGTAAATACATTGACCATTGATGGTGGAGATTCATCTACAACTACATTGAGCCATAATAACTCAAGCAATTATGGTACGGTTACAATTGTAGGAACAGATTACATTACGATTCGAAACATGAGAATAGAAGCTACAGCGCTGAATGGCGCATCTATTCTATTGAATAATTCTTCTCACAACACATTTGAGAGTAACATTCTCTGGGCAAATCCAAACTCTACCTCTACCAATACGAACTATATTATTTCAGGGACTACGAGTAGTATTTCTTCGAATGGTATAGGTAGTTACAATGTATTACAGAACAACCTTATGGTAGGTGGATATTATTCTATCTACTTGTATGGTGCTTCGGCTCCGGGGTCTTGTGTTGGAAACATTATTCACAACAATGAAATAGACAGTGTTTATTATTACGGTAGTTACATTTTTTACCAAGATTCATTAGAGTATACTAACAACACCCTAGACCAAGCAACAAGAGGTCAAATTAACGGTGATGGTATGTATTTGTATTACAGTAGCAACTATAATGTGTCTGGAAACTACATTCATGCAAGTGATTACGGAATCTACTTCTATAACTTTGGTGTGAATGCTCCAACATTAAATGGTAAGAATAGAGTTTCCAATAACATGGTTATTTCTAATACAGATTGGGGAATTTATTTCTTGTACGAAACAGAAGTAGATTTCTTTCACAACAGTGTAGCTACTTACGGTACAACAAACCCGGCTGTGCAGATTACAACGAATGCTACTAACATCATTGATAATTTTGATGTAAGGAACAATGTATTTTATTCGGCTGCGACAGAAGCATTAGAATTAGGAGGGATTCCTGATACAATCTTCACTAAGATGGATAACAACGTGTATTACACAGGTGGTTCAACTTTGTTGAATATAACTGCTTCGACATATGCTGATTTATTGTCTTATCAAACAGCACAGCCTGCATTTAACGCTTCTTCATTAGACGGAGATCCACAGTTTTTATCAACTACTGATTTACACATAATCGGATCATTCATTAATGGAGCTGGAGACAACTCTGTGCCGATTACGGTAGATATTGATGGTGATTCAAGACCATTGGCAGGTTCAACAGTTGTTGATCCTGGTGCGGATGAATTTAATCCTCCACTATGTCCACCATCAGTCAACTTAGGTGCAACTAACATTACCTTAACTTCTGCAGATATTTTCTGGGATGGTGTAACGATAGACTATCAGTACGAAGTAGTATTGGCCGGAGCCGGTCAAGGAACTGGAACAGTTATAAGAACAGCATTAGATAGTGTTACAATAACAGGGTTAACTCCAAGTACAGCGTATGAATTCTACACAAGAGAGATTTGTGGTAGAGGCGATACTTCAATTTGGTTAGGACCATTTGCCTTTGGTACTGCGAATGGAGTTCCGTACTTTCAAGATTTTGAAGGTTTCACTATCGGTACAAGCGTATTTGAAGAAGGTTGGATAAATAGAAATGGTACAACCGGACCAAATTGGCAGCCAAATAATAGAACAGGTTCTACTGGTACAGGACCAGTGGCAGATAATACAACTGGTACAGCCGTTGGTAAATTTATTTATCTCGAGACTTCGACAGGTGCTGGTGTAGATACTTTAGTTTCTCCACCTATTTTCATCGATCCAACTCAAAGTGTGGTTGTATTAGAGTATTTTATCCACATGCACGGAGCAGCGATGGGCAGCATGGAAGTATATGTTGATTCAAACGGTGTGTTAAATCAATTAAACACTTTAGTAGGTCAGCAGACAGCTGTTCAAACAGATCCGTGGACTCCTTATACTCACACATTAGCAGGTTACGGAGGTAATTCAATAGTGTTGAAGTTTGTTGGAATAAGAGGAACTAGCTTTACATCTGATATGGCTGTAGATGACGTAAGAGTATTTGAGCCAAGTCCAGAAGATGGAGGAGTAACAGACATTCTTTCACCAACTTCAGGTTGTGGATTAGGTACTGCTGATTCAGTAACGGTTGAAATTTCCAACTTAGGAACAGCTACTTTAGATACGATTCCTGTTGTTTATATATTAAACGGGGGAACGCCAGTAGTAGAAACTTATTTTGATTCAATTCCTCCTGGACAAACAGCTAACTTTACATTCAGTGCAACAGTTAACTTATCTACATTTGGTTCATATAGCCTTGTAGCGTATACTGACCTTTTAGTTGACGGTGATGCAACGAACGATACAACAACTGTATCAATCAACAACATCCCTCTTGTAGCAAGCTTCCCATATTCGGAAGATTTTGAAACAAGCAATGGAGGTTGGACTGCATCAGGTGCAAATAGTACTTGGGCATGGGGAACACCCGCGGGTTCAGTTATTGCAAGTGCTGCCGGAGGAACTGGAGCTTGGGTAACTAATTTAACAGGAAACTACAACAATAACGAGTCATCTTTCATTGAGTCTCCATGTTTAGATTTATCATCTTTATTAACAGATCCAATTTTAACATTCTCATTAACTTATGATACAGAATCATGTTGTGATGAAGGTTGGATTGATTACTCTACAGATGGTGGACTTACTTGGTCAAGATTGATTGACAATGGTGGTGCCTTAGAGTGGTATAATGATATAGGTAACCAATGGTGGGATGGAACCTCATCAGGAGGAGCCGGAGTATGGGTGACTGCTGAGAATATACTTACTGGATTGGCAGGTCAATCAAGCGTTAAAATTAGAATTGGGTTTAGTTCAGATGGCTCTGTAGTTAGAGATGGATTTGGTATTGACGACGTAAGTATTGATTTACCACAAGCATTTAACATGAGGTTAGCGAATATTGTAACGCCAGTTTCAGGTGCATATACACCTGGTTTGACTGACTCTATTCGAGTAACACTTGAAAATGTTGGGTCGGATACAGCAACTAACTTTACTGTAAACTATGTATTAAACGGTGGTCCGGTCGTTACTGAAACAATTGCATCAGTATTACCTGGAGTTACGTTTGTGCATGTTTTCAATAGCTCAATTGCATTACCAGCAGCTGGTCAAGCAGACACATTAGATGTGTATGTTGATTTTGCGGCAGATATAGATAATTCAAATGATTCTATACTAGGATACATTTTTGATAACGATATTAAAGGAGTTCCATATTTAGAAGACTTTGAGAATTCTTATGTATTGGGTAATGTATTAACTAACCAGCAAGGTGGATGGTCTTCTACAAGAGCTAACAGTCCTGACTGGGAAATCGAAGATGCATCTGGAACGAATGAGAATTCAACTGCAACAGGTCCATTCTTTGATAGAACGACCTTTGGTACAGCAGGTGGATTTTATGCCTATCTAGAATGTTCTGGAGGTGCACTTGGCGACCAAGATACCATGCGTTCACCAAGTATTTTGATTCCAGCAAACGCAACTGCAATGAGTCTTGATTACTCGTACCACATGTTTGGGGCTGATATGGGTACATTAGAATTATTCATGGAAGCGAACGGAACGTATACTCGATTAGATTCAGTAGGAGGTTCAATCCAATTGGCTGGTGACAGCGCTTGGAGCGATACATCTATTGCATTAACAGGAGCGTTTAACGGTCAAATAGTGAATATTGTATTTGTTGGAAGTAGAGGTAACGGATTTACAAGTGACATGTCTATTGACGACATTAGCTTAGACTTCGTTACAGGAGTTAATGCTGTAGCTTCTGAGTTAGAAGGTATCTCTATTTCACCAAATCCATCAAACGGTTTGTTCAAGTTAACCATTGAAACTCCTTCAGAGGATAACTTCAACATGACTGTTAGAGATGCACAAGGACGAAGTGTTTACACTGCAAACTTTGATGTAAACGGTACATACAGAAACGATTTAGACTTTACGTCTTTCGCAAAGGGTGTATACTACATGCAAATTCAAACAGAAACTGGAACAATAGTTGAGAAATTAATTATTCAGTAAGAAGACAAGTATTTTATATTATTGGTTAATAATGAATATTTGTAGTTTCTATTGTTAACGCAATAGAATCTAAATCCCCTCAAGGCAACTTGAGGGGATTTTTTATTTTAATAATTTCTAATAATCTATAAAGAATATTTTGGAAGATTAAAATTTAAGTGAACTCCAAATTTTAATGTGAATAGAACAGAGATAATTTATTCGATTTAGATCGACTAGAAAGTGTTTATTGATGGATGCTAAAAATTCTAAGGATGTAGAATTGTTTTGACACAGCTGAATGCTGCATTTAGAAAGTGTAAAAAGATTTTAGTGCGTCGGGAACTGAAGAGAACTTCCTCAGAATAAAAGTAGATGTATTTGAAAGGAATGTTTAATACTAAAGTGTTTCCTGTGAAAGATTATTATGCCCCGGTTAACCCTTGAACTCTTTCAGTTTCATTTCTGTACCATCCCAAACACCAAAGGTGTTGTAATTGATCCATTCCCCTAAGTTAATGTACCTAGAGTTCTCTCCAACTGTAATGTCTAGGGGTAAATGTCGATGGCCGAAAATGAAATAATCGACGTGTTCTTTTGTTAAATGCTCCTTGCAATATTGTACCAAAAATTCGCTGTCATCTCCTAAGTATTTTTCATCTTCGCCTCGGTTAGCTTTGCGACTTCGCCCACTCCAATAATCAGCCATTCCAATTCCTAAATTAGGATGAATTCGGGCAAACAACCATTGACATACTCGATTTGAAAATATTTTTTTGATGAATTTGTATCCATGGTCTCCTGGGCCTAAACCATCGCCGTGACCAATGAAAAATGTTTTCCCGTTGTATATTTTGGAAATAGGTTCCCGGTGCATGATAACTCCTAACTCATGCGGCAAGTAATCAAACATCCACATGTCGTGATTGCCAATGAAAACATGAACAGGTATGCCAGAATCACACAACTCTGCTATTTTACCTTGTAATCGGACAAAACCTTTTGGTATGGCCTTTTTATATTCAAACCAGAAATCAAATAGGTCACCAACAAGGTAAATTTCTTTAGCGGTGGTTTTAACGTCATCTAACCACCTAACTATTCTATCTTCTCGTGTTCTACTTTCTTCGTAATTAGGCGCACCTAAATGAAAGTCCGAAGTAAAATAGATATGTTTCTTTTCCGGGTTCAAGGGTTAGTCAAGCACTTCGGCTAATTTTTGTTGCAAGGCTGCACCTCTCAGGTTTTTACCAATTACTTTTCCTTCGGCATCAATTAAAAGGGCAAAAGGAATGCTTGAAACGCCATAATCTTTAGCGGCAACCGATTGCCAGAATTTTAAATCGCTGACATGAGTCCATGTTAAATTATCTTGAGTAATCGCATTCACCCATGCATCTTTTGTTCGATCTAAAGAAACGCCATAAACGGTAAAACCCTTGTTTTTATATTTTTGATACGCTGCCACAACGTTTGGGTTTTCCCTTCTGCACGGTTTACACCAAGAAGCCCAAAAATCAATCAAAACCACTTTTCCTTTTAGGGAGGAAAGTGCTACAGATTCTCCATCTGGATTAGGGAGGTTAATTTCTGGAACTTCAGAACCTACGGCAAATTGACTAATGGAAATTACTTTAGTATGAAAATTGTTGTAGAAAGGAGAAGCACTGTGTTTTTCAGCTAAAGCTTTATCAACCTTCATGTAGTATTCCGTTTCCGTATCAGGCATTTGCTCAATTACGGCTAGGTTAGAAAAGGATTTAGGTTTTTTGTCAATTAAAGCTTTTAAAGTAGCCACCTTTTCTTTTTCATATTCAGCAAAACGGGCGCGCAGCACTGCTATCATAGAATCTCGCTGAGGGGAGTTTGCATAGCGCTGAAATTCCTGGTCCAACGCTTTTGTTTCCATTGCATTTTTTCGAAGAAAGTTGTTTAAATCCCTCATTTGAACTGCATCAACTGTTCCTTCTATTTTTAAATCAACCAATTGATTAACATCACCTAAAACGGTTACTGTTTCGCCGGCAGCTAATGGGGTAACAAGTGCAAAGTTATTGCTGATGGTTACTCTATAGAAACCTTTCATCTTTGGCTCATAGTCGAACGCAAAAGAACCATCAGCATTAACAACTGCAGTATCTACTGGGCCAGCTTTTGGTTGTAATAAATCAATCAGATACAGCTCTGAAAGGGTCAAACCTGAAATTTGACCTTTTAGAATTACTTGCTCTTTTATACCTGGTTCGCTTCCGCATGCCAATAATAAAATGCTGATGCAAAAACTTAGGGTTATAATTTTGTGCTTTATCATAATTAATTTTCTAGTTTCTTTCTTAACAAATTACTTGTTACTTTAGGGTCGGCTTTCCCTTTTGACGCCTTCATTACTTCTCCCATGAATAAACCTAACAGGTTTTTATTTCCGGCTTTATAGGCTTCTACCTTTTCTGGGAATTTTGAAAGTGCCTCATCGATAAATCCATCCAATGCTCCAGTATCACTTTCTTGAATCCAATTGTTCTTTTCTGCTAACTCTTTAGGGGAAAACTCTGGATGCTCTATGAGCGCAGGAAAAACTTTTTGGTTGGCGATAGAATTATTAATTGCACCGCTTTCAATTAAATCTATCAATTCGGCGATATGTGTCGGAGTTAGTGGAAAGTCTTTAATTTCCAAAGCATTCTCATTTAAATGAGATTTAATGGCTCCCATCATCCAGTTTGCCGCTGTTTTATAACTTGTTGTTAATCCAATTAATTCTTCATAATACAAGGCAAAGTGCTTGTCCTCTGTTAAAACTTCGGCGTCGTAATCTGAGAGTTCTAAGGTAGAAGTGTATTTTTTAATTAACTCATTTGGCAATGCAGGTAACGTTTGCTTTACTTCATCAACATACTCTTTTCCCACAAAAATAGCTTGTAAATCAGGCTCCGGAAAATAACGGTAGTCATGAGCCATTTCTTTACTTCGCATGGGTTTTGTTTCGCCAGTTACAGCATCAAATCCCATGGTTTCCATTTTTATTTTTCCTCCTGCCTCTAATACTTCAACTTGTCGTTTAGCCTCGAATTCAATCGCTCTATACACATTTCGAATGGAGTTCAAATTTTTTGTTTCTGTGCGTTCACCAAATTTTTTGGCACCTTTTAGTCGCACCGAAACATTGGCATCACAACGCATAGAACCTTCTTCCATGTTGCCATCGCAAATTTCAAGATAACGCACTAGTTGGCGAACTTCAGTCAAGTATTCATACGCCTCTTGAGCTGAACGTATGTCCGGCTCAGAAACAATTTCAAGCAATGGAACCCCGGCTCTGTTCAAATCAATAAGGGTGTGAAAAGGGTCTAAATCGTGAATACTTTTACCAGAATCCTCCTCCATGTGAATTCTTGTAATTCCAATATCCTTTGTTCCATCACCAAACTTTATAGTGATTTTACCTCTTGTGCATAACGGAGTTTTATCTTGAGTTATTTGATATCCTTTAGGTAAATCAGCGTAGAAATAATTTTTTCTTGCAAACTGATTTTCATAAGTAATAGCTGAGCCAACAGCCAATCCTAATCGAACACCATAGAGTAACGTGTTTTCATTAAACTTTGGAAGTGTTCCTGGATGCCCTAAAGTAATCGGGTTAATTTGGGTGTTGGGTAGCGCACCAAACTCTGCCGAATCTGCAGAGTAGGCCTTGCTTTTTGTTTGCAATTGAGCATGTATTTCAAGCCCTACAACCATTTCGTACTTATCGTGAATTTCTTGTGCTAACATCTTGTTCAAAATTACCAATAATCGTTTGGCTTAAGAAGCCAAAAACTTAACCATCTCTTTAAATAAAATACTGAACTTGGGACCAGACTTTGCCGCCACTTCTTGAACTTCTTCATGCGAAATTTCTACAATCTTTCCTTCTACTCCTAAGTCAGAAATAATCGATACCCCAAACACCTTCATACCGCCGTGAACCGCTACAATTGTTTCAGCTGTGGTGGACATCCCAACCGCATCTGCCCCTATAACTCTAAAGTATTTATATTCTGCCGGAGTTTCGTATGAAGGTCCAGGTGTCCCTGCATAAACTCCATAATGCAATCCTAACTTAAACTGTTCGCTGATTTCTCTCGATTTTTCAATCAAATCATGACTGTATGGTTCGCTCATGTCTGGGAATCGAGGGCCTAATTCATTGTAATTTTTCCCTCGAAGTGGGTTGTCTGGGAACAAATGCAAATGATCAGTTAGCACCATTAAATCGCCAATTTCTTGTGCTGGATTAAGTCCTCCGCTCGCATTTGAAAGTAAAACGGTCTCTACTCCCAGAGCTTTAAATACTCGCACCGGAAAAGTTGTTTCTTTTAAGCTATAGCCTTCGTAATAATGAAACCTACCCTGCAAGGCAATAACAGGAATACCTTCTAGCGTTCCTAAAATTAATTTGCCCGAATGACCCTCTACCGTTGAAACTGGGAAATTTGGAATTTCACTATAGTTGATGGTACATTCAGACACAATTTCTTCGGCAAGATTGCCTAATCCAGAACCTAAAATAATTCCAATCTTAATTTCTAAATTGGTTTTGCTTTTTATATAATCAGCGGATTTTTGAATACGATCTAACATAACGGTCTATTTCTTCAGAAAAACTTAACTCTTGGTGTTCGTGAAACTTAATTTCTATAGGAATGCTAAAAACTGGAACTTCATTAAACTTAGAAGCATCAAATTTAACAGCATCTTTTTCAGTAATAACAATTGCTTTTTTAGAACTAAGCAGCTTGTTGAGCTCATCGGTAATGTTTTTATAATCTTTAGCTTGGTAGTAATGATGATCCTTAAAAGAAAAACTCCGAACCTCTTCCGAATACCTCTTCAAATACAATGTTAAGGATTGAGGATTGGCGATAGCGCTAACCAATAAAACTGCTCTTGAAGCAAATTTAGGATTCTCATTGGCAATATTAATTGCCGCTTGATTTAGAGGTTTCGCTTCTTTATGATTGATGTAGGAGAAAAAAACTTTTTGATAAGGTTGAGGGCTGAGACTCTCTGATATTATTTTTCTTTCCAAAGGGGAAAGCACTGCTGGGCTTTTAGTGACGATGATAATATCTGCTCGCTTAGCACCAGACTTCCATTCCCTTAACCTACCTGATGGTAAAATGTGATCGTCTTTGTATAGTTTGCTATAGTCTGTCAATAAAATATTCAGCCCTGGCTTCACGCTTCTGTGCTGAAATGCATCATCTAATACTATAATTTGAGAAGGGTTGTCCAACTTTCGGAGTTGTTTAATTCCTTCTCTTCGTTTTTCAGCTACAGCCACCCTAACATCCTTAAATTTTTGAAAAATTTGAAATGGTTCATCTCCAATTGAATTTGCGTTGTCTTGAGGGGTAGCTAGGCGGTAGCCTTTTGTTTTTCTGCCATAGCCTCGACTTAAACTAGCAATCTCAAATGATTTTTTAAGGTGTTTGAGGATGTATTCTGTATGAGGAGTTTTACCCGTGCCTCCTACGTTTAGGTTGCCAATACTTATAATTGGGAAATCGTACTCTTGTGATGTAAAAATCCCGGTATTAAAGCAAAAATTTCGCATGGAAATAACAAGCCCATAATGCAAGGAAAAAGGCAATAGAAGAAATTTTAATATTGAATCCACTTTTATTTGCTTTTAAAGCTACAAAACTCCTTATTTAAGTTAAATTTATAGGCCTAAATCTCGATTACTTATGAAGATTTCTACAATAATAAATCAATTGGAAGAATGGGCTCCAATTTCATTGCAAGAATCGTACGACAATTCAGGGTTACTAGTTGGTGACCCCACTGCGGATATTAATACTGCTCTGCTATGTTTGGATAGCATAGAAGAGGTGATTGAAGAAGCAATAGAAAGAAAGTGCGGAATGGTTATTGCACACCATCCAATTGTTTTTTCTGGAATAAAATCGTTAACCGGTAAAAACTACATTGAACGCACGCTTGTAAAAGCCATTAAAAACAACATCGCTATTTATGCCATTCATACCAATCTGGACAATGTAAAAAATGGAGTAAATGAGAAAATGGCAGAGAAAATTGGTTTGCAAAACATGGAAATATTGAGTCCAAAGTCAGGAAAGTTAAATAAGCTAGTATTCTTTTGTCCATTAAGTGCCTCTGAAAGTGTAAAAACAGCCTTGTTTAAAGTGGGAGCAGGCAATATTGGCGATTACGATTATTGCAGTTTTTCAACGGAAGGTGAAGGAACGTTTAGAGCTGGTCAGGATACTAATCCTCATGTTGGAAAAATTGGCGAAATGCACCGAGAAAAGGAAAATAGAGTTGAATTAATTTTTCCGGATAACTTAAAAAGTTCACTTATAAACACTTTGAAAGAGAATCATCCTTACGAGGAGGTAGCCTACGACATTTATACCCTCGAAAATAAATGGGCTGAAGTGGGTAGCGGAATGCTTGGAGAGCTCATCGAGCCGATAGATACCCTCCAATTTTTGGACGGCGTAAAGAATGATTTAGGAACTGCCTGCGTGAGACATACTAAAGTGCTACAGGAGAAGGTGCAGCGAGTTGCTATTTGTGGAGGCTCTGGTAGTTTTTTGTTAAATGAAGCCATTGCGAAAAAAGCGGATGTTTTTATTACCGGTGACTATAAATACCATCAATTCTTTGATGCCGATGATAAAATTGTAATTGCTGATGTCGGACATTTTGAAAGTGAGCAACATACTCCTGAGCTGATACAAGAGTATCTTCAAGAAAAAATACCTAATTTTGCAACCTATTTGTCTAAAGTAAACACAAACCCTATTAATTATAGATAGCATGGCTAAAAAAGCTAATAGTGAAGCAACAGTTGAGGAAAGATTACAAGCATTGTATGACTTACAAGTGATTGACTCGAAAATTGATAAGATTAGAACCATAAGAGGAGAATTGCCTTTAGAGGTTCAAGATTTGGAAGATGATGTAGCTGGTTTAGAAACTAGAACTGAAAAGGCAGCTCAAGGAATTAAGACATTGGAAGATGATATTTCTGCAAAGAAAAATCAAATGAAAGAGTCTCAAGCAGCAATTACTAAGTACAAAGAGCAGCAAAATAATGTTAGAAATAACAGAGAATACGATTCTTTAACGAAGGAAATTGAATTTCAGGAACTAGAGATACAACTAGCGGAGAAAAGAATAAAAGAGTTCCAGTTGGGTATTGAAAATAAAACCGAAGCGAATGCGTCTGATGTTGAGAAATTAGCGACTACGAAAGAGCAGTGGGAGCATAAAAAGAATGAATTAGCTGAAATTATTGCGGAAACGGAAAAGGAAGAAGCTGATTTGGTGAAGCAATCACAAAAGGCAGAAAAAATAATTGAAGAAAGATTGTTGACCGCATATAAGAGAATTAGAGGAAGTGCGAGAAATGGTTTAGCGGTAGTTCCTGTTTTGAGAAATGCTTGCGGAGGTTGTTTTAATAAAATTCCACCACAAAGACAGTTAGACATTAACATGCACAAAAAAGTAATTGTTTGTGAGCACTGTGGTAGAGTTCTAATTGATCCTAAAATGGCTGGAATTGAAGAAGTAGTTGAAGAAAAGCCAAAAAGAAGAACAAGAGCAACAAAAGAGAAATAAGTGTAGCACTAATAAGAATTAGTAAAAAAGGGACTCATCTGAGTCCCTTTTTTTATGTCAAAATTTCCGTTGCTACACGAACTTCAAAACGTTAAATTTGTCAATCTATTAAAGAAATTTTATGCAAGATCAAACTCCTTACAAGCCAAAAAACAAAATTAGAATTGTAACTGCGGCTTCTCTTTTCGATGGTCACGATGCTGCCATTAATGTTATGCGAAGAATTATACAGTCTACAGGAGTAGAGGTAATTCATCTGGGACATGACCGAAGTGTGCAAGAGGTTGTGGAAACGGCCATTCAAGAAGATGCGAATGCAATTGCCATGACTTCCTACCAAGGCGGGCATATGGAGTATTTCAAATACATGAAAGACTTGTTAGTTAAGAATGGAGCAGCGCACATCAAGATTTTTGGTGGCGGAGGTGGGGTAATCTTGCTAGAAGAAATTAAAGAACTTGAAGCTTACGGAATTACCAGAATATACTCGCCAGACGATGGAAGAGAACATGGATTGCAAGGAATGATTAACGATTTAGTTCAACGTTCTGACTACCCAACCGGAGCGAATTTAAAAGAAGAAATTAATCACATTGTACAAAAAGACAATGCATCTATTGCTCGATTGATTTCTGGAGCAGAAAATTTTCCTGACGAAAGTGCTTCAATATTAGCCGAGGTTCACAAGATGGCTAAAAATGTAAATACCCCCATTTTGGGAATTACCGGAACAGGAGGCGCCGGCAAATCATCTTTAGTGGATGAATTAGTTCGTAGGTTTCTGATTGATTTTCCTGAGAAAACGATTGGAATTATATCGGTTGACCCTTCAAAGAGAAAGACCGGTGGAGCGCTTTTAGGCGATAGAATTCGAATGAATTCAATAAAAAATGACAGGGTATATATGCGCTCATTAGCGACTCGTCAATCTAATCTTGCGTTGTCGAAGCACGTTGCTGAGGCGGTTTCAATTTTAAAGGCTGCTCAGTTTGATTTAATAATACTAGAAACTTCAGGCATTGGTCAGTCTGATACAGAAATTACGGAGCACTCAGACATGAGCCTGTACGTAATGACTCCTGAATTTGGTGCCGCCACTCAATTGGAAAAAATTGACATGTTGGACTTCGCAGATATTATTGCGATTAACAAATTTGATAAACGAGGCTCATTAGACGCCTTGAGAGATGTTAAGAAACAGTACCAAAGAAATCACTTATTGTGGGATGTTAAAGATGATGAGTTTCCTGTGTTTGGAACCATCGCTTCACAGTTTAATGATCCGGGAATGAATCGTTTGTATAAACGAATCATGAGTATTATAGTTGAGAAAACAAATTCAGATTTGAAATCAAACTTTAAGATTTCAGACGAGATGTCGGAAAAGATTTTCGTAATTCCACCGAGTAGAGTTCGTTACTTGGCAGAAATTGCAGAAAATAACAGAAGCTACGATGCATGGTCTATAAAACAAGCAGAGGTTGCTCAAAAGCTTTATGGAATTAAAAAATCTGTTGAAACTGTTAAAGAGTTAGATATTGAAGATAAAGATCGTTTGCTAAAAGGACTTCATGAGTCATTTGAAAAAATGAGTTTGGAGTTAGATCCAAAGAATTTAAAAGTGATTCAGGATTGGCCTGAGAAACAAGAGAAATATAAAAATCCGATTTATACCTTTAAGGTAAGGGATAAGGAGATTAAGATGGAGACGCATATAGAGTCTTTATCTCATTCTCAAATTCCTAAAGTTGCCTTGCCCAAATATCAAGCATGGGGCGACTTGCTGAAATGGAATTTACAAGAAAACGTTCCAGGAGAGTTTCCATACACTGCAGGTTTATTTCCTTTTAAACGCGAAGGAGAAGATCCAACAAGGATGTTTGCCGGAGAAGGAGGTCCCGAGAGAACCAATAGAAGATTTCATTATGTTTCTTTAGGGATGCCTGCCAAACGTTTATCTACTGCATTTGATTCTGTAACGTTATACGGACAAGATCCAGCAATTCGACCAGATATTTTTGGAAAAATTGGAAATGCAGGAGTTTCAATATGTTGTTTAGATGATGCTAAAAAATTATACTCTGGTTTTGACTTGGCACACAATATGACTTCAGTCTCTATGACGATTAATGGCCCCGCAGCAATGTTATTGGGATTCTTTATGAATGCTGCCATTGATCAGCAATGTGAAATGTACATTCAAGAAAAAGGAATTGAAAAGAACATTGAAGCAAAGATTCAATCAATTTATAAAGTAAAAGGAGTAGAAAGACCTTCATATCAAGGACCATTACCAGAAGGGAATGACGGTTTGGGGTTAATGCTTCTAGGGGTAACCGGCGATCAAGTGCTAGATGCTGCGGTGTATGCAAGTATTAAAAAGAACACGATGTCCATTGTTCGTGGAACCGTGCAAGCAGATATCTTAAAAGAAGATCAAGCGCAGAACACCTGTATTTTTTCAACGGAATTTGCGCTCAGACTAATGGGTGATGTTCAAGAATATTTTATTGAGAATGCGGTTAGAAATTTCTATTCTGTCTCAATTTCAGGTTATCACATTGCGGAAGCAGGAGCAAATCCAATTACGCAATTAGCATTTACCTTGTCAAACGGATTTACTTATGTAGAATATTACTTGAGTAGAGGAATGGACATTGATAAGTTTGGACCAAACTTATCGTTCTTCTTTTCAAATGGAATTGACCCTGAATATGCAGTAATTGGAAGAGTTGCTCGGAAAATATGGGCAAAGGCTATGAAGTTAAAATACGGAGCTAATTCCAGAGCGCAAATGTTGAAGTACCACATTCAAACTTCTGGTCGTTCCTTGCATGCTCAAGAAATTGATTTTAACGATATACGAACAACATTGCAAGCGCTCTATGCTATTTATGACAATTGTAATTCGCTGCATACTAATGCTTATGATGAAGCGATTACAACTCCTACCGAGGAGTCAGTGCGAAGAGCAATGGCCATTCAGTTAATTATAAACCGGGAATTAGGCTTAGCGAAAAATGAAAACCCAATTCAAGGTTCCTTCATTATTGAAGAATTGACAGACCTGGTTGAAGAAGCAGTGTTGACGGAGTTTGATAGAATTACAGAGCGAGGAGGGGTGTTAGGTGCAATGGAAACCATGTATCAACGAAGTAAAATTCAAGAAGAGAGTCTATATTATGAAGGTCTGAAACATAGTGGAGAATTTCCAATTATTGGAGTAAATACCTTCTTAAGTTCTAAAGGTTCTCCAACGGTGACACCTGGAGAAGTAATTAGAGCAACTCAACAAGAAAAGGGCTACCAGATTGGAATGTTAGAAAACCTTCAAAAAGGAAATGATGACGTGGCACAACGGCAGCTGAGGTCCGTTCAGAAAGCAGCAATTCAAAACGACAACCTATTTGAAGCTCTAATGGAAGCAACAAAATATTGTTCTTTAGGTCAAATTACTGATGCCATGTTTGAAGTAGGCGGACAGTATAGAAGGAATATGTAATAGAAAAAATGAGAAAATTTATTTGCTCTTTATTTATTTCGCTAATCCTAGCGGCATCCGGTAATTCGAGTGTTGAAAATAATGCTGATAATTCTGCAGTTCAAGACGAATCAATGCAAATGGTGAATGCTATCCATAAGGCTCATCAATTAGAATTATTTTAAAGTAATGAAGTAGTTCAATTTGACTTAAGTCTAGTGTTTGGTGGAAAGCAGCGATTTGATGGAAAAATCATGACGTTGACAGATGGAAGTAGAATCCTAATGGAGGACACTAATGGAATAAAAGCTTGGAATGGAGAAAAAGCAATTGATCTTCCAAGCCAAAACGAAAATGAAAATGCAAAATTTGCTTTATTAACCTGGTCTTATTTTTTTGCAGCCCCTTATAAGTTAAGTGACCCAGGAACGGCTCACGAATATCTTTCTGAAAAATGTTAGGTGGAAATTCTGATTTATTAGCTGCTATGGCTTATATCGTAACAGGTGGAGAAACAAGTGTGGAAGATGCTGAGAAAACCCCTCACGTTATCACGTATGAGGCGTATGTTGAAGTTAAAGGCGTACCCGTTGCTACACAATGGAATTTTTGGACGTGGAACCAAGCTTGGGAAATGAATAAATTACTTGGAAGTGCCACTGTTAGCAATGTCGATTTCTTAGAAAAAGCAGGCGATACATTTAATTTCACCAAAGTTAATAGCTGACTATTAGTCCAGGCCAAGCATTCCTTCCATTAGATCTTTATCTGCAGGTTCATCGCAAAACCAAATTTCAAACAGTACTTTTTTGAAATCTAAACCAGGAATGGTTGTGATTTTTTTGCCATTCTTGTGAATTTCAGTCCCGGAATCTTTAATAAATTCAATTACATAATGGTCGCCGATCTTAATCTCTTCTTTAAATGAAGATTTAAATAGCGCAATTTTTGCTGTAAAAGGATTCGTATTCTGATTCGTAGAATTATCGAAGCCTTCATCAATAGCGGTTAGCATTTTTTCCGAAGTAATTAAACTCGATACAATGTCTAAGGTAATTGCCATAGATTCGTCTTTGTCTATAACTACCTTTGAATCATTTGTTTTTGTAGTTGAATACAACGCACCCACGTATAAATATAGAAAGAATTTTTCTCGAAGACTGGCACCGTTGAAATTTAATGTTGTTGAATTTACTTCGATTGTTTTAGCAGGGGTTACACCAGTAATTTCAGTTTGTGCTGAACTGAATTGAAATACTAAAAGAATGCCGATGGCGAGAATTATTTTTTTCATCTGTTTGGTTTTGTCTAAAGATGGACTTTTGGACACCGTTCCAATAAATGCACTACAATATTAAATGGAATGCAGGGATTCATTTTTTAGAATTCGTGACTTGAGATAAATAATCGAACTCAGGTGATTAGATTTGTAAAGGCAAAATGATTCAAACAGCTCATGATCAACAACAGAAAAGTAGTCGTAGTAATGCCCGCATACAATGCATCTCAAACGTTGCAACAAACGTATGCTGAAATACCGTTTGATATTGTGGACGATGTAGTGGTGGTTGATGATTGTAGTAATGATAATACTGCAACAAAGGCCAAGGATCTGGGAATTAAACATGTCATTCAACACGAAAAAAATACCGGTTACGGAGGCAATCAAAAAACCTGTTACAAGTATGCATTGAATCTAGGTGCGGATATTATAATTATGGTACATCCTGACTACCAGTATACTCCAAAATTGATTCCTAGTATGTGTTATCTAATTGCCAACGATGTTTATCACGTAGTGTTGGGCTCAAGAATATTAGGAACAGGAGCACTAAAAGGCGGAATGCCACTTCACAAATACATTGCGAATAGAATACTAACGTTTATTCAAAATATTTTAACTGGGGCAAAGCTTTCAGAGTACCACACCGGCTATCGAGCTTTCTCTCGAGAAGCATTACTTGCAATAAATTATCAAGAGAATTCAGACAATTTTGTGTTTGACAATCAAATGCTGTCTCAGCTGATTTTCAAAGGGTACGAAATTGGAGAGGTGAGTTGTCCAACAAAATATTTCGAAGAGGCTTCTTCCATAAATCTAAAAAATAGTTCTATTTACGGGTTAGGGGTTTTGAAAGTTTCATTGCAGCACCGTTTGCAAAAATGGGGATTGCTGAATGGATCATTATATCGCTAGGTAATTTTAGCTATCTGTTGCTAAAAAATGCGCACGCTCAATTGAATTGAAACATTCGACTTAAAATTAATTAGACTTAACGTTTGTAGTTTGGAATTGGCTGTTTGAAAAATTATCTTTGCCATCCAATTTTAAAAAGAAAACTATGTCAAATGCAGTATTTAATCCGCCAGCAGCGATAAATGAACCCATATTATCATATGCTCCTGGAACACCCGAAAGAGAAAAATTACGAAAGACTGTAGCTGCTTTTAGAGCACAACAGATGGATATTCCAATGTTTATCAATGGAAAAGAAGTAAGAACTGGGAAAGCGGTTAGCATGCATCCACCTTATGATCACAAACACAATTTAGGGCAATTCCATATGGGAGATGCATCGCACGTAAAAAGTGCAATTGATGCTGCTTTAGGTGCTCGTCGAGCATGGGCGGACTTGCCTTGGGAGCAAAGAGCTTCTGTTTTCTTAAAAGCAGCTGAATTAGTTGCTGGGCCTTACCGCCAAAAATTGAATGCAGCGACGATGCTGGCGCAATCTAAAAACCCTTTTCAAGCAGAGATAGATGCGTCGTGTGAGTACATAGATTTCTTAAGATTCAATGTTGAATTCATGAGAAAGATTTACTCTGAACAGCCGGAATCTTCAGATGGAATTTGGAATAGATTAGAGTATAGACCGCTTGAGGGTTTTGTTTTTGCAATTACTCCTTTTAACTTTACAGCTATTGCAGGAAATTTATGTGCATCTCCCGTAATGATGGGAAATGTTGTAGTTTGGAAACCTGCTGAATCACAAGTATATTCTGCATGGGTTTTAATGGAAATTTTTAGAGAAGCAGGTTTACCTGATGGTGTAATCAATCTAGTTTATGCTGACGGACCAGAAGCTGGAGATGTTGTTTTTAACCATCCTGATTTTGCAGGGTTGCATTTTACTGGCTCAACAGGTGTTTTCCAACATTTATGGAAAACAATTGGGATGAACATTGGAACGTATAAGTCATATCCAAGAATTGTTGGAGAAACGGGAGGTAAAGATTTTATTATCGCTCACGAATCTGCAAACGCAAAAGAAGTAGCAACTGCAATAGTAAGAGGTTCATTTGAATTTCAAGGTCAAAAATGTTCAGCAGCAAGCAGAGCTTATATTCCTGCGTCAATTTGGGAAGAGGTTAAAGGGTGTGTTGTAGCTGATGTGAAGTCCATTAAAATGGGTTCTCCTGAGGACTACAGTAATTTCGTAAATGCAGTTATCGATGAAAAAGCGTTTGATAAAATCGCAGGTTTTATTGATGGTGCAAAGGCTTCGAAAGATGCGGAGGTAATTGCAGGTGGAGGTTATGATAAGTCAGTAGGTTACTTTATTGAGCCAACTGTTGTTGTTGCTAGCGATCCAAAATACACCACCATGTGTGATGAGATTTTTGGGCCTGTAATAACAATTTATGTTTACGATGATGCTGACTTTGAAGCTACTTTAAAACTAGTAGACGATAATTCATATGCATTAACTGGAGCAATCTTCGCAAAAGATAGACATGTTGTAAATTATATGTGTAAAGCATTAGAAAATGCAGCAGGGAACTTCTACATTAATGATAAACCAACAGGAGCAGTAGTAGGACAGCAGCCTTTTGGTGGAGCAAGAAAATCTGGCACCAACGATAAGGCCGGAGCCATGCAAAACTTATTGCGTTGGGTTTCTGCAAGAACTATTAAGGAAACTTTTGTTCCTGCAACGGATTACAGGTATCCATTTATGGGGTAATTGAAATTATTATTTGACTAACAATCGCCTGTTGATTTATTCAGCAGGCGATTTTGTTTTTATCTTATTTGATTGAGCAATTTTATAGCATGGATTTAACTCGGTTGAAAATACCATCTTTCTTAAAAAATAAATACGCTCTCACAGCCGCGGTTTTTTTGATTTGGATTTCTTTTTTTGATGAGAATAATCTAATAACCCAGTATCAGTACCATGCAGAGCTAAGTAAGCTGCAAGATGAAGAGATTTTCTATCAAGAAGAGTTGGTTAAAATTCAGGCCAGCCTAAAAGAATTGCAGACCAACCCGAAAACCTTAGAAAAATTTGCACGCGAGAAGTACCTCATGAAAAAAGACATTGAGGAGTTATTTGTGATTGTAGAGGAGGATTAATTATTTACTAGGCAACACTTTTGTTGAAACTTCTCCAAAACCTACTCGCATTCCATTTTTCTCACAAAAGCCTTTCATAATCACCGTATCGTGGTCTTGAATGAATTTGCGTTCTACGCCGTTTTTTAAAGGCACAGTTCTAGATCCTTTCCATGATAGTTCCAGCATTGACCCAAATGACTCTTTGGAAGGACCACTTATGGTTCCTGAGGCATATAAATCTCCGGCATGAATATCACAACCGTTAATGGTGTGATGCGCTAATTGTTGGCTTTGGTTCCAATACATGTGTTTATAGTTGGAATTGCAAACCGTTGAAGTTTCGTCTCCCTCTGGTTGAATTTGAACTTCTAAATTAATATCAATGTTTTTGTTTCCCGAATATTCTAAATATGGAAATACTGCAGGGTCTTGTTTTGGTCCAGCAACTCTAAAAGGTTCTAAGGCATCTAAAGTAACAATCCAAGCAGACATAGAAGAGGCGAAGTTTTTCGCTAAAAAGGGTCCCAGTGGAACATATTCCCATTTTTGAATGTCTCTTGCCGACCAGTCATTAAACAATACCATTCCAAATATATAATCGTCTGCTTCGGCAGTTGAAATGCTATCACCTAGCGGTTTCCCTTCGTAGGTAACAAAACCCATTTCTAGTTCAAAATCCAATAACTTACAAGGTCCAAAAACGGGTGGCTCGTCGTCTTTTGGCTTCTGTTGCCCTTTAGGTCGATGAATTTCTTGGCCTGATAAAATGATGGAAGAAGAACGACCGTGATATCCAACCGGAATGTATTTCCAATTCGGTAAAAGAGCATTTTCAGGGTCGCGGAACATGGTGCCCACATTTGTTGCATGCTCAATACTAGAATAAAAGTCGGTATAGTCACCAATCTCAATTGGCATTTCCGTCGTGATGTCGCTTATTGAAATTAGCGCTTTTTCAACTTCGGCTTTGTACGTCTCTTCAATTAGTAATTCCTTTATTCTATCTCTTAGTTTTCTAGTTCCTAATTTGCCTTTTTTCATCAATGGGTTAAGTTTGTCTGTCTTGAAATCGCTTGCGCTAAAACCTAGGTTGGATAAAAGTCCTGCAGCAAAAAGTGCACTTAAGTCTATCGCAAAGTCGCCAATTCTACTGGCTACTTTTTTGCTGGATTTGTGGTTAATAACTCCAAAAGGAATGTTGTATATGCTAAAATCAGAAGAAGAATCTACTGTTACCCAAGATTGTTTAAGCTCACCCATAGTCAAGAAATATAGTTTAGTTTGAAAGGGTAAAGGTAATGGAAACAAAAATTCTTACCTTAAAACTGCAACGGAAATTGATTTTTTTTCGTCTTTGCTAAATTATTAATAAAAGCTTTGTTTCATTTAATCTGCTTTGGTTAAATTAGCAAGCTTAATTTATTGTGACATTAGTCTAGATACTTATGAAAAAAATACTCTACTCACTGATTTTAGGTTCATTTTTGTTAATTGCTGGTCAGTCGGCTAAGGCTCAACAGCCCGGAATTACAGATTTGTTCTGCGAAGATTTTGATTCCTTAGCTACGCAATGGACAACCATTTCCGGTTCTTTTGGTGTACTTAATCAAGTTCCTTGGTTTCGGGTGACTGACGTTACAAAAAGTGGAAGCTTAGGAGCTGCGGCAGATACGATAAGTCCACGAAACAATTCTTTTCTTTCGACTCCATTTATTAATATATCAGGATTTACCTCTGTTAGCCTTTCTTTCGATCAAATATGTTACATTGAAGGGTTAGATGCTGCAAGGGTTCAATACCGATACCGCAACAACGGCCCTAATTGGACCGATGTTCCAGTCGCAAACTACAATGGTCCTTCAAGATATGATCAAACACTTCCTGGTATTCCAAACAACAGACCGTATAAGTTTGATAAAAACTCGCAAGCTCCCGGTATTTGGAACGGGGTAACCAACAATTGGATTTGGGACGCTTCTAATTCTGTGAACGCATGGATTAGAGAAGATTTTAACATGACATCTCTTGTAGCGGCAATGCCAGCTAGTGCAAATGATTCAATTCAGTTCAGGTTGCTTTATGAAGATGACCCATCTTCGCTTGTAGGTAGGGCAGGAACGCACATCTGGTATGTGGATAATTTTTGTGTAAGAGCAGGTAACTGTGATTTAGTTCCGCCGATAATTACCTTTACGGATCCTCCTATAAACTATCCAAGCAGATATGAAGGTAGAGTATACTTAAATGGGCCATGGATTTTTGATGGTGTTGTTACAGATAATAGAGGCCAAGTTGATACTGTTTATGTGGCATATACAGTGCTTAGAGAAAACCCAAATACAAATGTATTTGACGATACAGTGATCACAGATACCATTGGAGCCAACAGGTTAGCAGGTGGTAACTTTAGGTCCATAATGCAAAGGTTATTACCAAACGGAGATACCATTTTTGCTGGAGATTCTGTGATTTGGAAGTTTGAAGCAATTGACGGTAGTGCCTGTGCAAACTTTGCACAAAATCCTCCACGGGCTGGAAGTTTTTCACGCTTTTTAGTGAAACCTAATTTACCACCATCGTGCAGAGATGCTGATATATTATATAATTTCCCTTATGTTGAAGATTTTGAAGGGCAACCTTTTAGAAGGTCAACCACATTTATTGGTGATGGATGGCAAAATGTTACAGGGGATTTCCATAACTGGTGGGTAGAAAATCAACCTTCTTCGCCTCAAGGGCAATATAGAATTTTAACGGATCACCCCGGTGGTGGAAATTATTTGTACGTGGAGTCTTCAAAGATTCAAGGCGGTAGTTATAAAGATAGTTCAGCGTTCTTGCTTTCACCTTGTTTTGATTTCACTGAGCTGGCAAATGGTTTGGTTCGATTTTATGCCAATACCAATACACCTACAATTACAGATTCTATAAGAATAGATATTTTTGACCCTAATCCGGTTCCAGGTTTTCCAAATGGGCAATTCAGGAAAAATGTTATTCCTTCTGTTAAGGGTAACAGAGGAGATAATTGGCTTCCATACGAGTTTTCGACATTCCCGTACAGGAAATATATCACGCAAATTAGATTTGTTGGTACTCCTTCAGGAAACGGCGGACTAAACGATATGGCGATTGATTCGTTTAAAATTATCCCCGCTCCGCTAATAGATGTTAGGGCAAATGAAATTGTAGCTGAGCCATTCATTCCGAGTCAAGGAAATGCTCCAAGACAGGAAATGGTCGTAAACTATCAAAACTTAGGGGTGGATACAGCAAGGAACTTTATCATTGGTTATTTAGTGCGTCAGAATGGTGCAGTAGTATGGAGAGTTGATAACTTTGTGCCTACAGAATTCTTAGCTCCCGGACAGAATAAAAACATCTCCTTCGGAACAGATCCATTAAGTACTTATCCTGTTCCATTGGGGCAGTACACCATGGAAGCCTGGGTTACGTTTTTGAATGATGCTATTCCACCAAACGATACAACGAAATCAAATGGTAGAGGATTATTCTATAAGGACGGGAATAAATACATGGACAACTTTGATGGTGATACTTTATGGACCGTTTTAGTAAATGAAGATTCTTTGACGAACAATTGGGAATTAGGAACTCCAAATTACGATTATACTTACTCAGCATATTCAAACTCTAACTCGTGGGATATCTTATTAGGTAGAGGGTATACCGGAGATGGGAAAACAACTTCTCTATTAACACCTTTCTTTGATTTTACGACGGTTGATGATGCCATTATATCGTTTATTAATAACAGAGATATTGATGTTCAAAAAGATGGGGTGTTTATGGAGTATTCTTTTGATAGAGGTCTTACGTGGGATTCACTGAGTGGACTTGGAGATCCTGGAAGAATAAAGTGGTATAACTCCTTCCTCGCTGCGGGTGGTTTTGGAGGCTCACCAGTGTTTTCAGGAACTACATATTGTTTTGGAAATACTTGGGCAGGATTTTTAGAAAGTGAAGTACAGTTACCGGCATTCTTTAACAATAGACCAGAAGTACTATTGAGGTTTACTTTCTTTGCCGAAATCGGAGGAAGAGGGAATGATGGAATGTCAATTGACAACTTCTTATTGTACGATCCAGATCCGCTTGATTTGCAGGTTCAGCATTTTGTGAGTCCTACTTCAAGATGTGACTTGCAGCAAGATCAAAAAATAAAAACAATCATTAAGAACAGAGGATTGACTGCGGTGACTTCATTTTCTATGGAATATACGGTGATAAAGCCAGATAATTCAACTGAAACGAAAACAGATGTAATTACAAGAACTATAGCTCACAGAGATACAATTCATGTAACTTCTCAATCTACTTTTGATATGTTTGGTTACGGAGATTACAGGGTACAGGCGAAAGCTATTTTACCGAATGATTTCTGTGGAATTAACGATACACTTATAAGAACGATTGAAAATGTCGAAGGGTGTAGTTTATTGTTCAAAATTGAAACTTCCAATGTAATTAATCTACAACAAGCTTGTGATTCTTCCGTTTGGAAGTTCAATTACTCATCTAGCGATGGTAGAAGTTACCAGATTTCAAGAGCTTATAATGACCCAAGGACACTTATTAACTTACCAATTGGTCGAATAAATACTAAGATTGAAGACCTTTTTATATGTATGAAGAGTGATTCTGATGTTGAATTTAGATTGGACGATAGGGATAGTTTGATTACAAATTATTCATTCGTTGCATACGATGGTCAGAATGATACAACCCTTTATCGGGAAGTTATTGGTGGTCCAGATTCTCCAATTCAGCGTTTTAAATGGGTGTGTCCTCCAGAAAGATCTGCTACTCCGATTAAAATTATTTTGGATGAAGATAGAATTCAGTTGCCAATAGAGAAGAAATATGACGTTGCAGTTAGGGTATTAAATAATGGCCTCGATAGTTTAGATGGCTTTAGGTTGTATTTCCAAATTGATGATCAAACGCCAATTGAGAAAATACAAACACACCCTGAACCAAATGAATTAAGATACAATAGAGCGAGAACGTATCGTATTGATTCATTGTTATTAACGGAGGGTGCGCACATTTTAAAAACGTGGACAACTTTACCAAATAATCAGCAAGATTTAAGAGTTTCTGATGATACATTAATATTCCCTTTTGTAGTGCTGAGCACAGTTCCAACTAATATGTTTGGTGGTTCAATTACAGACCCTAATAATCCAATGAATTCTGATTCTTATTGTGATAATTTTGATGATCCAAATGGCAGTTTCCCATGGATAGCCGCTAACCCATATACATTATCTCAGTTTAATAAGGTGTTCGACATTGGAACTCCATCTTCTCCAAATATCAATGGTGCTTTTAGTGGAACCAATGCATGGGGAACCAGAGTTGACACTAATTATGTGAATAATGAAGAAGCAATGTTATTGTCTCCTTTATTTCCTGTTATAAAAGACTCATGTTATAAAATTAGCTTCAAGCATAATTTCTTCATAACAGATTCTCTTCATGATGGAGGAACAGTTAGAATGTTAAATGGAAAAGGAACGGGTATTACCCTTGACTACTCAGATGATTTTTGGGATCAAGTTGGAAGTGTTTCTATAGATGACACGCTTTCATTCAATCCTTTGCGAATACAAACAAGAGTTGTAACTCCTTTAGGCGATACCATTTTTACAGAACAAAACGGTTGGTACAAAACCCGTCATATTCTTTCTATTCCTAATAATACGAAGAACAGTGGTTGGACAGGTACTTCAAATGGCTGGCAAACTGCCGAAAGTGTTCTTAGACCAACAAAATCCTTTAAGACTGCTTTAATGTGGAGATTTGAATCGGATGGTTCAAACGTAAGTGATGGATGGGCGATAGACGACTTCTGTATTGAGCAATTACCACCATCGTCATGTTACCCTGTTTCTGTGAACGAAAATAACATTGCGGTTGATGCAGTTTATCTAGGACAGAATATTCCTAACCCTGCTAGCGGAAATACGGTGGTTCCATTTTACTTGCCAGAATCAGGTAACATAGGGTTTACTATTGTGAATGTGTTGGGTCAGCCGATTTATACTGAAACTCAAAACAGGCCAAAAGGAGATGGTTTCATTGAAATTGAAACTCAAAATATTGCTGGAGGTATCTACTACTACACTTTAGTGGTTGATGGAGTTCCATTTACCAAAAAAATTGTGGTCACTAAATAATTAAAATTAACAGGACCTTTTGGTCCCATTTTTCAATACACGCCTTATGAAAGTTTTTATATTTATTATTTGTTTCGTTACAGCTTTAACCGCTTCGTCACAAACTGTGCTCTTTTCTGAAGATTTTGAATCAACTCCTATTTCGATGACGGATAACTCAACAGGTTCAGCCTCTTGGTCTATCGCTTCAACATTTCAAAATGGAGGATTGAATTCAGATTCAGCAAGAGTGGTACAAGGAGATACCTTGATTTTAGAGTCTAACGCTTTTAGCACAATGGGTTTCACGTTTGTGAATTTATACTTTAGCCAAATTTGTAAAATTGACTTTTTTGATCGAGGAACAGTTGAATATTCTATCAATAATGGTCTAACTTGGACCTTGTTAACGTCAGCTGAGTATTTAGGAGCAGGCTTTTTAAACAACAATTCTTTTTCTTCTGTGAGTCACACAGTTTGGGATATTGCTAATGCTGCAACGGTTCCAACAAATTCTTGGTGGCAAAATGAAAATTTTGATTTAAGTGCTGCAGGGGGGCAAATGCAAGTAAAAGTGAGATTTACGCTCATTGATGCTGATAACAATGGCCCTAGAGGTAATTATGGTTGGTTAATTGACGATATAGAGGTTCTAGGTTCTCCATGCGAAGTGGTTCCGCCAGTTATTACTCCAATAGGAATTATTTATCAGGGAGCTGTTTTTGGAGCTGGTCCTTACTTAATTGAAGCGGACATTCAAGATTCGAGCGGGATAGCTTCTGCTTCTTTAGAATATATTCTCAATGGCGGTAGCGCAAATACCCTTACTATGTCAAATACAAGTGGGAACATCTATTCCGCTACAATACCTTCTGCAGTAGTTGGAGATACTATTTGTTATACGATTAGGGCAATAGATAATACGACTTGCTCCAATACAAGTCAATTTCCGGGTGCAGGTTGTTTGCAATTTATTGTAAATCCAAATGCACCGCCAAATTGTGTTGGTAATCCAATCAGCAATTATAATTATGTCGAAACATTTGCAACGTTTACTCCTGGTAATGGGACTAATACTTCGGGTACCTTAAATAACGATTGGCAAAATTCTACTACTTCTTCGCACTCTTGGTATGTTGCAACAAGCACAGGGTCTAATAACACAGGGCCAACTTCTGATCATAGTCCAGGTGATGCTAATTTTTTATACATCGAATCTTCAGGGGGATTTAGAAATCAAACAGCCATCATCAACACACCTTGTTATAATTTTAGTGGCTTGTTTGCACCTAAGTTTAGTTTTTGGTACCACATGTTCGGTAACAATATGGGAGAGCTTCATGTTGACATATACAATGGCCGCGCTTGGGTCTTAGATGTCACGCCAGCGATAATCGGGAACCAAGGAAATAACTGGTTGTTTAGAGAGATTGATTTAACTGCTTATGCAGGAAACATTGTTCAACTGCGATTTCGAGGTATTACAGGTAATGGCTTTCAAAGTGATATCGCAATTGACGACATTCAAATTGTTGAACCGATTGCAGTGGAATTAAATCTTGTCAACTTTGTAACTCCAAGTGCATCTAGTTGCAATGGTTCTCCAACCGAATTTGTTACCGTTGAAATTGAAAATTTAGGAAGTCAATCACAAGATACAATTCCATTGGCGTATCAAGTTAATGGAGGCACCATGATTAGAGATACCGCATTTTTTAATTTAACGCCGGGTATGTCCTTTAACCATACATTTCAAACCCCATTTGATATGTCTACCCCAGGTGCGTACGACTTAAATACATGGCTAGAATTAGCCACAGATGGAAAGAGTTCTAACGATTCTGTTATCGGTTATCAAGTTACTACAAACAGTATCCAAACGAATTTCCCGGACACAGTGACCTTTGATAATTTTGTTGTGGGTACGCCAGGTGTCTTTTTAAGTGATTGGAGTAATGACCCTCAAAATTCATTCGATTGGTCCGTAAATACGGGGAATACACCTTCCTCATCCACAGGGCCGTCAGGAGATACTACTTCAGCAGCAGGTACTGGGAAATATGTTTATTATGAAGCAACCAACACTCCTCAAGGAGAACAAGGCTCGTTTTTTAGTGGATGCCTGGATTTAAATGCAACAAATCGTCCTGAATTGAAATTCTATTATCATATGTCTGGTATCGAGATGGGTGAGTTGCATTTAGACCTAAGTTTAAATGGTTTCTTAATTCAAGATATTATCCCTGCAATTACAGGTGATCAAGGTACGGCATGGATAGAAAGAATAGTAGACCTTTCACCATACAAAGGAAACGTGAGAGTAATTTTTAGGGCTGTACGAGGTTCAGGCTATAGAAGTGACATAGCAATAGACCAAGTAAGCCTGCGTGACGCATTGCCGGTTGGAATTTCAACGAATGAAATTCAAAATACGTTTAGGTTCTCTCCAAATCCGGTGACAGATGTGCTACAAATAAACAGTCCTAAAACAGCAAGAATTCAAGTTTTAAATATGTTGGGTTCAATCGTAGAAGAATTGAATATTCGAAAAGGAATGAATCAAATAAATGCTACCACTTGGACTCCTGGAGTCTATTTTATAAGATTATCAGACGGTGTCCAATCAGAAACCCAAAAATTTATTAAGCAGTAAGTACTTTTCAGTCTAAAGATCAAACGAAGGTTCTGGAGCTCGCTTTAGAGCCTTCTTTTTTGGCTTAATAGAGCCAACAAACATGATGTTTATGAGCTCTTCATCATTTGTCAATAATGTTTTAGAAATACCTTCTACAATGCCAACAGATTCATTAGACTTATAGGTTCTTGAAAAAGGTTCAAAGGTATTATCTACATAACTCAACTGAATACTTGTTTTTATAACTTCTCCGTCCTTTACGGTCACTTTGCCTAAAAAACAATCTGCAAACCGGCCTTTCCGAATCGTAATAATTATGTCATCGTGCTTTCCGTCTAATACTTCGTTAGCACCTCTCACTTCAAATACCTTAGCATACTTTTGATAACAAGTAGCGCTTTCTTGAGCGTTTACAAATACAGAACAAACAAGCAGGCCTGCAGCAATTATTAGTTTTTTCATCTTAGTTTATTTTTAGTAAAAGTAAATTTACAAGCGAAATCAGCACATCAGTTTTATTATTTATCTTAAAGGGAGATTGTTAATAACCTTAATTATCGATACGTATTACCGGGATGCATAAAAGTTAACGTATAGTCTGAGAACGTTCGGACAGGCTCACCCTCTTTGATGGCAGGTTTCCATATGATGTTCTTTAACAAACGAATAGTTTCCTCATTGCAACCTCCTGCCAATGGTTTTGTTATTTTAAAATTACTCGCTACCCCATTTTTTTCAATAACAAACACAACTTTAACAGTGCCCGAAATTAGTTGCTGCAGTGCCAGAGCGGGATATCGTACGTTATCCGTAACATACTCGTTAATGCTTTTATAATTTTTTACACTTGGTGCCTTGTCCACTTGACTCTTGATAAATATGGTGGCATCTTCAGTAGTAATAGGTGGCGCCGGCCTTCTTCTTTCAGCCTTATTGTACTTTTTTGGATCAAATGTTATTTTTATTTGTTGTTCGCCAATTCTTTTGCCTTTCCTTATTTCGTCCTTTTGCCAAACAATTAATTTTACCAAACGAATGGCCTCAAGAACGAAAAGATTGTCTTTTTCAAGATTTGCAAAAATAGTATCAATTTTTCCTTCCCAGCTTACTTTTACAACAACAAAAACCTCTTGGGATTGCTTAATTTCTAGCTCCTTAGTTGGATAAATTATCTGGCTTTCGATCAGGTAGTTCACCTCCTTATCCCCAGAACTCGGTGATGCCGGAAAATTAGTGCCATTAAAAAACTCCACTTGTTGCGCGGCAGTTGCGCCGAATGAGGCTAAAAAAATAATCATTGTGAATGTTTTAGACATATTTAACTAACTTTCCGCTAAGTTATTTAAAAGAAATGAAAATGTTGGTTAAGTCCTTCGGTAGTGCTGTTAAGGGAGTAGATGCGATTAGATAGGTAAAGAAGAAATTGTACTGCAACTTTGAATAATAGAAGGGACTGGTTAATTTTGAAACAATGAAAAAGTCATACAGGATTTTATTTTTTTTAGTTGCTTTTATTGTAGTAACTGGCTGTGAAGAAGAGGGAGAGCCTCTAACTTTAGATGATCTGTTTCAATTAAATGGGTTGCCAACAAAGCGTTTTGAAGTAATCTTGAATGGGTTTAAATTTGAAACAAATACGGCTAGCGGGTTAAAGACTAATACTGCTTTATCAATTGAGGCAAGCGGGAGTGGTGCGAGCTATATGTTAGCTGTGAGTGATATAGTTGAAGGAGAATACTTTGGGAATACGGATGACTTTAAAGTTTTTCTAAATTATAAAAATTCGGGAGGGTTGTTATTTAGTACGACAAAATCAGGAGAAACCTCCGACTTGGAAGTAGAGATTACGAATTACGATGTTGAGAAAGATGTTGTGTCAGGTAAATTTCAAGGTACTTTATTACAAGTTAACGGAGATCTGGAATTAAATGTGACCAAAGGCTCATTTTTAGAAATACCCATCGTTCGACCTGCCTTCGGCGAAATGATTGCAAGCATCGATAGCGAGCGATTTGTTGCGGAGTCTTGTTTATTCACGAGTAGCACTTCTGGTGGTTTTACATTTGATACCTTTTCAGGAGTAGGTAATGATGATTCAACCATACTAAATATCACGGTTCAAGAAAAAATTCAAGAGCGAGAATATCAATTCTCATCAGGTTCCATAACTGCAACTTACAATCCAAATACATTCTCTTCGAATATTTTCAAGAATCAATACGATGCAGAAGCAGGTAGCTTGACCATTTCAAAAATCGATACAATTAACAATGCAATTGAGGGAAGATTTAACTTCACGGTAAGAAATGCGTTTGGGGAACCAATAAATATTTTCCAAGGAGAATTTAATGCATTAATAAAGTAAAACAGCGGTCTTAACCTTCGGGATGTAGCTTAGTCCGGTTAAAGTGCGCGCCTGGGGGGCGCGAGATCGGTGGTTCGAATCCACTCATCCCGACACAATTACAAGTCAAAACTACTGTTAATCAATGTGTTGACTTTTATATTTGCAATAATTTACACACATTATGCACACTCAGGTTGATGTAACTCATAATGACTCTCAGAAAAGAGTAGTTTATTTATCATTTATTCAATGGCTGATTACTGCAATTGAGATTCTTGGAGTTAAACAAATTGAGCTTAGGAAACATACTAATTAAGTTAATCCTGCAAGGGTTCGAACTATTTATGGTGAGATGGAAGGCCTTTTGGTTTTTGACAATTTGTGCAAGCGCAAATTGTCAAAAACCAAAAGGCCTTCCCAAGCAGTGGTATTAGAGCGTTACAACTCGAAGTTCGTTCTCATGAAGAGCATGCGAATATGAAACATATTTATCATGTAAATTCAATAGAATAGGTCTTGCTAAAAACACACCGATGCTTAAATTTTTATTTGTTTTGATTCCCTAATTTTAACCTTCCAAAAAAAGAAAAGTTATGTCAGAAAAAGTAGAGCACGTTAAGTGTTTAATTATAGGTTCGGGACCAGCAGGATATACTGCGGCAATTTATGCTGCAAGAGCGGATATGGCTCCATTAATGTTCCAAGGATTGCAGCCAGGTGGTCAACTTACCATTACTAATGATGTGGAAAATTATCCGGGGTATCCTGATGGGATTAATGGTCCTCAAATGATGATTGATTTTCAAAAGCAGGCAGAACGATTTGGGACTGATGTGCGTTTTGGATTGATAACCAAAGTAGATTTTACAGGACCTGTTCATAAGGTTTGGGTAGACGAAAAAACAGAGATTACGGCAGATTCAATTATTATTTCTACTGGTGCTGCCGCAAAATGGCTAGGCATAGAGTCGGAGCAACGATTGAATGGTTTTGGAGTGAGTGCTTGCGCCGTATGTGATGGGTTTTTCTTTAAAAACCAAGATGTGTTAATTGTAGGCGCTGGTGACACTGCTGCAGAAGAGGCAACATACCTTTCTAAGTTGTGCAAGAAAGTTACCATGTTGGTGAGAAAGGAAGAATTCAGAGCCTCAAAAATTATGGCAGATCGAGTATTAAATACGCCAAACATTGAAGTATTGTTTAATCATGAGACTGTGGAAGTTTTGGGAGCCAATGCAGTAGAAGGTGTTTTGGCGAAAAACAACAAAACAGGAGAAGAAACAACCATTACATGTACTGGATTTTTTGTTGCAATTGGTCATAAACCGAACACTGATATTTTTAAAGGCTGGTTAGATATGGACCAAACTGGTTATTTAATTGTTGAGCCTGGAACATCAAAGACCAAAATACCTGGAGTGTTTGCTTCGGGTGATGCTGCAGATAAAGTGTATCGACAGGCTGTGACGGCTGCAGGAACAGGCTGCATGGCTGCATTAGATGCTGAGCGATATTTGACTGAGATTGGAAAGCATTAAAACAGAATAACAAAAATTTTTTAGCCTTCATTTCAAAAAGAAATGAAGGCTTTTTTTTGCAACCTTTTTTAATTGTACTACGTCTTTTATCCGACTTAACAAATTGAGTTATTTTTTGGTATTTTTAAAATTCGTTTTTAAAACAAATCACAAGATGAAAAAACATATACTATCGACTGTAACTATTTTACTTCTAGCGTTTAACGCAAGCGCTCAAAATTTTTACATACAAGAAGATTTTAATGGTTCTGCCTTGCCAACTGGCTGGACTAATACGGCAGTTTCCGGAACTACCGCATGGAGTTTTGGCTTTGACGGTTCTACAACCAACTCAGGAGTGAATAATTTGGACGGAACTGCAATGGCATTTTTTGATGATGATAACGTGGGAGCGGGTTCAACAAACAATCGAGTTGATTTGTTAACTCCTGCTTTTAACAACGCAAGTTCAGTCAGTACAACTTTAGAGTTTGACTATAACTTTAGAGAATATGTGGGCCCGTTAGATAGCTTTATTGTTTCTGTTTTTGATGGGACAAATTGGATTGATGTTTTTTCAACTTCTGTAAATGATTGCGGTAACTATTTGGGAGCATGTTCCAATAATTTTCCAACTGCAAACATTGATATTTCTGCTTATAACAATACTACCTGTCAAGTGCGTTTTACCTATTTTGATGGTAACGATTGGTGTTGGTATGTAGGGATAGATAATGTAGTGATTTCTTCACCCTTCCCAAATGATGTTGGGGTTTCACAAATTTTAAACCCTATTTCTTCTTGTGGTTTATCTTCTGCGGAAACAGTGCAAGTGCAAGTTAGAAATTTGGGGTCGTCTCCGGCAAGTAACTTTAGTGTTGTAATTGATACCAATGGAACAATAGCGCATACCGAAACAATCACTGCTACAATTCCTGCAGGAGATTCATTGTTATACTCTTTCACAGGTACGTTAGACATGTTGAATGTTGGATTTTATGACTTAACAGCCTACACCATTCAAACAACAGATGGAAACAATGACAACGATTCTACCATTAAACGTGTTGAAAACGAACCAAATTTTGTTCCAACATTTTCAGATAATTTAGAAGGTATTGACAGATGGAAAGTTGATGGCGTAAATGCAAGTTGGCAGCGAGGAGCTCCTTCTACTGCTAATTTTAACTCAGTAACTTCTGGAACGAATGCATACGTAACTAGATTAAATGGAAATTATAATAACCAAGAAACATCATATCTATATTCTCCATGTTTCAATTTTAGTGGAGCAATAGGTGATCCAATTTTATCATTCAGCTTAAATCATAGAACTGAATCTGGTTTTGATCGATTAACTTTTGAGGCATCAACTGACGGAGGGGTTACTTGGAGTGCTGTTAATGCAGGAGGAGTAAATCCTTCAAATTGGTTTACAACTGGGGCTCCATATTGGCAAGGAAATAGTGGAGGATGGATTTCAGTTGAAAATGTACTAACCAACTTTGCTAACCAAAGTTCAGTGAACTTTAGATTCAAGTTTAGCACTGATGGAAGCGTTACTCAAGAAGGAGTAATGATAGATGATTTCTCTGTGCGTTACCCACAACCTTTTGATGTTAGTGCAAATTTAATTACTTACCCGAGCCAAAATGGTGCACCATTGTGTGGGTATGCAACTGAAAATGTTATCGTAGAAATAGAAAATAAGGGTGCGAGCCCTTTGGATACAATTTATATGTTCTACAGAGTTGATAACATGCCTGTAGTTAATGATACGTTGATTGGGCCATTATTGCCCAATTCACTTAGAAATTTTGTTTTCTCACAAAGAGCGAACTTTGGTCAACAGAGAAACTATACATTAAGTGTTTGGGCGTCTGCTAGAAATGACGGATTTAGTCCAAACGACAGTTTGCTAAATAGAACAGTTACTGGTGGGCCAGCCCCAACTTCAATATCCTTACCCGTTTTCGAGAACTTTGACGGATTTGGATGGGTAAGAGGCACTGGAGGTGGAGGAAACTCTTTAGTTCCTGCTCCTTGGGTGAGAACGCCTAGCCCAAATGTTTTTAACTTTACATGGCATCCTTGGAATAATGTTACAAATTCATTTCAAACTGGTCCAGATGTGGCTCATTCGCCACCTAACTTTTTGTACACAGAAACATCAACAGGAACTCCACCTCAAGACGCAATTCTTGAATCGCCTTGTATTAACTTAGGGAATGCTTCAGGAGCAATTATGGAATTTTGGTATCACAAATATGGCGCAACTATGGGCGACCTGTTTGTAGAAGTTAATGATGGCTCAACTTGGTTGCAACTGTTAAGAATTAATGGACAAACAAATACCGGACCAGCTCCAGGTTCACCTTGGTTAAAAGCAACAGTGAATTTAAATCAATACGCAGGTCAACGAATTAAATTGCGATGGAGAGGAACCCGTGGAGGTAGCTTTACTGGTGATATGGCCATTGATGACATTGAAATTTTTGAACCAATACCACAAGATGGTAAGATGTCGCGTTTAGTTTCACCTGTTTCGGGTTGTACGCCTTCAGGAACCATTACTGTGGAGGTTGAAAACTTTGGGTCAGCACCGTTAACAAATACACCTGTTGCAATAAGTATTGATAACGGTACTGTTTTTAGAGATACGGTTCCAGGAACAATAGCCCCTGGTGTTAAAGTAAATCACACTTTTCCTTTTACAGCCAACTTTGCAACAAAAGGCCAAACCTATAGTATCCAGATTTGGACAGAAGTTTTGGGTGATTCAAATTTATTTAATGATCGAGTTACTACCGACATCACTAATTTTACAAGAGAAACAAGTTACATTGAAGATTTTGAAGGCTTTGTAGCAGATCCAGCTTGTTTTGGAGTAAATGATGCAGATGTATTGGGCGCTGGATGGTCGATGACCTCTGTAGGTCAAGGAGAATGGCATGTTCAAGACATGACGGTTTGTGCTGGAACTCCTGGGTTTGGAACAGGTCCTAACTCTGATCATACAAAGGGTAATGGAATATTCATGTACTTGGATGGGAACAGTGGTGAAGGCCGCTTAGAATCTCCGTGTCTCGATTTTAAAAGTAGAGCAGGTGCAGCAATGCGTTTCTGGTACCACAAGTTTGGACCAGGAATGACTACTATGTTTGTAGATGTTTTTGCAGATGGAGTTTGGAACAATGGAGTTTTCTCTATACCAGGCCAAACGCAAACTTCAGAAGGAGCTCCATGGCTAGAAGCCGTGGCAAAGTTCAACCAATTTGGAGGTAAAGACATAAAAGTTCGATTTAGAGGGACTGCAGGTTTTAGAAATGAAATGGCTATTGATGATATCTCATTTTTTGCACCTTATGGAATGGATGCTAGAATGCTTGCAATTACAAGTCCGGAGTCTGGGTGTAATATCAACGGTGCCTCTTTAATAAGCGTGGAGATTGACAATTTTGGAGTGGAAACGCTAAATTCAAACGGTGACTCATTGTTGTTGTATTATCAAATTGATAATCTTCCTCCAGTGAGAGATACATTTGATGTGGCATTGCCTTCTGAGCAATCAGCAACCTTCACGTTTACGCAACCGGCAGATTTATCTATTCCCGGTAAAACATACTATGTAAAAGCGTGGACGGCTCAAATTGGCGAAGAAGACGTTAAAAATGATACCTTGTTTAACCACAAAATATTTAACCAGACTAAGTCGACAAACTATTTCGAAAATTTTGAAACGTTTAGAGATGCAAATTGTGACCAACTTTTAGGTCAAGTATTGCAAGAAGGTTGGGCAGAAACTTCTACAAGTACACACACATGGCAAGTTCAATCTTCTCTTTGTGGTAAAGGAGCTTCAACAACTCCTACAACATCTACAGGTCCGCAAGTCGATAGAACAACAGGAAGTGGTCTGTTTATCTATACGGAAGCAGATGGCAGTGGTACTGCAACATTTGAATCTCCTTGTATTGATTTAACAAATAATACCAATCCACGGTTTAGTTTCTTTTACCATAAATATGGTGGAAACATGAATAACCTTTCTGTTGATGTTTTATTTAACGGAAACTGGGTAAACGGTGTTGGTAGTGTGCCAGGACAAACTCAAACTTCTGCTACTGCAGTTTGGAAGAACTTAGAAGTAGACCTTTCACCATACATTGGAGGGTTGGTTCAAGTGCGATTTAGATCTGTTAAAGTTGGTTTCGGTACTCGAAGCGACATGGCAATTGATGACGTATTCTTATACGAAGCTATACCAAATGATGCAGGAATAACAGAAGTTATTCAGCCAACAGGTGACGCTTGTGGTTTAACTTCAGGAAATGTTGTTGTGAACATTGAAAACTTTGGAACTGCAAACATTACTCCAGGTCAGTTAATAGTTCAATACAACAATAACGGCGGTCCTTACGAGTCGGATACAATTCAGCAAACGATTGCTGCAGGAACTAATTTAAACTACACCTTTACTACTCCTGTAGATTTATCAAATCCTGGTAAGCAAATTATTTATGCTAGAACAATTCTTGCAAACGACACATTGCCGCAAAATAATTTTGCTTCAACTACGGTAATTAATAGACAACCAGGAATTCCAAGGTATACACAAGATTTTGAGGAATTAGTTCAAGGTGCGAATTACAGCCAAGATCAGTTGAAAGGGTTCACTAGATTTCCCGCAAACGGTGGTCCTGGTGTATTTATGTGGCACGTAGTTTCTGGTGCTGGTCCATACATTGATGGTCAGCCACCAATGCCTCCAGGTCCTCCAACAGGTCCTTCAGGAGATCATACTTTTGCAACGAATAGAGTAAATGGTAAAGGAACATATGTGTTAATGGAAACTGACTTAAAGCAGCTTCTACGACCAATCCCTCCAACAATTCCTGATGCATGGTTGGAATTACCTTGTGGACCAATGGATTTTACTGCATCTAAAAATGGAAGCATACTCTTAACTTACTGGTATCACTTTTTTGGACCACAAACGGGTAACCTATTTGTGGATGTGCACAACGGCACCAACTGGGTGTTGGGTATAGATGTAATTAGAGGCCAACAGCAGTCTGATGATACCGAGCCTTGGTTGCAACGTAAAGTAGTATTAGATCGTTTTAACGGCTTGAGTGCGGTAAGAATTAGATTACGTGCAGAGACTGGTTACATGGGAAATCCTGGCGATGGCCGTGGAGGAGATATGGGAGTTGACGACATTGAGATTCTAGATAGAGCAAGTAAAGATGCTGCGGCATTCTCTTTAATTGATCCAGCTTCTGATTGTGCATTGACTGCTTCTGAACGTTTTAAAATTAGAGTTCAAAACTTAGGAACTCAAGATATTTTAAACCTAAACTTAGGGTATCAAATTGTGTTTACACCATACGGCGGATCTCCTCAAGTATTAGCAACCGCAAGAGATTCTTCAATTGGTCAAACAATAGTTCCTCTTGCATTCTTTGATTTCTCTTTCCAAAATATTGACATGTCAAATCCAGGAAAGTATTTTATAAAATACTGGACGGAATATAAAGGAGACGAGCATTTGTTTAACGATACCTTAACGGAATTGATTACAAACACGGCTAGACCATTTCCAAGTTGCGATGATTTTAGCGATTTAGTGTCAGGTCATATTGCAAAAGATTTTAAAGACGGAGTTTTACCGAATGACTGGGAAGCCAATACGCAAGCGTATACTTGGGTGGCAACTGTTGAAGGTGAAGTGCCAGATTTGAAAGGCCATACTGGAGGATTGAACGATGTGTTTATGTACGCGGAAGATCCTGCTCCTTATGCTGGCGAGGCGCGAATGGAATCTCCTTGTTGGGATTTGAACAATACCCCAGCTGCGAACCTAGAGTTCTGGTACATTATGCCATCGGCTAGTGGACAGTTAGAAATAGGAGTAAATCAAAACGGTGGCGGATTCGTGCCGATAGATACAATTAAAGGAGCAGAAGGTGTTGCTCGTACATGGAGAAAATACGAGGCTGTTTTAGCTGACTTTGTAGGAGCCAATGTTCAAGTACAATTTAGAGCCTTTGCACCAGGAGGAACCTATTATGCAATTGATGATGTGTGTATTATTAGACCTGAGCCACAGCAAATGTTGTTTAACGAATTTGTAAACCCATTTCCTGGAAGATGCTTTTACAGCGATTCTGAAAGAGTTTCAATTCGAGTAAGAAACATTGGAATTGATAGAATTGATTCTTTCCTAGTTGTAATTGCATTAGATGAAGATATAATTGGGAACCCTAGAGGAAGTAATGGTTTTAGAGATACCATCATGGTGCGACCAGGAGCCGCTCCTCCATTCTTTAACCCAGGTGAGCTATATACATTTACGATCAATGATCCTCGATTTATTTTAGACTTATCTGCGTACAAAGATTATTACCTGCATGCGTGGCTATTGCTAGATGGCGATAAGGATACAACCAATAACATCAGGATAGATTACCAAATAACACATGGAGATCCAGAAGATCTGCCATATGTTGTAGATTTTGAAGATCCTGCAAATCCATTAAGGTTTGGCCGATTGGTCGGCAACCCTACTCAAGATGGATTTGATTGGTGTATAGATGGAAACGGATTCCCACTGCCGGCTTGGGCTTGTGATCGACGTGGTGTAACGGGTCCTGAATTGGACCACACGTTAGGACCGGTAGATACAACTGGGCATGTACTTCAAGCAAATTCCGCTGCAGGTGTTTTGGGTGATTTAATTGGATACGAATCGCCATGCGTTACCTTAATTGGTACCACAGCGCCAGAAATGAAATTCTGGTACCACATGTTTGGTTTTGATATGGGTAGCTTGTATTTGCAAATTAATGATGACTTCGGTTGGGTTACCGTTTTAACTTTGGTTGGACAAGATCCAGATCAGCGGATTAATGGAAGAACACCATGGAAGTCTAGAATTGTAGATTTAAGTGCATACCGTGGTAAAGTTATTCGATATAGGTTTATTGCTGAAAGAGGGGATCAATACGCCGGTAACATGGCAATTGACGATATTGGGGTGTATGATGCTGCAGCAATTGATATTGCGCCAGCTGGATTGAATGAACCAAATACAGATTCTACGTACTGTTACTCTAGAAACAATCCGTTGAAAATAGATGTGATTAATAATGGTTCGGATGCGTTGGATTTTGTTACGGATACTGTTTGTCTTACAGCTATTATCTTTAAGGATAATCAAGGAAATGGGCAGTTTGTTTCTATTGACACGTTAACACGTTGTGTAGGATCGAATGAGTTTTTAGATGATAACGGTTTCCCAATTCCATTACCAAGAGACTCAATTGTAACCTTAACAATGGACAGTACATTTGACATGTCGGATACTGGTAGTTTCTATCGATTCATTATTATTGCTGAGGTTGATGGTGATTTAATTAAGTCAAATGATATTAAAACCAATATCATTATTAAATCTCAACGAAAGATTGGTGAAATTGTAGCAGTGCTGCCAAATGACACCATTTGTTTCGGCGATCCTGTGTTAGTTGCTATTAGGAATCAATTTGGAGCAGTGCGTTGGGAAGAAAGCCAAATACGAAATGATGGCTCTACTTTTGGATTCTTTATTGGTCAGTCAACTCCATTCAACAGGCCAAACTATCTAGCATTCTTGTCAGATTCAACGACAGATATTAGAGCTAGAATATGTCCTCAGTTGTTTATTTCGGAGGGTATTGACGAAACAACTGATTCGGTTAGAGTCGATGTGATAAAACCATATCGTGCGTTATCTTTCGATACCGAGCGCTGTGAAAACGATCCTGTGAATGATACGATAAAGATTCAAGTTCAGTCTAATATAACGGGTGTAAACTATTATACAAGTCTAACGGCGTTGAACGCTGAAGCTGAGTTAAAGTTGCCGTTATCGTTAGATTATGCATTGAAAACAAGATTGTCTGAAACGGATACCTTCTACTTAGAAACACTGATTGACATACCGAATATTTTACCTTCAGGTTTGTTTTGCAAGTCAATACAGAAAGTGCCTGCGATTCGCACAATTCACACGGCACCTACGGCAAGTTCATTCCCTACTGATACGGTTGTATATTGTGGTCCTGGTTCGGGTTCAATCCTAAACCAAGGAGATGTGTTTACGGTAGATCGAGGTCCTCTTGATGCGAATGGTATTCCTGTAAGACAAGATACTTACTCATGGGATTTCACTTTAGTAGATGGGAATGGAGGTACACGAGCTGTGCTTGATTCTGTGAATACGCAATCTTTCGCTGTTGATCCTTGGAGAATGGACGTAAATAGAGGTGGAAGTTATTACAAAATTTCAGTTGACGTTCAAACGGATGAAGGATGTGAGTTTAACCCAGGAACGCTCACGGATATTTACATCAAAGTTCTGGATGACTGTACAGTTGGATTACAAGAAAGTGATCAGCTTGGGTCATTGGAAATTTTCCCTAATCCTGTTTCAGATGTGTTAACGATTAACCAAAGTTCTGTTGAAATTTATAATGGATCGATTTTCTTACTTTCTGCTGAAGGTAGGTTGGTAGAATCATTTGAAGAGTTAACCTTTGGTCAATTGAATCAGCAAATTGATATGAGTAAATTGCCGAAAGGAGTGTACTTCATAAAAATTGAAACGGACAAAGGAACAACAGTTCGCAAAGTGGTGAAAAGTTAATCGCAAAAATCAATATCAAATGCAAAGGGCAATAAAGAAATGTATTGCCCTTTGCATTTGATTAAAAGGTAATAGCCTTCTAAGATTAGATTTGCTAGTAGCTTTATTTAGTTCACGGTTCAGTAAATTCAAGGTTTAAAAAGACAGCTAAGAGCATTACTTTAACGTAGCACTTCGTATTCACTGCTGCGGGGTAAATCAAAAAAGCGCTGTGGTTTTTTACCACAGCGCTTTTTTGATTTTAGCAAAAATCAAATTACTAAAAGCAGTATTTGTTTTCTGCCACCATTTTTTGAGCAATTGCTTGTCTATTTTCTTTCGTGTTTATTGGGCCATGTTTTGTAAATCGTTTAACTCCCATTAACATTCCCATTTGCTCATCACCAGTGGCAAAAGCGTTTATTGCGTCTTTTCCATGTTTATGAACTCGATCAGCTGCATCGTAAATGTAAGTCTGCATTATTTTTTCTTGCAGTTCATAATTCAATCCCATAGCTTTCATTTTTTCAACTCTCAAGATCATAGATTCAGACACGTATGTTTCCATGGTCATATCAGCAATGTTCATCAACACTTCTTGTTCTTTTGCCAATGAAGTCGCTAATGTTTTTGCAGCTGCACCGGCTGTTAATAATACTGCTTTTTTAAAGTTAGCAACGGTTCTTTTCTCCGAAGCATATGCTCCTGAATCATCATAATCGAAATCTGGAATTTCCATTAATTCCTCTGCTACTTTCATGGCAGGCTCTAAAATGTTCAATTCCCCCTTCATTGCTCTTTTGAGAATAATGTCAACGGTTAACATTCTGTTAATTTCATTCGTTCCTTCAAATATTCTGTTGATTCGGGCATCTCTGTATGCTCTTTCCATATCTGCTTCAGCTGAATATCCCATTCCACCATAGATTTGAACACCTTCATCCACAACATAATCTAAGGTTTCAGAACCGTGGACTTTTAACATGGCACATTCTGCAGCATACTCCCTTAACCCTTCTAACGTGGCCGCCTGTTTATCCATTCCTTCAGCTTCATGCGCTTTAATGGTGTCAGTAATATTTTGGCTTAACCTGTATAATGCAGATTCTGTAGCAAATGCTTTAATTGTCTGTTCAGCCAATTTAAAGCGAATAGCGCCATATTTCGCAATGGGGCGACCAAATTGTTGTCTTTCATTAGCAAAGTTAATAGAGCGGCTAATAGCAGCTTTAGATGCCCCTAATGCTGCACCTGCTAACTTCGCTCTACCAATGTTCAGTATATTCAAAGCAATTTTAAACCCTTCTCCTCTTTCTCCCAATAAATTTCCTTTTGGAATTTTTACATCGTTAAAGAAAATTTGTCTCGTTGAAGAGCCTTTAATTCCTAGTTTTTTTTCTTCAGGATTCATGGTAATCCCAGGCATATCTGCAGTTAAGATAAAAGCAGATAAATTTATATCGTCTTCAATTTTGGCAAAAACGGTAAGCACGTGTGCAAAACCTCCGTTGGTAATCCACATTTTTTGACCGTTGATTGCATAGCTTTCTCTATCTTCAGAAGGTACTGCTTTTGTTTTACCTGAATTTGCATCTGAACCAGAACTTGGCTCTGTTAAACAATAGCAACCTTTCCATTCGCCACTCGCGAGTTTTGGAATGTACATCTGTTTTTGCGCGTCATTACCGTAATACAAAATTGGCAATGTTCCAATTCCTGTATGAGCCGAAAGTGCTACAGCAAATGAATGTCCTGCTCCAGTTACTTCTGCGGTTAGCATGGAAGTCACAAAGTTTTTTCCAAAGCCTCCTAGTTCTTCAGGAACAGAAATACCACAAAGTCCCAATTCACCCGCTTTTGTAATCTTGCTCGCCATTAACCCTTCTGTCAATGCATCTAACTCATCTAACTCTGGATATATTTCTTGTTCTAAAAAATCTTGGCAACTCTGAGCAATCATTTTTTGTTCTTCGTCGTACTGCTCAGGAATGAAAATATCGTTTGCTAGCGTTTCTTTGATGAGGAATTCTCCTCCTTTTATAATTTTTTTATTACTCATCTTATTCTTTTTATAACATTTCAAATATTCCGGCGGCACCTTGCCCTGTCCCCACACACATGGTTACCATTCCGTACTTCTTATTTCTCCTTTTCAATTCATTAAAAATTTGAACCGACAATTTTGCTCCTGTACATCCTAAAGGGTGGCCAAGTGAAATTGCACCACCGTTCACGTTTAGTACTTCAGGATTTAAGTCTAATTCTCTAATGACGGCCAATGACTGAGAGGCGAAGGCTTCGTTTAACTCTATTAAATCGATGTCTTTCAATTGCAATCCTGCTTGCTTTAGCGCCATCGGAATAGCTTTAACCGGACCAATTCCCATAATCCTTGGATCTAAACCTGCTGTTGCATAAGAGACCATTCTCGCAATTGGTTTTAAATTATGTCGTTTTACCATTTCTTCTGAAGCTACCATCACAAAGGCCGCACCATCTGAGGTTTGTGAAGAGTTTCCTGCAGTTACACTTCCACCTTGAGCGAAAACAGGTCTTAATTTTGCTAACGCTTCTACAGAAGTTCCTTTTCTAGGTCCTTCGTCTTGATCAAAGGTGTAAGATCGTGTTTGCCTTTTTCCATTTTCATCTACGTAAACCTGCTCTATTTCAATGGGTACAATGTCGTCTTTAAACGTGCCGTTTTCATTTGATTTCAGTGATTTCATGTGAGATTCAAAAGCAAATTGATCTTGATCTTCTCTGCTCACATTATACTTGTTGGCCACTTCTTCAGCAGTTAAGCCCATGCCCCAATAGTACGTTGGATTTTCTTTTGCCACTTTCGCATTTGGCACAATTCTCCAGCCTCCCATAGCGATAGGTGACATGCATTCAACACCGCCGGCGATAATTAAATTTCCCATGCCATTTTTAATCTTAGAATCTGCAATGGCAATTGTTTCTAATCCTGAGGAACAGTATCGATTCACGGTCATTCCAGGAACATCAATAGAGTTAAGGCCCATTAAAGACACTAAACGACCTATGTTTAATCCTTGCTCTGCTTCAGGAATTGCGTTTCCAACAATTACATCGTCAATTTCTTGAGGGGAAATGCTTGGATTGGTTTTCATTAAATGCTGAATAACATTCGCAGCCAAATCGTCTGGTCTGGTAAATCGAAGTGAACCTCGTCCTGACTTTCCGACTGCTGTTCTGTATCCTGCTATTATATATGTATTCATATTTAGTTATTAATGTAGAGTTAGAAGTGTGGAATTAGAAATTCATTTTTCTACTCTTATTTTTAATTCTGTCCAACAATTAATTATTAGCTGTCGAACATTCTCAATTAATTCCGTAACACTTTGCCTTTAGTTACTATACTTTGTAATCGTTGAAGTGTTTTTTTCTTCATGCACAACTCCACAAAGGCTTTCCTTTCTAAATCTAAAAGGTAACGCTCTGAAACCTCTGTAATTTCCGATAAGTCTCCACCTGCAAGCACATATCCCAATTTTTCAGAAATAAGCTGGTCGTGTTCTGAAATGTAATTTCCACTTTTCATGGAATTGGCTCCAACGTAAACAATACCAAGGGCCTCCTGTCCTAAAACTTTAATGTCATTTCGCTCAATTGGCTTCGTATATCCTTTGTCAACCAATTCAAGCACTGCTTTTTTCGCGCGAGTCAATTGAAGTTCGCGACTTACGGTTACTTCGTCAATTCCTCTTCTGAGATAGCCTAATTCGAAAGCTTCTTCGCCGCTGGTAGCCACTTGAGCTTGACCTATGGTTAAAAATCGCTGTCTAAATGCATTAATTCGGATGTCACCTTCTTTTAATTCGTCAGCCAACCGAAGCGCAAATTCCTTAGAGCCTCCACCACCTGGAATTACTCCAACTCCGAACTCTACTAATCCCATGTAAGTTTCTGCATGCGCAATTACTTTGTCCGCATGCATAGAGAGTTCGCAACCACCGCCAAGTGCCATCTGGTGCGTAGCAACTACAACTGGTATTGAAGAGTAACGAACGCGCATCATAGTGTTTTGAAACTGCTTGATGGCAAAATTGAGTTCATCATATTCCTGCTCAACTGCCATCATGAAAATCATACCAACGTTTGCACCTGCCGAGAAATTTTCCCCCGTATTGTAAATGACTACACCTTCGTATTCTTTTTCGGCAAGGTCAATTGCTTTGTTGATAGCGGTAATGGTTCCTGCACCAATGGTGTTCATTTTGGAGTGAAACTCTAAGTTTAATATGCCGTTTCCTAAATCGATTATCGTTGCGTCGTTATTCTTCCAAATGGTGTGTTCAGATCGTAAATTGTCTAAAACAACAAGCTTTTCTGCACCAGGAATTCCTTTGTACGATTTGGAAGGAATGTCATAGTAAAGTTTAGCGCCTTTTTCAACCTTATAAAAGGAGTCGCAGCCTGCTGCTAGCATTTCTTCAATCCATGGGGCAATTTTTTTACCCATTTCTTTCATCTGACCAACAACTGTTGATACTCCTAAAGCATCCCAACTTTCAAAAGGTCCTAATTGCCATCCAAAACCAGCTTTAACTCCATCATCTAATCGGAACAATTCATCCGAAATTTCTGGAATTCTGAACGAAACATAACTGAACAAATCGGTGAAGGTCGTTCTATAAAATTCTCCTCCTTTGTCTTTGTGATTGAATAGAACCCGAGTTTTTTCGGCTAAGTCAACAATTTCTCTCGCTTTACCGATGGAATCAAATTTTACTTTCTCTTGATATTTGTATTCTAAGCTTTTTAAATCGAGCGATAGAATTTCACTTTTCCCATCAGCACCTTTAATTTTTTTATAAAAACCTTGACCACTTTTTGAACCCAGCCAATTTTCATTGACCATGTGTTTTAAATAAGAGGGTATATCGAATGTAGCCTTTTTCTCATCGGTTGGGCAATTCTCTGCAACACCATTTGCTACATGAACTAAAGTATCGAGTCCTACAACATCGCAGGTTCTGAAAGTCGCAGACTTTGGTCGGCCAAGGATTGGGCCAGTTAATTTGTCCACTTCTTCCACCGTCAATCCCATCTCTTTTACCGTGTGGAATAAAGACATAATAGAAAATACACCAATTCTGTTGGCAATAAATGCCGGAGTATCTTTCGCTAAAACGGTCTTTTTCCCAAGATACGTTCTTCCATAATCAAGCATGAATTCAACTAACTCTGGCTTCGTTTTTAAACTAGGAATAATTTCCAATAGTTCCAAATATCTAGGCGGATTGAAAAAATGCGTTCCAAAGAAATTCGATTGAAAATCTTCAGATCTTCCATCTAGCATAGATTCAATTGGAATACCTGAAGTATTCGAAGAAATAATGGTTCCTTCTTTTCTATATTTCTCTACCTTCTCGAAAACTACTTTTTTAATATCTAATCGTTCTACTACTACTTCAATCACCCAGTCGGCTTCTGAAATTTTTTCTAAATCGTCGTCAAGGTTTCCAAGAGCAACTCGGCTAGCAAACTTCTTAGAATACAATGGAGCAGGGGAGGACTTAATAGCCGTTGTGAATGCTTCGTTTACTATTCTATTCCTTACTGCTTTATCTTCCAACGTAAGTTTCTTTGCTTTTTCTGCATCGTTTAATTCTCTAGGAACTATATCTAGTAGTAAAACTTCTAGACCGATGTTTGCAAAATGACATGCAATTCTAGACCCCATAACTCCGGAGCCTAAAACGGCAACTTTCTTTATTCTTCTTTTACTCATCACTTATTTGAGTTTTAAATTTTTATATTCTTCTGTTATTTCTGTTATTGAACGCATGGTTTCAAAGTATTTAATCAAATCACTTTTGTCTATTTTATTTATCATGTATTCGTTGAATTCAATTACTACTTTACTTGCAATCTTCTTTTTTTCTTCCCCTTTTTTGGTTAAATGAATTTTTACAGATCGTCCGTCGTTTTCACATTTCTTCTTGTAAATTAGGTCATCGCTCTCCATTTTTTTCAACATTCTACTTAAACTAGTCGCTTTCATTCCCATCAGCGGTGCAATTCTAGTTGCTGCAATGCCTTGGGCAGAATCAATGTTTAGTAATGCGTAACCTGTGGCTTGTGTTAAATCAAATTCTTGAGCAATTTGATTGTACAAATTCGAAATAGAGTGCCAAAGGAACTTAACGTGATAATCGACTGTTTCTGCGGGCTTCATTTATTTTTATTAATTTTCTATCAAATGTAGCAAAAAAGTTATTTATTATGCATGCATAGTAAAATAAATTGTACTTTAGTCACAACAAGAGGTAGTAGAATTGTTAATTGGTCAGTAATTGAAGCAAAGGGGAGATCGTAAGATCTTTCCTTTGTGTTTTATAGGACGTCAAAAAACTTCAAAAAGTCCAATTTAAATTCCAATAAGATTTTGCTCCTTGAACAAGGAGCAAAAAAAACCCCTAAGTGCAATTTGCACTTAGGGGTTTTTAATTAAGGGGATTGCAGCTACTAGTAACCGAATACTTCCTCTAATGTTAATGTTTGCACTGGGCCATATTTTGAAAGAGCTTCCATATTTAAACCTTCTTTTTTGCCAATTACCATAATGTTATATTGGCCACCTTTGATGTATTTTTGGTGAAAAGCTTTTAGGTTTTCCATTGTCATGTTTGGAATAGCGTCGTAAATGTCTTTTCTCAAATCACGATTTACACCTCTTTTTAAAGCAGTTTCATAATCAAAAATCTTAGAAGCTTTCGTAATTCTTTCCGTTCTAATTTTTTCTATTGCAGCTTTCTTAGCTAACTCAAAACTCTTTTCAGACTCCGGCATGTTGTTCAATAAGTCAGTCATTCCTGTCATTGCTTCAGCAAGTTTGTCTGCTTGTGTACCAATGTAAGCCATGGTATAATGAGATTTTGAAGAATCGCCTGGTGAACGGTATACAGAATACACAGAATACGCTAAAGCTTTTGATTCTCTCATTTCTTGAAAAACAATCGAACCCATTCCACCACCGAAATACTCGTTAAAGATAGCTGCAGCAGCAACCGTTTCTGCGTTGTACATTTCTTTCTTAGAAAGCATCATGATTTCAGCTTGTTTCATGTCGTAATCCACAACATAAACCTTCGTTCCCTCATTTTCTTGCTCCACAAAATCTTTTCCTGCAGGAATAGCTTTCATGCTTTCAGGCATTTTGTGGTTCTCATTTAATGAAGCAACTAATTCTTCTTCAGATTTAGGACCAAAATAAAGCACTCGGTGCTCGTAGTTGGTTAAATCGTTAATCATTGCGACTAGTTCTTCAGCATTCAAGTTGTTTAATTCCTCTGCTGAAAGAATATTTTTAAATGGAGAGTTTTCACCATACTGAGCATAAGATTGCATTGCTCCAAAAAGGATGTTTCCTTTGTTCAACTTTGCATCAGATCTAGATTTTATTGTGTTTGAAACCATATTTTTTAGTGCCTCTTCTTCAGGAGCTGCATTCGCTAAAAGGTGCTCGAACAATTTAATTCCTTTATCAAAATTCTCATCCAAGCCACTCATGATTACGTAAGATCTCTCGTCGCCAGCAAACACGCTAAATTCACAACCAATTTTGTAAAATTCTTGTTGAATTTCAGAAGGAGAATATTTATCTGTTCCTAAAAATTTCAAATAGTCTAATGCTAAATCAACTTTAGAATTGTTGTTTTTACCAAATTCAAATAGGTAGTACAAGCTAAATAGCCCGTTGGTCTCGTTTTTAACAGTTCTAACTGTTGCGCCATTAGCTAATTCCGTTTCATTGATATCTTTCTCGTAATCCAAGAATCGAGGTTGAATTGGATCAAACTTCATTCCTGTCAAATTGGTCAAAAATGGTGAAGTATCTTCTCTGTTTACGTTAACTGGAGTAATTTCAGGTTTAACAACAGTAATGTCATTAGCCTTCTCTCCATTCTTTTTGTAAACCGCCACGTAATTATCGTTGTAGTTTTCTTTCGCAAATTTCGTGATGTCTTCCTTGCTGAATTTTTTCAACACATCAATTTCGTTAACTGCTTCTTCCCAATCTCTTCTCTGAACGAATGCATCAACCATCATACTCGTTCTACCTCTGTTGTTATCAAACTGTCTTACTCTTCCCAACTTTAAATCGTTGATACAAGCTTCAGGTAACCAATCAGGAAATGCTCCTGCTTTTAAGCTATCAATTTGAGCCAATAAAAGATCTTTAACTTCTTCAAGTGTTTGTCCTTGTTTTGGGCTTCCTGTTAGCATGTGCGCAGAGTAGTCCGTCAAAATGTAGGTAAATGAACTAGCTCTTTGAACCGCTTGTGCTTGATTTAAGTTAAGGTCGATAATACCCGCTGTGGAGTTCGCTAATATCATGTCACACAGTTGAATCATTTGAGACTCGCGAGTGTCAACTCCATCAAAACGGTAAGCCATGTACATAAATTCTGCATCAGGGCCTGTTACTTCTTTTACAATAGGAGATGCAATTGGAGCTTCCTGCGCTACCTCGAAAGTAGGAACTTCTTTTGATTCGAAAGAACCAAACTTTTCCTTAATAATCACAATTACACTGTCAGGATTAAAATCTCCTGCTAAACAAATGGCCATGTTATTTGGCACGTAATAGGTATTGAAATACTTTTTGATTTCCGTTAATGATGGATTCTTCAAATGATCGATTGTACCGATTGTAGTTTGTTGACCGTATTGGTGATTTGGAAAAAGATTGTCCATCAGTGTTTCGAACGTGATACTTCCATCACTATCTAAACTTCTATTTTTTTCTTCGTAAACAGCTTCTAGTTCCGTATGAAATAATCGTAGTTGAGGACTTCTAAAACGCTCAGCTTCTAATTTCAACCACTTTTCTAATTGATTGGTTGGAACGTCATTAATGTAAACCGTTTCTTCTTGAGAAGTATATGCATTCGTGCCTTTTGCTCCCATTTCCGAAACCATCTTATCGTACTCGTTTGCAATGGAAAAAGTAGATGCAACTTGAGAAACACTATCAATTTGAGCGTATAGGTCTTTTCTTGCTGCCTCGTCTGTTGTTCCTCTATATACTTCGTATAAACTATCAATTTGATTCAATAGTGGTCCTTCTTTTGAAAAGTCAGTGGTGCCATAAACGTCGGTTCCTTTAAACAACATGTGCTCTAAATAGTGAGCTAAACCCGTTGCCGTAGAAGGGTCATTTTTACTCCCGGCTCTAACAGCAATTGAAGTTTGGACTCTTGGAGCCTCTTCATTTACAGAAAGATATACCTTTAAACCATTTTCTAATGTATAGATTCTGGTATTTGTAGGGTCATTTTCAACAGTTTCGTAGGCCTTATCGCTTGTTCCAGAATTTGTTGATCCTCCACCTCCACATGCAACCATAAATAATATGGCCGATGCAGCTAAAGAGCTTACTAAGATTGATTTAATTTTCATTGAAATTGAGTTTGTTAAACAATAAGCTACGAAAGTATAAAATTCTCTTCAGCTTTTAGTGTATTTTCTGTTAAAAGGTAGATGGCAGTGAGATAGGGTAGAAATCTGACCTTTAAATAAAGTCTAAACTCAATTCGTTTTTCAACTTGAGCAGAGTAGGATTGCTTTCTAGCATTTTTTTAAATTTCTCTTCATCCGTGTATGCCTTTCGTTCTTTTTGATTCTTTTCAACTCTAAAGGTTACTTCGATTCCACCATTACTTAGGCTTTTTCGCAAATAATCGTGAATGTCTGTTCGGCGATCAATTAATTCTTCGGCCTGGCTTCTGTTGTCAACAGAAAGCTCTATTTCAAAATCGTCTTTTAAAATTGGAGGCCTTGTTATCATGGCAGAGTAAACAATAGAGCTGCCTTCCACTTCACTGTCTTTTATTCGTTCTGCCAGTTTTTGCCAAACCGATGTAAATTGAGTTTCAGTATATTCTTCACGAGAATCTGAAGTATATTCTTCTTTAGCTATTTCTTCTTCTGTTCTGTCAACTTCTCTAGTAAGTTCATTTATAGATAGAGAGGAAGTTGCTGTTTTTTGTTGAGAGAGTTTTGCAAATTTACTTTTGAAATTTTCCTTTTTCGATTCTGAGACTGTTGCTTCAGTCTTGTATATTATCAGCGATTCAGTTTCATCAACTTGAGAGGGCTCTGGCTCTCTTTCTACAACCTTTTTCTCCGCTATAACAGTTGAGTTATCCTCTGTTTCTGATTCAGTGGCTGGTGTAGGTTTGTTTTCTGGAGTAATGTTATAGATAGCTTGAACTTCGGCAACCGATTTAATTAGCCGTTTTTTTTTTCGCCCTCAGGAATTGAAGAGTTCATGATAGATGCGATTTGCATCAAAGAAAGTTCCACCAATAGCCGTTTGTTCTTGCTCGCTCTGTATTCAGTGTCACAGGCTCTACAAATTTCTAATGCTCTTATTAAAAATAATACTGAACACTTTTTAGACTGCTCGCTATATTTTGGTATGATACTTTTCCCAACCTCTAATAAGTTGATTGTTTGGGGGTCAAGACAGACTAACAGATTCCTAAAGTGAGAAGCAAGGCCGTTGATGAACAAATGACTGTCAAAGCCATTGTGCATTATTTCATTCAATAAAACGAGTATCGCTGGAATCTCTCCTTTAAGTAAGCTGTCCGTTGCTTTAAAATAGTAATCGTAATCCAGAATGTTTAAGTTCTGAATGGTTGCTTCGTAGGTTAAATTGTTTCCTGAAAAACTGATAAGTTGATCAAAAATAGAAAGCGCATCTCTCAGCGCACCATCTGCTTTTTCAGCAATTACATGAAGCGCCTCTTCTTCTGCTTTTATTCCTTCTTTTTCTGCAATGGAAGCCAAGTGCAAGGCAATATCCTCTACTTCAATTCTGCTAAAGTCAAAAATTTGACAACGAGAAAGTATAGTGGGAATAATTTTGTGCTTCTCAGTGGTAGCTAAAATGAAGATTGCATGCGCAGGAGGCTCTTCTAATGTTTTTAAAAAAGCGTTAAATGCTTGATTGGATAACATGTGGACCTCATCAATAATGTACACTTTGTGAGAACCAATTTGCGGTGCAAAACGAACTTGGTCAATTAAGTTTCGAATGTCATCTACCGAGTTATTTGAAGCAGCATCTAATTCGTGAATGTTCAGCGACGCACCTTCATTAAAAGAAGTGCAAGAGTCACATTCATTGCATGCTTCAATGTTATCTGTTCTGTTGAAGCAATTGATGGTTTTGGCTAAAATTCTAGCGCAGGTTGTTTTTCCTACTCCACGAGAGCCACAAAACAAAAAGGCTTGTGCTAGGTGTTTTGTTTTTATGGCATTCTTTAAGGTGTTCGTAATCGACTTTTGACCAACTACAGAGTCGAAGGTGACAGGACGATACTTACGGGCCGAAACAACAAAGTTTTCCATAGATTTTTTAGTAAATCAAAGTTACATTATAAGTTTGTATCTTCTTAATGGAAAAGGCAGAATTTAATGGATTGTTGAAAAAAACAATCATTTTGAAATATTTCGTATTTTTGCCGATCCCAATTTTGGGGAGAATAACATAATAAACAAGTAAACAATGAGTAATCATTATGAGACTGTTTTCATTTTAACACCCGTTTTGTCTGCAGATCAGGCAAAGGAAACAGTTGTAACCTACAAGAAAATGCTTCAAGATGCCGGAGCAAAAATCCACAATGACGAGCATTGGGGAATGAAAAAATTGGCATATCCAATTCAGAAAAAGTCAACTGGTTTTTACCAGCTTTTTCAATACGAAGTAGAAGGCGACTTCATTGCAAAAATGGAATTAGCTTTTAAGCGTGATGATAAAATCATGCGATTCCTAACTGTAAAGCTTGATAAGCATGCAGTAGAATATGCTAAAGTGCGTATTGAAAAAGTAAAATCTTTCGCTAAAGCAGCGAAGTAAAAACCTTAAAACTTAAAAGACATGGCTGAAAATTCATCAGAAATTAGATACCTCAATCCACCAGCGATTGACGTGAAAAAAGAGAAATACTGTAGATTCAAGAAAAATAGAATCAAGTACATCGATTATAAAAACCCAGACTACTTATTACAATTTGTAAACGAGCAGGGGAAATTATTACCAAGAAGAATCACAGGTACTTCTTTAAAATACCAAAGAAAAGTGGCTCAAGCTGTAAAAAGATGTCGTCATTTAGGAATGATGCCTTACGTAGCTGATTTGTTAAAATAAATAGGAGGATAGAAAATGGATATTATACTTAAAGAAGACATCGAAAACATTGGATTTAGAGATGAATTGGTAACTGTGAAACCTGGTTTTGCAAGAAACTTTTTAATTCCTCAAGGAAAGGCTATGGCTGCAACTTCATCAAACAAAAAAGTTTGGGAAGAGAATTTGCGTCAGAGAAGTCACAAAGAAGAAAAAGTTAGAGAAGTAGCTTCAAAAACTGCAAAAGCATTAGAGTCTGCAAATATTCAGGTTGGAGCGAAAGTTGGAGAGGCCGGAAAGAAAATTTTTGGTTCTGTAAACAACATTCAAATTGCTGACTCAATTACTGCAATGGGTCATAATGTTGACAAGAAGAACATTAAGATTTTAGGTTCTCAAATTAAAGAAGTTGGAACTTACCAAGCTGAAATTAGATTGCACAAAGATGTATCAGTAACGATAGATTTTGAGGTAATCGCAGAGTAGATTTAGTAGATTGATTAATAGAGAGAGCCTAAGGTGCGCAGAAATGTGAAACTTAGGCTTTTTTCGTTTTAGGCAAGGCTGCTTGGCTTCTCGGTTTTCGATACATTTCTCGTACCTCGAAATACTCAGTCTGGTATGCTGAATATTGAATCTTGTATTACACTTCCCATAACTTAAAAATCAGTCTGACTGGTTGTGTAGGGTTTTTAACTTTCAACCTTTATCTATTCATAACGCAATGACTCTATTGGGTCTAGCTTTGAGGCTTTATAAGCCGGGTAAATGCCGGACAGCAGGCCTACAATCAAACAGAGAAAAACTCCTAAGATCATCCATGCCCAAGGAATGATAAAGGCACCTCCCACAAAGCTGCCGACAATATTTCCGAATATAATTCCTAATATAATTCCGAGAAAACCTCCAAGCTGGCAAATAACTATTGCTTCAATTAAGAATTGATAGCGAATAGTTGCAGCACTTGCACCAATTGCTTTTCGTATTCCGATTTCTCTTGTGCGTTCAGTCACTGAAACAAGCATCATGTTCATCAATCCAATAGCAGAACCAAGTAAAGTAATGATGGCAATGGCAATGGCAGCAATTCTGACAAAAGCCATGTTTTCTAAAAATAAGTTGGCAAAACTATCGCTCTTAGAAATTTCAAAACTAGCTTCCTGTTTCGCTTTATCTCCTCGAATGACTCGGAAAATGCCCCACGCTTCACCTATGGCAGGGTCTAATTCATTTTGAGTGTTTGCTTTCACGCTTATTGAGAAGGTCGGATTTGACTGGGAAAAGTATTGTCTTGCATTAATGATCGGAATAAAAGCATTTTTGTCGCCGCTAAAGCCCATAGAGCTTCCTTTCGTTTTAAGTGTGCCAATAATTCGATATCTGCCAGGACCAATTGAGATAAGTTTATCAATGGGATTTTCTTTATTTGGGAATAATTTTTTTTCAATTTCATTTCCAATAATCACCACGTGGGAACCATAACGAATTTCCGACTCCGAGAAATTTCGACCTCGCTCCATTTCATAACCAGAGGTTTCAAAATAATTTTCATCCGTTCCAAAAACAAAAATATTCGGGTTCGTTTTTTCTGATTGATACTTAAGGGTTGCTAACGAAGAAGCTCTTGTTGAGACTGAGACTGTAGCGGGAAATTTATACCGTTCCTTAAAATCAATCGCCTCCTGGTAGCTGATCCTCGAGAAATACTTTCTTTTTCGGCCGCCTTTTGAAAAATCACCACTAAACCCATAATTTTTAATTGAAAAACTATTGGAGCCCATGCTGCTGAAATTACTAGATATGGAGCCGCTAATAGCATCAATTGAAGTGAGTATGCCGACTAAGGCAATAATGCCAATGGCTATAATCATAACTGTTAAAATCGTACGAAGCAATTGGCCTCTCACTGATTTCAAAGCCTCTCTGATATTTTCCTTTATTAATTTTAACACTATGCAATGGTAATCAAAGTAGGTTAAATTTTATAAGGAATAGTGATGAATGGTTGAAAAAAATAGCTTAAATGCTTAATTTCGCTAACCTCAAAAAAATGTAACCAATAATATAAAACTATGGCTTTCGACATTGATATGATAAAAGCGGTTTATGCTAGAATGGATGAAAGAGTGAATGCAGCTCGGAAAGTTCTAAATAAACCAATGACTTTAAGTGAAAAGATTTTGTACTCTCATTTGGATGCTGGATTGCCGACGGAAGAGTTTGAAAGAAGCAAATCATACGTTGATTTTAAGCCGGACCGAGTTGCAATGCAAGATGCTACTGCTCAAATGGCCTTATTGCAATTTATGCAAGCAGGTAAAAACAAAGTAGCGGTGCCTTCAACGGCTCATGCGGATCACTTGATTTTAGCAAAATTGGGAGCAGACAAGGATTTGCAAGACTCAATTAATAAGAATAATGAAGTATTTAACTTTCTGAGTTCTGTATGTGATAAATATGGAATTGGTTTTTGGAAGCCAGGTTCAGGAATTATTCACCAAGTGGTATTAGAAAATTATGCTTTTCCTGGTGGGATGATAATCGGAACTGATTCTCATACTGTTAATGCAGGTGGATTAGGAATGGTTGCAGTCGGTGTAGGTGGAGCGGACGCAGTTGACGTAATGGCTGATATGCCCTGGGAGTTGAAATTTCCAAAACTAATTGGTGTTAAGTTGACTGGAAAATTAAACGGTTGGACTTCTGCAAAAGATGTTATTCTAAAAGTAGCAGGTATTTTGACAGTGAAGGGTGGTACAGGTGCAATCGTTGAATACTTTGGAGAAGGAGCGAAGAATTTATCATGTACAGGAAAAGGAACGATTTGTAATATGGGTGCTGAAATAGGAGCGACAACTTCGACTTTCGGTTACGATGATTCAATGAGAAGATACTTAGCTGCTACTGGAAGAGCTGATGTTGTTGCTTTAGCAGATGAGGTTGCTGATCACTTGAAAGGTGACGATGAGGTGTATGCAAATCCAGAGCAATATTTTGATCAAGTAATTGAAATTAACTTAGATGTATTAACTCCTCACTTAAACGGACCCTTTACGCCAGATTTAGCTACACCAGTTTCTGAAATGAAAGAAAAAGCTGCAGCAAACGGATGGCCAACAGAAATTGAGTGGGCATTGATTGGTTCTTGTACCAACTCTTCCTATGAAGATTTAACTCGGGCAGCATCTATTGTTGAAGATGCATTTAATAAAGGTGTTAAGCCAGTTTCAAAATTGGGAATTAATCCTGGTTCTGAGCAAGTAAGATTTACAGCTGAGAGAGATGGATTAATGGATACCTTTAAAAGATTTGAATCGGTAAGTATTTTTACAAATGCTTGCGGACCATGTATCGGTCAGTGGGATAGAGAAGGAGCAGAAAAACAAGAAAAAAACTCTATCGTACATTCTTTTAACAGAAATTTTTCGAAAAGAGCCGACGGGAATCCTAATACACATGCGTTTGTAATTTCTCCAGAAATGGTAGCCGCAGTTGCAATTAGCGGGAAGTTGGATTTTAACCCGATTACAGATACATTAACAAACTCTAAAGGTGAGCAAATAAAATTAGCGGAGCCAACAGGCGTCGAATTGCCTGTTAAAGGTTTTGATGTTGGGGATAACGGTTTTCAAGCTCCAGCAGAAGATGGAAGTGGAATAAAAATCAATGTTGCTGACGACTCTAAAAGACTGCAATTATTGACTCCCTTTGCTGAATGGAATGGTAAAAATGTAGAAGGTGCGAAGCTATTAATTAAGGCATTTGGAAAATGTACAACTGACCACATTTCTATGGCAGGACCATGGTTGAAGTACAGAGGGCATTTAGATAATATCTCTGAAAATTGCTTAATTGGTGCAGTAAATGCATTTGGAAAAGCTACAAATGAGGTAGTTAATCAATTGACAGGAGAGAAAGGTCTAGTTCCAACAACAGCAAGAGCATACAAAGCTGCTGGTGTTCCTTCAATTGTTGTAGGTGACCATAATTATGGTGAAGGTTCTTCTAGAGAGCATGCAGCAATGGAGCCAAGACATTTAGGGGTTATTGCCGTTATAGTGAAGTCTTTTGCAAGAATTCATGAAACTAACTTGAAAAAGCAAGGAATGCTTGGTTTAACGTTTAACACTGAATCAGACTATGATAAGATCTTGGAGGATGATACATTTAATTTTATTGACTTAGAAAGTTTTGCGCCAGACAAACAATTGACTTTAGAATTGGCTCATGCAGATGGCTCAAAAGAACAAATTAAATTAAATCATACTTACAACGCACAGCAAATTGAATGGTATAGAGCAGGGTCTGCTTTAAATATGATTCGAAAGTCGATTGTTGCTTAGACTAAATAAAATAAAACATGGCATTAACAGATAAAATAAACAACGACCTTAAAGAGGCAATGAAAGCTAAAGACAAGGTTAAACTAGAGTCTTTACGAGCCATTAAATCAGCATTATTAATGGCTGCTACTGAAAAGAGAGCTTCAGAGTCATCTGAAGAATTAGAGTTGAAAATGTTGCAGAAGTTGGTTAAACAACGCAAAGATGCTGCAACTATCTTTGCAGAGCAAGGTAGAGATGATTTGGCTCAGCCAGAACTAGATCAAGTTGCTATAATTGAAGCCTATTTGCCAGCGCAAATGAGTGAAGATGAGGTGAAAGCAATAGTTTATGCAGTTGTTGCTCAATTAGGTGCTAGCTCCATGGCTGATATGGGAAAAGTAATGGGAATGGTAAATCAAAAATTGGCAGGAAAAGCTGATGGGAAAGTTACCGCAGGCTTTGTAAAGGCTGCTTTGGTAGGTTAGATTCTTCTTTTTTAAAAGGTTAATTTAAAACGCCTAATTTTAGTTCTTTGTAACTAGGGTTAGGCGTTTTGATTTTTTGGAGCTCATTTCCTTTTATACGATTGGTGATTCCGTTTGGGGTCGGAATTTTTATTGGTCTAAATTTTTCGCAGGAGTTAACTCCTGCGATTATAGCATCATTTATAGGATTTTTCCTCGGTTTGGTGTTGCTTCATTTATTCAATCGAAATTTCAAGACGAATTACCTTACTGGAATTTTGATTACCGCCATTTTTATTGGGTTAGGTATCGGATATTCATCGATTCATACCACCATAGAAACTCGAGGGCTGCATAACGTTCCAACAAATACAGCTTGGTTGGGAAGAATTCAGACGGTTAAACAAATTCAAGTGGAAGTTAAATCATTAGTAGTTCAAATTCAGAAATTCAAAAACAATGATTTGTGGGAGGACGGTAATTTTAAGTTATTAGTCTAAAACAAAGACAGCCTTTTTGATCCTCATGTAGGGGATATAATTTCTGGTGAAGGCAAGTTAGTGCCAGCAATGGTCCCGCAGAATCTCGCTCAGTTTAACTATCAACACTTTTTGAGGGATAGAAATATCTATTTAATCACCTTTGAAGATGAGTTTATAACACTAAAGTCGAGTAATTCACTTATTCGTTATGCCGAAACGGCGAGAGCTTCAGTTATTCAAATATATAAAGAGCTTCAAATCACTAATCAAAATCTAGCTGTATTAGTTGCGCTTACTTTAGGAGACAAATCTGTTCTCGATTCTGAATTGCAACAGCAATATGCCGGAGCCATGCATATTTTAGCTGTTTCAGGTTTGCATGTAGGAATTGTGTTTTTAATCTTCAACTTTTTGTTAAGCAAGTTGCCCGGTAGTTTAAGCTTTAGAATTATTCAGACCATTACTTTGCTTTTGGTCATCTGGGCGTTTGCCTTTTTAGCAGGTTTATCTCCTTCAGTTCAGCTTGCAGGCTGGATGTTTTTATTTGTTATCGTCTCTAAATTACTGAAGCGCAACTCTAATGTTCTAAATTCTATTGCGATGTCAGCTTTCCTGCTGTTGCTTATAGACCCTAATAATTTGTTCCAAGTGGGTTTTCAACTTTCTTACTCGCCTGTTATTGGAATCGTATTAATTGATCCAGTAGTGTATAAATTGGTATACTGTCCTAATTGGTTTGTGGATAAATTTTGGATCTTGTTAGTCGTTTCTTTTGCTGCTCAAATTGCAACTTTGCCGTTTACTCTAGCTTATTTTCATCAAATTCCTAACTATTTCCTTTTAGCTAATCTATCCCTTATCCCACTGGCTTTTGGAGTTGTCTTGGGTTCCGTAATTATAGTTTCTCTATTTATTTTGTTTAACACGGATTTCTACCTTGCTCAAATCTTAGATTACTTGTTAACTGCCCTAAATAAATCAATCTTATTTGTTACAGAAATTCCTGGAGACATGTCAGAAGGGATTTGGTTAAATAATCTTTCTATAATTTTTCTTGTTAGCACGATTGTTTTCTTCTTGGTACTTATTTACTACAAAGCAATTCGTGCACTTGTTTTAGTATTGTGCTTTATTATTGGAATACAAATTACAGAGATTGTTATTTCTCATAAAGCGTTACAAAATAAATAATTAACATTTTACGCTTTTAAAAATCCAACTTGGAGTGCAGTCAAGGGAGGAAGTGCGGAGGTTTATTTAGTAGCAGGCGGAAGTGATTACGATAAAAAAATTGTACGAGATCATATGAATTCAATCGGTGTGATAGAACTAACGTGGGAAACAATTGAAAAAGAAACAAATAGAATAATTTCAATTGGTAATAAATCAATATTGTTATTCCCAGAACCTGAAGTTGCTATGGAGCTAAAGGCAGAGGTAGATGTCGTAGTTTCAAGCAGCAGCTTCGAGCCATCTATAGATGATAAAACTATTTTGTTAGACTATTTTTATAGGAGCTCTGAAAAACTGAGATTTCTAGAGGGGAATTCGAATTATTACAACTTCAGGAATGGTAAAGCATTTTTCATGTTGTTTTAGTCGTAAGCTAGGCGACATTGGACGAATGGATGAACAAAGGTTAAGTCTTTATGGTTAACTTTAATTATTTAAGTTTACTTATAGATGAAATTTTCTTTAATTCTTACTACCATTTTATTGGCAGCTAATCTGTCTTATGCTGGGCAAAATTCTCATTATCAAATAGTAAAGCAAAGACTCTCTTTGGAGTCTAGTAATATTCCAACGTATATAGAATACTCAAATGAACAACGACCTGCACCTGCTGAGTTAAAAAGTTTATTTCAGAAATACTGGAAAGGAGTAGAAGGTTTTGATTTCATAGAAATCGGACAAGAGGTTGATCAATTAGGATTTACGCATATTAGGTATGAGCAAACTTATAATGGAGTGCCAATTGAGTTAGCGGAATGGATTGTTCACATTAAGAACAACGAAATTTATTCTATGAACGGGAAACTGGTAGATCAAATCCCGGGCTCAATTCAGAACTCAATTTCTAAAAAGGCCGCTTTTTCTGTAGCAAAGCGATATGTTGGCGCAAAAAAATATAAATGGGAAATTCCTTCCGAGGAAAATCATTTAAAGTTTGAAACAGGTAATCCTTTTGCAACCTACTACCCTGCACCTGAAATGAAATATATAGGGAAGTCTATGGATTTAAATCCTGGTGGTTTACACTTGACCTATAAATTTAATATTTATGCTCAAGAGCCTTTAAGTAGACAAGAGATATACGTAGACGCTTCTTCGGGAGATGTAGTTTTTGTGAATAATTTAATTCATACAGCAAATACTACCGGAACGGCACAAACTGCTTATAGCGGAACACAAACCATAAAAGTAGATAGTGTAGCATCAAATTCATTCCGATTAAGACAAACGATTAATGGAAACGGTGTGAATACTTTCAATATGTTAAGGGGAATGGGTTATACCAATTCAGTAGATTTTACAGATGCTGATAATAACTGGAATAACGTGAATGCGTTAAGAGACCAATATGCAACGGATGCGCATTGGGGAGCAGAGAGCACGCACGAGTACTTTCTAGTGAAATTTGGACGAAATTCAATAAATAATAATGGATTTGTCTTGAACAGTTACTTGCATTACTCAGTTAATTTTAACAATGCTTTTTGGGATGGACAACGAATGACCTATGGAGATGGTTCAGGATCATTCACACCTTTAGTTTCGTTAGATATTGCAAGTCATGAGATCACTCATGGACTGACAACCTTTACAGCTAATTTGATTTATGCAAACGAGTCAGGGGCTTTGAATGAATCTTTTTCTGATATATTTGGGGCAGCAGTAGAATTTTTTGCACGACCCAATAGAGCAAACTGGTTGTTAGGTGAAGATATTGGAGGAGCGTTTCGTTCGCTTTCAAATCCACGGCAATATGGTGACCCAGATACCTACGATGGAACTAACTGGAGGCAGACGATAGGCTGTATTCCAACTCAAAATAATGACCAATGTGGTGTGCATTCAAATTCTGGAGTTCAAAACAAGTGGTTTTATTTATTGTCAGTTGGTGGCTCAGGAACTAACACGGCGCCAACACCACAGACATATAGCGTAGCTGGATTAGGTATTGATACTGCTGCCGCAATTGCATTTAGAAACCTTACTGTTTACTTAACACAATCGTCAAATTTTGTCGACGCACGATTTTATTCCATTCAATCGGCAATTGATTTGTATGGTGCTTGTTCACCACAACACATTTCGGTTGTTAATGCATGGCATGCAGTTGGAGTTGGAGCGGCTTATACTTTTGGAGTTGCTGCAGATTTTACCGCAAACGTAACTCAAGCTTGCTCGCCGGTTTTAACAACCACGTTTACCAATACCTCTAATAATGCAACAAATTTTACTTGGAATTTTGGAGATGGATTATTTAGCTCGGTACGAGAGCCTTCTCATAATTATATAACCTATGGACAGTTTGATGTTTCATTAATTGCAGATGGTGGAGCTTGTGGAATAGATACAATTCTAAAAACAGCGTACATTGATGTGGACAGTGCAATTGCATGTATTGTAATTCTAAACAATAACAGAAATTCTGTAGAAATAGAATGTGCGGGTAAAATTTTGGATAGCGGCGGCAATTCAGATTATGGTCCAAATGAAACTGGAGTGATCACCATAAGTCCGAGCAATGCAGCAAGCGTTACCTTAACTTTTCCATTTTTCGATATAGAAAGTGGCTCTGCAGGTACTTTGTGTGATTTTGACGTATTAAGAGTTTTTGATGGACCAAGTATCAACTCTCCACTTATGGGTGAGTATTGCAATAACAATATTCCGGGATCAATTACATCTACTAGAGGATCAATAACAATTCAATTTCAATCTGATGGCTCTGTTGAAGAAGCAGGTTTTATATTAGATTGGCAATGTAATTATCCATCTACTTCTCCTTCAACAGATTTTACAATTAGCGAGACCGCTACATGTGATGGAGAAATTATATTAGGAGATATTTCAACACAACTGCCAACAAGTTGGACATGGGATTTTGGAGATGGAAATACTTCGAATCAACAAAATCCAACACATTATTATACAATTAACGGAACATACTCGGTTAAACTAGTAGCTTCAAATGCATTTGGAGTAGATTCTACAACTAAAGCGAATGTTGTTACAGTTACAAGACCTATAGGACCTACTGTTTCAGATGATTCGATTTGTATTGGCCAGTCGGCTATGTTTTCTGCTTCAGCTTCTGGAGTAATAAATTGGTACGCTGCTGAATTTGGTGGAAATTCAATTGCAACTGGAAATACCTATTCAATACCGAACGTAACTTCTTATACTCAAGTATGGGCAGAAAATTTATTTACCGCTCCAGTTCAGACCGTTGGACCTATAGATAATACGATAGGAGGAGGCGCTAATTTCAACAACTATCAATACTTAATTTTTGATGTGTTAGATAAAATTGAATTGGTTTCAGTTAGAGTGTATGCTGCAAATTCCGGAAATAGAACGATTGAGCTAAGAGATGCAAATGGAACTGTATTACAGTCAGTATCTAGGTTTGTTCCTGCAGGAGCATTCAGGGTTAATTTAAATTTCCAAATTGATCCGGGAACAGATTACCAATTAGGAATTCCTGTAGGAACTCAGCCCAACCTTTACCGAAATAATAGTGGCACAAGTTACCCCTATACAATAGTAAATAAGGTTTCGATTAAGAGAAGCAGTGCAGGAACAAACCCTGTTGGATTTTACTATTTCTTCTACAATTGGAGAGTTAAAAGTCCTGACTGTTCAAGTGCTAGAGTTCCAGTAAATGCAATTGTAGACACCACCTGTAACATAACCGGAGTTACAGAGTTGAACGCTGCTGCTAAGAAAATTCAAGTCTATCCAAATCCAGCACAAAACAGATTTACTATTGAAGCGGATAATGAAAGTATTGAGCAGATTAGAGTTTTAGATTTGTCAGGTAAATTGGTCTGCACAGGTCTAAATAGTAACATGGAATCAAAGCTTTTTGTAAACAGTGGAAACTGGGATACGGGAGTTTATTTTATTCAGATATACACTGAAAGAGAAATTTTTCACCAAAAAGTAGTTGTATCAAGATAGTCAAATGAAGAAAATATTATTAAGTCTAATATATGCCTGCTCACTAGGGGCTCAAGCTCAAATAGCTACATTAAATGGAAGCAAAGCTGCAGCAGCTTTTCCAAATGCTATTGAGGTGAGAATAGAAGAAGGAAATGTTTTTCCTTCCTACATTGAATTAGATGCCACCGCAAACATTTCGGAAGAGTCATTCTTTTCAATTTTAGGGAATCAAATTCTACCTTCAACCAAATTTAGTTTTCGAATTTTAAATACAAATACCGATCAATTAGGGTTTGAGCACAAACGTTACCGGATGTATTACGACGGAGTTGAGGTGGCTTATTCTAATTTATCAGTGCATGTTCGTAACAGCAAGGTGGTATCAGCTTCAGGTAATATTACTGCTGTAGTTCCTTCAATTGAAACACCTTCATTAACTGAAGAGGCAGCCAAAACGTATGCTTTGAACTCTGCAGGTGCAAATGAATACATGTGGGAAATTGACAAGCCTTCAAACTATTTAGAAAGTGAATTTTACCCAAAAGCGAAGCAAATATATTTGCCAAATTACTTTGAGGGAAATAATACACTTACACTGACGTATGCGTTCAACATTTATGCAACTCAGCCATTAAATCGGGAACTTATTTTTGTGAATGCGCAAAGTGGAGTTGTACAGTTTCGTGAAAGCTTGCTTCACACCGGAGGAGACTCAAAAGCAACCGCAATTACTGCGTACAGTGATACTCAAGAAATAGTTACAGATAGTTTAAACGGATTTTTTCGATTAAGAGATTCAACTCGAGGCACTGCAATTGTTACTTTAAATTCTTTAACCCAAAGAAATTATACTGGTGCAGTGGATTTTATCGACTCCAATAATTTTTGGAATAACTTTAATGCAAGTCGCGATGAGTATGCAACTGATGCGCATTGGGGTACTGAAGCAACTTATGACTATATGCTGAACGTTCACAATAGAAATAGCATAGATAATAATGGTTTTCCATTAGTGAGCTTTGTTCACTACGATCAAAATTATGCGAATGCATTTTGGAACGGGACAGTTATGACCTATGGAGATGGGAATAGTACTTCATCGTTAAGCAATCCATTGGTTTCTTTAGATATTGTGGCACACGAGATTACACATGGTCTAACAGACTTCACAGCAGATTTAATTTACGCCAATGAGTCAGGTGCATTAAACGAGTCGTTTAGTGATATTTTTGGGACTGCTTTAGAGTTTTACGCAAGGCCCACTAGAGCGAACTGGCTTATAGGAGAAGATGTTGGAGGAGCCATAAGAAGTATGATTAACCCAAATGCTTTTCGGCACCCAGATACCTATGAAGGACAGAGCTGGAGGCAAACGAAAGGATGTATTCCTACTAATAATAATGACAAGTGTGGAGTTCATTCTAATAGTGGTGTTCAAAACCATTGGTTTTATTTGTTGTCAAATGGAGGAACTGGAGTGAATGATGCAACAGATAGTTTTACGGTAGTAGGATTAGGTATAAGTAAGGCTGAAAAGATTGCATTTCGAAATTTAACCGTTTACCTTAATCCATCTTCTAATCATGATGAAGCGAGGTTTTATGCAATTAAATCTGCAATTGATTTGTACGGAGCTTGCTCACCTGAAGTAGAGGCTACAACCAATGCTTGGTATGCCGTAGGAGTTGGAGCGGAATATGTGAATGTAGTTTCAGCTTCGTTTTCGGCGTTACAAGACACAGCCTTTTGTTACTCACCTGTTACGTTAGATTTTATTAGTGAAGGGTCAAATATTGCAAATTTTATATGGGATTTTGGCAATGGAGACACAAGTTCTCTCAGAAATCCAACAACTGACTATTTTACACAAGGAACGTTCAACGTACAATTAATTGGTGATGGAGGTACTTGTGGATCAGATACAGTACTTAAAACATCTTATATAATCATTGATACCAGCACCGTATCGTGTTCTTTCACTTTAGATAATCTTGTTAACACTACTTTAACGGATTGTCGAGGAAGATTATTCGACTCAGGCGGATTTGGTGGCAGTTACGGCAATAATGAGAGCGGTTCCGTTACTATTGCTGTTGCATCAGCAGATTATATAGAGTTAGATTTTATTCTTTTAGACATCGAAGCCGGTGTTGGATTTAATTGTAACCGAGATTTTATTGAGGTTTACGATGGTCCTTCAATAAGTGCGCCATTAATTGGACGTTATTGCAAGAATTTTCCGCCATTAAATAACATGGTTATAACCAGTTCAAATACAGTTACCATTAGAATGATTTCTGATAATGTTGCAACTGTGGCTGGATTTATTATTAATTGGGATTGTAAAACGGCTGTTGCAGCTCCTATAGCAGATTTCTCAATCAATTCAGATACAACATGCACAGGAATGTCTGAGTTTAGAAATCGATCAACTGAAGGCTATTCTTCTGCATTATGGAATTTCGGAGATGGTACTACCTCGGCTGATTATCATCCAAGTCATAATTATTATGCTGACGGAACATATACAGTAAGTTTAACGGTTGGAAATAGCCAAGGATCCAATACCACTACGAAAACAAATGTTGTTGCAGTTACAAAATTGAGTAGTCCAAGCGTTCTTGGCGATACGGTTTGTATTGGAGCTCAAGCAGGAATCAAGGTAAATGTAGTATCTACAGGTGTTTGGTATAGGGACACAACAGCAAGTTCAATTTACTATGGTGATTCATTGACTATATTGGGTTTACAGCGAGATACCGTGCTTTACGTGAAAGAGGTTAGTAATAATCCAATTTTTTCAGGAGGTCCATTAAACAATATCGGCTCTGGATCTTATTCTTCGAGCAACGATTATATGACTTTTGACGTGCATAAGCCAATTCTTTTGAGAACAATGATTTTCTTTTCAAATAAGGCTGCTACTCGAAGAATGGATGTGTGGAATAATCAAGGAGAGTTGGTGGTTTCAAAAGACATCTACGTGCCAGCAAGCCCGCTAAGAGTGAATATTAATATTGAATTACAACCTGATTCAAATTATAGAGTTTCGTTTAGCGATAGAGATATTAGCTTGTTCAGAAATTCGAGTGGGGCAACATACCCATACGCCATTTCTAACTTAGTAACCATCAAAGGTTCAAATAATGGAAATAGTTATCCTTATTTCTACAGATGGGGAGTTTCTGAATTGCCTTGTGAAAGCAACTTTGTAACAGCTGGAGCGGTGATTGATACTACTTGTAACATCGTAGGAATTCAAGATAACCAAATGATAGAGGATCAGGTTTTAATTCGGCCAAATCCGTTTACCAATAACTTGTCTGTTGATTATAAGTTTAACAACGATACGTCCGTAGATTTTGTCATAAGAGCTACAAATGGGCAAGATGTTTATCGTAAAAATGGAATTCAATCTTCGGGAGTTGAAGTGATTGATTTAAGTTTCTTGACCAAAGGGGTTTATATTTTTACCGTTATTACAGAGGATAAAGTCCAAACACATAAAATAATTAAGTCAAATTGATTTGACTCGATTTCTGAGATACATAATAATTGTTGCAGCAGGCATTTTACCTGCTGCAACTGTTTGTGGGCAAGATACATTAGACAGTAAAGTTAAAAATAGAAAGGTTATTTTATATTCTGCTGCAGTTTATGGTGCAGGGTTAGTGGGTCTAAATGCTCTTTGGTACAATGACTATGAAAGAAGTGGATTGCATTCTTTTAATGACAATCAAGAGTGGCTTCAAATGGACAAAGTAGGTCATGTATATTCAACGTTTACGCTGTCCAAATTATCTTACGATATTCATTATCAAAAGGATGAGAAGAGTAGAAATCAGGCGTTATTATATTCAAGTGTTTCAAGTTTCGCTTTTCTAACAACTGTTGAGGTTTTTGATGGCTTTAGTAAAGAATGGGGTTTTTCTTGGGGAGACTTTGCTGCAAATACGTCTGGAATTGCCCTTTTTGCAGCTCAAGAGTATTTTTTAAAACGTCAAGTTGTTCAATTAAAGTATTCTTTTTATCCTTCGAAGTATGCAGACCTTAGGCCAAATGTGTTGGGTTCTAGTTTGTTAGAAAAGGCATTTAAAGACTACAATGGCCAGACTTACTGGGCTGAAGTAAATTTAAACTCAATTCACTCAAGTATAAAGCCTAGGTGGCTATCCATAGCTTTTGGCTTGGGAGCAGATCAAATGATATTTGCAGACCAAACTAGAAGTTCATTTAATGGTAATGATTACAACGCAAGATGTCAGTACTACATAAGTTTAGATGTAGACTGGGAGCAAATAGAAACAAAGAAGGAATGGTTAAAATGGGTTTTTAAGGTGGCGAATTGTATTAAGATACCAGCTCCTAGTTTGGAGTTTAAAAATGGAAGTAACGTTCAGTTTAGAACACTTTACTTTTAATTTATATTGTGAGTTAGTCAAATAACTCTGGTCTTTCGAGGTGCAGCCTCAGTATCCCTGCTATGCTGAGGCTATCTGTAATTTCTCCCTGTTTAACCATGGTTAGTGCTTCGCTTAACGAAACTCTTCGGATCTTTAAATCTTCATCTTCATCTGGGATAGCCTCGAAAAATTCAAGGTTTTCAGCGGAGTATATAATTCCAAATTCATCTGTTACTGAGTTACTAGTATGAATGGTCTGTAACTTTTCCCAACCTTGAGCAACAATTCCCGTTTCTTCTTTTAATTCTCTTTTTGCTGTTGTTAAAGGATCTGTGTTGAGTTTGCAACCACCTTCAGGAATTTCCCAAGAATAAGTGTTCAGTGGAAATCGGAATTGACCTACTAAAAAGGTGCAATTGTTTTGATCTATTGGGATTATTCCAATAGCAATATTTTGAAAAGCGACTCTACCGTACACTCCTGGTTGTCCGCTAGGATTTAATACTTCATGATGTTCAACCTTAATCCAAGGGTTTTCATAAACGGTTTTCTTTTCCAAAGTCTTCCAAGGATTCTCTTTGTTATTCATATGCTCTTTTTATCTTTGCATTAAAGGACTAAAATAATGAATCTATCTGTTGGCGATCAAATATATGTTACAGATGAAAGGTTGGAAGGTGTTTTACTTTCATTTACTGAGGTTAGTGTTACTATCCAATGTCCTGATGGATTTGAATATACTTTCCCAAAGGAGAAAGTATACAAGATTAACGAAGAAGGAAATGTAGAAAATCAACCTAAGTTAACATCTGAATTAGAAAGCCCAGTTAAGAGAAATGTTAGTTCACCCTCAAACGTTGTTCAACTTCAATTTAATACTAAGAATACAACTGTAGACCTTCACTTAGAGGCTCTTATTCCACTAGATTATCAACGTTATTCAGATTTGGAAGCATTAGAGTTGCAACTTGACATTGTGACAGAGTTAATACGGGAAGCGAATCGTCAACGCATTCGGAAATTTGTTATCGTTCATGGTGTAGGGAAGGGGAAGCTTCGACTAGAAATTAGGAAGTTACTTACCGATTCATATCCAGAAATAGAATTTTTGGATGGGAATTATCAAAAATACGGTGGTGGAGCAACAGAGTTAATTATTCACCAATTTGATTGAAGATTAGGCTTACTTTTGCACTAATAAATCGTTCTATCGTGCCAAGTAATTGGTAAGGAAAGTCCGGACAGCATAGAGTACCATACCTTATGAAAGTGAGGGTTCCAATTTATTGGAAACAGCTAGTGCAACAGAAAATAAACCGTTCCGATTTATCGGAATAAGGGTGAAAAGGTGAGGTAAGAGCTCACCGCTCCAATGGCAACAAAGGAGGCTAGGCAAACCTTATGGGCTGCAAGGTCAAATAAACCGGAAATGGGGTTACTCGCTCTTCCGGAGGGTAGACTGCGAAGATAAATGATAGAATATCTCTTTGAGATAACAGAATCTGGCTTATAGATTTATTTATTAAAAAAGCCCCTCCCCGAATTTCGGAAAGGGGCTTTTCTGTTGAGTTACTTTTAATGCTATTGAATAATTAGCTTTTCAATTTTAAAAATACTTCCACTATTGATTTTTACAAAGTAAATTCCGTTCGCAATAGAACTGATGTCGATTTTATGGATTCTAGCACTTATGGCAGGTATTTCTTTGCGATATACCAATTGACCTTTTGTATCTAAAATTTCAATAGTTAGAGATTCCTTAGTTGTTGGTGCTACTAAAGTGAATTCTTCTTTCGTAGGGTTTGGATACAATGAGAAGACTATTCCTTCTTCGGGACTTGCATCTTGAATAGATACAGGCATATCGAGTGAAACATTATCTACTCCAAATCCTTCTCTAACTGCAGATCCGTCTGAACTAAATGCAAATCTAAATTTCACACTTGGGAATCCTGCAACACCTGTCAATATGTTTGATGTTGAATCCCAAATACCAGAACCTGAAACATTCGCTCCGTCCCACCATTGGTTACCCAAATCGTTATACCAGTTCTGAGCTCCTCCTAAGTCAATTGACTTAGTCCAAGTTACTCCACCGTCAGTTGAAACATCTACCCAGCCTTCATCACAGCAAGACTCCGTGTCGAAAGTAAGAGAGAATCTCAATACTGGATCCATTGTTTGTGCAGAAAGATCAAAACAAGGAGACTCTACATAAGACGTCTCCCTATTGTTGTAAAAACCCGACAAGTTAGTCACCCATGCTCCAGTTCCTGTTGCCGCACTTGAAATAACAGATCCTGCGGGTGTTCCCCACGCCCATGATGAGGCGGCTCCTGAGGTTGTCCATCCACCATTACTGGTTTCAAAGCCTTCAGAATATGGGAACGTCGCAATTGGAATACTCGCTATTGTTGCTGTAATGGTATCATTCAATGGATTTCCATCCAAGGCAGCCCCTGTGTAAACTTTAAAAGAATAATTACCTGGAACAGATAAGTTCACTAAAGTTGAAGTAAAGGTATAGGACAAAGTAGCTCCAGGTAAAACAGTTGTAGTTATTGTTTCTGTAACAGCAGCTCCTCCATTCAATTCATAACTTACTGGAGTAGAAGTTAATGTATCTGCTCCAAAGTTTTGGATTTGAACTCTTACTGAATCTGAACTACTCAATCCACAGCCTGTTACCGGTGAAGTTAAAGCTATTGCTCCTACATCTGTTCTAGGTGGTAGGTCAATTCGAACATTGTCGATACCAACTCCTTCTCTAGCTACACTGCCATCTGAACTGAAGCCAAATCTAATCTTAACACTTGCTTGACCTGCAAGACCATCAAGTTCGTTCTCTGCATTTACCCATACTCCGGCTCCTCCTGATGAGGTTCCATCCCACCATTGGTTTCCTAGATCGTTATACCATTCTAAAGCGCCACCATTATCTATTAGTCTGGACCATGTATTTCCTCCATCAGTTGAATAGTCTACCCAACCTTCATCACAACACGATTCTGTATCGTAAGTCAGCGAAAAGTATAAAATTGGGTCAACAGTTAATGAAGATAAATCTAGACAAGGTGATTCAATAAATGAATTCTCGTTATTGTTATGGTTTCCAGTTAAGTTGGTTACCCATGCTCCAAAACCTCCTGCCGCAGTGTTAATTACAGAGCCATTAGGCACTCCAATTGACCACGAATTGTTAATTCCACTAGAAATCCAACCACCACTACCATTTTCAAATCCTTCTATGTAGGGGAAGTTTGAAATTAATGGTAAATGATCAAAGGTAAAGTTAGCTGTGTCGTTTAGAGCATTGCCATCACCTGCAGCCATTGAGTATGATTTAATGTTGTACGTTCCGTTGATAGATACATTTATTGTCGAGCTAAAGCAGAAGGTAGTTGAGTCTCCAGGATTTAAGGTAATGAATGCTGTATCAGTGAATTGTTGGCTACTAAACTCGTATGCTACTGGTATATTGACTGCCGGAGAAGATCCATAATTAATCATGGTAACACAAACAGAATCGGCAGCACCCAAACCGCAGCCAGAAACTGGAGAAGTGAATGAAGTGATTCCGACATCGATAGCTGGCGCATCTTGAATAATAATATCATCAAATGCAAATCCGTCTCTTGTAACAGAACCATCTGTACCATGGAAAACTCTAAAACGAACTGAAGGTTCATTGGCAGAGGACGGTAAATCGTGTTCAGCTAATAACCAGCCGCCAGAACCGAGACCTCCAGCGATGGTCCAACCAGCTCCTGAAAAACCTGCAGCTTGAAGACCATTAATTGTGTTGTCGTTGTACCAGTTATTGGGGTTTCCAAAAGCACCAACTTGCGTCCAAGTAATTCCATCATTAATAGTCATCTGCAAAACAGCGCCATCCCAAGAAGATTCTGAATCATACCAAATGTTCATTTTAATTTGAGGTGCGTTTAAACTTGAAAAGTCAAAACATGGGCTAAGTACAAAAGAAGCATCTCCGTTTAAGTAGTCACCTGTGGGATTAGTTACGTATGCGTTAAGACCATTTGCTGCGCTATTGATAATTGTTCCTGAAGGAATACCTACAGCCCAAGTACTATTCACGCCACCAGAAACCCAAGCGCCATTGCCACTTTCAAATCCTTCACTATAAGGATAGCTTGTTATTGCAGGATTCAAAGTAGTTGTAAAAAATGCGCTATCGTTCACGTTGTTGTTATCACCTCTAATGGCAGAGTAAACAACAATGTTATATGATCCGGCAGCAGACAAATTCGCTTTTGTAGCAAAGCTATATTGCAACGTATCTCCTGGAATAATAGAGTCTATAATAGTTTCAGGAACAATGGCTCCTCCATTGATGGAATATCGAATTGGTATATTTCTGATAACGGTTGAACCAAAGTTGACCACGCTGGCAGTAATTGTTTCATTGGAATCCAAGCTGCAAGCAGAAACAGGTAAAGAGTCAACAGAAACTACTGCAGCATCATCTGGTACTGGTTGAAAGACTATTACGTTGTCTAAAATCCAATACCAACCCCAACCTGGGTCTGTATACCTAAACCGAATTTGAGCATTTGAAATTCCTACAACATATTGAGAAATATCAATTACCTCATGAGTAGTAATAAATGAAACCGTCGGGTCCGTATTTACAGTGAAGAAAGTATCGGTCACCCAATTAGTTCCATTATAAATCTGTAGTTCTCCTGTGCCCGTTCCAATCGTTCTATAGTAATGGTCGAACTCTAAAATTACGACTGATGCCAGACTAGCATCAAAATTAGTTGAAGATAAATAAGTGTCATCATTCCATGGGGTCCCATGCCAATCACCGTCAGCACTCGCAAATGGAGTAGTTATTGGAAGTGATGGAGTTCTAATGCCAGGGTTGTCAAATCTCCAAATTGAATCTGACATCCTATTCGAAATGCTATCTGCATTTTTCCATCCACTTGATAAAGGAGGTAAAACGGGATTAACAAATGTGCTAAAGTCTTCATCCAAGTAAATTTGAGCAGAACTGCCAAAACCGATGGCAAGTGCAAAAAACAGTGTAATTATTTTCTTCATAAGAATGCAAGATTAGTTCTAATTAAAGATAAAATTAGAAATAATTTATAGAAGTAAGGATGAAGTATAAAACTTTAACCAACGAAAGATCCATCGTTCATTTCTAATGAGCGATCACAGATTTTAGCAAGCGAATGGTCGTGAGTAACAATGACGAAGGTTTGATCGAATTCTTTTCGCAAGTCAAAGAACAATTGATGTAAATCATTTGCATTCTTGCTATCGAGATTACCTGATGGCTCATCTGCAAAAATTATTTTTGGCGAATTAATCAATGCTCTAGCGGTCGCAACTCTCTGCTGCTCACCTCCAGAAAGCTCATTTGGTTTGTGATTCAAACGATGGCTTAGTCCCAATTTATCGAGTAATGCTTTTGCTTTCTCTTCTGCTTGCTTTTTCGAAATTCCTGAAATGAATGCGGGCATGCAAACGTTTTCTAATGCCGTAAATTCTGGTAGTAAATGATGAAATTGAAAAATAAACCCAATGTTTTTATTTCTAAAGTCGGCTAGTTCTTTGTCGTTTAGTTTAGAAATGTTGGTGTTGTCATAAAATACTTCACCTTGGTCAGCATTGGTTAGTGTGCCTAAAACTTGAAGCAATGTCGTCTTTCCTGCTCCTGAGCTGCCGATAATTGAAACGATTTCTCCGTTCTTCACTTCAAGGTCAACTCCTTTTAAAATTTTTACGTCAACAAACGCTTTGTGAATATTTTTTGCTACAATCAAAATCAATACTTTGAAGCACGAATTTAGGAATTCTTTCAAGTTATAATGACGATTCGGCAGGGACCTTTATTTTAAATTGAATAATGTCAAAAAACACTTTTTATTTCGAGGGCAAAAATTTACTTTTGAAGTCCAAAAAATAAAACAAATAGCACATGAATATTCACGAATATCAAGCAAAAGCAACACTAAAAGGATTTGGTGTTGCTATACAAGAAGGTATTGTAGCTCAAACTCCTGAAGAGGCTGTTGAGGCGGCAAAGAAATTGACGGAGCAAACTGGAACAGAATGGTGGGTGATTAAAGCTCAAGTGCATGCTGGTGGTCGTGGAAAAGGCGGAGGCGTTAAGTTGGCAAAGTCGTTAGACGAGGTAAGATCAATTTCTAATGATATCATTGGAATGGATTTAGTTACTCCTCAAACTTCGGCAGAAGGTAAAAGGGTGCATCAAGTGCTTGTTGCGCAAGATGTATATTATCCTGGAGAAAGTGAAACAGAAGAGTTTTATTTAAGTGTGCTTCTAAATAGAGCGATAGGTAGAAACATGATCATGTATTCTACTGAAGGTGGAATGGATATTGAAGCTGTGGCTGAAGCTACTCCTCATTTGATTTTTCATGAAGAAATTGATCCTTCAGTTGGTTTGCAAGGTTTTCAAGCAAGAAAAATAGCATTTAACCTAGGCCTTTCTGGTAATGCGTTTAAGCAGATGGTGAAGTTTATTTTTGCTTTATACAAAGCTTATGATTCAATTGATGCTAGTTTATTTGAAATTAATCCGGTTCTGAAAACTTCTGATGATAAGATCATTGCTGTTGATTCTAAAGTTAGTTTAGATGAGAATGCGTTATATCGTCACAAGGATTTAGCAGCAATGCGAGATATACGAGAAGAGGATGCAACAGAAGTTGAAGCAGGTGAAGCAGGTTTGAATTTCGTGAACTTAGACGGTAACGTTGGTTGTATGGTAAACGGAGCAGGTTTGGCAATGGCAACAATGGACATTATTAAATTGAGCGGTGGAAATCCTGCAAACTTCCTAGATGTTGGGGGTACAGCGAATGCTGAAAGAGTAGAAAAAGCATTTAGAATTATTTTAAAAGATAAAAATGTTAAGGCCATTTTGGTGAACATTTTTGGTGGTATTGTGCGGTGTGACAGAGTTGCTCAAGGAGTGGTTGATGCCTATAAAAATATCGGAGAGATTCCTGTGCCAATTATCGTTCGTTTACAAGGAACCAATGCAGTAGAGGCAAAGAAAATTATTGATGAGTCAGGATTGAAGGTGCACTCTGCAATTTTGTTGCAAGAAGCCGCTGACAAGGTTGCTGAGGTTTTAGCATAAATATACTGTCTCAAAGTAAATAAAAAAAGATGCTCCAAGTAAATGGAGCATCTTTTTTTATTTATACCTGTTAGTATTATAGATGGTTTTAAAAAGAAAGGTCCTAGATTAAGCTTCTTTTCGGATCAAGTAATACACACAAGATGTCCAATAATTTCTGAAATAAGGAATAGCACCTATGAAAGGAAGCTGATTTCTTGGCTTTAAATTGAATTTGTACTTGTAAATGGGGTTAATTAAGTAAAACTGCTTTAGTGGAATGCTATACTTGTTCTTTCTGCACAACCTTTCGAAGCGTTCAATGCTAATTCCTGTTTCTTTTATTTCGACCATTCCTTCAATCTTCGCCTCGCTCTCTCCACCTATTTTAAGGAGTAATTTATAGAGTGGCACGGGCAGTAGGTGATAGTATGGTACTTTTGAAAGTAACTTGCCGTTAACCAGTTGCTGATGGCCGCCAAAAGGCATTTGCCAAGGGGGGAATCCAAAAAAGATATGCCCGTTCGGTTTAAGAAAATCTCTGATGTAATCTAAAAATCGGTCCTGATCGTGAATGTGTTCAATAACATCTTTTAAAATTATAAGGTCAAATTTTTCATCAATATCATTTTGCAAGTCCATATCATAGATATTCCTGCTCATTAATTTTGCTGTGCCCTCTTTTAATTCTTTTTCAAAGACCTTTTCGGCTATTTTTAATCTAGAATCCTGCAGTTCTACTCCAAAACCGAAACAGCCTTTGTCGGTAAATGCTTTTAATACACCTCCTTCAGCACAACCAATTTCCATTACCCTCATTCCTTTGCGCAGTGGAACTGATTCTTCAATAAAGGGTATTACGTAGTTTTTAGCATTTTCATACTGCCATTTTATGTAAGTGTCTTTATCTTTATGAAATTCGAAGGCCATATTCTACTTGCTATAGGAAAGGCTAAAATTAGGAGATTTTTTATGATGAAACGTGTTTGTATAGTAGGAATAGGTTGGTTAGGGGAAGAACTTGCGGTTGCATTAAAAAAGCTGGGACATCATGTCATAGGAACAACAACTTCTGCATCGAAGGTGGAAGTGTTGGAACGGAAAATTGATAGCGTTAAAGTTTTTAACTTGAACAATGTGGATGTTAATTTCCTGACGGGCTGCGACGTTCTAATATATACTATACCACCATCAAGTAGTGATAAATATGCTGAGATAAGTAATTCATTTCTTGGTAAAGTTTTAGAAATTAATCCTCATGTGACAATTATATATACCAGTTCAACTTCGGTTTATGGGAATGAAGAAAGGGAGGTTAATGAAGACAGTTTGATTAATCCTTCTTCAGCTTCAGCAAAAAAGATTGCGAAAATTGAGGAGTTTATTCAAAACAGATTTAAAAAATATGCAATTTTTAGGCTGGCTGGGCTCGTTGGAGGGAAGCGTCATCCAGTAAAGTACTTGGCTGGGAGAAGTGGTGTTTCCAAACCTCTGGTGCCGGTAAATTTGTTGCACAGACAGGATGCTGTTGGGGCTATCTTGCACGTATTGAATTGCTTTACGTCTGGCGTTTATAATTTGTGTTCAGAAAACCACCCACTTAAAAAATCATTTTATAACACTATTGCAAAACAATATCAAATGAAAGCGATTAAATTTGATATTCATGACTTTTCAAAAGATAAAGTAGTAACTTGCAATACGATAAAAAAGAGTGGTTTTGAATTCAAGTACACATCCCCTTATGATTTTCCGTTTGACATGTAAAAGGTTAATTATTTTATTGACAATGTTGTTTTTTTCGACAACCTCTAAAGCCCAAATTGTAGAATTTGGGGGGCATTTAGGATATAGCGTTTCAAAGTTTACAGTTGATCAATATAAATTGAACGATGCTATTTTTATAAGATCTGGGAAACCTTTTTCTGCTTACAATTTTGGTGTTCAAATGGCAGTTAGTCCTGCAAGGCAACAAAGTTCTGCTTACTTTAGAATCATTCCTTCCGTTTTGTGGGAGGCAACCCTATGCAGGTGCGGAGGTTTTATGGACCTATCAATAACCTCACCCAATGGAATTAGTTCGTTTAATGAATTAGAATACACAATTTATCGCGGAGAATACGGAGTGAAGTTTATTTTGAGAAGTGGCCCTCTCCAATTAATTCTCGGACCAACAGTTTCCAATAGATTCTATTCAGCTGTTCAATATGGAGCTAATGAAGGTCAGAAATTCGCCGGCGATCAATTTAAAGTTATGGCTTTGGCTTATGAAGTAGGTGCGGGATTGAAGTTTAACACGGTTCACGTTTCGGCTAGATTTCAACGTTTCATTAACGGCTATGGTCGAGAGTCTGATTTAATTCCAGTTGTTTATAAACACCACCAAGTTCGATTTCTACTTCATTATTATTTCTTGAGAAGAGAAAGAGGGAAGAATTGGAATAGTATTTATTGGGATTAAATTTTTCTTATCGCACAGTCTATCGAATCTTTCAGAAATATTGCTACAGCTTTGGCATTCTCGCCAACGGCAGAGGCACTGCTATGCGAAGCCAAGCGCATAAGTGAAAGGTTGAGGTCACAGCTGACACTGATTCATGCTGGTTCTAAAAATGCAACTACTGAGCAGAGAGTAAATTCATTACTTCAAAAAGTAGGATTAGACAAAACTTTGGTAAAGGTGATTTGGCAAGAAGGTAAGCCTGAAAAAGTGTTGACTGCCGTATGTATTTCTGAGAAGGTAGATTTATTAATCTTAGGAGCAATAAAACACGAAAACTTCTTGAAGCATTATATGGGTTCTGTGGCCCGAAAAATCTCCCGCAATCCACCTTGTTCATTATTGCTAATTACAAATCCGCAGTTGAAAGCACAATCGTTGAGGAAAGTTGTAATTAATGGCCTAGAACATCCTAAAACTAAGAACACAATAGAAAAAGCATGTGATTTTGCATTGGCTTTTAGTGTGAAGAAAATTACTGTTGTAGAAGAGATTAACCCCAAAGAAGTGAAGACTAAAATCGATGATAATCTCTCTTTAGAGCAAGCCTACCATGAGCGGGAGGAACTACAAAAAATAGAAGATACTAGAATTTTTAATATATTAAACCCGCTACCAATAGGGCGTCAGACGGAAGTTTCTATTCGATGTGTTTTTGGTAAAGTAGGGTATTCGATTAGTCACTATGCATTGGTTAAAAAGGCAAGTCTTTTGGTCATGAATAGCCCCGATAATAAACTGGGGATTCTTGATCGTTTTTTTCCTCATGATTTAGAGTATGTATTATCAGACATGCCATGCGACTTAATGATTGTTCACTCCAAGTAGAATGGCAGAACTTTTCACAGGCATAAGAGGATTCAAACAATCGGGATTTAGAAATTTACTCTCAGGATTTGTAGTATCATTAATTGCTTTACCGTTAGCTTTAGGTTTGGCTATTGCATCAGGTGTTCCGCCCATGTCAGGCATTATTGCGGTGGTTACAGGGGGAATTGTGGCCTCAATTTTAGGAGGCTCAAATGTTACAATTTCAGGGCCTGGAAATGGGTTAGTTGTTGTAGTCTTAACTTCTGTAGTAGCTCTTGGAGATGGGAATTTAGTGGTTGGATATTCTTACACATTAGCTGCAATTGTGTGTTCAGGAGCACTTATTAATTTGTTGGGCTTTTTAAGATTAGGCAATTTGGCAGACTTTTTTCCTTCAGCTACCATTCAAGGGATGCTTTCGGCAATAGGATTAATCATTATTGCAAAGCAAATACACGTGATGTTTGGTGAAAGCGGAGTTGAAGCAGCTAACAACCTTATGTTGCTAGCAGAAACTCCTAAATCCATTTTAGCGGTAATTAGTTCAGAACGTATTCCTTGGGTAGCAATTATTGGAAGTGTCAGTCTAGCAGTAATGGCATTTTATTCGAAAATTAGGAATAGGGTATTTCAAGCTATTCCTGCACCTTTTTGGATTGTGGTTATTACAATCGGGTTTTACTATTATTTTGAATGGATTTCAGCTGATCAATTCCCGATTGCAAGTCAATTTTTAATTCAAATTCCTAGTAACTTAAAAGAGAGTTTTGTACTAGCAGATTTTGCTAAATGGAATGAAATCAAGTTTTTGGTTGCTGTTGTTTCTATCACCTTAATTGCTACTATTGAATCATTATTAAGTATTAAAGCAGTGGACAAGTTAGATGTGTACCAAAGGCGGTCTAATGTAAACAAGGATTTAAAAGCGTTGGGTTTGGCAACGGTACTTTCTGGTTTAGTTGGAGGTTTGCCCGTGGTTGCTGTAATTGCTCGTAGTTCGGTAAATGTTAATCAGGGAGCAACTTCTCGTTGGGCCAATTTTTTTCATGCTATCTTCGTTTTGCTATTCGTGCTTTTATTTACCAACATGCTTACTAAAATTCCACTTTCTGCATTGGCAGGTATATTGGTATTCACCGGATACAAATTAGCATCACCTGCCAAGTTTCGTCAGATGTATCAATTTGGCAAAGATCAATTTCTAATATTCTTGGTCACACTTATTGCAACACTGGTTTTCGGGCTAATTAATGGAATTGGAGTTGGGATTGCAATAACCTTTCTCGTTCAATTTTATTTGATGGAAGATCGAGTGGAATTTCTACGAACGTTCACTAGGCCAAATACCTTGTTGTATGAGGAGGAAGATGGGTCACTTCATTTAAGCGTAAAAGGACATTCAAGCTTTATTAACTATTTAAAATTAAAAAATAAGTTAGATTCTATTCCTGCTAATAAGTCATTAATTCTTGACTTCTCATTGACAACTTTTGTAGATAATTCTGTAATGGAGCATATTCATTACTATAAGGAAGATTTTAAGAAGAAGAATAGTACGTTAGAGGTAATAGGACTTGATATTCACGATTCAACTTCAGCTCATCCTTTTGCCGCACGAAGATTAATGAGACTAACATCTTTCATGAAAAAGGGAGGTGTTTTAACTGCGAGACAACAACGATTGAAGGAATTTGCAAGAGACATTGATTGGGAGTTTAAGACGAATTCAATAATCGATTTACCAAAATTAGAGGCTTTCCCGTTTTTTAGACGAAAAACAATTGATCATGCGTACAATGTTTTTAAAGGTGAGCATAATGGTACTCAATTTAAGTTAATGGATGTTGAATTTTTCGAAGGGGAACTTATAGTAAAAGAGGTTCATAAGCACACAGTTCTGATACTTTCTTCTTCCATCGCAATTCCGAGATTCAGGCTTGATAAAGAACGAATATTTGATCGAATTGCGGGAATGGCAGGTTTTGAGGATATTGAAATAGAGGGGCACATAGATTTTTCAAGACGGTTTAAGCTAAAAGGGAAAAACGTTAAAAAGATTAAGGCGTTTTTTAACAATGACTTAATTGTCTTTTTCGAAAGTCACCCTTATTATCATTTGGAATCTGATGGCAAGAATATCCTTATTCTAAAAGGAAATAGAATCGCCTCTATCAGCGAAGTAAAAGCATTGGCTATGTATGGTAAAGAATTAGTGGAGAAGTTAAAGTAAGTGCTAGAAACGTTCAATCGCTTCGTACACTGCTTTCGCCGGAAACCCCATAACATTATAAAATGAGCCTTCAATTTTGTTTACTCCAATAAGGCCAATCCATTCTTGAATACCGTAAGCCCCAGCCTTATCAAACGGCTTGTATTTTTCAATGTAATAATTGATCTCGTCTTCTTTCAACTGTTTGAAAAATACTGAAGTTGATATTGAAAAGGAGACTTCTTTTTCTTTTGACTTCAAACACACACCCGTAATTACTTCATGTTGCTTACCGGAAAGTTTTGAGAGCATCTCAAAGGCTTCTTGAACAGTATTTGGTTTGTTTAATATTTCATCTTCAATAAGCACAATTGTATCTGATGCGATGATGAGGTCTTTTTGTTTGATCTCTTCCGTAAATGCAGCAGCTTTCATAACGCTAAGGTATTCTGCTACTTTTCGCTGGGGTATTTCTTCTGAAAAACTTTCGTCTGTGTCTTTCGACTTTTGAGTAAAAGTATAGCCTAGCTGCTCAAGAAGTTGCTTCCTTCGTGGAGATTTTGATGCTAGTATGATATTCCAATTGTTAGAATTTAGCATTAGAAGAGGTATATTATTCCTGTATATAAAATTCCAACCAGCATCAACACCTTTAACACTTGACTGATGACGAAAAAGTGCTTTTTTGTTTTTGCTTTTCTAATTTTAACCATCAACCAAAGCAATGGAATTGATATTAAAAAGAAGAAATAGGAAAAAGAAATCCAGTCTTGCGAGTTGATTTGAATGAACTCTAAACATGTAAGTAAGATTACTAAGATAGTAACTGATAAATTGGCTACCTTTTTTGCTTTAGGAATTCCATGCACAATGGGCAATGTTTTGCAACCAAACTCTTTGTCGCCTTCTATATCTTCACAGTCTTTGATTACCTCTCTAATAAATGTTAAAATAAAAGCAAACGCTGAATATCCTATAATCCAGTACAGCAAGTATTGAATGCTAAATAACAATGAGCGGATGTTGTCAACTTCAACATTTGAGATAACTAATTCCGTTTTTACACTATCAAAAAGTAGAATAATTTCATAATAGCCCGCCGTAAAAGGAACCAATGCAGTTAATGCAGCTATAATAATATTGCCGATTAAAATTTGTTTTTTGAAATTAATGGAGTAGAACCACAACGATGCGGCACTAACAATTTGAAATAACACGAGCATGGGGTGCTGAATAGAAATAGCAACATAAAATGCTAAAGCCAACCCAACCAAGTTTACCGCTGTATGTAAAAACATAGCTTGCCTTCTTGAAATGCTTTTTCCAATGATCAACTGCTTTGGTTTGTTTAAAAGGTCTAGTTTAACATCAAAATAATCGTTAATAATGTAACCGGATGCTGCAATTAGAACGGTTGCTCCAACGAGCATTCCAAATAACTTTTCAGAAAGGAATAAACCTAGCCCAGTTTGATTTAAAAAGGGGTAGATAATTCCAAATCGGATGGCATATTGCGTGAGCGCAATAATCACCAAATTGGGAAAACGAATCAGTCTTAAAAATTGGAAAATGAAGTTCATGGTTCAGGTAAATTGAATGTCAAATTTAAAGTAAGAATATCAAATCTGCATGTTAACTTTACGAAATGAAGTATATTGTTTCCTATTCCAACCCAAACAATCATTATATTGACATTCAGATAGAAGCTGAAGTAAATGGGAGTGAAAAATTAAATTTTCAGTTGCCAGCATGGCGACCTGGAAGATATGAGCTGGGAAACTTTGCAAAGAATATTCAAAAACTGGATGCGTTTGATGAAAACGGGAAGTCCCTTTTAGTAAATAAAACGACTAAAGATTTATGGGAGGTTAAGTGTTCAGGTAGCTCAAAAGTAGTGTTGGGGTATAATTACTTCGCAAATGAGTTAAACGCAGGGTCCACTTTTTTAGATGTAAAGCAACTATATATGAACCCAGTAAATTGTTTGATGTACCAGGTAGACCGAACTTCTGAAAAGTGCGAACTTCACTTGAAACTCACGGCAGACTATAAAGTAGCAATTGCTTTACCCGAGACAAACCAGCATGTTTTTATCGCGAAGAATTTTGATGAGTTAGCCGACAGTCCGTTCATTGCTTCGGCAATTATGCAGCACCATTCCTTTAAGTTATCTGGTACGTTGTTTCATCTCTGGTTTCAAGGGGAATTTAAACCAGATTGGAAGCAATTGGAAAGAGATTTTATTGGTTTCACAAAACCTCAAATTGAGTTGTTTGGAGATTTTCCAACTGAAAAGTATCATTATCTATTTCAAATTTTGCCGCATTCAGCCTACCACGGAGTGGAGCACTCTGCATCAACTGTAATTGCATTAGGCCCTTCTTATAATGTGCTAAAGAATGAGGGTCGCTATGAGGATTTAATGGGTGTTTCTTCACATGAATTATTTCATACATGGAATGTGAAGCGTATTCGACCAATTGAAATGGTGCCTTATGATTTTACCAAAGAGAATTATTCAAAATTGGGTTACTTGTCGGAAGGAGCAACCACCTGGTATGGCGATTTGATGTTGTATCGAGGAAAGGTGTTTAGTGATGCTGCATTTTTTAGAACTTTTAATCACATTCTAGAGCGGCATTATAACAATCCGGGATCTTCAAACATGTCTGTTGCAGCTTCATCTTATGATACATGGCTGGATGGCTATGTATTGGGAGTACCAAATCGGAAAGCTTCAATTTATACCGAAGGCGCACTGAATACCTTTATGCTTGATGTAGAAATACGCAAGGGGTCAAACGGCAAAAACTCATTTGATGATGTCTTAAAGTCGTTTTACGACAATTTCTACAAACAAGGTAAGGGTGTATCTGAATCTGACTATAAAACTGAGGTTGAAAAATTCGCAAACGTGGATTTGACAGCTTATTTCGCGAATTATATCAACGGATCAGAAGATTATACAGCTCAGCTAGAGAGTGCTTTGGAATTTTTTGGCCTAGAAATGAATCGACTGCCATCAACTGTATTTTGTGAAGCGTACCTCGGTGTAAAAATAGTTGAGAATAAAGTTGCAATGGTCTTCCCAAGTTCACCTGCAAAGAAAAGTGGTGTTTCAGTGAATGATGAAATCGTAATCATTAACGGGTTTAAAATCAATAATGATTTGTCAGAATGGTTAGAATATTTTAAAGGCGCTCCAATTTCGATGGGTGCTTTTGACCAACACGGCAGTGCAAAACGAGTTCAAGTAAATCTGACGGATGACTTTTATTTTTCAAAATATGAAGTAAGCTGGAAGACTGAGCTAACTCCTTCTCAAGAAACAAATAGGAAAGCCTGGAGAGGATTTTGAGCGTAAATTGCTGATGTTAATCATGAAATAGGTCCAATGAGAGCAATTGGTTTAGAGAAACTTTTTACGATTGGTAATTGGAAGACGAGTAATTAGTTTTTAAGAATTTCTACAAAAGAAATTCTTAATCTTCTTTAAAGAAATCCAATGCACTTAAATCAATAATGTGAACTCCGCTATAATAAAAATGCAATATTTCAGAATAATTATAGCCCAATGCCGCCATTTCCATTGCTCCAATTTGGCACAAACCAACGCCGTGACCAAATCCTCGACCTTTTAAAAGTACTTTGCTTTCAGTTTCCTGAATGTTAAAGTAGGTAGAGCGTAATCTAAATTTTCCACGCAACTCTTCGAATGAAAGTTTTGATTCTGGGAAATATATCAACCGTTCGCTTAAACTAAAATTCATATACTGTCTCTCCGAAATAGTATTTGGAAGCCGCGCCGTTAAGTAATTCGTCCATAGCTTCTTATCAATCTCTTTTTGCCAAGTTGCATCTTTATGCTTCAGGCAAAAAGTGTCTTTTACGGATCGCAGGTAATACAAAGACTTACTCCAAACGTCTTCGGAATTTACGGTTTGTCCCCCACACGAAGAGTGAAAGGCTGCGGTAATTAATTGAATGTCAGAATCTACAATAACGGCGCCTATCGTTTGCATGGCAGCTTCAACAATGTTGTTAAAGAATGTTTTACCATGGTATGCTTGACAATGAACTTCGTCGCAAAGATTATAACCATCAACAATGTGCTTTTCAGTGTTGGCTAATGCATATGTGCGGCAAATTATAGCTTGCAACTTGAAGTACTCTTTTGGTGGTTTTCGGCCTACTTCAGCCTCAACAACTCCTGCAACATAATTGTCTAAATCAAGATTGTTAATGAGTTGCATTTTATTACGCTGAGCAATAATTTTTAGATTATCGTCAAATCGACGCTCTAAACCAGTTGGATCGCTGCTTTTTACCATGAAGTGATTGTACCACCCAACTCCCATTAAATTGACTTTTCTGTACTTGCCAATTAGAGATCCATTCTGCTTTACCTCCACAAACCCGTCAACATATTTTATGCGAAGTGTTGCTTTAGAACCTAACTCCTTAATTTTTCCCGATTCGGTAAATAAGGCATACTTTCCAGCTCTTACAGAAAAATCGAAACTGTTTATTTGCTTAGATGCAAAAACGCCAATATTAATGAACTCAGCTTGCAGCGTAAAGCAAATAAAAAATGTAAGGATAAAGGGAAGTAGTCTACGCATGAGTTAAATCATCAATCAATAATTTGGCCGTTTTTGCTGACGCGCCTCCACTACCGAGTTTATTAATTAATTCATTAAATTTATTCATCATCTGAGTTCTCTCCGAAGTATTCTCAAGCAGTTTTCCCAATTCTGTTTTTAATAACTTTTGGTTTAAATCACCTTGGATAAGCTCTTTTACAACTTCCTCATCCATAATTAAGTTGACCAACGAAATGTATTTGATGTCAACTATCCGTTTGGCAATCTGATAGGATATGGCGTTCGCTTTATAACATACTACTTCAGGTACCCTAAATAACACTGTTTCAAGTGTTGCTGTTCCCGAAGTAACCATTGCCGCATGAGAAATGGTTAGTAAGTCATAGGTTCTATTTGGAATAACTTTCAAGGATGGGTATTTCTCTATAAAGGGATCAAAGTAGCTTAAGTCGAAGCTTGGTGCAGCAGCCAGAACAAATTGAAAGTCCGGGTAATTGGTAATTTGCTTTAACATAATTGGAAGCATCACCCCAATTTCTTGCTTTCTACTTCCCGGTAAAATGGCAACAATTGGTCGATCACTTACTTTAAATTCGGCTTTAATTTCTTGCTTCCGCTTTTCTGAAGTATCACGATTTTCAATAGCATCAAGTAGGGGGTGGCCAACATATTCTACTTCATAGCCGTACTTTTTAAAGAAGGCCTTTTCAAATGGTAGAATGGTGTAAATTTTGTCAGTGAATTTAGCAATCTTATGTACCCTTCCTTTTTTCCAAGCCCATATTTGAGGGGAAATGTAGTAATAAACTTTAATTTCTAGAGCTTTCACATACTCTGCAATGCGTAAATTAAATCCGGGGTAATCAACTAGAATTACTGCATCAGGCTTGTAGTTTTGAATGTCTTTTTTACATTCTTTTATGTTTCCAAGAATGGTTTTTAGGTTCATAATTACTTCAGCAAATCCCATAAAGGCTAAATCTCTGTAGTGTTTGACTACTTGAGCACCTGCTGCCTCCATTAAATCTCCACCCCAGGCTCTAATTTCGGCAGAAGTGTCTTTTTTAAGAATTTCTTTAATGAGATTGCTGCCATGTAAATCACCTGAAGCTTCACCTGCAATAATGTAGTATTTCATTATAATCCCCCGTTCATGAGTTTATCGATAATTACTACAAAAGCCAGTACCATTGTAGCAAAAATAACTCCTCTGGCAGCCTTGTCGTGCTCGACTCTGTAAAATAGAAAAAAGGCACCTAAGTTAATTACAGCGCAAAGGCTCAATAGTTTCAAAATAATTGCACCAAAAACCATTTTTCTTAAAAATTCAGGAACAGTGATGTAACTGTACGATGAAAGATAAAAAACCCCCATTACAACAAGAGGTAATACAATGCCAGCAATTATGCCCACCCAAATTTTATCGAATTTTTTTCTCATTCTTCTAATAGTTTGATTTGATTGAGAACGGGATATGCCGTTACATCGTATTGAACGGGGACAACGGAAATGTAGTTGTTTTTCAAAGCCCATTCATCTGTGTCGGTAGCTTCTTCTTCGTGATTTACAAATTTACCGGTTAACCAATAATAGGCATTACCTGAAGGGTCATGTCGTTCGTCAAAAGTTTCTTTCCACATGGCATTTGCCTGTCGGCAAACTTTAATTCCTTGAATTAAATCCGGTCCTATTGCGGGGAAGTTGACGTTTAAACAACAATTGCCTTCTAAATGATGGTCTAAAGTATATCTTATTATTTGCTCCACGTATTTCTTGGTTGGTTCAAAGTTGGCATCAATTCTAGTATCGTCCAATGAAAAACCAATGGATGGAATTCCTTCGATGGAACCTTCCAATGCTGCGGACATGGTGCCTGAATAAATCACGTTAATGCTAGAATTTGAGCCGTGATTAATTCCTGAAACAATTAAATCTGGTTTCCCTTCTGCAATTTTTGTGGTAGCCACCTTAACGCAATCAACTGGTGTGCCACTGCAACTGTAGGCTGTTATTCCATCCATATCGAACTCCTTAATTCGAATCATTGCGTTAATGGTTATAGCATGTCCCATTCCTGATTGTGGTTTGTCCGGTGCTACTACAACAATGCGATCTGTAATTTTTTTAACCACTTCAATTAAGGTTTTAATGCCTGGAGCAGTTATTCCGTCATCGTTGGTAATTACTATAAGAGTGTTCTGATTCATACAAATTACTTTCAATGTTTAAAATTACGTGAATGAAATTTGATGTAAGAGAAGTTTTAGGAAGGTTTAACACATGTTAATGTCAATAAAAGGGCATCCATTTTTTAAAAAATGCGAGAGTTAGAACTTTATTGTGATGTTGCTTTATGGATTCTTGCTGTTCCAATTTTTTCGATCAATTTGGTTTTGATTTAGATTAATATATTTTAGATTTTTTAATTGTAGAATATTTAATGGAACTTCTTTCAGTTTCTTGCCGTTCAAATATAAAAACTCCAAATGGTTGAATTTGCTTAATTCGGAAGGAACCATTTTTAAACCATCATTTTCTAAATGTAAGGACTTTAGTTTCGGAAGTTTTACCAATACTTGAATAGCGGAATCTAAGTTAATTCCTTTTCGTCATTCAGATATAATTCTTCCAAACTTCTTAATTCAAAAAAGTTAGAAGGTAAATTGATGAAATCATTTCCACTTAAATCTAAAATTTTGAGCCTTTTTAATTCCATTAATTCTTCTGGAACTTCCCATAGATGCTCATTTTTTAGGCTCAAGTATTGCAGGTTTACAAATTGTTCCCAAATGTTTGGAGAGAAAACAAATTGTTGATCGCTTAAATTCAAGCGTACCACTTTTTCGGGATTTAAGAGTGCTTCTTCAATAGAATTGTATTCAAATATTGTAGAATCTTGTGCAGTATTTAAAAGGTGGAACTGAAGAAGAATCAACAGGGATAATGATAATTTCATGTAGTTTTTTTTAGTAATCTGTTAAGAGAGTAATAGCCGCTTTGTTACAAAGCGGCTATTCAATAATTAAGGTTCCATTAAAATTGGTTGTGCACCACTTCCGATAATCAACTTTGCATTTGGGGATTTGGAAAGCTCTCTATATGCTTCAATTGTTTTGTATTGAATAATTTGAGGTGTAAGTCCTTCAGAAATAATTTTGTTAGCATCTCTAATTCCTTTTGCTTCAATTGTTCTTCTCGATGCCTCTTGTTTTTCTTTTTGAAGAATAAATTCCATTCGTTGAGCATCTTGTTTAGCCTGTAGCTTTTCTTCAATTGCACGGTATAACCCATCAGGTAAAGAGATGCTTTTCATTAAAACAGCTTCAATTATAAAACTTCTTCCTCCAATTGTTTTCATCATTTGCTCTTTGATGGCTGTTTCTATTCCAAATCGATTACCGGTATGCATGTCTTTCGCCATATAGCGAGCGGTTAAATCGGCGGCAGAAGCTCTAAATACCGGCAGAATTACAGTAGACTCGTAATTCAGCCCAATCTCCCCAACTATAGTTGTAGCTTTAGCTTTTTCCACATGATATAGGGTTGAAATTTTAGCTTTTACATTCAGTACTTCTTTAGAAGGTAATTCTAAAACGACCTCAATATTTTCAGTTCGAATAGGAACTACAATCATTTTTGTTGCAAATGGATTGTAAAGTTGGGTTCTTGGTTCTATGATTTTCTCGTCAATTTTTCCAATGGTTCTTTTAACGCCGACATTACCCTGGCGTATAGTGATACAAATAACTGTGGTCATAGCTAGCGCCACTGTCGCTAATGTTAAAAAAATCCATCTTTTAATGGATTGTAAATAAGAGTTTTGATTTTTTATTGATTTAATAGTCACAACGTTGTTAACTAATTGCTTTTGGGGTAAAACCAAAAGAGCCATTCACTTTAAAGTGAATGGCTCTTTTAATAATCGTTATTGTATTACTCGAAGCTTACTTTTTCTCTTCTTCCTCTTCTACTTCTTCGAAGTCTACATCAGTAACTTCATCTTCGTTAGCTCCGGCATCGCCAGCAGGCTGTCCTTCAGCATTACCTTCAGCACCACCTTGTGCATACATCTCTTGAGAAGCAGCTTGGAATACAGTATTTAATTTCTCCATTGCCGGTTCCATTGCAGCGAAATCCTTCGCTTCATGTGCTTTTTTCAATTCATCTAAAGCGCTTTCAATTGGCTCTTTCTTGTCAACTGGAAGCTTATCACCAAATTCCGCCATTTGCTTTTCCGTTTGGAAAATCAAACTATCTGCAGCATTTAACTTATCAACTTCTTCTTTAGCTTTGTTATCAGCATCAGCATTCTCTTCTGCTTCACGCTTCATTTTAGCAATTTCTTCTTCGCTTAAACCTGAAGAAGCTTCAATTCTAATCATTTGCTCTTTGCCTGTTTTCTTATCCTTTGCAGCAACGTTCAATATACCGTTTGAATCAATGTCAAATGTTACTTCAATCTGTGGCTCACCTCTTCTTGATGGAGGAATTCCATCTAAGTGAAATCTACCAATTGTCTTGTTTCCATTTGCCATTGGACGCTCACCTTGTAAGATATGAATCTCAACAGAAGGTTGGTTGTCAGCAGCAGTTGAGAAAGTCTCAGACTTTTTTGTAGGAATCGTAGTGTTAGCTTCAATTAACTTGGTCATTACACCACCCATCGTTTCAATACCTAACGAAAGTGGAGTAACATCTAATAAAAGAACATCTTTTACTTCTCCTGTTAAAACACCACCTTGAATAGCCGCACCAATTGCAACCACTTCATCAGGATTAACACCTTTAGAAGGTTCTTTTCCGAAAAATGCTTTTACTGCATCTTGTATGGCTGGAATTCTTGTTGAACCACCTACTAAAATAACTTCATCAATTTCAGAAACCTTCATTCCTGCAGATTCAAGTGCTTTTTTACAAGGCTCAATTGTTCTTTTAATTAAACTATCAGCTAATTGCTCAAACTTTGCTCTGCTTAAAGAACGCACTAAGTGCTTTGGTCCTGAATCTGTAGCTGTAACGTAAGGTAAATTGATTTCAGACTGGTTAGAGCTAGATAATTCAATCTTCGCTTTCTCAGCTGCTTCTTTCAATCTTTGAAGTGCCATTGGGTCCTTTCTCAAGTCAATGCTTTCTTCATTTTCAAATTCTTTCGCTAACCAATCTATAATTACGTCATCAAAATCATCTCCACCAAGGTGAGTATCACCATCTGTAGATTTTACTTCGAAAACACCGTCCCCTAGCTCTAAGATAGAAACATCATGCGTTCCACCACCACAATCAAAAACTGCAATATTTACATCGTTTGATTTCTTATCTAAACCATAAGCCAATGCAGCTGCAGTTGGTTCGTTAATGATTCTTTTCACCGTTAATCCGGCTATTTCTCCTGCTTCTTTTGTTGCTTGTCTTTGCGCATCATTAAAATAAGCTGGTACAGTAATTACTGCCTCAGATACTGAAGTTCCTAAGTAATCTTCTGCAGTTTTCTTCATTTTTTGAAGAATCATAGCAGAAATCTCCTGAGGAGTATACATTCTGTCGTCAATTTTTACTCTAGGAGTGTCATTGTCGCCTTTTACTACCTTGTAAGGCACTCTGCCTAACTCTTTTTCTACATCAGAAAATTTACTACCCATAAATCTCTTTATGGAATAAATTGTTTTAGTAGGATTTGTGATAGCTTGTCTTTTTGCAGGATCTCCTATTTTTCTTTCGCCACCTTCAATAAAAGCAACGATCGAAGGAGTAGTTCTTTTCCCTTCACTGTTAGGAATAACAACCGGCTCATTTCCTTCCATTACTGAAACACAAGAGTTCGTTGTACCTAAATCAATTCCAATTATTTTACTCATATCTATTGTTAATTTAAATTCAAATTTTGTAATCTGTAAAATAATAGTCAATGAATATGCCATTTTAAAAAAAATGACGAATTGTGAAAATCTGTCATTTTAAGTAGTTTTTAAAAGGGTCTTTGTCACGAACTGTGACAGAATGGCAAGTTAAAACTCGAAACCTCTATATTGTGAAAGGTTATTACGATCGCCATAGGTAGCGATTATATAATTTTTTGTATCACCACTTAAACCAATTTTAACAGTGCTAATGTTGCGAGATGCGAACAGACCAATTCCATTGACAATGTTAGTGTAGTCTGGTCTGGTTTGAGCCAACCCATCTATTGGACCATTGACATCTCTGTAAAGTGTGTAGTCTGCATCCGCCGCCTCTAAAATTATATCTATCCCTACATCTAAAACTACCCTTTTAGGAGGGTTGAGACTAATAGGGATGTTTGTTTCAAGGGCGGTAAAAAACTTTTGACCCTCAAAAATAAATGGATAATTCACTTCGTTTAAAGTAGGGTTTAAAATGGAAGTTAACGGAATTCTGATAGATTTTACGGTGTCGTATACATTAATGATTTCCAAATAATTGAATACCATAGTAGCAGAAAATTCCCCAACATTTTCAGACGTTAGAAATTCAAACCTTTCGTCAATAATAATTTTTGATCTAGGATCTATTAGACTTATTTTCCCTCGTCTCCGGATATCTGGTTCAGCCAAAGTAATGCCACGAGAAACCATTGCTTCCCCGATTGTGATAGCAGTGCCATTTAATTTATCAATGGTTAACGTGTATGTTGTATTTTCTTTCACAACAGCATTTGAGTAATACGCCTCATTTCTTTCGGTGGTAAAAAGACCACTTTCTTTAGGTCGAAGTATTTTTGCCATCTTAAACTGCTGAACTATATTCCTGCTCGCATTGAGTTCGTTTAACGTAATGTCTATACTATCATAATAAAGATTGTTAGGGTCTTGACCCAGTTGAATGGCGCCAGTTTCGTTATCCAAGAAGGTTTTAGTAACCTTGACAAACTGGGTATCACTTCCTGTATCAATCAAACCCAAAACAAATGTTTTTTCCTCAAACTCCGCATTTACTTCCACTTCGTTCTCGCAAGAAAAAAGGACTGAAATTAAAATAATACACGCTGCTACTTTTATCAAATTCATTTTCCAAAATTACCAATTATTCATTATCACATTCTATTTTGTAGTTTTGTTCAGACAAGAGAAAAACGGTCTATGTCTACTGCTAAAAGTCAAAAAGAAAAAAAAGTTACAACTCACGTTCTTCAGGAGATGAAGAGTAGAGGTGAAAAGATTTCAATGTTAACGGCTTATGACTTTTCCATGGCCAGAATAGTTGACGCCGCAGGAATAGATGTTATTTTGGTTGGCGATTCAGCATCGAATGTTATGGCAGGGCATGAAACGACTTTACCAATAACTCTTGATCAAATGATTTATCATGCATCTTCAGTAGTGAGGGCGGTAAGTCGATGTTTGGTTGTCGTAGATCTTCCATTCGGAACATATCAGGGTAATTCGAAAGAGGCTTTAACTTCTGCGATTCGAATTATGAAAGAGTCTGGAGGCCATGCAGTAAAAATGGAAGGTGGTGAAGAAATAATTGAATCTGTTGAACGCATTCTTTCTGCTGGAATACCTGTGATGGGACATTTGGGCCTCACCCCACAATCTATTTATAAGTTTGGAACATATGTGGTAAGAGCGAAAGAGGACGCTGAAGCAAAGAAATTAATGGAAGATGCTCTAGCTTTAGAGGAAGCGGGATGCTTTGCAATAGTGCTCGAGAAAATACCTTTTAGGTTAGCAAAAATGGTTGCTGAGAAAGTGAATATTCCTGTGATCGGTATTGGAGCTGGTAATGGAGTAGATGGTCAGGTCTTAGTGATTCATGACATGTTAGGAATAAATAATGAATTTAGCCCTCGTTTCCTAAGGCGATACAACGACTTGTATTCAGGGATTAAAGATTCAGTAGAAAGATATATAACAGACGTTAAATCAACGGATTTTCCGAATGAAAAGGAGCAGTACTAGCAAATGAAAAAAATTGTTTTTTTTACTTTAATTATTATCAGTATTTCACAGCTGAAGGCGCAGTATGTGGGAGTATATGCGGAGTTTGAGGAAAAAGCGCTCTATTTTAGTTCAGATACCCATTTAGGGATGGGAGGGATGGATTTATTTAAATCTTCAAACATTGAAGATAAGGAAGAGCACTGGAAAAAACTAATTAACTTGGGTCACCCAATAAATACCCTATTCGACGACTTAAATATATCTTATGCAAAAAATCGACGCTATGCAAACATGGCAAAGCGATTTGACGATAGTTTTGGAGATTGGGATATTTACAGGTTAACTTTTTATGATGTAAAGGATGAGTATACTTTGCTCTCGGGTTGAATTTTGAACCAGGATTTAGCAGTTGTTGAGGCAGATGTTACAATTGAATTTTTCCATGAAGAAACTGGGAATTTGATAGGCCCTTATGTTAAGAATCAGAAGAATGGGAAGTATTCAGCCATTCTAGCACCAGGGAAATATTCAGTAGAGGTGATTGGTGTTGATGGCTTTAAAGAATACCAAAAGGTATTGGAGATTTTGGGTAAAAATGATTGTCAGCTATGAAAGTGTTAGATTTAGTTTTAGAACGAGAACAATAATTTGTGTCAAAAAATCAGTTTCAAGTTTTATTTGAGGATAATCACTTATTAGCGGTAAGCAAACCATCGGGTATGTTAACGCAAGGTGATCGGACAAAAGACAAGCCATTAAATGATCTTGCAAAGGAGTTTTTAAAGGAGAAGTATAAAAAGCCAGGGGAGGTATATTTAGGAGTACCGCATCGAATTGACAGACCTACAAGTGGATTGGTTTTACTAGCCAAGACTTCAAAAGCTTTGGTGAGGTTAAATAAGATGTTTCAAGAAAAGGAAATACAAAAAACATATTGGGCGGTGGTAAAAAACAAGCCACTAAAAAGTGAAGATACCTTGGTTCATTTTTTAGTGCGAAATCCGGAAAGGAATAAAAGTACTGCTCATGCTTCTGAAAAAAAAGGGTCTAAACGTGCAGAGTTGTCCTATAAAGTTAAATTGAGTTTAGATAATTATCACTTGTTAGAAGTTTACCCCAAAACAGGGAGACACCATCAAATTAGAAGTCAACTTTCTGCCATTGGTTCGCCCATTAAAGGAGATATTAAATATGGCTTCGATAGAACAAATAGTGATGCATCTATCCATTTACATGCACGTTCTATAGAGTTTATTCATCCGGTTTCTAAAGAGAAGCAAAAAATATCCGCTCCAGCGCCTAAATCAGATGCTGTTTGGAAAGCGTGCTCCAAACTATTAAAGGCTTAAAAGTCAGGTTTTCGATTTTGCTTAATTTCTGACCTTCTTTTTTTCTCATTTAACCGTTTTCTTATCGCAGTCTTCGATGGTTTGCTAGCTTTCCTCTTCTTCCGGATAACTAGAGCTTTCTCAATGTTTTTGTAAAACTTATTAAGGCAGTTTTCTTTGTTTTTCAATTGAGACCTTGAAGCCTCACTATTTATTTGTAGAACACCATCAATAGAAAGGTTTAGTTTGGCAGTTAAAACAGCTTTTTCATCTTCATCCAAAATTTTAGATTCGCGGACATTGAAAAAAAGAGTTACCCTGCTTTCCCTTTTATTCACATGTTGCCCACCTTTTCCTCCACTTCTACTAGTTTTAAAGCTCAGTTCATCAGAAAGTTTTTTATTTACCAAATTCATGCATTAAATTTTGAGAAGAAAATCCATAGATTCCTAAAGAAAATTATCTTTGTGAAGGTATTAAACAAATCAAATTATGTCAAAAGAAATCGACAAACTAGATCCAATTGATCGAGGTATTATTTTAAGAGCTCCTGCAGTGGTTGCATTATTAGCAGCCGTATCAGATGATGGTGTAGTTTCAGATGATGAAAAAGCAGATGCAATACGCTTAGCACATTTAAGAACCTATACGTCTAAGCTGATTCTGCACAACTATTACGAAGAGGTAGACAAGTGTTTTGAGGCTGATTTTGATCACATCTTAGCTCAATTGCCGGAGGATTGGAAAGGGAAAGAGCTATTTCTAGAGAACCGGTTGACAAATTTGGGCCCTGTTTTACAGAAGTTAGATAGTGTATATTCGGAAGAGTTGATTACAAGTTTAAAGTCATTTGCTAAACATGTTTTTAAGTCAAATTCTAACATTTTACAAAACTTTTTGTTGCCAATTTTTACTTTAAAAATGAACGATGGGTTTGATCCAAAAATTGGAGATCGCTAAATAATAGTTTGAAAAAGTTATACATCATTAGGCATGCAATATCGAGTTGGGGTAATGTTCAACTAAAAGATTTTGACCGTCCGTTGAATGATAGGGGAGCAGCAGCAGCTCCAGAGATGGGAGGCAGACTACTCACAGCAGGAATTTTTCCGGATATTATTATTTCTAGCCCTGCTGTCCGTGCCTTAACTACCTCACAACTAATTGCCAGTAGATTTGAAAACCCTGTGGATATTATAGAAGAGCCGGAGCTGTATCATGCTTCGACCTTTTCATTGCTTAGCAAGGTAAATCAGATTTCTGATAAGTTTGATAATGTGTTTTTAGTAGGACATAATCCCGGGCTAACAGATTTTGCAGAATATTTGAGCAACAAGCAATTTGGAAACTTGCCAACTGCAGCAATAGTTGGAATTAGTTTTGAGTTTGATTCTTGGGACCTAGTTAGTGGTTCAACAGGCCATTATTTTTTCTATGATTACCCTAAAAATGATAATTAAAGTGTTTCAATCCAGTTGTGAGTATCTTTTACTTTTCCAGTTTTAAGTTCTTCCAAGTACTGTTTCACTTTATTTGAAAATTCCCACTTGGTGTAATCAGGCAATTGTAATTGGTTATCCTTATAACCTACAACTGAAATTGGAGCAATAGTAGCTGCTGTTCCAACTCCAAATAATTCACTAATTGAATTATCCTCTATGCCTTCAACGAGTTCAGTCACTGTTATTGGTCTTTCCATAACTTCATAACCCCATTCCTCAGCTAATTGAAGAATACTTTTACGAGTAATGCCAGGTAAAATGGTTTTGCTGTCCAATGGGGGGGTTAGTACTTTTTTTCCTTTAACTAACATTAGGTTCATTGTCCCTGATTCTTCAAGGTATTGGTGATTTTTAGCGTCAGTCCAAATAAGTTGGTCGTAACCTTCTTCTTGCGCTTTTTTCGCTGGCAGTAAAGACGCTGCATAGTTGCCTGCAGCTTTTGCAGCTCCAACTCCTCCTACTGCTGCTCTAGAGTAGTGAGATTCTATTTTAACTTTGACAGCACCTGAGTAATAAGAAGCAGAAGGGGAGGTAATAATCATGAATTTATAGGAACCACTTGGCTTAACACCTAGAAACGGATCATCCGCGATCATAAAAGGTCTCAAGTAAAGTGACATGCCATCACCAACTGGGATCCAGTCTTTGTCTAATTCAATTAATTGCATCAAACCATCCATGAAGATATCTTCAGGAATCTCAGGCATAGACATTCTAGCAGCAGAGGAGTTTAATCGTTTGAAGTTTTCATCTGCTCTAAAAATAAAAACTTCTCCAGCGTCATTCTTATGTGCCTTTAAGCCTTCAAAAATAGCTTGACCATAGTGAAAAACAGACGCTGCAGGAAATAACTCTAATGGTTGATAAGGTAGGATTTGAGGTGTTTTCCAAATTTCATCGTTGTATTCTGCTAATAACATATGATCAGAAAAGTCTCTGCCAAATTTTAAATTATCAAAGTTGATAGATGATAGCTTCGATGTGGCAATTTTCTGAACGGGAAAAGTAGAATGTTTCAAAGTGGTTATGTTTAGTTGCGAAATTACCCATTACACGGCAGTTTTGGGTAGCATCTGATATTGCACTTTGTTAAATACTATTAACAATGTGTTTATACTGTTTAGCCTCTCAGTTTGTCTAAAAGACTATTTAATTGTTTTGCTTCTTCTTCAGAAAGAGATTTGAAATTTGATTTTAAATCTCCCTCTGTCTCTTCTATCGCTCTAACAAGGTCTAATCCCTTTTGATTTATTATAATGTCCGCTTGTCGTCGGTCGTCTTTATTTACTTTACGCTGCACTAGATTTTTATCTACAAGTTTGTCAATTAACCTGGAAACATTTGACATTTTATCAATCATGCGATCTGAAATGGCATTAACAGAAATGTAATTATTTCCTTGACCTCTCAAGATTCGTAAAACATTATATTGCTGATTAGTAAGCCCAAATGGTTTTAGTTGCTTTGCAATTAGATTTGTAATCCACTTACCTGTAAATAGTTGATTAATCATCAACTTGTGAATTTCGTCTTTGAATTTATTTTGTTTTATCTCTTTCTCAATCTCCATTATAACTTTTTTACAAATATATGTACATACAGATAATGTAATAACTTTAGATACAAATGAATTTATAAATAATTCTTAATCTACTACACTAACTCCTTTCCAGAATGCAACTCTATTTAAAACATCAACAGCTGCCGGCTTCGGAATCGGGTAAAACCATGCTGCATCTTCTTATTTTATTTCTAACTCGCGGTGTGTAGTAATTTGCCATTCCTTTCCAAGGACAAACAGAGGAGGTCGTACTCTCTTCTAAATATTCCTTTTTAATACTTTCCATTGGAAAGTAGTGATTTCCTTCCACCATAACGGTATCGTTAATATCTGCTATAATAGTATCGTTCCAGATTGCTTTCATCTTATTTTTTCTTCCATAATGTGTCAACGAATTAAGTCTTACAATCATAAATATATTCGATTATTTCTAAATTTGTTTTTCTTAAGGATTTAAAGTCTGCTAATCGTATACTTTTTCGACTTCTCGATGAAGGTTAGTTCAGCAAATTCAAATGCTCTTATTCTATGCGGCTTTTTGATTTAGTAATAGCTTTATTGTAAAATCGTCACTCAAATGCAAAAGAACAATAAGTTAATCTGTATTATTCTACCTGATAGGCTATTTTCCCTTTATGCGTCTAATTGAATTGCAAATTATTGAGTTGTTTTCTTGACCTTTAGATAGCGGGAGAGCATAAATTTTTTGTAAAAACAAATGAGAATGCAAGGTATGGATTTATAGATTCGTTCAACTATTATTCAATACATTTGACGAAACTGGGCACAACCTATGTTTTCATCCAATTTACGGCGATAGTGGTCCTTTTGTATTATACAGATTTCCACCTTTTGAGGTAGGTTGCTATTTTTCATTTAATTGCGATAATTGTAGTCGTTTGGGCTGGTTGGGAACTGAAAAAATCAATGTTATCTGTTTTTCCTGAGTTGAAAAAGGGTGCTCAATTGATCACTACTGGACCAGATCACACTCTGCGACATCCAATGTATTCAGCGCTACTTCTTTTTTTTCTTCCAACGATGATTGGAGGGAAAGAGACCGTGCCGATTGTTGTTTATTTCGTATTGTTAACAACGCTGATTTTGAAAATACGATATGAAGAAAAAATATTAAAAAATCTCTTTGCCGAATATGAACAATATGCTAAAAAAAGTTTTTATCTAATTCCATTTGTTTAAATGTTATGCCCCAAAAAAATCCCTTAATTATACGTGTTTTTCGAATATATTTTAATACTGCTGCACATCTGTTTCCCTCCACTTCAGCGAAGCAGCTGATGAATATATTTAGTAAGCCACGAGTAAGAGTTTTAAGAACTAGAGAGTTAGAAATGCTAAATAAAGCGGAGAAATCTTTTTTAAAATTTGGGACAGAGGAAATTAAAGTTTACGAATGGGCTGAAGGAGAAAAAGTAGCGATGCTTTTTCATGGATGGGAGAGCAATGCTGGTAGTTTGGGCGCTTTCATCGAACCTTTAGTAGCTAAGGGTTACCGTGTTGTTGCTTTTGATGCTCCTGCTCACGGAGGCAGCAAGGGTAAAAAGTCAAACCTGGTTTACTTCAAAGGGGCTGCAAAAGAAATGATTCATAAATACGGAGTACCGAATCTTGCTATTGGTCATTCTTTAGGAGCGTGTGCTATCATCATGTGTGCTTACGAGGAGAACTTAAATTTCGAGAAGACCATTTTGTTGGCTCCTTTAAATCGTCTAATGTCCGTGTTCGAGGAATTTCAGAAAATTTTGAAAATACCTGAAAAGCTATTCCAACCATTTTTATCTCACTTTGAAGATTTTGCAGGTTACTCCTTTGAATCCTTTTACTTTCACAACTATGGAAAGCAAACAAATTTAGAAAAGGTGTTGCTTTTTCACGACGAAGAAGACAAAATAATAAGCTTTTCTCATGCAAGAGATTTTGAGAAGAATTGGGAGTCGGTTCGGTTAGAATCTGTCCGTGAATCAGGCCATTATAGAGTGCTATGGGATGATGAAATGATTAAAAAATCAATGAATTATTTTGATAACTAAATTGTGGCCCTTAATTTGATAAAACACTTGAAAATATTAAAACCAAAAAATATGAAAACAGTTGTAAAAAGTACACTAGTAGCAGCATTGCTAGTAGTTGGCACGGCAAGCTTCGCTCAGGGAAATAAAGGCGGTCAAGAACATAAGGGTGAGAATAAGAAAGCACAGATGGAATTAATGATAAGCGAATTGGGCCTATCTGCAGATCAAGAGGAAAAAGTGAAGATTATTTTTAAGGAAGAACAAGAAGCCAGAAAATCTGAAAGGATACCTAAGTCAGAAATGGAAAAGCTTTCAGATGAAGATAGACGAATTGCGATTGCAGAACAAAAATTAAAAATGGCTGAATCTGAAAAGGCGATGAACGAGAGGTTAGGAGAGGTTTTGAATGAAGACCAAATGGAGAAATTCATGACCTTAAAAAAGCAGAAAATCGAGAAAAGGAAAGAGTTCAGAAAGGAAAAAAATGGAGCATAAACCTAAAAAAGAGGACATGGACCAGGAAGAGCTAGGTACAAATGGATAGGGTTTAATTATTAGAAATATTAAAATTATTGTTAATGCCTTAGAAAGAAAGGGGGCTGCCAAAAGACAGCCCTTTTTTTTATGTTATATCTTTTACATGTGTTAACCGAATAATGCTAGCGGTAATCCATGGAGTTTTATTCAACAGTTTTAGCGCAGGGTTTACTAAATATTTATTGTAAAACAACTTCTGTAATGTCTTTCCTGCAGTCAATCGTGCACCAAACTCTCTATTCCAAAATATTAAATACTGTTGAGTAAGTTCTTTTCTAGAAATTTGTTCGCGTTAAAATTGCTTACTTAAATTGTGAAATTCATGAGCTGCCTTAAGAGCCATGCTCATTCCATTTCCGCACAAGGGTACTATTAAACCTGCAGTATCTCCGAGCATAAAAACTCCATCTTCTATGGGTTTTTTTCTTTCAAATCTAATTTGCGAAATGACTAATGGTTGATCATAGAACCATTCATATTTTAAATATTCCTTTAAGTAATTATTTTTTGAGAGAATTTCTTTTTCCATATTCTCAATACAACCTGAATTCTTGAGGTTGGATGCTAATGTTAGATAGTACAAACAAAACCGATCCGTTCCATCTACTTTCGAAATTCCGCAATAACCGTTTTTGAATAAATGCAATCCAATTAAATTTTCGGGCAAATGGGCTTTAATATGATACTTAATCCCAACGTAATTATTTGACTCACGCTGAGCAGCAGTCATAAAGGCACGATTTAGCTTTTTGTCTAATATTGAACGTTTGCCATGGGCGCCAACAGCAAGTTGCACTTTATAAGATTCATTGGATGAGCTAATGGTAAAATTGTCATGCGTTTCGCGTACATCTAGCACCTTAGTATTTACTTTGTTTCATGGCTTTTTTATACTCTACACTGTTCAAGTTGGCTTAGGGTATTATAATTGTGATGCTGTAAACCTGCTTTTCGCAGCTGCTTCTTCTCTTTTCTTATTAGGCTCTTATCCATTAACACAAGTTTATAAGCATGAGGAGGATTTAGCGCGTGGTGATTTAACTTTAAGTTTAATGATGCGAATAAAAGGAACTTTCATTTTTTCTTCTATTGCTTTTTTGCTATGGAAATTACTTTTAAGTTATTCATTTGTTCAACAACACAATGTGAAAGACTTTTACCTTTTCCTAGTATTTAGTGGGCCTATCTTATTGTATTTTTGCTATTGGTTCAATTTAATTGTAAAAAATGAAAATAAAGCCGATTTCGAACATAGCATGAGGATGAATATTATTTCTTCAATTTGTTTAAGCGCGGCATTCTTTAGCATGATGATTTTCTAACTATGAAAAACTTACTTGTTGTATTATTCATTATCGGTTTATTTTTTAGCCAATCAATCAGAGCAGAAAAATGCGCACCAGAACCCACAAGTTCCTTTCTGTTAGGGTCTATTTACAATCAACTAAAAGGAGAGCAGAAGCCAGAGTTTTCACTTTTTGAAAAGGCCTACTCAGGGTATATAAATTTAAAATTAAGCGGCTTACTTCCTTTTAGTAAAAATATTTTAAGCATTATTGATTTCCGTCTTCCCTCTATTAAAAAACGGTTTTGGGTTATTGATTTAAAAATGAAAACGGTATTGTATCACACTTATGTGGCTCACGGAGAAAATTCAGGGGGTAAATATGCCATAGACTTTTCCAATAGTGAAGGGTCTCATCAGAGTAGCTTAGGCTTTTATAAGACCCAAGAAACTTATTTTGGAAAAAATGGACTATCCCTCCGTTTAAACGGGTTAGAGCATGGGTTTAACACAAATGCTCGTGATCGATACGTGGTTCTTCATGGAGCAACCTACGCTACAGAAGAATATATCAGAGAGAATGGGGTGTTGGGTAATAGTGAGGGGTGCCCAGCAATACCAATGGGTCTTCATATTCCAATCATCAATTTGACGAAGGAAGGTACTTGCTTATTTATTTATTTCCCCGATGCTCGTTATCTCGAGAGTTCTACTTTTATTTTAGACGACTTATAACAAAAACAAAATGAAAAAAAATTGTTTAGCCAGCGTAATAATCGTTTTGGTGCTACTTTCCATTTATTCTTGTTCATTGGTGAAAAATCCTTTAGCAAGCAAGAATTTTAACAGAGTAAAGTACAATAGTCATCTCAAATATTCGAAGTCGAAAGTTGAAAAACAAGAAGTTGCTGTAACAGAAATGCAGGTTGAAAATACCGTTCGAAGTTTTACGAAAGAGAATAGTGCACAAGAAAAGGAATCGGTAATTGCTAATAATATAATTCAGGAAGAATTGCGAACTATATTACAGGAGGGAAGATATTCGGATGCGCCTGCAAGGGTACAACAAAGCAATAACTTTTTGCAAAAGATTGCAGAATTAAAGATAGAGGAGTCGCACACTCAAAATTCAACGGCACTCCATAAAAGAGATAATTGGTGGGAAGACGAAATAGAAGATTGGCCTTGGTTGGAAATCGTACTTGCGTTAATTGCCGTCTTGATTGTGTTAATGATTGTGAGTTTATTATTCAGTGTGATTGGTGGATTGGTTTCCAGTCTACTTGGATTAATTCTACTCTTGATTTTAGCTTACATACTTTATACTATGTGGTTTTAATTTTATAGAAGATTTCCATAGATTCAAACACGAAAAAGCCCTTTCTGATTTATCAGAAAGGGCTTTTATTTTGATTCTGGCAGAAATGATTACATCATTCCACCCATTCCGCCCATACCACCTGGCATTCCGCCTCCTGGCATTCCGCCTTCTGAGTTGTCCTCTTCAGCATCTGAAATAACGCACTCCGTAGTCAACAACATTCCTGCAATAGAAGCTGCATTTTCAAGGGCTACTCGAGATACTTTTGTTGGATCAATTACTCCAGCCTTAATTAAGTCTTCGTACACCTCAGTTCTTGCATTGTAACCAAAGTTTCCTTTACCTTCTTTAACTTTTTGAATAACTACAGAGCCTTCACCGCCGCAGTTTGCTACAATTTGTCTCAATGGTTCTTCAACTGCTCTTCTTACAATTGCAATGCCGGTAGTTTCATCAGCGTTTAAGCCTTTTTTGCCTTCTAAAGCAGCCATTGCACGAATTAAAGCAACACCACCTCCTGGCACAATTCCTTCTTCTACAGCAGCTCTTGTTGCGTGTAATGCATCGTCAACTCTATCTTTCTTCTCCTTCATCTCAACTTCAGAAGCGGCACCTACATAAAGTACAGCAACACCGCCGGCTAATTTTGCTAAACGTTCTTGTAATTTTTCTTTGTCGTAATCGGAAGTAGTATTCTCAACTTGAGCTTTAATTTGGTTTACTCTTGCTTTAATGTCATCTTTAACTCCAGCTCCATTAACAATAGTTGTGTTGTCTTTGTTAATGGTAATTTTCTCGCAAGAACCAAGGTCAGCTAAATCGACATTCTCCAATTTGTAACCTCTTTCTTCAGAAATCATAGTTCCTCCAGTCAATATTGCAATATCTTCTAACATTGCTTTTCTTCTGTCACCAAAGCCAGGTGCTTTCACTGCAGCAATTTTCAACGAACCTCTAATTTTGTTCACAACAAGTGTTGCTAGAGCTTCTCCCTCAACATCTTCCGCAATAATAAGAAGAGGCCTTCCAGACTGTGCTGTTTTTTCCAAAACAGGTAGCAAATCTTTCATTTGACTGATTTTCTTATCGTAAATCAAGATATATGGATTCTCTAGTTCAGCCTCCATTTTTTCAGTATCGGTAACAAAGTACGGAGATAAATAACCTCTGTCAAACTGCATTCCTTCAACCACTTCAACCGTAGTTTCAGTTCCTTTTGCTTCTTCAACCGTAATTACACCTTCTTTTTTTACTTTGCCCATTGCTTCAGCAATCAGCTTTCCAATAGAGCTATCGTTATTTGCAGAAATAGTAGCAACCTGCTCTATCTTTTCAGAATCTTCTCCTACTGTTTCAGATGTTTTTTTCAACTCAGTAACAATATCCTTTACTGCTTTGTCAATTCCTCGTTTCAAATCCATTGGATTTGCACCCGCTGCAACATTTTTCAAACCTTGCGTTACAATTGCTTGAGCTAGGATAGTAGCAGTTGTTGTTCCATCTCCCGCATCGTCTGCAGTTTTAGATGCAACTTCTTTTAACATCTGCGCACCCATATTCTCAATTGGGTCTTTCAATTCAATTTCTTTCGCAACCGTGACACCGTCTTTGGTTACTGCAGGAGCACCAAATTTTTTGTCAATTACAACGTTTCTTCCTTTTGGTCCTAACGTTACTTTTACAGCGTTAGCCAATTTATCTACACCAATTTTTAGTGCATTTCTTGCTTCTATATCAAATGTGATTTCTTTAGCCATTTCTTTTAAATTTTAGATATTAAACAATAGCGAATAAATCAGACTCTCTCATAATTAAGTAGTCTTTTCCTTCGATGTTAATTTCAGTACCGGCAAATTTGCCATATAGCACAGTGTCGCCCTCTTTCACCGTCATTGGTTCATCTGGCTTACCGTTTCCTACAGAAACAATTTTTCCTTTTTGAGGCTTTTCTTTTGCTGTATCTGGAATAATAATTCCCCCAGCAGTTTTTTCTTCCGCAGCAGCAGGTTCAACAAGAACTCTATCTGCTAAAGGTTTTACATTTACTGACATGTTTTAATTTTTAAGTTAGTTTTCTTTAATTATTCTATAAAGTCATATTTCGTGCCAATAGTTAAAGGCTGCCAATTGCTGAAAATATTTCAGTTTATTAAAAAAAAAGTGTCAGAAGAAGTGACAGTTTGACAACAAAAGAGCCTCACCGGTAGGGTGTGGCTTTTAATTTTTTTGATGTATTTACTATTCTGGAGCCGAACTTGGGTCAGCTGGAACTTCTTCATTTGTAATTGGTGCTTGAGAAGCAGGAATCACAATTTGATTGGCCTCATTCTGCAATTCTGATTCTACTGTATCAATTTGAACGGCTTCATTTCTATTAATAGTAGCTGAAGAAAGAATACTAAGAACGATAAGCGCAATACCTAAAGTCCAAGTAGCTTTTTCTAGAAAGTCGGTCGTTTTTCTAACACCCATCACTTGATTTGAAGAAGAGAAGTTAGAAGCCAAACCACCTTTTGGGTTTTGAACTAAAATCACCAAGATCAGTAATACTGCAATGATGAATACTAAAACGGATACAATAATGTACATTTTCTTTTAAGTGTTTAATTGAATTTTTATTTCTTTAATTCGGGCTGCAAAATAACTGCTTTTTTCGGGATATTTCAACTGTAATTTCTCAAAAGCTTTTATTGCCTTTTCGAAGTGTTCTTGGTCTGCATAAATATTTGCTAAGGTTTCGGTCATTAAGTCGTCGTCTTCTTGCACACTTAATCTCGCCATTTTAATAGGTGAATAGAAGCTTACTTTATCTCTATTGTTTTCGAAAACAGTTATTTGGGGGGTATTTGTCTGGTCGATATCTTCGTCTTTATTTGGTTTCTCAAACTCAGGCTGAGGGTTATCTAATGCTTTTAACCAACCTGTAAAAGAGTAGCAATCGGTAGCATTATCAATCGTTAAATTAGGGTTCTTTTCTTCTTTAAATTCCTCTGTTTTTATTATTCTGATGGTAGTTTTATCTAACCTTTCTCTATTTAAACTGTCAATATCAGGAATTTCGTCAGAAACATTTTTAAGAAAAGAACTGCTAACAGCAGAGCTTAAAATTTGATTTTCTAAAGCATCATATTCATCTACATTACTTTTTTCAATTTTGCTGAAGTCAATGCTAAATTTTTCCTCTTCTAAAACAGTTGATTTCGCTGCAATAGAATCATCTAGAGGTTTGTTTTCCTGTGATTCAAATGTATCTTTTTCAGATGGTTGATTTAAATTGGGTTCAATTTGAGCTTCAGGTGCAGGAATATGTTGTATTTGCTCTACTTGTCCAACTTTCTGAATTTCAACAGGGGGAAAAGGGGGTTTCACTTGAAAAGGTTCATTTTTTATTGGTTCCTCCTTCTGTTCCGGAATTTCTGTCGATTCAAAATGCTGAGGTGGAAGCTGCTCTGGAATTATTTCAACTGCTCCTGCTACTTCTGTTACATGCTCTGTTGGTGAGAAGAGCAAACTGTGCAATTGTTGACGATTTGCAGCATAAGCAGCGGTCCTTTTTAAGCTACTCTCGAAATTCAAATTCTCGCTGCTGTGATATGCCTTAGTAAGTAGCATTTGAGCACTCTGAAAGTAAGGGTAGTCTCTAACAATCTCGTTTAGACCAGCAATAGAATGAGAACCAACCATGTTGGGCTGCTTCAAATAGGAAATAAAAGTTGACTTATTTACTACCAATTTGTTACTGCTTTATTAAAGATGTCCTGTGTAAGTTGTTCATTTATTGAATTGATTAACTCTTCCTCTTTAGAAGCAAGTTCTTCACTAGCGGGTAAATCTTCAAAGCGCGAGAAGTTAGATTCGAAATTTTGCTTTTCGTCTTTGGTGTTCGTGAATTTTACTTTTACAGTCATGGTAATTCTAGTTAATGCAGCTTGTTCGTTTCCTTGTATTGCTGCAGGATTATTACTATAACCACTAATATAACCTTCAAATTGAAGGTCTCCGTCACTTTTAACCAGGACTAAATTTGTCTGAGCAATAAAAATATCTTTCAATGCCTCTGTAAATAATTGACCTGAATTGGGAGGAGCTAATGTTGCATTGATTGCGAAAAAGTCGATGGAGACTGTTTTAACTTCAGGATCAATTGAAGCACCTGTAAATGAAAAAGAAGCTTTGCAAGCCGTTAAAATCATGGCTGTAATAAGCACTAAAAAACCTACTTTTTTGCTATTTTTCATTGTTCAATATCATATTCCTTAATCTTTCGATACAAAGTACGTTCCGAAATTCCTAAATCTTCAGCAGCATATTTTCTTTTTCCACCATGTTTTTGTAATGCTTTCTTAATTAGTTTCTGCTCGGTGTCAGAAATTGAAAGAGATTCCTCTTCTTGCTCAATTACAATCTCTTGATAATCATCTTTTTCTTCTGAGATGTCTTTCTTATAGGTAACGGCATCATCTCTGAAGTTAGAATTGTTCCTTTGCAAAGGTTTGTTTTCGTTAAACTGAGCAATTTCCAACCTTTTTTCAAGCGAACTTATGCTGTCTTGGCCACCATATAGCCGTTCAAAAACCTGGTGGTTAATTTCATCTTTGTTGGGCTTAGAATCAGATTTAATGACTTGAAAAACAACTTTTTTCAAGTCCGCAACATCCTTTTTCATGTCAAAAAGTACTTTGTACAGGATATCGCGCTCTGTCATACCTTTTTTATCTCCACTGTATATAACGGGTAATGAAGCTTCGCTATTTTCTGGCAAATAATTCAATAATACTTCTGCTGTAATTAATTTATTTTTTTCGATCACTGATATTTGCTCAGTAACGTTTTTTAATTGTCTTACATTTCCTGGCCACCTGTATTTCAGCAAAAGTACTCTTGCTTCTTCAGTTAGTTGAACAGAAGGCATTCTGTATTTGTCTGCAAAATCTGCAGAAAACTTTCTGAATAACAAATGAATATCGTCTTTTCGGACGCGCAGAGGAGGAACTTCAATTGGTACCGTATTTAGTCGATAGAATAAATCTTCTCTAAATTTATTTTCATTGATTGCTTTAGGAATGTTGACATTAGTCGCTGCTGTTATGCGAACGTTCGTTTTCTGGGGCTTTGAACTACCAACCTTTAAAAACTCTCCTGTTTCTAAAACTCGTAAAAGTCTGACTTGAGTTGTGAGTGGAAGTTCAGCTACTTCGTCTAAAAATATAGTTCCCCCATCAGCAACTTCAAAATATCCTTTACGGGTTTCAGTTGCCCCGGTAAAAGAACCTTTTTCATGTCCAAAGAGTTCAGAATCAATCGTCCCTTCAGGTATTGCTCCACAGTTTACTGCGATATATTTGTTGTGTTTTCTTGCACTTAGCTGATGTATGATTTGCGGGATATTCTCCTTTCCCGAACCACTTTCACCGGTAATTAAAACAGATAAATCAGTAGGTGCAACTTGCACTGCGATATCGATAGCTCTGTTTAATTGTTCAGAATGTCCAATAATTCCAAACCGCTGTTTAATTTGTTCAATTGTCATTATTTAACGGCTTTGCCTTTTAATGTTGCGGAGGTGCACTTTTCTACTTTAACCATTACGTATTCGCCTACTTTATAGTTTTCTCTTGGAAAAACGATGACTGAGTTATGTGTATTTCTGCCGTAGAGTTCATCGTCTGATTTTTTAGAAACTCCCTCTACTAAAACCTCATAGGTCTTTCCTAAATCTTTTTTTAATTGCTCGTGAGAATGTTTTTGTTGTAATTCAATTATCTCAGCTAACCTTTTTTGTTTGGTCTCTTCAGGGATGTCATCTGGATACTTCCGTTGTGCCATCGTATTTGGTCGCTCCGAGTATTTGAACATGTAAGAAAAGTGATATTTCACATACTCCATCATACTCAGTGTGTCTTGGTGTTCTTCCTCTGTTTCAGAGCAAAACCCAGAGATAATATCTGCAGAAATAGAGCAAGTTGGCAAAATTCGACGAATGGCATCGATTCTATTCATATACCACTTTCTTGTGTACCCTCGGTTCATCATTTCTAGAATTCTAGAATTTCCTGATTGAAATGGCAAGTGAATGTAATCGCAGATGTTATCGTGCCTAGCCATAGCATGTAAAACATCATCCGTCATGTCCTTAGGGTGTGAGGTAGAAAATCGTATTCTAATTTTTCGATCAACCTGAGCAACTCGATCCATCAGTTGGGCAAAGTTGGTACTCTTTTCTTTTTCTTCATCCGACAAGTTAGCGAATTCCTTTTTTAAACCGCCTCCATACCACAAGTAGGAATCTACGTTTTGCCCTAGCAAAGTTACTTCTCGATAACCCGCAAGTGATAATTCCCTAACCTCCTGAATAATTGATTCTGGGTCTCTACTTCTTTCTCTTCCTCTGGTAAATGGGACCACACAAAATGTGCACATGTTGTCACATCCTCTTGTTATCGAAACAAATGCAGTTACCCCATTTCCACCTAATCGAACGGGGGCAATATCTCCGTAAGTTTCTTCCTTTGAAAGAATTACATTTACGGCTTTTCTTCCGCCGTCAACTTCTCTTACTAAGTTTGGTAAATCACGGTATGCGTCAGGGCCAACAACAAGGTCAACTATTTTTTCTTCTTCTAAAAACTTCGATTTTAATCGCTCAGCCATGCATCCCAAAACACCAATAATCATTTTTGGGTTCTTGCGTTTGTGCTTATTATATACGGTCAGTCTTTTTCTAACAGTTTGCTCTGCCTTTTCGCGAATAGAACAAGTATTTACAAATACGATATCAGCTTCATGGAGTAATTTAGTGGTTTCATAACCATCTTTCTCTAAAATAGAAGCCACAATTTCGCTATCAGAAAAGTTCATTTGGCAACCGTAACTCTCAATAAAAACTTTTCTTCCGTTTGAGTTGGGAACTTTTCTGCCATCAAGCGCTTCTCCTTGTATCGCTTCGTCTATTACTTTCTCTTCTGTTCTTAACATGATGATGTTCTATTTTGCAAACACGAAATTAGTAAAAAACGAATGCCTGTGACAAAATGGCATAATTAACCTAACTGATTTTTATGTTTTTTTATATTATATGGAATATAATATAGATTGCTTTTTTTATATAATAAAAAATGATTTTTTGGAACTCTAAGTAAATATTGATTTTCTTTGTCAAAAATTTCCAAATTTTCGGAAATTCAATTTATACCTTATAACATGTCTAAAAATCTAGTTATTGTTGAGTCACCTGCTAAAGCCAAAACCATTGAAGGTTTTCTTGGGAAAGGATTTACCGTTAAGTCCAGTTTTGGTCATATCAGAGATTTACCCGGCAAAAACATCTCTATCGATATCGAAAATAACTTCGAACCGCAATATGTAATTTCGGATGACAAGAAGAAAGTAGTAGCTGAATTGAAGAAGTTGGCAAAAGCAGCGGAGATTGTTTGGTTGGCAACGGATGAGGATCGTGAGGGAGAAGCTATTTCTTGGCATTTAGAAGAAGCGCTAGACTTAAAGAAGAAGGTGACAAAAAGAATTGTGTTTTCTGAAATTACAAAGTCAGCCATAACCAAAGCGATTGAAAATCCAAGAACTGTAAATCGAAATTTAGTGGATGCTCAACAAGCGAGAAGGGTGCTAGATCGACTAGTAGGGTATGAGCTTTCTCCTGTATTATGGAAAAAAGTGAAGCCATCTCTTTCTGCAGGTAGAGTTCAATCGGTTACAGTTCGATTAGTGGTTGAACGAGAAAGGGAAATTCAAAATTTTAAAATCACAGACTTTTTCAGGGTCGTGGGTGTTTTTCAATTATCGAAAGGCAAAAGTTTTAAAGCCGAAGTAACTTCAAGATTTAAGAGTTACGATGAAGCCAAAAGTTTCATTCAAGAATGTGAGAAGTCGAATTACTCGATTAAAGATTTAGTTAAAAAGCCAGCTACGAAATCACCGGCAGCGCCTTTTACAACCTCTACCTTGCAACAAGAAGCAAGTAGAAAACTAGGATTTTCTGTTGCACAAACCATGTTGGTAGCCCAAAAATTATACGAAGCTGGAAAGATTACTTACATGAGAACCGATTCGGTAAACCTTTCTGATACTGCTTTAGACGGAGCAAAAGAGTACATTACTAAAACCTACGGAGCAGAGTTTTCGAATCCGAAAAAATACAGCTCAAAATCAAAGGGAGCTCAAGAAGCACACGAAGCAATAAGACCGACAAATTTGTCTGTAGATAGTTTGGGAACTTCAACACAAGAGGATAGGTTGTATGAATTGATTTGGAAAAGAACTACGGCTTCTCAAATGGCTAATGCAAGAATTGAAAGAACTAACGCAAGCATTAATGTTTCAGAATCAAAAACTGACTTTACAGCCAAAGGAGAAATTTTACAATTTGAAGGTTTTCTAAGAGTTTACTTAGAAGGAAATGATGATGAGGAGGAAGATGACGACCAGGATGGAATGTTGCCGGCAATGAATGTTGGAGACGACGTTAATATGCATGAAATTATCGCAACACAGCGTTTTACTAAGCACCCTGCTCGTTACCAAGAAGCAAGTCTAGTAAAGAAATTAGAGGAGTTAGGAATTGGACGACCGTCTACATACGCTCCAACCATTTCTACAATTCAAAAGAGAGGTTATGTTGTGAAAGAAGAGCGTGAAGGCATTGAACGTAAATACGAAGTCCTAACTTTAGATACGAAGGGAATAAAAGAGAGAACTCAAACTGAACGAACTGGTGCAGAAAAGAATAAATTATTCCCAACAGATACTGGAATTGTTGTAACGGATTTTCTTTCTGAGAACTTTAAAACAATTATGGATTATAGTTTTACGGCAGATGTTGAAAAGCAATTTGATGACATTGCAGCTGGTCAGCTAAAGTGGAACAAAATGATTGAGACGTTTTACAATCCATTCCACAAGAACGTTGAACATACCTTGGAACATGCAGAAAGAGCCAAGGGCGAACGATTACTAGGGGAGGACCCTGAAACTGGTAAGCCGGTTTACGCAAGAATTGGGAGGTATGGAGCAATGGTTCAAATCGGCAATGTAGATGATGAAGAAAAACCAAAATTCGCATCTTTATTTAAAGACCAAAGCATTGAGACCATTAGCTACGAAGAAGCAATGGAATTGTTTAAGCTACCAAGAGAAGTTGGGACATATGAGGATAAACTAGTAACGGCAGCAATAGGTAGGTTTGGACCTTATTTAAAGTGGAATAGTTTATTTATTTCGTTAAAGAAAGCTGAGGGAGACGATCCTTTTGCAGTAGAAATGAATAGGGCAGCAGTTCTAATTGAGGCAAAGAAAGAATCTGAAGCGAATAAATACATCAAGGTATTTGAAGAAGATAAAGATATCCAAGTTTTAAATGGTCGCTGGGGACCATATATCAAGTTTGGGAAGAAGAATATTAAAATACCAAAGGATGTAGTGCCGGAGAATTTAACATTGGAGGAGTGCAAGAAAATTGCTGCTGAGGCACCTGCAAAGAAAAAGGTAGTAAGACGCGCAAAAAAGAAATAGAATGTCACTGTTTGATTATTTTCAAAAAGTCGAAACGGATAAAATTGAAGGCTTTCAGTTTTTAAAAGAAGGTCATATTGGGAACCAAATAGACCTTAATCCAAGTTCAATAGAGGAATATGATATCGTATTTTTTGATATTGAAGAAGAGAGAGGGAGTATACGGAACAGCGGGTGTTCGAAAGGAGCAAATCAAGTAAGAGGTTATTTCTACCAGCTGTATCAAGGATTAACTCCGTTAAAAATGGCAGATTTTGGAACTATTTGCCAAGGAGAAAGTGTAACTGATACGTATTTCGCTGTCACAGATGTTATCTCCCAATTATTAAGGAAAAATGTGATGCCTGTATTTCTTGGAGGTTCGCAGAATTTGGTTTATGCTAATTATTTGGCATATACTAAGGAAGAGCAAACAGTTAACCTCGTGAGTATAGACTCGAAATTTGGTCTAGGAAAAGCAGATGACCCAATACACGATTTGAATTACTTCTCAAAAATTATCATTCAGCAGCCAAATGTTTTATTCAATTATTCAAACCTAGGTTATCAGACATACTTGGTTGATCAAGCAGAGTTGCACCTACTGGAGGACTTGTTTTTTGATAGCCATAGACTTGGGGAGTTGAAGGCAGATATCAAGGTGGCGGAGCCGATTATTAGAAATGCAGATTTTGTGAACTTTAGTATGAGTGCGGTTGCTCAGCCATATGCACCTGCAAATAAAGTAACTTCTGCAAATGGCTTAAACGGCGAACAAGCTTGTCAGTTAAGCAGGTATGCTGGGATGAGCGATAAATTAAGCTCATTTGGCATTTACGATTTCAATCCTACGATTTTCGACAATGGGCAAACAGCAAACCTTATTGCTCAGATGATTTGGTACTTTATTGATGGATACTGCGGCCGAAAGGGAGATTTCCCAGCATGTAATAAAAGAGAGTACGTGAAGTATACTGTTAATTTGGAAGAGGGAGAGCGTGAGTTGGTTTTTTACAAGAGTCCAAAGTCGGATAGGTGGTGGATGAACGTTCCGTATCATTCGAGTTTCATGAAAAAATATGAACGACACTTAATGTTGCCATGTGATTACAACGATTATGTCACTGCTACCAAAAATGAGATTCCAGAGCGATGGTTTCAGACATTTCAAAAATTGAAATAGGCTATTTTAATAAATTCATTCAAAAAGAAATGTGCCAATCTAAAAAATGGGTATCTTAGACGACTAAATTTAACCTATTTAAGGATAAAATTCATAAAATTACCCTATGAAGAAGATTTTAATTGCTGTTGTGTGTGTATTCAGTACGTTCAAAATGAGCGCACAGCAAGATCCTCAATTTACGCAGAACATGTTCAACAGGCTTGCTGTTAACCCGGCTTATGCAGGGGCGAAGGAATCATTTTGTGCGACTATCATTTCAAGAGAACAGTGGATGGGATTTGAAGGAAACCCAACTACCAATTTATTGAGTGTTGATTATGGAACAACCATTTTTCAAAAGCATAAAGTTGGAGCAGGACTTACTGTAATCCAAGATGAAATTGGGCCTATTCAATCATTAAATGCCAAATTAGCATTGTCTTATCATAAGAGAATACAGCAAGGAGTGCTTTCTGGGGGTATCGAATTAGGGATTTATAATCATTCAATTTTAGGTGATTGGAGAACATCTGAAGGAGCGTTTAATGGTACTGAAGATCCAAAAATTCCAAATTCTGAAGCAGGGGCAACTGTTTTCGATTTAGGAGTTGGGTTATATTATTACCGCAAGAATATGTATGTTGGACTTTCTTCTACTCATATGGAGCAATCAGTTATTTCAGATGGTTTAGCTGATTTGTCTGAATTGACTTTCAAGAAAGCTAGACACTATTATGCTATGGCTGGATACAATTATGAGACTCAACTCGGAGGGCGGAAGCTTGAAATAATGCCTTCTTTCTTTGTAAAGAGCGATGCAGTGTCGACTCAAGTTGATTTAAACACAAATGTGAAGTACAATGATCTAGTATGGACAGGTCTCACATATAGAATCGAAGATGCAGCTTCGCTGTTGGCCGGGCTTGATTTTGCTGGACTTAATTTAGGTGGGCAATTTGATAATATCAAGGTTGGTATAGCTTACGATTACAATATTTCGGACTTAAGTTCGTATAACAATGGAAGTATTGAGTTTATGCTGAATTATTGTTACAAGTTTGTGAAGAACGAAAAAATAGAGCGATACAAGGATGTACGCTTTCTTTAAAAAGGCCATTGTTGATAAACTTAAATAAAAATTAATTAAACTTGCAAAATCTAAATTTAACTGGATCGATAAAGATTCAGTTTTTAAAATTTAAGGCCATGAAAAAATTGACCTACATATTTCTGATAATGATTGCCGTGCTTACTTCATGTAATTACGATAACGGTGAACTCATAGGTGTTCAAGGTAGAGAAAATTGGTATCAGCCTGTTCCTTATGGGATGTTATTGATTCCACAAGGAAGTTTTACGATGGGAAATACCGATCAAGACGTTCCGGGTGCGCGCCAATCAAAGTCTAAAGTAGTTTCTTTAGCTGCTTTTTATATGGATCAAACTGAAATTACCAACAACGAATACAGACAATTCGTGCACTGGGTAAGGGATTCAATCGCTAGAAAAATTTTGGCAGAAGAGGTTGATGAAGAGTATTACTCAAATACAATCAATTCTTACGGCGAGGATATGGAGCCTCCTACCATTAACTGGTATGCAAAAATGAATTGGATTGGTGAAGAAGAAAGAGAAGCATTAGAGGTAATGTTTTTACCTGACTATGAGCGATTCTACAATAGAAAGCAAATAGACACAAGAAAATTAAATTTTGAATACTCTTGGATTGATTACAGAGCGGCTGCTTCAAGATTTAGCAGAGAACAAGGTCAAATTGATCGGTCTGTCTTCATAAAGAAAGATATCATAAATGTGTATCCTGATACATTGGCTTGGGTGCATGATTTTACATACTCTTATAATGAACCATTAACCAATACTTATTTCTGGCATCCTGCATATGATGACTATCCTTTGGTTGGAATATCGTGGAAGCAAGCAAGAGCTTTTTCAATTTGGAGAACTGAATTGTTGAATAATTATTTAAGAGGTGGCGGTTTTAGTGCTGTTCAGCATTTTAGATTACCTACAGAATCTGAGTGGGAATGGGCTGCAAGAGGTGGTTTAGATAATAACCAATTTCCTTGGGGTGGCCCTTACATCAGAAATACAGCAGGTTGTTTCTTAGGTAACTTTAAGCCATTGAGAGGTAATTACGTTGATGATGGAGGTTTGAATACTGTTAAAGTTTATTCGTACAATCCAAATGATTATGGATTATTCTGTATGGCAGGAAATGTAGCCGAATGGACAAGTAACTCTTTCGATGAATCAGCTTATGATTTTGCTCACGATTTGAATATGGATTATTCTTATGAGGCCAAACCATCAGATCCACCTTCATTGAAAAGAAAAGTTATTCGTGGTGGATCTTGGAAAGATGTTTCTTATTATTTACACAACGGAACAAGAACTTTCGAATACCAAGATACCGCAAAATGTTACATTGGATTTAGAAATGTAATGTCTTTCTTGGGTAGACCAGAAAATAACGAGGAATTATAAAATTTTTTATTAATCAATCAATTAACTAATCAATTAACTAAAAATTAAGATGGGAATAGTAGAGTTTTTATTTGAAACAAAGAAAGGAAAGAAAATGATGGGCTTGCTTTACGGAATGGGTGCGGCGGTTGTAATTGTTGGGGCGTTGTTTAAAATTGAGCACTGGCCTGGTGCATCAGCCATGTTAATTACAGGTCTTTCAGTAGAGGCATTAATTTTTGCAGTATCTGCCTTCGAGCCACCACATAGTGAACTAGATTGGACTTTAGCTTACCCTGAATTAGCAGGATTAGAAGATGATACTTTAACAACGGCTTCTTCAAGAAAAGGCGGTTCAGCTTCTCAAGAATTAGATCAAATGTTAGAAGATGCTAAGATTGGACCAGAGTTGATTGAAAGTTTAGGAACGGGTTTCAAAAATTTGGCTGATCACACGTCTAAACTAAATGATATAACTGATGTAGGAGCAGCTTCAAATGAATTTGCAGGAAACATTAAAGATGCTTCTTCTAAAATGGTGAATCTTTCAGCGTCATACGAAGCAGCTTCAGAAACTTTAACAGGTTTAACTGTATCTTCAGAAGATAGCAATGCATATTCTGAAAGCGTAAGAAATATAAGCTCGAAATTAAGTGAATTGAATAATGTTTATGAATTACAATTGAAATCTGCTTCAGAGCACATGCAAGCTAGTAATTCTGCCTTTGAAGGAATGGATACTTTAATGAATAACCTTAACAGTTCAATCGAAGGAACAGAGAAGTATAAAACAAACATTTCTGAATTAGCGAACAATTTAAGTTCTCTTAATAAAATTTACGGTAACATGTTAACTGCTATGAACCCTGGTGGTCAAGCATAACATTAATCATTTTCAAAAACATACTAAAAATTAAATAGAATGGCAGGAGGTAAATTACCACCACGACAGAAAATGATTGGGATGATGTACTTGGTACTAACCGCTTTATTAGCGATGAACGTTTCCAAAGATATCCTTAACGCATTTGTTACGGTAAACAGCGGCTTGGAGAATACCAAGAACAACTTTAAAGATAAAAATGACGATCAATATACAAGATTTTCAAATCAATTTGCAGAGAATAAAGATAAGTTTGGCGATGGTTGGGCAAAGGCTCAAAAAGTTCAAAAACTTGCGGATGAGTTAGTAACGTATATTGATGATATAAAGGTTAAAATTATTGCGGGAGTTCAGCCGGAATATACGGAGGAAACAGCGCGCGGAAAAAATCAATATGGAGTAGATACAATTCTTGACTTGAAATATGTGAAAGTAAAGGATAATTATTTGATTCCAACTCAAATATTGGTAGGCTCTGAGCCTTCTAACCCTAAGACTGACGAATATTCAGCAATGGATTTAATGAGTAAGTTGACGGTTTTTAAAGATGAGTTGAAGGGTTTTCTACCAAAGGTCTCACCGATTCAAAGTTCATTGGATGAAACGTATAAATTCGAAGATCGCATAGCGGCTGGAGGAAATAACGAAAATTGGCCTTCTTGGAATTTTTACAGTGTTCCTTGTGCTGCAACGATTACTTTACTAACAAAAATGCAAACAGATGTTAGAGCATTTGAGTCTGACGTTGTGAAGTATTTGTTTGGAGCTGCAGATGAATTAACGTATAAATTTACAGGTTTAGCACCTGCTATTATACCTAATTCAAATTATGTAATTGCAGGCGATACATTTAGTGCAAAGGTTTTCTTAGCGGCATTTGATACAACTATGTCTCCTGAAATTTTATTAGGAGAAGGTTATGATTCTATCACCAAAAAGATTACAGGAGAGGAAATTCCAATTAGCGTTGTTAAGGGAAATGGATACATTAAAATTCCTACAAGATCTCAAGGTCTGTTTTCATATAAAGGTGTGATTAACTTTAAAGGGCCTAAGGGAATGGAGCAATATCCATATTCTATAGACTATCAAGTTGCAGCGCCAAGTACAACTATTTCTGCAACAGCGATGAATGTTTTCTACATCGGAGTTCCAAATCCTGTGGATATTTCGGCATCTGGTGTGCCAAAAGATAAAATTTCGGCTTCTGTTTCTGGAGGATCTATTTCAAAATCGAAAGATGGATGGGTGGTTAAAGTTAAAACTCCTGGAAAGGCAGTTGTAAGTGTTTCTGCTGAAGTTGATGGAAATCGTCAGAGAATGGGTTCTATGGAATTTCGTGTGAAAAGAATACCTACTCCTATTGCTCAAATTGGAGGAAAGTCTTCTGGTGCAATACCAAGAGGTAAGCTCGCAGGGACTTCAGGAATTATTGCAAAAATGGAAAATTTTGAATTTGATGTTCGAGTAGTAGTTTCATCATTTAAATTTGTTTACACCCAAGCGAACGGATTATCAAAAGAAATTCCAGTAAAAGGGCCTAAGTTTAGTAATCAGATGAGATCAGTCTTAAAAAATATCAGACCAGGCTCTAGAGTTACATTTGAGGATATTAAGGCAACGATGCCTGATGGCGAGCAAAGAAAGCTTGGTTCAATTGTTCTTAAGGCTGTTTAAAAATAATACTATGAAAAAGGTTGTATTTAGTTTTTTAGTAACATTATTTGTTGTTCAAAGTGCATTCGCACAAGGAGAAAATAAGGTGTTAGATGGTGTTTTCATTAAAGAAACGTCACCAACTCGAAGGGTAATTCCATATACGCATGTTAGGGAAGCAGATGTTACCTATCTAAAACGAGTTTGGAGAATCATTGATTTGAAAGAAAAAATGAATCATCCTCTGTATTATCCTTTATCGCCAATTAAGGAAATCGGATATGAGAGATTAAGCTTGTTTGATGTTATTAAAAATGCTGTTGAGGCAGGTGAAATGACAGCATATGACGAGGATGGTGTGGGTGGACAATTTCAAATCCCACTTCCCAAAAGTGAAGCTATTGGAAAATTGTCGAAAGAAGTTTTTTCTACTGATATTGATGCTGAAACAGGGTTAGAAATAGAAACGAGCTATTTTGATGTGTTAACTGCAAAAAACGTTAAAAGCTACAGAATTAAAGAAGATTGGTTTTTTGATAGAGAGCGGTCGGTGATGGAAGTGCGAATTATTGGTGTTTTGCCCGTTATTGAAACGCTTAACACTGAAACCGGTACTACAAGAAAAGAAGGTCTTTTTTGGATTTATTTTCCTGAAGCGAGATACGTGTTAGCTAATCATGAGGTATACAATACCCAAAATGATGGTTCTCGAATGACGTACGAAGACTTGTTTAGAAAGAGAATGTTTTCTGGTTTCATTTATAAAGAGACCAATGTATATGATAACAGAATCCTAGAAGAATATACTAAAAATCTAGATCGATTGTTAGAGGCTCAAAAAATTCAACAAGAAATCGTGAATTTTGAACACGATATGTGGGAGTACTAGAAGTCACTCAAAAAGTTTAAAGCCCTAATCTTAATAGATTGGGGCTTTTTTTTAGTGTATGTATAAGAGCTTTGTAAAGCTTGCCATTCCTAACATTGTAACAAATTTAACTGTACCGTTAGTTAGTTTACTTGATGTGATGTTAATGGGACATATGAATGATTCAACGTATATAATAGCGATTGGATTATCTGGTGCGATTTTTAATATGCTGTATTGGGCTTTCGGGTTTTTGCGAATGGGAACAACGGGACAGGTGGCTCAAGCTTTTGGTGAAGGTGCGGATGTAGTCATTAAAAAAGTTTTAGTTAAAGGATTAACAACTTCCACTCTACTTGGATTTGCGTTTATTGTATTGCAAAGTCCTATATTAAATTTTGCTAAAAGTCTAGTGGATGTTTCAGCTTATAGTTTTAACTTGATCTATGAATATTTTAGCATTAGAATTTATACAGCTCCTGCTAGTATTATATTGTTTGTTGTAAATGTTTGGCTTATGGGTATTCAACGGCCAAAACTTGCATTAACTATTGCCATAGTAATAAATGTTGTAAACATCATTGTTAGTGCTGTCTTAGTAAAGTCGTTTGGTTATGGTATTAAGGGTGTTGCAATTGGTACATTGTTAGCACAATATGTGGGACTGATGTTGGGAGTATATTTTATTTTTAAGCAGTACAGTACGACCTGGTTAAAGTATTTCAAAAGTAGTTCAAGATAGGATTCGGCTTGGAAAGAATTTGTTCTAGTCAATGGGAATTTATTTATTCGAACATTATGTTTGCTGTTTACCATGACATTTTTTAAAGTAAATGCAGCAGAACTTGAAGTAAATTTTGGGGCTGGGAATTTATTATTACTTGAATTTATTAGCTTGTCGGCATTTGGGACTGATAGTTTGGCATTCGCTGCAGAATCAATTTCGGGAGAGTACTTTGGCATAGGGAGGCTGGATTTGGTTAAAAAATCCATTAAAGTTGCGTTTCAAATAGGATTGTCAATTGGCCTTGTAGGAAGTTTGGTGTTTTTTGTATTCGGTCGATTTATTTTGGAATTGCTAACGAACCAACAAGACGTTATTCAAGCAGCAATTCCATACTTGCCATGGGTAATTGTTGCGCCAATTATTCATTCAATTGCATTTATTTGGGATGGAATCTATATAGGTTGCACCGCTAGTAAGCAAATGAAATGGTCCTTGCATACTTCAATATTCTTAATATTCCTGCCGAGTTATTATTTTTTCCTTTCTTTATTCGGCAATCATGGTGTATGGTTTGCTTTTACGCTCTTTATGGTGTCTAGAGGAGTAATCCAAACAATACAAGCTAAAAAGGGAATTTATGATCGTTTATAAGGTTTTAAATAGCTCTACTAACTCTTTTGGTACTTCGTGCCTTCCGTCAAATAAGATCTTTTCATAATCAATACCAATTTCTGTAAGTTGATCTAAATATTCATTCACTTGAGATTCTATCACCAGACGATCTTTAATGCCATAGTAATAGTAATATTTATTCGCCATCAATTGATTTATATTATCTGAAGAAAGCTCTTGAGGAATACTTCCTGCTATTAAGTGAACTGATGCAGCATTTGTGTTTGAGTAGGCATACCAACGCAGCAGTGTTGATACTCCTTGAGAAAATCCAATTAGGTGGATTGGGGTGCTGGGGTTTTTCTTTATAATTAGCTGCATTAATGTTTCTAAGTATTTTTTATAGTCGTTAATCTCATCTTCCCTTTCATATGAAGTCATCCAACTTGCTACTGGTTGTCTCTCTCTATTGTAAAATTTTGATAACGCTTCTGGCACATATATGTCGAAACCATTCGTTGAAAGTTCTTTGACGTTATCACCAAACTCCCCAGCCAATTGGGCATAACCATGTATAGCGACAATTACTCCTTTGGTTGAAATTACAGCTGGGTGGTGATAATAATGGGCAGTTTTATTTACAATTAATTTATGTTTCATAACACTGTAAAAATCCCCTTTTTTCGTGAATGAGTTTGGTACTTTTGCGGTTATGGTTGGAGTAAACAATGCTGTGTTACATTTCGCTGATCGAGCGATATTTAACTCGATATCTTTTATTATTAACAAGCAAGATCGGATAGGTTTGGTTGGAAAGAATGGAGCAGGCAAGTCTACTATGTTGAAAGCGCTTGCAGGAATTCAGAAGTTAGATTCAGGAGCAATCTCTTTTCCTACAGGACTTACTTTGGGGTATTTGCAGCAAGATATGGATTTTGAATCTGGAAGGACAGTTTGGGAGGAAACAGAAACGAGCTTCAGCACGAGTTTAGATATTCAAAATCGAATTGATGAAATTAATCACCAACTAGCAACTCGTGAAGATTATGAATCTGATTCCTACATGGAAATATTGGATGAACTTTCCGATTTAAATGAAAAGTTAAGCTTGTTAGGTATAGATACCATGGAAGCTGAAATAGAAAAAATTCTGATTGGTTTAGGTTTTAGTCGCAAAGATTTTCAAAGACAAACAGATGAATTCAGTGGTGGATGGAGAATGAGAATAGAATTAGCTAAAATTCTTTTACAGCAGTCGGACCTGTTATTGTTAGATGAGCCTACCAACCATCTCGATATTGAATCTATACAATGGCTTGAGGATTTTCTAGATACATATCCTGGTGCAGTTGTGCTGATTTCTCACGATAGGGCATTCTTAGATAACCTAACGAATCGGACGGTAGAAATATCATTGGGTAAAATTTACGATTATGCTGCTCCTTATACTAAGTATTTGGAATTAAGAAAGGAACGACGAGAGCAAGAAATGGCAGCATATACAAATCAGCAAAAACATATTAAGGAACAAGAAGATTTTATCAATCGATTTAGAGCTAAGGCTACAAAAGCTGTTCAGGTTCAGTCAAGAATAAAAGCACTTGACAGATTGAATCGAATTGAAATAGATGTGGAAGACAATGCTGCTATGAGGTTTTCTTTTCCTATAGCACCACATTCAGGCAAAGTGAGCTTGAGAGTGGAAGAAGTTACTAAAAAATATGACGGCAAAACTATTTTTGATGATGTGAGCTTTAGCATAGAGCGAGGTGAAAAAATAGCTTTATTAGGAAAAAACGGTGAAGGGAAGTCAACCATGTCTAGATTAATCGTTAGTGAAGGTTACGATTCTGGAGAAATAGAGTTGGGATATCAAGTTAAGATTGGTTACTTCGCACAAAATCAATCTGAAATATTAGACGTTGAGAAAACGGTATTTGAAACTATTGATGAAGCCGCTACCGGTGAGATTCGAACGAAAATAAGGTCTCTACTAGGCTCTTTTTTGTTTGGTGGCGAAGAGTCTGATAAGAAGGTAAAAGTGCTTTCTGGTGGTGAAAGAGCTCGACTGGCAATGTGTAAATTGTTATTAGAACCCGTAAATTTGCTTATTCTGGATGAGCCTACTAATCACTTGGACATTCGTTCGAAAGAAATTTTAAAAGATGCTCTACTTCGTTATGATGGGGCAATGATTTTAATTTCACATGATCGGGACTTTCTAAAAGGATTGACTGAAAAAATTTATGAGTTTTCTCAAGGAAAAGTGAGGGAGCACCTAGGTGGTATCGATCAGTTTTTACGTTCTAAGAAGTCAGACAATATTAGGGTTTGGGAGTCAACAAAAATGGTTAAAAGTTCAGAACCTGAGTTGAAGTCAAAATCAAATGATCCTAATGCGTATCAAATCAAAAAGGATTTGAAAAAGAAAATTCGCACTCAAAAGAATGTTGTAAATAAGGTTGAAAAAAGCGTTTCTGACTTGGAATCGGAATTGGCTGATGCAAACGAGCAATTAAAGTTGCCAGACGCTTACACAAACCCTAAGAATAAGGAATTGGTTGAGAATTGGCCTAAGCTAGGTCAACAACTTGAGGACTCAATGGAGCAATGGGAAAAAGAGGAAGCAGAACTTGAGCGTTTAGAAATTGAATTGAATCAATACGAAAGTTAGTTGCCCATGATAGATAAGAATTTGATGCGCATCATTCTAAGCTCTTCCTCTGAATAGGTTTCATCAAACTCCTGAATCGCATCGTCAATAGAATCTTCTTCTGTTTCTCTGAAATAATCAATTATTTCTTCTTGGTATTCTTCATCTAGCAAGTCATTTAAAATGTGGTCTAAATTCACTTTAGTTCCACTTGCAACAATGTGTTCTATTTCTTCCAAAATATCATCAACATCTTTGCCTTTGGCAGTAGCTATATCCTCTAGTGTCAGCTTTCTGTCAATACTTTGGATGATAAATACTTTTAACCCTGATTTATTAACCACTGATTTAACGATCATATCATCTGGTCGCTCTATTTCATTTTCTTCAACATAATCTTTTATTGCTTCTAAAAATGGTTCGCCAAACTTCTCTGCTTTTCCCTGACCAACTCCTGTAATATTACACAGCTCTTCCATGGTAATGGGGTACTGTGTTGCCATGTCTTCAAGGGATACTTCAGCAAGAATGACGTAAGTCGGTAAATCTTCATCTCGAGCTACTTCTTTCCTAAGTTCTTTGAGAATCGCAAATAATTCTTCATCTGAAGCTCCTCCTTTAGCATTGGCTGAAATGATAGGGGCGTTGGCATCGTATTTTTTAGGCTCTACCATTGTTATGCTATGCGGGTTGGCCAAAAACTCTCGTCCTTTTTCACTAATTTTTAATACTCCGTAATTCTCAATTTCTTTAATGATGTAATTGTTAATAATCGACTGTCGGATAATCGAATTCCATTTAATTTCTTCAATGTCTTTTCCGGCACCAAATGACTTGTGTTCATCGTTTCTCAATGATTTGATTTCACTAGTTATTTTTCCAGCTAAAAAGTTAGAAATGTAATTTGCTTTAAAATTTTCTTTCAATTCTAATATGGTGCTTATAAGTAAAGCCATATTGTCTTTCGCGTCAAATTCAACCCTTGGATTAATGCAATTGTCGCAACTCCCGCAGTTTTCTTCTTCGTACGTTTCTCCAAAATAGTGAAGCAACTGTTTTCGTCTGCAAACAGGCGTTTCAGCATATGAAACTGTTTCAAAAATCAATTGTCTTCCTATTTCTTGCTCTGCTACAGGTTTTCCTTGTAGAAATTTTTCTAGTTTTTCAATGTCTTTGTAACTGTAAAAAGCAATGCATTTGCCTTCTCCGCCATCTCGGCCTGCTCTTCCTGTTTCTTGGTAGTAACCTTCTAAACTTTTTGGAATGTCATGATGAATTACAAACCTAACGTCAGGTTTGTCAATACCCATGCCAAAAGCAATTGTTGCTACAATCACATCTGCTTCCTCCATCAAAAACATGTCTTGGTGTTTTGCTCTTGTTCCGGCATCTAATCCGGCATGGTATGGAAGTGCTTTTACACCATTGATTTGAAGTGTTTCAGCAACCTCTTCAACCTTCTTTCTACTTAAACAGTAAACAATACCAGATTTGCCTTGGTATTGATTAATGTACTTTACAATTTGAGAATTAGCCTCTTTTTTTGGATTCACCTCGTAGTATAGGTTTGGTCTGTTAAAAGAAGCTTTAAATACATTGGCATTAGACATGCCCAGATTTTTCTGAATATCTTGCTGCACTTTAGGTGTTGCAGTTGCAGTTAAAGCAATAATTGGCACTCTATGAATTGCCTCTATAATTTCTCTTAATCTTCTATATTCTGGTCTAAAGTCATGACCCCACTCTGAAATACAATGTGCCTCGTCAATGGCAAAAAAAGAAATCTTAATGGTTTTAAAGAAGTCTATATTGGCTTGCTTTGTCAAGGTCTCAGGGGCAACATACAGCAATTTAGTTTTACCTGCAACCAAATCTTCTTTAACAATAGCTAAATCTGTCTTATTTAAGGAAGAATTCATGAAATGCGCTACATGGTTTCCTGTAGAAAAACCTCTAATTGCGTCTACCTGATTCTTCATTAATGCAATTAACGGTGAAACTACAATTGCAGTTCCTTCTGAGATTAATGCAGGTAATTGATAGCACATGGACTTGCCACCGCCTGTAGGCATTATAACGAAGGAGTCATCGCCTTTCAAAACGCTTTCAATTACTTGCTCCTGTTCTCCTTTAAAGTAGTTGAAACCGAAGAACTTTTTAAGTTGATCAGTAAGCGACATGGACGCTGTTTGCATGAATGGACTTTTAGTTAATTTTGGAACTCAATTTAGCGTTCCGAATAAAGATACAAGTTAGTAAAAAATCGGAGTTCTGAAAACAAAAAATGCATTTTTGAAAAATTCACAAGAAATAAAAGCCATCGCAATAGAAACGCTTGAAATTGAACGAGATTCTATAGATAACCTTATCTCCACCATTGATGAGGAGTTTTCGAATGTTGTTGAAACAATCTATCGTTCTAAAGGTAGATTGGTCGTCAGCGGTATAGGTAAGAGCGCTATCATTGCTCAAAAGATAGTTGCTACGTTGAATTCAACAGGGACTCCATCATTGTTTATGCACGCTGCAGATGCGATTCATGGAGATTTAGGAATGGTACAATCGGACGATTTGGTTATCCTGATTTCAAAAAGTGGCAATACCCCTGAAGTAAAAGTTCTAGTGCCACTTATTAAGGCGTTAGGGAATAAACTGATTGCCTTAACCGGTAATTTTGATTCGTTTTTGGCACAACAAGCTGATTATAAAATAAGTTGCGCAGTAGATCAAGAGGCGTGTCCCAATAATTTAGCTCCTACAAACAGCACAACAGCACAAATGGTGATGGGAGACGCTTTATCCGTTTGTTTAATCAAGTGCCGCGATTTCGGGAGTAAAGATTTTGCTAAATATCACCCAGGAGGAGCTCTAGGGAAAAAGTTGTATTTGAGAGTTTCTGATTTATACGAGCAAAATGAAAAGCCACAAGTTGGTTTGAATGCCTCTTTAAAAGAGGTAATTCTTGAAATTTCTAGTAAGAGATTGGGAGTAACTGCAGTTTTAGAAGGTGAAGTGTTAGTTGGAATTATTACTGACGGAGATTTGCGTAGAATGTTAAGTCGTAAAGTTGACCTTCAAACATTGAAGGCTGAAGATATCTACACTAAAAACCCCAAAACATTGGAAGATGGATCAATGGCAATTGAAGCGGCGGCAAGAATGAAAGAATTGAACATTTCACAACTGCTCATTACTAAGGGGGATCAATATGTTGGAGTCGTGCATTTTCACGACTTATTAAAGGAAGGGCTAATATAACATGGCAATGGATCAAAGTTTTGATGATGAAGAGGAAGGTAAAATGTCTTTTCTCGATCACTTAGAGGTATTGCGGTGGCATTTAATTCGAATTGTATTAGCCATAATGATTGGTGCTATTGCAGCCTTTGTTTTTAAATCTTTTATTTTCGATGTAATTGTTTTAGCTCCGGCAGACAATTCCTTTTTAACCTACCAACTTTTTTGTCGGTTGTCAGAGTTTTTAAACTTAGGAAGGGCGTTGTGTTTTGATGACTTAACCTTCAATTTGGTTAACCTAACGATGGCAGGTCAATTTTCCATGCACCTCATTGTTTCGTTTATTGCAGGAATAATAATTGCGTTTCCTTACCTTCTGTTTGAGGTGTGGAGATTTATTAAACCGGCTCTTAAAACAGGAGAGTCTAGCTATGCTAGAGGACTTGTTTTTTGGGGTTCTTTTTTATTTATTTCAGGAGTTTTGTTCGGGTATTATATGATTACTCCCCTCTCAGTTCAGTTTTTAGGAGGTTACTCTGTAAGTGAAATGATTGTCAATCAAATCAGTTTGAGGTCGTATATTTCAACAGTAACAACGATTACACTATCGACTGGGTTAATTTTTCAATTGCCTATATTGGTTTATTTTCTGTCTAAAATTGGAATTGTAACTCCTAAGTTGATGAAAGCATATCGTCGACATTCAATTATCGCGGTTCTGTTGCTTTCAGGATTGATTACACCTCCTGATTTGACGAGTCAAGTGTTGGTTTCGCTGCCATTATTATTGCTTTATGAAGTCAGTATCTTGATTTCGAAAATGGTCGAGAAGAAAGCGGAAAAATCTTAACAACTTATAAAGCAATCTTCTCTTGTAGCAAACAAGAATACTTATTTTTAACGGTAGTTATTTTAACAAAGAAATGAATATTACAAAAGTTCAACTTTGGCTAGCCTTTAGTTGCATATTTCTTTTTTCTTCTACTTTAATTGCTCAGAAAACGATTGTTTACGGATTGGTTACAGATGGTTTGACAGGCGAAACTCTGCCTTTTGTTAATTTGCTTTTTAAGAATTCTAAGGTTGGAACTTCAACCGATATTAATGGTAAATTTAGAATTGAAACTTACTACCCAACAGATTCACTTCAAGCAAGCTTTATAGGTTACAAGACGATAGCAAAGAAGGTGAGAAGAGATGAGCAACAGGTTATTAACTTCAAACTGGAGTCAGGCTCTGTTGCAGTTGATGAAGTGGTGGTGACTTACAATGGAAACCCTGCACATGAAATCTTAGAAAGGGTATACAACTATAAAGAGGTCAATAACCGAGAGAAGTATGATGCCTATCAATACGAAGTATACAATAAGGTGGAATTCGATCTAAACAACATTACGGAGGATTTTAAGAACCGAAAAATGTTTAACAAGTTTCAATTCATTTTCGATTTTGTGGATTCAACATCAGCAGAAAAGAAGTATTTGCCCATGTTTATGACAGAGTCTGTTTCTGACTTTTATTACAGAAGAGATCCGAAGTCTGAGAAGGAGTATATAAAAGCATCTCAAGTTTCGGGAACTTCAAATGAGAGTATTACTCAGTTTTTAGGAGATATGTATCAGAATGTAAATATTTATGAGAACTACATTAGCGTTCTCGGAAAATCATTCGTTAGTCCAATTGCAAATTTTGGAAAGACTTTTTATCGCTACTATTTAGTTGATAGTTTGGTGATTGATGGCAGCTATTGTTATCAAATTGATTTTACACCAAGGCAAAACCAAGAACCGGTATTTTTAGGGACCATGTGGATTAACGATTCCACTTATGCTATCAAACAGGTGGAAGCAAAAATAAATCAGGATGCAAATATTAACTTCATTAACGGCTTTTCTGTGAAGCAAAAGTATAAGAGAGTTGATGGAAAATACTGGATGTTGGAAAAAGACGAATTGACAGTAGATTTTGAGCTTGGGGAAAAAGTGATGGGTTTGTATGGTCGAAAAAACACTTCTTATCAAAAATTTAAGATAAACGAATTTGCAGAACCCAAACTTTATGAAAGGATAGACAATGTTACCGTTGAAAAAGGAGCAAATTTAAAAGGAAAAGAGTATTGGGACACAGCGAGACACGATACACTAACAGAGAACCAAATGGGAATTTACAAAATGGTAGATTCTGTAAAAAATGTTCCCGCATTTAAAACGATGTTAGACGTGGTACAATTGGTTTTTACCGGTTACCATTTGATGGGGAATGTTGAACTGGGCCCTTATTTTAAGACATACAGTTACAATGCGGTAGAAGGACATCGTTTCCGCTTTGGAGGAAGAACTAGCAACGAGTTTAGTACAAAATTACAATTACACGGCTATTTTGCATATGGTCTTTTAGATCGGCGATTTAAGTACGGGGCAGGGTTTTTATATAAATTGAAAGACAACCCACGGCAATGGGTAAGTTTTGATTTTAAAAGAGACTTAGAGCAGTTGGGGCAAAGCCAAAATGCATTTTCTGAGGACAATATCCTTTCTTCTTTTTTGAGAAGAAACCCTAATAATAAATTAACGGACGTAGAGTCTTACTCTGCAAGTTATAAAAGAGAGTGGATTACAGGGTTCACTAATTCTTTTATGTTTAGTCACCGTGTTATGCGTCCAGTTGGATCATTGGAGTATCGCAGATTTATTCCAAACCCCGAAATAGGAATTATTGATGATGGATCAATTAGGACCTCTGAATTTGGTCTATATACTAGGCTTGCTTATAAAGAAAAGTATGTCGATGGAGAGTTTGAACGAATAAGTTTGGGGACTAAATATCCCATATTAGAATTGCAACTTGGGTTTGGCGTAAAAGATTTTTTGGATAGTGATTATAATTACCAGAAATTTAAAATTGCGGTTTCTGATAAAATACGAACAGGAGTCTTTGGCTACATTGACTTAAGAGTGACAGTAGGGAAGTACTTCGGAACTTTGCCTTTTACATTACTTGAAATACACAATGGAAATGAAACGTACTTTTTCGATAAGCGAGCATTTAACCTCATGAACTTTTTTGAATTTGTTAGTGATGAATATGCTACCCTTATGATTGATCATCATTTCGACGGGTTCTTTTTAAATAAATTCCCGATTATGCAAAAACTAAAGTGGCGTGAAGTTATTTCTTTACGAACCGTGGCAGGGAAATTGAGTGACCGTCATCGAACCGAATTGATTTTTCCTGAAACCTCTTATGAATTAGATGTGCCTTATGTTGAATTGGCAGTTGGTATTGAAAATATATTTAAATTCATACGAATAGATGGATTGAAGCGTTTGAATTACTTAGACCATGCAAATGTTTCTGAGTATGGAATTAGAGGGACATTAGATATTAAATTTTAACCATGAAGTTACGGGCGGAAAATATCATTAAAAAGTATAAGAAACGAACTGTTGTTAAAGGTGTTTCAATTGAAGTAAACCAAGGAGAGATTGTAGGTTTGTTAGGCCCAAATGGTGCAGGAAAAACGACTTCGTTTTATATGATTGTTGGACTGGTGACACCGAATGAAGGGAAGATATTTTTAGATGGAGAGGACATTACTGATTTACCTATGTACAAAAGAGCTCAAAAAGGAATTGGTTATTTGGCTCAAGAGGCATCTATTTTTCGGAAACTTTCCGTTGAGGATAACATAAAGGCCATTCTTGAAATGACAAAGCTTTCTAAGTCGGAGCAAAAGGAGAAATTAGAAAACTTATTAGATGAATTCGGATTGCAACATGTTCGAAAAAACAGGGGAGACTTACTTTCCGGAGGAGAACGACGAAGAACCGAAATAGCACGTTGTCTAGCAACAGACCCTAAATTCATTTTGTTAGATGAACCATTTGCAGGAGTAGACCCTATCGCAGTGGAAGATATTCAAGCCATTGTCGCTTCTTTGAAAGAAAAAAACATTGGAATTTTGATTACAGACCATAATGTAGATGAAACCTTAGCCATTACAGATAGAACCTATTTGTTATTTGAGGGAAACATTTTAAAAGCGGGCACAGCTGAAGAGCTAGCTGCAGACGAACAAGTTCGAAAAGTGTATTTAGGTAAAAACTTTGAGCTTAAAAGGAACCCTCTTTTTACAAAGAAAAATTAACGGAAAGCACTTAAAGGGATTTGGTTATTTGCCAATGTGGGAAAAGTAAAACTTATCTATACTGCTTCTACTTGGCAGGTATAGCTTTCCATTAAGTGGTTGGCTAAAATCTTTTTACAAGCCTGTTCTGCTTTAGCTTCAGCAGCAGCTTTGTCGGTTGCATCAATTTCTAAAGTAATGTGTTTTCCAATTCTTACATTGCCTATTTCAGCTAAATTCAAGTTTTTTAAACTAGATGTAACTGCCTTTCCTTGAGGGTCTAAAAGTGCCTCTAAAGGCATGATGTCGATTTCTGCTTTGAACTTCATTACTTTGCTCGTATGTTATTTTGAATGATTGATAAAATCAGATACAAAAGTAGGATAAATGGAATTGCTGCGAAAAGAAAAAGAACAAATAAAACAAGTGAAATTCCAATGAGCAAAAATCGAAATTGATTATCATTCCAATTCAAGTTTTTAAATTTTAAAGCTAGCAAAGGCAGTTCTGCATTTAGCAAGTACGCGAAGACCAGGATAGCTGCAATTATAAAGTAGAACGAATTAAATGCAGGCAGCATAAAATCTGCAGGAATAAAATGAATGTCATTATCTACTTGCCAAAATATAAGTGGAATTGAAATCCAGAATAGTGCATTTGCTGGGGTTGGAAATCCAATAAAAGAGGTGGTTTGTCGATTGTCGATATTGAATTTTGCCAAGCGAATGGCCGAGAAGATTGCAATTAAAAAGGCCAAATAATTAAAAATGCTATAATCGATTTGATTTAACCACTCAAATGCCAGGTATGCAGGAACGAGCCCAAAAGTTACCATGTCCGCTAAAGAATCTAACTGAGCACCAAGTTCAGAACCTACGTTCAGTGCTCGAGCAGCTAGTCCATCAAAAAAATCAAAAAAGGCACCTAATAAGACAAGCAAGGATGCCGTTAAGAAATTCCCTTCAGCAATTTGCGTTATTGCTAAACAGCCGCAAAGCAAATTGGCAGAAGTTATAGCGTGTGGTATTATATTCTTCACCTATTTATTTTAAGTAAAAGTAGGGATAAATATTATCTGTAATTAACATCAACTAGAGTTGTTTCGAGCAGTGAAATAGCATTTTTACGATTTTTATGAATAATTTTAAACAATAGGAAATAAAGACCGCTTTTTTTAGTTTAAAGTGGTGAATTTCAAATCTATTTTATGCAATTGCGATCTATATTCTTAGGGTTATTCATGTGTTTTTCGAGCGTTAGCTTATTGGCTCAAGTCAAGTATAGTAACGAATTTCTTAAAATAGGTGTTGGTGCACGTGCTTTTGGAATGTCTAATTCAGCCATAGCCGGCACGAACGATGTTACCTCTTCTTATTGGAACCCAGCAGGTTTAGTTAGAATGGAAGACGATTATCAGTTGGCCGCCATGCACGCAGAAATTTTTGCCGGAATTGCGGGATACAATTATTTTGGTTTAGGGGTTAAGTTAGATTACAAAAGTGCCATTTCTGTTTCCTTGATTCGTTTTGGGGTAGATGATATTCCGAATACCTCTCGTTTAATTGACAATGAAGGCAATATTGATTTTAATAGAGTGACCTTTTTTTCTGCTGCTGACTATGCAGGAATTTTTAGTTATTCCAGAAAAACAAATATTGAGGGACTTTCCCTAGGTGGAAATGCAAAGATTATTCACCGAAGAGTGGGAGACTTTTCAAAAGCCTGGGGTTTTGGATTGGATGCAGGCGCTCAATACGTTAAGAATAATTGGACGTTCGCTGCAATGGGCCGCGATATAACAGGAACATTTAATGCTTGGACAACCGATTTAGATGACGAAACAGAACAAACCTTTCTAGCAACAGGCAATGACCTGCCAGGAAGCAGTGTGGAAGTTACAGTGCCCGAATTAGCATTAGGAGCAAATAGAGCATTCCAATTAACGTCTAAATTGGCTCTTGGAGCGGAATTGAATTTAGTGAATACATTTGACGGTAAAAGAAATACTTTATTTCGTTCTAATTTCGTTTCCATGGATCCTAACTTAGGACTTGAAGCGTCTTTAAATAATAAAATATTTCTTAGAGGGGGTGTAGGTAAATTTCAGGTAACGACAGATATCAGTGGAAATAGGTTAACAACTGTACAACCTAATTTTGGGCTAGGAGTGAAATTTTCCTACTTCACCATTGATTATGCATTCACCAATTTAGGAGAAGTGTCGGTGGCTCAAAGTTCTAATATATTTTCATTTAGAATTGATATAAATAAAGGCCAGTGAAAAAACTAGTACTTGTTTTTACTTTACTCTACCTATTTTTTCTCAATCATTTGGTAATGAGTGGATATCCTTACTTCTTCTAGAAACGGCGATTAAACATTTGTAGATTCTGTTTATTCTCAGGATTACATTTTGAGTTATACTCAGAGTCAGGTTATGGTTGGTGCAGATGTAACAATAAGCACAAACCCCAATAAGCATCTAAAGTTTTATGCAGGAATTTAATTGTCTTTGGGTTTAAGTGTTGCTCCACTTAAAACAATAGCTTATAACACGTCAAGTAGTTTAGAACAAGAGGAAACGCAATTTAACAGTTTTGACAGCGAATTTGAGTATGACGGTACTTTCGAGAATTTTAGAAATGATGGGGGACTCTTTGGTATAGTTTATGTGCCTTTATGAGTTGATTTTAGAATAGGGAAGCGAAAAGAAATATTCAAAAAGTATCATTTATTCGTTGAATCGCGAACAAGTTTGGCATTTCAAAGTGTGCCCGAATTAGTCTTTGTAACAACTACTACAAATTTAACTGGGTTTGGGCTTAGGTATGATTTTAAGGAAAATTAATGTAAAATAAAAAGGCGGCTTCAATTATTGAAGCTGCCTTTTTTGTGATAATTCTTTACAGGTTATTGTTTAATTATCTTTCTAATAATTTGCTCTTTCCCATTATTTATTTGCAAGAAGTAAAGTCCACTTGAGATTTCTTTTGTTGGCAAAATATAACCGTCGTTTCCTTTTAAAAACCCAAAATCAATTCTCTTGCCAGTTAAGTCTAACAATAGAAGGTCTAGTTCTTGATTGATTGCAGTTCGAATATAAAGCTGTTCTTGAACCGGGTTAGGATACAGTTCCAATTGAGAGTTTAAGTTATTGTCGTCAATACCTACGATCACCGTTTGACCAGTAATTGGAACCGAGAAGCTGTTGAGAGGAAAAGTGAGATTTGTTGTAAATGTTAAGCTTTCACTAATCGTAGTTGTATTATTTGACTGCGCTATGATTGATATTTCTATAGCGTTGCCCGGATTTAAACTCGAATTTATTCCCGACCCTGCAGCAAAAGATAATAAAGCTGTATTGGTTAGGTTGAAGTTGCTGAAGTTAATTACGGTATTTCCTCTGTTTACAAGAACATAATCAAAGGTATCTTGCGTTTGAGCGAAGAACGTTCCAAAGTTAATTGAACTTTGCACCACGTCTAACCCGGGTTGCGAAGGGGCAACTGAATTTGCTACAAAATTTGTAATTCGCTTTTCTAATTGCGGATAGTCTACGAATGGGTTTCTGTTTCCTTGAACAATGAAAATATCATTGTTTCTTCTTTCTTCAATAGAATCCACAGCGTAGGTGTTATGCCAATTTTTTAGAATATTTTGTTGAACGGAAAAGTGGTTCGAATAATCTTGGTAACGAATAACAAAGTACATCATTGCCCGAGCTGTTTGTCCTTTTTGCACATTCCTTGGCTCAAAAGTAGTATTGTTGAAAAAAGAACCACCACCTAAGGTTACAGGTGTTCCGCCGGTTACCACTCCAAAAGGTTTGTTACCCCTTTGAGAATTTGAGTTATTTGTAGTTGGATACAAATGATGAATATCACTGCGCATTGGTAGGTTAGAATTAAAGAAACCTTGAGGGAACGTGTGCTCTGTATTAAAGTTAGGGGATGTACCTTGAGCGTTGCTTCTGCTTGTATAACTTGTTTTATTAAAACCGGTGTAAACACATTCTAGAGTATTAACAGTTGCGTTTTGTCCATTTTGTCTCTTATTATCTATGGTCATAAACATGGCGTCTCTCGCTGCATTATAACTTAATTGAATATAGCCCTGGGCAATCCGAGTTTTAAGCGCCAATTTTAAAGCTTCCTCGGTTAAATTTTCAGTTAAATTATAATAGGCTAAAGGAAATCTTCCTTGACCCATTAATAGAATGGCCTCATGCCCGCTGTTTGCATTGTGTTGCACTACCATTGTAGAGTTATGTAAAACATTCTGAACAGGAGAAAAGTAAATCCAAACACTTTGAGTTCCATTGCCGGGAATAGAAAATGTGCTCTGTGAAGTTGAGAATGGAACTTCTCCGTAAATAGAATAAAATTTAATATTGGTCACATTAAGTGGAATGACACTGTTATTAGTTAACGTTACCAGTGAGCTGTCTGTTGAGCCTACCATTACCACTCCAAAATTAATTGAAGAACTATCTGATGAGATGATTTGACTCGTTGCTAAAAGTGGCAACAAAAGGGCAAAGAATAAAAGTCTTTTCATATGTTAATTTTCTAGCTACAAAGGTAATTATTAATAGCTTTGTTTTAACACGTAAAAACTATGAGTAATATTAAATTACTTTTATATTCCATTGCTAGTGGAGTATTAATGGCACTCTCTTGGCCTGCAATTGGTGAACTAACATCTGTTATTCTTCTTGCCTTTGCACCACTTTTGCTCGTGGAATATGAAATTAGTAAACAAGAAGGAAAAACGGGATTTGCCGTTTTTTGTTATGCTTATTTGAGCTTCTTTATTTTTAACTTGGTTACCACGTATTGGATTTACCATGCATCTCTTTGGGGAGCATGCATGGCAGTAATTTGTAATTCACTATTTATGGCCATTGTTATTTGGCTGTTTCATATCGCAAAAAAGAAAGTTGGTAAAAAGGAAGGCTACATTTCCTTTGCACTCTATTGGTTAGCTTTTGAATACTTACACCTGAATTGGGAACTATCTTGGACTTGGCTGACTTTAGGGAACGTATTTGCTGCTACGCCTGAAAATGTTCAATGGTATGAATATACCGGAGTTTTAGGTGGCAGTTTGCTGGTATTAGTATCGAATTTACTTTTCTTTAACGTGACTTTAAAAATCAAAAAAGCGTCAGAAGTATTTAATTGGAAGGGATTAGTTCTGTTTCTATTATTACCTATAACATTTACGTTGGTTTCCGTTTTTGGTTTTGATTCAAGCACGGAGGGAAAGGAGATGGAGGTAGTTATTGTTCAACCAAACATTGACCCGTACAACGAGAAATTTACCACACCTCCATCCGATCAAATTGAGAAGATGATTGATTTGGCTAAAACCAAATTGACACCTACAACAGACTATTTAATTTTACCGGAAACGGCAATTCCTGAAGCGCATTGGGAGCACGAATTTGAATATTTGTATGTGACAGATGAGCTTAAAAAATTAAAGGAAATAAGCCCAAAATTGAAAAGTATAATTGGGTCTTCAGCTTCTGTATTGTATACGCCTGGAATGGAATTGAAACCAACGGCAAATGAATTCAAAGATGGGAGTGGGTATTACGATAATTACAATGCCGCTTTTCAGTTAGATGAATATGATGGTGTGCAAGTACACCATAAGTCAAAACTGGTATTGGGTGTGGAGAAGCTACCTTTCATTCGGTCAATTCCACTGATGAAAAAACTTTCGATAAACCTTGGCGGTACTTCAGGGGGGTTGGGCTATTCAGAACATCCTGAGGTTTTTAAAGCTCCCATCACTAGCTCTGTTATAGCTCCAATTATTTGTTATGAATCAATTTATGGGGAATATGTTACGGAGTATTCTCGCAAAGGAGCAAATTTATTTGCTATTATTACCAACGATGGTTGGTGGGACGATACTCCAGGTTATAAACAGCATTTGGCTTACGCTAGTTTAAGGGCAATAGAGAATAGGAAATGGATTGTGCGTTCCGCGAATACAGGAATTTCTGCTGTAATTAATGACAGGGGAGATATTCTTGAAAAGACAACTTGGTGGGAACCAGCAGCAATTAATGCGAAGGTTAGGCTAAATAATACCATAACTTTCTATGCTCAATACGGCGATTATATTGGTAGAATTGCAAGTTTGTTGGCAGTTTTAATGATTGCTTTAACGGTTGTAAGAACTTTAAATACGACAGGCAATAGACTTAAGAGATGATATAAACTATTGGTAAAAACGACACGTGGAGTAGAATCCGATATTGAAGTTTCAATGCTATGATTAAAGAAGTTAGTTTAAGTAAATTTACATTCCAATTTTAGAAAAGAATTATGGAAAAGTACGATGTAGTAATAATAGGTTCAGGACCTGGAGGATATGTAGGTGCAATTCGATGTGCTCAACTAGGTTTGAAAACGGCACTTATTGAAAAATACAATAGCCTAGGAGGAACTTGTTTAAACGTAGGATGTATTCCTTCGAAAGCATTGTTAGATTCATCTGAGCACTTTCATCAGGCAAAACATGACTTTACGGAGCATGGTATTGATTTGAAAGACTTAAAAGTGAACTTCAAGCAAATGATTGAAAGAAAGCGTGGAGTTGTGGAGCAGACAGTTGGAGGAATCGACTTTTTAATGAAGAAGAATAAAATTGATGTTTACCACGGTATGGGTTCTTTTGAGTCTGCTACTGTTATTGCAATTGATAATTCTGCAGGGGAAGAAGCAAAGAAAATTGAAGCTAAAAATGTAGTGATTGCAACAGGTTCGAAACCGGGTTCTTTGCCATTTATTAAACTGGATAAGGAAAGAGTAATTACTTCAACTGAAGCGTTGGAATTAAAAGAAGTTCCTAAAAAAATGACTATAATTGGAGGTGGTGTAATTGGACTTGAATTGGGGTCTGTTTATGCTAGACTAGGCACAGAAGTTACTGTTTTTGAATACATGGATCGAATTATTCCAACCATGGATTCAACTATGAGCAAAGAGTTAATGAAGTCGATGAAAAAACTTGGTGTGAACTTTATGCTGAGTCACAAAGTGAAAGAAGTCACCCGAAAAGGAAAAATTGTAACCATTAAAGCCGACGATAAAAAAGGAGTTGAAGTGGTTTTAGAGGCAGATTATTGTTTGGTTTCTGTTGGTAGAGTTCCGTATACAGATAAGCTTGCTTTAGATAAAGCTGGAGTTAAAATGGACGATAGAGGTAGAGTCGAAGTGAATTGTTATCTGCAAACAAATGTTCCTAATATCTATGCTATTGGAGACGCAGTAAAAGGAGCAATGTTAGCACATAAAGCCGAAGAAGAAGGCACTTGTGTTGCTGAATTCATCAATGGAGAGAAGCCACATATTGATTACAATTTAATTCCTGGAATAGTATATACTTGGCCGGAAGTTGCATCAGTAGGTAAGACTGAAGAGCAACTAAAAGAAGAAAAGATAGCTTACAAAGCAGGCTCATTTCCTTTTAAAGCAAGTGGTAGAGCCAGAGCATCAATGGATTTAGATGGTTTAGTAAAAGTTTTAGCCGATAAAGAAACAGACGAGATTTTAGGAGTCCACATTTGTGGTCCTAGAGCTGCAGATATGATTGCTGAGGCAGTTGTAGCGATGGAGTTTAGAGCTACTGCAGAAGATATTTCAAGAATTTCACATGCTCACCCTACATTTAGCGAGTCTACGCGAGAAGCAATGTTAGCGGCGACAGGAAATAGAGCAATTCATATATAATATTAGTTGTCCCATTCAAGAATTACGAATGTGTTCAAATAAATAAACAAAACAGCAAGAAGGATGTCTTCTTGCTGTTTTTAGTTAACTTCAATCTATGTCAAAAACAGGTGTTTTATTAATCAATTTAGGTACTCCAGACGATGCAAAGTGGGGTGCTGTGCGTACTTATTTATCAGAATTTTTAAACGATCCGAGAGTAATCGATATTCCATGGCTGCTGCGTAAAATATTGGTAAACGGAATTATTGTCCCTTTTCGCTCATTCAGTTCTACAAAAATTTATAAGGAATTGTGGACAGAGAGAGGTTCTCCGTTGATTTATCATGGTGAAAGTGTGACAGAGAAGTTGCAAGCGCAATTAGGTGATGATTATAGGGTACACTTAGCCATGCGTTATCAAAACCCTAGCATGGAGAAAGTAATGGGGGAAATGAGATTGATGAACTATAAAAAGCTAATCATTATTCCATTATTTCCGCATTACGCATCAGCAAGCTCAGGTTCGGCCATGGAAAAGGCGATGAAAATAATTTCTAAATGGTGGGTGATTCCCGAAATAGCTATGGTAAGTCAGTTTTGGGATGATGAAGGGTTTATTAATTCGTTTGTTGCTAGAGCTAATCAATATAAATTAGACGAATATGATCACGTCTTATTTAGCTATCACGGACTACCTGAACGTCACGTGGATAAAGTTTATGATGATGGAGTTCCTTGTACAGATCACAACTGTGAGAACGAAGTAACGGAAGACAATAAGTATTGTTACAAAGCAACGTGTTATGGAACAACTAGATTGTTAGTAGAAAAATTAGGAATTCCTGAAGACAAGTATACTGTTGCTTTTCAGTCGAGATTAGATAAAAAATGGCTTAGACCTTTTTCTGATGACTTTATAAAAGAAAGAGCAGAAAAAGGAGATAAAAAGATTTTAGCCTTCTCACCAGCTTTTGTAGCTGATTGTTTGGAAACTACGGTAGAGATTGGAATAGAATATCAAGAGATTTTCGAAGAACATGGGGGAGAGAAAGTTCAATTGGTAGAGAGCTTAAACGATCATCCTTTGTGGATTGATACGTTAGAAAAAATGGTTCGAGATAGAGCTTAAGGTATATTTCTAAATGAATTATAGCGGTGATAGGGTTTAGGTTCTATCACCGTTTTTTGTTTTGTAAAAATGCAGGACGCACAAAAGTCGCAGCTATTTTTAAAATTCACCGAAAGTGTTATCTTTAAAACTAAATTGATAACATCATGTCGAAAAAGAAAAATAAATCGAATGTATTGGTAATTATTGCGGTCTTTCTAATCGTCTTAGGAGGCCTAATGGTTTACAACAGTTATGTTTCAGGGAACAAAGGATTAATTGCTAGCGCTATTTCTTCTATAGTTATTGGGGTCGCGCTTATTTATATGTCTCAAAAAGCGATTAAAGGAAAAAGGAGGTAAATTAATTCAATACTTCGCCTTCAGGTCGTTTGTGTTTCCAGCGTTTGTGGCTCCAAAGCCAATACTCTGGTTGCTCTTGAATGACCTTTTCCAGCATTTGAGTATGGGTCTTTGAAATAAACCCTAACTCTTCTTGGTTTGGTTGTTCTGTAATTACGTCATATTGCAACTCGTAATAACCCCTCTTAACTTTATAAATGTTGGTAAAAATGACCACAGCGTTAAACTCTTTTGCAAACTTTTCTGTTCCAAATTGCACTCCAGTTTCTTTGTTTAAAAACTTCATCCAATAGGCTCGTTGGCTTTTTCTTGGCGACTGATCAGCACCAAATATTATCGCATAAAAATCTGAATTGATGTCGTTTAATTTGCTTTTAATTTCTTTGATGGATAACATTCCTAAGCCGTATTTTGATCGACTTTTCGTAATCTTTTCGTTGATGAATTGATTTTTTAATGGCGTATAAAGTGCTAGTGTTTTATGATCTGTGGTTGCACCTATTGTAATGGCAAATAACTCCCAGTTCCCATAATGACCTCCAACTAAAACTACCTGCCTGCCTTGTTTGAAATACTGATTAACCACCTCGATATTCCGGTCTTTCATTCGCAATTTTGCCTCTTCCAATGAGATGCTAAATGCTTTCAGACTTTCCACTACTAAATCACATAAATGGCTGTAAAACTTCGCTTCTAGCGCTAAAATTTCCTTTTCAGATTTATCCGGAAAAGAGTTGGTCAAGTTTTGCCTTACCACCTTTGTACGGTAACCGATTATCTTATAAAGTACTAAGTATAGAAAGTCTGAAATTAGATAGAGCGTCCAGAATGGTAGTTTTGATACTGGTAAGATAACCAAGTAGAATAATAGTTTTGAACCCATTAGTTAACGTTTTGGATGATGTATTTTCGATTCATAAAAGTCAGTTCGTCTCCTTCTTTTTTTTCCGTCATTAACTTTCCTAAAGGAGAGTTTAACGACAGTCCAATCAAATTTTGTTCTTCTAAGTTGAGTTTTCCGAAAGCGATTCCAAAGAAAAATAATCCATGATTGGTTCGCACTAAGCTGCCATTTTGGACGGAGATTACTGTTTTTAGAGGTATGTTTTTTAGAGCGTTAATTTGTTTTTTAAGGTACGTGATTCGCACTTCAATTCTGCCAACTTCTTGGTTCATCATCTCTCTCGAAGTCTCAAACTTATCTCCTGCGCTACTTTTTGTTTCCTTGCCAATTTCTTCATTCACAGAATGTAATTCATTTAAATAATCAGTGAGTTGAGCTTTCAAATTCATTTGAATGAATGAAATTATTTTTGTTTTATCCATGAAGGAACAAATGTATCCATCAATTTTAAATTTATCGTTTCTTATCATCTTACTAAAACATACATTTGTGTAGTGAGACAAATTGCCCAAATAAAGCGTTCTGAATACCCTCAATTTACCGATGTATTGGTGCATTGGGCAAGTGAATTTGATATGGCTTCAGTTCTGAATAGTAATGACTATTCTGACACTTATGGGGTGTACACTTTGTTAGCTGGAATTGGAAGTAAAAGAAGTATTCGAAATAAAGGGTTACAGGAGGTGAGAGAATTTTATAACTCTAGAAAATCTTGGCTTTTTGGACATTTAGGTTACGACTTGAAAAACCAATTTGAGCAATTGAGTTCTCGTCATCAGTCCAATTTCGATTTAGGAGATTTGAGTTTTTTTGAACCTGAAATACTAGTGATTCAGAAAAGAGGAGAAGATGAGGTTCGTTTTTATGGCGACAATAATTCAGCAGTATCTGAATTTTTGAAAGGCCTCAATAAATTTCAGCCCAGAACTACAGTCTTACCTAAGTTGCAAGCTAGAATGGAGCGGCAGGAATACTTGAGGGCGATAAATCAGTTGAAATTTGAAATTCAGGTTGGCAATATTTATGAAATAAACTATTGTCAGGAATTTTATAAAGAGCAGGTTGAAATTGATTCGGCAGCAGCTTATTGCATGTTGAATGCTAAATCGACTATGCCTTATTCAGCTTTTTATAAATTAAAAAGCGATGCTTTGATTTGCGCTTCTCCTGAAAGGTTTGTGGTGAAAAGAGGTCGCCAGCTGTATTCTCAACCCATTAAAGGAACTATTAAAAGAGGTGTATCAGAGCAGGAAGATGAAGTTTTGAAACAACAGTTAAAATCGGATTTAAAAGAGCAAACGGAAAATGTAATGATTGTCGATTTGGTTCGTAATGATTTGTCGAGAACTGCAGCGCGAGGAACTGTTAAGGTAGAAGAGTTATTTGGGGTGTATCCATTTCCTCAGGTGCATCAATTGATTTCAACTGTTCGTTCAACGATTGACCAACAGTATGATATATTTGACGTCATTGAGACGTGCTTTCCCATGGGCAGTATGACGGGTGCGCCGAAAATTTCTGCAATGCAATTGGCCGATTTACATGAAAAATCGAGAAGAGAATTGTATTCTGGGAGTGTGGGTTACATCACTCCCGACGGAGATGCCGATTTTAATGTGGTGATTAGGAGTTTGATGTATTCTGAAAGGAACAAGTATTTGTCCTTAACAGTTGGAGGGGCAATAACCAATCTAGCAAATGCCGAACAGGAGTACGAAGAGTGTTTATTAAAGGCAAAAGCAATTTTTGAATTAGGAGAAAAATAGATGTTTAAAACGTTTAATAAAGAGTTTAAGAACTGCAACATTCGCTTTGATCAAAAAATTTTGATTGCAGTGAGCGGAGGTGTTGACTCCATGGTCTTATGGGACTTAATGGAAAAGTCAAATTACCTTTATGGTGTGGCGCATGTTAATTTTTCTTTAAGGGGAGAAGAGAGTGACGCAGACGAGGAATTAGTGCGACGGATTGCAGCAGAACGAAAAACTCCCTTCTATGCGAAAAAAGTGGATGCCGTTCAATTCTCGAAGGAAAATGGTGTTTCTATTCAAATGGCAGCAAGAAGTTTAAGGTATGATTTCTTCAAGGAATTGTCGGTGAAGCAAGAATATAACACTTTGGCAACAGCGCATCATTTGGAAGATGATGTTGAAACTTTTTTGTTGAATCTCAATAGAGGGACAGGAGTAAAGGGGTTAGCAGGAATACGTTCAACGACGGAAAAGTTTAGGCCAATGTTAGGCTTTACAAAGTTAGAAATTAGAAAGTATGCTGCAGAAAATTCAGTTGAATCCAGGGAAGATAAGTCAAACGAATCCACGAAATACGATAGAAACTGGTTTCGCCATGAAATTATAAAGCCTTGGAAAGAAAGGAACCCAGGTTTGCTCAAGACCATGCGTCAAAACTTACATCATTTAAAAGAAACCTATGATATTCTTGACGAGTTCGTAAACCAGCAATCAGCAGATCTGCGAAAGGAATTAGATGAAGGGTGCATTAATTTTTCAACGATTGATCGATTAGATCGGAAGCAATTTTATCTGTATCATGTTTTGTCACCACTTGGGTTTACTTCAGTTCAAGTGAATAATTTATTAGTGTGCATTAAAAAGAAACAAGTAGGAAAGGTCTTTCTAGGTAAAGATTTTAACATTTTTGTCGACCGTGAAAGAGCTGAAATTATTAGAGGAATGAAAGAAGAAGAACCATTTGTTTATTTAATTGAAAAGAATACAACATTGCTTTTAGATCCTTTACGACTTGAATTGCAACGCCTATTAAAAGAGGAGTACAAGTCGGGTATAAGGAGTAAAAAGGAAGAGGTTGTAGATCGGAGTAAATTGGTGTTCCCCTTAAAAATTAGGAAATGGGCTGCTGGAGATAGAATGCAACCCATAGGAATGACTGGAAAGAAGAAAGTCAGTGATATTTTAATTGATTTAAAAATTTCTAGAGCACAGAAAGAAGAAACCTATGTTATGCTTTCTGAAGATAAGGTAGTTTGGCTCATAGGGCATCGTTTAGATGATAGATATAAAGTAACTGAGGATTCAGCTAAATTGTTGAAGATTAAATGTGATCGTTGAGTTCTACAATCTTAATAATTTACATTAAAATGTAAAGGTTCTTTATGTGAGGTGTTCCAGCACGAATAAATATAACATTTATCTTAAATTCGCACGCACACAATAAAAAGTAAACATGCGTACACTCTTTATGGGCATTCTGTTGTTCTTTTCGGCAATCATTTCTAGCGCTCAAATATTCAATCCTGTAGGTTGGAAAACAGAAGTAAAGCAATTAGAAAACGGAACATTTGAATTGCAAATGACGGCTGCTATCGAAGAAGGGTGGCACTTGTATTCTCAATCATTACCAAGTGATGATGGTCCAATAGCTACTGAGTTTACCTTTAAGGAGTCTTCAGATTTTGAGAAAATAGGGAAAGTAAAAGAGCCAAAAGCAAAAACGGAATTCGATCTAAACTTTGACATGGATTTGAATTACTTCGAGAAGAAAGTAACGTTTACTCAAAAAATAAAATCGCTAAATGCTAGAGGGTTTAGCGCTACTGCTGAGGTTTACTTTATGGTATGTGATGCTGAAAAGTGTTTGCCACCGGAATATGTAGATTTTGAATTTAGCATTCCTGCTAACACAGCATCTGAAGCTTCTTCTGAAGAGGAAGAGACAACGGGAGAGGTTATAGAGAATGATAATCCGGCACAAATAATCGAAGGGTCAGATGATCTTTCAAATGATTATTTAAATGCAACTAAATGGGAGTATACTTCTACTAAGAATGCTGAAGGGAGTTATGACTTTCACTTTAAAGGAACGATAGGCGAAGGCTGGCACTTGTACTCCCAAAAGCAGAAGTCAGATGAGGAGCAAGTAATGGCTACCAAGTTTTACTTGAATAAAGCTATGGATCCTGACACGGTAACGAAAGAATCGGGTGAGCTAATTTCAAAATTTGACCCTACAGCAGACTTAGTTCTTAATTATTATGAAAATGAGGTCGAATTTGCACGCATTGTTGAAGGTGTAACTGGAGATAAATACTCCATTCGATTCGAATTTATTGTTTGTAATTCATCTATGTGTTTGCCACCGGAATTAATTGAAGTTGAATTTGACTTGAACACGGGGAACGGAATAAATTCGTTGGAGAAATCTGATGTAGAAGCAAATTTAGATGTGGAGTCGATTATTCCATACTTGCCAAATGTAGATTTAGATAATCCAAAAGGTAATTGTGTTGATAGTGAGGAGGATAATCAAGATGTGAGCAACCTGTGGGTAGTGTTCTTTATGGGCTTTATTGGCGGCTTAATTGCATTGCTAACTCCTTGTGTGTTTCCAATGATTCCATTAACCGTCAGCTTTTTTACCAAAGGAGATGGCGGTGGGAAAGGGTTGGGAAATGCTGTTTTATATGGCTTTTTTATCTTTTTAATTTACGCTATTTTAAGTATCCCATTTCACTTTAATGCCGATCCGGCAGTATTGAGTGAAATTGCAACAAGTGTAGTGCTAAACATTATTTTCTTTGTTGTATTTGTGGTGTTTGCCATTTCGTTCTTTGGCTATTTTGAAATTACCTTACCGGCATCTTTAACCAACAAAGCCGATTCAGCCTCGCAAGTTGGAGGAACCTTAGGGATTTTCTTCATGGCACTAACCTTAGCGTTGGTTTCTTTCTCTTGTACAGGGCCAATTTTAGGAACTGTTTTAGGCTCGGCATTGAAAAATGGACCTTGGCCAATTACAGCAGCCATGAGTGGTTTCGGAATTGCGTTAGGACTTCCGTTTGCAGTTTTTGCAGCCTTTCCAAGCATGATGAATAAGCTACCAAAGTCTGGTGGTTGGTTGAATGCGGTGAAAGTAGTTTTAGGTTTTATTGAGTTGGCATTGGCATTGAAGTTCTTCTCGAATGCAGATTTAGTAGAGCAGTGGGAATTAGTTCATAGAGAAACGTTCTTCTTGATTTGGACCATCATTTTTACAGGTTTAACACTTTATTTATTTGGATTAATTAAGCTTCCTCATGATTCTCCAATTTCAAAATTGTCGCCTTTTAGAAAAGCGTTCGGAATTGTGGTGTTGATTTTTACCATTTACATTGCACCTGGTGTAATGAAGACTCCACCTTGGAATCATAATCTATTAAGTGGTTTCCCTCCTCCAACTTTTTATTCTTGGTACGAGAAGGAAACATTCCATGCTCCATTTGATGATTTTGAAGAAGCGATGGCAGAAGCGAAGAGAGTAAATAAGCCACTTTTGATTGATTTTACTGGATGGGCGTGCGTGAACTGTAGAAAAATGGAAGAATCTGTTTGGACAATGAAAAGCATTAAAAAGAAGTTAGGAAATGACTTTGTTTTAGTTTCTCTATATGTTGATGACAAGGAAAAATTACCGGAAGAGCAGCAAGGTGTTTTTGAATACATGGCTGGCAATGAATTGAAGAAAAAGAAGATTAAGACCATTGGTAACAAATGGGCAACCTTCCAAACTCAAGTGTTTAATAACAATTCACAACCATATTATGTAATCCTTAGCCCTGAAGGTTATCTATTGGGCAATCCTGTAGGTTACACTCCTAGTGTTGAAGAATATTCTGACTTCTTAGATTGCGGCATAGAGGCTGCGAAGTAGAAAAATAAAATATAATAAATAAAAAAAGCCTCACTGAGAAAGTGTGGCTTTTTTTATTTTAAAGGATTTGCTACGAGCTATTTTATTAACATAAACTAGTGACAAAAAAGATCATCTCCAATGCTTTACGATTCCCCTATAAGTTAGGAAATGAGTGCTGTATTGTGAGTAAAATAATAAGGCTATGACATAAAAAAGGCGATTTAAGTATACACTCAAATCACCTTTTATAAATTGTGCGAGTCTATTCTTAACTCTCCACTAAATCAAAACGGTCAAGGGTCATTACTTTTACCCAAGCAGCAACAAAGTCTTTTACGAACTTTTCTTTTGCGTCGTTACTGGCGTATACTTCAGCAACAGCTCTTAATTCTGAGTTTGAACCAAATATTAAGTCTGCTCTAGTGGCTGTCCATTTAATTTTATCTGAACTTCTATCTTTTCCAACAAATTCCATTTTTTTGTCAGACGTCGCTTCCCAATAGGTACTCATGTCTAATAAATTGACAAAAAAGTCATTGGTTAACACTCCAATGTTGTTGGTAAAAACTCCATGCTTAGATTTGTCGTAATTTGTATTCAACATTCTCATACCACCAAACAAAACGGTCATTTCCGGAGCGGTTAAGCTGAGTAATTGAGCTTTGTCAATTAATAGCTCTTCTGTAGTTAGGGTGTACTCTGTTTTCTGGTAATTTCTAAAACCATCTGCCATTGGCTCTAATAAATTAACGCTCTCAACATCTGTTTGCTCTTGAGTGGCATCCATTCTTCCGGGAGTAAAAGCCACTTCCGTTGGGTAGCCTGCTTTTTTCGCTGCTTCTTCAACTGCAGCAGAGCCGCCCAACACAATTAAATCAGCTATAGATACTTTTTTGTTTCCGTTTTTTGCATTAAATTTTGCTTGAATTTCTTCATATTTAGCTAACACTTTTTTCAATTGCGAAGGCTTATTACTTTCCCAATTTACTTGAGGCTCCAATCTTATTCTAGCTCCATTTGCCCCACCACGTCGATCAGAGTTTCTATAACTTGATGCAGAAGCCCATGCAGTTTCGATTAGTTCACTTTGAGTTAATCCAGAGTTTAAAATATCACCTTTTAGATTGGCAATGTAACTAGCCGAAATTAATTCGTGATCTACTGCGGGAATAGGGTCTTGCCAAATGTATTCTTCTTTAGGAATTTCAGGTCCAATGTATGTTGAACTTGGTCCCATGTCTCGGTGTGTTAATTTAAACCAAGCTCTAGCAAATGCTTTGTCAAATTCAGCTGGATTTTCTAAGAATCTTCTTGAAATTTTTTGATATTCTGGATCAAACCGCAACGATAAGTCTGTAGTTAACATGGTTGGTTTATGCTTTTTGTCTTTATCGAATGCATCTGGGAAAATAGGCTCAGCGTTGCTTGCTACCCATTGGTTCGCACCTGCTGGGCTTTTTGTTAATTCCCATTCGTTGCCAAATAGGCTTGCGAAAAACCCAATGCTCCACTTGGTTGGGGTAGAAGTCCAAATTACTTCTAAGCCAGAAGTATTGGCATCAGGACCTTTTCCAGTTTTGTAACTATTTTTCCAACCAAAACCTTGTTCTTCAATACCGGCTGCCTCTGGACTTTCGTCTAAATAGTCACCGCTTGCTGCTCCATGCGTTTTTCCTACAGTGTGTCCACCTGCAATTAGGGCAACTGTCTCTTCATCGTTCATGCCCATTCTGCCAAAGGTTTCTCTAATGTCGTGTGCAGCTAAAACAGGATCAGGGTTTCCGTTTGGACCCTCTGGGTTAACATAAATCAATCCCATTTGCACAGCAGCTAAAGGAGTTTCTAGTTCCCTGTCTTCAGAATATCTCTTGTCATCTGCTAAAAATTTTGATTCAGCACCCCAATATACGTTGCTTGCCGGCTCCCAAACATCACTTCTTCCACCTGAGTATCCGACAGTTTCAAGACCCATTGTTTCGTAAGCAACATTTCCTGCCAAGATCATTAAATCTGCCCAAGATATCTTCTTGCCATATTTCTGTTTAATTGGCCATAATAATCTTCTAGCTTTATCTAGGTTGGCATTATCAGGCCAGCTGTTTAAAGGAGCAAATCGTTGCTGACCTTCTCTTGAGCCGCCTCGTCCGTCACCTGTTCTGTAGGTCCCCGCACTGTGCCAAGCCATTCGGATAAAGAATGGAGCGTAGTTTCCATAATCCGCAGGCCACCATTCTTGTGACTCCGTCATAACTTTGGCTAAGTCCTCTTTTAAGGCTTTGTAATCTATACTTGCAAACTCCGCCCGGTAGTTAAATTCCTCTTCCATAGGGTTTGATAAGGCAGAATTTTGATGGAGTACACCTAGGTTTAATTGATTTGGCCACCAGTCTTTGTTAGTATTTCCTTCACTTTTTATTACCTGTCCCGATGATTTCATTTTGTCGAACCCGAAAGGACAGCCCCCTTCTTTTTCCTTGTTATATCCAGTTTCTGTGTTGTTCGAATTGCATGCAGCTAGAGATAGCGTTATCGCAATTGTACTTAGTAGTTTTCTCATAGTTTATCTTTTTATTAATACCGTACAATTGTAAATTTAATTTTTTATTTATAAAATCTGTTAGCATTGAAGCCATCATTCTATTGGCAGCGTCTTTTATCTCGCAAGGGGGAAAGGATATTAGCTAGTTTAGGAAAACTAAGAAGTGCTGTGGTTTAATTAGAACAACTTTTGTCAATTCCTCTCGTTCACTGCTATATTTTTCTCATTTTCGTAATTCGTGAGTCACAAAAAGAAAATAGTTGTTAGTGTTAGCTCAGACTTGAGTACCGACCAAAGGGTGCAAAAGGTCTGCAATACCTTAGCAACTAATAATTTTGAAGTATTGGTTTTGGGTAGAAAACTACCTCAAAGTCCGAAATTTGGAAGCTTGAATTATTCTTACAAGCGCTTTAGTTTGTGGTTCAATAAAGGCGCTCTTTTTTATGCGAATTTGAATATTCGATTATTCTTCAAGCTGCTGTTTACAAAAGCTGCTGTTTTTTATGCAAATGATTTGGACACCTTGCCTGCCAATTATTTGGCATCGAAAATAAAAGGAGTTCCGATGATCTACGACAGTCATGAATACTTTACAGAAGTTCCTGAACTGGTTAATAGGCCTTCGGTACAGCGAATTTGGCATCGCATTGAAGGCACTATTGTTCCCAAGTTACAACACTGCATCACGGTAACGTTTCAAATTTCTGAAACATACAAAAAGTTGTACAACGTGGATTTTAAGGTGATGCGAAACTTTCCAATTTATATTGGCCATCGGATTCCTGAAAAAGAGAATGCAATTTTATACCAAGGTGCCTTAAATGTTGGTAGAGGATTGGAAGAACTAATAGCTGCAATGCCTGATGTTCGCGCTGAGTTGTGGATTGCCGGAGGTGGAGATATAGAGCAAGAAGTCAAGGTTTTAGTCAATGATTTAGGATTGCAAAATAAAATTCATTTTTTAGGTCGATTAGAGCCCTTGCAGTTGAAAGAATATACGCTGAGAGCTAAAATTGGCGTTTCTTTGGAACACAAGCTAGGCTTGAACTACACTTATGCTTTGCCGAATAAAATTTTTGATTACTTACATTGCCAAACTCCTATCTTGTATGCAGACTTAGTTGAGGTCAAAAAAGCTTTGAATGGAATTGAGGTTGGGGAAGAGTTGAGAAGTTATGAGAATGAAATATTAGCAAATCAGTTAAATGAGATGTTGAATTCTTCGAAATATGCATTGTGGCAATCCAACTGTAAAGAATTGAGCCAAAAATTAACTTGGCAAGACGAGGAAAAAGTGTTGTTGAATATCTTAAAAGAAGTTTGAGTAAAATAGATTTACATATTGTTTCATTCAATGTTCCTTTGCCTGCAGATTATGGTGGAGTGATCGATGTGTTTTATAAGCTAGAAGCACTTTCTAACTTGGGTTGCAAGATTGCTTTGCATTGTTTTGATTACGGTAGAGGGGAAGTTTTGGAATTGGAACAATTTGCTGCGGAGGTTTATTATTACCCTAGAAATACAAGTCCTTTGAATGCCTTGTTTCTTTCTCCTTTTTCAGTAAAGAGTAGAAAAAGTGAGCAACTCTTAGAGCGATTGGCTTCGGATGATGCGCCTATATTATTTGAAAGTTTGCAATGCTGTTCTTACTTGAATCATCCGAGATTGGCTGAGAAGCAGAAGTGGGTGAGAGCTCATAATGTGGAGCACGACTATTACCGAAGTTTATCAAAATATGAATATACAAGTCTCCGAAAAGGCTACTACTCTATTGAAGCGAAGGCATTGGAGCGATATGAGAAGGTCTTGCATGCTGCTGATGGGGTATTTGCCATCTCGCCAAAAGACACGAAGTACTTTGAAGCTTTAGGTTTAAATAGTTTGTACTTGCCAGCCTTTTACCGACAAGTGCCCCAAGATGATACTTTGTATTATTTTAAGGAGGTTGCCTTGTACCAAGGGAATTTGGAAATTGAAGAAAATGCCGAGGCAGTTTTATTTTTATTGGAGGTGTTTAGCGAATTGCCGTTTGAATTAATTGTTGCTGGCAGTGAACCAGGCAAAGCCATTGTTGAGAAGATTGCAATGATGAAAAACGTAACATTGGTCGAAAATCCTAGTGATCACCTAATGTTTGAACTGATTAAAACTTCCAAAGTCAATTGCTTACCGACTTTTCAATCCACAGGAATTAAACTGAAATTATTACATGCATTAACTGCCGGTAATGAGATTGTAGTTAATCATGAAATGATAGATGGTACCGAATTGGCTGAGTATTGCTCAATCGCTAATGGTGTTGACGACTGGCGAAAAAATTTGGCTTCAATTTTTACTTTGAAATTAGATGTTGAAAAGATTCGGAGAAGACAATTTGCGATTACAGAGCTATTCGATAATGAAAAAAACGCTAAGAGCTTGGCGGAATGGTTGGGGTTGGTTCAATAATCGTTTCATTTTCAAATTGTAAAACTCTACCCGGAAATTTGCGCATCATGTCGTAATCGTGTGTTGCAATAAGCACAGCCTTGTCATTTTGACTAATGGAAACCAAAAGCTTCATAATTTCCAATGACGTTTCTGGATCCAAGTTTCCGGTAGGTTCATCGGCGAGAATAATTTCGGGATCATTTAATAAGGCTCTTGCAATGGCAACTCGTTGTTGTTCACCGCCTGAAAGTTCATGAGGCATTTTGAAACCTTTATTTCCCAAACCTACTTTTTCAAGTACAATCTGAATTCCTTCGCTAATTTCTTTCTTGCTTTTCCAGCCTGTGGCTTTCATGACAAACTTCAGGTTGTTGTTAACCGTTCGGTCAGATAGTAGCTGAAAGTCTTGAAAAACAATTCCAATTTTTCTTCTTAGAAATGGAATTTTCTTGCGACTTAATTTTTTCATATCAATTCCGGCAATTGTGGCGTCTCCTTCTTTTAATTTCAACTCTCCGTAAAGTGTTTTCAAAAAGCTACTTTTCCCTGAGCCGTTTTTTCCAACAAGGTAAACGAGTTCTCCCTTTTCAATTCTTAACCCAATGTTGGAGAGCACCAAATTCTTTTGCTGAAAAACGTTTACACTGTTCAATTCAATTATGGCAGTTCCGGGCATGATTTTGAGTTTTCAAACAAAGATAGAAATTTAAGAAGGGGTAAGTGAATTTTGGGCATAAAAAAAGCCTAAATCGATGACAATTCTTTTAACAAAAAAACGTTGAAAACTTGGGCAAATCCTAAGGTTATGGCGAAACCAATCAGTTAACTTTAATAGTTCTATAACAAGTGGAATAGAAGAAACTTATATCGTGAAAAATCAACTGAATATTATGACCATACTTCAACGGCTTAGCCTCATTCTGTTTGTCATTATTAGCTGCAATAACATACAAGCACAGCGGAGTTTGGTTTTTACTGCTGCAAACCCTGACTTTCGAAATGGGATGGATTTGTATCAAAAGGAAAAATTTGTTCCTGCCCAGCAGTACTTTCAAAAGGCAATTGAGAGCATTCGCGACTTGCATTCAGAAGTGCGAATTGATGCAGAATACTATGCTGCTTTTTGCGCTGTGGAAATGTTTCACGCGAATGCAGAGCCCATGTTAAAGAAATTTATTGAAGATCATCCTGAAACTTCTCATTTGGTCTCAGCTTATTTTAACCTTGCAAAATTTCAATTCAGAAAGCGCAAGTGGGAAGATGTAATTGATTACTTGACAGAGATTGACCCGTTAGACTTAAATCCGGAAGAAAGAGATGAGTACTATTTTAAGAAAGGATATTCCTATTTTGAACTTGATGAGTTTGATAAAGCAGCGAAAGCTTTTTATGAGATAAAAGATACGGACAACCTCTATGTAGCTGCTGCACGATATTATTATGCCCACATTTCGTATCAAGACGGTAAATATCAAACAGCATCAGAGAATTTTAATCGATTAGCCAACGATCCACAGTTTGGCTCCATTGTGCCTTATTACCTCACTCAGATTTATTATTTGCAAGGTAAATATGAGCAGCTTTTAGCCTACGCGCCTGCAGTCTTGGATTCTGCACCCCCTAAAAAGGAAGATGAAATTAGAAAGCTAATTGGCGATGCGTATTATGAAACAGGTAGGTTTGAAGAAGCCTTGCCCAATTTAGAAGAATATTTAAAGCGTAATAGCGGAACAAATGATGATTTCTATCAACTTGGTTACTCTTATTTTCAAACTAAAAATTACGAGCAAGCGATCAAATCCTTTCAAAAGGCGGTTGGAAAGAATGACACGTTAGACCAGTATGCCTATTTCTACATTGGGCAATCTAATATTTATGGGGATAATAAAAGTTCGGCAAAAACGGCATTTAAAAATGCATATCAACTAAAGGTGGACCCTGAAGTAACTGAAGATGCTTTGTTTAATTATGCGAAGACGGCGTATGAACTAAGTTACCACCCTTACGATGATGCAATTGGAGCCTTTGAAGAATACATTAATAGTTATCCAAACTCTACCAGGATCAATGATGCTTATGAGTATCTGGTAGGGGTGTATTATTCTACAAAAAACTACGAAGAGGCGTTGAAGTCGATAGACAGAATTAAGCGGCAAGACATTAAGCTATTGCGGGCAAAACAACGAATTGCGTACTACAGGGGAGTTGAGTTATATCAGGAAAAAGATTATTTGGAAGCGGTAAATAAATTCCAACTTTCATTGAAGAACAACTACGAACCAAAATTAAAAGCATCTGCTATTTTTTGGATGGCTGAAGGGTTCTTTCGATTAGGGGATTATGTCAATGCATATAATTATTATTCCGACTTTTTGGCTAGTTCAGGCGCACGAAGTTTAGATTTTTATAACAAAGGATATTACAATGCTGCTTACACCCATTATGAAAGAAAAAAATACAGCTCTGCCATTTTTTGGTTTGAAGAGTTTATTGAGAATGCAAATAGCATTAACCAAGGTTTGATTAATGATGCGTATCTGCGAATTGGGGATAGTTATTTTATTCAGAAGGATTACCGGAATGCGATAAAGAATTACAAAGAGGCAGCCAACACCTCAGTCAATAACGAGGATTATGCGTTGTTTCAATCAGCAGTGGCTTTCGGAGTGCTAGGTGATTATAAGCAAAAATCAAAGCGATTGAATACCTTGCTAAAGGAACAAAAGGAGTCGATTTATTACGATGATGCTTTATTTGAACTCGGGCGTACCGAATTAATTTTAGGGAGGGAAGCTGAAGCTTTGTCTTTTTATAATCAACTAATTAATGACTACCCGAATAGTAATTATTTGGCAGGCACCTATTTAAAAACTGGATTAATTCATTATAACAGAAAAGAAGATGATTTAGCACTAGCTGCTTTTGATGAGGTTATTAAAAAGTATCCTGGAAGCAATGAGTCAAAGCAGGCTTTGGGTAAAATCAAGAAAATTTATATTGATAAAGGCGATGCAAATACATTTCAAGACTATATTAATGGAGTACCATTCGCTGACATAAGTAAAAATGAATTGGATTCAACAAATTATGTAATTGCAGAAAATGCCTATTTAGAAGGGAAATGCGATAAAGCAGTCAGAGACTTTTCAAATTATATGAAGCGATATCCAAAAGGGTTATTCAGTTTAAATGCTCATTACTATAGAGCAGATTGTGAGTTAAAGGGAGAGTTTTACGAAGAAGCGGCAAAGGATTTTGAATTCGTTGTTGCGAAGCCTCAAAATAAATTTACAGAGAAATCTCTTTTAGCCTTGGGCGGAATTTACAGAAAGTTGGAAAAGAGGGATGAAGCCATTACTGCTTATACTAGACTTGAGAATTCTGCTAATCGGAAGGAGAACGTTAGATACGCGGTTATTAACTTGATGCAATTGTATGTTGAAAAGAAAGACTTTGACAAAGCTTCTGGTTATGCAAATTCAGTATTAACCGGAGTGGGTCTAATGGATGAAAATCTTTGGCAGCAAGCAAAACTGACCTTGTCTAAAACGGCTCTAAAAAATGAAAATTACGATCAAGCGATTGTACACCTGGATACCTTATCAAATGCCAAGAACACAACTGGAGCAGAGGCAAAGTATTTAATGGCTCAGGCATTCTATCTTAAAGGAGAATATGGAAAAAGTGATACTGCTATCTACAGGTTGGTTGATCAAGTACCTTCTTTCCCATATTGGATTGCAAAGGGATTTATTCTGTTAGCGGATAATTTCATTGCTGGTGAAGATTATTACAATGCACGAGTTACGTATCAAAGTGTGATTGACAATGCTGATAATACCGAATTGGTGGAGATTGCTAAGGAAAAACTACGTATTCTGAACGAATCGCAAGAAAGCAAGCAAGAGGTTAAAGAAACGCCTTTGGAGATTAAACTCTCTGAAGGAAATGAGAATGAAGATAAGCTATTTGAGCCAGATTCGGTGATAAATAAACCAGCTAAAGTAAAGGAGGTGAATGATGAAAAATAAAATTTTTATAACCACATTAGTTAGTCTTATAGCTAATTCTAGTATTGCTCAAACGCAACTTCCTCCGGACACATTCAAAGTTGTGAAGGAATATGAACCTACACTGATAGATGCGAATAAAATCAATTTTGATCCAGTAATTGACGATGATTTAAAGATTGAATTGGATTTAAATTATTCCTTCATTAGTAAGCAACTTCCGGTTAAATTTCAGGTTGAACCGATTCTGTCAGCAAAAATTAAAGGGGAACCTTTGTTAAAGCTTTACAACGGTTATGCAAGGTTAGGGGTAGGTAATGCGTTACTTCCTTTTGGAGAATTGTACTACAATAATTCAAGGTCTAAGGAATACAGTTTTGGCGGACATGTTAGGTATTATAACATGGCAGAGGTGAATAACATTGAAGGAATTGATAATCAATATCTTCACGCGGAGTTATTTGGTAAGCGATTTTGGAAACGAAATACCTTGAGTTCAACTATTTCTTTCGATCGTCAAAATTTCAATTATTACGGCTATTACAAGTTAGATAACCCACAGAACAGGGTGGAGCTGCAGAAGCAGGATTTGGAGCAATATTACAACAGGTTTTCGGCCCAAGTGGCATTGAAAACGACCAAACAAGACTCTTTTAACCTTCGTTATTCAGGAGATATTCGATACGAATTGACCACGAATGCGATGAATCATCAAGAGAACAACGTGGTGTTAAATGCAAATCTTAGTCAGTTTAAAAACTCTGAATTATATAATTTAGACATATTGGTGGACTACAATCAATACCAATTCAATAAAAACAGCACTATTATTGGAATAAAACCTCAGGTAAGTACAATTGGCGATAAATTTAGAATTAATGCCGGGTTGGGGATTTTTATTGATGCAGATTCTCAAGCGGACTTTCACTTTTATCCTATTGCTGAGATCAAGTACAATGTGATAGATAATATTTTGGTTCCTTATATTGGTATAAATGGAGAAAAGCGAAGAGTAAACTATGCTTCCATAACTAAGGAGAATTTATTTGTAGCAAATGACATTAAGTTACGAAATACGAATGAGAAGTTTAATCTTTATGCAGGGGTAAGGGGAACTTTAAGTAAAAAGCTTTCATTTAACCTAAGCGGATCCTTTAAAAGAACAACAGACGATTATTTGTTCGTTCAGGTAACCGACACCAATAGAGCCTTATCGAAAGTGTATTATGCGGTATACGATGAAATTGATGAATTGAACTTTAAAGGTGAAATGGCGTACCAGGTGAATGAGAAAATAACACTTTACGGTCAAGCAAATTATTTTATTTTCGAAACAATAGACCAAGCAGAAGCATGGCATCGACCTGACGTGAAAGCTTCTATCTCCGGAGCATATAACTTAAGGAATAAAATTATTTTGAAAACGGATCTTATCTTTTGGGGAGAGCAATTCGCCAGGGGTGAAGCTAACTTAGATGTGAACAACACGATTATTGATTACAATGTAATTGATTACAATGTAGTTAAATTGAAGTCAATTTTTGATGCGAATTTGAATGTTGAATATCGTTATACAAAGCGATTATCTGCCTTTGTTCAGTTCAATAATATTGGTGGAATTAACTTCGAAAAATACAAAGATTACCCAACTCAAGGCTTTAATGTTTGGGGTGGTTTGACATATGCTTTTTAATCTTTGTAAGTTTTTGATAATGAGAATATAAATTGTTTATTACCTGTTAATAAAAGCTGCTATTTTTAGCGGCTTTTATTGCGTTAAAAAGAGGGCTTTCGATATATTTGCTAATAGGTTATTTTTAAATAATATGAGCGAGAAGAAAGAAGAATTTAACAAGCATAATTATTCGGCAGATAGTATCCAAGCGTTAGAAGGTATGGAGCATGTTCGTATGCGCCCATCCATGTACATTGGAGATGTAGGTGCGAGAGGTTTGCACCATTTGGTATATGAAGTAGTAGATAACTCAATTGACGAAGCACTTGCGGGTCACTGTAATAATATTACTGTTATTATCAATGAAGACAATTCGATTACAACAGAAGATGACGGTCGTGGTATTCCTGTAGACCTTCATAAAAAGGAAGGAGTTTCTGCTCTTGAGGTGGTAATGACTAAAATCGGTGCAGGTGGTAAATTCGACAAAGATTCTTATAAAGTTTCAGGCGGATTGCACGGTGTTGGGGTCAGTTGTGTGAACGCACTTTCAGAGCACTTAAAAGCAACTGTATTTAGAGACGGTAAAATATATGAACAAGAATATGCTCGAGGTAAAGCATTGAATCCAGTAAAGGAAGTTGGAGAAACTGATAAACGAGGGACAACTGTAACTTTTAGGCCAGATTCAACAATTTTTACTCAAGTCTTAGAATACAATTACGATACATTAGCTAGCCGTTTGCGGGAATTAGCCTACTTAAATAAAGGCATTACCATTCATTTAGTGGATAGACGCGCTACAAAAGAGGATGGCGAATTTGAAGGAGAAACCTTTCATTCAATAGAAGGTCTTAAGGAGTTTATTAAATATCTAGATGGTAACCGAGAGCCCTTAATGAAGGAAGTTATATCCTTTGAAGGAGAAAAGAATGGTGTGCCAGTTGAGGTTGCCATGGTTTACAATACGTCGTATGCTGAGAACCTCCATTCATATGTAAACAACATTAATACGCATGAAGGGGGAACTCACTTATCGGGTTTTCGTCGTGGTTTAACACATACGCTTAAAAAGTATGCAGATGAATCTGGAATGCTTTCAAAATTAAAATTTGAAATAGCCGGAGATGATTTTCGTGAAGGTCTAACCGCTATTATCTCGGTAAAAGTTCAAGAGCCTCAATTTGAAGGTCAAACGAAAACGAAATTAGGTAATCGAGAAGTTTCAGCTTCGGTTTCACAAGCGGTTTCCGAAATGCTTGCAGACTATTTAGAAGAGCATCCAGATGATGCCAAAATAATCGTTCAGAAAGTAATACTTGCAGCTCAAGCTAGGCATGCAGCACAAAAAGCTCGTGAAATGGTTCAGCGAAAGAACGTAATGAGCGGCTCTGGTTTGCCGGGTAAACTTGCAGATTGTTCTGAAAAAGATCCTTCACTTTGTGAGATATACTTGGTAGAGGGAGATTCTGCAGGGGGAACAGCAAAGCAAGGAAGAGACCGAAAGTTTCAAGCTATAATGCCATTGCGGGGTAAGATTTTGAATGTGGAAAAAGCAATGCACCACAAAATTTTCGAGAACGAGGAGATTAAAAATATATATACAGCTCTTGGAGTAAGAGTTGGGACAGAGGAAGACTCAAAAGCTTTGGACGTATCAAAATTGAGATACCATAAGGTGATCATTATGTGTGATGCGGATGTTGATGGCAGTCACATTGAAACGCTAATTCTAACTTTCTTCTTCCGTCATATGAAGGAATTGGTTGAAGGTGGAAACATTTACATCGCTACTCCGCCGTTGTACCAAGTGAAAAAGGGCTCGAAGTCTACTTATTGTTGGGATGATAAATCTCGTGATGCTGCCATTGAGGAATTTAAAGGAGCAGGGAAAGATTCTAGTGTAAATGTACAGCGATACAAAGGTTTAGGAGAAATGAATGCTGAGCAATTGTGGAGCACAACTATGGATCCAGGAAATAGAACATTACGCCAAATTACCGTAGATAGCGCTGTCGAGGCAGATAGAACTTTCTCTATGTTAATGGGAGATGAAGTTCCACCAAGGCGAGCTTTTATTGAAGAGAACGCGAAATATGCAAATGTTGATGTATAAGTAACATTGTAAGTTATTTTTTGAAAAGGGGCGCTGATTGGCGCCCCTTTTTTAATATAAGTACAATACACCTATTTAATGATTTGAAAATTTCTTTGACTATGCTATAAAATTGAATCAGTTACTTGAATTAGAGCTAGTCACTATAGTATATTTGCTTTTTTTTATTAAAAATGGTTTCTCAAAATACTCGTAAGAGATCCATGAAGTTAAAATTGTCAGTAAAAATATGAGAAGATGAACTATTATAATGTCTAGTTTCAATCCTAAATATTTTAATTGGTATGAAACGATATATATAACCAACATGTGGTAAATATATATTCCATACGAAATTTTTCCAATAAAATTAAAAATTTTGTTTTCTAACGATATGATTGTGTTTTTATTAGTAGAAACGTTTAATATTATTATTAAATAAAATATTGAATTCAGTTCCCCATCAATAAAAGAATAGATATGTATTGGTTTGTAAAAAATTGAGGTGATTAATATACCCCATGAAATTAGCTGTATTTCTTTTCTATATAAAACCTTTAGGATGTTGTTTTTTGAATAAACTAAATATGCGCCAATTGCACCAAAACACATAATATCAATATTCGTTTTACTAATAACCATATATACCATTGATTTTGGAGTGAGGGTTGCATACACGACCAGCTTAGTAATTAGAGATAATAGAATTAAAGAGACAAAAGTAAGAAGATAGTTAGAAGTTTTTTTAACAATTACAGGCCAAATTAAATAGAATTGATCTTCTGCCCCAGCTGACCATAATGGAGTAATAGAAGTAATAGTTATTTTTAGCCCATAAGCAATATTGGCTAATAAAAAAATATATAGCATTAACGATGTGGATAAATCTTCCGGAGTTGGAATAATATCTAAATAGATTAATATAATTGAAATAATAATTGAGAGATAGCATAATGGCCAAATTCGAAAAATGCGTCTAAGGTAAAAAACTCTTAATATCTATTGACTTTGTTCTTTCTTTTTCAATTAAAAGAAGGTAAGTGATTAAAAAACAGATAAGCACAAAAAATAATAGTACGACATTACCTGCCATACCATTTTTATTAAAGCCAACACTTTTTATGTTCAATAATGTTGAATTTTGGCCAATATGCCAAATAACTACAATAAAGGCAGCTATTGCTCTAATTCCGTTTTAGCCTTCAAAGTATATTTTTTTTGTTATCACCATCTAGATTTATTGAAAAAAGTTACCACTTAGCTTTTTTATAAATCTTAATTCTCAGCATCCAAACTAAAAAGATAATCGAATAGATAAACAGCGTAAAGGTATAGGAGTGATGAAAATCGAGAGACTCTGGTGAATACTTAACAATGAGAGCTAATGCCACGACTCGCAGTACATTAAGTATATGAATTAATCCAACCCCTAAAAGGATGTAAATTATCTTGAACCACCATTTGCCGCTAAAAATAACTAAGAAAGAAGTAAATAAGATGAATAAGCTCAATCCATCACAAGGATTTCCAATTACAACCCCAACAGTATCTTTAATGCCCATGTGGGCAGTATAAATTAGATTTGGCGCCAAAAGCTCATAACCTAATACTTGAAGAATACTTTCTGCTTGAGAAATAATGATTCCAATTAGTTTTGAATCAACTTCAGTTTTTGGGCTAATCACATAATCATAAAGGAATTGCAATGCCAAATAAATCCCTAGCATAGAAACGACAAATAGAATTGCCTTTTTATTTTGTTTTAAATTCGCTAGGAGGTCTTTCATCGAATTATGATTCTTTGAATAAAGGGTATGGAATCATTAATTCATTCACTTTTCCTTTAATTGCCAAGAAGTCATCAGACTCTTCATCTAAGGAAAGTGCTTGATCGATCAAATCAACAATTGTTGGAATTGTTTCTGTACCAATGCCTCTAGTTGTAATTGCTGGCGTTCCAATTCTGATACCCGAAGTAATAAATGGAGATTTATCGTCAAAAGGAACCATGTTTTTATTTACCGTGATGTCGCACAAGCCCAGTAAACGTTCTGCTTTTTTACCGCTAATTCCTTTGTTTCTTAAATCAATCAAGATACAATGGTTTTCAGTTCCTCCTGAGACAAGATCGTATCCTTTAGTCACTAATTCACTAGCCATGAGTTTCGCATTTTCAGTCACTTTGAGCATGTAATCCATAAAAGAATCTTCTAGTGCTTCACTAAACGCAACTGCTTTTGCTGCAATCACGTGCTCCAAAGGCCCACCTTGGGTTCCTGGAAATACTCCAGAATCCAATAAGGCAGACATCATTCTCAATTCTCCTTTTGGGTTTTTAAATCCGAATGGGTTTTCAAAGTCTTTCCCCATCATAATGATACCGCCACGAGGTCCTCTCAATGTTTTGTGAGTTGTAGAAGTAACGATATGGCAATGTGGTAGTGGATCATTTAAAATGCCTTTGGCTATTAACCCCGCAGGGTGAGATATATCGGCTAATAATATAGCGCCTACTTTATCTGCAATAGCTTTAAAACGTTTAAAGTCCCAATCTCTGACATACGAAGAAGCACCACAAATAAGCATCTTTGGTTGAACTTCAATGGCTTTGGCTTCGACCTTATCGTAATCGATGGTGCCGGTTTCTTTTTCTACACCATAAAAGTGAGGGGTATATAATTTCCCAGAAAAATTTACAGGAGAGCCGTGTGTTAAGTGCCCGCCATGTGACAAATCAAACCCCAAAATATTATCTCCTGCATTTAGACAAGCTAGCATTACAGCAGCATTTGCTTGAGCTCCCGAGTGAGGTTGTACATTCGCCCATTCAGCATTAAACAGTTGTTTCAACCTGTCAATTGCAATGTTTTCTATTTGATCGACAACCTCACAGCCACCATAATATCGTTTCCCAGGTAAACCTTCAGCATACTTGTTTGTGAGAACAGAACCCATGGCATTCATGACAGATCCGCTAGCGTAGTTTTCTGAAGCTATTAACTCAATTCCTCTTGTTTGTCTATCTCTTTCGTCGTCTATTAAATCTGCAATAAGTGTGTCTTTAATCATAGCGGTACATTTGTGAATTTGAAGGTCAAAATTACGCAAGCTAGTTAAGATTATGCTCTATTAGTTCAATAAAATGAACTGGACCTAATGACATGCTTTTAATTAAGTAGCGTCCTAAATTGAAAAGTAGGGATAGATGACTTATGGTTTTAATCGAGTGGTGATTGTTTGGATTCATTTCGATACATTCTTTTTCGCTGCGCTACAAAGAATACTCAATATGACAAACTAGAAAGTGTTTGGTTAAATAAAAGTGTATTAAAGTGACGAAACATTTTACTTAGGGTTTAATACAAAACCAACTTAAAAAACCTACTTCTTCTGCGAATAGGAATATCCTAAAAAAGAAGCCGAAAGAATAATATATACAAGCGGATTATGGACGTATTCAATAATTAGCCGAAGAAAGGAATACACGCTGTTAAAACTATTCGTTAGAAACGAGTAGAGGAGAACAACGAAAGCAACAAAACCGCATAAGGCATAAACAAGTAGTACGAGCAGGAAGGGAGTTCTTTCTTTAAACGAAACTCGAAGGCCAATTACAGTAAACAACCCAAAGAGTAAGGTAAACCCAACCGTCATAATGTATTTGTATTGCACTAAGGTTGCTGCACTTTTATTATGGAAAAAGTCAATTTGAGTTGTTTTTGCCCAGAAGAATTGTTCCCCGGCAATTACGGCATTAATGCTTACGAAAAGAACTTCTCGGTAATAGCTGAGTAAGGCCAACAGTATTAAAAAAAGGAACCAAAGCAGTTTTTTCATGTAATAAAAAATGTCAAAAAAAAAGTTGACTTTCGTCAACCTTTTTGGAGTTTTAAGCTTCTGCGTTTTTTTCTTTATTAGCCTTGTACAACTTTTTACCGCCATAGGCAGTTCCTGCAATGAGTAACCAGCTTAATCCGCCATCAATTGGAATACATGGTGGGTCGTCACAACCTGGTCTAGGATCAACTCCCCCACCTGGTCCCGGAGGTTGAGCAGGTGAGTCTTCATAACAAAAAATTAATATAATAAATGTTATTGCAGCTATTAACTTATTCATTTTAGGTTTTTTATTTAAAGCTTAATTTTTTTATTTAAAATGTTATTTTGTCCAACGATTTGAATCACAAAGACTCCGTCTAATTTAGTTAAACCTTGTAGCTTATATGTTCCATGCTCTGAGAGATTAATTTCAGATGCTGGTAGCACTAGTTTCCCATTTAAGGCATATACCGAAACTTTAAATCTTTGGGTACCTAGTTCCCCCAGATTATAATCTAAATACCATTCACCATAAGACTCTCTTAGATTCATTTCTGAATTAAACTTTTGGATGATAGATTTATTCATTTCAACTTCACAATCTTTAAACGAATTACTTACAATTAATTCAAACCTATTTGTAACCCCTGTAGATGCTTCAAAAGTATAGTTTGGAGTTAAAGATAAATCAACTAATTCACCTGTCTTATTGTCATTTAAATAGATACATGAATAGTCTTCTAAAAGTGATGTTATATTTTTTGTCTCAATATGATAGTTTGTTGGCTCTCCCACTTTTAATTCAAGCTGAATTACGTGACTTTTTTCTGAGCTATTTAATATGTTTCGAATCAATTTGTGCGATGAAGTAGTTTTAGTATACAGTTCAGAGGCATTTTTATGGGGAGACTGGAGATACATAGCATCAAGCTGATCAATATCACTAATTGCTGAATAATCAAAACCTATTTCAACTTTATTTGTAAAAAAGTTTTTGTCGTTTGATAGTTCTAAAGAAAATAAATTATCTCTCTTGGTTCTTAGAAATGCTGACGAATTAGAATTCACTTTATCTTCCTCTTGGAATGTAGGCAAGTATCCACCTGTGTTAGGTTGATTAACCCAAAATGCTTGTCCCGGTGCAATAGGGTCATTAGTATTATCTTTTAGATCGTAAGAACCAGAGTTTGTGTTGTAAATATAATACGTTGGGCGTAGACTGGGTATTGCTGAGCTTACTGAATTCCAGTTAATAAAACTATGATATGGATTTCCAATTAGGTTCCAACCTTGACTAATTATACTATAAGTTGCAAGATTTATATTCCCAACATTTGGAACTCCAATAAAATCAACTGTTGTTGGGTTGAAAGTAGGCAGAGTATTATATAAATATACCTCGTAGCCGGTAGTTGGAGTCATGGATGTGGTAATGTTTGTTATTGTGTCATGTTTATCTTCTAATGAATTGTAGCTAAGTAAACTGTAAAAAATACTACTACCACCACCACCTAAAGCAAAAGCGTTGCCATTAATTCCACCTGCACCGCTGATCTTAAGGTCATCATCTAAATCACTGAATGTAGCATTTTTTATTGGGGAAGCAATATTTGAGTAACCGGAATTTCTACCACCAATAAATCTTTGAATTGTGAAATCACCAACAAACGCATTATTTACAGATGGTAAAATCTGAGAAGTTTTTGAGGAGCTTGAAGCAAGAATCGTTTCGTCTGAGTTTGTTACATCTAAGTTTCCTGACGTGACTTGTAAATTATTTGTAATAGACCATCCACCAGACCCAAGCGATAAACCTAAAGAGTTATTTACATATAAATTATTAAAGCTTACATCAGCGCCTGGTGATGTTGTAAAATTTTGAACGTCTGTCGAACCTATCGCTGCTATTGTTCCGTTATTCGCTGATATAGTTCCTGAATTACTTAAATCTCCATAAATACTTAAAGTATCCGAACTATTAAAGACTAGAGATGCACCATTGTCTATTGTTATATTAAAAATTTCTTGATTCGCAGAAACTGAAACATTAAATGGGCTTGTTATTTTAACGACATCTGTAGGACCCGGAATGCAAACACAATCCCACGTTCCAATATCACTCCAATCGGATCCAGAAATCGATATAATATCTGATTTATTTTCAGCTAATGTGAAGTATTCGCCATCAACAAGAGTAATACCAGAAAATTTAATAGAATTATTTAGGGCACTGTGTATACCTCCTGAAATTATAGTAGAACCTCCATTAGAAAAATCTCCATCTTCATTTTCTTTCAACAACACGTAGTTTGAAGCTGCTGCAAAGCCATTTGAGCCTAGAAAGAATTCTAAGTCTACTGTTCCAGGTGTGCCTGTAACGCCAGCTCGCCAAACTTGATTCCATCTTTCAACGATTGATGATGGAGCGGAAACTGAGGTTGAGAAACCAGCATCATCATGACCTATTAACAAATAGTCACCATTTCCCAAAGTACTTGCATTAGAAATTAATATAGATCCTGAGCCTCTTGCTGAAGAGTTATTTCCATCACTTTCCTGTCCAATGCCAGTAACATCACTGCCATACGTGAAACCATAAGAGAATATATCTCTATTTGAAATTCTCAAGTCATATTTAGAAGCTAAATGTATATTGATAATATTCCTACTTGCAGAATCCAATTTTTCATTAAAAACAATTATTTCAGCAAACTCACCTGCAGTATAATAAACATTTCCATTTGTTCTTAAACCTACAGATGACCTTGGGTTACTAAAGAAACCTGAACGAATGTGGTTTGTCACACTTGTTGCACCTGTCATTACAAGGTTTGAACTTGGACCTGCACCTGTAGAAGCAGAGAATATTGAAAATCCTGAACCTGTTCTAGGAACAGTCTGGGTTAAAGCAGAGGATCCACTATGTGCAACGTTGAACGTGTAAGTAGCTCTTGCTATCATTAAATGGTTTGCCAATGATAATAGACCGTGCCAATTTCTAGGAGAGGTTTCATTAAAAATTATAAAGGTCGTAATACCTTCTGAAGTAATATTATTCGTCAGATCCAAGAAATCATCTGTGCCATCAAATTGAATAGCTGGATGACCATTAATTAAACCTGTCTCAAAAATAGGTTGATTAATTCCAGTTACTTGAGTAGCGTGATTGTTATTCCCAGAATTATCGGTCCAACTACTAACCGCGTCATTGTTCGCTAACCCTAAGGTGCTTGCATCGAGCCAAAGAACATTGTTGGAACTAGATCCAACTCCTGCTGGTCCTGTTTGAGCAAAGCCAAGAGTGCAGATACAAAATAGTAATAATGTGTAAATATATTTCATCTAATGCAGTTTTAATCTAAAATATGACAAACTAATCCGTAAAAATAACTTTTTTTTTTGGTATGTCTTACTGAAGAGTTAAATTAACGTCTTAAAGTGTACGATATTTGTCAAACAGAGTTTTAACGATTCCTTCTTGTAAATTTTTAATAAAAATCACCTTTTACTAGTATCTCATTTTTTAGTGCTGTTAAAAATGGTAAAACACTCAGTTTTTTAGTTTAGACGTGAAAAAAATCGTTTATTTGTCGTGAATAATTTCTAAGATTCGAATGCAAAATAACTCTACAGAAAAACCTTCTTTACAAATTGATCCTAAGGTATTTGTCCAATACATTTTGCGTTATTGGTTTTTGTTTTTAATTGGAATTTCAGGTAGTTTGTCCTATGCCTATTATCAGGTTAGGTATACCGTTCCTAAAGTTAATACAACTTCACGAATGCTGGTGAAGGATGAATACTCTTCTTGGGGGCAGGAGTATTTTTTACCTGGAATGGAATTAGTCAGTGGTAGGAATCGATTGGTAAATGAAATTGGGATTATAAAATCAATTCCATTAATGACTTTAGTTTCAAAAGAATTGAATTGGGATGTATCTTACTTTAAGGTAGGGAATATAAAAACCACCGATCAATATCCTAATTCTGATTTTACTTTGGAGTTTGATTCAACGCTTTCAGAACAGAGTTTTTATTTAAAGTTCGAGAAAAAAGACCACTTCAGAATTTCCAATAACCTTGATAGCTTAAATCAAGTGCCACTTCGCAGGGTTAATGAAGTTTTTACATTTAACAAGAGTGATTTAGAAATTACTAAAGTTTCTTCTAGGATTAGATTTGGAGATGATTATTTAGTGAAAATCAAAAATTTTGAATCTTGGTCTAGGGACTTTCAAAGAAGTTTGAAAATAGATGTAGAGAATCAAGAATCCTCAATTCTCATTTTAAGTGAAATTAATTCTAATTCAGATAGATCAATTGATTTTCTAAATTCTTTGATGAGAACTTATATTAGATGGGGTATGGATCAGAATAACTTAATTGCCTCTAACACTATTTCTTTTGTTGATATGCAATTACGCGGGATTTCAGATTCATTAGTTACAACTGAATTGCTATTGGAACAGTTTCATCAGAAAAATTTTTCGGAGAGGCTTTACATTACAGAAGAATCAGGAAGGAGTAATTTTATAGAAGTTGTTGACTTAGAAGAACAACTGACTCAACGTAGTATCCAGCGAGAATATTACGAGGCGTTGATTCAAACTCTTAAAAAAGAAGACTTTACTGCATTTCCTTCTGCGGCTGTTTTTGGGTTTCAAGATCCTAATGTGGATAAAATGATTAATCGCATTTATACTGTAATTCAAGAGATTAATGAGAAATTACTTCATTATCAGGAAGGGAATGAAGTAATTAAAATGAAAGAGAGTGAGTTAGATCAGTACAAGAAGGATCTAATTCAGGTGTCAGAAGCCAATAAGTTACAGGTTAATCAACTGATCGATTCAATTAGGTCTGTTATTGCTGTTGAAGAAAGTAAGGTAATGAAAATTCCAAGGGAGCAAAGGGAGTATTATAATTTAGTCAGAGAGAATAAATTACTAAGTGATTTGTACACCTATCTATTAAATAAGCGTTCTGAAGCAAGTATTGCAAGGGCGTCTAATTTACCAAAGGCTCAGATATTAGACTTTGCTGACAATTATCGGGTCTCTTCTGTTGGACCTAAATCAAAAAGCATTTATTTGTCTTCACTGTTAATTGGATTGATTTTACCTTTGGTAGCAGTTTTAATCTTTTATTTTTCCAATTCTAAAATTGTGGATTCTTCCGATATAGAGAATAATACAACTATTCCCCTTTTGGGGACTGTGGCATTCAAAAAAAGCTTAAATAACAATTTAGTGGTTTCTGGAAATTTAAAATCAGTTGTTGCTGAGTCATATAGAAGTATCCGTACAAACCTAAACTTTATGTCAGAAGGTAAGGAAAAAGTGAAGGTCTTAGTTACATCCTCTGTTAGTGGAGAAGGAAAAACATTTACATCTATTAATTTAGCTTCAATTTATGCTGCTGCTGGTAAAAAGACCATAATCGTAGGAGCAGATTTAAGGAAACCCAAAATTTTTGACGATTTTGAATTGTTAAATGATGTTGGATTGAGCACTTATTTAATTAATAAAGGAACGTTGGAAGAAGTAACTCAAAAAACGAGAATTTTAAATTTGGATCTAATTTCTTCAGGACCAATACCTCCTAATCCAGCGGAACTAATTGAATCGGATAGAATGAATGTTTTAATGAGCCAATTGGAAAAGAAATATGATGCGATTATTATTGATAGTCCACCCCTTGGTTTAGTAACAGATGCTCTACTGTTGAAAAAATATGCAGATGTTGGAGTATACATATTGAGACATAATTATACAAAGAAAGCTCATTTAAAAAATGTAAGTCAGTTATACGAAGATGGAGTTTTAACCAATATGGGGCTTGTCGTAAATGCTGTTACTCAAAAGCAAGGTATTGGTTATGGGGGTAATTATGGCTATGGCTATGGTTATGGTTATGGTTATGGTTATGGTTATGGTTATGGTTATGGTTACTATAGTGAAGATAAATAAAAAACCAAATTGGAATTAAAAGAGAAAAAAATACTTGTCACAGGAGCAGATGGATTTATCGGAAGCCATCTGATAGAAGAATTAGTGGATAAAGGGCACACCGTTAAGGCTTTCGTTTTATATAATTCTTTTAATTTTTGGGGATGGTTGGACTCCTTTCCAAAAGAAAAATTAGCCAAAGTCGAAATATTTAGCGGAGATATTAGAGATCCAAATGGTGTAAGGACTGCAATGAAAGACTGTAATATTGTATTTCATTTAGCAGCTTTAATTGCGATTCCATATAGTTATCATTCGCCCAATAGCTATGTAGATACAAATGTTAAAGGAACGCTTAATATACTGCAAGCAGCAAAAGATTTAGGAATTGAAAGGGTCTTGGTCACTTCAACTTCTGAGATATACGGTACCGCTAAATATGTGCCGATCGATGAAATCCATCCAAAACAACCACAATCTCCATATTCTGCCTCAAAGATTGGAGCTGATTGCATGGCAGATTCATTTTTTAGATCATTTAATGTGCCAATAACAATTGTTCGACCATTTAATACATATGGCCCTCGTCAATCAGCAAGAGCAATTATTCCAACAATTATTGCTCAGTTATTAAAAGGGTATAATGAGATTAAGTTAGGAGATTTAAGTCCAACAAGAGACTTACTTTATGTTAGTGATACTGTTAATGGGTTTATTGAAATAGCGAAATCAGAATCTTTAATAGGGCATGAATGTAATATTGCAACTAATTCAGAAATATCGATGCAAAAGATGGCTGAAACTCTAATAGAATTAATAAACCCTACAGCCAAAATTATTCAGGATCCAGATAGAATTAGGCCTTCTAAATCTGAAGTTTTTAGGTTGTTTGGGGATAATTCTAAAATTATTAAGCATACTAATTGGAAGGTAAATTATAGCCTGCAAGAAGGATTAGTAAAAACTATTGACTGGTTTTCTAAAAATGAAAATTTAGCCAACTATAAAGCTGATATCTATAATGTTTAATGAAATTATTGAATTCGTAAAAGCTCAATTTCCGGGTAAGAAATTCATACCATTACATGAGCCAAAGTTTATTGGAAATGAAAAGAAATATTTAAATGATTGTATAGATTCTACTTTCGTTTCCTCAGCAGGGGAGTATGTTACTCGATTTGAAAAGATGATGTGTGAGTTGACAGGAGCGAAACATGCTGTAGCTATTGTTAATGGCACAAATGCATTGCACATAGGATTGCTTGTTTCCGGGGTGAAGCCGCAAGAAGAAGTTATCACTCAGGCTTTAACATTTGTGGCGACTGGAAATGCTATTTCCTATTGTGATGCCATTCCCATTTTTATAGATGTAGATAAAAGTACATTAGGGATGTCGCCAGAAGCATTAATTGAGTTTTTAGAGCAAAATGCGTTTGTTGCTACTGATGGATATGCCTACAATAAAAATTCAAACAAACGAGTTGCCGCTTGTGTTCCGATGCATACGTTTGGGTTTCCATGTGATATAGCTCGATTAGCTGAGATTTGTAAAAAGTGGAATATTGCGTTAGTGGAAGATGCCGCAGAATCTTTAGGGAGCTATTACAAAGGTAAACACACAGGAACATTTGGCAAATTAGGAGTGTTTAGTTTTAATGGTAATAAGACAATTACTTGTGGTGGTGGCGGTGCTTTAGTTACTAATGATGAAGAGATAGCAAAAAGAGTAAAACACTTAACGACTCAAGCAAAAGTTCAACATAAATGGGAATTTAATCATGATCAGATTGGATATAATTACCGAATGCCCAACTTAAATGCTGCGCTGGCATGTGCTCAGCTAGAGCAACTACGGAATTTTGTCGAAAATAAGAGACAGCTGGCTCAGAAGTATCAAGACTTTTTTGAGGGTAGATCAATAACCCACATTAAGGAGTCTAATAATGCAAAGTCCAACTATTGGTTGAATGCTGTCTTGTTGAAGAATAAGGAAGAACGAAATCAATTTTTAGAGGCCACCAACGCGAATGGAGTAATGACAAGACCCGTATGGGAATTGTTAAATAGGCTTTCCATGTTTGAAGACTGTCAAACAGATGGTTTAGAAAATAGTAAATGGTTGTCGGACCGATTGGTAAATATTCCTAGTAGTGTAAGAGTATGATCTTATATTCGATTGAAAATAGTAACGTGTACCTACCACTAAATAGTAATTTCAAACTTGCATTTGACTTTATAAAAGCATTTGACTTTAAGAACTGCATAGAAGGAAGGCATGATACTTTTGAAGAGGATGTGTTTGCCTTAGTAATGGATGTAGAAGATATTAACAGCTATAATAATCAGGAAAATCCAAAATTAGAAATTCATAATAAATATATTGATATTCATTTTGTGGCAGAAGGTAAGGAAGTTATCGGTTGGAAAAGCAGAGTCAATTGCTCTTTCCCAGAAGGACACTTTAATAATGAAGATGATTATCAATTGTTTTTAGATAAACCTCAATTTAAAGTTCAGGCAAAAACCAGAGAGTTTGTGATTTTTTATCCTGAGGATGCTCATGCGCCATTAATCAGCACGGAGCGATTAAAAAAATGGTCGTAAAGGTCAGATTGTAGTGGTTTTATGGAAAAAGAAAAAATAATATTAATTGGAGGAGGAGGGCACTGTAGATCTTGTATCGATATTATTGAGAAGGAAAATAGATTCGAAATTTACGGTATCTTAGATTTGCCTGCAAATATTGGACAAGAAGTATTAGGATATCCAATAATTGGTTCGGACGAAGATCTCGACAAGTTAATGGAGACATACGATAATTTTTTAATAACCTTAGGACATAAACTTTCTGCCTCGGTAAGATTACAACTGTATAATAAACTAAAAAGCAAGAATAAAATACTGCCTACTATTATTTCACCTTTAGCTCACGTTTCAAGACATGCGTCTATCGGCGAGGGTTCCATCATAATGCATGGGGCAATTATTAATTCAAGTGCAACTATTGGGAGTAACTGTATAATAAACACTTCGGCAATTATAGAACATGATGTTACAGTTGGTAGCAATTGCCATGTTTCTTCTTCTAGTGTGATAAATGGAGGAGCCACCATAGGAGAGCAATGCTTTATAGCATCCAACGTGGTTCTCCGGGATAATATAGTCGTTGGGGATAATGTTATTATTGGAATGGGGAGTGTAGTTGTTGTGGATGCAATTAAAAGAGGAGTCTACTTTGGAAGTCCTGCAAAATTTAATAGATGAAAACTAGTACTTGCTTTGTGACAGTTGTTTTTCCGGAAAACATTATTTATTTCGAGGATTTTGTCAGTTCTATAAATAGGCAGACTTGCAAAGAGTTTCATTTGTTGATTTATAATGATGGAGTTGTGGGTCTTGTCAGCATGATAGGTATCATTAATGTTAAGTTTAGCGTTGTTGACTTACCGGAAGGTTTATCTATTGCGGATAATAGAACCTTTGTTTTAGAAAATTTGAGAAACTCTGAATTTAAATATGCAGTTTTTGGAGACAGTGATGATTACTTTCCATCCAATAGAGTGGAAGTAAATAGGAAGTATCTAGAGGATTATGATGTTGTCGTAAATGACATTCATCTGGTCAACATGAACAAGGATTTATTGATTTCAGATTATTTTGAACTCGAGAATAATAAGGAAATTAATTTTATAGATTTAAAAGATAAAAATTGCTGTGGGTTGGGAAATACAGCTATTCAAATTACATCTCTACCAGAAAATATTACTTTCAATAGTAGTATTGCTGCGGTAGACTGGATGTTGTACTCAAGAATCTTATTAGAGGCAAAGGCCGCCATATATACAAACGAAACATTCATTTACTATAGACAGCATCACTTAAATGCTATTGGATTAAAATCTATAACGAAAGATAGGTTAATGCAAGGGGTTGGAATTAAATTGAACCATTATAAAAATCTAGAAAAGGAGTTTAAAATATGCAAGGTAGAGCTTATGGAATTTAGGAAGTTATCTCACTTTTGCAAAAAAGAAGAAAACCTTGATAATTATCTAGAGAAGATTTTATCTTTAAATTTGAATAGGCCAATGTGGTGGGAAGAAATAAAGACCTTAAAAGAATTAAAAATAAAGGGATGAAAATAAAATTATCAGGGAAGAAAGAAATATTTAATTTTTGTAAGCCTTACATCATTGCAGAGATTGGGTCCAATCATAATGGCGATATTGAATTAGCAAAGAAACTTATAAGACAGGCGAAAGAAGCTGGTGCAGATTGTGTGAAATTTCAAAGCTGGAGTAAGGAAACTATATTTTCTGAAAAAGTATACAAGTCTAATTATTTCTTAGCAGATGACTATCGGAGTCGGGAAGATCATTCGCTTGAATCAATTGTGGAGGCATATTCTGTAAGTGAAGCCGAATTATTGGAACTAAAAAGCCTCGCAGATGAAATAGGGATCGATTGCACTTCGACGCCATTTTCTAAAAAAGAAGTTGACTTTTTGGTAAATGAACTGAAAACGCCTTTCATTAAAATTGCGTCGATGGATTTGAATAATTATCCATTTCTAGATTACGTAGCTAAAAAAAACTTTCCCATAGTTATTTCTACAGGATTAAGTAGTTTGGATGAAATTGAAAAGGCGATTCAGACAATCGAAGATGCAGGTAATAAACAGATTTGTATTCTTCATTGTATTTCAATATACCCTCCTGATGATAATCAAGTGAATCTTAGAAATATTCAAACACTTCAGACACTTTATCTATATCCAATAGGGTTTTCAGACCATACTATCGGAACATCTATCCCTTTAGCTTCAGTAGCATTGGGGGCTTGCTTGATCGAGAAGCATTTTACATTAGATAAAACAATGGAAGGTTGGGATCATAAAGTCTCGGCTGACTTTAATGAATTGACCGAAATATGTTCACAATCAAAAAGAATAGCTGATGCATTAGGCACAACTAGAATTACAGCCCAAGAAAACAAGGAAAAGAAAGATGCATTTAGAAGGAGTATTGTAACTACTCGGGCCATAATGAAGGGAGAGAAAATTAGTTTAAACGATATTGATTTTAAAAGACCAGGAGAAGGCTTATCCCCCGGAGAAATAAAGTATGTAGTGGGTAGATCAGCTAAACGAAATTTAGATAAAGATTCAATTATATATTTAGAAGATATTTAAATGGCGAAGACTGTAGCGTGTATAATTGCAAGGACAGTTTCTACTAGACTACCCTTAAAAGTCTTGAGACATGTAAATGAAAAATTCTCTTTATTGGATTTTATTATTCAAAGGTTAAAGTTGGTGGATGAGATTGATGAAATTTATATTTGTACTTCAATTGAGGTGGTTGATGATATTCTAGAAGATGTTGCCATTAAGAATGGAGTTAAAATATATAGAGGGTCTCCTGACCAAGTAATAGAAAGAATGCTAAAGGTTGCAGCAATTGAAAAAGCTGATAATGTAATTCGTATAACAGGTGATAATGTATTAACATCCTATGAATTTATTAATGATCAAATTAAGTTCTTAAATGAAAGCGGGCTAGACTACTGTAGATTAATTAATGTACCTATTGGTGCTACTGCTGAAGTAATAAGTGTAAATGCTCTTAAAGATTGCTACAACTCAATCGATGCTTCGGTTAGTGAATACTTGTTGCTTTTTATATTTAATCCGGATAAATATAAATGCGGTGTCATTACAATTGGAGATAAGGATAATTCAAATTATACTTTGACAGTGGACACTCCAAATGATTTAGTGCGGACCAAAACGATTCTAAAGTATTTTTCCGAGAATAATTTGTTAATCAGGTTATCTGAAATAATAGATTGTATTAATGAGTACAAAATTCCAAATTCCATAATAAAACCAATTGGTGAAATAAAGCTACCATATAATAAATCCATCTCTTTCGAAGAATTTCAACAGGACATGAAGTCTAGAGCATTAAAATCTAAATTGTTAAAGTTAAATGGTTAGTACTATATTTCTTTATTCGGAAACCGCATTTCATCATGAGGGCGATTATTCTTATCTAATTAGGCTAATTGATGATACAAAAAAATCTGGACTTAATGCGATTAAATTTCAGGTTATATTGGATCTCAACTATCTAACCTCTTCAGTTCATTCTGGATATCAGAAATTAGTAAAATGTGTCTTCACCGATGAAAAATGGTTGAAAGCATTTGATTATGCTACTAATGCCGGATTAGATATTATATTTTTACCTTTAGACTTAGCCTCATTTGATTTAATAATTTCAATGAAAGCTAAGCCAAAATATTTAGAAATTCATCCGGTTTGTTTTTACGACACTGAAATTATTAATAGAATAAAGGAAACTAGAATCCCGGTTATTCTTGGAGTAGGAGGACGAACCCTGAAAGAGCTGAATGAGGTTGATGATTTATTGGGAGTTCAACTAGAAGTTCTTCTTGTTGGATTTCAATCTTTCCCATCACAAATAGAAAATGTAAAATTAGAAAGAATTAAAGTTTTAAAGGAGCTATATCCTAACAAAACGATTGGTTATGCGGATCATTCATCGTTTAATGATGAGTTTGCAATTATTAGTAATGAGTATGCTTATTTGTTAGGTGCAAGGATATTTGAAAAGCACATTACCATAAATGAGGGGGAGGAACGAATCGATTTTGAGTCGGCTGTAAGTTCAAGAAAACTGATAAAAATAAAAGAACGATTAGAGTTTTTAGACTCAAAAATTCTAAATTATTCTGCTGAAGAACTCTTAGAAATAAGTGAGCCAGAATTGACATACAGAAATAGACAAAAGGTTTATGTTGCAAAGCGTTTGCTTGCGGAGGGCCAACTTGTCAAAAATGAAGATATAGTATTAAAGATGATTAACAAGGTTGGAGGTGTTATCGATAAAAAAGAGATACTGGGGAAAAAAACTATTACTGAAATAGTTAAGGATGATATTATAACTAAAAACCTGTTGAAATGAAAAGTACATACATTTTAAAGAATAATTCAACTTTTAAAGATCTTGTTCAAGAATTGGACCAGTGTGGGGAAGGTTTTTTATCTGTAGTGGATTTAGATCAAAAACTAATTGGGATAGTCACAGACGGAGATATACGGAGAGCGATTTTAAATAATGTAAAAGATTTAAATAAAATAATTAATAAAAGTCCAATTAAGGGAGAGGTTGGCATAAGTCGAGAAAAGGCCTTGATGTTGTTAAAACAAAACCATAGAAGACATCTTCCCATTATTAATAAAAGTGGACGTTTACTAAACGTTATTAAGTTAGATAATTGGTCGGAAATATATAGGCCCAATAAGGTAGTTATAATGGCGGGAGGCTTGGGCTCAAGACTTGGAAATTTAACAAAAAGTACACCAAAACCTATGCTTAGTATTGGCGATCAACCAATTCTAGAGAATTTGATTCGCTCATTTCAAGAAAGCGGGTTTTATAACTTTTTAATTTGCGTTAACTACAAGTCAGAAGTAATCAAGAAGTATTTTGGAGATGGTACAGCATTAGGTGTGAGCATTCAGTATATAGAAGAAGAAAAAAGGATGGGAACAGCAGGTGCCCTTTCGTTGATAAGTATACCAATAAATGAGCCTTTCTTTGTAGTAAATGGAGATATTCTTTCTTCTATAAATTTTGAAAAAATGCTTGCTGAACATTTGGAGAGTAATGCATGCGCTACTATGGCAGTCGCTAAACGAAGCGATAAGATTCAATATGGGGTTGTAAATTTCGATGCTGGGCAGAGAATAGAAAGTATAATTGAAAAGCCTAATCGAGAGTACTTTATAAACGGAGGGGCTTACGTACTTAATCCACATATTTTTAAGGAAATTCCTCATAATCAATTTTTTGATATGCCAAATTTATTCGGAAAACTGATAAAAATGAAACAAGTGACTAGCGCTTATATCATTGAAGGATTTTGGTTGGATATTGGGTTGAGAAGTGATTATAACAAAGCTAATTCTTTATTAAGTAATTATAATGGAACTACTGATTAACCTGTCGAGAGTCCGTGATGTTTTGCAAGTTTTTGTAAATGGTTACCTTCTAGATTTCACTTCATCAATCAATAACTGCAAATCAAAAAGGATTAATTAATGGTTGTTATGGTAAATAATAAGGTATGATATTAGTAATTAATTTATTTTATAGAAATCCCTTAATCGAGTATGATTTAGATAGCTCAGATTGCGAACTGTTTGACTTTCAAGGAGAAAATTCAGATGGTGTAGGATTTAAAAATATTATCATTGATAGTTTTGAAAATCATGAGCGTTTATTTCAAGTCGCAACTCATAACTTTAATCTATTTATAAGAGAACTTTCTAATTCTATGTTAGAAGGAGAACATGTAAGAAATTTCCAAATAAATGGATTGCCAATTTTTTGGCTTACAAGCATTTCTGAGAAGCTTTATTATCATTGGCTTGTTAAAGCCTTTTTTCTGAAAGAATTAATTAAAACTAATGATTCGTATTTTAAAGGATACAATGAAATAATATTTTTGATACCTGACCGATATAAGGGGACAGTGGGTTTTTTAAACGGTTTTCTAATGGAGTTTAATCTATCAACGAGTTTTCTTTTTTCGAAAAAAAATAAAGAAAATAAATATGTTCGTTTTTTTAAAATTAGTGTGAAGCAGATAATTTCTTACTTTACAGTGAGAAAGCCTATCTTAAAAAATAAAAATTATAGAATTACATTTATTTCAAGTTTATCTCAGCCATTGTATTCGAAAAATTTTATTAAGAATATACTTAGTGTTGCAAAAATAAAAGAAGAGGAGGTTAGCTTCATTCCAATAGAATTATTCCACTTTTCGGATAATTTAGTAGAATATGAAATACCCGAGAAGTTATGGTATGCTAAACCTATATTCTGGAGTTATTTAAATTTTATTTACAAATGTTTTAACCTTATTCTTAGGTTAAATAAAGTAGATTCCGAGTTCATTACTGTAAACAAAGTTCAATTTCCAACAACACTATTGATAAATGAATTGCAGGAAGTTTTAATTTTGAAGAATGATTTATTATTAATGAATCTTTGGCTTAGTCGATTTAAAGAAGGTATTGATAATAATGGGTCATTTTTTTACGAAGACGAATTCCACCCCGGAGGGAGGGCGATATCACATGGATTGCAAGGCCTGAATACTTATGGAATGCAACATAGCATGTATGGACCAAGTCATAATCTTTATAATTTTTCGGACGAAGAGCTATACGATTTTGAAGATATTACAAGAGGAATGCCGAGACCTAAGAAATTTATAGTTTGGGGAGATTATTTTAAAAAACTATTTCTATTAAATAATTCATTACCGGACAGTTTTATTCTATCCTTAGGGAATCCAAGTTTTATTAAAAAATTGGAAGAATCTAAACTAATTCCGAAAACGAATAAAAAAAATGTTGTTCTTTATTGTTTAACTCGATATGAAATATTCCTGCAAGAATTAGTTATTGTCAAAAAAAGTCTACTAACACTAGATAAGTTTAAACTAATAGTTAGATTTCACCCACTATGGAAGTTTGAAGAAGAATTGGTTTTAGAAATGTTTAAAGATTTAGATTGCGAAATATCCTTTACTGAGGATGTGTTTGAAGATATGAAAAGTTCGAACTTAGTAATAACTAGTGCTCATTCTGGAGTTTGGTTAGAGTCATATATCTTAAAGATTCCAACTATTCGGGTACAAACATTTATGAGTGATCAAATTGAAGATAGTTCAATAACTCATACCGTAAAAAATAGTCAAGAAATGGAAGAGTCCTTATATAAGATGAAAAGAAATAGTTACGAACACGATAATGATTTTCTATATTTGAGAAAAGATAGATGGCAGGCATTTATTAAAGAAGTAAATGCTTAGAAAGCTATTTTCTCATAGTTTCCTATATGCTATTGGACCCCAAATTCCAAAATTAGCTAATATATTGGTATTGCCCATCACAACTCAATATTTGACTGCTGTCGATTATGGGATATATGGTACTTTATTAGCTTATTCAGGATTACTCAGTGGATTAAAAATGTTAGGTTTTGACCTTTTGCTTGTTAATAGTTTTTTTAAAAAAAATAATTGGTTGGGCTATTGGGGGCGGTACCTTCTGGGTTTATATATATATAGTATGTTCTTCTCTATTTTATATGTTGGTGTTTTATATTTTTTTATGCCTACTCAAGTTGGTTCAAATACTTGGTATGTGATTGGTTTAATGGTTATTCCCCCGACTTTTTTTAATATAGTAAGTGTTTTTGGTGGAAGATATTTTCAACTAACTCAAAAACCACAATATGTAGCTAGTATAACAGCTTTTGTCGGAGTGTTGACCATTGTCTTAAATTTATATACGATTGCATTTTTAAAGCTTGGTTATCTAGGTTGGTTTATATCTTCAGCAATCGGAGCTGGTGCCGGGTTTTTATTATATGCTTATCCTTTATTCGTGAAGGTTAAATTGAAACCAATTTTTTCTACTAACGTGAAATTCTGGAAGAAAAGCCTAAGCGTTGCTTTACCTACAATCCCACATCAATACTCTACTTTTTTATTAAACTCCTCCGATAGAATGGTAATGAATCAACTAAACACGCCCATTGGACAAATTGGAATCTATAGTGTGGCATATGTATTTGGAGGTTATATGGAAGTTTTTGGGAATGCAATTGGCATGGCTGTAGGGCCAATTGTAACAAAATTATATTCGAATAAAAATGAAGAGTCGGAGAAAAAAGTAAAAACACTTATTTATTTTTTACAAATGGCATTCATTTTGACTTGCTCATTAGTTTCATTGTGGGCCAAAGAATTAATACATGTTCTAATTAGAAAAGAAGAATTAACTGTTGCCTATTCAGTAAGTATTATTATTATCATGGGCTACTCATATCGGCCTCTTTATTGGGCTTCAGTAAATAAATTATTCTTTTATGAGCAAACTAATAAGCTATGGCGAATATCATTTGTTGCAGGAGTTTTAAATGTAGCTCTGAACATTATTTTTATTCCTATTTATGGAATATTCGCTGCTGGACTAACAACTCTCATTTCTTTAATGTATTTAGGTGCTTCTCCGTTTTTTCTGAAAGAATATCGAGTATTAGGAAACCAAAAATTTTATCCAATTTATTGGATGATTGCAATTTCCATATTAACAATTATGATTTACATATTTAGAGATATAGATGTTTTGTTTAAATCAATCATTAGTCTTATTTTAACATTAGTTTTTATTATTTACTTTTTCAAGGTGAGAGTAGAACTAGGAAAAATTAACATACAATTACAATGATTACTATAATAGATTACGGCGCAGGAAATATTAATTCTATCCAAAATATGTTTAAAAAGATTGGGGTAGAATCTAGAATCTCTAAGGAACCTGAGATTATTTCAAAGTCAAGTAAATTAATTCTTCCGGGTGTTGGGAACTTCGATTTTGGAATGAAAAACCTACACGCTAGTGGATTAGTAGAAGTGTTACGTGAGTCTGTAATGGAGAACAAAACACCCATATTGGGAATTTGCTTGGGAGCTCAAATGTTAGGTAACTGGAGTGAAGAAGGAGGTTGCAAAGGACTAGGTTGGATTGATATGGATGTGGTGAAATTTAATGAAAGTAAAATGAAAGGAAATTTCCGAATTCCAAATATGGGATGGAATTCGGTTCAAATAAAAAAGAGCTCAAAATTACTACCATTACCCAATAATGGAGACATTTGTAGGTATTATTTTGTGCATAAGTATCATATGAAAACCAAAAGCGATTCTGATGTTTTAGCTACAGTAAATTATGGTTATACCTTTGCTGCTGCAGTCGAGAAGGATAATGTTTTTGGAGTTCAGTTTCATCCTGAAAAGAGTCATCAATACGGGATGAAAATATTAGAAAATTATTCGAAAATTTAGAATGGAGCGATTTTCGAACTTGTTAACTATTGGTGCAATGAAGTCGGGTGCTTCGAGTTTACAAGATTACCTTGAAACATCCTAGCATATTTATGTCAGAACCCAAGGAAATCCATTATTACGCAGAAGAAACATTTAACTCAAAGTCATTAGAATGTTATCAATATTATTTTAATACGAATTCAAAAATAGCAGGAACAACTCCTAAAAGTTACACGAAAAGTCATAATAAGTTTTATAAAAATATTCCGGAAAAAATATTTAAAGATACTCCAGAAGTAAAATTGATTTATATAGTCCGGGATCCAATCGAAAGATATAAATCCCATATCTTAGAAAGTTACCATTGTGACATAGCGGAAGACATATTATATAGTAAAGAAAGTGATAATTACTTAAAGACTAGTTTGTATGGAATGCAACTTAAGGAATACTTGCGTTTTTTTAAAAAGAGGCAAATTCATGTTTTAAAGCTAGAAAGCTTAGAGGAAAATAGATTAAATGAACTGAACAGGACTTTTAAATTTTTGGAATTACCAACATTATATGATATGGATTTATTTGATTACGTCACAAATACTGCAGGGACAAAAAGGACTCCTAGAATACTGAAAGGGAACTATTTGTATAGGATTGCTATGAGGCTTTCTCCTGCCGTTGCAAAACAAATTGGTGAAAAGTTGGCTAATTTATTTTTTAAAAATCAATTAAAAAAACCAAATCTTTCGCAACAAGAAACTGAATTATTGATTTCAAAAATGCAGGCTGATATGATTGATTTTTATAAAATTACAGGAATTAAATTTTCGAAATTTAAATATGATGACTGAAAATATTAGAGTTATTCCTGTATTAACAATCATAGGGGATAAACTTGTTAAAACCGTAAAGTTTAAGAAACCAAATTACATTGGGGATCCAATTAATGCTGTGAAAATATTTAACGACAATGAGGTAGATGAACTTCTGTTATTAGACATTCGAGCAACTGTTAATAATAATGAGCCCAACTATTCCAAAATAGAGGAAATCTGCAGTGAAGCATTTATGCCGTTTGGTTATGGTGGGGGAATTACTAATATGGATCAAATTAAAAAACTATTTAAGTTGGGAATAGAAAAAGTCATTTTAAATTCCTCATTAAAGAATAGTCTAGGTTTAGTCACAGAAGCTTCCATAATATTTGGTTCTCAGAGTATTGTTGTATCAATTGACGTTAAGAAATCATTGTTTGGTAAATATCAAGTATATGTCAATTCAGGACAGAAAAGGTTAAATGTTGAATTAGAGGATTATGTTAAAATGATAATGGATGCAGGCGCCGGTGAATTATTTATAAATTCAATAGATAGGGACGGAACATTTAAAGATTTTGACCTTGGTTTAATAAGCTTGGTTTCTAAAATTTCTAACCTACCTGTGGTTGTATGTGGAGGGGCAAATAGTCTGTTAAGCTTCAAAAGTGCTGTTGAGAGTGGTGCTTCTGCTATAGCAGCGGGAAGTTTGTTTGTTTATAGAGGGGAGAATAAAGGGATTTTAATAAATTACCCTTCACAAAAGGAATTAAAGACGATTTTTACAGACTAAAGTATAAGATGAAAAAGATTTTTATAAAAATATTACACAAACTACAATTTTTAAAGCATGTAAATCTTATTGTAAATATTGAATTGAATAAGAAAGTGTTTAAAATCCCAGTAATTGAGGGGGATGGTTATTCTAATTTATTTATATCTGAACGTTGGATGATTAGTATTTTAGAATTACTCCTCCATAAAAAAGAAGGGTGTTTCGTTGACGTTGGAGTAAATATTGGCCAAACTTTACTAAAGCTTAAGTCTGTTCAAAGTAATCGAGAGTATTTTGGTTTCGAACCAAACTCTTTTTGCGTTCATTATACTATGAATTTAATCAAACTGAACAACTTTAAAAAAACAAATTTGTTTCCTTTTGGGGTATCGAACAAAAGTGAAATTGGGGTATTGAATTTTTACAGCACAGGGAACTCGGACTCTGCTGCTTCAATGATTTCAGACTTTAGGCCAAATCAACGAATTGATAGGACAACTTATATTCCATTGTATGATGAATTAGCTTTTTCGAATTTAATCGGAGATGGGAAAATGGGGTTTTTAAAAATTGATGTAGAAGGCGCAGAGTTCCAAGTTTTAGAGAGTTTTAAAGGTAAAATTGCTGAAGATAAGCCGATTATTTTAATAGAAATTTTACCAGTATATAGTAAAGAAAATACTGACAGGTTGGAACGCCAAAAGAAGGTTGAATCCATTTTAGAGGTTGAGAAATATCATTTATTTAGATTAGTTAAAACAGAGACTAAAATAAAAGATTTAGTTATGGTAGAATCAATTGGGATACATTCAGAAATCTCTGCATGTGATTACATTTGTGTTCATGAATCAGACCTTGACATTATTAAGTCAATTCAACTTTAATAACTAAGAGAATGCTACAAGAAGATTATAAGCAGTGCTCTAAGACTATAATGGATAATGTCGCCGATAAGGGAATTACATTTGATAAAGAAGGAGTAAGTAACTATTGGTACGACTATCAGAAGATTGCTGAAGAGAAGCTTATTCATGGTGAGGCAGGAAGGCAGAAATGGTTAAATACTATTTCTAAAATTAAGGAATTGGGTAAGGGTAAAAAATACGACTGTATTATTGGAGTTAGTGGAGGTGTGGATAGCACCTATATTGCATACCTGGTAAAAGAGGCTAAGCTAAGTCCTTTAGTGGTCCATTTTGATAATGGATGGAATTCGGAGATTGCTGTTCAAAATATTAATAAAATTATTGATTATTTGGATGCTGATCTATACACATTGGTCGTAGATTGGGAAGAGTTCAGAGATTTGCAACGCGCTTACTTGAAAGCAGGGGTTATTGATATAGAAGCCATAACAGATCACGCTATTATTGGAGCCTTATATAGACTTGCTGCAAAACATAATGTCAAATTTGTTTTAAGTGGCTCTAATATTGAAACAGAAGGAATACTTCCAAAGGCCTGGGTCCATGGCAAATTAGATTCTTTGAATATTAAGGATATCCATTCAAAATTTGGAGAGGTAGAATTGAAAACTTATCCTTTTTTTAGCGTGTTAAAAAAAGCTTATTATTTAAAATATAAAAAATTAAGCTTTTTAAAACCTATTGATTGGGCACCTTACAATAAAGTAAAAGTTAAGGAAGTAATTACTAAAGAAATTGGATGGCAAGATTATGGTGGGAAACACCATGAGTCAGTCTTTACAAAGTTTTATCAGAATTATATCCTGCCGACAAAGTTTAAGGTAGATAAAAGAAAAGCTCATTTGTCAACCTTAATCTGCTCCAAACAGTTGACCAAAGAGCAAGCTATTGAAGAGCTAAAAGAATCTTTCTATGATTTGAATCAATTGGCCACAGATAAGGAATATGTTATCAAAAAACTTGGATTTACTGAAACTGAATTTGATGCGATCTTGGCAGAAAAACCAAGAGCTCATCAAGATTTCGAAGTAGAAGGGGATATTGAAAATCATTACCCAATTCTAAAACCGTTGAAAAAAGTGTATAAGATTTTTAGATGAAATTAGTTGATAAGACTATATTCATTCTATCACCCCAGGACTGGGAGCATATAAAAGTGTCAAAGCATCACTATGCAATGGCGCTTGCATATAGAGGCAATGATGTTTATTTCGTGAATCCTCCCCAAAAAGGATTGAAGTACTTATTAATTAAGAAAATTAAAGTACAAAAGAATCTTACAATTGTAAACCACAGTTTATGGTTTCCATATAACTTAAAATTTCATTTTACTTCATTATTTAAGTTTTTACTAAGAATTCATATTTTTAGGTTAAAAAGTTTGAAAAGTAAAATTGATCTAATTTGGAGTTTTACAGCATTGTACCCTGAGTTAAATAAATTTAATTCAAGCAAAGTTATATACCATCAAGTGGATAATATTATGGGACCAGGCTATACTGAACCGGCTTTCACCTCAAATATTGTTTTGGGTGTTGCAGAGTCAATTTTAGATAGGTTTAATCATAATAAAAAATTTCTTATTGAACATGGTTTATCTCAATGGTTTATTAAAGAGGAATATTATTCATGGGAGAAAAAAAATGAAACTATCAATGTCTGTTACTGTGGAAATCTCGCATTGTTGTCGATTGATAGAGAAATTATTAAAGAAATTGTTTCTTCTTATACAGCAATTAATTTTCACTTTATTGGGCCATTCTCTGATACAGACGAGTCCTTTGTAAGGTTTAAAGAAATGTTAGAAAAAGCTAAAAATGTGAAATTATACGGTAAGATTGAACCAAAAGAGATAGCAGAGCTGTATGTTAATATGGATGCATTTCTAATCTGTTATGATCGGCAATCAACTTTTGCTCAAAGCAGGAATAAATCTTCAAATAGTCACAAAATTCTAGAATATTTAAGTACAGGTAGAGTTATTATTTCAACCAATATGAGCTCTTATAATACAAAATCAGATCTTTTGGAAATGTTAGATTCAGATTCAAATAAAGATTATATAAAACTGTTTGATAAGGTAATTAAGAAATTGTCGTACTATAATTCGAATGAAAAATTAAATTCGAGAATACAATATGCTAGAAGGAATAGTTATCAGAATCAAATAAAAAAAATTGAAGATATTATTCAAAATCTATAATATGTATAGAATCAATAATAAGGCGAAGAGAAATTTTAACTAACTTCGTATATATTTGAAAATAGAGATTATTAACAACTACGCCAGATTTTAACTTTAAAATGAGAGATGCAAATAATGTATGCCATATAGCAATTCCTTGTAAAGATATTGAAGAAACCAAGCATTTCTATAATAAACTGTTAGCCTGTAAGATATGCAGAGAATATGATGATAGAGTTACTATCGATTTTTTTGGAGACCAATTAGTTTGTCATTTAGATCCTACCAAGGTTCTTACAGCTCCAGAGATGTATCCACGACATTTTGGAATCACATTTAAGGACAGAAAATCTTTTGACGATGTTCGTAACATGGCAATTCAACGAGAGATTGCTTTCTTTAAGAAAGAGTTTGTCAGATTTAAAGGAGCGGCAGAAGAACATTTAACATTTTTCCTAATGGACCCTTCTAATAATTTAATTGAATTTAAATATTATTATGATCCGAGGTTTATGTATTAAATCATTTATTAGGTAATAAGTGTTAGTATTAAAGATGGCATGCATAGATACAAAAGTATTATCTAATAATTAGGATTACCTATTCTATAGTAACATTATAATGTAAATTCATCATGGATTCAATTAAGGTTATTGTGACAGCTTGTGGCTGTCCTGGTGCATCTACATTTATTTACTGGCTTAAAAACAAAGTAATAGAACGTGATATATATATAATTGGTACCGACATGTCGGTTGAACCAATTGGTCGGTTTATTGCTGATAAATTTGAGCAGATCCCTTCTGCAGATGACGATGATTATATTCCAAGTGTAAAGGATTTAATTTCAAAAGAAAAACCAGATATTTTTTTTTGTGTTTCATCTTATGAGGTAAAAAAAATTTCTAAACATAAAGAGGAATTAGAGGAATTAGGTACCAAGGTGATTGTTTCAGATCACGACATCATAAACATAGCATCTAATAAGTTCTCTCTTTATGAAACTCTCAAAGGAGTAGCAGGTGTTAGTGTTCCGAACTACTATAACCCAAAAACTTTAGAAGAGTTCGTGAGGGATTCTGAATTATTAGGTTATCCTGAGAAACGAATCTGTTTTAAGCCTCATTTTTCTAAAGGAAGTAGAGGGTTTAGGGTAATTGATGATAAAGTTTCCAGGAAAGACTTGTTACTAAATTATAAACCAGAGTCAACCTTCATATCAATGAATGAGTTTTATTCAATATTTAAGGATGAAAAAGAGTTTCCTAAATTTTTATTAATGGAGCTAGTTGAAGGAGAAGAGAATGATGCTATGGTACTTTCTATGGGTGGTGAAGTTTTATTAACAACAATAAAAACAAGGGAAACTGCTAGAGCTGGTGTTATAACTTCCGGTGAATTAGTGGATCGACCTGAAATAGCAATGAGTTGTAAGAAAATAATTGAAAAACTACCATTGGATTATAATGCAGCAATTCAATTTATTGGAAACAATTTAATTGAAATTAATACTAGAGTATCTACTTTTATATATCAGGAAGATATGATTGAACCCTATTTATCAATAAAATTGGCTTTAGGAGAATATACAAAGGAAGAAGTAAAAGAGTATCAAAGTAGAATTAAATATGGGAGAAGAATGATTCGATATATGGATCAGGTTTTCTTTTAATAAAAAGAGGTTATGAATAATATTTTAATATTATCGCCACATACTGATGATGGGGAATTAGGTTGTGGTGGAACAATAGCAAAGTTAATAAGAGAAGGCAAGAATATACTTTGGATTGCATTTTCAACAGCATCAGAATCTTTACCGCCGAACTTACCTCCTGATACTTTAGGGAAAGAATTTAGTAATGTCGCAAAGTATATAGGTTTGAAAGAAAATCAATTTATTACTTATGACTATAAGGTAAGAAAACTTGCAGAGAGTAGGCAAGAGATTCTTGAAGAGTTAGTGAAAATAAAAAAGGACTTCAAGCCTGACTTAGTAATTGGTCCATCTCTAAATGATTACCATCAGGATCATCAGGTAATCTCAAGTGAGATGGTAAGAGCTTTTAAAACAAGTGCTAGCATTATCTGTTATGAACTGCCATGGAATCATATTGAATTTAAAACTCAATTCTTTGTTGAATTGTCTGAGGAAGATTTAGAGAAGAAAAAGAAAATGTTAAGCTTTTACAAATCACAGCAAATTGCAAATCGTCATTATTTTACAGACGATTTTGTGAAGGGAATAGCTTGCACTCGAGGAACCCAGATTAACACAAAATATGCTGAGGCTTTTGAGGTAATAAGGTGGCGAATGTTATAATTCGCTAACTTATTTCTTAAAAAAGATGTTATTTTTATCTATTCTGTGAGAAATTTACCATATTCTTTTCTTTTATTCTAAATTTATAATGAGCAGAAGTAATTTTTTTATTCTTCACTTCCGTCCAATTGAAAACTACCCACCAGTTCAAAACTTAATATATGTTTTAAACCATTCAAAATTAATAGAGCTTTCTGTCTTCTGTTTAAGCACAACAGGTAAGCTTCCAAAAATTTCCGACAAAGGTTTAAAGATATTTCGTTTTGGAAAACTGAGTTCTAATAAAATTATACTCTGGCTAACATATTTAGCTTACAATTCTTTTGCTATTTATATGTTAGTTAAATATCGTCCAATGCAGGTAATGTATTTTGAAAGTTTGTCTGCCTTACCTGCTTACTTATATATCAACATAATAAATCCTAGAGCCAAACTATTTATTCATTATCATGAATATACTAGTCTTGAAGAATATAGAGTAGCAAGCTTAGTTGAGAGGATTTTACATCGTTTAGAAAAACGGTTATATAAAAAATCTAATTGGATATCTCATACAAATGAGGTTAGATTAAACAAATTCTTAAAAGATGAAAACTTGGATTTTAATCAAGACCGAGACCATCATGTTCCAAATTTTCCTTTGAAATCATGGGCAATTCAAAATGAGAAATGGGACGGGAAAGAGACTTTGAAATTTGTATATGTGGGTTACACTTTAACCGAAGAAGGAAGTTATTTACAGGAATTAATTGATTATCTAAATCATCAATCTGAAAAAATCGTTTTAAGTATTTATTGTTTACATCTAAATGAATTTGTAATGCAAAAGGAAGTAACAAAAGGAAACTTAAAGATAAGAGTTTATAAAGGATTGGCTTATAAGCAACTTTCATCCGTTTTAAGTAAACATCATATTGGACTTGTTCTATACAAGGCAAAAACTCCAAATTATATTTACAATGCGCCCAATAAGTTATTCGAGTATTTGAGTTGTGGTTTAGATGTTTGGTACCCCCAAGAAATGCAAGGTATTTTTGAATACGATTCGAATAAAACTCCAATGGTGAAAAGATTAGATTTTAATAATCTTTCAGAAAATAAAATTAATACTATATTTAGTAGTTCAGAAAAGTCGAAAGTCTCAGGAAGTTTTAATTATTGTGCAGAAGAAGTTTATCTAAATTTAATAAACAAGATCCTTGATAAGTAAATGTGCAAAAAATGTTTTATTAGTAGGGTCTAATTCAAAGTGGGCAATTGAGAGGCATTTTGTCAAATACATGACTGGTTGTTGTAATTTATTTTTTTTCAATGCTAGAGGTATTTTTTTGAACTATTATTATGCGAATTACCTCAATAAGATTTTTTTTAGACTTGGTATTTCATCAATTATCAGCCAAATTAATAAGGAACTATTAGAAATTGTTAAAAAAAGGGATTTTGATGCGATTCTCGTTTTCAAGGGTATGGAAATTTACCCCGAAACACTAGATAAATTAAAACAAAGTGGAATCATGTTATTTAATTATAACCCAGATCATCCATATGAATTTTTTGGGTCCGGTTCAGGTAACGAAAATGTAGAAAAAGGAATAAAATTATATCATCATCATTTTTCTTATTCTCAAGCAATTATTAAGGGCTTGAAGGAAAACTATGCTGTATCTTGTACTTGGGTACCATTTGGATATGAAAAATCACACCCCCCTTCAACTGAAAAGGACATAAGGAGTATTTGTTTTATTGGAAACCCAGATAAAGATAGAGCAAAAACGATTAACAATCTACTGCAAAATGATATTGAGGTTGATGTTTATGGAAATGGATGGGACAATTTTTTAATTAGAAATGACGGATTAAAATGTTTTGACGCCATCTACGGAGATGATTTTATACGAATAGCCCAAATGTACAGGGTTCAATTAAACACATTTAGACCTCATAACTATGGGAGTCACAATATGCGTACTTTTGAAATGCCTGCTATTGGTTGTATTATGTTAGCTCCATATAGCGAAGAACATAGCCTGCTTTATGATAATAAAAAAGAAGTTTTTTTCTATGAATCAGAAGAAGAATTGATCGGCATGGCAAAGCTTATTTTAGCTCTTGAAGATGAACAAGCATTTGAAATAAAGAAAAAAGCGCATCAGCGGTCTGTTTTGTCAAATTATAATTATGCTCAGAGAGCGGAAATAATCATGACCGTTATAAATAAAAAGCTCCATGAGGAAGAAAGATAACATCTTTATCTCTACTCTTAGTGTTATATCGAGCATTATTCTGTATTTCGTAACTAAAGAACCATATGGGAGTGCTCCTAAGATTCTAGCTTGCTTATCTTCTGCTGTTGTTTTTTTTATGATTTATGAGGTAGTAATTAATAAGAGTTTAAGAACCATTTATTTTTTGCCATACATTGTATTAAGTTGGCTATACTTTCAGTCACCATTTTTGCTTAATGAAAAAACCGAATATTTTTTACGGACTATTAAAGAAGAGTACATCTCAGAAATATCAATATATTGTTTTTTTTCAATTATTTTAATTTTTAGCGGATATACATTCTTTTATAATTATTCAGTTAAGCCTTTGTCATCAAGAGAGTCTAAGTTCTCTAATAGTCAGTTAAGAAATCTCACCATTTTATTCATTATAATCGGTATTTTATACCGAATAGGTGAAAAGTTTAGCCCGGATTTAGTTGCACAACTGTCTAATTTAATCCAAATTCTATTTTTTGCTCCAAGTATTGTTCTGGCACTTTACACTCTGTATTTGTTAAGAGCAAAGTCTAAATTTAAGATAGATTTATATCATTTATTTGTTATTTTATTTATTGCATTCGAATTTCTATTAAGACTTTCTACAACGTTGATGGTTCAAGTTTTTATTTTATTTTTTGGTGGATTACTAGCTTATTTTAGTGAAAGGAAAAAGCTTCCAATGATATCTATAATTATTGCCTCCCTAATTTTAATGCCACTATATCAAGCAAGGAAGTATTTTAGGGTTGTAAGAGAAGTAGAAACATTTGGGAGCTCTGAGTTGGCAATAGGAAGTCAAATATTGAAACAGACTTTATCTAGTAATTCTGGATTTGATAATAAATTAAGTGATTTTAGTGAGACAGCTTATAACAAGGAGCATAATCGATTTGAAAATTTAAGTTATATTTCTCATGTTGTTCTACAACACAAAAGAGGCTCTAAGAGCTTCCTTTTAGGTGAAACGTTCTATTGGCTTCCATTGGTTCCAATTCCAAGAATAATATTTCCGGCTAAACCCGTAAATGATATGTCAACTGGTATGGCTACTAATTATGGGGTAAGAGGAGAATTCTCAAATGCTTCGATAAACTTCCCTATGCTTATAGAAGGTTATATTAATTTTGGATTCAACGGGATGCTAATTATGGCTTTTATTTTTGGATTGAGTATGAAGTGGTTTGTGATGAAATTTGGAGCAGGAATAGGAGACCTAAATCTTATAATCATTATAAATTCTATGAAACATTTTGTTCATGCTGAGGGTAATATTACACTCGTTTTCGGAGCTTTAATTCAAATTTACCTATTTTGGTGGGTTTTAATAAATGTGTTTAAAGTTGGGGTTACTAGAGAACGTCAATGAATTTAGTCGTATGAATATTTAGAAGGAGGACAAACCAATTTATTCCATTGAGAATGTTTTTTGGTATTTAAATGAATACCTACAATCTACCAATATCGAATTACCTTTTGAGCAATAGTAGTAAATAAAACTAGAAATGGTTTTTTTGGAAATTACCCTTAACTCTTGTTGCTTACGTTCCCTTAATTATTGCCCTTGAATGAATAGGGAATTATAGTTTAGTAAATGGGTTTAGGATTTAATTTTAGTAATTTGTTAATTACTAATTAGAATTTTTTCAATTGCAGGGTTCAAAAAATGCATATTTTGTTCTTAGTTTATTTGTTCATGAATTAAATCATTTACAGTAAAATATAGAAAATTTGACAGTAAAATTTATAGCACGGTTAAGTATGTTTTGATATTTTTGGATACGATTAAATTAAATGAGTTAAATTACAATGCAGGCAATTATAACAGGGATAAGTGGGCAAGATGGGGCATATTTAGCTAAGAAGTTGATTGATAAAGGTGTGTGGGTTACTGGAGTAGTTCGGAACGAACTTTCGAGCCTTGTTGGATTAGATTATCTGGGTATTAAAAATGAGGTGGATATTTTACAATTGAACGGAGGCAATGCAGACGATATTAATAGTTTACTGAAGGAGAAACAACCAGATTATATTTTCAACCTCGCCGCACAAAGTTCTGTTGCAGATTCGTTTAAAAATCCTCACTCTACCATATTATTCAACATCCACTCAACCTTAAATATCCTAGAGGCTATTCGTAGTTATAGTCCTCACACATGTTTGTATCAAGCTACCAGCAGCGAAATGTTTGGTTCAGTTGGTAAACTTCCAATATGTGAAAACACGCTCTTGTACCCACAAAGTCCTTACGCAATTTCGAAATCTTCTTGTCATTATTTGGTTAGAAATTACAGAGAATCCTATAACCTGCACGTTAGTTCTGGTATTTTATTTAACCATGAATCTGTTCTTCGCAAGGAAAATTTTTTCATTATGAAAATAATTAAAGCGGCATTGGATATAAAATCTGGTAGACAAGAAATTTTGGAAGTAGGGAACATAGATATAAAAAGAGACTTTGGTTCGGCGCCTCATTATGTGAACGCCATGATAAAAATGGTAGAGATGGAACAACCGGATGATTACATCATTTGTAGCGGAAAGTCGGTAAGTTTACGAAGTATCATACACCACTTATTTAACTATTTAGAACTTGATTTGGATCGAATAAAGATTAATAAAAAGTTTTATAGACCTTCAGAAATTAATGATATTTACGGGGATAATTCAAAAGCAAAGACGAAATTAGATTGGGACTATCAGTTGGAGTTTACAGATGTATTAGAGAAAATATTAGTGGAATACCAAAACAATTTTTACCATGTTTAGCATTACTTATTTTTTAAGAAAAAGAAGGAAGGGAGCTAATTTTAGTGTGGAGCAGATCTTTAACGATCTTGCACAAAGATTTAATTCTACCTATCAGGTTACTCAGAGAGTTGTTCCATTCGTCAGCTCGGGGGTTTTCAAAAGGTTTGCCAATATAATTTCGGCTGCAATGAACCAAGGTGCAATCAATCATGTGACTGGAGATATCAACTATGTCGCGATACTACTTCAAAAGAAAAAAACCATATCTACTATCTTAGACCTTGGTATTTTACACCGTACAAAAGGTCTTAAGCGAAGAATCTTGTTGGATGTATGGTTTAAATGGCCCGTTCATAGAAGCAAGTTGGTAACCGTTATATCCGAAGCAACTAAACAAGATTTACTAAAAAACGTAACTTGTAACCCAGATAAGATTAGAGTCATTTACGTACCAATTAGCAAATCGTTTAAACGACTAGATAAGCCATTCAATCGGGGATGTCCTACGATTTTGCAAATAGGCGGTGCTCCGAATAAAAACTTAAAAGGGTTAATTGCGGCTGTGAAAGGAGTTGACTGTAAACTGCTAATTGTCGGGAAAATTTCCGAACACAATTTAGAGCTATTGCACAAGTCAAAAATTAACTTTGAAAATAAAGTGGCCATTCCCTTTGAAGAGGTAATTACCTGTTACGAATCAGCAGATTTATTGTTTTTTGCTTCTACCTTTGAAGGTTTTGGTATGCCTATTTTGGAAGCGCAAGCAGTAGGAAGACCTGTGGTTACTTCTAATCTTTTATCGATGCCTGAGGTTGGGGGCGCGGCTGCACTGTACGTGGACCCCTATAAAGTATCGGAAATAAAAACTGCAATTCAGAAGCTGATAGAAGATGAAAAATTAAGGAAGGAGTTGGTAATGAAAGGGTTTGAAAACATAAAGCGATTTGATTCAGAAAAAATTGCCTTGGAATATGAAGTGCTTTATCAGGATATTATATCGCACAATGAACAAGTTTAATTTAAGAATGGAAAAAGATGTTAACTTCGAGTTGGGATTTCCTAAGCGCGTTGATTTTTTCCTATTTCCCCCAATGTTTTACACGAGTAAGGTTTGTTAGTTTTTAGAAAAAGCACCCCTAGTTTTCATAGCATAGAAAATGTTTTTGAGACCTTACTGCCTTTTTTAGATATAGAAAAGGTAGTGCTTAAACAGGAGAGTAAGGGCATATTGAACCGATTGAAAAATATTTTTGATCTTCTTCGTTATAGGCATCACTTACTTCACATCACCGGGAATGATAATTATTTGCTTTGTTTTCCTTTTGCAAAAGCTATTTTAACCATTCACGACATTGAAGCGTTAAAAAGGAAAAGAGGAGTTATTAAAATGATTTTCAAGTACTTTTGGTTTACTTTGCCAATAAAGAATGCCAAGGTAATTACTACAATTTCAGAGTTTTCAAAGAATGAGATTCAAGGATTATTTAAAAAAAAGATTTCTATAAGGGTCATTCAAAATCCATTAACCTTGAATTTGGATTATAGTCCTTCTACTTTCAATGAATTAAGCCCGAAAATATTGTTAATAGGGACAAAGAAAAATAAAAACTTAGAAAGGTTAATTCAGGCAGTTATAGGTTTGCCGTGTGAATTGATTATTGTTGGTAGCGTAGAGAATGAAGTTGAAGGAACTCTCATAGAAAATGAGATAAAATATAGTATAATGTATAATTTATCTAATACAGAAATTGTGGAACAATACATTGAATGTGATTTCGTGTGTTTTGTTTCCACATATGAAGGTTTTGGTTTGCCTATTTTAGAAGCTCAAGCAATAGGCAGACCTACAATTACTTCAAATATAAGTCCAATGAAAGAGGTGGCTGGAGGTGGCTCCCTATTGGTTGACCCTTTGTTAGTTCAGGAAATCAGAAAAGGGATTAATACGGTAATAAAGAACAAGGAACTGAGGTTATCCTTAGTTGAAAAGGGGAGGATTAATGTAAAGAAATATGATCCTAAAATTATCGCATTGAAGTACCAATCCATTTACAACGAACTAGGGGATAGTAGTTAATATTTCAGCTATTCGTGCTTGCATAATTTTGGCATAAAAAATACTTCCTTCTTTAGTTAAATGTCGGCAATCCTGGCTAATGAATTTGCAGTTGCGAGTAAAAACAGGAACAGTGTTATCCTTATCACTAATGACAGGACCAATTAGGTCAACGTACTTTTCTCCCCAAATTGTTTTTTTATTTTCATTATCAATCAAATAGCCATCCTCCATGGTTGTTCGTTGTTCACAATAATCGTCTCCCGAATAATTATAGAAATAGCCATTATTAAGACCAAAGTTTTTAGTCCCTACCACCCAAAGTTTTTCCTTAGTAATTTTCAATATGGCTAACTTTTCTTCCGAGAGTGCTGAAGAGAAAATGAAATCTGAAGCGTTATTTAACTTTTGTAATTTCTTTGAATACTGAGGGTCATAAATATAAGTTAATTGTATTCTTGAATTAAAATTTGATTCAAGTAGAATGTTTGCCCAATCTCTAGCAAAGCTATTTCCTAAAACTAATATTTTTATCCTTGAGCTGTTTTTTTGAAATCCTTTATTATAATTATATATCCGGTCATTATATTTCGAATGCATGTTTTTTTCAATTTTAGCAAAATTGATTCCTAATTCAGGAACGTCTTTAATAACGCCTGCCCGATTGTAGATATAAAATGAACTTGTAGTTGTAAAAATGGTAACTACTAGAATAGTAGATAAAACCATTTTATTAGTGAGTCGTTTAGACATTCTAAATGGAGATTCAATAAATTGGAAGCTTATGTAAGATAAAATAAAAGTTACAATGAAAACTATTGATAAGTTAAATGAATCCAGTTCTTTAAATACAAAGTACCTAGCATAGGCTAGGACGATTTGGTGCCACATATACAAGCTAAAGCTAATTTTTCCTATGAGAATAAAAGCTTTGTTCTCGAGCAAGAGTTTTGAAGTTTTACTATTCGAATTATTTGAAATAAGAACCAATACTGTAAGTGCAACAGAGAGTAAAAGCTTTATTGAATCCGGTAAAAACCCAAGGTTTACAGCAAGAAGCGAGCAAAGTAAAATTATTATTAATGAATTGAAGGCATGTTTAATAGTTTTCCCAAAAAATACAATTGCTGCAATTCCACCTATCGACAATTCGAAGAACCGAAACTGAAGAAAGTAAAATTTGTAATATTCAGGAAAATTAGAAAAATATAGAATAATTGAAATTATCGTTAACGTAACTAAAATGGGTAACAACCACGATATTCTTTTCTTTCCAATCAATAGAAATAGGAAAGGGTAGAAAAGATAATACTGCTCCTCTAACGCCAGGCTCCACGTATGCATTAACGGCTTAAATTCATTTACAACGTCCCAATAATTTTTTGTTGTTAGGATTTGCAAGATATTGTTACTAAAAAAGTTAGTCGCAATAATACTTTGAGAAAGATTTTCTAAATCGTCCGGAAGCATCGTGAAAATTCCAATTATTAATGCTACCAAACAAATAAAGGAGACCAGAGGCAGTATTCTTCTAGTTCTTTTAATGTAGAAATTTTTTATAGAGAAGCAATTATTTAAGATTTGCTTGTATATTATTCCGGTTATAAGGTATCCACTTATGACAAAGAAAATGTCTACTCCTAAATAGCCATTTGGCATTACTCCAAAATGAAAGAAAATAACTGGAAGAACTGCTATAGCTCTTAGACCATCGATTTCAGGTCTATATTTGTTTATCGGTGCAGTATCCAATCTTTTAAGTTTTGGCCAAATTAGAAAAATACCTTAAAGTATCAATCAGAATTCTAATTTTTTAATTCACTATGTATTAAGAATCTTAATTTTGTTAAAAAATGAGGCATAAGCTTATTGTATTTATTGATTGGTTCTACCCATCCTACAAAGCCGGAGGGCCTATTAAATCTGTCTTTAATATTGTATCAGTTTTAAAGCACTCGCACGATATAAGAGTTATTACTTCCGCCTATGATTTGGATGGGACAGAAGTAAATCTTGAGCACAATGAACTTCTTCAACGCGACGGTTATCAAGTTATCTATCTTGCAAAAGAAGATCAAATAGCCCATAGGGTTAAATTTTTGGTAGATGAGTTTCAACCTAACCTGATCTACATGAACAGCGTGTTTTCAGTCAACTTTGCCATACTGCCTCTTTTCTGGTTTAAGTCGAAGTTCAAAATTATAATTGCGCCACGTGGCATGCTTGGTGCAGGAGCATTAAAAATAAAGGCTTTAAAAAAATCCGTTTTTCTTTTTTTGGGAAAGCATTTTTTGTTTGATGAGCAACTGGTATGGCACGCATCCACACAATTAGAAGCAAGGGAGATTAAAGGCGTGATTGGAAAACTGGCGAACGTAAGGATTGCACAGAATGTGAGCAGTCCGATAATGAATCGAAATCAATCAAGTGCCTCGAAAAAAATAGGAGATTTAAAACTTGTATTTCTATCCAGGATTAGTGAAAAGAAAAACCTGCTTTTTTTTCTGCAGCTCCTTTCAAAGCAGCTAGAACTTAATGTTACTCTGGATATTTACGGTCCAATTGAAGATATAGGGTATTGGGAAGAGTGTAGCAAATACGTGGCAAAAGACGAACGCATTAAATATGCAGCCATTGTCCCACCGAATCAGATTTCAGAGATGGTGCAGCAGTATCACTTTTCCATTTTGCCAACAAAGCACGAGAATTACGGTCACTCCATCGCAGAATCCATTACCTCTTTGGTTCCTGTTCTAATAAGCAAAAATACACCTTGGTTGAATTTGGAAAAGTATAATGTTGGATACGATCTTGAATTGGACGAAACGATTTGGGTAAATTGCATGCTCAAACTGATAAGCATGGATCAAGTGGAGTATGACGACAAGTTGACCAGTTGTGAGGTATTCGCTCAAGAAAGAATTTTATCTAAAAACATCATTCAACAAAACCAAAAACTATTTTCCATTGAGCACTAAAGTTGATCTCTCTTCTTTCAATAACGATTGTTTTCAACCAGGAGGGAGTCCAGTGAAAAGGCTTCTGTGGTATTTTATGAATGCTATAATTTTTAACTCGGCTTTATTTCCATTGAACGCACTGAAAGTAAATTTGCTCCGTTGGTTTGGTGCACGAATTGGCAAAGGAGTAGTCATAAAACCAAAGGTGAGCGTTAAGTATCCTTGGAAACTAAGCATAGGGGACTATTCCTGGATTGGAGAAGGGGTGTGGATCGATAACTTAGCGCCTGTCACCATCGAAGACAATTGTTGTATCTCCCAAGGAGCAATGCTATTAACTGGTAATCATGACTATGCGAAGGCATCCTTCGATTTGATGGTTGGAGATATCCATTTAAAAAGTGGCGCTTGGGTTGGTGCAAAGACAGTGGTGTGTCCCGTGGTAACCCTTCACGAAAATGCAATATTATCCGTAGGTTCTATAGCTTCTAAAGATTTGAAGGCGAATGGTATTTATAGGGGTAATCCTGCAGTTTTTATCAAAGAACGACAAATTAAGGAATAGCATGAAAGTTTCCATCATAACCGTATGTTATAATTCAGCTACTACCATTGAAGATACTATTCAGTCTGTATTAGGTCAGACTTACGATGCTATCGAATACATCATTATTGATGGGGCGTCCTCGGATGAAACGTTACAGATTATGGATAAGTATAAAAACGATATCTCTGTCCTGGTTTCAGAAAAGGACAAAGGAATGTATGATGCCATCAACAAGGGAATACAGCTTAGTACAGGAGATATAATAGGAATCTTAAATTCCGATGACTTCTATATTGACAATTCCGTAATATCCGAGGTAGTACAGCAAATGCAACGGGAAAAGGCTGACAGTCTCTATTCTGATTTGTATTATGTGGCGACAGAAGACACAAATAAAGTTGTTCGTAACTGGGTTTCAGGCAAATACAACCGACAAAAGTTTTTGTGCGGCTGGATGCCTCCGCATCCTACTTTTTTTGTGAAACGAAAGGCTTATGAAAAGTATGGCAATTTTAATTTAGATTTAAAGTCGGCAGCAGATTATGAATTGATGCTCCGTTTCTTACATAAGAATAATATTTCTACTTGCTATTTGCCACGTCCATTGGTGCGCATGCGAGTAGGGGGAATGAGTAACGTTTCATTAATCAATAGAATAAAAGCCAACAAAGAAGACCGAAAAGCTTGGCGCATGAACGGTTTGCAGCCTAGACCATATACCATGTTGCTTAAGCCGTTGAGGAAGGTTTTACAATATGTAAGGAAGTAGTTTAGTTTTCTTGTTCTTTGTTTGGTATCTCTTCAATTTCAGAATTTAAAAATAATTGATTGAATTAAGTTTAACTTCTCTTCATTTTTTACTACTTCGACTGACGCTCAGTATAAACTAAAAAAACTAAGCAAAAAGCTCGTCCTCTGAAACTTCATTTTAACAATCTGTTAATAACCTAAGCTCGGTTGCTTGATCTCAAATCAAAGATGTTGAGCTTCACAATCTCGCTAAGGTTCTTTGTTGATTTTTATAAAATTTTATCAATGTTGAAGGTAATGCCTCATTTTTAAAACAATTAATCTACATCAGATTACCAAAATGTCCCTTGAGATAATTTTCCAAAAAATTTCAAAGAACTTTGAAACTAAGAAATGGATATTTGAAATTCAGCTTAGCTGAATAAGTTGCCATTTCCTTCAAAGTTTAAGAAGTATTTTTTTTAAATTAAATCAGAGGACGAGTTTTTTTTGCTTTGTTTTTTTTACGGCGAAAAAAAGAAAATGTTGGTTTGATTACAAGTAAGATTATGTTAAAATTAATCTAACTGTTATCAAAAATCCTTACTTAAAATAGAACCATTTGCAAGAATTCCTCTTTTTATTCCTTTTGTGTAAATCAAAACGAAGCCAAACATCTCCTGAAGTCCGCCAAACAAGATAGTTCCAAGGCAGAAGAGGTATTATGGCTTTAAAGTAAACCCAATAATATTTAACAGCTCCGAGAGCAATCAAATTTTTCACGAGATTGTATCGAAGTGAATAGGAAAATAACAGAGAACAATGAACCGAGGAATTTTACATCAAAAAAAATAGGTTAAAACAACCGTTTTAACCTATTTTTTTAATCTTTAGTTTATGTTCTAAAACTTAGAACGAACTCGTCGTTTTCTGTAAATGATTTTTCTGTATCGTGCTTTAGAAAATGAATTTCGATTGACGATGGTATAGCTCACTGAAATTTGACCTAAAAAATAACCATCATTATATTCGGGATTTCCTCTTGTTTTCCCAGCTTGAAAGCTACCTATGTTTGGAAGTTCTGGATCTCCTCTAAAATAAGCTTCATCGCTTCTGTTTGCAAGAGCAACTGATTCTAAAAATGGCAAATCTGCTTCATCTGCATAGCGCGTGCTAATATCGTCTAAATAGTCGGTAAATGTAAAACGATAACCGAGTTCAATTCCTACTCTTAATTTTTTATTAAAAGTTAGGTGGGCTCCGATACCTAACGGCACAACAATTGTCATTTCATCGTACGAATTATCTACACCCTCTGTCTGCAGTGGTCGCAGAGAATACCACTTGTTGTCAAGCTCAGCATACGGGTAAAAAAGTGCAACACCAGCACCGGCAAAGGCGTATGAACCAAAGTCAATTCTTGTGTAGGATGCTCTATTAATGTTCTTCCTTGTGAAAAAATAATATTCTGCCGTTATTTGTGCTTCAATAATATCTGTTCTAAAACTTAAATTTCGAGCGCGCTGGGAAGCAATTCCTGATAAACTGTCTGCGCCAGATATTCGAGCGTAGTTAAGAGAAACTTTTGCTGCAATGTTTCGAGTGAAATTATACCTGTAAAATCCTCCAAAACTATAACGCGTCCGAGAGAGATTCATGTCCAAAAGCCAAGGTTGTGACTTTGATTGACTTCCACCAACATCACCAACATAATTTGCGCCACCTAAATTTACACCAAAATCCATGCTGTATTGCGCTGAAGAGCTGAGTGCTAGGCTACAAAAAATAATTAAAAGAATACTTGCTTTTTTCATAGTAACAAATATAACGTAAAAATTATTTTTATCCTATCTAACACTCTTTAAATAAATGTTGTACTCGGCTTCATTTTAGCTTAATTTCGGGAATCAAATTTTAGAAATATTTTGATATGGTTGAATTTAAAGATCACCAATTGACGAATGGTCTTCGTTTAATTTTTAATGAAGATAAAACGACTCCCATTGTTGCTTTTAACTTATTATACGATGTTGGGTCGAAAGATGAGGACGAAAACAAAACTGGATTTGCTCATTTATTCGAGCACTTAATGTTCGGAGGGTCGATTAATATTCCATCTTTCGATGGCCCGTTACAAAGGGTTGGAGGTGAGAATAATGCATTCACATCAACAGACATGACAAATTATTATATCACTCTCCCCAAAAATAACATTGAGACTGCCTTTTGGCTAGAATCAGATAGAATGTTGAGTTTGGCATTTTCAGATAAGAGTCTTGAAGTGCAACGGCAAGTGGTGATTGAAGAATTTGCACAGCGATACCTTAATCAGCCATATGGAGATGTGTATTTGTTATTACGGCCGTTAGCATATAAGAAACACCCCTACCGTTGGGCAACCATTGGAAAGGAAATAAAGCATATTGAAACGGCTACCATGGATGATGTAAAGGCTTTTTTTAAGCGCCATTATTATCCGGGAAATGCAATTCTTTCGATTTCAGGTGACCTTGAATTTGAAGAGGTGAAGAGGTTGACCGAAAAATGGTTTGGGGACATTCCATCAAAAAAGAAAGTGGTACGAAATTTACCTCTTGAGCCTTTTCAAAAAGAAGAACGAGTATTAGAAGTGGAAAGAGATGTTCCCCTAAACGCGTTGTATTATGCCTATCACATGCCTTCGAAAAATGATGCTGATTATTACGCGGTAGATTTGCTTTCAGATGTAATTTCAAGGGGTGACTCTTCTCGATTTTACGAACGCTTACTGAAAAAAACAAATCTCTTCGCTGAGATTGATGCTTTTGTAACAGGTGATATGGAAACCGGCCTATTTATTATTTCTGCTAAACTAAGTGAAGGCGTTACCTATGAGGAAGCAGAAGCTGCCATAGATCAAGAATTGTTGGAATTGGTGGAAAATGGAGTAGAAGTGGAAGAGTTGAAAAAAGTGAAGAACAAGGCAGAGGCAACCTTTGAATTCGGAAAAACTTCTGCATTGAATAAAGCAATGGGGTTGGCCATATGTGCCTTGGTAAAGGAACCCGAATTGTTTAACTACGAGTTTGAATTGTACGATAAGGTTTCAGTAGAAACTATTCAGCGGGTTGCTAAAAACGTGCTGCGCAAAGAAAACCGCTCGAAATTAATTTACAAAGCTAAAAAAGTATGATTGATAGAAGTGTAGCACCGAATCAGAAGGAGATTGAGAAAATAGAATTTGTAAAAGCGCAAACAACCGTTTTTCGATCAGGAATTCAATGCCATAGTATCCTTCAGGACGATTGTAAGGTGGTTAAACTGGAGTTGGAATTTGAAGCAGGGTCTAATTTTCAGGACAAAGCGCTAATTGCAACGATGGTGAATCACATGATTTTGGAAGGCTGTGAGCAATATTCAGCGTATGAGATTGCAAGTTTTTTTGACAATGAAGGGGCTTTTTTAGACACCTCATGCTCGACCGATAAAGCTTCGATTGTGTTGCATTGCTTGGAAAGAAGTATTCCAAAGTTATTGCCCTATTTACAGGCGATCTTGTATACAGCAAATTTTCCGCAAAAAGAAATTGAGAACTACTTGAAAATTAATGCTCAGAAATTTGAGGTAAATCAAGAAAAAGTTGGCTGGGTAGCGCGAAATGAATTTATGGAAGAGTTGTTGGGCAAAGACCATCCTTACAGTTGGAAGGTGAATGCAAATAACTACGCAGAAGTGCAGCGAGATGACCTCATTTCATTCTACAATAAAAGATACAAGGCTGCTACTTTTCAGATTTATTTGTCGGGTAAGGTGTCCGCTGAGGTGTTACATGCGGTGGAAGAGGTATTTAACCAGAAGGTTGCTGTGCGAAATGAGCCATTAATAGCTATGACATTTGACGAAACAAAAGTTTCTGATTTGAAAGTGATTGAAAAAAAGGGCGCCATTCAATCTGCAATTCGTTTAGGAGCTGTAACAATTAATAGAAGTCATGCAGACTTTCCTGCTTTATTTGTGGCAAATACTATCTTGGGAGGTTATTTTGGTTCCCGCTTAATGAGTAACATTCGTGAAGATAAAGGGTATACTTATGGTATTGGTAGCGGCGTAACTCACCTAGAAAAGTTATCGTACTTCATCGTTTCAACAGAAGTGGGTGCAGAGGTAACAGCTTCTACCTTGAAGGAAATTGAATTTGAAATGAATCAATTGCACAATGTATTGGTTTCTCAAGATGAGCTAAAATTGGTGAAAAACTATATTTTAGGTAATATTATGAAAGGATTTGATGGATCGTTTAATGCAATGGCTAGGTTTCAAATGCTAAACAACCAAGGCCTGAGCTATGGTTATTATGAAAATTTAATTCAGGAAATTAAAGAAATGAATGCAGAGAAAATTCAAGCGGCAGCGCAAAACTTCATGGATTATTCCGCGTTGAAAAAAATAGTGGTTGGAAAACTTTAAATTTGCCGGCAACCATTGGAAAATGTCGCGTCATTAAGATGTAAAAAAATAGAATTATGAAAAAGATAATACTGCTCTTAGCTGTAATCATTGGATTTGCAGCAAATGTAAAAGCTTCTCACGTGTTGGGGGGAGAAATTAGTTGGAGGTGTTTGCCAAATGGTCAATACATCTTTTCGATGTCAATTTACCGAGATTGTACTGGTATACAGTGGACTTTTCAAAACGAAACAATTACTATAGTTGGGAATCCATTACCAAGAAACGGTGTTGGTGGTTCTGTAGTTAATTCCATTACTTTATTACCAGATATAGTAAGATTTCAAAATTCTAACAATGGAGATACTTCTCCTGATTGTATACCTTATGAAAACACACCGTATAGTTGTGCTAATGAAGATCAAGGTACAGTTCAGCAGTTTACTTATAATTCAAATCCCGTTACGCTTACAGGAACACCTCCTTCTGCCGGTTGGAAGTTTTTCTGGACATCTCCTTGTTGTAGACCAAACGATATTGAGAATGTAAACACGAATGGCAGTATGCTCTTGCGAGCAGTAATGTATCCTCTTCCAGGAGGTCTACCTGCTGATCCGTGTTTTGATTCTTCTCCTAATTTTAGAGCGCTTCCTGCTACTTTAATTTGCAGAGGTTATGATTTTACCTACAATCACACCGCTATTGATGAAGATTTAGATTCATTAGTTTATTCTTGGGACAGACCATACAATCCGCCAGCAGCGAATCCTCAAGCATTGAATTACAAAATTGGTTTCTCACCTACTAATCCGACACCTGATCAAAATAGAAACATTAACAATGTTCCTGCAACTTTGAACCCATTAACAGGAGTAACTCGTTTAGCAGTGTATAGCGATGTGGGTATTAAAAAGTACATTACCGTTGTTCAGGTTGATGCCTACAGAGAAGGGCGTCGTATTGCAACGGTATATCGAGAGATTCCAATCTCTATTTTTGATTGTCCTGATTTACCTGGCTTTCCCGGTGTTCAAAATAAGGTACCTATAGTACTTATTGATGGGATACCAACAAATAACATCATTTCTTCTATAACAGCTGGGCAGACAGTTTCCATTCCAATTCAGGTCCTTGATAACGATCGAATTAATGTGGCTCCGTACTCTCAAATTTTAACCATGATACCCGATGGTCTTTTATTTACTAGGTCTAGGACCGGTCCATCTAAAGGGTATGCTGCAGATCCAAACGGACAGCCTTGTATTATTAACAATAAGGACGTTCACCCCTGTGCATTCCTTCGAGGTAACCCTGCACCATTTGTAGATGCAACGGCAACTCCTCCGGTTACAGTAGTAAAAGGATTAGGCATTATAGGGGTTGAGTTTGTATGGCAAACAGATTGTAAGCACATTCAAACAAAAACAGGTTTCCCGGGAACAAATGAGGGAATTTACAACTTTGTAATGCGGGTGACGGATGATCACTGTCCTATTCCTGGAATTAATTACCCTACGGTAACCATTCGAGTTAAAGATCCTATTCCATTAACAGAGCCAATTATGAAAGGTGTATCTGTTTTATTAGATGGAACTACTCGTTACAGTTGGGTTCCACCAATGGATTCCGCTCGACAGTTTAATCCACCAGATAGAAGAAATGATCACTTTGAGGCAACTAGTTCTACTCCTAGAAACGGACAACAACCTGCATTTTGGCAGTCGAGAAATGCGTTTATCGCCAATTACCATCAAGATAAACGAGACGTAGACTTTAGTCCAAATAATTATAATAATGTGAATGACCCTCTTAGTGGCTATAATATTTTGGATTCAAAAGATTCTCATCGAGGGATATTCTCAGATTATTATGTTCGAATGAGATCACTATCAGGTTGTACGGATACCAATGCATCAATTTGGTCTGAACCAGCAAGAATTATGGAAGTAGTTGCAACTCCGGCAGGAGCAGGTACAGTTATTGAACCAGCAAGATCACTTGCAAGAGTGGATTGGAATAGACCGAAGCCATTAAACGCGAAAACATACCCATATTTTAAATATGAGTCTCCAACCCATTTTTACATTTACGCGAATGACTCTATTTCAAACGGAGGAGTAGCTACTAATAGTAATTGGTTCATTATAGGGGACACAAATGCGACTACTTACGATGTAGGTGCGACTTCTTGTAGTAATTACGTAGGTTTTAGAGTTGAAGCGAGAGATACTGTAATTACGTGGAAAGAAGGTTCTGGTGGTGCGCGGTCAGATAGTTTAGATACTTTGTATTTCAGTACATTCAGTACAATTGATACCATGTTTATGATTGCTCCGTCATTTATTCCAGACCCTACCTTTGATACTGTAGAGGTGAGAGCAGATGGGACGGTTTTTCTAAGAATTAATTTACAAGGAAAAAGAACTACGGGATCTTATAGAATTTTCCAAAACGACACCACTCCAGCCAATTTGCTAACAACAGTAAATGCATTGGAAGATTCAGTAGTTGTGCTTAATGGAGCAGATGTAAATGGCAAAAACATCCTCATACAAGCCATTGATGCATGTAAGCCGCTTAACTTATATTATATAAGTAGTTATAATACGATGCTGGCAACAGGCTTTTTATCAGATCCTTGTGCAGGGGAATATACCTTGAATTGGAATCAACCTGCGAGTTCTATAGGAACTCGGCCTGCTAATCCAAATAACGTTACGAGGTATCTTGTATATGCCAATTACAATGATGGAAATGGATTTGTATTGGTCGCAACTGTCAATGATAGAAATACAACTACTGCTATAGTAGGAGGTATGTCTAGAGGGAATACAGTAAGGTTTAAAGTGATCGCGGCAGATTCTAGAGGGAAGGTGAATATTTCAGCAATTCATGAATATACTGCCCCTATTGATTTGGCAACCGATGACTTAGTAGGACCTCCAATTCCACGTTGTACATTCGTGAATGATAATGGGTCAGTAACCTTATCTTGGGTTCCTGCGATAGACCGAGTAAATAACTTTGCAAACTATAACATTCAGTACAAAAGACCTACTGCAGCTGCTTGGACTGAAATTCCTGGAGATGCTGATGATAACTTAGTGATTGGAGATGATAACTACACGATTACTGGAATCAATGCTCAAAACGAGCAATATGATTTTAGAATTACAAGTTTAGCAGGTTGCGATGGTTTGCAAGATTCTACCTACAATGAGATTAGTTCAATCTTCTTATCTGCTTCACCAAGACAAGGCGTGCTGCAAGTAATAACTGATTTAAGTTGGAATCCTGCAGGTCCGGATTATACTGGATTAGGTAACTTCTTTGATCTTTTTATTGCTGAGAATACAGATCCGCTAGCCAATGCGAGTTCAGCTCAGTTTGGAGGAGTTCACTCAGAAACAATTCAAACGGATTCATGTAGATTGCCTGTGAGTTACAGATTAAACTATACAGATGATTTGTATCAGGCAGTTGGTTTTACTTGTCAAGTTCAGTCTAGTGTTGCAGATACGGTTCATTTAGACACTGTTCCTCCTGCACCTGAGCACTTAGCTATGTTGACTTTTGATAGAGTATCTAAGACACTTAGAGCACATTGGATAGGAGATGGATTAGGGGTAGATAGCTTGAATTTTAACACCATTTTTGGAGTTAATTCTGGGCAACCAAATAATGTTGACCTTACTGGTGATGCTGTATGGATTGATAACAATGCACCATTTCGTTCCTGCCAGTTTCCTCTATCTATTTTAGATGCAACCGATACGGTTAGAGTGGTTGGCTCAATTGCGAAAGACAAGTGTAACAATGTTACAAGAGTTCCTGCGGTTTATCACAAATCAATGAATGTTGATGTTGAATGGAAAGTTTGTGATTCAACCAATGTCGTTTCATGGACTCAGTATGTTGGCTTAAACCCTGACTTTGATGTAGAATATTCTGTATGGTACAGTGACGACAATTTTACGCCATGGCAAGAGATTCCGAATTCTACGACGACAGATTCAACGTTTGACCATTTGATTGCTGATGGAGGCTTGACGTATTATTATCAAGTTCAAGCTAAATCGTTAGATCCTACTTTTCCTGGTTATGTGACACCATTTTCTAACGTAGATTCGGCTTACTCTGTTTATGAAGATACTCCATTGTATTATTACTTAACCAATGCAACGGTGTTGCCAAATGACCGAGTTGAAGTGAAGTATTTTAGAGATGTTTTAACTCCAGTAAAAGGATACACTGTATTTAGAGGTGACAACCAGAATGAATTGTTGCCACAGGCATACTTTAATGCTCGAGAGTTGGGAACTGCAGATCGATTTACCTTTATTGACGAGACTGCTGATGTGAATGCACAGGAGTATTACTACCAAGTAGTATCTCAAAACGATTGTGATATTCTAACAAGTAGATCAAACTTTGGACGAACCATTCACTTGGTAGTTGAGTCTGATGACGAAGGTTTGACCAACACCTTGAAGTGGAACCGATATATAGACTGGGATAGTACTGTTGCGTATTACAACGTATATAAAACTAATAGCAGAACATACTCTGCAACAGTGTACAAGCAAGTAATGCCAAATAGTGCATACGATTACAATGTGTTTGTAGATGAGTTAGCTCAAGATGTAACTTCAACAGGTAAGTATTACTACAGAGTAGAAGCAGTTCAAGGTCCAATCTTGCCAAGTGCAGTGAACGGTTACCCGAATGATTTAACTCCACAAGTATCGAATTCGAACATTGCTGAAGCATTGCAAGATCCGTTGATGTTTGTTCCGAATGCATTTACGCCTGACGGGATAAACAATACGTTCGGACCAAAAGGACAGTTCTTTCAGTTCAACAAGTTTGAAATGACCATTTATAACAGATGGGGAGAGCAGGTTTACCTGACGAACGACATCAACAAAGGATGGGATGGAACGGTTGACGAGAAAGATGCTTCCACAGGTTCTTATGTTTACATGATCCGTTATTTAGACGGTGATGGAGAAGAGAAACGTAAAAAGGGAAGTGTTACCTTGATTAGGTAGTTCAATAACCAATAAATCTTTACTAAATGGGAGCTATTTATAGCTCCCATTTTTAATTTAAATTAACAGCTAAAGCGGGCGTAGAATGATTATTTTTGGCATCTTAAAAAACGCCACTATGAGTAAAAGTTCTGAAAGCCGTTTTCTACACGATGGCCTTACTTACGATGATGTGCTGTTAGTACCTGCATATTCTGAGATTATGCCTCGAGAAGTAAACATATCATCACAGTTTACAAAAAAAATACGATTAAATACTCCAATTGTATCCGCTGCAATGGATACGGTTACTGAGTCTGCTCTTGCAATTGCAATTGCAGGTGAAGGAGGAATAGGTGTTTTGCACAAAAACATGACCATTGAGCAGCAGGCAGCTGAAGTAAGAAAGGTAAAGCGATCTGAAAGTGGAATGATTCTAGATCCTATTACGCTCCATGTTGAAGCTAAAGTTTCAGATGCGCTTAATTTGATGAAGGAGAATAAGATTGGAGGTATTCCAGTTGTTGATGCAAATAAAAAGCTCATCGGAATAGTTACCAATAGAGATTTAAGGTTTCAAAAGAACTTATCAGAAGCGGTGGCCAATGTGATGACTTCAAAAAATATTGTAACTGCAAAAATGGGCACCGACCTAACAGAGGCGGAGCAAATTTTACAAGCACACAAAATCGAAAAACTTCCCGTTGTTGATGACACGAATACGCTGATTGGCTTAATTACCTATCGAGATATTATTAAGGTTAAAGAGCGGCCAAACGCATGTAAGGACAAATTTGGGAGGTTAAGAGTAGCTGCAGCAGTTGGGGTAACCGGTGACGTAATGGAAAGAGTTTCGGCTTTAGTTAGCGTTGGAGTTGACGCAGTAATTATTGATACCGCACACGGACATTCTGCAGGTGTAATAGAAACACTAAAGCGAGTAAAGTCTGAATTTAAAGAGTTAGAAGTTATTGTTGGGAACATAGCAACAAAAGAAGCGGCTATTGCTTTAGCAGAAGCAGGAGCGGATGGAATAAAAGTGGGAATTGGTCCTGGCTCAATTTGCACTACTAGGGTAATTGCAGGGGTCGGTGTTCCTCAATTTTCTGCAGTTATGATGGTTGCTGAAGCTCTTCAGGAAGCAGGTGTTCCTGTCATAGCAGACGGAGGTCTTCGCTTTACAGGGGATATTGTTAAAGCGCTTGCAGCAGGAGCAGACACAATTATGGCAGGTTCTTTATTCGCAGGAGTAGAAGAATCGCCAGGTGAAACAATAATTTTTGAGGGCAGGAAGTTTAAAGCATACCGTGGAATGGGATCATTGGAAGCCATGCAAAAAGGTTCGAAGGATAGATACTTTCAAGATATGGAAGAGGATATTAAGAAATTAGTGCCTGAAGGTATTAGTGGAAGAGTTCCTTTTAAAGGAACCTTGAGTGAAGTAATTTATCAAATGATTGGAGGAATAAGAGCTGGTATGGGATATTGCGGTTGCGCAACCATTAATAAGTTAAAAACCGATGCTACTTTTATTAAAGTTACACATGCAGGAATTCGAGAAAGTCACCCTCACGATGTAACCATAACAAGAGAAGCACCAAATTATAGTCGTTAATTTTAAAAATTGAGAAACATGAGTAAGTTGAAGTATTTAATAGTTGTTGCATTCTTATTTTCAGTAGCAACTGTTCAAGCCCAAAGTAAAGATGAGGTCATTTTCATAGATTTTGGTGACGAAAAAATAACCAAAGCTGAATTCAAAAGGGTTTACCAAAAAAATAACAGTGGAGAAATAATTTCCAAAAGTACGGTAGACGAGTATTTGGACTTATACATTAATTTCAAATTAAAAGTAAAAGAAGCTGTTGACCTTGAAATGAACAAAGACCCTGCTTTTATTAAAGAATTAAGCGGATATAGAAAGCAGCTGGCTCAGCCATACCTTACGGCAGACGGTATAATGGAAGAGTTAAAAAAAGAGGCTTACGATAGATTACAATACGATGTAAAAGCGTCACATATATTAATAAAATTAGATCAAAATGCAAGTCCTGAAGATACTGTTGCAGCATATAAACGAGCGATTAGGGTAAAAAAGAATTTGGAAAACGGTCAGGATTTTGAATTGATGGCGAAACAGTATTCCGACGATCCTTCTGCAAAAACGAATGGTGGTAGCTTAGGTTACTTTACTTCTTTTTACATGTTATATCCTTTTGAGTCGGCAGCATACAATACGAAAGTAGGTAAGATTTCTGAAATAGTGAGAACCCAATATGGATATCACGTTTTAAAGGTAGTTGACAAAAGACCGTCAGTCGGAAATGTTGAAGTAGCTCATATATTAATTTCTAACGATCAAGAGCTATCAAAAACTAATGATTCGGAAGGAAAAATTAAAGAAATTTATGCAAAGATTAAGCAGGGAGAGAAGTTCGAAGATTTAGCAGCTCAATTTTCAGATGATACAAGAAGTGCAGCTGATGGAGGGGTGTTGCCGATGTTTGGAGTAGGAAGAATGGTGCCTGAATTTGAAAAGGCCGCTTTTGGCCTCAAAGCTGATGGGGACATTTCTGAGCCTTTTTTTACACCCTATGGATGGCATATCGTAAAGCGATTACAACATGCCCCAATAGGTTCTTTCGAATCAGTAGAGTCTGAATTGGTGCAAAAAATTAAAAAAGATAGTAGAGCTAACTTGAGTCAAGCTTCGGTTATCAATAAAATCAAAAATCAGTATGGTTTCACTGAAAACTTAAAAGAGCGGGATGATTTTTACAAAATAATTGACTCAAGTTTTTTTAAAGGAACTTGGTCGGTTGACGCCGCTAAAGGATTGACAAAAGAACTGCTTAAAATTGGAGATAAATTTGTAAATCAACAGGATTTCGCTCAATATTTAGAGAACAACAAGTCTAAAAAGGTAATCGATTCTAGGGTTCTCGTAAATGCTCGTTATGATGCATTTAAGAGAGCAAGCATATTGGAATACAAAAACTTTAAATTAGATGAAGAGTATCCTGATTTTAGATACTTGATGCAAGAATACCACGATGGGATTTTATTGTTCAATTTAACAGATAAGTTGGTTTGGTCAGAAGCAGTGAAGGATACAAGCGGTTTGCAAGCATTTTATAGCACAAACAAAGAAAACTACAAGTGGGATAAGCGAGTAGATGCGATTGTGTTTTCATCTTTGAATAAGAAAGTAGCTGAGATAGTAAAGACGATGTTGAAAGAGGGAAAGGATGTTAAAGAGATTATAGAAGAAATCAACAGACCTTCGCAATTGAACTTGAGATACGAGACTAAAAAATATTTGAAAGGGGAAAATGAAATTGTAGATCAAGTGAAATGGGAAAAAGGCATTTCTGAAAATGTTACTTTGAATGGTCGATTTCATTTTGTTAAGATAAAGGAAGTGATTGAACCAACTTACAAAACGTTGGAAGACTCTCGCGGTTTGATTACCTCAGATTATCAGAACTTCTTGGAGAAAGAGTGGATTCAGTCATTAAGGTCTAAGAATAAACTTGAGGTCGATAAGAAAATTCTTAAGGAACTAAAAACCGAGTTAAATTAATAGATTTGAGGCTTGTATACGCTCTTCTTGTTTTAATTTCTATTGGTCTAAGCTCGTGTAGTTTATTTATAAATGAGGACGATAAAGAAAAAGTAGCCAGGGTAGAAGATCAGTATCTTTTCGAATCAGATATCCCAAACTTTACGAATGAGGAAAGTCAAGGAGACACATTAGCGCAACGAAACCTATATATTGACAATTGGGTTAAGGAAAAACTATTGCTTCAAAAAGCATTGGATAACCTCACTGAAAAATCAGCGAGCTTTGAAAAGCAATTGGAGAATTATAGGAACACATTGCTGATTTACACTTTCGAAAATCAAATTATTAATCAAAAGTTAGACACTCTTGTCAGCGTTAAAGAGTTGAAGAAGTATTACAAGTCTAATTCGGAGAATTTCAAGTTGAGGGAAGATGTAATGCAAAGTATTTTTGTTGCTACCCTTAACACCGCGCCCAATACGGACTCGTTAGAACAATGGATGTATCAAGATGTAGCCTATTACAAAGCGGACTTAATAGAGTTTTGTTCTCAGTTTGCAATTGCTTGCCACTTAGATACACTGGAGTGGATTCCTTTAGCAAAAATTAAAGAAATTGGGAATCTACCCGCAGATAAAATCTTTAATCTTACGATAGGTAAAAATTTGATTCAAGATAGTTTAACAACTATGTATATCAATTCTTATGCAATTCGTTTGAAAGGGCAAACAGCCCCTTTTTCGTGGGTTAAAAATCAGCTAAAAAGTATTATTCTGAATAAACGAAAGATTGAGTTGATTGCAAATGTGAAGCAAGAAATATTTGAGTCAGCAACCTTAAAAAAAGAGTATGAAGTATATGAATAAAGCATATTTAAGTTTGTGTTTTTTGTTCACGCTGCCTTTCTTTGCGTCTGCTCAGCGTGGTACAGTTTTGGACGAGGTGATAGCAGTTGTAGGAGGTCAGATTGCTACAAAGTCAGAATTAGAGAATAAATATGTTGCATATTTAGTTCAGGGAGCCAAAGTTGACGACAATACAAAATGTCAAATTTTTGAAGATATACTGTATTCTAAAATGTTATTGAACCAAGCTGAATTGGACAGTGTTGTAGTGGATGAAGCTCAAATTGAAGGAGAACTAGGCAGAAGAATTAGATATTATATTGCACAGATTGGTTCGCAAGAAGCAATGGAGGCATATTATAAAAAACCACTAGCACAGATTAAAAAGGAATTTAGAGGTCCTATTCGGGAACAAATGACCATTCAACGAATGCAGGGAGAAATAACTACAGGAGTTTCAGTGACACCAGACGATGTTCGTCAATATTTTGATAAAATACCGGAAGACAGCTTACCGCTCATCAGTTCAGAATTAGAGTTAGCTCAGATTGCTATTTATGCAAAAACTCCCGAGTCGTCTATCAAAGCGGTAAAGGATAAATTGAGTGATTATCGAAAAAGAGTTAATGAAGGAGAGAAATTTTCTACCCTCGCTTTATTGTACTCAGAAGATCAAGGCTCTGCTCTAAAAGGAGGAGATATTGGTTTTGTAGGAAAGGGTGAAGTTGAGCCTGAGTTTGGAGCTGCTTCATTCAAATTGAAAACTGGTAATGTTTCACCAACTATTGAAACGAGGTACGGGTTCCATATTATTCAGTTAATTGAACGAAGAGGGAATAAAGTGAATGTGCGTCACATTCTATTAAAACCAAAACAAGATAAAGCCTCATTTGAGAAAGCAGAACGCACTTTAGATAGTATCGCTAATTTGATTGACAGTAATAAAATTAGTTTTCAAGAAGCGGCTAAGAAGTTTTCTGAAGATGAGAACACCAAGAATAACGGAGGAGTTATGGCAAACCCGCAAACGAATAGTTCAATGACGCCGATGGATGAAATTGATCCAGCATTGTTTTTTGTAATTGATGAAATGGAAGTGGGAGATATTTCTAAACCAGTAATTATTAGTGATCCTAGATCAAAACCGGGTTATAGAATAGTGAAAGTTGTAAAGCGAACAGAACCACATAGAGTGAGCCTAGAAAAAGATTATCAGAAAATAAAAGCTGCAGCATTAGCTGAGAAAGAACAGCAAGCTTTGCAAGATTGGATCAAGAACAATATTTCGAAGACCTACATGAAGTTAGATATGGAGTATTGCTCTACCTGCAAATTTCAGCAAACTTGGATCGAAAATAGCGCAAAATAATATGAAACAATATAATTCAGATGCAGAAGCGGTTGACGCTTTAGTTCAGAAATACAATGAGTTGAGTCAAGAAATTGGTAAAGTGATTGTAGGTCAAAAGGACGTAGTTAAAAATTTATTGATTTCAATTTTCAGCAACGGTCACTGTTTACTTGTTGGAGTACCGGGATTAGCAAAAACACTGCTAGTTAATACGGTTTCAGAAGCTTTAGGGTTAAGTTTTAATCGAATTCAATTTACTCCCGATTTAATGCCTTCGGATATTATCGGATCAGAGATCTTGGGTGAATCAAGAAGTTTTAAATTCATACCTGGTCCACTTTTTTCTAATTTGATTTTAGCGGATGAGATCAACAGAACTCCTCCCAAAACACAATCGGCTTTATTGGAAGCCATGCAAGAGAAGAAAATAACCACTGCCGGTAAAACGTATGAATTACCAAAGCCGTTTTTTGTTTTGGCAACTCAAAACCCAATAGAACAAGAAGGAACTTACCCTTTACCTGAAGCACAGTTAGACCGATTTATGTTTAATATTTGGTTAGACTATCCCAATTTAGAGGATGAAGTGAATATCGTAAAATCTACCACGACCAATTTCACGGCTTCTGTGAATAATGTTATGAATGGGGAAGAAATTATGTATTTCCAACAATTGATTCGTAAAATACCTGTTCCTGATAATGTTTTGGAGTATGCTGTTAAATTAGCCGCTAGTACAAGGCCAAATACAGCTCATTCTCCGCAGATGGTGAATGATTTTTTAAGTTGGGGAGCTGGACCAAGAGCCTCTCAATTTTTGGTTGCAGGAGCAAAGTGCCATGCTGTAATTAACGGAAAATATTCTCCTGACATTGAAGATGTGAAGGCTGTTGCAGAGCCAATACTTCGTCATAGAATAGTTAGAAACTATAAGGCTGAGGCAGAAGGTTACTCTATAGAAAGAATTATTGAGGAACTGCTTTAAGTTGTTCAGCTTCTTCTTTTAATTTTTCATCAGCTACCCTCTTCATCTTTTCTGATTCTTTTAGAATTTTTGAAGCAGCATTAGGATTAGCAACGTCTTCCTTTTCAAATGTCTTTTTTGAAACGCTTGTTTCAGTTCTTCCCTTTGGGTCGGCCCATGCTGGAATAACCTCATTGATCAGTTGCCAATAATTTCCTTTCCATTGATAGGCATCGAAAGTGATATCGGCACCGTAGTATTCGTAAATTCCTTCTAAATTTGAGCTAGGGGGTGCTAAATGGCTAAAAGATATACGTTCTAGCTCTTCTTCAAAATTTAAGTTCATTGCATTTTGACCGCCAAATTCAAAAATTATCCTAGATTTTACAGCTCTGTTATCTCTAAAAATAGGGGCACCAAAATGAGTCTCACCGCTTTTGTCAAACCACAAGACTTCTATGTATTTCTTATTGGTTAGTAGGTCGTTCCCATCCCAAGCTAGGAGCGTGTAAAATGTTTGAAAACGACTTTTTACTGGAACTATTTTATAGTAAAGTGCTGGTAACCAATTCGATTTTCCTAATTGCTTATTTTCTAATTCTTCTCGCTCAAAAACGGAGTCTAACGGCTGAAGAGCCTCTAAAGTAGACTCGCTTCCAAGTTTTTTTAGCAGCAAACATTCGTATTTATTGCTTCCATCGAGATAAGATACTTCCCAATTAAAAATTCTAAAAGCAGAATCTGGCAAGGTTAAAATACTAAGACTCTTTACTCGATCAAACGAATATCGGAATGCGTTTTCTTTAGCTAAGCTGCGAGATAATTCTTTTTTAAGTAATGCGTTGATACTATCCTTCTCAACTTTAGGAAACTCTTGCAACACAGCAAAAGCCAAGCTTTCTATTCGATCTTGATCAATGTCTTGATTTCCTTTTTGCTTATAATCGTCTGTTTGTGCTGATAAATGAAGTAGGGTGCAAAAAAAAAGTGCAATTGTTGGTAGAATCCGCATATTCGTAAAGTTAGAATGTTAGTGGATATAAAACAACAATTGAACCGAAATCGTATTAAAGTAGGATACTAAATGTGTAGCGCTTCTTTTTTAGACAATAGTTCTTCTTTTGTTTCTCGTACGTCTGGATCATCAACGCAACAATCAACAGGACAAACAGCGGCACATTGTGGCTCGTCGTGAAACCCTACGCACTCCGTGCACTTGTCAGGTACGATATAATAATAGTCTAGGCTTACAGGTTCGTTCACTAAATCGGCGCCAATTACATCTCCCGTTCTTGTTTTATAGTCATTTGAAACTCCTGTTCCATCAGAAAATCTCCACTCTTCACCACCTTCGTAAATAGCATTGTTTGGACATTCCGGCTCGCAAGCTCCGCAGTTAATACATTCGTCTGTAATAATAATTGCCATCGAGGTCTATTTTATGTTTGTAATTTTGAATCGAAACCAATGATTAAATCAATTGGTTCAAATTCTAGTGTAAAATTAACGTTTTAAGTACAATATAGACATGAATTCAGAGACTAAAAAATCAACTCTTATTGCGTTAGGAGAATTCTTTAATGACACTTTACTTTATTACAAAGACAATGACCACATTCCGAAGAATAAGGAGCTTAAAAACGAGATAGCAATTGCTGCAGAGTTGGTAGAAGTAGTTCATAGTGAAAATGGGTGGTTTACAAAAGACTCTGTAATGGCGGTTTATCAAGCTTGGGCTAACGCTCTGGAACATGATAAAGTAGAAAGATGGCTATCTCATTATGATTTAGAATCAAATAAGAATACAAAGGTAGGTGTGATCATGGCAGGAAATCTTCCATTGGTCGGTTTGCACGATGCGTTGTCAGTAATTATAAGTGGGAACGTGTTACACGCGAAGGTCTCTTCCAAAGATAGAAGTTTAATGATGTTTGTGTTGAAGGTAATTCAAAAATTGATACCAAATCCTGAGCAGGTTCAATTAGTAGAACGATTAAATGATGTAGATTGCTTAATAGCAACAGGAAGCGATAATTCTGCTCGATATTTTGACTATTACTTTAAAGACAAAAAACGAATTATTCGCAAGAATAGAACTTCTATTGCCGTTTTAATTGGCGACGAGAGTGAAGAGGAGTTAAATGGTTTGAGTCATGATATTTTTAGACATTTTGGATTGGGATGCCGAAATGTGACAAAACTCTATCTTCCCCAAGGCTACAACTTAGATGATGTATTTAAGGCCCTTTTTCACTATCAAGAGATAGCCAATCATAATAAATACGCCAATAACTACGATTACAACAAAGCTGTGTACCTGCTAAACAAAATAGAACTGATAGAGAATGGGTTTCTATTGATGAAAGAGGATGAGGGAATCCATTCTCCAGTAGGAGTATTGTTTTATGAATTTTACGACACCATTGAGGAAGTAAAGTCTATCATTGAAGATCGAAAAGACGAATTACAATGTGTTGTTTCAAATGCAGCCTTACCGCAAAGGGTGCCATTTGGTGCAGCTCAATCTCCCGAATTATGGGACTATGCTGACGGAGTTGATACCATCGAATTTTTGTTGAATTAAGGAATTACTGAAACTCGTAAGCACCCACATCTGGAAGGCCATCTGATGATGGGCGGGAATTTCCTTTCAGGTCTAGGGATATACTATTTCCAATTGTAACATTTCCAATATTTCTAGCTCTTGAATTGTCATATAGTTCAAAGTCTCCACCATCTGCATCGTTAAAAATTTCGTTTGGTGGGTTTTTTAAGATATTCAAATATCTATTGGCATTCGAAGTATTTTCGTCGGTTTTTAAAATCGAGTTTAAAACATTTACGTTCGTGCTGCCATTGTTAATAACCTCAATATTAAACTCTGACTCAATTGAGCCATATACAATGGAATTTCGGATTGCCACATTTGGAGTGTCCACAAAAATGGTAGAACTTACCGTATAATTGTTTTTAATAAAAACAGAGGGCATTTCTCTCCCTCCTCCTTCCGCATAATTAACAAAAGTGCAATGGTCGAACCTCCAATTTCCTAAAGATTGTATTACTGCATTGTATTCTCTACAGTTGGAAATGACTGTATTTTCAGCAAGAACATTAAAGTAAGCGGTAAGTAATCCGATTCCTGAGCAATTCTTAATGATGGTATTTCTTAAATTCAGATTTCCTAGTTGGGTTGGGTTTCCATTTAAAAACAGCGCTTCTGCTTGTATTCCGACAAAGGCATTTTGAACGATGGCGTAATTGATATCATTGATTGCTCCCTCATTGATCCAAATTCGATCCCATTGACCAGGAACGTCGTCAAATCCTGGTTCCAATCGATCTCCTCTGAAAATGACTGGTTTTTCTCTTGTGCCATTCACATCTAGTTCTCCTCCTCGATACACCCACATTCCACCACCGTTGTGAAAGTGAATTTTGGTGCCTGCTTCTATGGTTAATTTATCCAAAGTATCAATAGCTATGAAGCCATAAACTACTATAGGCAAGCTATCGGTCCAAGTTACATCAACAGGAGGCACTGCATCACTGCAAGGGCCTGTTAAACAAGTAAAGTCTGGAAGTCCTCTATTGAATGATGTGGGGGTGTAATAAATGGCATTTTGGCCCCAAGCAGTTAATATAATTTTTTGTTGATTACCGTTGGTGTTGAACTCAATAAAGTCCTCTATAATAAATGGGTTCAAGGTATTGTTGGGGTCAATGGTAACCTCTATAAATGCAAACAAACTATCTTTTGGAGGAATTTCAAGGTTTTGGAAATTGTTCCCTGATAGCCCGTCTATGTTTATTCTAAAGTTAGAGTTCGTGCTTCCATTTAGTCGAATTGAACTAATTTTAATCGCCTGGTTATGTGGATTATAAATTCTGAAGTTTTTTGTAACTGAGCCAATGGTAGTAAATACCGTGTCAAATGAGATGGATTCAGCAGAAAACTCAAGTTTTGCATTATTGTCTTCTATAAAATCATTGTCTTTTCTGCAAGAGAAAACAACACTCACAATAAGAACTAAAAGAAGAAACCGTCCAATTTTCATAGGTGCAAATATATGCCTACAAACGATGAAAGCTTGAAATATTGTCTTACTTATTCCAAGCTTTCAGTAAATCGACTAATTCGTTTTGCATGGAGAACGTTTTATCTCTCGCATACCATAATTGTACTTCTTTTACGAACTCACTGTAGTCCCCATTATCGATTTTCTTGAATTCCGTTACCATAAACTGAGCGGCTTCAGGTCTAGGTCCCCAAGATCCAAGTAATTCTAGGGTTGCAGAATCTAAAGCAATCAGTTTGGGAATGGAACGGCCGCCACTGGTTAAAAAGGCATCCATTACTTTGAGGTTTTCATCTCGTAAAATAAGTTTGAGATCAATTTTATTCGTGTATTCCAGCAGTTTATTGAATACAGGTACGTTTTGGGCAGCATCTCCACACCAACCTTCAGTGATAACTAAAAATGTTACTTTTCTGTTAAAGCCTTTAAGAACCTGCAGAAGTTCCGGTTGCAGTTGAATGTTTTTATTTAAACGTTTCATTCGTTGCACGTTCATTTTCCTGTATCCAACCATTGACTCGCTTTGGTCGTTTCCAGTTGTCTTCTCTTCTGCCATAAGATCAATCAATAAACTCATGTAGGTATCGTAGCTCATTGCTGAATCGAGTACTGCTTTTGTAATAATTGAATCGGTTGGTGCTAGCATAAAATATTTTTTCCAAAATTAAGCTTCAACTTCCAGATAAAAGGTAACCAGACCGACAGTTTGAAAAGGTATTTTTGTGCTACTAAAATTATTGTTAAGTGAAGCGAAAATTTATTGAAACAACAGATGGTTCTACTTCCATTTACCTTGAAGAAATGGACGAACACTATCACTCGAAACATGGAGCAATAGTAGAGTCCAACCACATATTTATTAAAAATGGTTTGTTGCCAAAATCGGGTCAAGAGGAAATTTTAGTTTTTGAAGTAGGAATGGGCACAGGTTTAAATGTGATGACAACTCTAAAGGCCGCAAAAGATCATCAGCTTAAGATAAATTATCATGCAATAGAAGCATTCCCAATTCAGGAAGAGGAGCTGGAGTTTATTAATTTTTCAAGTCTATTAGAGATGGACCATGGACTATTTTTAAAGATTCATGCCGCTTCATGGGAAAATGAAAATTTACTTCAAAGTAACTTTAAGCTCACTAAATTTTACTCTAAGTTAATTAATTTGAAACTGCATGCAGAATTTTTTGATGTTGTTTATTTTGATGCTTTTGCTCCAGAGAAACAAGAAGAGATGTGGACAGAAGAAATATTTCAAAAAATGTTTGATGCGTTGAAGCCAGAAGGTATTTTGGTAACGTATTGTGTGAAAGGAGTTATCCGGCGAAGGCTGCAAGCGATAGGCTTTAGAGTTGAGAAGTTAAAAGGACCAGAAGGAGGGAAGCGAGAAATGTGCAGAGCTTGGAAAGATGAATGAGCTAAGGAACTAATTGGGATTATTGATATACATTACTGTATTATAATCTAAAACATAATATTTTTACCTTCAATATTCAAGAATGAAGTCTGAGTTAAAAGAAAAAATAGAGCAAGCGAAGTCTAATCGAAAGGATATAAACAAGTACCTAACAAAACTTGGGAAACGACCGCCAAAAAATTTAGATGACACTTTTCACGAATTACATGATGAGGCGTTTCAAAACATTGATTGTTTAGACTGTGCAAATTGCTGTAAAACAACATCTCCTATTTTTTACGATAAAGATGTGGAACGCATGGCGGCTCATTTTAAAATGAAACCTGCAACATTTTATAACGAATATTTGAAGACGGATGAAGATGGAGATCAGGTATTTAAATCTTCTCCATGTCCATTTTTACAGGAAGACAATAAATGCATGGCGTATGAATCTCGACCAAAAGCATGCAGAGAATTTCCTCATACGAACCGCAAGCGGATGCATCAAATTTTAGATATTACTTCAAAGAATACACGATTGTGTCCGGCAGTAGCTGATTTGGTGGCCAAAATGATGAAATAAAAAATCATGCTTTAAGCGAGATTTTTTGTTATCTAAAATAATCTTTCATTCGTTCAAAGAAACCCTTGTCTTGTTCTGTTGGGTTCGGGACGAAATTTTCTGAGTCTTTCATCTTTTCAACCATTTCCTTTTCTTCTTTTGAAAGGGTCTGTGGCGTCCAAACATTAACATTTACCATTTGGTCACCAGTTCTGTAACCGTTTACTTCAGGGATACCTTTATTTCTTAATCTCAATACCTTGCCACCTTGTGTGCCCGGTTCTATTTTGATTTTCGCTTTTCCATTTACGGTTGGAACGGCAACGTCTGTTCCTAAAATTGCATCTGGAAATGGGATGTATAAGTCAAATAAGATGTTGTTTCCGTCTCTTTTTAACACTTCGTGCTCCTCTTCTTCAATGGCAACAATTAGATCTCCGGCAACACCATTACGGGCGCCCATGTTTCCTTTCCCAGAAACAGATAACTGCATTCCATCTTCAACACCTGCAGGAATTTTTAATTCAATAGTGTCATCGTCTTTCACAATTCCGTCCCCATGACAAGAATTACATTTATTGGTAATTATTTTACCATCCCCTCCACAAGTAGGGCAAGTTGATGCGGTTTGCATCTGTCCTAAAAAGGTATTCGTGACTCTATTTACTTGTCCTGCACCTTTACATGTGTCGCAGGTAGTAAAACCTCCAGAGCCACCTTCAGCTCCAGAACCTGAACAAGGTTTGCAACTTACAAATTTTTTGACCTTAATTTTTTTCTCAACTCCGTTAACCACATCTGCTAGAGTCATTTTTACTTTCACACGAATGTTACTTCCTCGTTTGACTCTTCGACTTCCACGACCTCCGCCGCCTCCAAAACCGCCGAAGCCGCCTCCGCCGAAAATATCACCAAATTGAGAGAATATGTCATCCATATTCATTCCTCCTCCTCCGCCGCCAAAGCCGCCGCCCATACCTGCATGGCCAAAACGGTCGTATTTTGCTTTCTTTTCTTCGTTACTTAAGACCTCGTAAGCTTCTGCTGCTTCCTTAAATTTATCTTCCGCGCCCTTATCGTCAGGATTTTTGTCTGGATGATATTTTAAAGCAAGCTTTCGATATGCTTTTTTTACTTCCTGAGCCGATGCGCTTTTTTCAATTCCTAATACTTCGTAATAATCTCTTTTAGCCATGACTAAGTTTTATTGTCCTACAACTACTTTAGCAAAACGAATTACCTTGTCTTTTAACGTGTAGCCTTGTTCTACTAAGTCAACTACTTTTCCTTTCAAATCTTCGCTAGATGCAGGAACCTGAGTGATTGCTTCATGAATTTCACTGTCAAAAGTACTGCCTATAAGGTCTGTCATTGGTTCCACATCGTTTGACTTAAATAGGTGTAAAAACTTACTGTAAATTAAATCAACACCAACTTTCAAACTGTCATAGTCATGGCTCTCTTCCATTGACTTTTTGGCACGTTCAAAATCATCCATCACCGGTAGAAGTGCCTTAAAAATATCTTCGCCTGCGGTTTTGTACAACTCCAATTTTTCCTTTTGAGTTCTTCGTCTAAAGTTGTCAAATTCCGAATATAAGCGCAGGTGTTTGTCTTTTAGCTCTTGAATTTCAATATCTTTCTTCTCAATTTCGCTTAGTTCTTCAGTTGGGTTAGCGTCTTCTTTGTTCGCAGCTTCCTCGTTTTCTATTACGTCCTCCAACGGTTCTTCGTGATTTTCTACTGAACTTTTTTCGTCTTTCATTTTGAAATTTTTAATGTCTTTAACTCCCTTTTCAAATGCTTTGCCAAGAATAAGGATTGCCATATTGACAGAATTCAATTCTGTCCAAAATTGCCCGAGGTTTCATACTTAAGATTTTCTGTAACCTGGGATCTATAACTTTAGAGCTTAGTTAAACTAAAAAACGCCTAGAAAAATTTTATAGGCGTTTTTTATATTTTTTTAGGTAAAATCTACTCTCGCATTAGATTAGTTAATAGCATTCCTAGGTTCGGACCTCTAACACTACCTCCTTTTCCAACAATAATACCGTTCCCATCAATAAGCACGGCAAATGGAATTGATGAGAATTGATAATCAGCTCTTGGCCCTGTTTCCCAAACCTTAAAATCGCTAACGTGGTTTGACCAACTTAAATTATCTTGCATGATCGCATTTTGCCATCGCTTAGGATCTTTATCTAACGATACGCTATAAACAGTAAAGCCTTTTCCATTTTCAAACTTAGAGTCTTTGAACTTATTATAAGTAGCGACTACATTCGGATTTTCTCTTCTGCAAGGTCCACACCAAGCTGCCCAAAAGTCAATTAAAACCATTTTCCCTTTTAAGTCAGATAAAGCAATGGGTTTGCCGTTAGGGTCGTTGAGTTTAATTTCAGGTGCTTTATTGCCTATATTTAACCCATCCGTTAGTTGATCGCCGTCAATAGCAACTATTTCTTTGGGAGTATTTGAATTCGTAAAAGCCACTAGAAATACTGCTAAAGCGATAATTACGACTCCTGTATATTTATTAAATTTCATATAATATTTTTTCTGTTGAGGACACAAACAATACTAAAGCTTAAAATTACAAGTAAAGCAAGAATAAAGAATTCAAAAATTGTTAAAATAAATTAGAAGAGTACTTTTAATTGCCACTAGTTCTTTTAATCTCTGCTCCTAACGCATTTAAACGCTCATCAATTTTACCGTAACCTCTGTCAATTTGTTCTATGTTATGAATAACACTCTTTCCTTTTGCAGACATCGCCGCAATTAATAGAGATACCCCAGCTCTAATGTCAGGTGAGGTCATTTGTATTCCTCGAAGTTTATTTTCATTACTTAATCCAATAACGGTAGCTCTATGAGGATCGCACAATATAATTTGGGCTCCCATGTCAATCAACTTATCCGTGAAAAACAATCTGCTTTCGAACATTTTTTGGTGAATCAATACCGACCCCTTTGCTTGTGTTGCAATCACTAAAACAATACTTAATAAATCTGGGGTAAATCCAGGCCAAGGTGCATCTGAAATGGTCATGATGGAACCATCAATAAAAGTTTCAATCTCATAACTATCTTGAGCAGGAATGTACAGATCATCACCCTTTAACTCTATTTTAATGCCTAGTTTTCTAAATGTATCTGGTATTATTCCTAAGTCAGGGTAAGATACATCTTTAATGGTAATTTCAGAACCTGTCATTGCAGCTAGTCCAATAAAACTTCCAATTTCAATCATGTCAGGAAGTATACGATGGTCGCATCCTCCTAAGGACTCAACTCCTTCAATAGTAACGAGGTTTGAACCAATGCCGCTTATTTTGGCACCCATCCTATTCAACATTTTGCAAAGCTGTTGTAAATAAGGCTCGCAAGCTGCATAATAAATAGTCGTAGTTCCTTTCGCTAGAACTGCTGCCATAATAATGTTTGCAGTTCCCGTTACAGACGCTTCATCTAAAAGCATGTAACAGCCTTTTAAATTTTTCGCTTCAACTTTATAAAACTTATTTTCTTTATTGTAAATAAATTTTGCGCCTAATTTTTGGAAGCCTATGAAGTGAGTGTCTAATCTTCTTCTTCCAATTTTATCACCGCCTGGCCTCGGTATATACCCTTTTCCAAATCTAGAAAGTAGAGGCCCTAAAATCATAACTGATCCTCTTAGTCCCGAGCCCTTCGTCTTAAACTCTTGTGTGTTTAAATACTCTATATCGATTTCGTTAGCTTGGAAAGTGAAGGTCTTGCAACCTGCAGCAGTTACTGCATTTGGAACCTCTTCAACTTTTACACCTAAATCTCTCAACAAGTCAATTAACTTGTTAACGTCAATGATATCAGGAATATTAGCTATGGTTACCTTTTCAGGAGTGAGTAATACAGCACATAAAATTTGAAGTGCTTCATTCTTTGCTCCTTGAGGAGTCAGGTCGCCTTTTAACTTTTTGCCACCGGTAATTTCAAAAGTTCCCATTGAGGTAGTATCGTTTTAATATTTCTTTTTTGCCTTGTAATTCTTTCTTTTTGTGCCCTGCTTTTTTCTTCCATTAGAATTGTTAGAGCTCATTGCAGTATTTCTAGGACTAATATCTTTAGTTGCCATTAATTCCAAGTCCTCCTTTACTTCTAAATTACCTCTTGAGATCCTCTTGATATCAGAAATTATTTGCGCATCGTCTACGGAACTTCTTCCCCAAGCTAAATAATGTTTCTTCATTAAATTGGCAATAGATTCTATCAAGGCTTCTTTTTCTTCACCATTTTCCATTTCGACGGCCTTGTAGATTAATTTTTCTGTGCCTAATCCATAATGTTTAAACCTGATTTTCCCTTCAGGGTATCCCATTGGGTTAGGTTTTTCCATGAATTGCTCTGGAGTGGGCATGGGGTATGGCGAATCTACATCTAACTTAAAATTAGACATAATTTGAACGTGATCCCAAAGTTTATGTGTAAAATCAGCAACGTCCCTTAAATGAGGGTTTAGTTGTCCCATAACGTCAACAATGGCTAATACCATTTTATTTCGTTCTTCTCTATCTTCTAGTTCAATTGCATGATCAATTAGTTGCTGAATGTGTCTTCCATATTCAGGAATAATCATTTTAGAACGACTTGTATTGTAATTCATTTGTTGTATTGTGTTCTCTGTTATATTTCACGAATAGCTTTGGTAAAGAATGAGGTAACCTTACGCTTTTAATATTCTAAGCTTTGCAAATTTCAATAAAAGTTGCTTCTCGCCAACTGCATCAAATTTAATGGTGGCTTTTCGATTAGGCTCAGTTCCTTCTACGTCTGTAACCTCACCTTTTCCAAAACGCAAGTGCTCTACTCTTAAGCCAATTTCCACTTTGCTAGCAGAAGCGGCAAATGATGGGTCGACAGGTCTTTTTGAAGCATCGATACTCACCATTTTCTTATGTGGGGGAATAATTTTTGGCTCTGGTGTTGTTGGACTTTTTTTTGCGACTTTTAACATACCTTTTTTTAATGTACTTCTATAATTTGTTGGCTGAGATCCAAAAAAGTCACCTATTTCATCGTCAAATGAGCTTTGAGGTTTTTCTTGAGGAGTATCATACTCTAAGAATTGTTCATCAATTTCTTCGATAAAACGGCTTGGTTCACAGTAAATTAAGTTGCCCCAACGGTACCGGCTTGCAGAATACGATAGCCTTACTTCTTTCTCAGCACGTGTCAAAGCTACATAAAATAGTCGTCTTTCTTCTTCTAAATCGGGTCTTGAAGAAAGTGACATCTGCGAAGGGAATAAGTTTTCTTCCATTCCAACAATAAAAACATAAGGAAATTCGAGCCCTTTCGCAGCGTGAATAGTCATTAATGACACTTTGTTATTGTCGCTTTTGTCGTCTTTATCGGTATCAGTAAGTAGGGCAATGTCTTGTAAAAATACTGCTAACGATTTTTCTTGGCCTTCTTCAATTTGAGGACTGTCCAAATCAATCGCTTTTGCAACATCATCTTCTACAAATTCTTTAACCCCATTTAATAATTCCTGAATGTTGTCGTATCGAGCAATTCCTTCGGGTGTTTTATCTGTGAATAAATCATTCAATAGGGCGGAGGTTTTGGCAATGTCTTCCACCAATTCAAAAGCATTTTTCCTGGTTGACAGGGTATTGAAATTGCGAATCATCTCCACAAAGCCATTTACTTTGTTTTTTGCACCACTTTGTATTGGAAATGAATTAAATTCAGAATTGCTAATGGTTTTCCAAATACTTTTATCATCTGCATTTGCAGCAAATATTATTTTATCTAAAGTTGTTTTGCCAATTCCTCTAGCAGGATAATTAATAACTCTTTTTAAAGCTTCGTCGTCGTCAGGGTTTATCGCAAGTCGGCAATAACAGAGCAAATCTTTAATTTCTTTTCTTTGGTAAAAAGAAGTTCCACCATAAATTCTATAAGGGACATCCTTTTTTCGGAGCGCTTCCTCCATTGCTCTGGATTGAGCGTTGGTTCGGTATAAAATTGCAAAAGCTGAATTTTGTGCTTGGTTGTTATGTTTTAACTCAATAATATTGTTGGCAACTAGATTGCCTTCTTCATTATCGGTAAGGGTTCGGCTTACCTTAATTCTAGCGCCTTCTTCATTGTCTGTCCAAACGGTTTTGTCCAGTTGGTCTTTATTGTTTTCTATAATATGGTTGGCTGCATTTACTATGTTTTTAGTTGATCGATAATTCTGTTCTAGTTTAAACGTTTTCGAGTCAGGATAATCTTTTTGAAAATTTAAAATGTTTTGAATGTTAGCACCACGGAAGGCATAAATACTCTGTGCGTCATCACCAACCACACAAACATTTTCATTGAGGGCAGCAAGTTTCTTTACAATGACGTACTGCGAAAAGTTGGTATCTTGATACTCGTCTACCAAAATGTATTTGAATCTATGTTGGTATTTATTCAGTACCTCTGGAAAATCTTTAAGTAGAATATTGGTTTTAAACAATAAATCATCAAAGTCCATAGCTGCTGCTTTGAAGCAGCGTCTTTCATATTCTTTGTAAATCTCTCCAATCTTCGGCTTTGACATTTGGCGGTCTTCTGCTTGTATGGTTGTGTTGTTATTGTATGCTGTTGCTGAGAGTAAATTGTTTTTTGCTGAAGAAATACGGTTTAAAACCAAACCTACCTTATATACCTTATCATCTACTCCAATGTCTTTCATAATACCTTTTAATAGACTTTTAGAGTCAGCGGTATCATAAATGGTAAAGTTAGAAGGATAGTGTAATTTTTCAGACTCTGTTCTAAGTATTCTAGCAAAAACGGAGTGAAATGTTCCCATCCATATATTTCTAGCTTCTCCAGCACCAACAATTTTCCCAATTCGCTCTTTCATTTCTCGAGCTGCCTTGTTTGTAAATGTTAGTGACAATATATTAAAAGGGTTTACACCATTTTTCATTAAATGCGCAATCTTCACTGTCAATACCCTTGTTTTGCCAGACCCTGCTCCGGCAATTACCATAGAAGGGCCATTGGTATTTAATACTGCTTCTTTTTGCGAAGGGTTTAGTCCGTCTATATAATCCATAGGACAAAAATAATAAAGTAGCTTTCCAACTCTTGCTAAAAAAGTGGAGGTGGAAGTTAAGTTTTACACATTTTCAAAAAAAAGTCAAGTTCAATTTTCTTCTGATTATGTTTTTAAACAATTTGACGAAATTTACACTGGCGAAATACAATCTCTCTTCCGCTCTCAGCCTCGTTTTAAAGATTTATTAACAATTGCTTTAAAAAAAAAGATTTCGGCGGTTGATTTTAGAAAATAAACTATTACATTTGCGTCCCCAAAATTTGGGGCAAATATTACATTGACATATTTAAAAGCTTATGCCAACTATACAACAATTAGTAAGAAAAGGTAGAATTAAATTAGAGAAGAAGAGCAAGTCTGCTGCGCTAGACTCATGTCCTCAAAGGCGTGGTGTTTGTGTTAGAGTGTACACTACTACTCCTAAGAAACCAAACTCTGCAATGAGAAAAGTTGCAAGGGTAAGATTGACAAATCAGAAAGAGGTGAATGCCTACATTCCTGGGGAAGGTCATAACTTACAAGAGCACTCGATTGTGTTAGTAAGAGGTGGAAGAGTAAAAGATTTACCGGGTGTGAGATATCACATCGTAAGAGGAGCTTTAGATACTGCAGGTGTTGCGGGTAGAACTCAAAGAAGATCGAAGTACGGTGCTAAAAGACCGAAGAAATAATTTATAATAACCATCATTTAAGTAGGAAAAAATGAGAAAAGCGAGAGCGAAAAAGAGACCTCTACTTCCAGACCCTAAATTTCAGAGTCAGTTAGTTACAAGGTTTGTAAATAATTTGATGCTTCATGGAAAGAAGAGCATCGCCTACAGTATTTTTTACGACGCCATGGCGATTGTAGATGAGAAGGTAGAAGAAGGTGGCCTAGAAACATGGAAGAAGGCATTAATAAATGTAACTCCAGCAGTTGAGGTTAGAAGTAGAAGAGTTGGAGGGGCTACCTTTCAAATACCACAACCAATCCGTGACGATAGAAAGACTTCTATGGGCATGAAGTGGTTGATTCTTTATTCTAAGAAAAGAAACGAGAAGACAATGGCTCAAAAGTTAGCAAACGAATGTATGGCTGCTGCCAAAGAAGAGGGTGCTGCTCACAAGAAGAAAGAGGATACTCATAGAATGGCAGAAGCTAACAAAGCATTTTCTCATTTTAGGTTTTAATATCAGAAAGAATATATGTCAATGGCTAAAAGAGATTTAACACTTACTAGAAACATCGGAATTGCTGCTCACATTGATGCAGGAAAAACTACAACCACTGAAAGAGTATTGTATTATGCTGGTGTGAGTCATAAAATTGGAGAAGTTCACGATGGAGCTGCTACAATGGACTGGATGGAGCAAGAGCAAGAAAGAGGTATTACAATTACTTCTGCTGCAACCACTGTTTTTTGGGAATATAGAGGACAAGAATATCACATAAATATTATTGATACTCCTGGACACGTTGACTTTACAGTTGAAGTGAATCGTTCATTAAGAGTTCTTGATGGGTTGGTTTTCTTGTTTTCGGCAGTTGATGGTGTAGAACCGCAATCTGAAACTAACTGGAGACTAGCTGACAATTATAATGTTGCGCGTATCGGATTTGTTAACAAGATGGACCGTCAAGGTGCTAACTTTTTAATGGTTTGTAAGCAAGTGAAAGAAATGCTAGGTAGTAATGCAGTGCCATTGCAATTGCCAATCGGTGGAGAAGAAACATTTAAAGGAGTTGTTGATTTAATTAACAACAGAGGGATTGTTTGGAATGAGGATGATATGGGAATGACTTTTGAAGAAGTTCCGATTCCTGAAGAAATGCTTGAAGAAGTTGCTGAATATCGCGAGAACCTCTTAGAGGCGATTGCTGACTTTGATGACACTTTGATGGAAAAGTATTTCGAAGATCCTGATTCAATTACTGAAAAAGAAATTTTAGCAGCATTAAGAGCGGCTACAATTTCAATGAAAATTGTACCAATGGTATGTGGTTCGGCCTTTAAGAATAAAGGTGTTCAAACTATGTTGGATTATGTGATGGAATTATTGCCATCGCCAATGGATACTGAGGATATTATCGGAACAAATCCTGATACTGAAGCTGAAGAATCTAGAAAGCCTTCAGTTGATGAGCCATTCGCAGCACTAGCATTTAAAATTGCAACGGATCCTTTCGTGGGTAGACTTTGTTTTGTAAGAGCTTACTCAGGTATTTTAGATTCAGGTTCATATATTATGAATATGAGAACGCAAAAGAAAGAGCGTATTTCACGAATCTTCCAAATGCATGCAAATAAGCAAAATCAGATTGACAAATTACATGCAGGTGATATTGGAGCATTAGTTGGGTTTAAAGACATCCGAACAGGAGATACACTAACAGAAATAGGTAAGCCAATTGTATTGGAATCTATGGACTTTCCAGATCCAGTTATCGGTATTGCTATCGAGCCAAAAACTCAAGCAGATGTAGATAAGATGGGTATGGCATTAGCTAAGCTTTCTGAAGAAGATCCTACCTTAACAATTCACACAGACGAAGACTCAGGTCAAACTGTATTGAGTGGAATGGGAGAATTGCACCTGGATATCATCTTGGATCGATTAAAAAGAGAATTCAAAGTAGAATGTAGTCAAGGTGCTCCTCAAGTTGCATATAAAGAGGCTATTTCAGGCTCTACAGAGCATAGAGAAGTATATAAGAAGCAATCAGGTGGTAGAGGTAAATTTGCAGATATATCTGTAGTTATTGAGCCGGTTGAAGACGCTGAAGAAGCAAACGGATTAGAGTTTGTAGATAAAATTAAAGGTGGTCGTATTCCAAAAGAATTTATTCCTTCAGTAGAGAAAGGATTTAAGGATTCAATGAAAAACGGAGTACTTGCGGGTTATCCTATGGATAGTTTGAAAGTTACTTTATTGGATGGATCGTTTCACGCAGTGGATTCAGATCAATTATCTTTTGAATTAGCAGCGAAGATGGCCTTTAGGGAGGCTATTCCAAAATCTAAGCCAGTTCTTTTAGAGCCAATCATGAAGTTAGAAGTGGTTACTCCTGAAGAGAATATGGGTGACATCGTTGGTGATTTGAACAGAAGAAGAGGTCAAGTTGACGGAATGGATGACAGAAATGGAGCGAAGGTGGTTAAAGCCAAAGTGCCATTGTCAGAAATGTTTGGTTATGTTACTGCTTTAAGAACAATGTCATCAGGTAGAGCTACATCAAGTATGGAATTCTCTCACTTCGATGCTGCTCCAAAAGGAATTGCGGATGAAGTTATTGCGGTTGCTAAAGGAAAAGTACAAGCTTAATAATAAGAAATTATGAATCAGAAAATTCGAATAAAGCTTAAATCATACGATTTCAACTTAGTTGATAAATCGGCTGAGAAAATAGTTAAAACTGTTAAATCAACTGGAGCAGTTGTTAGTGGGCCAATTCCATTGCCAACGCAAAAGAGAATTTACACAGTATTGAAATCACCTCACGTTAATAAAAAGGCAAGAGAGCAGTTTGAGTTATCTTCTTACAAAAGATTACTTGACATCTATAGTTCTACTTCTAAAACAGTAGATGCCTTAATGAAGCTTGAATTACCAAGTGGAGTTGATGTTGAAATTAAAGTATAAACAAATTAAAGCAATAACATGCCAGGTTTATTAGGAAAGAAAATAGGAATGACTAGTGTCTTTAGTACCGAGGGTAAAAACATACCATGTACAGTTATAGAGGCCGGTCCTTGTGTTGTTACGCAAGTAAAAACCGAAGAAACAGATGGCTACAATTCTGTTCAGATTTCATATGGCGACAAAAAAGAGAAGAATACCTCTGCCGCTATGATGGGTCACTTCAAAAAAGCAAATACTTCACCCAAGCGAAAGTTGATTGAAGTAAAAGGTTATGAAGATAGAAAAGTAGGTGATGAGATTATAGTAGACGTTTTTGAAGAAGGGCAGTGGGTAGACGTTACCGCGACGTCTAAAGGAAAAGGTTTTCAAGGTGTTGTTAAAAGACATGGTTTCTCCGGAGTTGGAGACGCAACTCACGGTCAGCATAACAGATTAAGAGCTCCGGGTTCTATTGGAGCCGGTTCTGATCCATCTAGAGTATTCAAGGGTACTCGTATGGCTGGTCAAATGGGAAATGCTAAAGTAACCGTTCAAAATTTGAAGGTTGTGAAAGTATTTGCTGAAAAGAATCTAATCGTAATTAAGGGCTCAGTGCCGGGTGCAAACGGATCGTTGGTTCTCATCAATAACTAAAATACGGAGGAGTAAGAAATGGAATTAAGTATTTTAAATAAAGACGGCAAGGCCGGTAAGAAGGTTAAGTTGTCAGATGCGATTTTTGCTATTGAGCCGAATGACCATGCAATTTATTTAGACGTAAAGCAGTACTTGGCTAATCAAAGACAAGGAACTAGCAAGTCTAAAGAAAGAGCCGAGATTTCTGGTAGTACTAGAAAAATTAAGAAGCAAAAGGGAACAGGTACAGCCAGAGCAGGTAGTATTAAGTCACCATTGTTTAGAGGCGGAGGAACAATTTTTGGTCCAAGACCAAGAAACTATTCTTTCAAATTAAATAAGAAGCTAAAGAATGTAGCTAGATGTTCTGCTTTATCACACAAAGCAAATTCAGGAGATTTACTCATTTTGGAAGATTTTCAAATGGATGCCCCAAAAACGAGTGAGTTCTCTCAGATTTTGAGCAATTTAAAGTGTAACAATAAAAAAACATTGTTGGTTGTTTCCGAATCAAATAAAAACATATATTTGTCATCCCGAAATTTGAAGGGCGCCAAAGTGGTATCTCCTTCAAATGTAAACACTTACGATTTGGTTGACGCAAGTAAAGTAGTTGTTTCGCAGGGAGCATTAGAGGTAATAGAAAGTATTTTAAGTTAATAAATTGGTTATGAGTACATTAAAAAAACCTGTTATAACAGAAAAGATGACTTCCTTAACAGAGGAGTTTAACAGATATGGTTTTGTAGTGGATCACAACGCCAATAAATTGCAAATAAAAAGCGCAATCGAAGAGATGTATGGAGTTTCCGTAGATAGAGTTAACACTATGAACTACAAAGGGAAGCACAAAACAAGATACACTAAAACCGGTTGGGTAGAAGGAAGAACGAATAAGTTTAAAAAAGCAATTGTATCTCTTGCAGAGGGAGATGTCATTGATTTTTACAGCAATATTTAGAAGATAGATAATGGCAGTAAAGAAATTAAAACCAACAACACCAGGGCAACGTCATAAGGTAGCGTCGTCTTTTGAGGATATAACCTCGGCAACTCCCGAAAAATCATTATTGAAAGGTAAGGGAAGAAAAGGTGGAAGAAACAATACGGGTAAGATGACCATGCGAAATATTGGTGGTGGTCACAAGAGACGTTACAGAACTATAGATTTCAAACGTGATAAGTTTGGAATTCCTGGAAAAGTAGTTTCTGTTGAATACGATCCTTACAGAACTGCGCGTATTGCTTTGGTAAATTACGTTGACGGTGAAAAACGTTATATAGTAGCGCCAAAAGGGATTGAAGTTGGTCAAACAATTAAATCTGGAAAAGGTGTTGAACCTGAAGTTGGTAATGCTATGTATTTGTCAGAAGTACCAATGGGAACTATGATTCATAACATTGAATTGAGACCTGAACAAGGTGGGAAGATGGCAAGAAGTGCTGGCTCTTATGCTCAATTGGTGTCTAGAGAAGGTAAATATGTAGGTATTAAGATGCCTTCAGGAGAAGTTAGATTAATTCTTGGAACTTGCCTTGCTACAATTGGTATAGTTTCAAATTCTGACCACATGTTAGAAAGATCTGGTAAAGCTGGTCGATCTAGATGGTTAGGGAGAAGATCAAGAGTAAGAGGTGTTGTAATGAATCCAGTTGATCACCCGATGGGTGGTGGAGAAGGTCGTTCTTCAGGAGGACATCCAAGATCACGAAATGGTATTCCTGCAAAAGGGTATAAAACTCGTGCACCAAAGAAATTATCAAGTAAGTACATCATCGAAAGAAGAAAGAAATAATTAAGATATGAGTCGTTCACTTAAAAAACCGCCTTTTATACATTACAAATTAGCTCAAAGAGTTGATGAGGCTCAGGCGTCTACTAAGAAGTCTGTAATCAAGACGTGGTCTCGTGCATCAATGATTTCTCCTGATATGGTAGGTTTAACAATTGCGGTACATAATGGAAATAAGTTTATTCCTGTATATGTAACTGAGAATATGGTTGGTCATAAGTTGGGAGAATTTGCTCCAACGAGAACTTATAGAGGCCATGGTGGTAAAAAGGATAAAGGCAAACGATAAAAAGACTTTAAGATGGGAGCACGAAAAAAAAATGCGGCAATAGTTGCAAAAGAGGCCAAGAAAAGGAGAAGTTTTGCAATGTTGAATAATTGCCCAACTTCTCCTCGTAAGATGAGATTAGTAGCAGATATGATTAGAGGCGTTGAAGTTTCAAAAGCATTGTCAATGTTGCAATACAGTCCAAAAGAGGCGTCTAACAGAATGGAGAAACTACTTCGTTCCGCAATCGCTAATTGGGAAGCTAAAAATGAAGGAGAAAGACCGGAGGATAATCATTTGATTATTTCAGAAGTTAAAGTTGATAGTGCAAGAATGTTGAAGAGATTGCGTCCTGCTCCTCAGGGAAGAGGTCACAGAATTAGAAAACGTTCAAACCACGTAACGTTAACAGTTGATAGATTAAAAGAAGAAAACCTAACAAAATAAGAGATACGCGATAATGGGACAAAAGACAAATCCAATAGCAAATCGTTTAGGAATCATCAAAGGATGGGATTCTAACTGGTACGGTGGTAGAAATTATGGTGATAAGATTGCTGAAGACGATAAGATTCGTAAGTACATCATGGCCAGACTGCAAAAAGCGAGTATCTCTAAAATAGTTATTGAAAGAACATTAAAGCTAATTACAGTTACAATTAACTCTTCAAGACCTGGAATTATCATTGGAAAAGGTGGTAAGGACGTAGATATGTTAAAGGAAGAGCTTAAGAAGTTAACGAAGAAAGATATTCAGATCAATATATTTGAAATTAAGCGACCGGAATTAGACGCTAAGTTAGTAGCTGATAGTGTTGCTCGTCAGATTGAAGGAAGAATTTCATTTAGAAGAGCTGCAAAGATGTCGGTTGCTTCAACCATTCGAATGGGTGCTGAAGGGATCAAGATTATGGTAAGTGGAAGACTTGGTGGTGCTGAGATGGCAAGAACTGAGTTTTACAAGGAGGGAAGAATTCCATTGCATACGTTTAGAGCTGATATTGATTATGCTCTTTCTGAAGCTCATACTACTTATGGTAGAATTGGTGTGAAGGTATGGGTTTGTAAAGGAGAGATATATGGTAAAAGAGATCTTTCACCAAATATCGTATCTAACAAACCTGGACCAAAGTCACAACAAGGACGAGGCGGCTTCAGAAGCGGTAAGAAAAGAAATAATTAAGAGAAAGGAAGCAAGCTTAAAATAAAAGTAAAATGTTACAACCGAAAAGAACGAAGTTTAGAAAAATGCAGAAGGGACGCATGAAGGGTAATGCCGGACGTGGGAACCAGATAGCATTTGGTAGTTTTGCGATTAAGACTTTAGAGGAGAGCTGGCTTACAGCTCGCCAGATTGAGGCGGCTAGAATTGCGGTAACGAGATATATGAAGAGAGAAGGGCAAATTTGGATACGTGTTTTTCCAGACAAGCCTATTACTAAAAAGCCTGCTGAAGTGAGAATGGGTAAAGGTAAAGGAGCTCCAGAATTATGGGTTGCTGTTGCTAGACCTGGTAGAATTTTATTTGAAGCTGATGGTGTACCATTGGAAATAGCTAAAGAGGCTATGAGATTAGCTGCGCAAAAGTTGCCGGTTAAATGCAAGTTTATCGTAAGAAGAGATTACAAAGGTTAATAAGTTATAGAGATGAAACAAACAGATATTAAAAACCTTAGTGTGGATGATTTAAATGAAAACCTGGCAGAGCATTCAGAGCTTCTTGCTAAGTTGAAGATGAATCATTCGGTTTCTCCATTGGAGAATCCAATGCAAATCGGGTCAGCAAGAAGAACTGTTGCACGATTAAAAACAGAGATAAGAAAAAGACAATTGACACAAGCTCAAGAGAAATAAAGTATTCCGATGGAAAATACAAGAAACTTAAGAAAAGAAAGAATTGGAGTAGTCGTCAGCAACAAGATGGATAAGTCCATAACTATTGCTGTTCAGAGTAAGGTGAAGCATCCTATGTACGGGAAGTTTATCAAGAAAACTTCAAAGTTCATGGCGCATGATGAGAAAAATGATTGCAGTATCGGAGATACTGTGAAAATTATGGAGACTCGACCACTGAGTAAGAACAAGAATTGGAGATTAGTAGAAGTAATTGAAAGAGTGAAGTAATTATGATACAGCAAGAATCAAGGTTAACAGTAGCCGACAATAGTGGTGCAAAGGAAGTACTTTGCATTAGAGTGTTAGGCGGAACAAAGAGGAGATATGCTTCTATAGGTGATCAGATAGTAGTTTCAGTGAAATCTGCAATTCCTTCTGGTAATATCAAAAAAGGAGCAGTTTCTAAGGCTGTTATTGTTCGAACAAGGAAAGAGATTAGACGCCAAGATGGTTCTTACATTCGATTTGATAATAATGCGGTTGTATTGTTAGGCGCAACTGGAGAAATGCGTGGTACGCGTATTTTCGGACCTGTAGCCCGTGAATTGAGAGATAAGAAGTTTATGAAAATTGTATCACTAGCACCTGAGGTACTGTAATAGGATAATATCATGAAGAAGTTAAACATTAAAAAAGGTGATGCTGTAAGAGTAGTAGCTGGAGTTTCTAAGGGCAAAGAAGGAGTAGTGTTAAAAGTTATTCCTTCAACTTCTAGAGTCATTATAGAAGGTGATGATATCAGAAAGGACAGTAAGCACACTAAACCAAATGCTACCAATCAAGATGGTGGTATTGTAAAGCAAGATGCACCGATACATATTTCAAATGTGATGTTGGTTGATGCTTCAACTGGGAAAGTTGATAGAGTTGGTAGACGACAAGAAGACGGAAAGTCTGTTCGTTATTTTAAGAAATCTAAAGAGCTAGTTAAGTAATGGAGCCAAGATTAAAAACAATGTATAACGAGGACATCAAAAAGAATATGATGTCTGCTTTTAACTACAAAAGTTTAATGCAAATTCCAAAGTTGGAAAAGATTTGTATCAACCAAGGAGTTGGTAAAGCTGTTGCGGATAAAAAACTAATTGATTCAGCAATAACTGAAATGACTTCTATAGCAGGTCAGAAAGCTGTTGCAACCTTTTCAAAGAAGGATATCTCTAACTTTAAGTTAAGAAAAGGAATGCCGATTGGCGTTCGAGTAACTTTAAGAGGTGAAAAAATGTATGAATTTTTGGATCGTTTGATCGCGGTTTCTTTACCTCGTACTAGAGATTTTAGAGGAATTAACAATAAGGGATTTGATGGAAGAGGTAACTATACTTTAGGTATCAAAGAGCAGATTATATTTCCTGAAATAGATATTGATAAAGTGAATAATATTGGTGGCATGGATATCACTTTCGTTACAACTGCTGCAACGAATGAGGAATCTAGAGCTCTGTTGAAAGAGTTTGGAATGCCATTTCAAAAAAATAAAAACGAACAATAAGCCATGGCTAAAGAATCGATGAAAGCTCGCGAAAGAAAGCGCGCATTAATGGTTGAAAAGTACGCTGAAAAAAGAGCTGCTTTAAAGGCTGCAGGTGATTACGAAGGTTTACAAAAACTACCTAAGAACTCTGCACCTGTAAGAATGCACAATAGATGTAAGATAACTGGTAGACCTAAAGGATATATGAGACAATTTGGTTTGTCACGTGTAACTTTCAGAGAGATGGCAAGTTCAGGGTTAATTCCTGGTGTTAAAAAAGCTAGTTGGTAAATTAATATAAGGAATTATGACAGATCCAATTTCAGATTTTCTGACAAGAATAAGAAACGCATCAAGTGCGAAACATAGAATAGTAGATATTCCAGCTTCAAACCTTAAAAAAGAAATGACAAAGATTCTTTTTGAGAAAGGCTATATATTGAATTATAAATTTGTTGATGGTGAGAACCCTCAAGGGATAATTAAAATTGCACTAAAATATCATCCTGTATCTAAGGTTCCGGCTATCAAAAGCTTAACCAGAGTTAGTAAGCCAGGTTTGAGAAAATATGCACCTGCTGCAAATTTGCCTCGTGTAATAAATGGTCTAGGTATTGCAATTATTTCTACTTCTAAAGGTGTTATCACCGACAAGGAAGCTAGAAAAGAAAAAGTAGGTGGTGAAGTACTTTGCTACATATATTAAAAAAATAAGATTATAATAACATGTCAAGAATCGGTTTAGCACCAATTGAAGTTCCTGCAGGTATTGAGATAACAATCTCAGACAAGAATGTTGTGAGTGTAAAAGGCCCAAAAGGTGAATTACATCAGAACGTAGATTCTAATATTACTGTAAAGAAGGAAGAAAATTCAATTGTATTAGAGAGACATTCAGATCAAAAAGATCATAAGGCGAAGCATGGTTTGTACCGTTCGCTAATAAACAATATGGTTGAAGGTGTTAATAATGGCTTCAAAAAAGATTTAGAGCTTGTAGGTGTTGGTTACAGAGCATCAAACAGAGGACAAATTTTAGAGTTAAGTCTTGGATTTTCTCACCCGATAGTAATGGATATTGCTCCTGAAGTAAAAGTAACCACTGCTTCTGAAAGAGGAAAGAATCCAATCATTACTTTAGAATCATTTGACAAACAATTAATCGGTCAAGTTGCTGCAAAAATTAAATCAATGAGAAAACCAGAGCCATACAAAGGTAAGGGTGTTCGATTTGTTGGAGAGTACATTAGAAGAAAAGCAGGTAAGTCTGCTGCTAAATAATATATCGTTATGGCATTAACAAAGTCAAATAGAAGACTAAGAATTAAAAGGAGAATTAGAAAGGTGGTTACTGGTACTGCTGATCGTCCAAGATTATCTGTTTTTAGAAGTAATAAAGAAATTTATGCTCAGTTAATTGATGATAAATCTGGAAAAACAATTCTAGCAGCCTCTTCAACAGAGAAAAATGTTGTTGCTGAAAAAGGAACTAAAATTGAAAAGTCTGTTTTAGTAGGAAAATTAATTGCTGAGAAAGCTTCCAAGGCTGGAATAACGTCAGTAAGTTTTGATAGAAATGGATATCTATATCACGGTAGGGTAAAAGCTATTGCTGATGGGGCCAGAGAAGGTGGATTGAACTTTTAATAAAGAGAAGAAATTATAAAGATTATGGCTAACGCAAACACAAAGAGAGTTAAGTCGAGCGAAATCGAACTAAAGGATAAATTAGTTGGAATTCAAAGAGTAACTAAGGTAACAAAAGGTGGTAGACATTTTAGTTTTTCTGCAATTGTTGTAGTTGGAAACGAAAATGGAATTGTTGGATACGGATTAGGAAAAGCTAACGAAGTAACGGAAGCGATCTCTAAAGGAATTGACGATGCAAAGAAAAATCTTATTAAGGTTCCGGTTGTGAATGGTACAGTACCTCACCAACAAGAAGCGAAATATGGTGGAGCTCAAGTTTTTATTAAGCCTGCATCAAATGGTACCGGTGTTATTGCTGGTGGTGCGATGCGTGCAGTTTTAGAAAGCGTAGGTGTGCATGATGTATTAGCCAAGTCTAAAGGTTCTTCAAACCCTCACAACGTTGTTAAAGCAACAATAAAAGCGTTGCAAGAAATGAGAGATGCATACACTGTTGCAAAACACAGAGGTGTTGAACTTGATGTTGTATTTAACGGATAAAATCGAAAGAAATGTCAAAGATTAAAGTTACTCAAATAAGGAGTAGAATAAATAGACCTAATAAGCAGAAGTTAACATTAGATGCTCTCGGTTTAACGCGTAATCAGAAAACTGTTGAGCATGAAGATACTCCGCAGGTTTTAGGAATGATCAACAAGGTGAAACACCTTGTATCGGTAGAAAAAGTATAATTAGCTTAAAAGATTTAATCATGGATTTAAGTATTTTGACACCTGCAGAGGGGTCTGTAAAGAGCAAAGGTAAGAGAGTTGGTAGAGGTGAAGGATCTGGTAGAGGTGGAACTTCTGCAAGAGGTCATAATGGAGCCAAGTCTAGATCTGGGTATTCAAAGAAAATTGGATTTGAAGGCGGTCAAATGCCATTGCAAAGACGTGTACCTAAGTTTGGTTTTACTAACATTAATAGGAAGGAATTTAAGGGTATCAATTTAGATACGCTTCAAACTCTAGTTTCATCAAAGAAAATTGAAACAATCGATTTAGATGTTTTAATTGAAAATGGTTTGGCGAATAGAAATACCTTAGTGAAGATACTAGGTAGAGGAACAGTTGACGCAAAGGTCGCTGTTAAAGCACATGCTTTTTCAAAAAGCGCTAAGGAATCGATTGAAGCAAAGGGTGGTTCTACTGAAACTATAGCATAATATGAAACGTTTTTTAGAAACATTAAAAAATATTTGGACGATTGAGGATCTCAGGGTAAGAATCATAAATACCCTTGGTTTACTTTTAATTTATCGTTTGGGTTCTTTTATAGTATTACCAGGTGTTGATTCAGCTGCTTTAGATATAGCAAATGCGAATAATGGAGGCGGTATTGCTGATTTGTTAGATTTGTTTGCTGGGGGTGCTTTCTCTAGGGCTTCAATTTTTGCACTAGGAATAATGCCTTACATTTCTGCTTCAATTGTTGTTCAGTTATTAGGTATAGCAATACCTTACTTTCAAAAACTTCAGAAAGAAGGTGAAAGTGGTAGGAGAAGAATCAATCAAATTACACGAATGTTGACGATTGCAATTGTCGGTTTCCAAGCTGGACCATATATCGCATCTCAAGTTCCTGCGTTTACACAAGCTGGAGCAATGGTTCGACCTGATGATGCATTTTGGTGGGTTTCTACCGTAATTATTTTGATCACTGGAACAATGTTCGTTATGTGGTTGGGAGAGAGAATTACAGAGAAAGGTTTAGGAAACGGTATTTCATTGATTATCATGATTGGTATTATTGCTAACCTTCCATTTGCTTTTGTTGCAGAATTTGCGTCTAGAATTAATGGTGGCGGTTTAGTAATCCTCTTAGTTGAATTAGTTATTCTGTTATTGGTTATTATAGCAACTATTTTATTGGTGCAAGGTACTCGAAGGGTTCCTGTTCAGTTTGCTAAAAGAGTTGTTGGAAACAAACAATACGGTGGAGTTAGACAATACATTCCTTTAAAAGTAAATGCAGCCGGTGTAATGCCGATTATCTTTGCACAAGCAATAATGTTTATTCCAATCACTTTAGTTGGTTTTGCAGATACTGATTCGTTAACAGGAATAACTCAAGCTTTAAGTGATTTTACTGGATTCTGGTACAATCTTATTTTTGCAATTATGATTATTGCCTTCACCTACTTCTATACTGCGGTTACGGTGAACCCTAACCAGATGGCAGATGATATGAAGAAAAATGGTGGTTTCGTTCCGGGTGTTAAACCTGGTAAAAGAACTGCAGAATTTTTAGATACAATTTTATCTAGGATCACACTACCAGGGTCAATCTTTTTGGCTATAGTTGCAATCTTACCTGCATTTGCAGCTAAGGCCGGAGTAAATGGTCAGTTTTCTCAATTTTTTGGGGGAACATCATTGCTAATTATGGTGGGAGTTGTTTTAGATACGCTCCAACAAATTGAAAGTCATTTGTTAATGAGACATTATGATGGTTTGATGAAGTCTGGAAGGATAAAGGGACGTTCAAGTATAAACATGGCGGGATAGTCAAGTGATGTATTTGAAAACGGAAGAGGAAATTGAATTAATAAGAGAGAGTTCTTTACTTGTTGGAAAAACGTTAGCCGAAGTTGCTAAGCTAATTGAACCTGGTGTTACGACATTAAGGTTAGATCAGATGGCAGAGGAGTTCATTAAAGATAATGGTGGAGTACCTGGTTTTAAAGGTCTTTATGATTGCCCTAGTACGTTGTTAACGTCGGTTAATTCAGCTGTTGTTCATGGTTTACCATCGAAAGTGGCGCTAAAAGACGGAGATATAGTCTCTGTTGATTGTGGTGTTTTGATGAATGAGTTTTATGGTGATGTGGCTTACACTTTTGAAGTAGGCGAAGTAGCGGATGACATTAAAAAGTTATTATCTGTTACTAAACTTTGTCTTCAAAAAGGTATTGAAGCAGCAGTGGCAGGGAATAGAGTTGGAGATATCGGTTACGCTGTGCAAACAGTTGCAGAGGATAATGGGTATGGTGTGGTGAGAGAGCTTGTTGGTCATGGATTAGGTAAGAAATTACATGAGGAGCCTCAAGTTCCGAATTATGGAAAGAGAGGACAAGGCGCGAAGTTGAAAGAGGGCTTGGTGATAGCAATAGAGCCAATGATTAACATGGGTAAGAGGCACGTTAAACAAGGAGAAGATGGTTGGACAATCTATGCAAAGGATGAATTACCTTCAGCGCACTTTGAACATGACGTTGTAGTGAGGAAGGGAAAAGCTGAAGTGTTGTCAACGCACGAGTTGATTGAAGAGGTATTAAAAAATAAGATTAAGTAAGAATAATAAATGGCAAAACAAGCGTCAATAGAACAAGATGGAACAGTAACAGAGGCATTATCAAATGCCATGTTTCGAGTGGAATTAGAAAATGGGCACATTATTACTGCGCACATTTCTGGTAAAATGAGAATGTACTACATCAAGTTATTGCCGGGAGATAAGGTAAAAGTTGAGATGTCGCCATATGATTTAACAAAAGGAAGAATAACTTATAGATACAAGTAAGACTGAAAGGTTGAATAGTTTTATAACAAATCGAGACTCATGAAAATAAGAGCATCAATTAAGAAAAGAAGCGCTGATTGCAAAATCGTTCGAAGAAAAGGGCGATTATATGTTATTAACAAAAAGAATCCAAAGTTCAAGCAAAGACAAGGATAAAAAAACATTATTTATGGCTAGAATAGCAGGTATTGATTTACCAAAAAACAAGCGAGGAGTAATAGGTTTAACCTATATCTATGGAATTGGAAGGAGCTCAGCTCAGTCGATTCTTGATAAAGCAGGTGTTAGTGTTGATAAGAAAGTTCAAGACTGGGATGATGATGATTTAGGAAAAATTAGAGAGCTCATTACGGAGGAATTTACTGTTGAAGGTACTTTGAGATCAGAGGTTCAATTAAACATTAAGCGTTTAATGGATATTGGATGTTACAGAGGTATACGACACAGATCTGGTCTACCATTGCGTGGGCAGAAAACAAAGAATAATGCTCGTACGAGAAAAGGTAAAAAGAAAACAGTTGCTAACAAGAAGAAGGCTACTAAATAAATAAGCGAATAACGTTTTACAAGATGGCAAAATCTACACAGAAAAAGAAAAAGAGCGTAAAAGTCGAATCAATTGGTGAGGCTCATATTCATGCGTCTTTTAACAATATTATCATATCTTTAACCAATAAGAATGGCCAAGTTATATCTTGGGCATCTGCTGGTAAAATGGGATTTAAAGGCTCAAAGAAAAACACTCCATATGCGGCGCAATTGGCAGCTGAAGAGTGCACTAAAGAAGCCCATGATTTAGGTTTAAGACGTGTTAAAGTTTATGTTAAAGGTCCTGGAGCAGGCAGAGAGTCTGCGATAAGAACTATTCATAACAACGGTATTGAAGTAACCGAAATTATTGATATTACTCCTACTCCTCACAATGGTTGTAGACCACCGAAGAGAAGAAGAGTTTAATTGTAAAGCATAAAATAGAAGAATAATGGCAAGATATAGAGGCCCTCAATCGAAAATTGCAAGAAAGTTTAAAGAACCAATTTTTGGACCTGATAGAGCTTTGGAAAAAAAGAACTATCCTCCTGGTCAACATGGGCCAAATAAGAGAAGAGGTAAGCAGTCTGAATATGCTGTCCAGCTAATGGAAAAGCAAAAAGCAAAGTATACTTACGGTATTTTAGAGAAACAATTCTCAAACTTGTTTAAAGAGGCATCTAGAACAAAAGGCATTACAGGTGAAAACTTGTTAAAACTTTGTGAGTCTAGGTTAGACAACGTTGTTTACAGATTAGGTTTAGCTACAACTAGAAGAGGTGCACGCCAAATGGTAGGTCACAAACATTTTTTAGTAAATGGTACTGTAATGAATATCCCTTCATACTCATGTAAAGAAGGAGATGTAATTGAGGTTAGAGAAAGATCTAAGTCTTTAGAGGCAATAAACGAGTCATTAGCGAACAGAAGAGATCAGCACGATTGGTTAGAGTGGAATGCTCAAGACATGAAAGCTAAGTTTGTTAATGCTCCGCAAAGAGCTCAAATCAACGAGAACATCAAGGAGCAGTTAATCGTAGAACTTTACTCTAAGTAATAACATTCTAAAAATAAATTATATATGGCAATTTTAGATTTTCAAAAGCCTGACAAGGTGATTATGATTGAATCGAACGACCAACACGGAAAATTCGAATTCAGGCCACTTGAACCAGGATATGGTATTACAATTGGTAATGCTATTCGAAGAATATTGCTTTCATCACTTGAAGGTTACGCAATAACTGGGATCAAAGTAGAGAATGTTGATCATGAATTCTCAACGATTGATGGTGTAGTAGAAGATGTGACATCAATGATTTTAAACTTAAAGCAAGTTCGTTTTAAGCAACAAATAGAAGGTACATCATCGGAGAAAGTTAACATTTCGATTTCTGGTCAAGACAAACTGACTGCAGGAGATATTGGAAAATTTACATCTGCATTTCAGGTTTTAAACCCAGACCATGTAATTTGTAATATGGAGCGTTCTGTTAAAATCCAAATGGAATTAACTGTTGAAAAGGGAAGAGGATATATTCCTTCTGAAGATAACCATGTGGAGGATGCACCTGTTGGGTTTATTCCAATTGACTCCATCTTTACTCCAATAAAGAATGTTAATTACAGCATTGAAAACTATAGAGTTGAGGAAAGAACTGATTATGAAAAATTAGTTGTAGATATCGAGTCTGACGGATCAATTCATCCGAAAGAAGCGTTGAAAGAAGCGGCTACAATTTTGATTCAACATTTCATGTTGTTTTCTGATGAGAAAATTGCTTTGGAGACTGAAGTTAAGTCAGCAGTAGAAGAATTTGATGAGGATTCCTTACACATGAGACAACTGTTAAAAACTCGTTTAATTGATATGGATTTATCGGTTAGAGCTTTGAATTGTTTGAAGGCTGCTGATGTTGATACTTTAGGTGAGTTAGTACAATTTAATAAATCTGATTTATTGAAATTCAGAAACTTCGGTAAGAAGTCTTTAACTGAATTAGATGAATTAGTTGAAAATAAAAACTTGACTTTCGGAATGAACGTTGCGAAGTACAAATTGGATAAGGATTAAGAATTATGCGACACGGAAAGAAATTTAACCATTTAGGTAGAACAAGATCTCATAGAAAAGCGATGCTTTCAAACATGGCTTGTTCTTTAATACAACACAAAAGAATTAACACTACTGTGGCTAAAGCAAAGGCGCTAAGAGTATTTGTTGAACCTTTGATTACCAAGTCAAAGAACGATTCAACGCATTCTCGAAGAATTGTGTTTAAGTATTTGAATAATAAATATGTAGTTTCTGAATTATTCAGAGACGTCGCACCTGCAGTTGCTAGTCGACCAGGGGGCTATACAAGAATTATCAAGACTGGAAACAGAATGGGTGATAATGCTGAGATGTGTTTAATTGAGTTAGTTGACTTTAATGACATTTACGGCCCTGACGCGAAGACACCTGCGAAGAAAGCTAGAAGCAGAAGAGGTTCTGGGAAAGCTACAGCACAAGCGCCTATTGAAACAGCCGTTGAAGAAGTAAAATCTAACGAAGCAGAAACAAAGGAAAACGATAAGGACTAAAAGTTAATTTTACGTTGATAAAATAATTTTAAAAAGGATAAAGCTTAATGTTTTATCCTTTTTTTTGTTTTATACTTTAATACATAACGAGCAATATATAATGAATTATAAATCAAAGGGTAAAGGTATTGTAGTGTTAGAAGATGGAACTGTTTTTCATGGTTTATCTGCCGGAATTATTGGAACTAGTACTGGTGAAATATGTTTTAATACAGGGATGACCGGATATCAAGAAATCTACACTGATCCGTCTTATTTTGGTCAAGTAATGGTTAGCGCAACAGCGCACATTGGGAACTATGGTGTAGAAGACAATGAGATTGAGTCGGATGGAGTGAAAATCTCTGGACTAATATGCAAAAAGTTTTCGGAGATCTACTCTCGACCTATGGCTGGTGGATCGCTGCAAAATTATTTTGAATTAAATAAAATTGTTGCGATTACTGATGTTGACTCTAGATCGGTAGTTCGCCAAATCAGAAATAAAGGAGCTATGAATGTGATAATTTCTTCTGAGGAGTTCGATGTTGATGTGCTTTTGGCAAAGTTGGCTAAAGTACCTTCCATGCAAGGATTGGAATTGTCTCCAAAAGTTTCAACGAAGAAGGCGTACTTTTTAGGAGAGGAAGATTCAAATTACAAAGTAGCTATCGTAGACTTTGGGACAAAAGTGAATATTGCGAGGTGCTTAACTGAGCGTGGTGCATATGTAAAAGTATTTCCTATGGATACTAGTGCCGCCGATATTTTGGCTTGGAAGCCAGATGGGATTATGTTAAGTAATGGTCCTGGAGACCCTTCAGCAATGAAGGATAGTATTGAAAAGATAAAAGTGCTTTTAGGTTCTAAATTGCCTTTGTTTGGAATTTGTTTGGGTCATCAGCTGTTATCATTAGCTTGCGGCCTGAATACTATAAAGATGCACAATGGTCACAGAGGAATAAATCATCCTGTTAAGAATCTTTTAACAGGTAAGGGAGAGGTTACTTCTCAAAATCATGGTTTTGTAGTTGATCGTGAATCAGCGGAAGCAAGTGAATTGGTGGAGATAACACATGAGCATCTGAATGACAACACCGTTGCAGGAATTCGATTGAAAAATCAGTCTGCATTCTCTGTGCAATATCACCCGGAGGCATCTCCAGGGCCACACGATTCAAGGTATTTATTCGACAATTTTATGGAAAACATTGCACAGTATAAAAAATAAGAAACATGAGTTTAATTGCTAATATTCACGCAAGACAAATCTTAGATTCACGAGGGAACCCTACTGTAGAAGTAGATGTAACAACTCAAAATGGAACAGTTGGACGAGCTGCTGTGCCTTCAGGAGCTTCAACAGGAATTCACGAAGCCATGGAATTGAGAGATGGCGATCCAAAAACTTATTTAGGAAAAGGAGTTATAAAGGCGGTTCAAAATGTAAATACTAGCATTAATGATGAGCTGAGTGGAGCGAATGTATTTGATCAAACAGGGATTGATCGGTTTTTAATAGACCTAGATGGCACTGAAAATAAATCAAATCTAGGAGCAAATGCAATTCTGGGGGTTTCCCTTGCAGCTGCAAAAGCAGCGGCATTAGAGATTGGAATGCCATTATATCGTTATGTAGGAGGAGTAAATGCACATACATTACCTATTCCTATGATGAATATATTAAATGGTGGTTCTCACGCAGATAACAGTATAGACTTTCAAGAATTTATGGTAATGCCCGTTAAGGCAAACTCGTTTTCTCATGCATTACAAATGGGAACTGAAATTTTTCATAACTTAAAGACGGTTTTAAAAAAGAAAGGATTTTCAACAAATGTAGGTGATGAGGGAGGATTTGCTCCGAATTTAGGCTCTAATGAAGAAGCAATAGAATACGTTTTAAAAGCAATTGAGTCAGCAGGCTTCAAGCCAGGAGAAGATGTTTTTATTGCAATGGATGCTGCGGCATCTGAATTTTACAATAAAGAAGAAAAGGTTTATCATTTTCATAAATCTAGCGGAGATAAATTAAGCTCTTCAGAAATGGCTAGCTATTGGAAAAATTGGACCTCCAAGTATCCTATTATTTCCTTAGAGGATGCATTGGATGAGGACGACTGGAGCGGCTGGTCAGAATTGACAAAAATGGTAGGCGACAAAGTGCAGTTAGTTGGAGATGATTTATTTGTTACCAATGTAAATCGATTGCAGAGAGGAATTGATGAAAATATTGCAAATTCCATTTTAATAAAAGTGAATCAAATAGGTACTTTGACAGAGACTATTCAAGCAGTCGAATTAGCAACCAAAAATAAATATACTTCTGTAATGAGTCATAGATCTGGAGAAACAGAGGATAGTACAATAGCTGATTTGGCAGTTGCGCTTTCAACTGGACAAATAAAAACTGGTTCTGCATCTCGCTCAGATCGTATGGCTAAGTATAACCAATTATTAAGAATTGAAGAGATGTTAGGAGGGACAGCAATATACCCTTCAGATTCCTTTAAGTTTATTTAATATATGCACTATTGTAAAGCAGGACGCTCTTACCTACTTTTGCAACATGTAAGGGAGGGAAAGCCACAACTTTTATCCGATCTTCATGTTAACTAGATATAACTAAATACTCGAGGATAAATGTCAGAAAAAGCACAATTAATTATTGAAGGTAAAACAATTGAATTACCAATTGTTATGGGAACTGAAAACGAAAAAGCAATCGATATTAGTTCTTTAAGAGGGAGTACAGGGTATATAACAATTGATCCAGGTTATAAGAATACCGGTGCAACCTCAAGTGCAATTACATTTCTAGACGGTGAGAAGGGAATACTAAGATATAGAGGATACTCTATCGAGGACCTAGCTGAAAAATCTTCTTTTTTAGAAGTTTCTTACTTATTGATATATGGAGAATTACCAAATAAACCTGAGCTAGAAGCTTTTCAGAAGGAAATTACGCATCACACTTTAATTCATGAAGACATTAAGAATATCTTAGAAGGATTTCCTTCTAATTCCCATCCAATGGGTGTTTTGTCGTCATTGGTTTCTTCGTTAACTGCTTTTTATCCTGAATCTTTAGATCCAAATAGATCTGCAGACGAAGTGGATTTGAGCATTAAGCGATTGTTAGCTAAGATACCTACAATGGCAGCTTGGGCTTTCAAAAATGAAATTGGTCATCCAGCGAATTACCCTGATAACGCATTGAATTATTGTTCTAACTTTTTAAAAATGATGTTCTCTGTGCCATCAGAGAAGTATGACGTAGACCCAGTAATTGCTAATGCTTTAGATAAATTATTGATTTTACATGCAGATCACGAGCAAAATTGTTCAACTTCTACTGTAAGAATTGTAGGTTCATCTCATGCAAGTCTTTATGCTTCGATAGCCGCAGGAATATCAGCTCTTTGGGGTCCATTGCATGGAGGAGCAAATCAGTCAGTAATTGAGATGCTAGAAGGCATTCAAGCTGATGGTGGCGATGTGAAGAAATACATGGACAAGGCTAAGGATAAAAATGATTCATTTAGATTGATGGGTTTTGGACATAGAGTTTATAAAAACTTTGATCCAAGAGCAACTATCATTAAAAAAGCTGCGGACGATGTACTAGAAAAATTAGGAGTAAACGATCCAATTCTAGAAATAGCCAAAGGACTAGAAGTAATAGCATTAAAAGATCCATATTTTGTAGAAAGAAAGCTTTATCCTAACGTAGATTTCTATTCAGGAATTATTTATAGAGCAATAGGTATACCAACGTCAATGTTTACTGTAATGTTTACACTGGGAAGATTGCCAGGTTGGATTGCTCAGTGGAAAGAAATGAGAGAGAATAAAGAACCAATCGGTAGACCAAGACAAGTTTATACCGGAAATAACTTAAGAAGGTTTAAGACGGTTTCAGAAAGATAATAAAAAGAGCAGCTGAAAAGCTGCTCTTTTTATATAATCAAAAGTCTAAATCATTTGTTATTTGAAAAACTAATTGATTATTGATGGGATATAAAAGCATGGCAGCTTGTGTTGCAGACTTGGAGAAAAATGGGCATCTGATTCGAATCAAAGAGGAAGTAGACCCCCATTTAGAAATGGCGTCGATCCACCTGCGGGTTCACGCAGCACAAGGACCAGCGATTTTTTTTCAAAATGTAAAGGGTTCTAAGTTTCCTGCGGTTTCAAACCTTTTTGGTACGCTAGAAAGAAGCAGGTTTATTTTTCGAGACACATTAGGCCAGGTCAAGAATATGGTTCGATTAAAAGGAGACCCGTCCATTTTTTTAAAGAATCCTTTGAAGTATGCAGGTACTCCATTTGCTGCACTAAAGGCATTGCCTTTAAAATCTAGATTTGGTGCACCGATTTTGAAAAATCAAACCCAAATTGATAAATTACCATTAATTCAACATTGGCCGATGGATGGTGGAGCATATGTGACTCTTCCTATTGTATATACAGAAGATGCGGACAAACCTGGAGTAATGAATTCTAATTTAGGAATGTATCGTATCCAGCTAACGGGTAATGATTACATCCCAAATAAAGAGATTGGCCTTCATTATCAAATTCATAGAGGAATTGGTGTGCATCAAACTAAAGCAAACGCTCTAGGTAAACCGTTACGTGTTTCTATTTTTGTAGGAGGTCCTCCTTCTCATTCTTTTGCAGCAGTCATGCCTCTTCCTGAAGGCCTTTCAGAATTAACTTTCGCAGGAGCGCTTGGTGGAAGAAGATTCAGGTATGCCAATCACGAAGGTCATACACTTTCTTCGGAAGCAGACTTTGTAATTACTGGAAAAGTTTACCCGAAAGAAAACAAACCAGAAGGGCCTTTTGGTGATCATTTGGGCTATTATAGCCTAAAACATGACTTTCCTTTAATGAAAGTAGATCAGGTTTACCATCGAGATGGGGCAATTTGGCCATTCACAGTTGTTGGAAGGCCACCACAGGAGGATACAAGTTTTGGAGATTTGATTCATGAAATTACTGGATCAATTATTCCAAAGGAAATACCAGGCCTACATGAAGTGAATGCAGTTGATGAAGCCGGAGTTCACCCTCTTTTATTTGCTATAGGAAGTGAACGTTATACTCCATACTTGGAGACAAAACAACCTGCAGAGTTATTGACGATAGCAAATCATATTTTAGGTTTTGGACAAATGTCTCTTGCTAAATTTCTTCTTATTTCCGCAAAGGAAGATGCCCCTGAATTGAATCTTCACGATAAAGAAGGATTTTTTAAGCATATTCTGGAGAGAGTAGACTGGAACAGAGATCTTCACTTTCAAACTAAAACAACAATCGATACGTTGGATTATAGTTCTAAAAACTTGAATGCAGGTTCAAAGGTCGTAATAGCAGCTGTTGGTATTCCTAAACGTGAATTAGGAACACAAAAACCAACATTCGATTTGCCAGAAATGGTAACTGGGTTTGAATGTGCTTTTAACGGTGTGCTTGCAATTCAGTTAAATAAGTTTACTGACTACGAGAATGAAGAAAAGCAGATTCAAACTTTATGCACATTCCTTTCGAAGCAAAAAGAGAGTCTAAAAGAATTTCCTTTGATTGTGCTATGCGATGATGCGAAGTTTATTTCGAAGACTTTTTCAAATTTGATATGGAGTACTTTCACAAGAGCAAATCCCTCTCATGATATTTATGGAGTTGATTCATTTGTTGAACATAAACATTGGGGCTGTAAAAGTTCCCTTATTATAGATTGCAGAATGAAACCTCATAATGCCCCTTATCTTGTACTTGACGAGGAAGTTGAAAAAAGAGTAGACGCTATGGGAATAGAGGGTGGTCCGCTTCATGGAATAATATAAATGCATTACTTTAGAAGTAATGCATTTATGTGATTTAAATGAGATTATCACATTCATCTTAACCTTGCTTGAAATGAACCATTGAACTACATTCCAACTTAAAGTAAATGCATCAAAAATGTAAGTTTTACTTAGGCTTTGATTGCTATCATTGAAATTTCAACATTTACCTTCCTTGGCAATTCCGAAACTTCTACGGTTTCACGAGAAGGAGCTGCTAGTTGATCAAAATAACTCCCGTATACTTCATTTACAGCGTTAAAGTGTTTCATGGAAGAAAGAAAAATGGTTGATTTTACTACATTTTCAAAGTCCATTCCTGCAGCTTGTAACACCGCTTGCATATTCTCCATTACCTTTTTAGTTTCTGCATCAATAGAGGAAACTATTAATTCTCCACTCTCACTATCCAATGCAATTTGACCTGAGGTGTACAAGGTGTTACCTGCCAAAACAGCTTGCGAATAAGGCCCTATTGGAGCTGGGGCGTTATTGGTTTGGATTATTTTTTTCATTCTACTCTTCAATTAAGTTACCAACTTCTCTCAATGCCTTCATCGTATACCTTCCAGAAGTAGCATAAATTATTTTGTCTTGTTTATCTAGAACAAAAAAATAAGGCTTCTTACGGTCCTCCATTTTCAAAGTCTTGCGATAATTCTCCATTGCACCTTTATACAATACAATATTTTCGGCCAATTTTTCATCAGTACCTTCGGTAATTTGTTGATTTGATATGTTGTAGGCTAATTTATTAGCTCCTGTAAACATTAAAATGAGGTGAACATGTGGGTCATAAACTAAGTTGGAAAGATTATTATCATCCAGAAACTCGCTAAAAACTGGTTGACTCCAAGTATAAAGGTCTTGCTGAGCATCTTCCGAAAAAGTAACTCCAATTAAACTATACTTTCCTTTTACATCTTTTGGAATAGTAACAGCTTCATTATTTAGATTAAATACGTCAATTTCTGGAAATACTTCACCTGTTTGCCCAAGTATGATAAATGAGGAACAGGTGAACCCGAGTACAAATAGTAATTTTTTCATGTTTTTTAATTGTTAGTATAGTATTGAATGGCTGCTTCGTAAGAGTATAATCCTAAACCTGATATACTTCCTTTAGCATATTTCGACAGCAAAGAAATATGTCTTTGTTCTTCACGAGCTGCAGGTTGAGAAATATGAACTTCAATTACTTTTGCTGAAATTGCTGCAACAGCATCAGCAATAGCTACTGAAGTATGAGTGTAGCCTCCAGCATTTAATATAATGCATACCTCTTCAAAGCCGATCTTTTGAAGGTAATCAACTAAGTCACCTTCTGAATTAGATTGGAAATAACTGAACTCAACGTTTGGAAATTTACTCTCCAAGTAGGTGTAATGTTGCTCAAATGTTTGACTCCCATATATTTCAGGTTGTCTAATTCCAAGTAAATTTAAATTGGGACCGTTTATTATTGCAATTTTTAAATGGCTCATTTCAAGATCAAAATTATACATTTGTAACGATGAAGTTACTTAACTATAAAAAAGGATTCCAAGCCTACTTAAAATTAGAAAAGTCACTTTCTTCCAATTCGATTGACGCCTATTTAAGGGATCTTTCTAAGTTTTTTCAGTTCTTAGAATTGAAATCTTTAAATCCTGGACCGAACGAAGTTGAAATTGGTCACGTACAAGATTTCATGGCTTGGTTGTATGATGTTGAAATTGGTCCTCGTTCCCAAGCGAGAATTTTATCAGGAATTAAGGCGTTTTTTAACTACTTAATGATGGAAGATGTCGTTGTGCGGAATCCTACCTCATTAGTTGAAGGACCTAAGTTAGGGATGAAAATTCCCGAGGTGTTATCTATAGAAGAAATAGATTCCATTATTAAATCAATAGATTTGAGCAGTAGAGAAGGGGAGAGGAATAGAGCAATTTTAGAAACCTTGTATGGTTGTGGATTGCGTGTTTCAGAGCTCATTCATTTAAAGATTTCAAACCTCCTATTTGAGGAGGGGTTTATTCGTATAACTGGTAAAGGGAACAAAGAAAGAATTGTCCCAATTGGATCGACAGCAATTAAATTTATTCGCTATTATTTTGAGCACCGTCGAAACCATCAAATGGTTAAAAAAGATGCGGAGGATGTTGTTTTCTTAAACAATAGAGGAGCAGGACTAACCCGAGTTATGATTTTCACAATTGTCAAAAAACTTTGCGAAAAAGCTAATATCTCTAAAGGTGTAAGTCCCCATACGTTCAGACATTCGTTCGCAACACACTTGATTGATGGAGGGGCAGATTTAAGGGTTATTCAAGAAATGTTGGGTCATAAATCTATTACGACTACAGAGATTTATACACACCTAGATCGACAATACTTGAGAGAAGCCATAACTGCATTTCACCCTAGGGTGAAATGAACCCAGGTGGTTTAAATACAGATGCTGAACAGCCATTTGGTGCAACAGGCGTTACCGCAGGGGATGGTTACTCAGTGTTAATGCCAGCTTCAACGACAGCTCTAGGATTACAGTGGTCGCCGCTTCAAACTATACCATTTAAATTTAATGGTAGTCCAGAAACTAATTTTAAGGTTTCTAACTCTGGAGTATTAACTTTTACAGGTTCAGCTACTACTGTTCCAACAACAACAAACACAACACTACCTGGTGCTAATATTCCTGATAAGTCAGTTTTGATATGGGGATTGCAGCAAGGTGCTGGTAATGACGGTGTGATAATGAAAGTACATGGTACTGCTCCAAATAGACAACTTTGGGTAAATTTTGCTTCCTATTCTTCTCCAGTTGGAGCAATTAATACTGCACAGGGTCATTGGACCTATTGGGGAATCGTTTTAGAAGAAACTACAAACAATATATATATCGCTGATTTGAGGTCTTTTAACACGACTTTGAATCTAACACTTGGTGTGCAAATTGATGCTACTACTGCAATAGAAATAGCAGGAGCTCCAAGCACACAATCATTTGTTACAAATGGCGGTAATGCATCTGATCCAACAGATAATGTTTACTACGAATTTATTCAAGGTAACAGAACTGCTAACGATATTGTGATTTCGTCTGTAGATTTGGATAGAGTTGAATCACGTAGTAGTACTAGTACAATTACAATTACTGGTGAAGCGAAGAATAACGGTTCTGCAGCGATTACAAGTTTTGATTTAACATGGACTGCAGACGGTGGTTTAAATAATAGAACGGCAAATATTTCTGCTAATATCGCACCAGGCTCGTCATACATATATACTCATCCAACAGGATGGTCTCCAATTGCAGGAGCTTCATACACAGTAAAAGTTACTGGAAGTAATCCAAACGGGGTAGCGGATGAAAATCCATCAAATAATTCAGCTTCAGCAACATCATTTATTAATTTTGGTCAAACTGTAACTAGAAATGCATTGTTAGAAGAGTTCACCACTGTGCCATGTGGATTTTGCCCGAATGCAACCATTACTTCTGAATATATTCTAAATAATGTGCAGAACAGCATACTAGTTGGCTTGCATGCTTGTTTTGGTACTGATCCAATGACAAATAACGAATTAGTTGAGCTTTGTAGTGATCTTGGTAATAACAGCGCTCCAGCACAGAGGTATGGTTGATAGAATATTGTTTGATGGAGAGGCTAGGCCAACTTTTGGAATCAACTTTAATGCTTCTGTTCCATCTAGTTCGAACCCATGGTTTATAAGAGCTCGAGATAGAACAGCAGATGGAGCGCTCGTGAATGTGGATATTAAAGGGAACTATAACAATGCAACAAGACAAATAGATGTTGATGTAAAATCTAATTTTGTTGACTACCCATTACCTGGAGATATAAGCATGAGTTTGATGATAGTGGAAGATAGTGTAACAGGAGGAGCTACTTACGACCAAAGAAACTTCTATAACGCAACTGCAGGGCATCCATTCGCTGGATTAGGTGATCCAATTGTAGGATACGTTCACGAGCATGTGCACAGACAAACTCTTCCATCTACTTATGGTGACGCTACTGTTATTTCATCGCCTATAGCACTTTACACGGATTATCAAAGAAACTTTAATGTAAGTTTAGATAATTCATATAATGAGGGTCAAGTATATCTAGTAGCTGTAATTGCATACAGAGGTCCAGGTCTTGAAGAATATGAAGTGTTGAATGCAAAAGAAGTTAAGTTAAATCAATTGCTAGGAGTAGGTATTTCGAAAAATGAAGCAAAAGGAAATACAACTTTTGAGGTTTATCCTAATCCAAGTAAAGACATCACCAATATCTCAATTGATTTGGAGGATAGAGAAAACGTTTCAGTGATGGTAAGAGATATTACAGGAAAAGAAGTAATGTCTCAAGATCTAGGTTTAATAGCTCAAGGAAATCAAAGAATAGCACTTAACGTTTCTATGTTAAGTAACGGAATTTACTTTACTACACTTCGTATTGGAGATAAATTGGTAACTAAAAAGATTACTGTAAATAAGTAAGAAGTTTAGTTAACCAGTAAATTAACTGATTAAATTTATAAACCCCTTCCGTTTAAGCGGAAGGGGTTTTGTTTTTTAGATGTAACACGTTTGTGGTTGCTCTTATGTAATTTTTAGGAATAAGTATTTTCGAAGGTAAAGGACTACTTAAATCTCTGTAGAATAAGTTGGTGGAGACAAACACCATAAGTGATAATCTCTGTAAATGTGTTCTACTTTGAGAGTCGCTGCGGTCACACTAATCTGTCACGTAATTGAACTTAATAATGAATTAATTCAGTAACTAAATAGGAATCAATTGAATGCTCATCAATAGATATTCAAAAATTGAAGTCATGGTATCTATGTTACCAAACCTAACATGAGATGGCTACTACATAAGATTAAGATATACCATAAGCTACTTATTAAGTTTCTCCCTATGACTTTTTAAAATTAAAAGGAAGGATAGAGTAGCTATTGCTTTTTTCATTCAAAGGCATAAAAAAGCCATCCTGAATTTCAGAATGGCTTTTAGGTTATTGATAAAGTTGTTTTTTACTCTCCTATTTCTATTGGGGCTGCGTTTCCTGCACTCTCACCTGGAGTCACATTCGCTTTAATTCTTAAAACAGTTGTTGCAGGCTCTGTATTAGCAGTAATGGTAATTGATTTTGTTTGCTGGTTTGCTTGCGTTCCAGGACTATAAACTACTTTGATGTTTCCTGTTTCACCTGGAGCAATTGGTTGTCTTGGGTATTCAGGTACGGTGCAACCACAGCTGCCTTTTGCGTCTGAAATGATTAAAGGCTCATCTCCTGTATTTGTAAATGAAAATACTTTAGGGTTTGTAGTGTTTTGATCAATAGTTCCAAAATCATGTTCCATTTCAGTAAATTGAATAGCCGTTTTTGGACCTGTATTCTGAGGTACAACTGCTGCGTTATTGTCCATTGCTGTATTTGTCGGAGTAGCAGGAGTTATTGGAGCTGAAGTAGAGATACTTCGCTCAGGTCTGTCATAAGAAACATCATCGTCTGAAAATATCATAACAGTGTTCACCAAAGTTAGAATTGAAAAGGCTACTAAAAGACCCGTTTTTACATTATCGTTCATAGTTTATTGTTTTAAATTTTTAAAGTGCAAATATAATTATTCATAGTTGAGTTTCGCCTCCTCGAATGCGTCACCTTTAAGAATTTTTAACGCTTCAAGATATGAATCATTTAATTCATTAATAATTTCAAAATAGGCAGACACAGAATACAGATTTCTTGCGAAAAGAGCAGTTAATTGTGATTCAATTAGTCTTTTTGATTTTTTATAATCATCCTCGTCTTTTTTTACCTTCTTCTTTTGGGCGAACGCGAAAAAATCTTCAATTAATTTGTCATCTAATTTAAAGTCTGATTTGAATGATTCGAAAGCTGGATATTTTATTTTTAACTCTTCGCGATGAGTATTTAAATAACTTAATACAAATTGATTGTATACGCCTCTCCTAATAAGATTTCGATTCAATTGAGTATTGATGGTAGTGTCTAATGCGATAAAAATATCTGGCATAATACCCCCTCCGCCATACACTACTCTCTTGTTTGGAGTGTAGTAAGTTAATGAATCTGGAAAATTAATTGAATCTCGTTCCATTAGTTCACCACTCTCAAATCTTCTATTTAATTCGTTATAATAATTTTCTTTCCCTTCATTATATGGTCTTTGTATAGATCTTCCGGTGGGAGTGTAATAACGGGCAGTAGTTAATCTAATGGCAGAACCATCAGGTAAGTTAAATGGCTTCTGCACTAGACCCTTTCCAAATGATCTGCGACCAATGATCATTCCTCGGTCCCAGTCTTGAACAGCTCCTGAAACAATTTCAGAAGCAGATGCTGAACCTTCATCAATTAAAACAATAAGTTTACCCGTTTCGAAGGTACCTATCCTTGTTGCTTTATACTCTTGTCTAACTTGGTTCTCCCCTTGAGTGTAAACAATCATTTTTCCCGCGCCCAAGAATTGGTCAGCTAGCTGAAAGGCAGTAGTTAAGTAGCCTCCGCCATTACCTCGTAAATCTAAAATTAAATTCTTTGCTCCATCTCTTTTTAATGTATCGATAGCTTGAACAAACTCTTTCATGGTAGTCCTGGCAAAGCGATTCACTTTAATGTAACCCGTTTCAGGTGTTGCCATGTAAGATGCATCTACACTGTAAATTGGGATTTTGTCTCTTTTAATCTCAAATGGAAGAAGGTTCTTTTCTCCATTTCGTTTTATTTGTACCTCAACTAAAGTTCCTTTCTTTCCTCTCAATAATCGCTGAACATCACTATTTTGTAATCCGGTCCCTGCAATATTTTCTTTACCAACAAAAATAATTTTGTCACCGGAAGAAATCCCAACTTCTTCGGAAGGTCCTCCTGAAATTGGAGAAACTACAACAAGAGTGTCATTTAATATATTAAATTGGATTCCAATTCCTTCAAAGTTACCCTCAAGCGGTTCATTCATCCGATCGTACTCTTTTTCCGGGATATAGACTGAGTGAGGGTCAAGCTCCTTCAGCATTCCTTTAATTGCATTTTCAATTAGTTCTTCACTGTCAACACTGTCCACATACTGGCTAACTACTGTATAAAGTAATTTTCCAAATTTATCGTATTGTAGGGAATCTTTATGTAATCGTTTTTCGTTTTTCTGTTGAGCGAAGGTTCCAATCATTGCTGAAAACAAAAAACAGAGAGTAAGGCTTATTTTTTTCATATCAATAGTCTAAGATTATCAAATGTAAATATTACACAATGATTAATCTAGTTAACGAACGTTAAGCTAAAGACTATTGTTTAAATGGGGTAATGGAAGTATTAAAGGAGCTATTTACCAATCAATGGGTTGGACTTTATTTGCTTTACACCAACATCTCTTAACTTTACTCGTTGCCCATCCTTGTAAGCGACAACAAAACCTCCTTGAAATCCTGCAACTACCATTTTTATTTTGTGCTTGGCAGCTTCTTCGAAAGTTAAAAATGAACCCGACATGTATTTGTATACACCATCACTTTCAATTATAAAAAGATCTGGGATGTTGTTATACTTTGCAGATGTTGGCTTTTCTTTAAAGGCTCCTAATTGAACCCTAAAGGCTAACCCTTCTTCTTTTGCTAATGCAGTAGTGTTTTTGTCAATTGCACTGGCCGCTATTGCTAGTATTTCTAATTCTTGTTCGTTCACTCCTGAAATAGTACCGGAAGGATCTCTTTTTACAACTTCAGGCTCAAATCCACTATTTTTGAGCGCTTGTAGCCTTACGTTAGCTTCTTTTAGTGTTTTATAATTTCCAACAGTGTAAATTGATTTATCTCCTTGGTCAACTTTTTTTAAGTCTGCAAGACTAAGAAGGGCGTTTAAGTTTTGAGGTTCTTCTCCACGATTATACTCGTCAATCTTAATTCTGTATTTTTTATACGTTTTGTTGTATCCGCCAAGTGTATCTCCCTTAAAATCTCTTTGTATAATTTCAGCAAATTCTAAAGTCGAGTCTTTGTAACTCATGTATGATTTATAAATCATTTCATCTGTCATTGAAATTCCCTTATCATTCGCAAATTGTGGGTATTCTGAATTGATTTCTTCATCAAGGTAGTCAGCAATTCCATCTCCATCGGTGTCAATAGCACACCCATTTGTATCCACTTCAAAATTGGGAGGGGTTTTAGGGCATAAGTCAATGAGGTCAATTACTCCATCATTGTCATAGTCTTCACTATTCCCATTAGCCAAGAAATCGAAAGCTTCTTCGGTCTCAACATTCAAGTTATCCGCAGGTTGAATTTTATCAAAGTTATAATTAACTGAAATTCCATTATATAACAGGTGATCGTTAGCTCCGTTGGCTGGTTTATTGCCTAAAAAATCTGGCTTAGTTGTACGGGTTACCCCATCTATATAATCTGTAAATGTTAAATGGAAAATACTCTCAAATCTGAAATTAACTTGATCTGTTAGGTGGAAGTTTATTCCGGCACCTAATGGGATGGCAAAAGATCTTTCGGCATAAGTAGTGCTGTTGTTGAATGCCGCTTCTCTTATATCCGTTTCGTAGATATAATCTCGTTGAATTATTTTAGCTTGATCTGCAGATGACGAATTTTCTGAAACGCTTCGAATAGTTCCGTCGGTCCAATAGTTGTAGGGTTCTCCTCCGTTTGCAGTTAGGTCAGATTTGGGGTTAAATTCAATTGCTGCAAACCCTGCCGTTACAAATGGGGTAATAGAGCGATTCTCAGGTAGAAGTGCATCGAAATTATATTCCATTTGGACGGAAGCTGATCGAATATCAGTTTCAAAGTTTAAGTTTCTTTCAAGTGAACGCTCTTCTTCCCTTACTTTGCCTAAAAAGAACCCGAACTTGACATTAAACGATCTACTAACAGGTTGTAATACATAAAAGTTGTAACCAATGTTTGATGCAAAAGGAGAACCGTAGTCTCGATCGTTTAAATCACCGTAAAATGCGATAGTCCCAATACCAACTCCAAAAGACGGTCCAAATGCCTTAGTAACATTTATCTCACTTTCCTTATCAGCTTCAATATCCTGACTTTTAGCAACCTTAATTGTTAAAATAAATATTACGCTAAGCAAAAAATATCTCATTCTGTATTATCCAATTGAGGGATAAAGATAATTCTTATTTTTTTAATCAGATTATTTGAACCACTTTTGTTGGCTAATCATTAGGGCCTCTTGCACTGAGATACGTTCTCCTGAGTTATAAGCGGTTACAAAGGCATCGTTTATTTTGTTGTTCTCTGCCCAAACTTGATTTCTTTTATCTCTTGCTTCCTTATATATAGGAAATGAGCCAACTGTGTACTTGTACCAGGTTTTATGAAACTCTATGGCAACAGGCTCATTTATATTGTGTCTTTCGATGAAATATTTTTGATTTACTTCTTTATGGGAAGCAGCAATTTGAATCTTGTAAGCTATAGCAGATTCAGGCGCAGGGATATTTGTAATTTGCCTCGTTAACTCTTCATTTGACGTAGGAATGGATTCTTGAGTACTGGCTAATATTGCTTCACTTTCTGTATTTGAAACTTGGTCAATAGGGTTGTTGTTAATAGATTCATTTTCTGATGAGTTGTTTTTATTGATAGCATCTGCTATTTGTTCTTCAACTAAGAAGTTTTTAAACTTTGTGGGAGCTACATCACTTTGAATAGACTGGTCTTTATCTAAGTACGAAAAAACTCCGTGAATAATAGCGCTATCTAAGCCATCAGGATTGCTTTGTAAAGCATACTTTACTTCAAATCCCTGGTTTTCCGGAAGGGTCATCCATAAGATTTTAACCACATTATTTTTAAAGCTAAAGATCCCTTCTCCACTTTCTAACTCAGTAGCACTGTAGTTGGGCGGAAGAAAGTCCTCCACCTTTCCAAAACTCTTCAATCCATTTTTATTTAATGTCAAGGTAACTTCGTAGCTTCCACCTTCAATGTGTTTAATGTCTCTTGTAATTAGCACCGAACTGTTCGCTGCAGGTGCAATTTGATTAGAAGAATTAGATTTTAACGATTTAGACTTAGTTGGATTAACAACAGCAGTGTTGTTTGTCGAATCAGTTGTATTTAACGCTTTGGTTTGTGAGTTAGATTCGGAGTCTTTAGCATATACTATTTCTTCAACCTTATTACTGTCTTCTTGATCAACTTTTGATTTCTTTTTAGCCATTGCTTCTCCATCTATTGTTAAAATAAAGAGCTCAGAATTGATATCTCTTCTTTCATTCTCTTCAATAAACGAAAATTTGCCACTCAAGTTATGTTCTCCTAGAACACTTTCGCTAGTTTCAATCTTATATTGAATGGTAAATGTTTCAGCTTTTGGCATTTCCATCCATATCACTTTTATATCTTGATTTTTAAATGAGAAGGTTGCACCATTCATTTCTACAGAGCTCGCAATAAAGCCATCAGGGAGTGTTTGTTGCCATTTTGCAAATCCTTCTCGATCTCCTTTAGTGATTTCTAGTGTAACATTTAATGTTTCGCCAGGCTTAATTATCTCTTGCATTTTTTGTTCGATTTCCACATCTCCACCAAAAAATATCTTTAGTGCAAATACAATAATTAGATTTATGCTAATAAGGAATATCTTGGCCATAGCTAATTTACTTTAGTTGAAAGCAGACTTTTCAATATAGTGTTGAAACTTACCTTTCAAAGCTATCTAAAGAGTAGAGAGATATTAGGCCGAAATTTCTGAAGTTATTAACCCTTTGGTGTTAACTCGTTACTCAGGCTAATAATTGAATTAACTCTGGATTTTTTTTCCAAACTTGCCGATAACGAGGTAGAGAGTAATGATGCCGATAGGTATGGTAATCCAAAATGGCACTCCATACGCGGCTGGAATTGTACCGAAAACAACTGCTACAGCGCCGACAGTTAATGCATAGGGCATTTGAGTTCTGACATGATTAATATGGTTACAAGAACTTGCTAAAGAACTTAAAATAGTGGTGTCTGAGATAGGGGAGCAATGATCTCCAAGGACTGCCCCTGCTAAAACACAAGCTACAACATTGTGAAATATTGAAAGTGTTTCTGCTTCAGGTAATCCTGCAGCCAAGCAAATTGCCCATGATGAAGGTAGCATTAAGGGATACAGGATTGCCATTGTTCCCCAAGAAGAACCAGTGGAAAAGGCCACAACAGCAGCTAATAAAAAAGTTAGCGTTGGAACAAAATACGGACTCACATTGTCAGACATTAGGGAAGTAAGGAAATCTGCAGTATGAAGGTCTTCTATAACTATGGCTAGTGACCAAGCTAAAACGAGAATAATAATGGCTGTTAGCATGGTTTTAAATCCCCCAATGGCTGCATTTACCGATTGATGAATGTTCATTAGCTTTTGTGTAACTGACAGAGCGATTGCAGTCAAAAGCCCTGCTAAAGAGGCCCAAAGCAGAGCTTTGTAGGAGTCAGCGTTTCCAATAACTGTCGATATCTTTCTGCCAAAGGATAATGTTTGATCATCCATAACCGATTGATCCCAACCTGTATAAACTAATCCAATAATTGCACCTATAATCACCATAGCAACAGGAATAATGGCATTGTAGGACTTATGTGCTATGCCTTCTTTAGCAGTAAACTCATCTAAATCTTCATTTTTAATTACTGCGCGCTTATCATCGTTATTTCCAAGTCTTGCTTGTTTTTCGGCAAGGTACATTGGTCCAAAATCTCTTTCTCTTAAAATTAGAATGAGCATAAAGAGAAGTGCAAAAATGGGGTAGAAGGAGTAGGCAAGGGACGAAATGAAGATTGAATACACACTTTCATTCAATCCTTCAATAGTTTCTATTCCACTCTCAATATAGCCTAATTCAGCACCAATCCAGGTGGTTATGAAAGCAATGGCTGCAATAGGTGCGGCTGTTGAATCTACTAAATAAGCTAACTTTTCTCGAGAAATATTTAGACGATCTGTAATAGGTCTCATGGTGTTGCCTACAATTAAAGTATTTGCATAATCGTCGAAAAAAATGGCAATGCCCAAGAGCCAAGTAGCTAGTTGGCCACTTTTAGCAGTTATCGCGTACTTCGATATTCTATTTACAACTCCTTGCATTCCTCCATTTTTGGAGATCACGCTTACCATTCCTCCTATTAAGGTTGAAAACACAATAATCGATAAATGACCGGAGTCATTTAATGAATTTAATATATAAGTGTCTATTGTTTTGGTAAACGATAGAAGCAAAGCGGGGAGGAACGTAGTTGCATAAAACTGTGTGATTAAAACTCCAGAGAAAATTCCAATAATTAGAGAAGTAACCACTTCTTTAAAAACCAAGGCGAGAATAATCGCCAATAATGGGGGAATAATGGAAAGCCAAAGTGGGATTACTTCTATTGTGGCCGTTAGCGTATCGGTGCCTGTAGAGACTGACAAAGTAGTTGTATTATTGAGTGAAAGGTTAATGAAACTAACTCCTTGTTCATCTACATCTAGTAGCTTAGTAGTGCCATTAATTGTTGCTTCACAGTTAGAACAATTTTGGGGTAAGTTTATTAACTCCAGCTCGGTCTCTACATTTTGTATGATAATGTTATCCTCTCCAAGGATTGCAGGCTCTTGTGAAAAGGAGCTCAGTGCACAAAACACCAATAAAACTGAAAGTAGCAGAAACCTCATAACGTGCCGTAAAAATATAGAAATGCCTTCATTTCTTTTGGGAATAATTGAATTGCTTTAAGTTTCTTTGAAATATGGAAAAGACAGTGGTGGTAATTGGTGGAGGAGCAGCAGGTTATTTTTCGGCTATCAATATTGCTGAAAAGGCTGCAAATGTGAAGGTTGTGATTTTAGAGAAGACAACTAAAACGTTGTCAAAGGTGAAAGTTAGCGGTGGTGGAAGATGTAATGTAACTCATGCTTGTTTTGTGCCGAAGGAATTATCGAAATTTTACCCAAGAGGTGAAAAGGAGTTGCTCGGTCCCTTTCACACTTTCATGACAGGTGATACAATCGCTTGGTTTTCGGAAAGAGGCGTGGAATTGAAAATGGAAGATGACGGAAGAATGTTTCCGATTTCAAACTCTTCACAAACAATTATTAACTGTTTTCAAAAGGACGTAGATAAATATGGAATAAAGGTCCAGTTGTCAACCGAAGTGCTTCAGGTTGAGAAGCAGCAAGATGGATTTGAAATTACCACTAATAAAGGAAAATTACGTGCTGATTATGTTGTTTTAGCAGTGGGAGGTAATTCTAAACATAAGCACTACCAATGGATAACCGATTTAGGTCATTCCATAGTAAACCCCATTCCCAGTCTCTTTACATTTAATTTAAAAAAGCATGCTTCTAACCAATTAATGGGTTTAGCGCTGAATGCAAATGTTAAAATAGTAGGAACAAAGTATGAGGAATATGGGCCTGTTTTATTCACACATTGGGGAATGAGTGGCCCCGGAATTTTAAAGTTGTCAGCGAAAGCTGCTCAATATTTATTTGATAGATCGTATCAATTCAATTATGAGGTGGAATGGATTTCAAATGGGGAAGAATTGGTTCATTCTTTCCGAAAATCAAAAGCAAGCACGCAACTTTCTAACACTAAAATTGAAGGTTTTCCAAACCGCTTTTGGGAATACTTATTGGCTAAAGGAGAAATTGATGGTAAAAAACGTTGGGCTGATTTGAAAAAAATAGAAATCGAAAAATTAATTCAGTTGCTTTCAAAAGACGATTACGCTGCAAATGGCAAAACAGCTTTTAAAGAAGAGTTTGTTACCTCTGGTGGTGTGAAGTTGAATGAAGTGAACATGAAAACAATGGAAAGTAAACTAATTCCGAATCTGTTTTTTTCGGGAGAAGTACTAAATATTGACGGATATACCGGAGGCTTTAACTTTCAGGCAGCTTGGACCGGAGGCTTTTTGGTGGCAAATGCCATTACTGAGCTCACTGAAAAGGCTTAGCAACTATTGCTAAGCCTTTCGTTATTTACTTTTCTAAACTTGAGTGGAATGCATTCAATGGAATAGAGTTTTATTATTTCATTTTAGCTACAATGAAACTTTTTATTTGCTAAGAGGTTCTCTTTTCGATGAAAAAGCAACAGCTAAATGTAGTTTGGTTAAAGAAAGATTTGAGATTGAGAGATCATCAATCTTTTGATGCTGCAGAAAGAAGTGACTTGCCTTATTTAACTGTATACTTTTTCGAGCCTGAGCTATTAGCTCATCCGGCAACCTCCAAAAGACACCTGCAATTCATTTATGGCAGTATTAAAGTTATGAATGAAAGTATGCGAGCATTTAATCAACAGTCAATAATCATGCATTGTAATGCGGTTGAAGGGTTTCAAAGTATTCTTAATCAATTCGAAGTAAAAAAGGTGTATAGTTATCAAGAAAGTGGGGTGCAGGTGACCTGGAATCGAGATAAAGTCATAAAAAAGTTGTTTGATTCTGTTGGTGTTGTTTGGCAAGAATTTCAGCGAGATGCAATTGTGCGAGGAATTAAAAACAGAAACGGTTGGGACAAAATGTGGAATGAGACCATGAGCGAAGAGCCCATTAAAAATACCTACAAGAAGAAAGAGAGTCTGGTTTTTCAAAATGAATTCCCTTTGAAGCAGGAATTACGAGAACGAATAAAGTTGATGCTAGACTGCTTTCAGCCTTCTGGAGAACACAATGCATGGAAATATTTACAATCTTTTTGTGATGACAGGGGCAAAAACTACAGCAGTCACATTTCAAAACCTATACAAAGTAGAAGGTCATGCAGTAGGATTTCACCATACCTAGCATGGGGAAATCTCAGTGTGCGGCAAGTCTTGCACTATGTGCATTTTCATCCAAACAGAAAAAAGTATTCTCACAGCTTTGAAAATATGATGATGCGGTTGAAGTGGCACTGTCACTTTATCCAAAAATTTGAAGTAGAAGTTGCTTACGAGAAAAAGTGCATTAATAGAGGTTATGAATTGTTAGAGCGCGAAAATGATCCTAAAAAACTAGAAGCATGGAAGGAAGGGAAAACCGGTTTTCCAATGATTGATGCGAACATGCGAGCATTAATTAGCACAGGTTGGATTAATTTTAGAATGCGAGCCATGTTGGTCTCGTTTGCATGTCATCATTTAGATTTAGATTGGCGATTAATCACCTCTCATTTGGGTCGGAACTTTTTAGATTACGAGCCTGGCATTCATTATCCTCAAATTCAGATGCAAGCAGGAACCACGGGGATAAATACAATTCGAATGTATAACCCTTTAAAGCAATCAAAAGATAATGATGAAGAGGGGGTATTTATTAAAAAATGGATTCCTGAATTAAGAGAATTGCCCACTGAATTTATTCATGAGCCTTGGGGGCTAACACCTATGGAACAGCAATTGTATGGTTTTACCTTAGGTGAATGTTACCCAAACCCAATTATCGATTTTGCGGCAGCTTCAAAAATAGCGCGAGATAAAATATGGGGTCACAGAAAGCATCCTAAAGTGAAAGAAGAGCAAACACGCTTAATTCAAACGCACACTCGGAATACTGCATTCGATCGGAGAACTAGAAGAAGTTAAACTTCAATTTTTTCTAATACAATAACTTCTCCGGAATTAAATCCTTCCATTTTATAGTTGCCAATCCGCACCCTAACTAAGCGCAAAGTAGGCAATCCAACAGCTGCTGTCATTTTTCGTACTTGACGAAACTTTCCTTCTTTAAGTGTTATCGAAATCCAAGATGTTGGACCATGTTTTGGATCACGAATTTTTTGAGTTCTGTTTGGAAAATTAGGGTCATCAATACTTATAACCGTGCATGGTTTAGTGGTGTACTTTTTACCATGAAAACCAATCTCAATACCTCTTTCCATTAAGCGAATTGCTTCGTCATCCACTAAACCATCAACTTGAGTAAAATATTCTTTTTCAACATTTTTTCCTCGAACCATTTCGCTCATCATGCCATCAGTAGTCAATAATAGGAGTCCTTCCGATGGTTCGTCTAGTCTCCCAATTGCCATGGTTCCTTCAGGAAAATCATGCAAATCACCTAGCAACTTTTTCTTGCCTTGTTTTGGGCCATTGTTTACAAATTGGCTGAGGTAGCCATAGGGTTTGTGAATAAGGTAGTGAGAGTGCATTATTTAATTATTCCTTTCTGCTTGCCATTTTTTGAACTTTCCAAATGCGAAGCCTGCAGCAATGCAAATTGGAATCATGAATAAAATGGACTCCAATGTGACTTCTTGATCACTAAAATAAGGAATAACAAAAGTGTTTAGGATGTAGATAAAGATTCCAAGCCCTATTCCATGTTGTTTCTAAGTGATGTTATTTGCTTCGTATTTGCTCATAATAAGTTTTCTAAATCTGCATCATCTACTAAATTAGGAATAGTAACCTTTAAGTTGGGTTCCATTTCCATGGCTCTTTTAATAGCATAAGTAGCTCCTTCGTTTCTCGCCCAGTTTCTTCGCGCAACACCGTTATTCACATCCCAATGCAACATAGATCTTAGTCTTCTTTCTGAATCGGAACTTCCGTCAATCAACATCCCAAAGCCTCCATTAATAACTTCGCCCCAACCTACGCCGCCGCCGTTGTGTATAGAGACCCAGGTAGCTCCCCTAAAGGAGTCGCCAATTACATTTTGAATGGCCATGTCTGCCGTAAATTGAGAGCCGTCATAAATGTTCGAAGTTTCTCGATATGGAGAATCTGTTCCTGACACATCATGATGATCCCGACCCAAAATAATAGGAGCAGAGAGCTTACCTGATTTTACAGCATCATTAAATGCTTTGGCAATTCTCATTCTCCCTTCTGCATCCGCATATAATATTCTCGCTTGTGAACCAACAACCATTTTATTCTCTTCCGCAGCTCTAATCCACTTCAGGTTATCTTCTAATTGCTGTTGAATCTCTTTTGGAGCTTTTTTCGACATTACTTCCAAAACTTCTCCAGCAATTCTATCTGTGATTTGAAGGTCTTTTGGGTCATTAGAAGCACATACCCATCTGAAAGGTCCAAATCCATAATCAAAACACATTGGCCCCATTATATCTTGAACATAAGAAGGGTATTTGAAATTTAACCCATCCATTATATCTGCTCCTGCTCGGCTAGATTCTAATAAAAATGCATTTCCATAATCGAAAAAATACATACCACTTTCGCTTAACGTATTAATTGCAACTACATGCCTTTGTAAGGTTTTTTGAACCTCTTCTTTAAATCGTGCAGGTTCGTTAGCCATCATTTCGTTGGCCTCTTCTAAAGAATACCCAACTGGGTAATATCCTCCCGCCCAAGGATTATGAAGTGATGTTTGATCTGAACCTAGGTCAACTTTAAAGTTCTCGCTTACTAACTTTTCCCAAAGTTCTACAATGTTTCCTTGGTAGACCAAAGAAATTGCCTCTTTGTTATTTTGAGCTTGTTTTGTTCTTGATAATAATTCATCCAAGTCTGTATATACTTCGTCAACCCAACCTTGAGAGTGTCTTGTGTGGGTTGCTTTGGCATTAATTTCTGCAGTAATACTAACAGCTCCAGCTATTTTTGCTGCTTTTGGCTGGGCACCTGACATTCCCCCTAAACCAGCAGTAACAAATAACTTACCTCCTAGGCCTTCGTCAGAGATCATTCTTCCAGCGTTTAGAAGAGTAATGGTTGTTCCATGAACAATACCTTGTGGGCCGATATACATAAAGGAGCCCGCGGTCATTTGTCCATATTGAGTTACTCCAAGGGCATTGAATTTTTCCCAATCGTCGGGTTTTGAATAATTAGGTATCATCATGCCATTTGTAACTACAACTCTTGGGGCGTCTTTGTGTGATGGGAAAAGACCCATTGAGTGACCTGAATACATTACTAATGTTTGCTCATCATTCATGGTTGCTAAGTACTGCATACACAAAAGGTATTGCGCCCAATTTTGGAATACAGCTCCATTACCTCCATATGTAATTAATTCGTGGGGGTGTTGTGCTACAGCATGATCTAGGTTGTTGGATAGCATTAGCATAATTCCTGCCGCTTGCTTCGACTTATGGGGAAAGTCTTCGAAATGCTTCGATTTTATTTCATAATCAGGTCGAAAACGATGCATGTAGATTCTGCCGTAATCGGCTAATTCTTTTGCAAACTCTTTAGCTAACATTGGATGCTGATTCTTATCAAAGTACCGTAAAGCATTTTTTAACGCCAGCTTTTTTTCGGCATCAGTTAGAATCTGTTTTCTTACAGGAGCGTGATTGATTTTCGAATCAATTGTTTTTGCTTCTGGCAATTCAGCCGGAATCCCTTGTAAAATTTGCGCTTTAAATGATAATGCAGTTGTTTTCATAATTGCTACTAATTTTGCCTTTTGTAGTATTCTACTCTTTAATGATCCGACCTTTGCTTTTTACAAAACCGTAAGGACAATGCTTACATCCATTCTTGCAGCAATAGCCTCTCTTGAGATGATATTTAGCAGTAAATACTACATATCCTTCCTTACTAAGATAGTAATCTTCCTTGTCGTATTTGTCAAAAATTGAAAAGCCTTCCATAAACTGTAAAATTAAGGAACTCTAAAAGCACAATTTGGTTCATTTTTATTCAATTTTGAAGAATATGAGTTTTTTTAATCTACCAAGCCCTATTCATCAACTTAATTCTGCGTTTTTGCAGAAGCATAAAGTTGAACTTTGGCTAAAGCGAGATGATCTAATTCATCCTGAAATATCAGGTAATAAATGGCGGAAGCTCAAGTACAATGTCGCTGATTTAGAGAAACAAGGAATAAAAAAGATATTAACCTTTGGGGGTGCATATTCGAATCATATAGCGGCTACTGCTGCTGCAGGAAAAGTATTAGGAATTGAGACTGTCGGTGTAATACGCGGAGATGAGGGTTTTGAGAATAAAACGTTACATGACGCAAAGAAAAATGGAATGCATCTTTATTTTGTAAGTCGATTTGACTATAAGTTAAAAAATGAGGTTCATTTTATTCAAGAGTTAGAACATCAATTTGGTACATTTTATTTAATTCCAGAAGGTGGAGCAAATGAACTAGGCGTTCAAGGTTGCGAAGAAATTATGAATGAGGTGGATCAGAGTTTTGATGTTATTGCTCTTTCAGCAGGGACAGGAACAACCGCAGCAGGAATTGGCAGGCAAATCAAGAATCAACAATTGCATGTGTTTCCTGCATTAAAAGGAGGTGGGTTTATACTGGATGAAATGAAGCATTACTGCTCAAAAGAACAGCTTCAACATGTTCAACTTCAGTTAGACTATCATTTTGGAGGATATGGAAAGACAAAGCTTGAACAATTGGAATTTATGTCTGCCTTTACTAATGAATACAACGTTGAGCTAGATAAAATGTATACTTCAAAAATGATGTTTGGATTATTTGATCTAATCAAGAAAAGTTATTTTAAGGATGGAACTAAAATTTTAGCTATCCATACTGGAGGACTGCAAGGAAATTGAATTTACTAATGAATAAGGCATTGTTAATACTTTAATCAACCGTCTGCATCGGACTGCTTCAAGCTCAATAAATTTGAGGTATGAAAAAATTAATCATCATCATTTTAGTATTTGCAGCTACAAACGATGCATTCTCACAGCCGGCGAGCAAAAGAATAACTAGGACAGAGTACATCGAAACGTATAAAGATGCGGCGATAAAGGAAATGCATCACAGCGGAGTTCCTGCAAGTATTACTGTAGCTCAAGGAATTTTAGAGTCTGGAGATGGTAATAGCCCTTTGGCTAGATACGCTAATAATCATTTTGGAATTAAGTGCCACAGCAGCTGGAATGGTAGAACTTTTATTCAAGATGATGATTCTAAGGATGAATGTTTTAGAAAGTACGACTCAGCATATGAGTCTTTTGTAGATCACTCTGATTTTTTAAAACGGCAGCGATATGCAGCATTGTTTGAGTTAAAAATTACAGATTATAAGGGCTGGGCAAGGGGTTTGAACGAAGCTGGTTATGCAACAAATCCAAAGTACCCTCAAATGTTAATTCGCATAATAGAAGAGAATGACTTAGCAAAATTTGATAAAGTAAGTCCTGAAAAATCTTCAAACAACAAAAAGAAAGAAGAAGTTGTTCAAGAAGTTGCTAAATCAAAGAAGAAAGGAAGTCACTCTGTTCAGTTGCACGATAATAATATTAAATATATTGAGGTAAAGCCTGAAGATAGCTTTGAGAAGATCGCTGAAGAATTTGATATGGGAACTTGGCAATTGTATAAATACAATGACTTAGATAAAGATAAAGAACTGTTTGATGAAGGAGTGCTATTTCTTCAACCTAAGCGCTCAAAAGCAAAAGAAGAATATCATGTTGCACGAACGGGAGAAACTATCTGGGAAATTTCACAGAAATACGGTATTAAGTGCAAGAAGCTATTAAAAAGAAATGGAATGTTTGAAGGCGATGAGCCTAAACAAGGGGATAAAATTTTTATGCAACGCAGTAAGCGTTAATTACACGAATTACTAAATAAAAAGAGGGGAAGCTATGTTTCCCCTCTTTTTTATTTTCATTAAAGTTTTACCATCTCCAACCTAAAGTGAAAACTACATTGGTTTCTGTTTCTTCTATCGCCGCAATTGCATCAGTTGAGCTGTAAAAGTTTTCATTAAGAGTCATTTGTCTCGAATTAATTCCTACATCAAAATTGAAGTTGTTGTTTCTAAAGCCACCACCAACGGAATAAGCATTTCTACTTTCGTCAGCTACTGAAAAATCAGGGTCATAAGGATTACCTTGGTAACTGTAACCCACTCTGATCACAAATGGATTCACTTTGTATTCTGCTCCGACTCTTACGTGATGGGCATTGGTTAGAATGTCTTGAATCTCTGAGTTTTGGAAAGAATAGTCGTTTTGAAAATCTTTTCTATCGTTAAAAAAAGCAGTAGAATAATCGATATACTCATAGTCAACGTTAACAGCTGCTCGCTGTAAAATAATATAGGCTAAACTAGCCGTTACTCTTACTGGTGTTCGCAGTCTATAGCTGAAAGTAGATTCTACAGACTCAGCGGCGATCTCAAATCCATCTACAAATTGAGAATTTACATCAATAGAAAATACTTCGTCCATTCTCATAATTGTAGGAGTTTGCAGAGAAAGCCCTACTCTAAGGTCTTCTGTCGCTCTTAAAATTCCTCCAACTTTCAAATTTACTCCTGTTCCATCTGAAATCAATCTTGTATCTTCTTGATAATTTGCTATCAAATATTCGTTTGCAGCAGTTGCTGTTGGGCCGTAAGTGTATACCTCTCTAAAGCTCGAAGTTTTCTCAAAATTTATGGTTTGCAAAGAAACGCTAGCTCCTAAATATAATTTATCCATAAAGTTACCTCCGAAGATAAATTGTGTTTCAGCCTGATTTCCTCGAGTATCTAATGTTCTAGTTTGAGCAATATTTTCTACCGTGCTTAATGGTCTTCCGGTAACGTTTGGTTCCGTTTCATGCAGAAAAATGTAAGGAATAAAATCTACATTGCCTGTTACAGGATTGGTGAGCGTATCTATTAGTGCAGCATTCCAAGCTTGTGCAATTCCAAAAGGATAGACTTCATAGCTCGCTGCATCAGCTGCTGTAGAATTGTTATTATTCAATTGATTCACATAATCATCAATGTAGGTAGAGTTGCTTGAGTTGCCAAACGCCCTTTGTTCTGAGCCAAATCGATTCAATCGGTTGTGCAGAATTCCGAAGGAGATACTTTTCCATCCGTTCGTGTTTATTTTATAATTGCCAACGTATCCAACGTTTGGCAAGTTCATGCTGAACCGGCCATCTACCGCGTTGGAACCTCTATAAGTGGTTTGTGCATTGTAATTGTTAAAGCCTGCAGAAATAGTAAACTCTGAGTTTCTGTACACCCCAATTCCTCCTGGGTTAATAGATATTCCTGAAATTTCACCTCCAAGAGCTCCAAAAGAGCCTCCCATGGCAACAAATCTTGCTGATCCGGAGATGTCTGTTCTAGAAAACTGCAGTGCATCAGAATAATTCTGCGCAAAACTGGTGCTCGCTAACCCGAGGGTTAATAATGCTATAATATATCTCATAATCGTTCTTTTTTATCTTCTTGATGGTCTCGTTGTTCCTCTTGAAGGACTACTCGTTCCTCTGCTACCTCCTCCCGTACTTCGCGGAGCGGAGTACGTAGGTCTGCTGTTATTATATGATGGCCTACTTTGTTGTCTAGGTTGCGGCGTTGCAGCTGGCCTAGCTTGTTGCGGAGCAGGTCTTGTTGCAGGTCTAGTGTAGTTCGGTCGAGACTGCTGTGCTGGCCTATTGTAAGTCGGTTTAGTCGGCGTGCTCTGAATAGGTCTAGTAGCAGGTCTCGTTGGCTGAGTATTTGGTCTAGACTGAGTCGGATTTGTTTGCCGCGGTCTAGCCTGTTGTGGTCTAGTCTGCTGCGGTCGATTCGGCGTAGTCTGATATCTCTCAGGAGTACTAATACTTCTAGCAGGCCTTGTTGTTGTGTTAGGTCTAGTTTGTGCAGGTCTACTTTCAATAGCCGGAGAATTACTATTTGACTGAGTTGGACGAGTCGGTCTTGTTTCATTTGTTCTAGGAGCTACGGTTGTAGTTCTCGCTCCATCTGGTTGAGTGCCTCCTCTTACAGGTCGTACTGGACGATTTCCGCTTCCGGTTGAAACATTCCTAGAACCTGTATTACCTCTTGGCGCTACTATTTGTCTTCTACCACTAGTGCCATTATTTCCTACAGCGTAGTTTCTATAGTTATTGAACGCTCCATCCTTAAAGCCATTTCTATAACCATTTTGGTAAGCAAAATTATTGAAGCCATTGTTCCAACCCCAAGGGTTGTTCCATCCAAAGTTATTTCCCCAACCAAATTGCGGTCCCCAAAAAGGATCATAAAACCGGGCATAAGGATTAAGGGCTCTGCCGCAGCCAAAACCAAAACCAGCATTTACGCCAACGTTCCATCCATTGAATGAATTCCAACCAACACTCAAGCCTGTTGTTGGCATAAATAGATCCCCAAATTGATATGCCCCATAAACACTAGGAGCAGCAAATACTGGGTTTTGAGTATACATAATTCGATCCCTTTGGTAAGGGTCGTATGTATTAAAACTTCTAACAGGAGCGTTAATCGTTTGCAAGGTTTGTGCATAATCCTCGTCATAATATTCTTCGCCCTCTACTTGTTGATTGTTCGGATTGGCTTGCTGTGTGCCTTCTTCAGCGTAATTATCTTGATATTGTTCTGCATTTGGATTTGTTCCATTATCCTGAGTGTATCGATCATTATAATTGCCATCTTGAGAATTGTTTTGATTCGAAAAGTTAGGTTCTACTCGAGCTTGCTGAACAGGGTCAGTAGAAGGGCTGTAGTACAAATCATCGTATGCGTAAGGTGCGTTTGAAACTGTGCAACTTGCAAGTAATAAACTAACAATTGATAGGGCACTAAGTGTGTGAATCTTCTTCATGGCGTTTATTTTAAAATTTTCGTCAACTTAAGCATCAAGTATTTTGATACTTTTGTTTTTCATTTACTTTAGTTAAACAAATTTTATACCACAAAATGGCAAAAGGACTTCCAACTCGTGAAGAAGATTATTCTCAATGGTACAATGAGATTGTAAGTAGAGCAGGACTAGCTGAACACTCGGCAGTTAGAGGATGTATGGTGATAAAGCCATACGGTTATGCAATCTGGGAAAAAATGCAAGCTCAGCTAGATAAGATGTTCAAAGAAACGGGACATGAAAATGCATATTTCCCACTTTTTGTTCCCAAAAGCTTGTTTGAAGCAGAGGAAAAAAATGCAGAGGGTTTTGCAAAAGAATGCGCTGTTGTTACCCATTACAGACTTAAAACAGACCCCGATAATCCAGGTAAGCTAATTGTTGACGAGAATGCAAAATTAGAAGAAGAGTTGATTGTAAGACCTACAAGTGAGGCAATCATATGGAAAACCTATAAAGGTTGGATACAGTCGTACCGAGATTTACCAATTTTAATAAATCAATGGGCGAATGTAGTACGATGGGAAATGAGAACTCGTCTATTTTTGAGAACTGCAGAGTTTTTATGGCAAGAAGGACATACCGCTCATGCTACAAAGGAAGAGGCATTAGCTGAAACTAAAACCATGGTTGAGATCTATGCAAAATTTGCTGAAGAATGGATGGCCATGCCAGTAATTCAAGGGGTAAAGTCAGAAAATGAGCGTTTTGCGGGAGCTGAAGATACCTATTGTATAGAAGCTATGATGCAAGATGGAAAAGCACTGCAAGCCGGAACTTCTCACTTCTTAGGTCAGAATTTTGCTGAGGCATTTGATGTGAAATTTGCAACCAAAGAAGGGAAACAGGAATATGTTTGGGCAACCTCGTGGGGTGTTTCTACTCGGTTGATGGGTGCACTTATTATGACTCATTCAGACGATAACGGCTTGGTGCTTCCACCAAAATTGGCTCCTTTTCAAGTTGTGATGATACCTATTTGCAAGGGAGATGAGCAAAAAGAAACAGTAGTTGCACGAATGAAAGAGATTAAGGCTGAAATTGAGGCGAAAGGAATTTCAGTTAAACTAGATGACCGAGATACTCAGAAGCCAGGATGGAAGTTTGCAGAATATGAATTGAAAGGGGTGCCAATTCGAATTGCCATGGGTATGCGAGATTTGGAAGCCGGAAACCTAGAGCTTGCTAGAAGAGATACGTTAGAAAAGAAAATTTACGAGCAAAAAGATATCGCTAATAAAGTGGATCACCTTTTGGAGAATATTCAAAGTAATTTACAGCAAATAGCGATAGATTTTAGAGAAGAGAAAACGAACAAAGCAGATAGCTATGAAGAGTTTAAAACCGTTCTAAAAAATAATGGAGGGTTCATTTATGCTCACTGGGACGGAACGGCAGAGACAGAGGAACTGATTAAGAAGGAAACGAAAGCATCAATTCGTTGTATTCCTTTTACCACGAAGAAAGAAGAGGGAGCATGCATGGTAACCGGAAAGCATTCAGCGCAAAGGGTAATTTTTGCAAAAGCGTATTAATTATGGGAGAAAAGAAGGAACAATATTTTCGACAAATTGTAGAAGTTGTCAAGAACAAGGGATCACTTAAGCAGAAAATATATAGAAATACATTAGCCGGTTTTTTGCAGTTTAAAGAAAACTCTAAAAATGTTATAGAGAACTTAGTGAAAGAAGCGGCAAACTTTGATGATGGGGTAAATATTGTTTACCAAGAAAAAGGAGTTTTTGAATACCAATTAAAGATTGGTGGGGACATTATATTATTCCACATGCACACTAATGTTTTTGACTTCGATAAGTCTCATGCGCTTTGGAAAACCTCTTATTTGAAAGAAGACTCAAGCAGAAGTTACTGTGGAATTATAAATATCTATAACTTCTTAGCAGACTCTTTGAGGTACAATCGATACGATGATAGTGGGTATTTGATTGGAAGAATTTTCATCAATAAAGACAATCACTTTTTTGTAGAAGGGAAACGTCAACTAAACTTTATTCACAATGATTTTACTGCTCAAACGGTGAATGAGCAAGATATATTAAATATTATTCAGCAAGCAATATTGTATTCAATGGATTTTGATTTGTTTACACCTCCTTACCGCCATGTTCAAGAAATATCGGTAGGACAATTGTTAAACGAGGCATCAGGTATGCGATTAAAAACAGAAAAACGAGTAGGGTTTAAGTTCAGTTTTGAGGGGTAGGATTCTTAGTTGGGATATAATGTGCCTTGTATACTTCTTTAGAGTCGATTAGCTTCATTCTTATTTAAGCTAAATCTCTTTAAATTAAGGGGTTAAAATTTTAGAGATTGAGCGACAAAAAAAACACAAAAAAAGTTTTTCAATATTTAAATTTCTAGTACATTTGCACTCCAAATTTTTTGGAATAAAACACGGTCCGTTCGTCTAGGGGTTAGGACGCCAGGTTTTCATCCTGGTAACAGGGGTTCGATTCCCCTACGGACTGCAAATAAAAAACAAAACTATGGCTAATCATAAGTCGGCATTAAAGAGAATCAGACAGTCAAGAAAAAGAAATTTGCAGAACAGGTATTATGCAAAGACTACTCGTAATGCAATTGCTGTGCTAAGAGGTACTGAAGACAAGAAAGAAGCGACTGCTGCTTTACCTAAAGTTGTAAGTATGATTGATAAATTAGCTAAGAGAAACGTTATACACAAGAAAAAGGCTGCTAACTTAAAATCTAAGTTGACAAAGCACGTTTCTGCTATTTAATTTTCTTAAACGATTTTAAGCAAAAAGGCTTCTCATTCGAGAAGCCTTTTTTGTTTTACCGCTCTGCATATTTCTGAGTATGCGTTTTCATAGTGTCGAGATTCAAGCACAATAAACGTCCTTGTCCAACTTCATTGATATTCACGCACCCATTGTCAATACAGATGATGGATTTCTGTTCCTCTATGTCTTTCTTTATTTTTTTAATTGAACTTGGAGTGTGTCCAATTATGACTTGTTTACCCATGCAAAGTTTCTCGCTGTCTTGAAAGTTGCGAGTTTGAAGCATCGCTTTCATGTCTGAGAAAGTGTTTTGCTCATGATTAAAGCCCGCATGAACCAAAAAATGAGCATTCGTTTCAATATAGTGATAGCTGTTTTTTAGCAATGCAACAAACTCAGGTTTGATTTTTTTGCCTTCTAGCAGCTCAAGGGCGTTTACGCTTTTTAGTGTTCTTTTTCGCTGTCCAAGTGTTTTCTTCTTACAATTTAAAATGATTTGTTCATGATTACCACGAATGAAAAATACTTGGTAATCTTCTTGTTGTAATTTTAAGATTTGATTTAAGACTTTGCGTGAATTTGGACCTTTATTTACTGCGTCACCCAATATGAAAAGTTGATCATTTTTAGTGATTTCAATTTTTTTTAACAGTTTTTTAAAAGTTCTACTGCAACCGTGAATGTCAGAAATAACCAGCCTTCTTCCTGCTGTTGGTTTTTCTATAAAGGCAGAGTTTAACTTCTTCATGAACGTAAAACTGAATTATCGAGCAACCACAATTTTTTGTTGAAATAGCAAATTATCTCCTTCAATTTCGATAATGTAGATTCCTGTTTCAAGGTCTAGATTGTTTAATAAAACTTGGGTTTTGCCTCTATTATAATAGCTGCCTGCTAAATTATAAACTTTTTGGCCTTTTATATCATAAATGGTGATGTCAAGTTTTTCTCTTTTTGCCAAATTCAATTCTAAATTGACAATTCTTGTAGCTGGGTTAGGGTATACTTTTAGTTCATTGTTAGACGTAAACTGCCGAACTTCTTCATTAGAAAGTGCTATTCTTTCATAAATATTTTTAAGGGTATCACTCTCAGTTTGCAAGCTCATAAGCGAATCCGATACGGTGACTGAGAAACTGATATAGAACTCTTCTCCTCTTGAGAGTGTGATAGGTCCTACAGAATTAACATCGATAATATCGTTTCCTTCGGCAGTTGCAGCACCAGCAAAGTGCCTATTTGTGGATAAAACTTGAATCTTTTCCATATCAGAGAAACCATCAGATAAGTTTACACTTCCTTGAGTGTTTGACGAATTGTCGATAGCGTAGTGAGTTGTAGCTTGGGTTGAATCGCTTAATAAAACTCTAACACCACAAAAAAGCGCAGAGTCTGTAGCAAAGCTAATCCCCATATTTCTTGCAGCATCGTAACTTATTTTGTTCCGATCATAATTAACGATGTCCCAATCTAAAATAAGGCCTGCAAATAAGTTGGTGTAATTTACCGTGCCTGTATTGGTAATCTTGTATTCATAGATGATGGAGTTTCGCGCCTGTAAATGTTTAAAAACGTAGCATCTGTTTTCAATGCTTAAACCATCATTAGAAGTAGAGTTAAAAGTAAATGAGCTAAAGGTTTGGAAATCTGCTAGCTTAGGTGGAATGGGTCGAATTGCTTCATTTATATCAAAATCATCATCATTTACATTTTCCCCTCTAAAATTGTTAGCGATAAAGTTGTTCGCGGAGCCGATCAATAGACTCCCTTCCCATAAAAGCGAGCTTCCATTTTTATATTTAATCCCTTCTCCAATTATACGATTTGGAGTGGTGTAACCTATACCGCCGTCACTAATAACCGTAACTGTTAAGTTATTTTCTTGTATGGTTAGCAGGTCCGAATTAATAATCGTTGAGAAGTATTGCTTTTTACTATAACCATCTGCAATTATAGAAACTTCAAATTCTACTTCTTCATCAAAACCAATACCTTGACTAATGACAAATTCAATGGGACTATTTTGAATGGAGAATGAATCTAAAGAATTTAGGCTCCCTATACTTACAGTTGTAGTATTGAGTGGTTGAAGTTTGTTGTTAATGGTACTAATGTTAACCGAAACATTACTCGCATCTTTTAGCCAATTCGTAAAAATTCCCGCAATTCTGAGCGTGTCTCCAATCACAAAAGTCTCATCATTGTTATCGGAAATTGTATTGTTTTGAAATAGAATACCAGGTTTAGAAGAATCTGAAACTGCTAAAAATGCATTAACCCTTCCTGCTCCAAGTTTTCCTGCATATATTGGGTCATTAAAGGCGTCGATGTTGTTTCCATTATTAATAATTTGCTCGGTAACTTGTTGCCACGTATAATTTGGAAACTGAGCTTTTACCAATCCTGCAATTCCTGCAACAATAGGTGCGGCCATGGAAGTACCTCCGTTGACACCGTAACCACCAATAGCATTAGTAGTTAGCATATTATCACCGGGAGCCATAATGTCTGTCCAATAGCCATAGTTCGACCCTTTTATGTCAGATTTTACTAAATCAGCTGTAGTCAATGAACCTACTGAAAGCACATTGTCATATGCAGCCGGGTAAAAGCGATTTTCAAACTTATTGTTGCCAGTGGCAGCGACAATCAAACACCCTCTATTCAGCGCGGCGTAGTTTATAATTTCTTGCGCATATTGGCGATATACTTTTCCTCCCCAAGAGTTGTTGATAATAAAAGCACCATGATCAGCTGCATACACGATTCCTTCATAAGCTGCAGTTAACACACCGGTAGATGATTGGTCAATTTTAACTGGCAGTAATTTGGTTTTAAAACCTGCTCCACTTAGTCCGGTAACGTTATCGGTAACCGCGCTGATCAAGCCACCAACATTTATTCCATGTCCCGAAATTCCAAACCCAGCATCGCTATCGTTGTCTGCAACATCCCATCCTAAAAAATTATCAATGTAGCCATCGTTGTCATCATCGATACCGTTTACCGGATCATTGTAATTGTATGCGTAGTTTGCTACCATGTCAGGGTGGTCAATATCTGTGCCTGTGTCAGTGTAAGCAATAACTACAGTTGTGTCTCCTTGTTGAATGTCCCAAGCACGAAATAAGTCTACAGCTCCTATATACCACTGCCTGCTCGATAATGTGTCGTTTGGTGTATATGTTAATTCGTTAACTACTTTTTCTTCGGCATAGGCTACCGATTCCATGTTATTGAATTGCGCAAGTATCTTTTTTACATCTGCTAAGGGGTCAATTTGGATGGAGTACAAGGTGCTTAAATCAACCAATTTGGGACCACATTTTTTAGTTTTGGGTGGTTGATGGTTGGGAAAAAGCTTACGAACCGCTGTAATTGCACTTTTTTGGACTGCTTGCTCAATTTCGGGAATTTGAATAGTAGATTTTTGGCATTTGTCACCGTAGTTGGACTTTATTTTTATAATAATTTCTCCTGGAACAAAATTAGTCTGATTCTGAGCGCAGCCAATAGTTGCCAAAAGAATTGAAGTGATTAATAAAAGTGCTCTCATTCAATCAATAGTTTTTTCTGAATCGTTTCATTTGGGCTATGTGCCCTTAAAAAATAGATTCCTTTTGTAATATGACTCAGAGTTAAGTAGAATTGTTGTCCGGTTTGTTGTATTTTTTTCGACCAAACTAAGTTACCATTAACATCAAATAAGTCTATTCGTTCAATGCAAATGTCATTTTTAGTTGAGACTACTATCATTCCGTTACTCGGATTTGGATATATGGAAAGAGTTTGTAATACTATTTCGTTAAGGTTTGTAACAATTACATTGACTGTATCTGAATTAACACTACAGCCATTGTTGTCTGTAAATGAACAAAAATAGTTGCCGCTGCTCTGAACTAACATCGTGGAGTTGATTCTCCCTAAAATTCTAGAATTGTTATAATACCATTGATAAAATCTACTTGTGAAACCATTCGAAGCAGCAGCTCCAGTTACGTCAGATCCGTGGCCAAATTCATTCGCTTTATCATCATGGGTGGAAATTCTTGCATTGATTGTAGCAGAATCCCATTCAATTCCATAATTATAATGTAATGCTTGTTGAGCGGGGTTAAATGCTTGAGTTTGGTCCCAAACGTAAAGTGCTCTTGTTTTTCCTGTGCTATCTTGAAAATCAGGATGAGCCAACTCAATACCAGAATCAATTACACCTAATAGCACTCCTTTTCCTGTATAAGCTTGTCGCAAAGGTGCTGCTTGCTGAATTATTGAGTCCACATTTGTGTGAACCAACATCGTATCTGTATGCGTGCGATCGGGGATTGTTGAGAATTCTATGTTTTGGACTGCTGAACTTTCCGCAAATACATTTATATATTGAGCTGGGATTTCTAGTGAAAATAAGGATTCAAATTGCAATCGAATTTCTTCCCCCAGCTGGTTCGTTAGTTGTATAATTTGGTGCTCATCGCCTTCCACTAAAAGAGGTATTTTTTCATGAGCACTTGCCGTTTTCAGATACTCTCTTAATTCAAAGCCGTATTTTGTTGAATGTTGAGCAGCACTGTATAAACTAAAAGTCAATAAAAAGAATAGCGCAATACTATGCTTCAAGTTTTTCATATTCGGGAATTTCTTGTAAAAAAGAAAAGTCTTTACTATTAAAATCAATCTGGGCACAAAAATGTTCCATTCCATTAGTCACTAATAGGTAAGGAAGTTTGAAGGTAATATTATATCGTCCAATTTGGTCAAATACATTTTGATCTATTTTTACATGAGGAGCTTTACATTCTGCTAGAAGAATGGGTTTACCTAATTTAGAGTAAACTAAAATGTCAGCTCTTTTCTGCATTCCATTCAGTTTTAAACCCATCTCAATTGCTATTAAATTTGCAGGAAAGCCTTTCTCTTCCACCAAGAATCGGACTACATTCTGCCGAACCCATTCTTCAGGAGTAAGAACTAAGAATTTCTTCCGTATGGCATCGAAAATTTTAGTTTTTTTGTTCTCCTCTTTGAAGCTAAATTGATAAGAAGGAAGATTGAGTGTTTTCATCTGTTATTCACAAAAATAAGGAGTCCCATTGGAATTTGAACAAATAATTCGAGACATTAAAAATAAGTCGTTCATGCCCATCTATGTATTAACTGGTGATGAGGAATATTTCATTGACAAGATTAGTGATGCAATTGAAGCTACCGTTTTGAATGAAACGGAGAAGGAATTTAACTTAACGGTTCTTTACGGCATAGAAACGGACTTACTCACCATTGAAGCGGAGTCGAAACGTTTTCCGATGATGTCTGAATATAACGTCGTCATTGTAAAAGAGGCGCAGAGTTTAAAAAAATTGGATGGACTTTCTAATTATGCAAAGAATCCTTCGAATTCCACTATTCTAGTAATTAATTATAAGCATGGAAAAGCAGATGGAAGGTCTGCATTTATAAAAGAGGTTAAGAAGTCAGGAGTTTTTTTTGAATCCAAGAAACTATATGAAAACAAAGTAGGTCCTTGGATTGACTCTTACCTCAAACGAAAAGGGTATTTCATAGAACCGAAAGCTACTTTATTGTTAGTCAATTTTTTAGGGACAGAACTCAGTAAAATAAGCAATGAGTTGGATAAGCTGACTATTAATTTAGCTCAAGGAACCAAGATTTCGCCTAAAATTATTGAAGAAAATATTGGGATTAGCAAAGATTTTAATGTTTTTGAACTGAATAAGGCGCTAGGGGAGAAGGATGTGATTAAAGCCAATAAAATTATCAATTACATGGGTAAAAATGAAAAGGCACACCCCCTTCAAATGGTTTTGCCAAGTATTTATCGATTCTTTTCTCAAATGTTAATTTACCAGACAGTTCGAAATAGCTCAGAGCGGGAAGTAGCGGCAAAATTAGGAGTCAATCCTTTTTTTGTCTGTGATTTTATTTCTGCAGGTAGGAACTACAATACTAAAAAAGTAGCAAGAGCAATATCATCATTGCGCAAAGCTGATAACCTCTCAAAAGGGATTGGAGCTTCAAGAATGAACAATCACGAAATATTACAGGAAATGGTTTTTGATATCATTCACAGTTAGAGGCAACAATTTGGCCTTACAAGTTGTCTTTTGCAAAATGCCGACTATTTTGGCCGGTTTGATTAATTACATTTGCGATCTTAATTGTTTTTATGAAGTTTTCTAAAATAGCTCTATCAGTTGTGTTTTCTATATTTTTTTCAGCAGCAGGACTTGCTCAGTCTGGGGCATTGAAAGGCTTTGTTTATTTGAAAGAAACTGGTGAGCCTGCAATATTTGTGAACGTTATATTGAAAGGAACTGTAGTTGGTTCAACTACCGATGAGAATGGTTATTATACCATGTCTAATGTGCCATTAGGAACCTATACTTTAATAGCTACTTCAATAGGGTATGAAACTGCATATAAAAAGGTAACACTTGATAGAGATGGCCAAGTTTTGTCGAACAACCTCTCTGTGGGTGAAACTTCAGTTCGGATAGATGATGTTACCATTACAGCGGAAAGACAGGAAGCTATGACTACTGTGAAGATGTCGGTTAATAGATTAACTCCAAAGAAAATAAAAAAAATGCCCTCAATAGGAGGGGACCCGGATTTAGCTCAGTATTTGCAAGTATTACCGGGTGTAGTATTTACAGGAGATCAAGGCGGGCAATTATATATTAGAGGAGGATCACCAATCCAAAATAAGGTGCTTCTAGACGGAATGGTTGTCTACAACCCTTTCCACTCCATAGGGTTATTTTCTGTTTTTGAAACAGACATCATTAAAACTGCCGACGTGTTTACAGGTGGTTTTGGTGCTGAGTATGGAGGAAGAGTATCTTCCATTATGGACATTAAAACAATTGATGGAAATAATCAACGTTTTGGCGGAAAAATTTCAGCCAGTACTTTTGGTTCGAAGGCATTCATTGAGGGACCTCTTCGCAAGCCCAAAAAGATTGGTACAGGAGGAAGTTCATTTATCTTGTCGTATAAAAACTCTTTTATAGATAAAACAGCGCCTGTATTTTACCAGTATGCGGATACTGCGGGCTTGCCTTATCGTTTTAATGATGTTTATGGCAAGATCTCATTAAAGAGTTCGAATGGTAGTAAGGCGAGTTTCTTTGGTTTTAGATATGCTGATGAAGTAAACTATCCAAATGTGGCCGGTTTTAAATGGACGGAATATGGAGGAGGCACAAACTTTGTGCTTATTCCTGCAGCGTCAACAACCTTAATTGATGGAACTATTGCTTACAGTAAATACAACATAGCATCAAGTGAAAGTAATGAAGGAGTAGATATTTCCAATCGTCAAAGTGAAATTACGGGGTTTAATGCAGGAATGAATTTTACAAGTTTTAAAGGTGAAAATCAGACCAAGTTTGGATTTGAGATTTTGGGATTTACAACGGACTTTTCATTCTTAAATAGTGTGAATCAAACTGTAGGTCAAAAACAAAATACAACAGAATTAGCTCTTTACCTTCAAAATAGATACAATGTTCGAAAATTTGTTATTGAGCCAAGTTTCAGGGTTCAGTACTATGCTTCTTTGTCTACATTTTCGCCAGAACCTAGACTTGGATTTAAATTTAACGCCACCAAAAAATTGAGAATTAAAGGTGCCGGTGGTTTCTACTCACAAAATTTAATTAGTGCCACTTCTGATCGAGATGTGGTTAATTTGTTTTACGGGTTTATATCTGGACCGGATAATTTACAAGATGAAATTTTGAATGAAGATGGTTCAAGAACAGAAGTTGGTGCTCCTTTGCAACTTGGCAGACATGCGATTCTTGGTTTCGAATATGATGTCACCAGGTATTTAAATATAAATGTAGAAGGGTATTACAAATGGTTTAAACAGTTAACTAATTTGAATCGAAATAAGCTGTACGATGAAAATAAGGTTGGAGGAGAAATCCCTGATGCTTTAAAGAAAGATTTTATAGTTGAAACAGGAAATGCCTACGGGATTGACTTCTCCGCTAAATATGAAAAGAAGCAGCTGAGTGTTTCAATGGTATACTCTTGGAGTTATGTTGACCGTTGGGATGGAATTACCCGTTACAACCCAATTTGGGACAGAAGGCATAACATTAATTTATTGGGTTCTTACCTGTTTGGAAAAGACCAAGTGTGGTCATTTGATGCTCGATGGAATCTTGGTTCTGGATTTCCTCTAACACAGACAACAGGGTTCTACGAAAACATAGCTCTGCAGGGTAACATAGGACAAGATATTACCACTCAAAATGGAATATTAGGTATTCAGTACGGTGGTTTAGGAGAGGGTCGTTTGCCTTGGTACCATCGATTTGATGTTTCAATTAAAAGGAAGTTTTTTCTTACCGAAAATTCGGTGTTAGAAGTAACAGGCAGTATAACCAATGTTTACAATCGTGAAAACATATTTTATGTGAATCGAGTTACCAATGAAAGAGTATATCAATTGCCCTTTTTACCATCGGTTGGTGTTAGCTTAACTTTTTAGCGATAACTTAGAAATAAGGCTTTTTAACCCCATCTTATTATCTTAATTTTGCATACAGTTTAAACTAAACTGTTAATATTTCTAATGCCTGATTCTAATACTAAGTATATTTTTGTAACTGGGGGAGTTACCTCTTCTTTGGGGAAAGGAATTATCTCCGCATCTTTGGCTAAATTGTTACAAGCTAGGGGTCATTCGGTTACTATTCAAAAACTGGATCCATATATCAATGTTGATCCAGGTACTTTGAACCCATATGAGCACGGCGAGTGTTTTGTTACGGAAGATGGTGCTGAAACTGATTTAGATCTTGGACATTACGAAAGGTATTTGGATACAAACACTTCGCAAGCGAACAACGTAACTACTGGTAAAATATATCAGCATGTTATCAATCAAGAAAGGGCTGGAGCGTATTTAGGAAAAACTGTTCAAGTAGTCCCTCACATTACAGATGAAATTAAAAGACGGATTCGACTGTTAGGCCACACCGGGAAGTACGATTTTGTGATTACAGAAATCGGTGGAACAGTAGGTGATATTGAATCGTTGCCATACATTGAAGCAGTGAGACAATTAAAGTGGGATCCTGATTTTAGTTGTATCGTTATTCATTTAACGTTGGTTCCGTATTTGGCTGCTTCAGGTGAACTGAAAACAAAGCCTACACAACATTCAGTCAAGCAATTGTTAGAAAGTGGGGTGCAAGCAGATGTGCTTGTTTTAAGGACTGAACATTCCATAAATGAAGATATTAGAAGAAAGGTTGCCCTTTTCTGTAACATTTCGACTGACGCTGTTATTGAATCAAAAAATGCATCAACTATTTATGAAGTTCCGGTAATGATGCAGGAGGAGGGCCTTGATCAGGTAGTATTGAGGAAGTTCAATATGCCAATTGGAGAGGAACCAAATATAACGCAATGGAAAGAATTTCTTCATCGACTTAAGAATCCTAAAAGAACACTTAAGATCGGGTTGATAGGAAAGTATATTGAGTTGAAAGACTCTTACATATCTATTCATGAATCATTGATTCATGCAGGAGCTGTTTCAGAAAGTGCCTTAGACATTAAATGGATTCATTCGGAGTTACTGAATGATGAAAATGTAGCTGAAAAATTAGGTGAATTAGATGGTATTTTAGTTGCTCCTGGATTTGGTGAGCGAGGCATAGAAGGCAAAATAGCTGCGGTGAAGTATGCGCGTGAGAATAAAGTTCCATTTTTAGGAATTTGTTTGGGAATGCAATGTGCTGTTATTGAGTTTTCACGCAATGTTGTCGGCTTGAAAGGGGCTCACACAACTGAGATTAATGATAAAACAGAATTTCCAGTTATCTTTTTAATGGAAGATCAAAAGGATGTGACAAATAAGGGAGGTACGATGCGTTTAGGAGCTTATGAATGTGCGATTGAGCACCCATCGAAGGCATACGATACCTATAAAAAGGATTTGATTACTGAGCGACATCGTCACCGGTATGAGTTCAACAATAAGTTTTTAAAGGATTTTGCTGCTGCTGGAATGAAGGCTACAGGAATCAACCCAACAGGAAAGATGGTTGAGATCGTTGAAATTGAAGATCACCCATGGTTTGTAGGGGTGCAATTTCACCCTGAATATAGCAGTACGGTGTTGAATCCACATCCATTATTTGTGGAGTTTTTAGAAGCTACAATCAAAGAAAAAGTATAAAGAAAGGAATCAGAATTCATGGATAAGAATACACTAGTCGGGCTTTTATTAATTGGGGCCATCGTTATAGGTTTCGGTATTTTAAACGGTCCTTCCGAGGAGGAAATTGCCGAGGGAAAAAGAATAAGTGACTCAATAGCTCAACTTGAAGCGGTTCAGCAAGAAGTAATTGAAGAGCAGGCTCAGAAAATGGAAAGTAGCTTTAACGAGGTAGTTGATACCTCAGGTGAAATGACCATAGTTTCTGTTTCGGATTCTGCTGTCTTGCAGCAGCAAGCTCAATCCTTTGGTGTCTTCGCTCAAGCATCAGTTGGAGAAGCAAAAGAGTTTGAGGTAGAGACGGACTTGATGCGACTTACATTCTCTACTAAAGGAGGAGGCATTAAAAAAGCTGTTCTAAAGAAGTATTTCAGATATGCTGAAGATGGTGAACAGGGAGAAGAATTAATATTATTCGATTCTACTTCTAATTTCAATTTGAATTTTTTTACAAGAGACAGCAAAGACATAACAACTGATGAGTTGCTTTTTACAACAGAGTCGACAGATTTTATGGTGAATGGTGACAATGAAAAAATGATCTCATTCAAGCTGAACGCAGGTTCAGATCGCTACATTGAATACATCTACAAAATCAACGGTAACGATTACATGATTGACTTCGATGTAAACTTGGTAGAAATGGACCAAGTAATGGATATGCGAACTGGAGAGGTGTATATAAATTGGATGGTGAACGCACCAAATCAAGAAAAAAGTTTAAAACCACAAAGAGACGCGACCACCATTTTTTACAAGTATAAAAATGAAGATGTAGATGACTTAGGCATTTCAGATGAAAGAGAGGAGTTGGAAACTTCAATGAAGTGGGTTTCATTGAAACAACAATTTTTTAACACCACGCTAATTGCGGATGAGTACTTTGATAAGTCTAAAGGTTACATGGAAACGCTTACCGACGAAGGTGAGACCGATTATATAAAAAGGTTAACGGTTGCTTTAACAATGCCTGTAAGTGGCAGTAAAATGGAAAAGTTTGGAATGGCCATGTATTTGGGACCAAACAAATATGATATATTGAAAGACCACGGAAACGAGCTTCAAAATATCATTAATTTAGGCTGGGGAATATTTGGTTGGGTAAACCAATTTGCTGTTATTCCTGTTTTTCATTTCTTAGAAGACTTCGATTGGAATTATGGTATCATTATATTTATTTTGACGATTCTGTTAAAATTAGTTTTAATGCCAATTACCTACAAAACGTACTTGTCTGGAGCTAAAATGAGAGTACTTAAGCCTGAAATTTCTGAGATTAACGACAAGTTCAAAGATGATGCAATGAAGAAGCAGCAAGCGACTATGACCTTGTATCGTCAAACTGGAGTAAATCCTTTGAGTGGATGTATCCCTCTGTTAATACAAATGCCGATTCTGTTTGCTATGTTCCGGTTTTTCCCGGCATCACTAGAATTAAGACAAGAAAGCTTTTTGTGGGCAGACGATTTATCTACTTATGATTCTATTTATAGTTTTCCTGCAGGATTTGAAATTCCTTGGTATGGAGACCATATTAGTTTGTTTACCATATTGATGGCTGTTTCTATTGCATTTTATACTAAAATGAATAGCCAGATGAGCGGCACGATGACGGAAGGGCCAATGGCAGCCCAAATGAAAATTATGACGTATCTGATGCCTGTGATGATGTTGTTTTTCTTCAACAATTACTCTTCAGGTTTAAGTTACTATTATTTACTAGCAAACGTGATCTCTATTGGTCAAACGGTATTAATTCGTAAAGTATTTATCAATGAAGATTCAATTCGAGCGAAGATAGAAATGAACAAAAAGAAGCCTAAGAATCAAAAGAAATCTGGTTTCCAAAAAAGATTGGAAGACATGTCAAAGCAACAACAATCTAAATTGAAGAATAAGAAGTAATACTTCTATTGGTTGACTTTTAAGGCCCATCCCGACATTGTCTGGATGGGCTTTTGATTTATTTAAATGGAATCGTTTCTAGAATATGTGAAATAGCAATTATTCGAGCGACAGATTTTTTATTTGCATCAATTATTTTCCAAGGTGCAAGCTCTGTATTTGTTGCATCAAACATTTTTTCTTTGTAATCTTTATAGTCATGCCATAGTTCCTGGGCTTTTTCATCCACTGGCGTGATTTTCCATTTTTTTAGCGGGTTATTTTCTATCTCCTTAAATCCTTTAGATTGTTCCTCTTTGCCAATAGAAAAGTAAAGTTTTATTAAATAGGTATCTGATTGAATCAACATCTTTTCAAACTCATTCACTTGTTCCACGAAGATATTATACTCCTTTGCTGTACAGAAGTTATTTACTGGTTCAACAACGGCTCTGTTATACCAGCTTCTGTCGAAAAAAATAAATTCGCCTGGCTTCGGTAGGCGGTTATAGTACCTCTGAAAAAACCATTGCTTTTTTTGATCTTCAGTTGGGATGTTTAATGCAACTACCCTAAAGTGTCTTGGATTGAGGTACTCAGTTATTATTCGAATTGCACCAACTTTCCCGGCTGAGTCTCTTCCTTCAAATAAGATCACTACTTTTTTATTGTTCTTTATTACCCAGTTTTGAAGTTTAATGAGCTCGGCTTGTTTCTCTTTAAGTTCAACCGTATACTTCGCTTATTCCAGCGCTTTACTTGCATTGACATTTTTATTTCTCAGAAGGCTATACAATCTTACTTTAGAATTCAATAATTCTAAATCTTCTTTGTTAATTTCCATTTTGCTCATTTTTAAATATCAATTTGTATTGCGCTTCTATGATACCTCATAATCACATTGGGGTCGGGGAGCAGTGTTGTCTAAGATTTACCTTTGTTATTATAATCAAACTGCGATATAACATGTCGCATACTCTCTAATCTAGCTTCTTTTTTATCATTTGTTTTTACGATTATCCAGGGGCTAAAATTTGTGTGTTTTTTACTGAACATAAGCTCTTTATAATGCGTGTAACGATTCCACATTTCTTGGCCTTTCATATGAACTGGACTAAACTTCAAGCTTTTCCTAGGATTGCTTAAACGTTCATCAAATCTTCTCTTCTGCTCCTCCTTGGAAATAGAAAACCAAAACTTTATAATTTTTAAGTTGTCTTCGTATAATGAATGTTCTAACTCCGGCACTTGTGCGATGAATTTATCATATTGCTTTTTGTTGCAAAAATCCATAACCGGTTCAACAACATCTCTGTTGTACAAGCTTCTATCAAAGAAAACAATTTCGCCCTGATCTGGTAATGTTTTTATATAACGCCTAAAATACCATTGACCTTGGTTGGTTTTGACAATGCAACACCACTTGAAATTCAAGGATTCAAATGTTCAATAAATCTCTTTATTGAACCTCCCTTACCTGCTGCATCTCTGCCTTCGAAAATGATTATAACAAGCATTTTATTTTGGGCTATCCATTTTTGAAGGTTCACAAATTCTGATTGTAGCTGGTGTAATTCAGCTTCATATTTAATCTTGTCAAGAGTCTTTGAAATTGAGATTTTGTTCTTTTTAGCAGTAGTAATCAACTCTTTTCAGTTTTTACTTTTTATAGATGGTCTAATTCGAATTTCATGATAAAACTTTGATTTTTGTCGTTGGTTATAGTTTGCAAACGATTTTTAATGGTAAAACGCTGGATGTTAGCTAAGGGTAGTACTTTTCGCTTAAATGTTTAAATAAATAGCAGTAAAATGATACCCTTTCTATATCAATAATTAAATACTTATTTCGAGATGTGAAAAGGGAGTAATGAGTCCTTCTGATTTATGAAACAACTTAGGACTTACTGAAGTATTAGCCCACTCCAGAGTGAACTAATTTGTAAAGTTCGATTGGAATAAAATGTTGATTTTGAAATTGGTTATATTCAAATTAATATCTCTAATTGCTTGATAGTGAAGTATAATAATCTAAGTAGAAATTAGCTAATGAGTTTCACGAATACTTGAATTAAAAACGCCTTGAACTAGTAACTTTTTCTGAATTTCTTTTCTACTGAAAAATTAATCAAGTTCATGAAGTTCTCATGCACGCCCAACGTAATGTCAAGCTGCAGCTGGTCTATTAATTTCAAAATGAGATCAGGTTGAAATTGTAAATCAGGAATAGATACATATTTTTCAAAAAGTCCACCAATACTTTTATAATACAACTGTTCGAAAATAGTTAGGTCATCTGGCTTCTTTTCAATATATTCATAAGATTTTATGTTGAAAGATTCTAGTACATCTCCGACATAATCTTTGTGTAGTATTTGTTTAGGGTTAACAATGTTGAGTTCTTTTATGTCCGGGTTTAAAAAAGCATACAATACTGCTTTAGAAACAAAATCGACTGGCACAATATTTAACCCACCCTGTTTATCAATCCAAATTCTAAAATTTTCTTTGGCTTTCTCAGCATACTTATCTAAGAAAATTGCCCACGAATAGAATACATCAAATTTTGGTGTCTCGTAATATGGCATGTCTATTAAACGTCCACAAATTATACTAGGCCTTAAAATTTGAGCATCTATGTTTTTTCTTATACACGTTTCTTTAACATACTGTTCGCACTCATATTTTGATTGCTCGTATGGGTTTCTAAAATGAGTAACATCATATTGGTTAATGTCATCATTAACCCTTTTGTTTTGAATGCCAAACGAGTATGCGGTACTAATGTAAATGAAACGATTTACGCTTTGTGGTAGCTGCTCTAAGAGTTGTTTGGTTACTAAATAGTTCTGAGTATGAACTATCTTTTTTGAATCACTTGTATGCAGTAAGCTTGTTGATCCTGCGCAATGAATTATTGTGTCAAATTCATAGTTGCTTAAATCATTTTTAGTGATGGTAGCTAAATCATTAGCGATTACTGTAATCTTTTCTAAACAGTCTTCTAGGGTGTAATTATTTAAAAAATTGGGACGTGACTTATCTTGTAAAATAGCAGTTAAACGCTGTTGAGCTGGGATGTCACTATCTCTTATAACAACAAAAATGTGATTTACCGTTTTATCAACGATTGCTTTATGAATCCATTCAAAAATAATGTGACTTCCAACAATTCCTGTTCCACCGGTTAATAGACAATTCATAATAAACTTCAGGTCCTAAATTAAGTGGTGAAAGTACTATTTATCTGCTGTCATAAATGTAAATATTATAAGCTCTGTTTTTTTCTTTTTTTTCCTTTTGAAGATGATTAAGCCCATTAATTACATACACCAAAGCTACTATTGCTGTAGATATTCTAAACCAATTTGATGATCCATAAATGTCCGTATAGGTGACGACTAGATAAGCTAAAGCAAACAGAGTGGCTTAAAGGAAATATTTTTGTGAAGATTTCAAAATACAATCATTTAGGTAGGGTAGATAGAATTAATTTCTAAACTAATATAAATTTAATTTATAAAAAAATTAGAAGCCTTCAAATTCTAATAATTGAACTATAGTTCGATAGGAAAGGGATAGAGTTTTTAAATTTACATTTTTAAAATAGGGCATAAAAAAAGCAACCCTAAGGTTGCTTTTTAATTGTCTTTTATCTGTTTCAGTTGTTTTTTCTGCCTAGTGTTGAATCAAGACTTTGGATGTCTTAACAAGTTCATTCTTATTAAAAAACTGAACAAAGTATAAGCCATCTGCGATATTGTTAACATCAACTTCTCCAACCATTGCATTTGCTGTTTGGAATAGTTGACCTACTGAATTGTAAATTCTTACATCTGTAACACTGATATCACTTTTCCAAGAAATTTCAGCGTTAGCAGGGTTAGGATAAACAAATGTGTTGGCAAGAATTTCCTGCTCTTCTTCTATACCTGTTGGATCAAGTAGCATGAACTTGTAAACATTTTTTGGAAAGAAATTTAATCGCCTATTAAGTCCTCCTAAAAAGTAAACTTCATTGTTGATTACAAAACTACCCGGAGCCCATATGCTATTCCCTGGGTGTGAAGGAAGTTGCGTCCAAATGTCTGTGCTTGGATCATAACGCCACATCTCTCCAGTCTGCATAAAACTGTGGTCATCCCCATCTCCGCTTAATACAAAGCCATAACCATATGCCGTAAACTGGGTGCCTGCAACTCTTGCTTCTCCTGGAAAATCACTCATTGCAGTCCAAGTGTTAGAAGCGGTGTCTAGTTTATACCAATCTTTGTAAATTACACCACGATTACCAATATTTCCATGGCCCAAACCAGCGTAAACTGATCCACTTGCATTAAACATAAATGGATGATGTCTTCCGTTAGCCGGTAAATTTGCCGTTTGAGTCCATGAGTTAGTTGATATGTCATACATCCACCAATCGTTCAAATTCCCTGTTGGACTGTCTCCCAATCCAACATAAATTCTATTTCCAATTGAAATCATAGCTGGATGTCTTCTAGCAGAACCCGGGCAATCTGCTAATCGTGTCCAAGAACTATCAGAAGCGTCAAAACTCCATAAATCTCTTAAAAACTGAGTAGATGAAGTTCCAAATCCGATATACGCCAAATTATTAGGCGCTACGGTTCCAATTCCAAAACTACGCGACAATCCAGGAAAAAGTGGGAGTGTTGACCAAGAATTACTAGCAGGATCGTAATCATAAAAGTCTTTTGTAGGAACGTTAGCAGAGGAGGTTCCGGTTACTGAATAGCCTATTCCATTTATTGAGAAAGTTATTGGATGGTGCCTTGCACTAGGAATATTTGTTTTTCTGTCCCAAGTTTGGGCCATTAGTGATGAAGAGAATAAAAAGAGTGAGAAAAGTAGAATTTTATTCATGTTGGATTTATATTTAATGAGTAATTAATTCAAAAATCGTTATAGTTCAGACTTATAGAGATTGAATACATATGTGGGTTAATTTCATGTTAAGTAATATTCAAAACACTTAACAACTGTAAATAGTTCTTGGTTCCTTCAAATAATTCTTTTTTACGTATTACTCATTCAATATTTCAATCGAATAACAATTTTCATCTTCTCAAGTTGCCAAATAAATTAGCAACTCACTTATATTTAATGCTCTGTATAATCTTTTCGTTTAGAAAACAAGAGCGTTGGGTTCAATTAGTGACTTTGGGTTATTTGAACTCAGCCTCTTTTAACTCTTGAATACTCTGAATGGTTACTGGATCGGTTTGTCGTTCTGCTTCGGTTTTAGGAATTGGTACTGAGAATAATGCAGCGAATTCTTCCCCTTTAAGCGTTTTAAAATTCACTTCTGCCGTAAACGATTGTTCATTGTTCCAAATGGCAGCGATAAGATCTGCAGATATTTTGTCAGCTCCTTCGCCAAATGTAAGTTGTATGTTATTTAGAAACTCTTGATTACTTTCAGCTTCAAAAAGCATTAAGGTTGCTTTATTAAGACTTGTAACTCTCAATTTCGAAAGCATCGAAAATAATACCTCAGGGTTTTCCTTTAGGTATAATTGGATGTCAGTAATGTTACGTTTCCGAAGTTCCTCTAATTGGTCATAAACAGCCGTGAAATCTTCATTTCATATATAAATTGGAGCATTGTCAAATAAACGCTTGTAGTTCTGTGCTGCTAATTCTTGGTTGGAAAGATTTTTATCTGAATTCATAGTATCTGTAGCATTGGCAAAATGCTTTAGGTTATCTCGTTGTTTTTAGCTAATGATAATAATTTCTTGCTTTGAGTTGCACATGTGTTTTGATGTTCAAATCTCTGTGACGATTAGTGATTAACAAGTTGGTTTTCAACTTGGGCGAAACACATTTTTGATTCCACATTATATAAGTTGCCGAAGGGTCTTCTTAACCGCCTAAGTTTCAATCTTGGTGCTTATTTTTATTCTACCGTCAACAATAAGGCGAACAATATAGACTGGTTCAGTATAAGCTGCCATGTCAAACTCAAAGTTCATTTTGTGATCACCACGAGGAGTTGATGGCTTATTCAATAGTTCTCTCACAATTATATTTTGCTCGTTAAAAAGGCCTATAGTAATGACAGAAGTTTTAACTAGTCCATATTCAAATGAACCTCCAAGTGTTCTTTTAGCAAGCGATGGGCTATCGTAATTTGTCAAGTAATCTATCGGGTCTTTCTCAGGAATTTTTTTACCAGTAATTTTTGCTACAAATTGCTGTAATTCTTGAGCCTCAGTATCATCAAATCCTGCAATGCTCTCCAGGCCAACATTATTTGAAATAGACCAAACATAATATTGTCCAATGGTATTGTAAGCTTCCAATTCTTGTATTTTGTTGCTCACCTGCAATAAATGTGATTCAGCCATTGGCCCTATGCGATATGGTTCATTTTCTCCTGGCCCTCCGCTCTCCTTTTGGGTACACATGGCATTAAGTAGAATCGATTTTTCGATTCCTAGAGCTAGGGCGAGCAATTCAGATTTTACGAGTATCATATCTTGCACATCTTCATCTACGGTTAAAAAACGTTGACCATTTGGGATTTGCAGTGTAAATGGAGTAGTACTTACATTTTTTACTTTTAGCTGAAGGGGTTGACTGTAATGTGGGCTATTTGTATTTCCACTTACATCTACTTGAATTAATTTCCGGTCTATCGCAGCTTGCAAGGAAAGAGTTTTTGGAGGTGTAGCCGTTTTATTTCCGGAAAAAATAATAACAATAAGAAGGGCAAACAGATTTTTCATGGGTAGACGTTTAAAAGAATGGACACTTTACAACGTTGCTTTTTTAAAATTATTGGGATATTAATTTCAACAAGAAGCACCTTTCTGTTTTACTCTAATTAATTGTATGATTATAAGTTATTTGTTATTCGGTGTGCATTAATATCATCTTGGATACACAATTCTGGCTATACCTTATTGAACTAATAATGTTAATTTTGAAATAATAATTTCATCCTCATTAATAGCTAATTTATGTCTTACGAAGAATTGTTTAATCAGTTTTGGGAGCAAGTAAAAGAAAGTGTTCAGGAAGAGCGCTTTGCTAAGTTAACTATGGCAAAGACTGTTGGTAAGCCCAATTTGAGAAATGTATTTGTAAGACCTATCTATTCAGAAGGAGATTTTAAGGTGTTATTGAAGTTACGTTACCGATCTAGAGATACTGAAGATAAGGAAGATGAACTTACGTTGGAAGAATCATTTGAAGTGGTTAAAAAACACCTTAGTAAGCCATTTTTATCGGTGTTGTTATTTACAACTACAAAAGATGTGACCTTCAAAATAAATAAAAAAGGAGCAGGAAGTATTATTGAGAATGTGCCAACTTTCGCTCATATAAGGCAGGCTGACATTGATAATGACTAAATAGGTCAGGAGTTAATCTCTGTAAAAATCGGTTAATAGCAGAACAAAATTGGTTCGCGAATCTCCTCTGTTCGATGCTGAATATTTTCCTTCGTATAAGAGGTTCCTGGAGCAGTCAGCGCATTGAATCTCATAGTTTACTGTTTGAATGTTACTCCTTTTCAATTGAGCCAAGTCTTCCTGTGTTATGTTGTATTCGGTAGAGGCGAAGCCGTCTATATTTTCTTTTTGTCCTTTTTCACTGCAAGTAATTGAGGTTCCATCATTGAGAACAATAATTAGTTTACCACTAATGCGCACCGTGCTTACGAGTGCCGACCGAACAATTAATGCCGCTTGTTCATCGTCTTTTGCGAATATAAGGGCTAAGTCTTTTATAAAACTGACGTCCGAATCTGACTGTAACGTGATTGTCTCAGCGCTTGGGTAACTGCTTTCACCAATCACCATATAATTTTGGCCGATTACTTCCATTGAATACGTTAGGGTGAAAAACAATAAAATAAGAATGCGAGTCATGTCTTTTTGAAACTTTTAGTATATGAAAAGTAGGCGATTAAGAAGCACTAAGCCTTCGGTTAAGCACAAAGTTTGACGCTAGCGAAAAGCCTTCAATTTAGAACTAGGTCACCTATCTTTCATATACATTGTTAGCCGTTGTTTTAATTATTTTTTTCTGAAGAAATGAACTTGTAAACTAATCCAGCCAAAGCTGCACCTACAATTGGAGCAACCCAAAACAACCAGGCTTTCAGTTCTTCTCGTGTCCATTGCGTCTTAAATTCTTCCATCTTATTCAATTATTTTAATGTAATGTTTGTACTACTTTTTAACTGTTTTCGCTACTAACCATGCTAATTCCGCCAACCATGAAGGCAAATGCAATAATGTACATTAAAATCACCTTATTGCTAGCGCCAATAAGCCCCGCAACCAAAGCTCCTGTTAAAGTGCCAAAAGAATGTGCTAAGAAGACCACCAAATAATTTAAAAGAGTGAATTGGCCCATGTTGGCTTGCAAGCTATCCATGTCATTTGGATCCATTCCTTCGGGTAAAGGAACGAGGACTCCATTCAGTTTAATAATATACATGTTCACAATACTACCAATGACCAGTCCGATAACCACGGCTGCAATGTTTCTTAAAATTTTCATTTTATTGCTTGGTTGGTATCCCTCTAACCATTCTACCTTGTCTATTTCTAGATTCTGAAAAGAGTTTTCATCTGCTGCTTCCATTTTCATGCGTTTGTTTAACATGGATATACAAATCGCCGCTATTACGATAGATGCAGCAATGATGACGTACATGTTTGTCATTCCACCATACATTTCATGTAATTCAACATCCATTGAAGCTGCATCTTTATTAAAATACATAAAAACAGAAGCTGTAAAATTATTTACAAAATGAATGATCATACAGTAAATCAAACTTTTTGTTCTAGAATATACCCAGCCGGCAAAGGTTCCAATGATCATAGCAGCAACAAATTGCCATGGGTTTAAATGCACCAGGCCAAAAAGTGCTGCACTAATCAAAATTGCTGCCCAAGTGGATTTTCGTTTCAGTAAACCGTCCAACATCACTCCTCTGAAAACGAATTCTTCAAAAAACGGAGCCATCACCGCCACTGTCAATAAGCCATAACCGTCGTTCATTTGCTCCGCCATTTCGCGAAATCTTTGTTTAAACATTTCGGGCATCGGAATGCTAGTTCCTATGGGACTTGTAAATCCCCATTGCAATGCAATTGTGCCCACTATTAATAATAAAACCACCCCAATATCATTCGGCTTTAACAAGTACTTTACTGAGCCTTCTTCTTTCTTTTTTAGAAAATGCATGAGCATAAGGGGTGCTCCCATTGCCAAGATGTAGTAAATTAAAAAAGAAGGACTGAGTCCTATGCTATCGTTAAGGGCAATTTGCACAGGATAAAAAAGAATCATGGCGACAAAAACTAGACCTACGATGCCAAAACTCTGTAACGTACTTTTTGGATAAGCTTTTAAATTCATGGCTTAAAAATAAATAAATCTTTCACCGAGTCGTTCGATTTTTGATGAGTGGAACAATACAATGAACCATGAGCTAGTTTAGCGGTTTTAAGATAGCATAACGCAAGCATTTCGAGTACTTTTACCACATGAAGTTTTTCGACGAAAAAACGGCTGTAGATTTAGAATTTGATCAAATTAGAACTTGGTTGGCTGGCTTTTGCATTACTGAAACAGTGGCTGATAGATCGTCGAAACTTCATCCGTATCGCGATCAGAAAGAAGTGGAGCATCGTCTCAATCTCTCGCATGACTTACAATTGGTTCGAAATAGGGGAGTGCGTTTTCCAAGAATGGAATTTCAGGAATTGAACAAAGAAATTCAACTGCTGAATATCAATGCATCTGTTTTAGAGTTGGACGCAATTGTTAAGATACTAGATGCCTCTCGCTTTGTGAATGAACTGTTTCTATTTTTTAAGGAACATTACACGGATTATTTGACCCTCAAAACCTTGTTGGAAGGCGCGCACTATACAAAAGATATAGAGAAGGAGATCGACAAGATATTAGATAAGCGCCTCCACGTAAAAGATGACGCTTCCGCTGAGTTACTTCAAATTCGTCAAAGCATAGCAAGCAGGAAAAAACAAATTAATCGAAATTTTGATAAGGCAATAAAAGCTGCCCGAGCAAGCGGGTACATTGACGAAATTATTGAAAACGTAATTGATAACCGAAGAGTGATGACTGTTATTTCAACTTATAAACGACAGGTTGATGGTAGTATATTGGGTTCTTCAAAAACTGGTTCACTTACTTACATTGAACCACGAGTGAACCAATCGCTCAATTTTGAATTGGACCAGTTGATTGATGATGAGCGAAAAGAAATTCGAAGAATATTGGCGGAGCTCACCAACTTTTTAAGGGGTTATCTGGACTTAATTGCTAGTTACCAGAAAATATTGTGCGCTTTTGATGAGGTTAATGCCCGAGTGAAATTGGCTCAAAAGATTAACGGTGTAAGACCTGTTATTAATTTCCAGAACCAGGATACGGAATTGATTGATGCATTTCATCCTATCTTAATGGTTAAGAATGAAGCGGCGAAATTGAAAACTGTTCCTCAAAGTTTTTCTTTGAAAAAGGACAGCCGTTTGCTGGTGATTTCTGGACCGAATGCAGGAGGGAAGTCAATTACCCTAAAAACGATGGGGTTATTACAAATCATGTTTCAGTCGGCATTATTGGTCCCAGTTTCCACAAAAAGTAAAATGGCTTTTTTCGATTATGTGCTTTCAGATATAGGGGATAACCAGTCGATAGAAAACCAACTAAGTACGTATAGTTATCGCTTACAGCGCATGAATTTCTTCTTGGGAAAAACGTCGCCTAAAACACTCTTATTGTTAGATGAATTTGGAACAGGTTCCGATCCAGAATTAGGCGGTGCTTTGGCTGAGGTATTTTTTGAAACCATCTACGAAGAAGGTTGCTTTGGTGTAATTACTACACACTATTCCAACATTAAGTTGAAGGCGGCTCAATCGATAGAAGCAATTAATGCCAATATGATTTTTAATCGGAATACCTTAGTTCCGGAATACCAATTGGCAGTTGGGCAGCCGGGTTCTTCTTTTACGTTTGAAGTTGCGCAAATGAATGGAATTCCATCGGAAATGTTAAAGCGAGCAAAAGCGAAAGTTGACGGGCAAAAAATTGAGTTGGATAAGTTAATTTCTGACTTACAGCGAGATAAGTCAATTTTGCAAAAATTGAAGAAGGAAAGTTACACTGCCAACCAAGAGATGGCAGCTAGCAAGGAGGAATTTGAAGAAAAGAGCACGCACTATGAAGAGCGACTAAAGTCTCAACAACAGCTGATTGAAAAAAATAACAAGTTCTTGAATCACGGTAAAAAAATGAGTCAATTCATTCAGAATTACCCTTCTAAATCTACTGCCAAACAAACAGAGTATTTAAAGGATCTGAAGAAATACATTACGATTGAAAAATCTAAAATTGAAATGGCCTTACGAAAAACGCAAGAGGCTCAAAAACTGAAAGAGGCTGCCGAAAATGCCAAAGGAAACAGGCAGAAGCGGAAAAAACCCGTTCCAGGTAAAACAGAGAAACCGTTGTTAGTAGGTTCACGAGTAAAAATAAAAAACACGAAGCAAGTAGGGGATGTATTGAGTGTTGATGGAAAAGAGGCCACTATTGCTTTTGGCAACTTAAAGGCCAAAGTGAAACTAGAAAAACTAGTTGTTATTTAAATCTGGTAAGTCTTTCTTTATTGCTTTCTGAATAAATAAGTTGCTTGGAATAGATATCTGTTTATTGTCGCTCGTTACAATATTTACAAAGAATAACCCAATGTCACTTATTCTGCCTAATATTTCTGAATCTTTTTCCGCCACAGCAATCTCATCTCCAATTTTAACGTGGTGGTTAAAAAACAGAATGAGTGTAGAGGTTACATTGGATAAAATTGACCATTGTGCAAAAAATGCAACACCTAGAATGATTAAAAATTAAGATAAGAATAAGATGAACTTAGATTGATCTACTCCCCAAATAATTAGCAGAATGGAAATTATAGAGAGAAACACAATGAGGTTGAATATCTTCTTGATAATCGTAATCCTCGATTCTTGGTAGCTAAATTTTTGAGTAGCCTTTCGAATGGCAACCTTTGAAATGAACTTGATTAGTGAAAAGAAGGCGATAACAATTATTGATTCCAGAATTTTAAATTCACCTACAGTCATGGTGTTTGGTTTGAGATTATTTCTTTGCTAAGATAGCTTAGAAATCGTCACCACCAACTGATTTGCCTCTATTTTCATCAGGACCTCTTTCTTTTTTCTGATTGATTCGGTAACTGAAGGTTAACAAGAATTGTCGTGCTCTCCATTGAAAATCCGTTTCGTTGTAAATCGTTTCAGTATCGGTTATCGATCGTCTTTTTCTTGAATTGAATACATCTCTAACACTTGCTACAACGGTTCCTTTTCCTTGAAGAACATCTTTTCCTGCTGATAAATCAAGAGAGTAAACAGATAACGATCTTCCTTGAGTGGTGTTTTGAGGAGCTCTATACCTGAAATTAGCTTGCACATCTAAGCCTTTTACAACTTCTGCCTTTAAGTTCGCTCGACCATTCATAGTAAAGACTTTATTCTCCAGTTTTATCCCTTCGAAAGTTCCTTCTCTCTGCGCTCTATAAAAGTTAGCATTTGCATTTAAGCTAACTTTTTTTGAAAACCGGTAACTACCATTTAATTCAACTCCTACATTATCTTCCGTAGATAGGTTAATTGGGAATCGAATAGTGGTACCATCATCATAAGCTTGCACAATTCTTTCAATAACATTTGTTCTATGGCGATAGTATAAACTGGTAAAGAATGAACCTTTCTTGAAGTAGTGCAAGTAGCCAATTTCATATGAGTCGGTGTATTCTGGAACTAAGTTAGGGTTGCCTTGCCAAAAATTTCGGTTGTCGCTAAAGGTTTGAAAGGGTAATAAGTATCGGTAATTAGGGCGATTGATTCTACGACTATAACTCAGTAAAAATTGCTTTGTTTTGTATACCTTGTAGGTAAAAAATGCAGAAGGGAAAAAATTAAAATAGTCTTGTTTGAAGACCTGATTAGTCAACTTTAAATCAGATTTTATGTCAGATATCTCAGCTCTCAAACCTAATTGGTATGAAAACTTTTCAATTTCGTTGCCAAATTGCAAATAGCCAGCATATACATTTTCATCAAATTGAAAGTCATTGTTAAATCGAGGGTCAATCGCAAGTCCACGGCCATTGGTATCCTGCTGCACAGAAAATTCATTCTCAATGGTTCTCAAAGTAGATCGAATTCCACCTTCTAATAAACGGTCGTTCTTTAAGGGGTGCACGTAGCCTGATTGTAGTAAAATTGTACGATTAGCTTCTAAATTGGAAATAACTTGAGTGACTAAATCACCTGAAGGTTGAAAAATTTCCTCAATATTAGATGCTTCTAAGTCATCGCTTTCACTCCATTGAAAGTCTGTAGACCATTTTCTGTCTTCCTGTTTAAAGGTTTTAGTGTAGTTAAAGGAAGCCTCAACGTTTTGACCTGTTTCATCTTCAATATCTTCTCTAATTGATTGTTGAAGTAGTTCTTTTTGTGGATTCAAGTCTCTGTATTCCAAGACCGCTGTATTCTCTTGATCTGAAATGTTGAATAACCCGGAAACCGTAATGGTGTTATAGTCATTTAGAAAAATGTCAGTCCCAAGTCGCACATTTTGTCCAAAACTTTGTCTCTTCCTGTCGTTTTCTGTTTCAAGTATAGAGATGATGGAATCGTTCCTCTTAAATTCTTGGTAACCTGAACCTCCACCCGGCGAATCTCGGTAGGACAATCCGTAAGAAGTAAAAAAGTTTAGCTTCTCCGTTCTGTAATTTAAGTTAAACGCTAGTCGGTAATTGTCAGGATATCCTGCTACTATTTCAATTCCTCCATTAATTCCCTTCCGTTTGTTCTTTTTAAGAACAATGTTGATGATTCCTGTTTCACCTTCAGCATCATACCGAGCTGAAGGGATAGTGATTACTTCAATTCGTTCAATCATGCTGCCTTGGAATTGGCGCAAAACATCGGCTGAGCTCGTTCCGGTTATGGTTGAAGGTTTACCATCGATTAACACCCTGACATTCTGTGAGCCACGAAGGCTAATGTTACCTTCCACATCTACTTGTACTGAAGGAATATTATCCAGAATTTCTGCAGCGTTAGAACCGGCATTAGCTAAATCTTGCTCAATGTTGAATACTCGTTTGTCCAACTTCAATTCCATTTGACTTCGATCAGTAACAACTTCTACTTCATCAATTTCTTTGGCTTCACTGACCAATTCAATCTCTCCAAAGTTAATTCCTTGCCTTTCTAACACTATACTGCGTTTCGTTAAGGTTTGAAAGGAGAGAAAACTAAATTTGAAATTGTAGGTTCCAGGACGAATGTCAATTGAAAAATTACCATCTATATCACTTGATGTTCCACCAACTAAGCTTTTGTCATCGGTTCGGTAAACTGCAACATTGGCAAAGGGAATACTCTCCTTTATTTCGTTCACTATTTTTCCGGTAACAGCTGTTTTAGGTTTTTCTGGTGCAGCTATGGATACGCTCCTCTCAGCTCGGTCTTGTCCGTTGACGACTAGTTGAACACAAAAAATGACAAGGAAAATTAGAAGCTGCTTTTTCATTTGGTTGGTGAAATTAAAGTCTTTGACGCAATTAGGATGTTCATTCCTTTGGTTAAGAGAAACTTTAACACTCAATAACATTTTTAGTTTACAACCTTGGGTTTCCTATTTTTCTTGGATCTAGATGGAGTATGAAACAGAGCTTTTCGAACAAGAGAGGATTCTCAATGGCAAAGCGCCTTGGCTATTCGAAAAACACTTCTACCGAAACTGCAAAAAACTCCATAAGGTTAGCAGCTCCGTAAGTCCTAAAAATTGAATCTTTCCCATTTGTAATGACATGCATTTCGTGCTTTGCAGCTTGAAAATAGAGCAACAAATCGCTTTGTGGGTAAAACCTGTTAAAGTAAATCCGCTTTTGGTTCTCGATAGTGAGTGCATCAGAGAATTCTTGAAGGCAAAGGTTTAGGGCAACATCCGGAATCAAAAAGCCTTCTTTGACTACCGACCAAACCAAATTGATTCGTGCTGTTTTGGGGTTGGTATCTCCATGAAAGGGAATACCAACTTCTTTGTAAACATAAGGTTGGTGCACAAGGTGAATATTTTTAAAATATTAGAGGCGGTAACGCTTTAAACCGAAAGTAAGCTGAATAAAGCCACTTGCTACTATAACTTTAATCTCAATGGTCAATTGGATTTGGTTGGAAGAGGAGAATTTGATGTGTTGTAAAAATGACAAGTTACGTAGGACGAATACTTGTCTCATTTTCGGATTTAAGTTTTGATAGTAACCATCAAACTTCATTAAAACCAAGTGGTAAGTTTTTATTTTTGATTCTGGGTAACGTATGTTTTCAATCCACTCGAACATGAGGAACAAGATACAGAAGATTTAAAGTCAGTTCATAAAAAAAGCCGTCTCGATTAATCGAGACGGCTTGGTAAGATTTTTATCTTCTTGGTTTAGAACTTCGTTGAGGTCTTTTTCCACCTCCACCTTGTCTTCGGCCACCGCCGCCACCTTGCTTCGGTGGTGCTTCTTCAGGACTAGTGTCATGATAAGGGTGATCTTGTACCAAAGGAATATCCGTTTTAATTAGTTTTTGAATGGCTCTTAACCAACTTCTTTCTTCTGCAGAACAGAATGAAACCGCTTCGCCACTGGCTTTAGCTCTTCCTGTTCTTCCAATTCGGTGAACGTAAGTTTCAGGAATGTTTGGTAAGTCGTAATTCACTACCAATTCTAATTCCGATACATCAATACCACGAGCTGCAATATCAGTTGCTACTAGCACCTTTATTGATGCGTCTTTAAAACTGTTTAGGGCTTTAACTCTTGCAGCTTGCGTCTTGTTTCCGTGAATAGCTGCGGCATTAATTTCTTCTCTTTCTAGCAATTTTACTACTTTGTTCGCTCCATGTTTGGTTCTTGAAAAAACAAGTACCGATTTGGCATTTCGCGCTGCAATAAGTTCAACTAATAGCTTTATTTTGTCTTCATTACTCACCATATAAAGCGACTGAGTCACTTTATCAGCAGTAGTTTGTTCAGGCTTGATAGTTACTTTTTCAGGATGGCCTAAAATTTGATTCGATAAATCAACAATCGGTTTTGCCATTGTTGCTGAAAAGAAAAGTGATTGTCTCTCTTTTGGCAATTTTGCAATAATTTTTTTAATGTCGTGAATGAAACCCATGTCCAACATTTGGTCGGCTTCGTCCAGTACAAAGTATTCAATTTGGCTTAAAGAAATAAACCCTTGATTAATTAAATCCAATAAACGACCAGGTGTAGCTACTAAAATATCAATTCCTTGTCTCAGTCTGTTAACCTGTGGATTCTGATTTACTCCACCAAAAATAACGGTGCTTTTTAAGCTCGTGTATTTGCCGTATTCTTTAATGTTATCTTCAATTTGCAGCGCTAATTCTCTTGTTGGCGTTACAATCAGAGATTTTATTTGTCTTCTTTGACTAGTTTGTTTTTCAGTTGCTAAGTGTTGTAAAATTGGAATGGTAAAAGCTGCTGTTTTCCCTGTTCCTGTTTGTGCACATCCTAATAAATCCTTTTTTTTCAATAAAATAGGAATCGATTGTTCTTGAATAGGAGTGGGTGATATGTAGCCTTTTTCCGTAACCGCTCTTAATATCGGTTCGATTAGACCTAAATCTTTAAATGTCATATAGTGTTTTGTGTGATCGTTCCTTGAAAATTCTGTAGAACTTTTTAGAAATATAATAAAGTCCAAAAGTACGATGAATTTATTTATGTGGAAATGTCGGCAAGAATTGAACTACTCAATTATGGATCGTCACTTAATAAAAATTCTGGTACTACCACCTTTAACGGTAACGTTATTGTTTGTGGTGATTTTACTTCAAGTAATTCAGCATCAATTATAGGCACCGGCAGTATCTCCATAGTTGGCGCAACTGTTATTAACAGCACTTCTACCATTTTTGGGTCTTCAACGGGTAGCACGGATAGTACTTATGGGCCAGGAGGAGCTTTACCAATAGAACTGCTAAGTTTTGATGCAAATCAGTGTTCTGAAACTGAAATTAATTGGGAGACCTTAACCGAGTTGAACAATGACTTTTTTACCTTATAATATTCAGTTTATGGTGAAAATTTTATCAATATTGGAGAAATTAAAGGTGCAGGAAACTCACAAACGTTAAAAAAATACAGACATATTTTCGAATACGATTTAAAGGATGTTATTTACCTCCGGTTAACTCAAATGGATTACGATGGTAAATTTGAAACATTCGAAATTATTCCATTGAGTCCTCAGAACAATAGAACGCAACATTCAGCTAAAAATTTCGGCTTTTCCAAACCCTGCAGAAAGTGGAAACGTTCAACATAATTTAAACGTCACCGGTTTTTCCGAAGGAAATACTAGCATAGCGATTTACAGTATTAATGGGCCACTCATTCTTCAAAAAGAGTACCACCATGAGGAGTTAAGAAATCGAATTGAAATTTCTACTGAGAACGTAAAAAGCTTAGGGAAAGGAATTTATTTTATTTCGGTAGTTAATGAAAATAATAGAATTACGCAGAAATTAGTTGTGCTTTAAATAATTAATAGGCTATTTTCTTTTAGTATATTCAATGGCTTTGAAAACCAGAAAGTTTCAAAGTCATCGAATTTTGATTCGAAACTTATTTTTAAGTTGGAAAGTGTTTTTACTTTTTGATTTTTCGCTGAAAGTTCTGCTAACTGCTGAACTAACCAAGCAGCTTTTTCTTTCTCTAATGAAATTTCGAAGCTGTTCGTTTTTAAATGAAAGGTTAGAATACTCTTTTTCCCTTTTGTCTCAATCGAAGGCTGATTCCCTAAGAAAATAACTTTCGAATTCAGGTTGAGTTTTAAGTTAAACGCTGGTGCTAAGCATTCTTCAATAAAAGTAGATCTAATTTTAGTTTTTGGAACTTTAAATTCAAACCAATCTTGAAGAGCTAATTCAAAACCGACACCATGCATGTAATTATACAGTGACTTCTTGAGTCCTGCGTTAAACTTCGAATGATCAATGTTGCTTTTGTCTGAGAATTCAACATCGTTGTTCGCGAATTCAATTTTTTCTAGTTTCGGCGAGACTCCATATTTATCTGGATCTAAACCAATAGGGCTATGCGCTGTAAGTGCAAATTGGTGCCAGAAACCGGATTGAATAACTTCTTGTTCAAACAATTGACGAACCATTTCTAGACTGTCAATCGTTTCTTGAACTTTTTGCGTAGGATAGCCGAACATTAAGTACGCATGCACCATTACCCCTGCTTCCGTTAAGTTCCGTGTAACTTCCGCTACTTGCTCTACTGTTGTGCCTTTTTCAATCAGCTTTAAAAGGCGGTCACTTGCTACTTCGAGTCCACCGGAAACTGCTATGCAGCCAGAAGCCGCTAATAGCCGACAAAGCTCTTTCGAGAAGCTTTTCTCAAAGCGTATGTTGGTCCACCACGTAACTTTTAATTCTTTTCGAATAATCTCCAGTGCCAATTCCCGCATCAATGCTGGTGGAGCAGCCTCGTCTACAAAGTGAAATCCTGTTTCTCCTGTGCCGGCAATCATCTCTTGCATACGATCGACTAGCAATTTGGCCGTTACCGGCTCATAAAGTTTAATGTAATCGAGCGAAATATCACAGAAAGAGCATTTTGCCCAATAGCAACCGTGTGCCATCGTAAGTTTATTCCATCGTCCATCCGTCCACAACGAATGCATGGGATTGGCAATTTCAATAACCGATATATATCGATCTAAGAGCAAGTCCGAATAATCTGGAGTTCCAACTTGAGCTTGTTTGTAGTCGGGCAGTGGTGAATCGTTCTGGTAACAGACGGCGTCATTCTCCAAAATAAATGTCCTTTTGAAAGGAACTGAATTCTCCGAAGTAATGCTTTTGTGCAATAATTCAATCGGTAATTCGCCGTCATCAAGAGTGATGAAGTCAAAATAATTAAATACGCTTTTATCTGTTAAACTGCGTAATTCGGTGTTTGGAAAACCACCGCCCATAGCAGTCTTTATCTTTGGGTGATTACATTTAACCCATTGAGCGCATCGAAAGGCGGAATATAAATTACCTGGAAAAGGAACAGAAAAGCATATTAACTTTGGTTGAATCTTTTCAATTTGTTTGGCTAGAACGCCAAGTGTAATTAAATCAATGTAAGTTGGTTCTGTCAATAATGAAGCATTCAGTTCATTGAAGGAATTTGCACTTCTTCCTAGTTTTTCTGCGTATCGAGAAAATCCAAAATTTTCGTCGATGGCTTCTACAATGAAGTCTGAAATATCCTCTAAATACAAAGTTGCCAAATGTTTTGCTTGGTCTTGAATTCCCATGTTTCCAAAAGCCCAATCAAGATCTTCTAACGTTTCAAAACGAGATGCTTGAGGTAGGAAGTTTAGGCTGTTGATTTGACGTGCTAAGGTCTGGTTCTTGCCTTGTAGAAATTGAATGACAGATTCAATGCAATTGATATATTCGTTTCTGAGTTCAAAAATTCGTTGAGAATTTGGGCTGTTTATACTTTCGTGTTGGATAGCATAATTGAACAATTTGGTTAAGCCAGCTTTACTGAAAATCGAAAGTATCACCTCCATTCCTAGGTCTATTTGGAAACAGGAAATTCCCTTGGTGTTTAAAAACCCTTTGAGATAGGCCGTAGCAGGATAGGGCGTATTTAATTGAGTAAAAGGGGGAGTAACAAGTAGAAGGTCTTTCAAAGGTAAAATTTACACTTCAAAAGTAAGGAATGCCATTGGTTCAAATTAAGAATGAATTAGAACGCTTGTTAAAGAATTTACAAACGTTTTGGCAAACTATTATATTTGAATTTCTACATTGGGATTGGAGAAATGTTTAAAGCTTAATAGCTCTGCCTTTATTTTCGATTCCCATTCCTTCTGTTTTTGTTCTACTGTGGAATGGCTCGTTTCCCGGTCATACCGTATTTGGTATTTTGATAACTCGTTCATTTTATACTCGTAAATTCGAGAAATTTCATTCATCAATTTTTGATCAGTTGTAGTGAATTTTGTTTCTTGAATTTCCTTTCGCAATTTTCTTGCGTATAGCTCGGAAATATGAAAATGCAAGCGCTCATGCTCTAGTAATAAGACACTTTCATTGCCTTTGGTCCAAGAATTATGTGGTTCGAAGGTATTTTTAATGCTAAATCGTAATGTTTTACCTTTTGAGTTTGCTTTGAATGTGATTTTGGTCGCCGTTAATGCTTTGAAAGAACTTTGATGGTTTGGTCGTGCTTGATAATCTTCCCAATTCAATTCATTTCGTTTATGATACTCAATTAGCTTTTTCTCTTCTGCTTCAGAAAAAGACATGACCGTTAAAATAAAAATGACAAGCGTGAATTGTTTCATGAAGTGGGCTCTAACATTAATTCAGATAATTCTTTTCCAACTATAGTTCCAATGGCAACTCCCATACCTCCTAAGCGAACTCCGCAGAAAGTGTTGTTTTTTAAGTGCTTGACAATAGGACGCTTTCCTTTTCCAACTCCCATTATACCCGCCCATTGATGTTCAACGGTAAACGCCGAATGGGGTAGAATGTTTGATTCTAACAGCGAACTGAGGTGATTGATAATTTGATCTGAGGTATTTAACTCATCCGTCTCTTCTGCTATAAAGTCTAAATTACGCCCACCACCGAATAAGACACGATCGCCAATATTTCTAAAATAATAATATCCTTTGTCGAAATGGTAAATGCCTTTAACTTTTAAATCGGCAATAGGAGATGTAACGATAACTTGAGCTCTTGCTGGGGAAACATCTTCTTTCGGTAAAAATTGCTTTGCCAATCCATTTACGCAGATTGCTAATTTTTCAAATTTTATTTTTCCATGCGTTGTGGTAACTTCATTTTTTAAAATTTTAGTTACTTCAACTGAATTCAATATTTTAACATCCACAGAGTATGCTAGCCCTACCAGCGCTTTCATCATCTTGCCGGTATCAACCTGTCCCTCTGCAGCATTTGATATAGCGTAGTCAAATCCACTCATTCCAGAATTTGCAATGTGATTTGGCGTTGTTTGAAAAACTCTTGGAATAGAGGTAATCTTTTCCAACGTAGTATTCAAGTAGTTTAATTTATCGATGCAATGAGAATATGCTTCTTTCTCTTTTGACAGAAATAATTCGTGAGAACCGAACTTGTGAAAATCGATGGCCTCATCAGACAGCAGCTTTCTCATGTAAAGCAAACCCTTCCAGCGCTTTTCGACTGTTGTCAGTACTTCACTTTCTGAACCACACTCTAAATCACTCAGTAATTCTGATGCACTGCCAATACAGGCAAATCCTGCATTTTTTGAACTTGCACCTGAAGGTAAATACCCTCGTTCAACAACTAAGACTTTCTTTTTAGGTTGTTTTTTCTTTAAGTGAATGGCAGTCGATAAACCAACAATTCCAGAACCGACGATAAGATAATCAACGTTAGTGAGAAATGTTTCTTTTTCCCAATAGGATAAACTTTTAAAAAGTAGCATTCTTTAAAGGTACCAAAATCAACTATTTTTTATAATCAATGTGAATTTTTAATTTTTGCGTTGCAATGTCTAGTGTCGCAATCCACTTGGTATAATCATCTCCGTTCGAGTTAACAAACGTGCCTTTTGCCCAACTAAACTTATTCCTTACAAGATAATGATCTAGATCTTTTGGCTCTAGTTTTAGGGTGAATTCCGCGTCTTTAGTCCTGGGAGCGCATTCGCAAATAGCATTTTCAATTGCGGGGATGTCTATACCGGTTCTAACTTCGATGTTATCAATGTTGAACCTAGCGCAATCTTGATGATTGAAAATTTGTTTACTCAATAATCTGCACCCTCCCATAAATAGTATAACCATTACAGCTGTACCTCCAATAATGTATAAAGCTTGTTTCATTTGTTTTTTATGGAAACGTTAAGCGAAGCTGTTTTATTTGGAAGTATTAAGATTATTGCTAGAAGTCTTACTAAATCTTTCAATCAACAAGGCAAACCCAATAACCAACCCTGGTGCAATTAAATTATACCACAAATAAGCGAGGTCAATCACCTCATATTTGTTCATGGTGTAAAGTACAATTATAATCGCTTGCGATACTAACGCTGCAATAAAAACGGCATTTCCTTTTACTTTTTTAAAGAAGAAAGCAACTAGGAAAACACCTAGAATAGTTCCGTAAAATAGCGAGCCTAATATATTTACAGCTTCAATTAAGTTGTCGAACAAGTCGGCCATTACAGCAAAAATAATCGCCAGTACCCCAAACATGAATGTAAAAAGTTTTGAGCGAACTAAGTAGTGCTTCTCGTCCCCGTATTTTTTGATGTTCCGTTTGTAAATGTCAACAGTGGTGGTGCTTGCCAACGCATTTAATTCTGCAGAGGTTGAGGACATGGCAGCAGAAAATATAACCGCAAGCAACAAACCAATAAGTCCAATAGGAAGAAAGTTGGTTACAAAAGTGATAAAGATGTAATCATCGTCTTCTGTCGAAGCGTCAGGGTCGGCTTTTAAGATCAGCGCCTTACTGTCTTTAATTAAGCTTTGCTCTTCAACGTGGTATGCTTGAATGGTACTTTTTAATTTTAGATCTGCTGGATTCTCATTGAATTGCAGAATTAAATCTTTCTTAGCATCAAAAACAATTTGTTGCTTCGTCTCCAATTCTTGATATTCAATTGCATATTCCGAGTGCTTTACCAACTCTACATTCTCTGCATTAAAGTGGAGTGGAGGCATTACAAACTGATAGAATAAAAACAATAAAATACCGACGAACAGAATGAAGAACTGCATTGGGATTTTCAATAAGCCGTTAAACATAAGACCTAATCGGCTTTCCCGAACAGAGCTGCCCGAAAGGTAACGTTGCACTTGCGATTGATCGGTCCCAAAATAACTTAATTGTAAAAAGAATCCGCCTAAAATCCCAGACCAAATGTTGTACCGACTACCTGGATTAAAATTCCAATCGATTACTTCCATTTTGCCCATAATGCCTGCTACTTGTATTCCTTCTGAAAAGGACATGGTATCAGTTAAATAAGAAATTAAGAAACCTGCGGCGATGAACATTCCCAAAAAGATAACGGTCATTTGCTGCTTATGTGTTTGATTTACAGCTCTCGTACCACCTGAAACGGTATAAATGATAACTAATCCACCAATAAAAAAGATGGTATAATTCAATTCTATTGAAAGAATTTGAGATAGAATAATGGCAGGAGCATAAATGGTAATTCCTGCAGCTAGACCTCTTTGCAACAAGAATAAAGAGGCAGTTAGCATTCTCGTTTTATTGTCAAACCGAGATTCTAAAAACTCATATGCAGTGTAGACTTTTAGCTTGTAATAAAGTGGAATGAAGACAGTGGAAATTACAATCATTGCCAAGGGCAAACCAAAGTAAAATTGCACAAAACCCATACCTTCCATATAAGCTTGACCTGGAGTAGACAAGAAGGTAATTGCTGAAGCTTGCGTTGCCATTACAGACAGTCCGATGGTCCACCAGTTTGATTCTTTACCTCCTAAGAGATAACCTTCAATATTCTTTGCTCCTCGAGTTTTCCACACGCCATATGCGACAATGGTAAACAAGGTGCCAAGCATTACGGTCCAATCAATCCAGCTTAATCCATTCATGCTCCGTAAGTATTTGAAATCCAAATAAAAATCAATATTAATAGTGCTTCAAATACCAAAATGAAAGTGTACAAGCCTTTCCACTCCTTGAAAAATGGAGGTTTTTCTTCGAATTTATTTTCCATAAGAAATCATATTGGTCAATAGTCGGTAAGCTCCGGGGACACCCGCCGGTAATTGTCTAAAAAATGAAATTCCTGTAAATATGAAATGTCCATCTCCATAATCTGCAACAAGAATGCTTCCTTTTTGAGGATCTTCTCCTGGATCGTTCCACGCAATAATTGGGGTATACTTAGGATCCCATTCACCTGCAAAGTATAAGCCTCTTTCTTGCACCCAATTTTCAAAATCTTTTTCGGTTAACTTATTTGGTGTATTTAAAAGTGGATGTTTCGGAGCTAAAAATGTAGGCTTAGCTTCTTCCTTCGTTACTCTGCTTCTTGACAATAGAAAGGGGTAGGGTCCAATGTCCCCTTTTGCGATTCCACGCGATGTATTGTATTGAACGATTACATTTCCACCATTTTTAACGTATTCGTTTAAAATTATGTTACCATTTTTCATGCTTGGCTCAGTATTGTATGCACGTATACCAACTATAACGGTTTCAAACATCGACAAATCCATTACTGCAAGATCTTTGGCCTCAAACGAAACTACGTTAAATCCAACACTACATAAGTTTTGAGCAACTTCATCGCCGCTGCCTTTTACATAGCCAATGGATTTAACTGTTTTTGCTAAGTCCATTTTAACTATTCGTGCAGTTGCATCTGGAAACATAATTTGTGGTAAGATATGGTCGTATTCAATCCGCTGAACTGCTTTAGCAGCTTGTTCATTTACTCTAAACTCGATATCACCAGTTGAGGGTTTTTCAGGTGGTGTAAGCGTGAAATTAAAGACTTTTTGCTCTCCAACAAAATTAAATTTAAGTTCAATACTGTACGGTTCAACTATCCAACCCTTAGGTGTTTGTAAGGTTACTGTTCCAATTGCACCTTCTAAATTTCCTTCTGCCAAAAAGCTAATTTTTTTTGGCTGGTTGGATGAGAAAATATAGACTTTATCTGCAGGAGTAAGCGTAATAATGGGGCTCACAGTTACTTTTCTATGTAACTCACCTTTTACTCTATCTGTCCATTTTAAGTCAATCCCCTCCTCAAATTCAATGTCTTCCCCGTAAATATTAAGTGTGTATTTAAAGGTTTTAATTGGCCCCGCCTCAGGTTGACCTCTCAAATCAGCATGCAAAGACATTCTTTCTTTGTAACTTTCATAAGGTAACCAATAAGGGTGCGAATTACCTGGAAGTTGGTGAAACGTGAAGCCAAACTCCTTTTGTTCGTTCGACTCTAGGGGAATGTTGTAAAAGGCAGAATCCAAAGCTGGGTTTACTGCCTTTAAAGTTATTGGAATAGAGGAGCGCTGTAAAATAACAAATTGTCCGATAACAGTATCAATAACATTATAATTGTATTGGTCTGCAAGCGCTTCGGCTTTAACACCTGCTGCTGCTTTTATAAGTGCTTTTACATCTTTTAATTTTTGAGTTTTGAATGAGTTTTCAGGCATTAATTGAATTTCTTTAAACAACTCAACTAAAGTTTTTACGGAGCTTTCCGGTGCTGAAAAATTGTAAGTTGAGATCAGTTGGTCTATTAATTCAGCTACTTTTTCACTTCCTTTCACTCTATTCCAACTCGTTTCAATTTCATGAAATAAGTCATCTTCTTGCGCAGGCGCTCCCGCAGTATGCTTCAAAAATTCTAGTTGGTTTCCTCTACTTCTTGCGCTTCCAAACCCTTGGCTTTTATGCTGTGATCGACTGTCTGCTGCAATTTCAGAATAAGAAAGTCCTAACAATTTATTGTAATCTCCAATATTAATTTTGATGTATTCAGCAGGGCTTTTAGCCGCTTTCTCAGGAATTTGTTTGTCCCACCAAACCGAGGTGTTCCACAAAATTCTAGCAGGTTGCCATACACTGACGGTTTCGAGTTGCTCTGGATATGCTGTCTTGTCTCCAGCTAATTTAAATGCTTCTTCTGCTAAGATTGCTGATGCCGCATGGTGACCATGTCCTGCTCTTGAATCGGGCGGAAATCGAGTAACAATTACGTCTGGTCTAAATTTTCGGATAATGTATACCACATCTGAAAGCACTTCTTTTTTATTCCACTTTTCAAAAGTTTCTTCCGTTGTTTTGGAGTAACCAAAGTCGTCTACTCTAGAGAAAAACTGCTCTGCTCCGTCCTCTTTTCTAGCTTCTAATAATTCTTGTGTTCGAAGCACGCCCATGGCATCGCCCTTTTCGGTTCCAACTAAGTTTTGCCCTCCGTCTCCTCTAGTTAGCGAAAGGTAGGCAGTGCGTGCCAACTTTTCATTTTCAAGCCAGGCTATTAGCCTTGTATTTTCATCATCGGGATGAGCTGCTATATACAATACATTGGTAACTACGTTTAGCTTTTTAATTTCCTGAAAAATATCAGAAGAACTTTCTATGGTTCGTTGTGCCGAAATTGAATTTATTGCAATAGAAATAATTACAAGAGACAGTATTTTTTTCATAAAATATTTTTAAGGTCGCTAAAATTAAGGCTTATATGCACAGAATTAAGGCAGATGGTTAATAAATTGAAGCAGTTAAGGACAATTAACGTTTCGCTGCTTGAACACGATTTTCTATTGCTTCACTAAACAATAAATGGCACCACCTAAAAACGTGCCATTAAAGAAGTAGTTCTCTTTAAAGTGGGCCTCTTTTTTAAATCCACACTTTTCTAGTAACTTCATAGTTGCTGTGTTTTTTACATCTGAATTTGCTTCTATACTGCGCATAACTAGGTCGTTAAAAATAAAATTTGTCATTGCGTTTAGTGCTTCCGTTCCATAGCCTTTTCTGTGGTAATTGAGGTGCAAGCCGTATCCAATTTCTGTTCGAAAATTAGTCTAATCGATTGACCAAAATCCAATGTATCCAATGAGCTTATTTTTCCTTTTTTACAAATTTTCCAAGAAATGCCTGTTTGGGCTTCGAACCCATCAATTATCCTTTGAATGGATGCTTCCGCTTCTGATATTTGTTTTATTGGTTACTGACCAACGTATTTCATAAATTCAACATTTGAGCGAATTTCAAAGAAATCAGCCGCGTCCGAAAGCAAGGGAGGCTTTAATTCTAAACACTCGGTTTTTAGAGTTGGGTTTGTTTTTGGAATAGTAATTTTGGGTTTCATTAAATTGGGAATTGTGATCGGTTAATTGAATTGTCTATTTGAACCGCCTTGTCAAAAGAAGATTTTGCCAATTCCAATTGTCCCAAATAATAATAGCTTAAACCAAGGTCGATTTGTGTTTTCGCAATAGTTGGGTTCATTTTGGCTGCTTTTTCTAGTGCATCAATAGCTGCATTATAGCTTTTAGAAAGTCCATATAATGTTCCCAAGTTGCTTAAAACCTCATAATTATTTGGAGCGATTTTTAAAGCTGTTTCCAAATACAATTGCGCATTTTTTAAATCGTTTTTTTCTCTTCCATACGTTCTTCCCAAATTTAAATAGGCGGTCATTTCGTTCGGATTATACCGAAGTAATGTTTTGTAAGCGTTTATCTTATCTTCAGTGTTTTTACTCTGTTCAACAATAATGTAAAAATTCTGCAGCGTATTTTGGTGGTACGGATTGATTGCTAGAATCTGATAGTAATAAGGTAGAGCTTGATTGATGTTTTTAGTTAATTCCCATTGAGCATTCCCCATTAAGATTAGGCCGTCAATGTATTCTGGGTAAGCGTTAATGGCTCTCTGTAAATAAACCAATCCTTCTTGAAGCATTTTCTGCTTTTCAGACGAGTCCTTAAGTTTCATTGCATTTTCGGTTAAAAGACCACCGGCCATTACATTGCTCTTTGCTCCATTTACGGAAATGTTTGCATCGTGTGTGGCTAACGTTAAATTGTTTTTCCAAACTTGATTTCGGCTAATTGTCTTTAAAGAATACAATCCGAAGATTGTAAAGAGTAGAGTCCAAATGGCATTCTTGGATATTTTTTTGTGTTCTAATAGTTTGAAAATACCAAAGCCTATAATTAAGCTAAGGCCCAGAGAAGAAACGTAAACAAAACGCTCATTCATAAACGCACCGATTACGAAAACTAAGTTGGAAGCAATGCTCAAAGTGATGACGTAAAGTAAAATAGCAAAACTTACGACGTTCTTTTTGAAGAATCCCCAAATAGCAATAATAGCTATGAATAAATAGGCCAATAAAGAAAGTAAAACCATTTTATTTCCCCAACCGACAATGGGAATATGCTTTGGGTAGTAATCATATGTCAAGGGATGAGGAAACACCAACAATTGCAGATACTTGCCTAAGGTGAGCGTAATAGTAGCATACTTCTCTGAAATTGTTGCCTCTAAAAATGGGTCATTCATAATGTTGTCTGCAACAGCTGAGATTCCTCCACCAACAACTTGATACCTAATTCCGGCCCAAATAACAGCTGCTGCTGCTAATCCTCCGAAAGCAGGTAATGCCTTTTTAAATGAATGATTGGTGAAAAAATAAATTAAAATCGGAATTACAGCGAGCCAAGTGATGGTACTTTCTTTTGCTAACAAACCAAGGAAGAAGAATACAACGATGCCCAATAAATCATTTATTTTTTGATTCTCAAGGTAATTTAATATATACCATAGTGTGCTTAATTGCAGGCAGAAAGCCATGATTTCATCTAAGCCTTTTATGTTGGCTACTACCTCTGTATGGATAGGGTGGAAGAACCAAAGTAGGCTAACGAGTAAGGGTAAAGAAATTCCTTTAAGAAAGCCTTGAAATTGGGATAAAACACGATTTAAGACAGTATAGAGGAGTATCCCATTGAGAATGTAGAAAAGAACATTGATGAGGTGACCTAAAAAAGGGTTTGCCCCGGCTAGATCGTATTGAATGTTGTAGATTACCATCGACAATGGACGGTACCTTCCTCCGGCCACTAATTCTTTCTTTTCTCCATAGAATCCAATAAACTGATCATTAGTTAATTGGTCCCAAATACCGGAGAAGCCTTTTTTTGTAAAGTCGTTTTCGGTAATTACAATGGCATCATCTAAGGCAAAATCGTGGGTTAATGTATTACCGTAGAGTAAAAAACCAAAAACGATAAAAATGCCATAAACTTGAAGCTTGGAGAGCTTTTTCATAGTGGGTCTAAATTATGAAAATAGAAATACTTGCTTCAACCAATTTAAAATAAAAATTACCTTCGCAAAATGGAAACAAGAGTATTTGAAGGCAATCTTCGTAAAATGCAAACAGATTTGGCGAGTCCAATTCAGTATTCCTTGAATTTGGGGGAGGATGAAATTGACATGACTTCTTTGGTTGGGAGTCATCTTAAATTACATTTTACAGGCATCATAAATTGTGTCAATTGTGGAAGGGTAACCAAAAAATCATTCAGACAAGGGTTTTGCTATCCATGCTTTATGAATTCGCCTCAAGCTGCACCTTGCATATTAAGACCAGAGTTGTGTGAAGCACATTTGGGCAAGGGCAGAGATGTGGAGTGGGAAGAGCGCAATCACAATCAGCCTCACGTAGTATATTTAGCAATCTCCTCTGCAATAAAAGTAGGAGTAACTCGGGAAACTCAAGTTCCGTATCGTTGGATAGATCAAGGAGCTTCAAGAGCAGTCAAAATTGCTGTTACTGAGAATCGATACCAAGCAGGAATGATTGAGGTTGCTTTGAAGGAATTTGCTTCAGATAAAACTCCATGGCAGCGAATGCTCAAAAATGAAGTAGCGACGGAAATAGACATTATTGAAACTAAAGACTTACTAATAGAAAAGCTTCATGACGAGTGGATGGAATTGGTAAGTGATGATGACGAAGTAACGGAACTAGAATACCCCGCGCTTAGGTTTCCTCAAAAGGTAAAAAGTCACAATTTGGATAATGAGCCAACACTTGAAGGAAAACTCGAAGCAATCAAAGGACAGTACCTAATATTTGAAGGTGGAATAGTTATTAATATCCGAAAATATGGAGGCTATTTTGTTGAAGTAGATTTGGAAGCTTAGGCTTTATTCGCAACGTTTAAATCTTCTAAAAATTAGGGCAAGGAGCCAAGAAGTACATTTTGTTTTTGCGTTTTCTTCTATCGTTGGCAATCTCATAGATGAGTGATGCCTCGTGAGCACCTCCCGAATATCTTGCTAATTTTGAAATGGTCGCATCGTAGCTATATCCAATCCTAAGATCGTTTGCTTGCAACCCCAAAATAAATATGAACGATTCGTTATTCTGGTGGGAATTTTCTAATCGTTTGTAAGGTAATCCCCTGTAACTTATTCCAACATAGAATGGATTACTCTCATAATATGCGCCGATGTCTAATTGGTCCCATTTATCTTGACTCTTATAATGAACAACGGCTTTAATATAGGTCAGTAGCAAAGGTGCTTTTAATAAACACTTATATCAGATTATAAGACGAACAAATTATAACAGAAGACTAACACTTATGAATTTGCTGAATTCAAAATAGTTAAACACTATTTTTTGAACTACTCTGATTATAAATTAGTTTGCAAATAACCCATTTCTGGTTTGCCAATACCCAAGTGCGTAACAAGTCTAACTGTTTGAGCGCCCATAGATAATGCGCGAATTCCTTTGTTATTTAATCGATTCAAATAGTCTTGAAGGTCTATATTGTCATTTAAAACGTATATAACGATATTGGTATCGATGGGGTAGATTTCTTTGATTTCCTTTTTTGAATCTAGAATATTTCCTATTGTTTTAGCATTTTCGTGATCAACTTTAAGTCTCTCTACATTATTTTCTAGCGCATAAATTCCTGCAGCAGCTAAATAGCCTGATTGCCTCATGCCTCCTCCGAAAATTTTGCGAATACGTCTTGCTTTTTTTATGTAACTTTTAGTTCCTGTTAAAAGCGAACCAACCGGTGCTCCGAGGCCCTTAGATAGACAAATAGAAATAGAATCAAAGTGCATTCCTATTTCTAATTCTAAGGTATTTTGTGCAACTAAAGCGTTATACAGTCTTGCGCCATCAAGGTGAATCGGAATGTTTTTTGAACGACAGTAGGTCGCAATTTTTTCAATTTCGTTCATTTCCCAATAACAACCTCCGCCTTTATTACACGTATTTTCTAAAGCAACAAGTTGACTAGGGGGGAAGTGTATGTCGTCTTGATTTATTTCTGCTTTTAATTGCTCCAATGTGAAACGTCCTCGGTCGCCTTTTATTAATCGGTTTGATACTGCTGAATTGAAAGCCATACCGCCGCCTTCATAGCGATAAATATGAGCTAAATCGTCACAAATGACTTCCCCCGGAGCGCTAGTGTGAACATTAATAGCAATTTGATTTGTCATGGTGCCGGAAGGACAAAACAAGGCAGCTTCATGTCCGAAACGGCCTGCGACAAGTTCTTCTAGCTGAATTACAGTCGGATCATCGCCCAAAACATCATCTCCAACTATGGTGTTTAACATGGCTTCTTTCATTTCTGATGTAGGTTGCGTCACAGTATCGCTTCTTAAATCAACTATCATCTTTTCACAATTTGTATTTTAGCACTTCAAAGTTTAAAAATAAGATTCTGATGAATCAAAAGTCAATTCTTCTGTGTTTTTCTATGTTGGTGTTTCTTGTTGGTTATGGGCAAATTGCAGAGAACGACCCATACGGTAGAGATCTTGATTCAATGACATTGATTAAAAGAGGGCCAAATCAAGATAGATACAGTCATTTATTTTTGTCTTATGGATTTATTGGAGGACTTGATAATGACAGCTCAGAAGTAATTTTTGGAAAGTCGGGTTCATTTTCTATCGGTTATTTGTGGAAATGGAGGTTGTCCAAATGGTCTGAAATTGGTTTCGATATTGTATATCATCGCTCTGCGTATCATTTAGCTCAAGATTCAACTAAAACCATTCCCAGTACCCTATTGCACAAGAAAGAAAAGTTGATTTTTAATTCGCTAATGACTTCTCCATTTGTGCGAATTAAGTTGGTTAATAAAATCCACTCCAACGGAACCTTTATTGACCTAGGCGGCTTTTTAGGATGGCAATACGATGTAAGGCATAAGACGTTGGAAAACAAACCAAACCCAGGTTCTGGAAAAACAAGAACCTTAGATACAGATTTAGATTATAAGAGAGATTACACTTATGGTCTTTTGGCAAGAGTTGGATTTAACCGCTTTGTTTTTTACGGACGATATCGATTGTCAAATGTGTTTACAGATAAAAGTGGTTTCAATGATTTACTTGTTTATGAAATAGGCATGCGTTTGGGGATTCATCAGTAGTTTTAAAGTATTGTTCTCATTCTTTTATTGAAGACTCTTAAAACTGATTTTGCAATAAAGAGAAGTATAAGTATTCCCATTTGAAAATATACAAAGAAGAAAACCATGGCTGTAATGAGAATTACAAGTATGACATAACGCAGAAAGAAGTGCTTCAGAAAGCTACTTTTCTATGTTCCGTTTAACATCCTCTTTCGATCTTCTTTATATTCACTTAGTGATTTAGTGCACTGAAAGACAGGATTAGTGATAGCAAAATCGAATTGAATAATTGTGTTAGATCTGAATTCGCAATTTCTTCCATTTCCAAGTCAATAATAAAATCTTGTATTCCTATATACAATGCAGCAAGTATTCCGAGGAAAAGAGGACTCATGAAAATGAAAAACACCGTTTCCATCCAATCTTTTCGTTCTTGATGAAATAAAATAATCACAAAAAGGAGCATGACTCCTGTATCAATCATGAACCACAAAATTAGAAGTACCATGTTCCATCCTAAAAAAAGGACTCCAAAAAGAAAGAAGAAATCAGAGAAGAATGACCAAATATCAAACTTTTAATTCCATTTGTTCAGTTCATTAAAAACAGATAGTTGATTTGAGTCTTTACTGATCAAGTTGTTGTAATTAAACCTTCCATTTCACTTCTAAAAGAAGTTTTCATTTCAAACTAAAAACCCGGTAACATTCCTTTTGCAACTCCTGCAATTTCAGCCTCAGATACCTTTTCTGCTTTTTCCAACGCTCTGTTAATTGCAACTATGGTTAAATCTTCAATACGCTCTTTATCTGCATTGGCAAAAAGTTCTTCACTAATTTGAATCGAAGTGATTTTTCTATTACCGTTAGAAATAGCGGTTACTTTGCCATCTTCAGCGATGCCACTTACACTAATGGTATCTAATCTTTTCTTGACCTCTTCAGACTTCTGCTTCATTTCTTGCATCTTGCCCATCATGTCACCCATTTTTCCAAACATAACTTTATCTTTTTAGCACATCAATTACACTTTTTACAAAAAGTGGCCGATCTGTATTCCACATTATTTTTAGTTCTTCTGCAAAGGTAGTTTCCTCATCTAAAAATTTAAAGATTTTATGCGCTTCATTCTTGGAATACATGCGTTCAAAAACTTCAGGCCCTTTTTGATTTTGTTGGTAGAGAATATTCAGCAGCACTTCATCGTAAAATCGAAATCGCTTTTGCCAGAAAGTAGGTTGTGGAATCGTATTTAATTTTAAAGCAATAATTAATTGATTCACTTTGCGTTCCGTGCTTTTGAATGAGTAGCCTGTAGAGGCTTTTACCCAACCTCCGCCTGTTCCAATTTTGACGAAGCCATCTTTATTGTCTTTCCAAAAAGGATAGCTGCTCATCGGAATTACACCTTCTTCAATTTCCTTTATAGAGTAAGAGTCAATCTTAAGTTTATTGCTAATGAATTCTTTTAGCTTTTCGTCATATATAGTATTGTTAATCAGTTCTGGGACAAAAAAAGTGAATTCTACCAAAGCTTTTCGCTTGCTGATTGGTAAAACATAAGTAAAACAGGTTTTATTTTCGTGTCCCAACCTGTAATCCATAAAAGTAAACGACTCGGGTTCAAAATGGTCCTCTTCAGTTTCAATTAACCACCCTTTAAAAGGCTGCAGTAAGGTCAATGATTTAGCATCTTTTTCAAAATCTTCCGGAACTCTGCTATCAAATACGCATGCACTCCAATATGTCTGTTGTGCTCCTTTAATTTCATTTCCTTCAACTTTTATTACACGATCTTTAATCCAACTTATGTTAGTGTTTTTTGCAATTTCTGCTTTTGCATAGTCGTAGAAGTTGATGGAAGGGAGCATTTTGTACAAATAGCCGCCAAAGTCCATCGAAATATCTTTTTGAGGTCCATAAAACGTCCCTTTTTCCCAATGGTGAAGCAATAGCGAATCCCACTGTCCAACTCCTTTTTCCCAGAAGCACCATGTTTTGTCATTTGTGGACTTAGTGTCTGGTTCGATGATGGCAATGCTTTTATTCTCAAAATATGAATCTTTGCAAAAAGCTAAGGCGAGCTGGATTCCTGCTAGCCCACCTCCTATAATGGTGTAGTCAAATGTTTGTTCTTGGCTCAATTATTTTTCTCTCTTTTTCGGAAAATGAAGTATGCAATAGATGTGTCTAATCCTAACATTATAACTGAATAACCTCTTATATTGTTTTCTATACCTAAGTTCTCAAAATCTAAAGAGGTAATACCAAGTGCAAAAAAGTATGCGATAAAAAAATGAAAGTAATTTGACTTTATTTTTCATGGTTACACTTTTCCTTGTTGCTTAATTACAGAAGTGGCAGTAGCAACTAGGCTTGAAACATCCGTTAAGTCTGACGGTAGAATTAAGGTATTTCCTTCTTTGGCAATTTTTCCAAACTGTTCGATGTATTGTTCAGCAACTCTTAAGTTAACTGCTTCGAAACCTCCAGGATTTTGAATGGCAGCTGCAATTTTTGCAATACCTTCTGCAGTAGCTTCAGCAATGCTCAATATTTCTGCTGCTTGTCCTTCAGCTTCGTTAATTCTTTTTTGCTTTTCTCCCTCGGATCGAGCAATTAATTCTTGCTTATCACCGTCTGCGCGATTCATGGTTGCCTGTCGCTCTCCTTCTGAGGTAGCAATCGTTGCTCTCTTTTCTCGCTCCGCTCTCATTTGCTTTTCCATAGCATCATTAATGCTTCGTGGAGGTGTAATGTTTTTAATTTCATACCGAGTAACCTTTATTCCCCATGGGTCAGAAGCTTTGTCTACCGCTTCTACAATCGTTGAGTTGATGTTATCTCTTTCTTCAAAGGTTTTGTCTAACTGCATTTTACCAATGATACTTCTCATGGTAGTTTGCGCCAACTGAATAGAAGCGAAAGGATAATTATCAATACCATAAGAAGCCTTTTTGGCATCTACCACTTGCAAATACAATACACCATCTACTTCAACAGAAATGTTATCTTGAGTAATACATATTTGTGCTGAAACATCAATGACTTGTTCCTTAAGGGTGTGTTTATACGCAACTTTATCAATGAAAGGAATAATAATATGAAACCCTGCCATAAGCGTGTCTCTATATTTTCCAAAACGCTCAATAACAAAAGCAGAACGCTGGGGTACAATTTTTATAGTAGAAATGAATAAAAAGATTAATATAATGATTAATCCAATTAGGATAATAGTTACTCCGTTCATGATTTTACGATTTTAAGGGTTCAACAATTAATTTAATACTCTTCATGCCAACAATAATTACGGCCATGCGTGATTCGATTTTAGAAGTAGAGCAGGCTTCCCATTGGCTGCCGTTAAACTCGACTTTTCCATCTTGTCCGGGAGCAATTTCCGTTAAACTAACTGCTTGACTCCCAATAAAACCGTTGTCGGCATCTTCTACTCCGTTAATGGAAATATCCATGTATTTTTTTCTAATGCTTCTGCGTAACAGCAATAAACTTCCTAACGAAGTTACTGCAAACAACAGTAGTTGAGCATTTAGGGATAGGTCTATTCCCAGTAATGTTGCTGCTGTAATCCATGCACCGATTCCAAAAAAAACAAAGATTAATCCTGGCGCAAATAATTCGAGTATCAATAAGCCAACACCAATTAAAAACCAAATTACCTCTTTGGTAAATAATGTTCCGTCTATTTCCATAACTACTAACTTACCATTGCTTGCCGCAAAATTTAGTAAAAATGTGAAGAGCGGTTGTGGGCTTACATATGCAGTAAAAAATCGTGTTTTTCAAATTCAACACCGTTCACAATTACATTTACGCTATGTTTGCCGGGGTAGTATTTTCGGGTGCTAATGGGTTTTATTCCATGTGATTTTTGAATAGCAAGCGTTTCCTTGCTTTTTAATTTTAGTTCACTGATTTTTAATACTTTCTTGTTTTGTTGGCCGTTACTTTTCATAAAATGAATAGCATACTCTAAGCGAACGATCTGCTCTTCTGGTTTTTTTCGCAAGGCTAAATTCAAATTTTAAATGGTTGCCAAAAGAAACAGTTGGAGTATTAACTTTCAATGTTTCTATGTGTAAAACGTTGATGCTAGCGTAACCAAAAAGAGCCATTGTTTTCGGGTGTCCAGCTTTTAATAAGGTTCTCATTCCATGCTTCACTAACCAATCCGTTCTGTCGTTCTGTCCTATCCTATCCATTTGTCTGTTACTATTAGAGCTAGCTTCGGTTGATCTTTTGAAATGTCGATGAGGTTATTTGCTACACTTTTTCGAACAAAGAGCGATTCATCTTATTTTAGATTTTCTAATATGGGCAAGATGAGTGAGGCATCATTCTTAAAATCAGGTAATGAAATAGCCCAAGGTAGCCGAGATCTGCAGCCTTCTGATGCAAAACGCCTAATGTTCGCGTGTTCATTTATCGAACATTCTAACATAAACTCCATACTCAACTTTACATCTGAAAGGATGAAAGGTCGAATGGCAAATTCGCAAGAAGTTTGTTTTGTAATATGTTTTAACGCATTCAGCGATATTTCAAAATCAGCTAAACCGTTTTTTTCAATGTACTCAGGAATGAACATGTATTCAAATCCTCCTAAAGAAAAACCATCCTCTGAAAGTTTAGAAATGAGTTCTTTTATTAGGTTCGCTGCTTTAGTGAAATCATTCGGTAAAATTGACTCCATTACATCTGCTAAGCGACTCATGCGGCCTTTTAATTCTAATTCCTTCCAACCGGCCTCAAAGACCCGATAAGCAAATGCTTCTTCATCTAAATTCGGCAAAATGCTTTTCCAGCTAGAACAAATTAGAGCTACAAATTTTGGAGTATAAACGTTTTTTAATGGTTCGGCCATGGGCTGGATTAGCTAATTCGTTTAAGAATTCCTTTATTAAACAAGTTTACCCAAATCACTCGAAATACGGCAATATGCATTGATGGTCTATTTCTTTTTTTCAATCTTTGTAAACTTCATTTATAATTTGTTAATGACTCTAGCCGAAATATATCAACTTCATGGCGCATTGGTGTATAATGTAGCATTACAATACACCCAAAATAAGCAAGATGCCGAAGAGGTTACACAAGATGTTTTTGTCCAGGTGAATGAAAAGATGGCTGAGTTTAAGAATGAGTCTGAAATGAAAACTTGGATTTACAGAATCTCAATCAACAAATCGTTAGATTTCTTGAGAGCGAAAAAAGCAGTAAAGCGATGGTCAATTTTAACTGCCAAAAATATAGACGATGCAAAAGGCATAACCGGAGTTTCTGATTTTAATCATCCCGGAGTTCAACTAGAGCAGAAAGAAGTTTTGACCTTTTTATTCTCTTGCATCAACAAATTGAATGATCGCCAAAAAATAGCTCTAATATTGGTAAAAATTGAAGGAGTAGAATTGGAGGAAGCTGCAAAAATTATGGAGTTAACCTATAAAGGAATAGAGTCACTCTTGAGTCGGGCGAAAAACAACTTAAGACTAATTATTGCTAAATCGAAGGAAGATGAAATATAATTCGTCAAAACAACAAATGGAAAAATCACTGAAACTTCTTGGCTCAATTGAAAAGGTCTACCCTCCTGAAAATCTACTCTTGAAAATAGAGAGAAAGATTGAAAGGGCAAAGGAAAATGTAGTACCTTTAACTTGGGTGAAGCAAGCTGCTGCAGTATTTATTTGCGTTTTTTCTTTAGAAATATTTGTACTTTCAAATAGCAGTGAAAGCAATCAATTGACGGAGTTAATCCAAACTACTGATAATACTTTATATGATGAATAAGAACAAATTTTACGTTTTAGTTATTGTAGCACTATTTATCAGTAATGGTGTTTTAGTTTTCTTTATGACTCAAAAAGGGCATTGGGGAAAGCAAGCTCATTCACCTAAGGAAATAATTATCGAAAGACTAAGATTGGATGAAGCGCAAATTAAAGACTATTCAGAGTTAGTGTTATTTCATGGAGAAGCTACAAGAGATTTAATGAAAAGTATTCGCACTCAAAGAAGTTCAATATATAAATTGTTAACTGTTACCGATTCAACTGCAAAAGTAGACTCTGCCATAAATGCTATTGGTGGACTTCAACAGGAATTGGAACTAATAAATTTCGATCATTTTCAAGACATTAAGGCACTTTGTACTGCAGAACAATTGAAAGATTTTGAAAGCCTGAGCAACGAATTTGTTAAGATATTTGGAGAGAGGAAAGGCAAACCAAACCACGGTCCTAAAAGATGAGGGTATTTTTTGTGTTTTTTTTCTTGGGCTCATTAAAACTGACAGCACAATACGTAACTTTTACCGCTGAATTAGGTGATTCAACAACTCTTGTTTTAGGTGACTCAAAACGTATTTCAAAACTAACATTTTACGTTTCTGATGTACAACTCGAGACAATGAATGGTGAATTTGTGGAAGTTGCTGCATATCATTTAATTGATTTTAAAGATTCTAACTCCTTAAAAATTGAAACTGATAATGAGCGAGAAATAAAATCCATACATTTTAAATTGGGAATAGACTCTACTACAAATGTTTCCGGCGCTTATGGGGGAGTTTTAGACCCCACGAAAGGTATGTATTGGAGCTGGCAAAGTGGATACATTAATTTTAAAATAGAAGGTGTGGTACAGAGAGAAAAATATATTCTTCATTTAGGTGGTTACTCGTATCCCTTTAAGTCGGTTCAACAGATAATTTTGCCTGTCAAAACTCAGTCTGATGAATTTAGAATTACTCTTCCTGTTGATGAAATAATAGAAAAGTTAATTCCGATAGATAACACGATTATGAGCCCAAGTTTGAAAGCGGTCGAGATGTCAAAAAGTGTTTCTTCATTTTTTTACTTAAAATAAATGAAGAAGAATGTAATAGCTTTACTAGTCATTATTTTCTTCTTGCTTTCTTTTAGACAGGTAAGTAAGGAGGTTTTCGAATTTCCTGATTTATTTCCAACTCCGACTTATGACTTTAAGAACAACCCTTTAGACTCGAATAAAATAGAGTTAGGGCGTTTACTATTCTACGATGCCATTTTATCGAAAGACAACTCTATTTCTTGCTCTACCTGTCATTCTCGATTTAATGCATTTGCGCATAACGATCATAATTTGAGTCACGGAATTAATGATAAAATAGGAACTCGGAATGCTCCTGTATTGTTTAATCTGGCTTGGCAACCTACTTTTATGTGGGATGGGGCTGTAAACCATTTGGACATGCAAGCGTTAGCTCCAATTTCTTCCGCAACTGAAATGGGCGAGGACATTGTAAATGTGGTCGATAAACTTCAAAATGACCCTTTCTACAGAAATAAATTCTACACTGCTTACAATGATTCAATTGTGACTGGAGAGAAGGTTTTAAAGGTGCTCTCTCAATTTCAGTTAACCTTGGTTTCGGCAAATTCGATATATGATAGAGTTAAAAGTGGCGAAGGTGAGTTTAATGATCAAGAATTAAAAGGCTATAAATTATTTCAGGAGAACTGTAATACATGTCATCAAGAACCGTTATTTTCTACCTATGAATTAGCACAAAATTTTATAGCAATTGATTCAAATTTAAATGACTACGGCAGAGGCGTGATTAGCAAATCGAGCGATGACAGCTTGTTGTTTAAGATACCTTCGCTACGAAATTTAGAATACAGTTTCCCTTATATGCACGACGGGCGTTATTTTGAGTTAAATACAGTTCTCAATCATTATACTTCAAAGGAAACTAAGTTGAAATTTAAAAAAGAAGGGTTAAAAAAGGTAAACTTATCCGAAGATGATAAAGTAGATTTAATAGCTTTCTTATTGACATTGAATGATAAAGAGTTTGTTTTTAATGAAAAGCACCGCTTTCCAAGAGAATTATTGATAAAATGGAAGGAATAATAAATTTATTTCGTCTAATGACTATAAATTACTTATTCTATGAAAAAAATAATATTCTCTGTCGTTACTGGTTTAACAACAATGGTGGCATTTGCTCAGACAACACCTGATATCACTTCTTGGTTACAAGACACGATAGCAACCGGCACTTACTATATGCAAAACAATTCTACTGCAATAGGGAATAGTATCTTGGTGAATTGTCAACGAGTAGAATATTCTGCAAATTACGTTTATGTGACCACTCAAGGTGTTCCATCTTATCCAACTGGACCATTTTTAGACGGTAATCCATCACAGGCATCAGCTCAAAATGCGATTTACCAAATTCCTAGAAACCCATTACAGAATACAGGAACGCCTCAATCTACAGTGGGTGGTAATATTGGCGTTTTTGTAAATGGCGTTTCTTTGTTTGATTACAGAGATGGAGTAGCGTGGAATCCAAATACAAATGCACTTTGTGGCGGGCCTGGAAATCTAAGGTGCCCCGGTGGCCCAATGGCTTCAATGGATTGGAACAGAGATGCAATTCCAGCGGAAATGGCAGGCTTTGATTGTGCAAAAGGTCACCCTGCTATGGGGAATTATCACCATCATCAAAACCCTTCAGCCTTTAATTTAGATAAAGTAGTGCTTTCTAATATTTGTAATTTGTATGCTGCTAATGGTTTGTACGTAATTGATAGCACTGTTCATTCGCCTTTGATTGGCTTTGCATACGACGGCTTTCCTATTTATGGCGCTTATGCTTTTGCCAATACAAATGGAACTGGAGGGATTGCCAGAATGAAGTCAGGTTATTCACTAAGAAATATTACCACTAGAACAACTTCGCCAACAGCAGGAACTGTAAGTGCAGGACCAATTGTAAGTTCAACTTATTTTTTAGGCTACTTTAGAGAAGATTATGAATTTATTACAAATACAGCTGCGGATGTTTTAGATGAGCATAACGGACGTTTTTGTATTACTCCAGAATATCCTAATGGCATTTACGCATACTTTGCCACGGTAGATTCTAATTGGAATTCTGCTTATCCTTATGCTGTTGGTCCAACGTTTCATGGAACTTATGCGAATAGGAAAGTAACTTCAATAAATGAAACAACTACGCGGTTTATACCATCAATAACCGGAATTTCGACTGCACAGGTAGATGAATATGATATCTCTATTTATCCTAATCCAGCATCAGAATTAATAGCTATTCAAATTGGTAGTTTAGTTAAGCAGGATGTTTCCATTCAATTAATTGACGCAAAGGGAAACTTTGTTAAACAAACGGTGATTAAGAAAGGGAGTTCAATCGCCTATTTTGACATTCAAACTGTTTATTCAGGAGTGTATTTTTTGAAATTTACTTTGAGTAACGGTTCTCAGTTGACTGAAAAAGTAATTGTAAATCGAGATTAGAAAAAGAAAGTCTCAATTCCATAGCACTTAATTCAGCCGCATTGGATTAATCAATTGAAAATCTGGTATAGCAACACTAAATATTCTGCCCGTTTCTGTCTCCTTCATGATGTAGCTGCCCCACATCATTCCCATGTCTGTTTTTAAATTACAAAATGATTGGTAACCGTGATATTGGCCCGAATGTATAATTGGTTGTTCACCAACAACACCTTCACCCTTAATTTCAGAATGACTGCCGTCAGAATCAAAAATATACCAATGCCTACTGAGTAGTTGAACAGTTAAGTCGCCTTGATTTTTCACTTCAATAGTGTAGCTAAAAACATATCTACCATTAGTCGGAGAGGAGTGTTTGTCTTCATAAGAAGGTTTCACTGTAACACTAATATTATCTGTTAAGAATGTTGGCATGACGCAATATTATTAAAAACTACTTTTGATTATTGTGGGTTAATTGTTTTGATTTCAAATCCGATAAGTTTGTCATAGACGGTGCCATTTTCTCTGTGGTAAACAAATATGTAGTAATCATTATTGGTTTCAGAATGTGTTCCTTCAATGGTCGACAAATCTCCTACTTGTTCACCATAAGGGAGGTATGCATAACTGTAATTGTAATAACCTTGTTTCAAGGTAGTGGATAATTCATAGGCTCCATTCACCTCTACATAATTCATTTTGAAGTCTGGTTTGCACTCCCAGTCACTTAATTCACCAAAAACATAGATGTCACCACCAGGCACTGGTTTTTCTTTTTTTAAGTTGAAGTGCGTAATCATGTAATCGGCTTCTCTATTTGAAAGAGGACTGTTCTCGCGATTAATTTGTCTCTTTCCGTTTATGTCAGGCCAAAATAAGTATCGTTTGAAAGATCGAGGCTCTTCGGGCAAAATGTACACATGTGTTTTGCCTGCCATAATCTGAATACCATCAATGTTCATCGATTGATACCGAAGATTCCGTGTCTCAAAGAAACGGTATTCATTGTCGCCATCAAAAAGATTTTTATCTTCAAAATTGTAAATCAATTCTGTTGAACGAATTATTAAAGGCTTTAGAGTATTAATGGAATTGTCCCACCGCCGATTCTGTGAGATCATAACGGTTACATCTTGGTAAACATCTTGAATAGGATAGCTGCCATGGTCTATCGTGAAATCTAATTCTTGCTTGTAGTCTCTGTATCTAGCTAATGTTGCCATTCGAATATCACTTGTAATGTTTACTCTTTTTTCAACAACATAGAATCGTTTTGTCAACAACAAGTCATCTTCGTTATTATTAGAATACACTTTTAGCAAGTAGTTACCAGAAAGTTTAAACTTTACTTGATTATTAGGAATTGCTACCTTATAGTGAATATAAGGAAATAAGGTGTTGATAGAATATTGATAATCCTCAATAAAGCCATTGAAAAAGTCACTTAAATATTCTGTTACTACCAGGTCTGAAGGTTCCCAGTTGGCATTGCAATGAATAATCGTATAAGTATATGTTTCAAAATCTGCCGCTAAATCATCGAAGTGAAGCTCTAACTGTTCGGAACTTCCTAGAAATAATATAGGGAAGGAAAGTTGATCATCCTTTCGGTAAAGCTGAACTGTTTTTATATTATCTCTGTAGGTATGATCGCGATATCGGAGGTCTTTATCGTCGTCTTCAGTAGTGGAAATTGTTTTTGAGTCAATGGATTCCACTTTGATGTTGGTTGCAGCTAAGGCAGAGAAATTTATAAGGAATAGGGTAATTATAAATAAGGGTAGCTTCATAAATTCAAAATCGGATTTGATTTATAAAAATAATAAACCATACAGTAAAAAACGACTAAATATTCAATTTAGTTTTCGTAAAACAAAAGAGTTATATAATTCGTTTAGATCTGCATTAAAAAACTTAAAAAAGTGCAAGAAAGGGATAAATCAATTGACGAAAGTCTTATTTTTGCACCCGAAAATTGAACCTATCAATTATTATGTCAAAAGTGCTTAGAATCAAAAAAGGAGCTAACATCAAGCTCGTCGGAGGAGCTGAAAAAATTCTTGCTGATGTTCCAATGCCTTCTGCAGTTGCTGTAAAGCCAACTGATTTTGAAGGAACAACACCTAAATTAGTGGTGAAAGTTGGAGATGAAGTGAAAGCTGGATCAACCCTTTATTACAGTAAGGATAACGACCAAATTAAATTTACTTCACCAGTGAGTGGGGAGATTGCTGAGGTTAAACGAGGAGCCAAAAGGGTGATCGAGGAAATCGTTATTGTAGCAGACAAGGAAACTAAATATGAAGACTTCGGAGCTTCTAATCCTACTTCTGAAAGTAGAGAGGCGATTATCGAAAAGCTTTGTAAAAGCGGACTTTGGCCGTTTATCAAGCAACGTCCGTATGACGTTATTGCAAAACCAAACGATACACCGAAAGCTATTTTTATATCTGCTTTCGACTCTGCACCTCTTGCACCCGATAATGATTATATTCTTCATGGTAAGAGTGCAACTTTCCAAATGGGAATTGACGCATTGGCTAAATTAGCTGACGTACATTTGACTGTGAACAATGCTACTAAGGCAGATGAAGCTTTTTTGCAAGCTAAGAATGTAACGCTTCATTATATAGAAGGCCCGCACCCTGCAGGAAATGTTGGTGTTCAAATTCATCACTTTTCTCCTATTAGTAAGGGAGAAGTGGTTTGGACTATAAAACCTCAAGATGTTTTGGCTATTGGTAAGTTATTTAAGACCGGGAGATATGATGCAAGTAGAACTGTTGCAGTGTCGGGAGCTCAAATTAAAACATCAAAATATTTTAGAACCATTCAAGGAGTGAGTATGAAAACACTTCTAGAGTGGAATTTGAATGAAGGAAATAACAGAATTATAAGCGGAAACGTTTTAACTGGAGAAAAAGTAGACTTAGAAGGTTATTTAGGGTTTTACGATTACCAAGTTACTGTTATACCCGAAGGAGGTGAAGCTCAAATGTTTGGTTGGATAACTCCAAATCCTGATAAATTCAGCATTTCAAGAGCCTTGGTTTCATGGTTGTCTCCAAATAAACAATACAACTTAGATGCAAACATGAATGGTGAAGAACGACCATTTGTGGTTACTGAAGAGTACGATAAAGTTTTTCCGTTTGATATTTATCCAGTTCAACTAGTTAAAGCCATCATGGTTGACGACATTGAGTTGATGGAAAACTTAGGAATTTACGAAGTAGCACCTGAAGATTTTGCACTTTGTGAGACCGTATGTACATCAAAAATACCTACCCAAACCATTGTTCGCGACGGCTTAGCTATGTTGCGTGAAGAAATGAGTTAATATAAAATAGTATTGAAATGAGTAATGCAATTCACAAATTTTTAGAGAATACAATAAAACCGAATTTCGACGAAGGTGGGAAACTAGTAAAGTACCTGCCCGCATACGATGCGTTGGAAACGTTTTTATTTGTTCCAGGTCACACTACAAATGGAAAAGGATCTCATATTAGAGATGGAATTGATATGAAACGTACCATGATTATGGTTGTTTTAGCTATGGTTCCTGCTTTATTATTTGGAATGTGGAACACAGGTTATCAGCACTTTTTAGCAACCGGAGAGGCCTACACTTTTATGGATGCATTTTTCTATGGTGCGTTAAAAGTTCTACCATTAGTTGTAGTTTCTTATGGAGCAGGCTTGGGTGTTGAGTTCGTTTTTGCGATCATCAATAAACATCAAGTAGCTGAGGGGTTCTTAGTCTCCGGTATGCTAATTCCTCTCTGTTTACCAGTTGAAATTCCATTATGGATGGTGGCAGCAGCAACGATTTTTGCTGTGATTATTGGTAAAGAAGTTTTTGGAGGAACAGGAATGAACATCCTAAATGTAGCCTTAACTGCTAGAGCTTTCTTATTCTTTGCGTATCCTACTTGGATGTCAGGTGATAAGGTTTGGATTGGTGGTGGAATGGACGAAACGGTAGCTTACGCTGACGGTTCAACAGGAGCGACTATTTTAGCCCAAGCAACTGAGAAATCTTCAGGTTTTGTTGATGCTGCTGGGGTCGCTTATGGTGATTCTTTTATGTCCGCATTTCTAGGGTTTATTCCAGGGTCAATAGGAGAAACAAGCACGTTGGCGATAATGATTGGAGCAGCTATTCTTTTAATAACAGGAATTGCTTCTTGGAAGATTATGTTCTCAGGTATTCTTGGTGCATATGTAATGGGTTTGCTATTTAATCTGTGGGGAGCCAATCCTTTTATGGAGGTGCCGGCCCATATGCACTTAGTCATTGGAGGCTTTGCATTTGGAATGGTTTTTATGGCAACAGACCCTGTTTCAGCAGCTCAAACAGCAACAGGTAAATATATCTATGGGTTCTTAATTGGATTTTTAGGAATTATGATTCGCGTATTTAACCCTGCTTACCCAGAAGGAATTATGTTGGCAATTCTATTTATGAATGTAATGGCTCCTTTAATCGATCATTACGTTGTAGAAGCTAACATCAAACGAAGACAAAAACGTACAATGGCAATAGCCGCTTAATATTTAAAGAAATGGACGTAAATAAAAATTCATATACATTCACTTTTTCAGCAATTCTAGTCATAGTAGTTGGAGCATCTTTGGCTTTTGTAGCTGAAGGGTTAAAACCTTTGCAAAAAGAAAATGTACGATTAGAAAAAATGCAGAACATTCTAGCTTCTGTAAAAATCGAGGCTACACCTGAAGAGGCAGGAGCCAAGTTTGAGCAGTATATTGTAGAACAGGTAATGTTGGATAATGATGGCAATATCGTTTCTCCTGAAGGTTTAAATGCTTTTGACATTGATGTAGTAAAAGAATTCAAAACCCTCGCTATCGAAAAAAGGAACTATCCTCTATTTGTTTTTGAAGAAAATGGCGCTAGAAAATACATTGTACCTATGGCAGGAAACGGTCTATGGGGCCCTATTTGGGGTTTCGTTGCGTTTGAAGGTGACATGAATACAATTTATGGTGCAACTTTCGATCACAAAACAGAAACTCCAGGATTGGGAGCAGAAATTAATCAGCCATTTTTTCAAGGTAAATTCATTGGGAAAACAATTTTTGATGGTTCTGAATATGTTTCTGTTGAAGTTGTAAAAGGTGGAGCAGATGTAGAAGGCAAAAGTCACATGGTTGATGGAATTTCAGGAGGAACTATAACTTCTAAAGGAGTAGGCGAGATGATGGAAAGAACCTTGAATGTTTATGTACCTTATTTCAAAGGCAACCAAAAAGCTGCTTTATAATTTAAAAAACGACTAAGCTATGAGTGAAACAGCAGAAACAACAGCAATTGTAAAAGAACCAAAAGAGCCGTTATTCTCCTCAAATAATAAAAGACTTTTATCAGATCCTTTAAATGATGACAACCCAATTACTATTCAAGTACTTGGTATTTGTTCTGCTTTAGCCATTACCGTTCAGGTAAAGCAGGCAGTTGTAATGTCATTGTCAGTATTAGTAGTAATGATTGGAGCGAATTTAATCGTTTCCTTGTTGAGAAATTTGATTCCATCAAGGGTTAGGATTATTGTGCAATTAGTAATAGTCGCAGCATTGGTAATCTTAGTAGATCAAGTTTTGAAGGCATACATGTATGACGTGAGTAAGCAACTTTCAGTATTTGTTGGTTTGATAATTACCAACTGTATTATTATGGGACGTCTAGAAGCATTTGCTTTAGCAAACAAACCTTGGCCTTCATTTTTAGACGCAGTAGGTAATGCAGCAGGTTACGGATGGATTCTTATTGCTGTGGCAGTTGTTAGAGAGCTATTTGGTTCAGGTAAACTATACGGTTTTCAAGTAATACCGGATGCTTTTTATGATTTCGGATATTTTAACAATGGTTTAATGATATTGCCTCCAATGGCATTGATCACTGTTGGAATCATTATTTGGGTTCAACGTTCTAGAAATACGAAACTAATCGAAGAAAATTAATAAAGATGGAATACGTAAATATATTTATTAAGTCGATTTTTATCGACAATATGATTTTCGCTTATTTCTTAGGAATGTGTTCTTATTTGGCTGTTTCTAAAACAGTGAAAACTGGAGTAGGTCTTGGAGCAGCAGTAATTTTTGTTTTAGGAATTACAGTGCCGATTAACTATTTGTTAGAGAATTATGTTTTGAAAGAAGGAGCACTTGTTTGGTTAGATGCAGACTTTGCTGATGTAGATTTAAGTTTCTTAAGCTTTATTATGTTTATAGCAGTTATCGCTTCTATGGTACAGTTAGTTGAAATGGCGGTAGAAAAGTATGCTCCTGCGCTTTACGGTGCTTTGGGAATCTTTTTGCCATTAATTGCTGTAAACTGTTCTATTTTAGGTGGATCTCTATTCATGCAAGAAAGACAGTATGCGAACATTGCAGAAGCTACAGTGTTTGGCTTAGGATCAGGAGTTGGTTGGTTTTTAGCAATTGTAGCCATCGCAGCGATTAGAGAAAAAATTAGATACTCAAAAGTTCCTGCTCCATTAAGAGGCTTAGGAATTACATTTATCATCACAGGGTTGATGGGAATGGCGTTTATGAGTTTTATGGGAATTGAATTGTAATTAAAAGAATTATAAGAAGATGATTTTAGCATTAAATACAGTAACAGTAGGAGCGGCAGTAGCCGTAGTATTATCAGTTATGTTATTATTAGTAAGTCTTTTGCTTTGGGCGAAGGCGAAACTTACAAATTCAGGGCCTGTCTCTTTAACTATTAACGGAGAGAAGAACGTACAAGTTCAAGCTGGTAGTACCTTACTTTCTACGTTAAGTAGTGAAAAAATATTTCTTCCATCAGCATGTGGTGGAGGTGGTACCTGTGCCATGTGTAAGTGTCAAGTAACCAGTGGAGGTGGAGAAATTTTACCAACTGAAAAGCCATATTTTTCAAGAAAAGAAATTGCTGATAACTGGAGATTAGGTTGTCAAGTGAAGGTGAAAGAAGATATGGTGGTTGAAGTTCCAGAGGAGGTGTTTGGAATTAAGAAATGGAAAGCTACTGTTGTATCAAATTATTCTGTTGCTTCGTTTATTAAGGAATTCATAGTTGAATTACCTGAAGATATGGATTATAAGGCTGGAGGTTACATTCAGATTGAAATTCCAAAAACAGTAGTAGACTTTAAGGATATTGATATCACCGCGCACCCAGAAGAACATCCTGGAGAGCCAGACAAGTTTAAGGCAGAGTGGGACAAGTTTAACTTGTGGCCATTGCAAATGAAAAATAATGATTTAGTGGAAAGAGCATATTCTATGGCTTCGTATCCTGCTGAGGGAAGAAGAATTATGTTGAATGTACGTATTGCAACTCCACCTTGGGATAGAGAAAAGAATGGCTGGATGAATGTGAATCCGGGTGTTGCTTCTTCCTATATCTACAATCAGAAGAAAGATGATAAAGTGACTGTTTCAGGACCTTATGGAGAATTCTTCATTAAAGAGACTGATGCTGAAATGTTATATATTGGAGGTGGTGCAGGAATGGCTCCTATGCGTTCTCACTTATATCATTTATTTAGAACAATCAAATCTGGAAGAAAAGTATCATACTGGTATGGTGGTCGATCAAAAAGAGAATTGTTTTACATTGAGCATTTTAGATCATTAGAAAAGGATTTTCCAAATTTCAAATTTTACATGGTTCTTTCTGAACCAATGGAAGTAGATAATTGGAAAGTGATGGATAACATGGAAGCTGAAGGAGACGGATTCGTAGGATTCGTTCATCAATCTGTTATCGATAATTATTTATCGAAGCATGATGCACCTGAAGATATTGAATATTATTTCTGCGGTCCGCCAATGATGAACCAAGCGGTTCTCAAAATGTGTGACGATTGGGGAGTTCCTGAAGAGAATGTATCATTCGATGATTTCGGCGGATAAGAGATATAAAACGAATCAAACAAGAAAAGGCTTGCCAATTAAGGCGAGCCTTTTTTTGTTTTAAAAATGTTGAAGTAATTTCTTACTTGCTCATCAATTTTTTATAATCTAAGATACTTTTTTCGATGACTTCCCTCGCTGCACTAGCTCCTTGAAACTCTTCTAAAATTACTTCTTTCTTCTCTAATTTTTTGTAGTCTTCAAAAAAGCTCCTAAGTTCTTTGATGGAATGATTAGGTAATTCCGAAACATCTTGGATGTGTCCAACACTCATGTCATTCACTGCAACAGCAATCATTTTATCATAGCTTTCTCCTTCATCTAACATTTTTATAACACCAATTGGCCTTGGTTCAACCAAGCACATTAGCACAATTTCTATTAGAGATAAAACTAAGATAACTAATGGGTCGCCATCATCACAATAGGTTTGAGGTATGATACTATAGTTTGAAGGGTAGTTAATAGAAGAGTATAAAACCCTATCCAAGATTAATAATCCAGAGTCTTTATCTAATTCGTATTTAGCTCTGCTATTTTTAGGAATTTCAATGATTCCAGTTACCGTTTCTGGTGAGTTTTTCCGATGTGAACATCGTGCCAAGGGTTAAACATGATTTTTTATTTAATACATGGTAAAAGTAGGTATTAAGCGATTATGTAGTATTAAAATTATGCTGTTTAACAGGTAAATACCATAGTCTAATACTCGAAGACTAGAATATGGACTATAGCCCTTATTTTTGCATTCATGAATCGAGAGCAATTACAATCAAAGGAATTTTTTTATGATTTACCGGATGAGCGAATAGCCAAGTACCCGTTGAAAAATCGTAATTTATCTAAGCTGTTAACATATAAAAATGGTGCGATCGAAACAGATGTATTTTCAAATTTAAGAGCACATTTACCAGAAGGTTCGATTCTAGTTTTTAATGATACTAAAGTGCTAGCTGCAAGGCTATATTTTCAAAGAAAGACTGGGGCAAAAATTGAAATATTTTGTTTGGAGCCATTTGAACAAACTGTTGAACAGGCTCTTACTGCTAAGCGAGAATGTAAATGGCAATGTTTAGTAGGGAACCTCAAACGATTTAAGGACGGAGAAGTTTTAGAATTGGCAATTGCAGGAACTATTTTAAGAGCTAGAATTTCGGAAAAAAGAGCAACCAATGTGGTCATTTATTTTGAATGGGATGGTGGTATTGAATTTTCAGAGATATTGAATGAGGCTGGAGAGATTCCACTTCCGCCATACTTGAATCGAAAAACTGAATTGGCCGATCAAGAGAATTACCAAACAGTTTATGCCAAGAATGAAGGTGCTGTCGCTGCTCCAACCGCAGGTTTGCACTTCCTAGATAGTCAGCTTGAAGATTTGCAGCAGAGTGGTATTGATTTAGCTTACCTGACATTATTTGTGGGAGCAGGAACTTTTCGTTCTGTTAAAGCAGATAAACTAGTGGATCACGATATGCATCAAGAGCGTATTGTAATTGACAAAGCTACTATTGAACAATTGGCGTTGAAGCAGGATAAAATAATTTGTGTTGGAACTACTAGTCTTCGATCCTTAGAAAGTTTGTATTGGATAGCAGTTAAAATGAAATATACAGGTAATCTGAATGAAAACTTGGTTACTCAAGAAGATGCTTATCAATTACCTAAAGAGTTGAGTTGGAAAGAAGCTTGTCACTTCTTGGTACAAGTGTTGGAAAAATCCGGAGAAATCAAGATAGATTTTCATTCTGCCTTGTTCATTATGCCCGGTTACGAATGGAAAGCCATTAACGGGTTAATTACGAATTTTCATCAGCCTAAAAGCACTCTGTTAGCCTTAGTTTCTTCTTGGATCGGAGAAGATTGGCACAAGGTTTACGATTACGCATTAAACAACGATTTTCGTTTTTTAAGTTATGGTGATAGTTCTATTTTGCTGAAGTAAGCGGGCTATACTTTTTTACAAAATATAAAAAGCCCCTTCGAATTAACAAAAGGGCTTCATCAAGTTTAATTGAGGTTGGTTTAATACTGGTCAATTAAATAGTTTACTAAATCTGTTGTCGTTACAATACCTTCTAGTTTGTTTGATTCGTCAACAATAGGAAGTGCGTGGAACTCTTCTTTTGCAAGCGTTACAGCTACTACTTTAATGGTAGTGTTTGAGTTAATTGTTGTTGGGTCAGACTTCATTACCTGCCCTAAGGTTAAACTTTTAAATATAGCAGAGTCGACCTGTTCAGCTTGATTATAATTTGCCCCGAAACTAATTCTGTGAATGTCAGTCAAACTAATCTTGCCTACTAACTTCTCTCCTTTTACTATTGGCAAGTGTCGCATCTTTTTTTCTTCCATTATAGATTTGGCTTCACTGAGGTTACTTTGATTCACGTCAGCCCACAAATCTCTTTTTATAATGTTGCTTACAGCTTATCTTTTTTTCATTGAATTGGTTTTTAAATTCAATCTAAAGGTCAGAATTAAGTGAAGTAATTGCTATGACATTTGTCAGGTTTTAGGTTCAATGAGGTTCATTTTTTAAATAAAATTTTTTTTTAAAAGCACCAATTACCCATGCACAGCTCTGCTTAACCGATCATTAATTGACCTTCCTAATCCTTGGTTTGGCAGAGGTTCTATCACAATGCAGTCTAAGTCTAATTGATCAAATTCGTGCAGCGTGAGGTAAATCCGTTGTGCAGCTTCATGCAAACTTCCTGAAGGGGATAGGATAACCTCTTTAGAAACCGTTGTGCCTGAAGACTTCTCAAATACAATTATTCCAATTTTTGAAGTAGAATGCTTGCTAACAAAGTCTTCTATGTTTTCCGTGACAATTGTTTTTGTCTTAGGCGCGTAATGTTTTTTGGACATTCCTGGAGTAACAAAATGGCTTTTCTCGGAATCAAAAAAGGCAACTTCTCCAACTATTTTTTCAATTGCTTCAATGCTTATTGCTCCTAAGCGATAAACGGTAACCTGGTTATTTTCAAATCCAACAATAGTGGATTCTATGCCCGCTTGGCAAGCTCCACCATCTAATACCATTTTTAATCCCTTCGGAAAGTAATCCGCAACATGTTTTGCCGTAGTAGGGCTAATTCGTTCGAAAGGGTTGGCACTAGGAGCAGCTATTGGTCCGGTTTGTTCTAATAATTTCAACAATTCAGGATGGTTCGGAATTCTAATACCGACGGTACTTTTACCAGCCGTAATTTGATCACTAACAAGTTCTGATTTAGGTATAACAACTGTAAGAGAACCGGGCCAAAATTGATTGGCTAATTTTTTTAAAGGTTCTGGGAAAGACATACATAGCTTTTCGGCCTGTTCAAAAGTAGCTACATGTACAATTAATGGATTGGTTCTAGGCCTACCTTTTAATTCGAAAATGTAATTAATTGCTTGAGGGAAATCAATTGAAGCTGCTAAACCATAAACCGTTTCAGTAGGAATGGCAATCACTTCGCCGTTGATTAGCAATGCTGAGGCCTTTTCAATAGAAGATTGGATAATACTTTCCATTGAGTCAAAGTTCGTGATTTATCTAGTCTTTTGATACGTATTTTACTCCTGCTTCAATTCGAGTTTTTAAGTGATTTTCTTTGGGTGGAATAGGGCAGCTATAACCATGATTGTATGCGCAGTAAGGATTGTATGCTTGGTTAAAGTCAATCACCATTTCACTTCCTTCCACAATTCTCAAATCTATAAAACGTCCGCCGCCGTATGTATCATTTCCTGAAGTTTCATCAGTAAACGGGAGGAAAAGATAGTCTTCATATTCAGGTTTACTTGTACCGTAACTTTTGTAGATATTCAAGGTGTGTTCTGCATCGTTTAATTCAAAAGTAGCAACCGCGTAAACCACATATTCAGGTCTTCGGTCGGTTGTAGTTTTCATTTTGAACGGTTTTATTTTTTCTATCCGATTAATTTTTGCAACAACAATAAATTGCGAATCAATTTTATAAAAACTTAAGCCCTTGAAGTTGATCAGGTCTTCTTTTAGTAAAGGAGAACTCTCTTCGTCAGAGTAGTGTTCGTTTGTTTCTTTTTGGAACACTTCGGCTGATTTTTGCTGTGTAAAACCAACAGTTATGTAAACAAAACACACTAGGAAAATTAAAGTGATTATTTTCATAATTGAAAAGTAAGCAAACTGCAGTTTTTATGCTTGTACTTATCCTTAAACATTTGTTCTGAATGCACATCAATTAAATAGTCATCACCATTTTTTCATAATCGTAAGTTTTGTGGTTGATGGTTAAGTAACGAATTGAAAGTTTGTTTTCGTATACTTTTAGCTAAAACTAATACTACTAGGTATAAAAAGGTACTAAAATATGATGAATGGTTTAAGGTATTTTTATCTCGTTATTATGTAAACTTCTTTTTATTTAGGACACTCTTATAAAGGCTCTTGGTGTGATTAACCTTCTGAAAGCTTATTTAGTATCCTGTAATCTAATGAGTATATTCCGCTCATCTTGCGATAACCCCATTTATATTTTTTAATGAATTTGAATTAAAAAATAAGTTCATGTTTGTTTCAAATTAATACGGTGAAAAATTTATTATTCCTTCTATTCTTTAGCTTTTCAATGTATTCTAGTGCACAATCTATTCAAGGCGTTATTCTAGATGAGAAAGGCGACGGACTTCCTTTTGCCACCTTGCAGTTATTTAAATCCGACAGTTCCGTTCAAAAAGTAGAGACTACAAGAGCAGATGGAACGTTTCGGTTTGTTAATTTGAATGACAACAATTATCGATTGGTAGTTACCTTTATCGGTTATCAGCGAAAAACTGTTTTAATTGCTTTAGCAAAAGACAAAGGCATATTGGGTAAAGTGGCGCTTAATAAAACTAGTGCTGAAATAGGGGAGGTTACAATTACAATCCAAAAGCCAATGATACAAGTAGAGGCTGATAAAACGATATTTAACGTTTCTCAAAATCTATCTACGACCGGAGACAATGGAGTGGAGCTTCTGAGAAAGGCTCCTGGGTTGCAAGTTGATAGGGATGATAACATTATTTTAGAAGGAAAGGAGGGAATAAACGTTTATGTAAATGGTAAACAATCCTATTTGCAAGGACAAGACCTTACGAACTATCTGAAAAGTTTACGAGCAGAAGAAATCGACAAGATTGAGATCATTACACAACCTTCCTCGAAATACGATGCAGCTGGAAGCGCAGGTATTTTAAACATTGTTTTAAAGCGTGAAAAAGGACTTGGTACAAAAGGGACAGTCACTAACTCTTTAACTTATGGTGATTTTTTTAGAAATAGCACTACACTTAATGTAAATCACAGAAGTAAAAAGTTTGCTCTTTTTGGAAATGCTTCTCATTACGATGGGACAAGTACAGGATTCTTCGACATTAAGAGAATTCAGAATGGTATTGTGTTAGATGGAGAAACAGATTCAGAAAATTCAAGTCTAAATGATCGATTAAATGTTGGCGGAGATTATTACATGTCTGACTTTAGTACTATCAGTTTAAGTGTAAACGGAAGCAGAAACGTGAGAGACGCATTTTCTATTTCAAACACAGATATTTTTGGAGAGAACAGTAGTTCTGTAGACAGTATTTTAAGAGCACCAAACAAAGATGATTCAGAGACCTATAACATCACTACCAATGTAAATTATACGTACAAGGATACAAACGATCGCATGTTTAGTGTGGATTTAGATTACGTTTATTTCTCAAAAGAACAAGAAACTTCTCAGCCGAACTTTTACGTCAATCCCGATAATGAAAATATCACTAGTGAGAATGTTAACTTCCAGGAAACGCCAATTAATATTGATGTCTACTCTACGAAAACGGATTATGAGCAAAAGTTATTGAAAGGCACATTGGGTATTGGGGCTAAGATATCTCAAGTAGAAACTAATAATACGTTTAATTTTTTTAATATCGAAAATGGGCAACAATCCTTAAACGAAAATCGCTCTAATACATTTGATTACGAAGAACGAATTATGGCTGGATATTTCAATTACAAGTTCAACATAAAAAAAGTTAATCTACAATTTGGATTAAGAGCAGAACATACAAATTCTGATGGGGTATTAACTGCTTTTTCTCCAGAAGACAATAAAACGGTAAATAGAAGCTATTTAAACTGGTTTCCTTCAGGAGGTTTATCCTATTCTCCAAATAATAACAATAGCTTAGCCTTGGTTTATAGTAGAAGAATCGCTCGTCCAAACTATGAAAATTTAAATCCATTCGAATCTCAAATAAATGAGTTGAGCTTTAGAAAAGGGAATCCCTTTTTACAACCTCAGTTTACAGAGAACATTAAAATTTCGAATACCTATAAATACCTCCTAACCACAAGTCTTACTTATTCTTATGTATCAGACTTTTTTGCAGAGGTGACAGAAGCAGATGGAGAAGCAAGAGGTTTTATTCAGACGCAGAATGTGGCGGATAATCAAGTATATAATTTTAGTTTAAGCTACCCTTTTAAAATAAAAGAATGGTGGAATGTATACTTAAGTTCTTATGCTTATTACACTAGTTTTACGGCGAATAATCCATCTTTCATTCCGATTGATCAGTTTATTTATGGCGGTTTTTGTTCGTCTACCTTTAGCTTACCGAAGTCTTATAAATTAGAAGTTAGCGGATGGTACAGCAGCCCATCCATTTGGAGGGGTACTTTTAGAACAAAAAGTATGGGAGCCTTGAGTATTGCCGCAAGTAAAAGTTATAAAAAATGGACCGGGAAACTATCCTTTAATGATATACTTTTTACAAATTTTTGGCGTGCAGAGAATGATTTCGCAGGAGTTAGTATATCTGGTTCGGGAGGAAGTGACAGTAGAAATGTGACCATTTTTTTGAGTTATGCCTTTGGACAAAAAGATGTTAAAGAAAAGCGTAGAAGACAATCCGGTTCAGAGGATGAGCAAAATAGGTTATAATTTACAACCTAAGTCTACCCTCTTGGCCTCTTATACAAGGGTACGGTGCTGCAAGGCTCACCATACATTATGATTTTTGCAACAGGTTGAAGCATTTCGGTAATTCGTACATAAGCTGAAGCTGGAACCGCTTTTCCACTGCATCCCTTAATTACTACTCTAGCATCTATGTAATCGTCAGCATTAATTTTAGAAAGAGCTTCTTCGAATAGAACATTTTCTAATTCTTGAAGATTTCCAAAAACTACTTTTTTTGCAAAAGCAGTGAGCTTGGTTGTTAAAAGCATATACGCCCAAGTTGGAACAATGGCATCAACAGAACAGTGGATAGCAACGTATTTGTCTTGATATTGAGACCAATCATGTGCTTTCACAAATTCACGAAAGTCTTTTTCTTTTAGTGCAATTTCTTGCCAAAGATTATCTTTAATGTCATATAGAATTCTATCTCCTTCAGGAAATAAATCCTCTAGGTTGAACGTAATTAAACCACTGTTGGCTACTCTGTTTACAATTTCTTCTGACATTTCTTTTTAGTTGATAATTAGAAATTTAATCGTTGTGCTTTACATGAAACCTAATTCGAATTTAGCTTCTTCGCTCATCATGTCCCTGTCCCAAGTAGGATCCCAAACAATTTCTACCTCTGCTGTCTTAACACACCAACAACTTTCTGCTTTTACACGAACTTCCTCAGGCATACTTTCTGCAACCGGGCAATTAGGAGAAGTTAAGGTCATTTCAATCTTAACGTTAAACTCATCGTCAACAATTACAAAGTATATTAAACCTAAATCGTAAATATTTACAGGTATTTCGGGATCATAGATAGTTTTTAATACATCAATTACTTGATTTTCTACATCCTTCTTTGAAAGGTCTTTTACGTTCTTTTCAGCCATAACTTATACTTTTAAAGAATATGCAATTGCATACATTTTTATTTGTTTCACCATACTTACTAATCCATTTGAACGAGTAGGAGAGAGGTGTTCTTTTAATCCAACTTTATCAATAAAATAAAGTTCTGTTTCCATAATTTCTTTCGGAGATGAGTCCGTTAAAACTCGAATCATTAAAGAGATAATTCCTTTGGTAATAATTGCATCGCTATCGGCGGTAAATTGAATTTTGGAATCATTTAAATCGGCAGCTAGCCAAACTCTAGATTGGCAACCTTTAATAATGTTCTCTTCTGTTTTTTTAGATTCGTCAATTAATGGTAGTTCTTTGCCTAATGAAATCAAGTATTCGTATTTGTCCATCCAGTCTTCGAACATTTCGAATTCTTCAATTACTTCGTCTTGTCTTTCGTTAATCATAATTATGAAAGCATGTTAATTGCTCTGTTGAGAGCAACAATTAATAAGTCAACTTCTTGTTTTGAATTGTAGAAAGCGAAACTTGCCCTTATTGTTCCTTGAATTCCAAATCGATTCATTAACGGCTGTGTACAATGGTGCCCTGTTCGAACAGCAATGCCCATTTTATCAACAATCACTCCAATATCATAGGCGTGTATTCCTTCTACTACAAATGAAATTACTGAAGCTTTGTTTGTTGCTTCACCGATTATTTTTAGCCCTTTAATATTTTTCAACTCTACTGTAGCATAGTCAAGTAACTCTTGCTCGTGAGCATGTATTTCATCCCAATTTAAGGAAGTAATGTAATCTACAGCTGCGGCAGTTGCAATTCCTGCGGAGATATTAGGTGTTCCTGCTTCAAATTTAAAAGGCAATTCGTTGTAGGTCGTCTTTTCGAAAGTAACGGTTTTAATCATATCCCCACCACCCTGATAAGGTGGTATTGCATATAATAATGCTTTTTTGCCGTAAAGAATCCCAATTCCAGTCGGGCCAAACATTTTGTGTAATCCAAAAACATAGAAATCTACATCTAAATCTCTCATATTTGGAGCGGCATGTGCTACTTGTTGTGCGCCATCTACTAAAACTTTAGCTCCAACTTCGTGAGCTAATGCTATGATTTCTTGAACAGGATTTATTGTTCCCAGTGCATTGCTAACGTGAACTAGGGCTACCATTTTAGTTTTGCTAGAAAGCATCTTTTTATACTCACCCATCAACAACTCTCCTGAATCGTTAATTGGAATCACTTTAAGTATTGCTTCTTTTTCGTCGCAAATCATTTGCCACGGCACAATGTTAGAATGGTGTTCCATTTCGGTGATAATTACTTCATCACCTTTTTTCAAATTTGATCGACCCCAGGCATTTGAAATTAAATTAATACCGTCAGTTGTACCTTTTGTAAAAATTACTTCTTCAGAATGTTCGGCATTAATCCATGTTTGGATTTTTTTTCTACTTACTTCATAAGCGGTTGTCGCAGCTTGACTTAAGGTGTGAACACCACGGTGGATATTAGCATTATCGTTCGTGTAATAGTTGTTTATCGCGTCTATAACAACTTGTGGCTTTTGAGAAGTGGCTCCATTGTCTAAGTAAACTAAAGGTTTGCCATTTACTTTTCTTGAAAGTATTGGAAAGTCTTTTCTTATTTCGTTTACATTAATTTTTTTCATTTTTTAAAAATTCCATTTTGCCCTTCGATACTCTTTATTTGGACGCTGAGTGATTTCGGTGAAACCGAAATAGTATCGAAGCGCCCTAATAAAGCACTCAGGGTAAAGTGGGAACAAATTATTTTATCCCATGATAATTATCGTCAATGTATTTTTCAATCTCATCTTTTACTGCTTCAACTCCAATGTGCTCAATTACGTCAGATGCAAATGCATTCACTAAAACAGCTCTAGCGCTATCTTTAGACAAGCCTCTAGCTCTTAAGTAGAACAATGCTTCCTTATCCAATTGACCAGTTGTTGAACCGTGACTGCATTTAACATCATCTGCATAAATTTCTAATTCAGGCTTTGAATTAATGGTAGCAGTATCCGTCATTACAATGTTTGCATTCGACTGGAAAGCATTTGTTTTTTGTGCTTCTTTGTGCACAAATACCTTTCCATTGAAAACTCCTGTTGAAGAATCGCCCATTATACCTTTGTACAATTCATGCGACTCGCCGTTCGGCTCGCGGTGCAACAAATAGGTGTGGTTGTCAACATGTTGCTTACCCTTTAAAGGATACAAACCATTTAAATAGGTCATGGTATTTTTACCTAAAGAGTCAATGTTTAGATTGTTTCTAACAATTGCTCCGTTTAAGGTAAAAGTGTTGATTTTAAATGTGCTATCGTCTCCTTGAACAACTTGCTCTGTTGCTATTTGAAACGAATCCTCAGCCTCGTCTTGAATCTTGTTTATTTCAAATTGCGCATTTTTCTCAACAAATATTTCAGATACCATATTGGTAAACGAACCCGTGTTACCAGTATTAATGGTTTTTAGAACTGCTTTTGCATTGGCTCCTTGCTCTATAAAAATGAAGTTTCTTGGATTCGATACAATATTCGAATCGTCAACTAAATTTAAAATGTAGTATGGCTCTTCTACTTGAACATTTTTAGCAACATGCATAAAGGCGCCATCTTGGTGATAAGCTGAATTAATGTCTGCGAAAATCTCATCTTTCTTCACCAAAGAATTGAATTTTTCTCCTAAGATAGAGTTGCTCTTTTTAGCGTCAGATAGACTACTAAATTCTATGCCTTCAGTCTTATCAAAGAAGCTCAACTCTTCACTAAAATAGCCGTTAATTAAAACGATACAGTTTTTAGATGGAACAGATAAGTCAATTTCAATCTCATTTTCTGGAGCTGAAACTTTATAATTGCCTTTAATAATTTTATTAACTCTAGTATATTTCCAGTATTCCGCTTTGGAAGTAGGAAAGTCCAACCATTGAATCAACTCCATTGCTTCTTTTCTAGCATCAGAAGAAAAATCTTCATCCATAGAAAAGTCAATCAAATCAAAATGACTGAGGAATTTATCCTTGTTGGTTAATGTTACGGTTTCGTTCATTACTTCCATACCTATGCTGAAACTGCTTCTAATTCTTTAAAAATCCATTCGTAACCTTTTTCTTCTAACTCTAGGGCTAGCTCTTTTGGTCCTGTTTTTACAATCTTCCCCTTGTACAATACATGTACATAATCAGGAACTATATAATCTAGTAATCTCTGGTAATGGGTAATAACGATTGACGCATTGTCCTTTGTTTTTAATTCGTTCACCCCATTGGCTACAATTCTCAACGCATCAATATCCAACCCTGAATCGGTTTCATCTAGAACAGATAATTTAGGATCAAGCATTGCCATCTGGAATATCTCATTACGCTTCTTCTCTCCACCTGAAAAACCTTCGTTCACAGAACGATTTGCTAAACGGCCGTCAAGCTCTACTAGCTTAGATTTTTCCTTTACTCTTTTCAAGAAATCTTTGGCAGCCATAGGATCTTCTCCTCTTTTTTCTCTTGCTTCGTTAATCGCTGTTTTCAAAAAATTGATGTTGCTTACACCAGGAATTTCAACAGGGTATTGAAATGCTAAAAACAAACCGGCCCTAGAACGATCTTCAGGTTCCATATCTAGTAGGTCTTCATCTAAAAAGTCAACTGAACCTTCCGTTACTTCATACTCATCTCTTCCTGCTAATACACTGGCCAACGTGCTTTTTCCTGAACCGTTTGGTCCCATAATCGCATGTACTTCTCCTGCTTTTACTTCGAGGTTAATGCCTCTTAAAATCTCTGTTCCTTCAATGGAAGCGTGTAAATTTTTTATTTTAATCATTCTAAATAATGCAATTAGAAATTCAATTCCTTTTATTTTTTTGTCCAATTATACCTAAAAGGTAAATAGTATAGCTGAATTTTACTTGAACTACCTTTCGTAATTCTTAATTTGTGGATTCGTAATTAATCCTGATTCAACGAATCAATTTACCCTACACTTCCTTCCAAGCTTATTTCTAATAATTTTTGTGCTTCAACCGCAAATTCCATTGGCAATTGATTTAAAACTTCTTTACAATAGCCGTTCACAATTAGGTTAATGGCTGTTGTTTCATCCATGCCTCTTTGCTTGCAGTAGAATATCTGATCTTCACCAATTTTTGAAGTAGTTGCCTCATGTTCTACTTTTGAACTTTGGTTACTTACTTCAATGTATGGGAAGGTATGAGCGCCACAATTATTGCCCATTAGTAATGAGTCGCACTGTGTAAAGTTTCTTGCGTTGGCAGCTCCTTTAGCAATTTTTACCAAACCTCTATATGAATTCTGCGCTTGTCCTGCAGAAATTCCTTTTGATATAATTGTGCTTTTGGTGTTTTTACCCAAATGAATCATTTTCGATCCAGTATCTGCTTGCTGATGGTTAGAAGTAACAGCAACGGAGTAAAACTCTCCAATAGAATTGTTTCCTTTTAAAATACAACCAGGATATTTCCATGTAACAGCTGAACCAGTTTCTACCTGAGTCCAAGAGATTTTTGAATTTTCCATGCACAAGCCTCGCTTGGTTACGAAATTGTAAATACCTCCTTTTCCTTCTTTACTTCCAGGATACCAGTTTTGAATGGTAGAGTATTTTATTTCTGCATTATCCAATGCTACTAATTCAACTACCGCCGCGTGCAATTGATTTTCATCTCTCATTGGAGCGGTGCAACCTTCTAAGTAACTTACATAACTACCCTCATCGGCAATAACCAAGGTTCTTTCAAATTGGCCAGTGTTGGCTTCATTAATTCTAAAATAAGTTGACAACTCCATAGGGCATTTTTTGCCTTTTGGAATGTAACAGAAAGAACCATCAGTAAACACCGCTGAGTTTAATGCAGAATAAAAATTGTCCGTAGTTGGCACAACAGTTCCTAAATATTTCTGAACTAATTCTGGGTGTTCTTGAACAGCTTCACTAAATGAACAAAATATAATTCCCAACTCTCCTAATTTCTTTTTGAAAGAGGTTGCTACAGAAACGCTGTCAATTACGACATCAACTGCAACTCCTGTTAAACGTTCTTGCTCTTCAATAGAAATACCTAATTTCTTAAAGGTTTCTAATAACTCATGGTCAACCTCGTCTAAACTGTCCAACTGCACTTTAGGCTTTGGAGCAGAGTAGTAGTGTAGGTCTTGGAAGTCAGGTTTTTCATAACCTAAATGAGCCCACTCTGGCTCTTCCATCTTCTCCCAGATTCTGTAAGCGTTAAGCCTGTAATCCAACATCCATTGAGGCTCATTCTTTTTAGCAGAGATAAAACGAATAATAACTTCGCTTAATCCTTTTGGAGCTTGATCCGAATCCATTTCAGTGTAGAAACCATACTTGTACTCACTGTTGGTTATCTCTTCAATTAACTCGTCTTCTGTTTGCATCTCTTTCATACCTTTATATTGAAAAACTTTCTCCACATCCGCAAGTCCTTGAAGCATTCGGGTTGTTAAAGCTAAATCCCTTGCCATTTAAGCCGTCTGTAAAATCTAACTCGGTTCCGACTAAGTACAAAACGCTCTTTTTATCTATAACAATTTTTACGTTGTTGTCTTCTATCACTTTATCTTCCTCTTTTAGTTCTGAGTCAAAATCCAAGTTGTACATTAATCCGGAGCATCCACCACCTTGAACAGCTACTCGAACAAACCGATCTTGTGCCTTTCCTTCTTCCGATAAAAGGGTCATTATCTTGTCTCTTGCTCTGTCGTTTATCTTAATCATTTGCGCAATTTTTCTGCAGTCAAAATTACTTATCTTTATTTAGATTAACTCTAAATAAGGTTTATTTTTACTTAAAAAACACCCTATAGAGGGTATTGTTTTGTACTAAGAAAATATTTAAGAGTTAAAATATCCCTTAACAAAAAGTCCTCTGTTCTTTATAACATTTACTTTTGTAGGATGAGTGAAAATACAAATGAGCCGACTCCGCTAACTGATCTTGGAGAATTCGGATTAATCGAAAGATTAACCAAAGACATTGAGCTGAAAAATGCTACTTCCAAATTAGGTGTCGGAGACGACGCAGCTTTGATTAAAAACGAAAAAGCAATGACGGTGGTTAGCACCGACATGTTAGTGGAAGGAGTTCATTTTGATTTGCTTTATATGCCACTAAAGCATTTAGGGTACAAAGCTGTGGTGGTTAACTTGTCAGATATTTATGCCATGAACGCTGTTCCAACTCAAATAACAGTTTCCTTGGCACTTTCTAACCGAATGTCAGTAGAGGCATTGGAAGATATTTATGAAGGAATTAATCTAGCTTGTGAGTTGTATGGGGTTGACCTTGTTGGAGGAGATACTACTTCATCGTTGTCAAGGACCGTTATTTCTATTACTGCGCTTGGACAGGTAGAGCAGGATAAGGTTGTGAAAAGAAGTGGAGCAAAAGAGACAGATTTGATTTGTGTTTCGGGAGATTTAGGTGCAGCATTTGCAGGATTACAAATTTTAGAACGGGAAAAATCAGTTTTCAAAGACAATTCCGCCATGCAGCCTGATTTTTCAGGAAAGGATTACATTTTAGAGCGACAATTAAAACCTGAAGCAAGAAAAGACTTAATCGAATATTTTGCAAAAGAAGGAATTGTTCCAACCGCAATGATTGATATTTCTGACGGACTATCCTCTGAATTAATTCATCTAGCAAAGGCATCTAAGGTCGGAGTGCAAGTTTATGAGGATAAAATCCCGCTAGATGCACAAACCATTAATACCTGTGAGGAATTGAACTTAAATCCTGTAATGGCAGCATTAAATGGAGGAGAGGACTACGAGTTACTGTTCACTTTACCAATACAGCATTTCGAAAAAATAAAGAGAGAGCCACTCTTAACCATTATTGGTCACGTTACCGATCAAGGTTCAGGAAATAATATGGTAGCGACTGGAACGGAAGCTTTAATCGAATTGAAGGCGCAGGGCTGGCAACATTAAAGGTGAATTGCGAATTATTTAATTACGAATTTAGAAAAGTGAATCGAACACTATCATTGCGAAGAATGAAGCAATCTATGGCAGATAAATGAGTGTTGCTTGTGTGTTGCTTTAAGATTCGTAATTCATCATTCATGGATTCATAATTTAATCAATACCCATACTTCTCTTGCCACAGTGCTTTTAATCGCTTTCGTAAGTCGTTTTCTCGGGCATTATTTAGTGGTTCGTAGAATTTCTTTCCACTAATTTCTTGCGGTAAATACTCTTGGTGTACAAAGTTATTGGGGTGATCGTGCGCGTATTTGTAATCCTTTCCATAGCCAATCTCTTTCATGAGCTTAGTTGGTGCATTGCGCAATGGCAAAGACACATTTAAATTACCACTTGCTTTTACTTCAGCCTGAGCATGGTTAATGGCCATGTATGCAGCATTGCTTTTAGGCGAGGAGGCTAAATAGGTTACGCATTGTGCTAAAATAATTTTAGACTCTGGCCAGCCGATTACGTTAACGGCTTGAAAGCAGTTGTTCGCCATTACGATGGCAGTAGGGTTGGCATTGCCGATATCTTCAGATGCTAAAATCAACAAACGACGCGCAATAAACTTAGGGTCTTCACCACCTTCAATCATACGCGCTAGCCAATATACACCTGCGTTGGGGTCACTTCCGCGAATAGATTTTATAAAGGCAGAAATAATATCGTAGTGCTGCTCACCATCTTTATCGTATTTGACGATATTTTGCTGGGCAATTTGCTTTACCCTTTCATCGGTAATCTCAATTTTGTTTCCAGATTGATTGTTGACGACTAACTCTAAAAGATTTAATAGTTTTCGAGCATCGCCACCAGAAAGTTGGAGTAATGCGTGTTCCTCTTTAATCTTGACTTCTTTCTTTTTTAGAAATTCATCTCTCTCCAACGCCATCTTCACTAACCCCATTAACTCGTCTCGGTTTAGTGGTTCAAGCGTATATACTTGGCAACGGCTCAAAAGGGCCGAGATCACTTCGAACGAAGGGTTTTCAGTAGTTGCTCCAATCAAGGTAATCGTTCCGCTTTCAACGGCCCCCAATAAAGAGTCTTGCTGCGATTTACTAAATCGATGAATTTCATCTATAAATAGGATGGGATTGTGTGCACTAAAAAACTGCTTGCTTTTGGCTTGTTGTATAATTTCTCTGACCTCTTTCACGCCTGAATTAATAGCACTCAGACTAAAAAATGGTCGATCAGTAGCGTTTGAAATAATGTTTGCTAAGGTGGTTTTACCAATACCGGGACTTCCCCACAAAATCATGGAAGGAACCATTCCTTTCTCAATTAATTCTCTCAACACTGACCCTTTACCCACTAAATGTTGTTGTCCGACATAGTTGTCTAGCGAAGTAGGACGCATTCTTTCAGCAAGTGGAGCAGATGGAATCATAAAGCGAAATTAGTTATTTAGCTGGCGTTTCCCAATTCATAGCAAACTCAAAAAGCGCAGCAAAAAACGGAGTAAATTCTGCTTCGTACAATTTAAAATCTCGCTCTAAATCAACAATGGCTTCATCGATTTTTGAATTGAAACTTGCTCTTATGGATAAACCTTTCAAAGCTCTGCTCATTCCTGCTATGTTAGCATAATTACTTAACCAATCTTGCTTGCTCATATAATTTAGGTTGGTTACAGAGCGCAGTGGTAATTCGATCTCTTTACTTTGAA